>NZ_JARVSC010000006.1 GCF_030209375.1 Plantibacter sp. ME-Dv--P-122b
ACCGCGGAGGTGCAGGGACCCTGGGAAGCGGGTCACGATCAGGTCTCGCGACGCGACCGCTGCTCGAGTTGCAGCTCGGCCCAATCGCCGATGGCCTTCGTGGTCTCCGCCGGGCGGTCCCGGTGCACGTTGTGACCGGCCCCTTGGACGATCGTCAGGCTGACCTGGCGATTGGCGAGGACCTCGGCGGCGAGCGCGCCGCGGAAGAGGCTGTACACCTCCGGGTCGGAGGCGATCACGAAGGTCGGGTTGCGCAGAGCGGCCGCCGCGGGGCGGACGTCCCACGGATGGTTCTGCTCGCTCGTCTGCTCGATCGCCCATCGGCTCGCCTCGGACACGGCCTGGACCTTGATCTCCACGTCCAGCGGGTGCCACTCGGGGTTCTTCGCGCGGACGGATGCGATCGTGTTGTCGGCGAAGGCGGCCTCCTGGCTGGCCCGGATGATCTCGGCGTCGTGGTCGTCGAGCGCGATGGCGGGGTCGAGCAGCACGACCGCCGCCGCCCATCGCGGATCGGCTGCGGCGGCGACCGCCGTGGCGGCGCCTCCGAGCGAGTGTCCGACGACGAGGTCCCACGCGGCGTGCCCGACGCCGGGCGCCGGTGCCGGCCTGGTGGCCAGCAGATCGGCGGCATAGGCCTCGACCCGGTAGTCGAGCGCACGCGGGGCGACGCCGTGGCCGCGGAGGTCGACCGCCTCCACGAGCCAACCGCGGTCGGCCAGGGCTGCGCAGATGCGCCAGGTACTCGGACCGTTGCTGCCGAGTCCGTGGACCACGAGCGCCCGAGCCGGAGCATCGTGACGACCCCAGCGGTGACGCGGGAGTTCCACGGGCGTGATCGTGCGGGCGGCGAGGCTGGAAGCGGTGTCGACGACGGGCTCGGTCATGCGTTCAGCCTACGGTCTCGCGTCAGTCGAGCCGGTCCGGGTCGGTGCCGGTGCGCTCGCCGTTCTCGAGCGCCGAGATGGCGGCCAGGTCGTCGGCGTCGAGGCTGAAGTCGAACACCGCGAAGTTCTCCGCGATCCGCGCCGGCGTGGCCGACTTGGGGATGACGATGTTGCCGAGCTGCAGGTGCCAGCGCAGCACCACCTGCGCGACCGTGCGTCCGTGCTTCTGCGCGATGGCTCCGAGATCGGAGGTGACGTCGGACCCGTCTGCGGCGGGCGTGAAGAAGCGGCCGCGCGCGAGCGGCGACCAGGCCTCCGTCGCGATGCCGTGTGCCGCGTTGACGGCGCGCAACTCCCGCTGGGGGAGGAACGGGTGGAGTTCGATCTGGTTGACGGCCGGGGTGACCTCCGCCGACTCCAGGAGCCGCTCGAGGTGGCTGCGGTGGAAGTTGGAGACGCCGATGGAACGCGTACGTCCTTCGGTCCGCAACCGCTCCAGCGCGCGCCAGGTCTGGCGGTACCGGTCCTGCCCCGGTGCCGGCCAGTGGATGAGGTACAGGTCGACGTGGTCGAGGCCGAGGAGGTCCAGGCTCGTGTCGAACGCGCGCAGCGTCTCCTCGTACCCCTGATCGGTGTTCCAGACCTTCGTCGTGACGAAGAGTTCGTCGCGGGGGATGCCCGACTCGCGGATCGCGACGCCGGTGCCGCGCTCGTTGCCGTACAGCGAGGCGGTGTCGATGTGGCGGTACCCGACCTCGAGCGCCGTCCGCACGATGTCGGGGCTGTCGAGGTCCGGGACCTTGTACACGCCGAAGCCGAGCTGGGGGATCGTGTGCCCGTCGTTGAGGAGGACGGTCGGGGTGGTGTCTGCCATGGCACCAGTATCCTCGACAGGGCCACCGTCACCGTCGAAAGGGAGCCCATGCCGCAACTCATGATCGTCACCGGGAGCGTCCGTCCCGAACGGGTGGGCGGTGCCGTCGCCGATTGGGTCACCGGCGTGGCCGAGGCGGACGAACGGTTCACCGTGGACGCGGTCGATCTCCGGGAGCTGGCGTTGCCGTTCATGGACGAGCCGGCGCACCCGCGGAAGCGCGCCTACGTCCACCCGCACACGATCTCCTGGAGCGAGCGGGTCGACCGGACGGACGCCTTCGTGTTCGTGACGCCCGAGTACAACTACAGCTACGCACCCGCCCTCAAGAACGCGCTCGACTACCTCATGCACGAGTGGGCGCGGAAGCCGGTCGGGATCGTCAGCTACGGCGGGCTGTCGGGCGGAACGCGCGGCGTCGTCGCGCTTCGACCTGTCCTGCAGGCACTCGGCCTCGTCAGTACGGGTGCGAACGTGGAGATCCCCTACGTCTCACGGCAGATCGTAGACGGCGTGTTCACGCCAAACGACCGCCAGACGACCATGTTGCCGATGATGCTGGGCGAACTGGCCGCACTCGACGGGGCCCTCGCGCCGCTGCGCGCCGCCGACTGAGGCGAGACAGCTCAGGACGGGTGGGTGTTGATCGGCTCGGTGTCGGGGATCGGGCTCGCATCGCGGCCGCGGAGGTCGGGGTGCCAGCGGTGACCGATCCACGGGATCACGAAACCGAACAGCGCGAACGCACCGGCGACCCAGAACGCGCCGACCGCTCCGGAGCCGTCGATGAGGAAGCCGGCCGCCGCCGACCCCATCGCGGCACCGATGAGCTGACCGGTGCCGACCCAGCCGTAGGCCTCGGCGGTGTCGCTGAACTTCACGCTCGCTGAGACGATGGCGAACAGCACGGCGAGGGCCGGAGCGATGCCGATGCCCGCGATGAAGAGGGTGACCGAGAGCCACCAGGCGTTGAGGAAGAGGCTCGCGACGGCGAGTCCGGCGAAGACGATGAAGATGCGGCGCGCCAGCGCGTAGGGGCCGATCGGGGTGTGTCCGAGGGCGAGGCCGCCGGCCAGTGAGCCGACCGAGAAGATCGCGAGCACGATGCCCGCCTCGAGGCCGTCGTGCCCGAAGGTCGCGACGACGCCCGCCTCGACGGCCGAACAGGCGCCGATGAGGAGGAAGCCGACCACGGTGGCGAGGAGGACCGGCGGGCGCTTGAGCACCTGCCCGAGTTTGCGACGGCTCCGCGGGATGCGGACGCGCCCGACCTCCGGTGAGGAGATGAACCACAGGCAGCCGACGACCATGATCGCCGCCGCGAGCGCGATGCCCCAGACGGTGCCGACCTGGGTGGACACGAAGGTGGTCACGACGGGCCCGAGCACCCAGATGATCTCCTGGGCCGAGGCGTCGAGGGAGAACAGCGGGGTGAGCTGCTGGGAGGTGACGAGCTTCGGGTAGATGGTGCGGACCGCGGGCTGGACGGGCGGGGTGCTCAGCCCGGCGACGAATCCGACCGCCATGTAGGCGGGGACGGTCATGGTGACGAGGGCGATGGTCGTGACGGAGACGGCACACACCGCGAGGGTGAGGAGGAGTACCTTGCGGATGCCCCAGACGCCCATCCATCGACTCGTGAGGGGCCCGGCGATCGCCTGCCCGATGCTCGTCGCGGCGAGGACGAGCCCGGCGGCCCCGTAGGAGCCGGTGACCTGCTCGATGTGGAGGAGGAAGGCCAGGGAGAGCATCCCGAACGGGAAGCGTGCGGTGAGCTGCGCCGCGATGATCCGGGCGACGCCTGGGGTACGAAGAAGGTCACGGTAGCTGCTCACAAGGACACCAGTCTAGGGACCGGTTCCGACACGCGCGACACGCCCGCGACACGCCCAAGCCGACAACTGATGTCGGAGGTGCGGAGGAGAATCTCGCCTGTGGATAGATATCCCTCAGACGGGGGAGAAAAGGCCGTCAATCCGGGATTTTCGTGTCGCCCACGAGCGTTGTACCCAGTGGAGAACCGGTGGATAACTCGCCCGAAACGGTGGAGAACCCGGTGGAAAACTACAGGGCTGTAACTACTAGCCCTTGGGGTTGGCCTGAAGGTCGCCAACTATATGTAGTATTGGAACCCCGGCGCAGGACGCCGCGGGAATCACCAGATTTTGAGGGGAAGGCACGAAGAGCTATGGCAATCACGGTCTACACGAAGCCCAGTTGCGTGCAGTGCACCGCGACGTACCGCGCACTCGACAACAAGGGCATCGAGTACAACATCCTCGACCTCTCGGTCGACGAGAACGCGCTCGAGCAGGTCAAGGCCCTCGGCTACCTGCAGGCACCGGTCGTCATCACCGAGGAAGACCACTGGTCGGGCTTCCGTCCCGACAAGATCGAAGAGCTCGCCGCACGTCTGGCTTGAGCCCACGGTCGCAGGCGTCATCATGAGCCGGCTCCAGCAGCACCGCACCATCCGCCCGTCCGGACGGCGACGAGGAGGCCTCCCGTGCAACCACGGCTGATCTACTTCTCCAGCATTTCCGGCAACACGCATCGCTTCATGCAGAAGCTCGACCTGCCCTCGTTGCAGATCCCGCTGTATGCGAAAGACGAAGCCGTGCACGCAACGGCACCCTACGTCCTCGTGACCCCCACCTATGGCGGGGGCAACGGCGACGGAGCGGTGCCCAAACAGGTGATCCGGTTCCTCAACGTGGAGGCCAACCGCTCCCTGATCCGCGGGGTCATCGCCGCCGGCAACACGAACTTCGGCGAGGCCTACGGGCTCGCCGGCGACGTGATCGCCAGCAAATGCAAGGTCCCGCACCTGTACCGCTTCGAACTCTTCGGAACCCAGGACGATGTCACCACCGTCCACAATGGATTGGAATCATTTTGGCAGCAGCGCCAGTTTCAGTGATCGACGCACCGTCGACGAGCCAGATGGACTACCACTCGCTCAACGCGATGCTCAACCTCTACGGCCCGAACGGCGAGATCCAGTTCGACAAGGACCGTGAGGCCGCGCGGGAGTACTTCCTCCAGCACGTCAACCAGAACACCGTGTTCTTCCACTCGCTGAAGGAACGGCTCGACTACCTCGTCGAGAAGGAGTACTACGAGCAGGCAGTGCTCGACAAGTACTCGTTCGACTTCATCCAGGAGCTCAACGACCTGGCCTACTCGAAGAAGTTCCGCTTCCAGACCTTCCTCGGCGCGTTCAAGTACTACACCTCGTACACGCTGAAGACCTTCGACGGCAAGCGCTACCTCGAGCGCTTCGAGGACCGCGTCGTCATGACCGCCCTCGGCCTCGCCGACGGCGACCAGCAGCTCGCGGTCGCGCTCGTCGAGGAGATCATCGCGGGTCGGTTCCAGCCGGCGACGCCCACCTTCCTCAACTCGGGCAAGGCCCAGCGCGGCGAGCTCGTCTCCTGCTTCCTCCTGCGCATCGAGGACAACATGGAGTCGATCGCCCGTGGCATCAACTCCGCGCTCCAGCTCTCGAAGCGTGGCGGCGGTGTGGCGCTCTCGCTGTCGAACATCCGCGAGTCCGGTGCGCCGATCAAGCAGATCGAGAACCAGTCGAGCGGCATCATCCCCGTGATGAAGCTCCTCGAGGACTCCTTCAGCTACGCGAACCAGCTCGGTGCCCGCCAGGGCGCCGGAGCCGTGTACCTCAACGCGCACCACCCCGACATCCTCCGCTTCCTCGACACCAAGCGTGAGAACGCCGACGAGAAGATCCGGATCAAGACGCTGTCCCTCGGCGTCGTCGTCCCCGACATCACCTTCGACCTCGCGAAGAAGGGCGAGGACATGTACCTGTTCTCCCCGTACGACGTCGAGCGCGTCTACGGTGTGCCGTTCGGCGACATCTCGGTGAGCGAGAAGTACCACGAGATGGTCGACGACTCCCGCATCAAGAAGACGAAGATCAACGCCCGCGAATTCTTCCAGACCATCGCGGAGATCCAGTTCGAGTCCGGCTACCCGTACATCGTGTTCGAAGACACGGTGAACAAGGCGAACCCCATCAAGGGCCGCATCAACATGTCGAACCTCTGCTCGGAGATCCTCCAGGTCAACACGCCGACCACCTACAACGAGGACCTCTCGTACAAGGAGATCGGCAAGGACATCTCCTGCAACCTCGGCTCGCTGAACATCGCGCTCACGATGGACTCGCCCGACTTCGGTCGCACGGTCGAGACCGCCATCCGCGGCCTCACCTCCGTGTCCGACCAGAGCCACATCTCCTCGGTGCGTTCGATCGAGGACGGCAACGACAAGTCGCACGCCATCGGCCTCGGCCAGATGAACCTCCACGGCTACCTCGCCCGCGAGCGCGTGCACTACGGCAGCCCTGAGGGCATCGACTTCACGAACATCTACTTCTACACGGTGGTGTTCCACGCGCTGCGCGCCTCGAACCTCATCGCCAAGGAGCGCGGGGAGACCTTCGACGGTTTCGCCGACTCGCAGTACGCGTCGGGTGTGTTCTTCGACAAGTACATCGACCAGGTCTGGGAGCCCGAGACGGCTCGCGGCCGCGAGCTCTTCGAGCAGGCCGGCGTGCAGATCCCGACGCAGGCGGACTGGACGGCTCTCAAGGCGTCCATCCAGGAGTACGGCATCTACAACCAGAACCTCCAGGCCGTCCCGCCGACCGGTTCGATCTCCTACATCAACAACTCCACGTCGTCGATCCACCCGATCGCGTCGAAGATCGAGATCCGCAAGGAAGGCAAGCTCGGTCGCGTGTACTACCCGGCTCCGTTCATGACGAACGACAACCTGGAGTACTACGAGGACGCCTACGAGATCGGTGCCGAGAAGATCATCGACACGTACGCCGCGGCGACGCAGCACGTCGACCAGGGGCTGTCGTTGACGCTGTTCTTCAAGGACACCGCCACCACGCGCGACATCAACAAGGCGCAGATTTACGCATGGAAGAAGGGCATCAAGACCATCTACTACATCCGTCTCCGCCAGCTCGCGCTTGAGGGCACGGAAGTCGACGGCTGCGTCAGCTGCATGCTCTAACCCCTTCGACAGGCTCAGGGACCGGACGGTCCCTGAGCCTGTCGGCGGGCCACCCGCATCACCTCGGTCCCTGAGCCTGTCGAAGGGCCAACCCCACTTCCCGATAGAGGACACCAATTCATGTCAGAGAAGCTCAAGCTGGTCGACCGCGTCCAGGCGATCAACTGGAACAAGATCGAGGACGAGAAGGACGTCGAGGTCTGGAACCGCCTCGTCAACAACTTCTGGCTGCCCGAGAAGATCCCGCTGTCGAACGACGTCCAGTCGTGGAACACCCTGACGCCGCAGGAGCAGCAGCTCACCATGCGCGTGTTCACGGGCCTCACGCTCCTCGACACGATCCAGGGCACCGTCGGCGCCGTCGCCCTCATCCCCGATGCGATCACCCCGCATGAGGAGGCCGTCTACACGAACATCGCGTTCATGGAGTCGGTGCACGCGAAGAGCTACTCCTCGATCTTCTCCACGCTCAGCAGCACGAAGGAGATCGACGAGGCGTTCCGCTGGTCGGTCGAGAACCCGAACCTGCAGAAGAAGGCGTCCATCGTCCTCGACCGCTACCACGGTGACGACCCGCTGAAGCGGAAGGCCGCCTCGACCCTCCTCGAGTCGTTCCTCTTCTACTCCGGCTTCTACCTCCCGATGCACTGGTCGAGCCGCGCGAAGCTCACCAACACGGCCGACATGATCCGCCTGATCATCCGCGACGAGGCCGTGCACGGGTACTACATCGGCTACAAGTTCCAGAAGGGCCTCGAGAAGCTGACGCAGGCTGAGCGCGACGACGTCAAAGACTACACGTTCTCGCTGCTCTACGAGCTCTACGACAACGAGGTGCAGTACACGCAGGACCTCTACGACGAGGTCGGCCTGACCGAGGACGTCAAGAAGTTCCTGCATTACAACGCCAACAAGGCGCTCATGAACCTCGGCTACGAGGCCATGTTCCCGAAGACGGTCACGGACGTGAACCCGGCGATCCTGTCGGCGCTCTCCCCGAACGCCGACGAGAACCACGACTTCTTCTCGGGTTCCGGCTCCTCCTACGTGATCGGCAAGGCCGTGGTCACGGAAGACGAGGACTGGGACTTCTAGTCACCGCGCAACTGCGCTGAACGCACGAGGGCCGGATGGAATCATCGATTCCATCCGGCCCTCGTGCGTTGAGCGACCTCAGCGGTTAGCGTGGAGGGACGCACGATCGATCTTGGGGGAGACCACCGTGAGCGCGACACTCGAACAACACCGCGAGGCCATCGGACCGGAGCTGCCTGGTGCAGAGGTCATCCGAGCGATTCGCGCGCTACTGATCTGGGCCGTCTTGGCGTCATTGGTCTACACCGCGCTGACGCACGCGACGGAGGGTATCTGTCCCGGCGGGTTCGACGGCAGCGGTGGATTCATCGATGCCGACGGCGGACCGACGGACACCGCACCCACGTGCTTGACCGTTTCCCTGCTGCCGAGCCCGATCGTCTACGGCATCATCGGCGGCACCATCATCGGGGTGCTGAGTGTCATCCTCCGCCGAGCGTCAGCTCAGGCCCAGGCCCTGCGATTCATCTCCCGTGCCCGCTGGATCGTCTGCGGCGTTGCGCTCGTGAGCATCCTCGTCGCGCAGGTCTGGTTCGCTCAACTCGACGTGACCAGTTGGAATGGAGGCCAGATCGACGTGATGTTCCCGTTCCCGTTCGCATCAGGAAGCGTGGAGATCTCACCTCTGCAGGACTGAGCCGCTCAGCCGCCCAAGGCGGTGCTGATGCCACCGAAGCCGACCAGGAAGAAGTAGAAGAACGCCGTCGCGCCCTGGACGACCGGGAGGAAGAGCACCGCGATCGCGGTGATCACGATCGTGAGGATGACGACGAGTGAGACGAGACTCACGACACCGTTGCGTCCAGCGCTCGGAGCCTCGACGGGTTCGGCGACGAGCAGCTCGTCCATGGTCGCTTCGGTCGTCAGCATCGTTCTCCCGGTGGTTCTGGTGTCCTCGACCCTACCTGGCGATCGGCCGTGCGCCGCTGACTCGCCCGAGGATGTCCAATTTCGACGAGGAAACGTGCAGATTCGGGCGACTCAGCGACGGCGGGTGGTCAGCGACGGGTGGACCAGAGGGCCCAGGCGATGAGCACGGGCTGGAAGAAGAGGCGGGTGAACCGGCGGCTGTCGGTGTCGAGACCGAAGGCGTCGCGGCGGTTGAGCCACTGGGAGAGGTTGCCTGGGAAGATCGCAGTGAAGAACGCCGCAGCGAGGTTGCCGACGGCCGTCCGCTTGACGCCTGAGGCGAGTGCCGCACCCAGCGCGATCTCGACGACGCCCGAGGCGAGCACGGTGGTGTCCTCGTCGATCGGGACCCATTCCGGTACCTGCGCCTGGAAGTCCTTCCGAGCGAAGGTCAGGTGGCTGATGCCGGCGAACATGAGCGCGCCTCCGAGCAGCAGACGTGCGGCGGTGCGGGCTTTCGATCCAGCCATGAGGGTCCTCTCGACGATGGTGATGTCACCACGCTATCCGGAGATCGGTGGACCGACGGCGGGTTGGAGTGCACAGATGTCCAGCAGCCGAGCGCTCAGTCGTCGATCTGCGAGTTCGCGTCGAGACGATGCCAGGTGCGGTTGTGGTAGACGAGCGGTGCACCGTCGAAGCTGGGGCTGAACGTCGGGGCGGCGGGAGCGGGCGCCTCGGCGGCAGGCTCGGCCCGGACCGGCTCCGTCGGAGCTTGCGGCTGTGAGACGCTCGACTCCAGCGCGTGCACCGCGATGACCGTTGAGGTCCCGGCCTCCATGCGGTTCACGATGCGTCCGCGGATCCAGACGCCGTTGCCCGTGAAGTACGGCTCGCCCGTCGGCAGGCGGTCCCAGATGGAGGTGTCGGCGAAACGATTGATGCCGCTCGTCGCGCAGAGCTTCGCGATGTGCAGCTGCTCGGATCCCAAGAGGTGGACGACGACGGTGTCGGACGCGGTGATCGTCGGTGCGCTGGAGGACAGCGACGACACCGAGAAGACGAGGAGCGGTGGTTCCGCACTCACGGAGAAGACGGAGGTGGCGGTGAGTCCGACCGGGCCGGAGCCGTCGTCGGCGGTGATGACCGAGACACCGGCCGGGTGCTGACGGAACGCCGCCTTGAAGTCGTCGGGGGACAGGGAGGCGAAACCGGGGGCGACCTCGCCACCGTCGACGGGGGACGGCAAGGCGGTCACGGAGGCGGCTGCCGGGTGGACTGAGCTCACGGTGGATCCTTCGAACGGCTGTGGACGACGACTGCAACGCCCGATTCGGCGAACGCTGCACAGGCTACGTTTCGCTCATCCGGCGATCGCTGCAACTCTGTTACCCGGTGTGACGGTGACCGAGCGGTCGGGCGGGGGTCTCGTCGACCGCGCATGCGTACGCTGGACGCATGCCCATCCTCATCGCCCCGGACGACCTCGCCGCCCTGATCGCCTCCGAGACGCCGGTGCGCATCCTCGACGTGCGGTGGCGACTCGACGCACCGGACGGACGGCCCGCCTACCTCGAGGGGCACCTGCCCGGCGCGGTGTACGTCGATCTCGACCACGAGCTGGCCGACCACGTGCCGACCGGAGAACCGGCCGTCCGAGGTCGTCACCCCCTACCGGATCGCGAGGCGCTCCAGGCGTCCGCGCGAGCGTGGGGCGTCGACGACGGCGACGTCGTCGTGGTCTACGACGACCTCAAGAGCCTGTCGGCGTCACGAGCCTGGTGGGTGCTGCGGGGCGCCGGCATCGCGGACGTCCGCATCCTCGACGGCGCGTTCCGGGCGTGGTCGGACGCCGGACTGCCCGTGGAGCGCGGCGAGGTCGTCCCGGAACCCGGGACGGTCACGCTGACGGCGGGTGTCCTGCCGAGCATCGACATCGACACGGCCGCGACGTGGGCAGGCGAGGGACGCGTCCTGCTCGACGCGCGCGCCGGCGAACGGTACCGGGGTGAGGTCGAACCGATCGACCCTCGGGCCGGCCACATCCCTGGCGCGCTCAGCACGCCGACGACCGCCAACGTCGGCGCCGACGGCCGCTTCCTGTCACCCGAGACCCTCCGCGAGCAGTTCCTCGCCGCTGGCGTGCCTGAGGACGCGACGGTCGCGACCTACTGCGGCAGCGGGGTGACCGCGGCGCACAACGCGGTCGCACTCACGCTGGCCGGGTTCGAGCCGGTGCTGTACCCCGGGTCGTGGAGCGAGTGGGCGAACCACCCGGAGCGTCCGGTCGCGACGGGACCTGAGGCCTGAATCGCTGACCCAGGTTGTCGAGCCTGTCGAGATGCGCCCTTCGACAGGCTCAGGGACCGGGGTCCGAGGGCGGGGCCCTTCGACAGGCTCAGGGACCGGGGCCCTTCGACAGGCTCAGGGACCGGGCGCTTCGACAGGCTCAGTGACCGGGCACGGCTAGCCCGCGAGGACCTTCTGCAGGCGCTGCAACGACACCGACTCGGCCGTGCCCAGCTGCTGGGCGAACAGGCTGATCCGGAGCTCCTCGAGCATCCACCGGGCCTTCACGAGGTGCTCCGGAGCCTCGGCGGGCAGTGGGATCGTGCCGCCGGCGGCCTCGAACCGCGCCGACGCCGTCTGCGCCTCCGTCATCCACACCCGGTCGCGGTTCGGGTTGTCCGTCAGTCGCTCGGCGCGGTAACGGATGCCGGCGAGGTAGCGGGGCAGATGCTCGAGTCGTGCTGAGCCCGTCCGGGAGACGAAGCCCGGGAAGACCAGTCCGTCGAGCTGGCCCCGCATGTCGGTGAGCGCCGCGAGCAGCGTCATGCTCGTCGCCGCCTTCATGGCCTTCTCCGTGTCGCGCGCGGCCTGCAGGATGCGGGCGACGATGGCGACCGTCTGGAACATGCGGTCCATGACCGAGGCGGACACGCGGTCGCGAAGCGTCTCGTACTGCAGCCGGGAGAACACCTGTCCGTCGGGCACCACGCGGAACAGGACGTCGTCGATGCAAGCGGCGAGGCAGTCCTCGAACAACGCGGGGGTCGACCGGTAGGGGCTTGTCGCGAGCGCGAGTTTCTCGTTCGCCTTGAGGTGCTGCTGCACGTACGCCGTCGGGGACGGGATCGCGAGCAGGAGGAGGCGGCGCACTCCCGCGGGCATGGCGCGGGCCTGGTCGGCCTCCGTGCTCATGATCCGGATCGACACGCTCGTGCCGTCGTCGACGATCGCGGGGTAGCCGCGGATCACGCCGTCCTCCTGGCGGATGTCGATGAAGCGGGGGAGGTCGTCGAAGTCCCACCGGGTGAACCCGGAGCGCTCGATGGCGTTGGGCACTCTGGCGGCCGCGACCTTCGCGACGCTCGCCCGGGTGCGCTGCTTGAGGCGCTGCTGCAGCTCGACGAGATCCTTGCCGCTGGCGAGCGTCCGGCCGCGCTCGTCGATGACCCGGAAGGTCACGAGCAGGTGCTCGGGGACGCGTTCCATCTCGAAGTCCGAAGCCGAGATGTCCATGTAGGAGAGCCGCTTGATCGCGTTCGCGAGACGGGTGGCGAACGAGTCCTCGGCGGCGGGACTGCCGGGGGCGACGGCCGGGACATCGGCGGGGAGCTCGGCGAGCAGCTTCGCCGCCCAGTCGGCCGCAGGCACGATGTTCCGACGCAGGGCCTTCGGGAGCGCCTTGATCATCGCCGTGATGAGGTCCCGACGGAGACCGGGGACCTGCCAGTCGAAACCGGCTGGCGAGAGCCGGTCGAGCAGGGCGAGCGGGACGATGACCGTCACGCCGTCGTCGTCGCTCCCGGGCTCGAAGCGATAGCTGAGCTTCAACCGCTGGTCGGCCTGCACCCACTCGGCGGGGAAGCGGTCCTCATCCACCGCCGGAGCGTCCTCGGGGAGGAGGTCCTCCTGGCGCATCGTGAGCAACTCGGGCTGGTCGACGCGCGTCTTGCGCCACCAGGACTCGAAGCCCCGCGTCGTCGAGATCTCGGCGGGGACGCGGGCGTCGTAGAAGTCGAAGACGGCCTCGTCGTCGAAGAGGATGTCGCGGCGTCGCGTCCGCTCCTCGAGCTCGCTCAGCTCCTTGCGCAGCCGTCGGTTCGCGCGGTGGAAGTCGAACAGCTTGTCGCGACCGATGTCGTGGGTCCACTCGCCGTCGACGAGCGCGTGCCGCAGGAACAGTTCACGGGCCTGCTCCTGGTCGATGCGACCGAACTGCACCCGGCGGCGCGGCACGATCGGCACGCCGAAGAGGGTCACCTTCTCGAAGGCGACGGCGGAGCCCTGGTTCTTCTCCCAGTGCGGTTCGCTGTACGACCGCTTGCAGAGGTCGCCGGCGATCTGTTCCGCCCATGCCGGGTCGATCGAGGCGTTGGTGCGGGCGAACAGCCGACTCGTCTCCACGAGCTCCGCGCTCATGACGGCGTTCGGCTGCTTCTTCGCGAGCGCTGACCCCGGGAAGAGCACGAAGCGCGTCTGGCGGGCGCCGATGTAGTCGCCCTTCTTCGCGGTCTTCGTCGCCGGTGGGGCGTTCCGGCCCTTCACGACCGGAGCGACGGTCTGGTCTTTCAGCCCGATGTGGGAGAGGAGCCCCGCGAGGAGCGATTTGTGGATGCCGTCAGGGTTCACCGCCGGCTCGTTGATCGTCAGGCCGAGGGGCTTCGCGAGCTGGCGCAGCTGGCGGTAGACGTCGTGCCACTCACGGACGCGGAGGTAGTTGAGGAACTCGTTCTTGCAGAGCCGACGGAACGCGCTCGACGACAGCTCGTCCTGTTTCTCCTCGAGGTAGTTCCAGAGGTTCAGGAGGGCGAGGAAGTCGCTCGTGGGGTCGACGAACCGGCGGTGCAGTTCGTCCGCCTTCTGCCGGTGCTCGAGCGGTCGTTCGCGTGGGTCCTGGATGGTGAGCGCCGCGACGATCGCGAGCACCTCACGGGAGACGCCGTGGCGCTTCGACTCCACGACCATGCGCGCGAACCGCGGATCGATCGGCAGGCGGCTGAGGTCGCGCCCCACCCGGGTGAGGCGCGGACCGCCGCCGCGAGGTGAGCCGTCGGCGAAGGTGCGGGTCTCGATCGCGCCGAGTTCGGAGAGGAGGTCGACGCCGTCCTTGATGCCGCGGGCGTCCGGTGGCTGGAGGAAGGGGAAGGCGGCGATGTCGCCGAGGCCGAGGGAGATCATCTGGAGGATCACCGCGGCGAGGTTCGTGCGGAGGATCTCCGGTTCGGTGAACTCCGGGCGCTTCGCGAAGTCGTCTTCCGAGTAGAGCCGGATCGCGATGCCGTCGCTCGTGCGGCCGGAGCGACCCGAACGCTGGTTCGCCGACGCCTGCGAGATCGCCTCGATGGGGAGCCGCTGCACCTTGGAGCGCACGCTGTAGCGCGAGATGCGGGCGGTTCCGGCGTCGATGACGTACTTGATGCCGGGCACCGTGAGGCTCGTCTCGGCCACGTTCGTCGCGAGGATGATGCGCCGGCGGAGGCCTGCCACGGTCGACGGCTGGAACACGCGGTGCTGGTCGGCGGAGGAGAGGCGGCCGTAGAGCGGCAGCACCTCGGTGCCGGGCAGGTTGCGCCCGCGGATGGCGTCGGCGGCGTCGCGGATCTCCGTCTCACCGGACAGGAAGACGAGGACGTCGCCCATCGACTCGCGCGCCAGCTCGTCGAGGGCGGCGTTGATGCCTTCGAGGTAGTCGCGGTCGGCGGCCTCGGACTCGGGAGCGTCCTCATCGTCGTCCGTGGGCTCGTCGGCCACGAGCGGCCGGTAGCGGATCTCGACCGGGTAGGTGCGGCCGGAGACCTCGACGATGGGCGCTCCGTCGAAGTGCTTCGAGAAGCTCTCCGGATCGATCGTCGCGGACGTGATGATGACCTTGAGGTCGGGGCGCTGGGGGAGGAGCTGCTTGAGGTACCCGAGCAGGAAGTCGATGTTGAGGCTGCGCTCGTGTGCCTCGTCGATGATGATCGTGTCGTACTTGCGCAGCATCCGGTCGCGGTGGATCTCGTTCAGCAGGATGCCGTCGGTCATCAGCTTGATCTTCGTCGCCTTCGACGCCTGATCGGTGAACCGGACCTGGTAGCCGACGATGCCACCGAGCTCCTGGCCGAGCTCCTCCGAGATGCGCTCGGCGATCGTGCGCGCGGCCAATCGTCGGGGTTGCGTGTGCCCGATGGACTCGCGTCCGAGCTCGAGGCAGATCTTCGGCAGCTGGGTGGTCTTGCCGGAACCCGTGGCTCCCGCGACGATGACGACCTGGTTCTCGCTGATGGCACGCGCGATGTCCGCTCGGGCGGCACTGACCGGCAGCTCGGGCGGGTAGGAGATTCGGAGGTCGGACATCAGCCCTCCATCGTATCGGGCTGGACGCGGTGTGCTGCCGCTCCGGGGTCCCTGATCCGCGAATCTTCCTCCGTCCCTGAGCAACCTCCTTCGGTCCCTGAGCTTGTCGAAGGGCACGCTGAGTACCTCCCGAATTGGCCGCGCTCCTTCCGGTCCCTGAGCTTGTCGAAGGGCGCACGGACAGACTTCCACAACCCCGCGACTCAGCGTCTGGAATGTCAGTGGTCCATGGTGGACTGGTTCCATGACCGAGACCACGACCGTCGCCGCGATCCGCGCGAACGACGAGTACTCCGCGCAGCTCGCCGAGTTCTCGGACCACTTCGCGGACATCCAGCGGCGGCGTGCGGCGCTGGACGCCGAAGAGGTCCGGCTACTGGCCCGTTCCGCCGCTTACGCGGACGCCTTCGCCGACGCCACGGTCCCGGCGATCTTCCCGCCGGCCGAGCGCCAGGCACTCTCGCGCCGCTCCACCTGCGCGGCCCTCGCCATGGCGGCCCGGATACCCGAGCGGACCGTTCAATGCGCGACGAACAACGCGGAACGTCTCGTGAACGACGCACCGACCGTGCTTGCCTCGCTCGAGGCGGGCCGTATCTCGGCCAGTCACGCACAGACGATCACCGACCAACTCCGCGACGTGCCGGCCGCAGGTCGGGCGGCGTTCCTCGCTCAGGTCCTACAGGTCGCGGAAGAGTCCACCAACGCGAACCTCCGGAGACGCGCCCGCATCCTGCGCGAGCGCCTCCACCCCGAGTCCATCACGACACGCGCGGTCCGCTCCGAGGCAGACCGTCGGGTGGAGTTCGAGCCGGCCGCCGACGGCATGGCCTGGGTACATCTCTTCACCACCGCACCCATCGCGCAAGGCATCATCGAGCGCGTCGAAACGGCCGCGGCCGAGTCACGCAAATCGGGCGACACCCGCACCTGCGCCCAGTTGCAGGCAGATGCCCTCGCGGCGCTCGCGCTCACCGGCGTGACCCCTGACGACGTCATGTCCAGCCCAGTCCTCCCGCACCCCATCGAGGTCCAGGAACACATCAAGCCCACCGTCCAGATCACCGTCCCCGCCCTGAGCATGGCCGGCGCCAGCGACGCCCCAGCCACGCTCGACGGCTACGGACCGATCGACCCGGAGACCGCCGCCCGCATCGCGGTGAACGCACCCAGCTTCACCCGCATCCTCGTCCAACCGGAAACCGGCGCGGTCCTCTCCGTCGGGCGGAACCAGTACCGCGTTCCGGCCGACCTGCAGCGGGCCGTCCGCCTCCGGGACGGCACCTGTCGGGCACCCGGCTGCGGCAGACGAGCCAGAGCCTGCGACCTCGACCACTCGGTCGCGTGGGAGGACGGCGGGACAACGGATGTCGGGAATCTCGCCTGCCTGTGCCGACATCATCACCGGATGAAGCACTTGCCCGGGTGGAACCTCGACCACGGGCCCGGCGGGGTACTCGAGTGGACGACACCTGACGGGAAACACCATCGAACGGAACCGGATCCCGCACCGTTCTGACGAGGAACGATGAGGTGTTCTCGTGGGCACTTCGACAAGTTCAGTGACCGGGAGAGGTGTGCCCGGGATGATGAGGCGTCCTCGTGGGTACTTCGACAAGCTCAGTGACCGGGAGAGGTGTGCCCGTATGTATCTGCAAACAGGGTTGCCTTGCAGAGTGGTTTGCGTTACAAAGTAGGTATGACTTCACCGATGGAACCCACCGACGGCTCGGACGCGCTCGACCCGGCCTCCATGCTCGCTCTGCAGGAGCGACAGGCGAGCCGTGTCGACGACATCTTCACGAGGCCCACCATCGCGATCGTGTACATCTGGGGTGTCGCGTGGACCGTCGGGTTCCTCGCGCTCTGGTCCGCGAGCGACGAGAACCCCTGGTTCACCACGCCGCCGACGGTCGCCGGATGGCTCTTCGGGATCCTGATGGTGGGCGGCATCGTCTCGTCGTCGATCATCGGCTCCCGCGTGTCGCGCGGGATCCAGGGAGCACAGCAGGTGCAGGGGACCATGTACGGCATCGCCTGGGCGATCGGGTGCACGGCAGCGGCGGTGTTCGGAGGCGCCCTGTTCGCTGCGGGGATGGCACCGGCACTCGCCGCCATCTTCTACCCCGCCATCTACAGCCTCGTGGTCGGTCTGCTCTACCTCGCAGGTGGAGCAGTCTGGCGCGACCGCCTCATGTACGGCATGGGTGTCTGGATCATCGTGGTCGGCATGGCCGCGCCGTTCTTCGGCTCGCCGGGCAACGCGCTCATCATGGCCATCGCCGGTGGAGGAGGGTTCCTCGTATACGCGACCTTCCTCGAAGCGACCCGCCGTCGTCGTGCCCACCGATCGGCGGCGTGACCGATGGACGAACTCGACCCCCTCATCCACGCGCAGGCCCGTCTGCGCATCATGTCGACGCTCGCGGCGATCGATGCGGACAGCAGCATGTCGTTCCCCCGCCTGCAGGAGATGCTCGACATGACCGCCGGGAACCTGTCCACACACCTGCGGAAACTCGAGGACGGCGACTACGTCCTCGTCACGAAGACCCACCGGGGACGCACTCCGGTCACCTACCTGGAACTCACCACGCTCGGGCGCCGCGCGTTCGAGGACTACATGAACGGCCTCCGAGCGATGCTCGGCGGCGCGGCGGGAACCGGGACATCATGACGATCACACCACTGGCCACCCTCGAGGGCGTGACACGACGCTACGGCGAGGTGACCGCGCTGCACGACGTCGACCTCAGTATCGAGCCGGGCTCGCTCGTCGGGCTCCTCGGGCCCAACGGCGCCGGCAAGTCCACCGTGCTCTCCCTGCTGCAGGGCACCCGACGTCCGACGACCGGCACCGTGACCCTCTTCGGAGGCGATCCGGCCCAAGCGGTCAACCGCACGCGGCTCGGATCGACACCGCAGGAGACGGCACTGCCGCCCACGCTCCGGGTGGGAGAGGTCGTCGACTTCGTCGGACGGCACTTCGCAGACCGCGTGCTGACGGCCTCCCTGGCGGAGCAGTTCGGTTTCGGCGACCTCCTCCGACGCCAGACGGGCTCGCTCTCGGGCGGCCAGCAGCGACGCCTCGCGGTCGCCCTCGCGTTCGTCGGCAGGCCGCGTCTCGTGCTCCTCGACGAGCCGACGACGGGCCTCGACGTCGACGCCCGCCGGACCCTCTGGGACGCGATCCGCCGACAACACGAGCTCGGGGCGACGATCGTCCTCACCAGTCACTACCTCGAGGAGATCGAAGCGCTCGCCGAGCGCGTCGTGGTGCTGGGCGACGGACGGGTCGTCACCGATGCCCCACTGCGCGACGTGCTCGGGCTCGTCGGTATCCACCGGGTGCGGCTCCGGAGCACCGACCCGACGGCGGTGGAGCGGCTCGCCGGGATCGTCCAGGTGAGTCGGGACGGGGACGCCGTCGAACTGGACGTCCGCGACGCCGACGCGTTCGTGCGCGATCTCGTCCGGTCCGAGGTCCCGTTCACCGATCTCGCCGTGCGCGGAGCGACTCTCGAGGAGGCGTTCCTGACCCTCACCGCGGATGCCCGGGCAGACGTCGGACGGAGCGCCGCCTGATGGCCACGACGCTCCAGCTCACCGCCCTGCACGCACGGTACTCCCTGCTCGAGACCGCGCGCGTCCCGATCGCGCTGATCGGCTCGCTCGTCTTCCCGGCGCTCTCACTCCTCTTCTTCGTCGTCCCGCAGGCGCAGGTCGCCGGCGATCCCGTCGTCGCCACCCAGGCGGTCATCTCCCTCATCGTCTTCGCAGTACTCGCCAACTCCCTGTTCGGCTTCGGGCTGACCATCGCCCAGGCGAGGGAGCAGTCGTGGGATCCGTACCTCCGCACCCTTCCGGTGACGGGCATCGCTCGTGTCCTCTCCCACCTGTGCTCGGTCGGTCTCCTCGGGTTCGCGGCCGTCCTACCGGTGGTCGTGCTCGGAGCGCTCCTGACCGCCGCCACCACGACGCCGATGGGATTGCTCGGCGGCATCGTGGCGCTCCTGGTGGGTGCCCTGCCGTTCATGCTCCTCGGCACCGCGATCGGGTACGCCCTCCCGAGCAAGGCCGCGATCGCGGTGGTGCAGGTGGTCATGTTCTCGTTGGCCTTCGCCGGCGGACTGTTCATCCCACCGTTCCTCTTCGCCCCGTGGCTCGACCGGCTGTCGATGTTCCTCCCGAGCCGTCAGACCCGGGAGCTCGTCGTCTGGGCGGTCCAGGGTGGCGAGTTGCCATGGTGGTCGTGGGTCGGCGTCCTGGCGTGGACGCTCGTCCTGACCGTCGTGGTCCTCGCCCTCTACCGTCGCGACGAGGGACGCCGCTACCGCTGAGGTCGACGGGTTCCTCAGCGAGCACCGGCCGTCTCCGCGTTCCGTCATATGTCGACACACACCGTGCACGGGCTGCCAGGCGCTCGGACGCACCGCATGGAGGCGGGGCCTACCACCGGGGACCCGGTCACGGGCGGACGCACCCACGTCGTCGCATGCCATGTATTTCGACACGTGTCGAGGGGGTGGGCGATGTCAGTGCCCTCCGGTAGGTTCGGACCACCGACCGAGAGACGTTCAGCGAGCCACCGACCGCGGCGGCGACGACCCTTGGAAGACGACCTGTCACGAACAGCCGTGCAGAGAAGAGGCATCGGTCCAGCATGATCTCCTTCGAACACGTCTCCAAGCGTTTCGACGACGGCACCCTCGCGGTCGACGACTTCTCCCTCACGATCCCGTCGCGGTCCACCACCGTCTTCGTCGGGTCCTCCGGCTGCGGCAAGACCACGCTCCTGCGGATGATCAACCGCATGGTCGATCCGAGCGAGGGACGCATCGTCATCGACGACGAGGTCGTCTCCGCCGTCGACCCCGTCCGTCTCCGTCGCCGCATCGGCTACGTCATGCAGAACTCCGGTCTCCTCCCGCACCGCACCGTGATCGACAACGTGGCCACGGTGCCCATGCTCACCGGCGTCAACAAGAAGCAGGCCCGGGCGGACGCCCTCACCCTCCTCGACACCGTCGGACTCGACCGCGCGCTCGCCGACCGGTACCCGAGCCAACTGTCCGGCGGCCAGCAGCAGCGCGTCGGCGTCGCACGAGGCCTCGCGATCGACCCGAACATCCTGCTCATGGACGAGCCGTTCGGCGCCGTCGACCCCCTCGTGCGTGCCGAGCTCCAGCGGGAGCTGCTCCGGCTGCAGCGCGACATCGCGAAGACGATCGTGTTCGTCACCCACGACATCGACGAGGCTTTCCTCCTCGGCGACCAGGTCGTCATCCTGCAGAAGGGCGGCCACATCGCCCAGGTCGGCACGCCCGCCGAGATCGTCGCCAACCCGGCCGACGACTTCGTCGCCCAGTTCATCGGCGCCGACCGGGGCCAGCGGACCCTGCACGTCGAGCGCGTCGACGGACGCGACGTCGTCGTCGACGAGTCGGGCCGGCCCGCCGGGGTCCTCGGAGCCGGGCGCGGCGCAGGCGACCGCCCGGGCCTCGACGTCCGGAAGGACGGCGCCTCCACATGAGCTGGGTCATCGCGAACTGGGACATGATCTGGGACCTCACCCTCACCCATGTCCAACTGAGCCTGCCCCCGATCATCCTGGGGTTCCTCATCTCCCTGCCCCTCGGCTGGCTCGCACACCGGTACCGGTGGTCGCGAGGCGTGCTGCTCACGTTGAGCGGCATCCTCTACGCGATCCCGTCCCTGCCGCTGTTCGTCCTCATGCCGTCCCTCATCGGCACGAAGATCCTCGATCCGGCGAACGTCGTGATCGCGCTCACCATCTACGCCGTGGCCCTGCTCGTCCGCACGGTCGCCGATGCCCTCGACGCCGTCGACGCCGGGGTCCGGCAGTCCGCACAGGCCGTGGGGTTCTCCACCGGCCAGCGGTTCTGGCGGGTCGAGTTCCCGCTCGCCGGCCCGCTCATGCTCGCCGGCATCCGGGTCGTCTCCGCGAGCACCATCAGCCTGCTGAGCGTCGGCGCCCTCATCGGCGTGACGAACCTCGGCTACCTCTTCACCGACGGCTACAACCGGCAGTTCCCGATCGAGATCCTGACCGGCATCGTCGGGACGGTCGTGATCGCGATCGTGTTCGACGTCCTCCTGGTGCTCCTCGGTCGGCTCCTCATGCCGTGGACGCGCATCAGCTCGAAGGGCGCGATCCGTCGTCGCCGCGCCGCCACCGAAGCCCGTGAGCTGGCCACCGCCGGGGGAGGAGCAGCATGATCAACTTCCTCGCGGCCTTCGCCTGGATCTTCGACCCCGCGCACTGGGAAGGCCCGGGCGGCATCCCCGTGCGGGTGCTCCAGCACCTGGCCGTGACCGGCCTGACCGTCCTCATCGCCTGCGTCATCGCGATCCCGCTCGGGCTCCTCATCGGGCACACGGGGAAGGGACGGGAGGTCGCGGTCGCGATCACCGGCGCGCTCCGGGCGCTGCCGACCCTCGGCCTGCTCTCGCTCCTCGCGCTCATCACCCTCGGGTGGGGTTTCTCCAGCACGAGTCTCGTCCCGGCGATCACGGCCCTCGTCGTGCTCGCCGTCCCGCCCGTCCTCGCCGGTGCGTACGGCGGGGTCGAGTCGATCGACCGCCAGACCGTCGACGCCGCGCGTGCCGTCGGGATGAACGAGTGGCAGATCCTCGGCAAGGTGGAGATCCCGCTGGCACTCCCGCTCATGATCGGCGGTGTCCGCTCGGCGGTCCTGCAGACGATCGCGACCGCCACCGTCGTCGCGTTCCTCACCAACGGCCCCGGTCTCGGTCGCTACATCCTCGACGGCCTCCCGGTACGGGACTACGCGCAGATGCTCGCCGGCTCGATCATCATCATCGTGCTCGCCCTCCTCCTCGAGGGCGTCTTCTCCCTGCTGCAGCGCGCCGTCGTACCGCGCGGTGTCCAGGCGACCCACACGCGGGTCGACGAGACCCGGGGTCACGCCGCCACCGGCGGCGACCGGTCCACCGCACCAGACCCCGTCGTCGCAGAAGCGGAGGCGAACATGCAGACCGCGGCATATCGCAACAACTGACGCGTTCAACCATCCCGGGCGACAGCACCGCCCGGCTCCCAGACCCACAACGGCACCACCGTTCTCGCCCATCACAGATAGGAAACACCATGTTCACAGTTCGACAGGGTCGACGCCTCGCCGTCGGCATCGCCGCGACCGCCGTCGCAGCCCTCGCGCTCAGCGCCTGCTCCGCAGGCGACCCGACCGCCGGGGAGACCGCGGCATCCGACACGATCACGGTCGGTTCCGCCGGATTCCCCGAGTCGGAGATCATCGCCCAGATCTACATCCAGGCGCTCGAGGCCAACGACATCAAGACGGCCGAGTCCCTCAACATCGGCGCGCGCGACGTCTACATCGCAGCGCTCGAAGACGGCTCGATCGACCTCGTCCCCGACTACAGCGGTAACCTGCTGCAGTTCTTCGACGACTCCGCCACGGCCACGTCGAGCGACGAGGTCTACTCCGCCCTCCAGGAGGCCACGCCGAAGGGCTACGAGGTCCTCGACCAGTCCAAGGCGGAGGACAAGGACTCCTACAACGTCACGAAGGAGTTCAGCGAGGCGAACAACGTCACGAGCCTCGCCGACCTCGCGGCCCTCACCATCCCGCTGGCCATCGGCGGCGCACCCGAGCTGGCTGAGCGCCCGTACGGCCCGAAGGGCCTGACCGAGGTGTACGGCGTCCCCGCCGACAAGCTCACCTTCGTCCCGATCAGCGACGGCGGCGGCGCACAGACCACCGCGGCCCTGCTCGACGGCACCGTCCAGCTCGCCGACATCTACACCACGACCCCGTCGATCACCGAGAACGACTTCGTGACGCTCGAGGACCCGGAGAACCTGATCCTCCCGCAGAACGTCCTGCCGCTGATCAACTCGGCCAAGGCGAGCGACAAGGTCAAGGAGGTCTTGAACGCCGTGTCCGCGGAGCTGACCACCGAGGACCTCATCGAGCTCAACGCCCGCAACCAGGGCGACGAGAAGGCCGCTCCGAAGACCCTCGCGGCCGACTGGCTGAAGGACAAGAAGCTCTTCAGCTGAGCAGCAGCCACACGTCGATGGCGTCGTCCGGTTCACCGGGCGGCGCCATCGCGCTGTTCGCGGGGAGCGCATCCGGCCGCAGCCGGATGTCCAGGGGGTCTTCGACACCCGAGGAGTTGGTAGCGTCAGGGTATGAGTTCCGAGACCCCCGCAGAGTTCATCGCGTCCTGGACCGCCTGGCACACCGCTCGCGAGCGTTCCGTCCGGGCACCCCACGGTATCGCCGCCCTCCGGTTCACCCACTGGCTGACCGAGGAGGCGACCGCCCTCGAGGGCGCGCCGGGCACCTGGCGTGCGGACGCGACGGGCATCGTCGGTGAGCGGCTCACGGGCACCGGACTGACCACGCCGAGTGGCGCACAGATCATGACCGACCGCGTCGAGCTCGTCCACGGCGACGAACTGCACTTCGGCGATGCGCTGCTCCGAGGGATGGAGCGGGACGGCGTCTACGCCCTCCGCGTGCTCGACCCTGAGGCGCCGACGCGGACCTCGCTCGCAGGCATCAGCGCGTTCGCCCCCGACGTCGCCTGGATCCGTCCGGCACGGTTCGTGCCGTCCCCGGGGGTGACGGTCGAGACCGAGTCGATCGACGGCCACGTCACGACCGAGACCCCCGTCGGTCGGGTCGAGTTCGAGCTCGGCGATGAAGCGGTGTCGCTGACGGTCACGGGTGGCCCGAACGGCCTCTGGGCGGTCTTCTCCGACGGTACGAGTGGCGACGAGAGCTACCGGTTCCGGTTCATCAGCATGCCTGCCCCGACCGCGGACGGCCATGTCCTCGTCGACTTCAACCGCGCGTACCTGCCGCCGTGCGCGTTCAGCGACCACTATGTGTGCCCGCTGCCTGCGTCGAACAACCGGCTCCGCACGCGGATCACGGCGGGCGAGCGACTGCCGCTCGGCCAGTAGGCTCCGGGCGACGGTCCCCGCATGACGAACCGGCTCGCCGATGCGATGAGCCCGTACCTCCGATCGCACGCCGAGCAGCCGGTCGACTGGTACCCGTGGGGGCCCGAGGCCTTCGCCGAGGCGGCCCGTCGTGACGTCCCCCTGCTCGTCTCGATCGGCTACTCGACGTGCCACTGGTGTCACGTCATGGCACGCGAGTCGTTCTCGGACGAGCGCATCGCCGAGCTCCTCCGCCGTGACTTCGTGGCGGTGAAGGTCGACCGCGAAGAGCATCCCGACGTCGACGCGAGTTACCTCGCCGCCGCTGGCGCATTCACCCGTGACCTGGGTTGGCCGCTCAACGTCTTCGTGACACCGCGCGGACACGTCTTCCACGCGGGGACCTATTCGCCTCCCGTGCCGCTCCGCGGGCATCCATCGTTCCCGCAGGTGCTCGAAGCCGTCCGCGTCGCGTGGACCGAGCGACGGGAGCAGGTCGTCGCGAGCGCCGACGGACTCGCGCGGGCGATCGCCGAGACGATGTCGTCCACGGATGACGCCCCGCTGCCGGCGCCCGCTGACCTCGACGCGGCGATCGTGGCGGTCGAGGCGCTGGAGGACCAGGAGCTCGGCGGCTTCGGCACGGCCCCGAAGTTCCCGATGGCCCCGCTGTTCGACTTCCTGCTGACACCGCGCGACGGGGAGACCGCCCGCCGCGGGGTCGACCTCGCGCAACGGACCCTCAGGACGATGGGGGCCTCGGCGCTCCGGGATCCGGTCGAAGGCGGGTTCTTCCGGTACGCGGTCAACCGGGACTGGACCGAGCCACACTACGAACGCATGCTGACGGACAACGCGCTCCTCCTGACCGCGTACACGCGGGCCTGGGCCGAGCGCCCGAGCTCGTGGGCGGCCAGCGTCGCCGCAGGGATCGCGGAGTTCCTCATCGGCACGCTGCAGCAGCCGAGCGGCGGCTTCGGGTCGGCGCAGGACTCCGAGAGCGTCGTCGACGGCGTGCGGTCGGAGGGCGGGTACTACCGCCGCGATGCGGACGGCCGGGCGACGCTGACCCCGCCGGCCGTGGACAGCAAGGTGCTCACCGGGTGGAACGGGCTCGCGATCGGCGCGCTGTCGGAGGCCTCGACGGTCTTCGACCGCTCTGAGTGGCTCGAATCAGCGAGGTGGGCGGCGGACGCGGTGCTCGAGGACCACCTCGGCTCGGACGGCACACTCGCCCGGGCCTCGCTCGAGGAACGGCGGTCGGGCGCCGCGGCAGACCTCGAGGACTACGGCATGCTCGCGGAGGGGCTCCTGCGCCTCGGCCTCGCGACGGGCGAGGTCCGCTACGCGGAGGTCGCCCGCGACCTCGTCGACCGGTGCTTGCCCGACGAGACGGCGACCGACGCCTCCTCCGCCACCGTGGCCGGCTTCATCCTGCCGGGCGGCGGTGACCCGGTGCTGTCGGCTCAGGGCATGCGGATCGACGGCGACCCGTCGGAGGGCGCGTATCCCTCGGGG
Source organism: Plantibacter sp. ME-Dv--P-122b (assembly GCF_030209375.1). GTDB lineage: Bacteria > Actinomycetota > Actinomycetes > Actinomycetales > Microbacteriaceae > Plantibacter. Next base: position 25,574 of record NZ_JARVSC010000006.1, read on the forward strand.
ATATCCTCGCTCGGACGCGCGTCGCTGCTGCTCTACCAGCTCACGGGCGACGGCCGGTTTCGGGACGCCGCTGAGGGCGCGGTCCGATTCGCTGCGGCGGCCGCGTCGTCTGCGCCGACCGCGTTCGGTACGACCCTGGGCCTGGCGGCCTCGCTCACCGGGCCGGCGTCGCAACTGATCGTCGTCGGGCCGGATCGGGCGGACTCGGGGGCGGACGAGGATGTGGATCGCGCGACGGCGGACCAGGCGATGCGCGACGCGGTCAGGACGCGTCGCGACGATGTGGTGGCGGTGGTCTCCGAGCGGCAGGCGACGGCCTGGGCGACGAGCGGGTTCGACGTCTTCGCCGGACGGACGAGTCGGGACGGCCGCCTGACCGCCTACCACTGCCGTGACTTCGTCTGCCGCCTCCCCGTGACGGACGTGGCGCAGCTCGACGCCCGCTGATCCGGCGCGCCCGTCGAACCCACACTCGGGTGGGTCAGGCTCCGAACGAGCCGTCCGGACGGCCGAACCGCAGCTCGCGGGCTTCGGAGCGCCAGCGCCCGAGTCCGCCGTCGAGGAGTGCGACGCGTTCGTACCCGGCTCCGGCCAGCGCCGCACGGAGGCGCTCGGCGGAACGCCCGTCCAGCTGGTCGTACAGGACGAGCGTGTGCTGCTCCGTGACACCGATGGCCTGCGCACCGCGTCGGATCTCGTCCGACGAGGACGCTCCGAGCCCCTGGCCTGTGTCGAGCAGCTCGACGAACACGGCGCCGGGCACATGGCCGTCGAAGAGGTACAGGTCGTAGCCGCTCACCAGTCGTACCGGGCCGCCGTCCAGCGCAGGCAGCTCGACGACACTCGCGTCGAGGACGATGAGGCTCTCGCTGCCGAGGTGGTCCGCGAGCCACTGGGTGGAGACGAGCGGGTCCACCAGGAACGGCGCGTGCGTGGAGGTCATGGGCCCACCGTAGGAGGCAGCGGCCCGGATGACCACGGTGGTCGGCAACACGCGGTCACACGACGCCGCGGTTCAGCACTCGATGACGTTGACCGCGAGCCCGCCCTCGCTCGTCTCCTTGTACTTCGTCGACATGTCGACGCCGGTCTGGCGCATGGTCTCGATCACGGTGTCGAGCGACACCAGGTGCGTCCCGTCACCGTGCAGCGACAGGCGTGCGGCGCTGACGGCCGTCGAGGAGGCGATCGCGTTGCGTTCGATGCACGGGACCTGGACGAGCCCGCCCACCGGGTCGCACGTGAGGCCGAGGTGATGCTCCATCGCGATCTCCGCGGCGTTCTCGACCTGACGCGGTGTGCCGCCGAGGACGGCGCACAGGGCGCCGGCGGCCATGGCGCAGGCCGAGCCGACCTCGGCCTGGCAGCCGCCCTCGGCCCCGGAGATGGACGCGTTCGCCTTGAAGAGCGAGCCGATGGCGGTCGCCGTGAGCAGGTACCGACGGATCCCGTCGAGCGAGGCGCCAGGAACGAACCGGAGGTAGTAACTCCCGACGGCCGGGATGATCCCCGCAGCCCCGTTCGTGGGTGCGGTCACGACCCGCCCGCCCGAGGCGTTCTGCTCGTTCACCGCCAGGGCGAACGCGTGCAACCACTCCGTGGGCAACTCGCGCCCGCTCTCGGCCTCGGCCACGTCGAGGCGCTCACGGACGGCACGTGCCCGGCGCTTGACGCCGAGACCGCCCGGGAGCGTGCCGGTGTCGGCGAGCCCGGCGGTCACGCACTCGTGCATGGCCGCCCAGATGGCGTCCAGGCCGGCGTCGACCTCGACCGCGGACCGCATGGCCTCCTCGTTCCGTCTGGCGATCGCATCGATCGGCAGCCCCGTCTCGTCGCAGAGCCCGATGAGCGCCTCCGCGGTCCGGAACGGCATCGGAACGGGTGTCGAGGGCAGCACCGTGCTTGGGTCGTCGCCGTCACGACGGATGAAGCCGCCGCCGACGGAGTAGTACGTCTCGGAGCGGACCGGGAGGTCGCTCCGCTGATCCCAGGCGTGGAGGGTCATGGCGTTCGGGTGGCCCGGGAGTCTGGTCCTCGGCACGAACGAGACGTCGTCCTTCGAGAACGCGATGGGGCGGGTCCCGGCGAGCGTGAGCGGAGCGCCATCGAGGTGGTCGCTCCAGGCACGGCGGACCTCGGCCGGATCACACGCTTCGGGGGTGAGTCCCTGCAGTCCTGCGACGACGGCGTCGGGAGTCCCGTGACCGATCCCGGTCGCGCCCAGCGACCCGTACAACGAACACGTGACGCGGTCGACCCGGTCGAGCAGGCCGTCGTCCGCGAGCCCGGTGGCGAAGGCCAGAGCCGCCCGCATCGGTCCGACCGTGTGCGAGCTGGACGGCCCGATCCCGATGGAGAAGAGGTCGAACGCGGACACGTATGCGGTCACTGGACGACCCCCTTCGGTGCGACTGGCTCCTCTCACTCTAAGCGTCTTCGACGCCGGGTGCGGTGTCAGCGGTCGTCAGCGGGTGTCAGCGACAGGTGAGTGATCCGTGAGTGCCCCCGCCCACACTGGTGTCCGGGTCGCCCACCGGCGGCCGACACCTGATTTCGAAAGGCATCCGCATGAGCATCAGCTCCGACTGGGCGATCGAAGCCCATGGCCTCGTGAAGACCTTCGGCGACAACCGGGCGGTCGACGGCGTCGACCTCTCGGTCCGCACCGGCACCGTCTACGGCGTCCTCGGCCCGAACGGCGCCGGCAAGACCACCACCATCAGCATGCTGGCGACGCTCCTGCGTCCCGACGCCGGCACCGCCTCCGTCTTCGGACACGACATCCAGCGGGAGTCGCAGGTCGTCCGCCAGCTCATCGGCGTGACCGCGCAGTTCGCGTCCGTCGACGAGAACCTCTCGGCCACGGAGAACCTCGTCATCTTCTCCCGACTGCTCGGACTCGGCCGTGCGGAGGCGAAGCGCAAGAGCGCGGAACTCCTCGAGGAGTTCGGCCTGAGCGACGCGGCGTCCCGGCCCCTCAAGAAGTTCTCCGGCGGCATGCGTCGTCGGCTCGACCTCGCGGCGAGCCTCATCGCCCAGCCGCCGCTCATCTTCCTCGACGAGCCGACCACGGGCCTCGACCCGCGGACCCGCGCGCAGATGTGGGACACGATCCGCCGCCTCGTCGCGACGGGCTCGACCGTCCTCCTGACCACCCAGTACCTCGACGAGGCGGACCAGCTCGCCGACCGGATCGCCGTCATCGACCGCGGTCTCGTGGTCGCCGAGGGCACCTCCGACGAGCTGAAGGCGTCCGTCGGGGAGTCGTCGCTGCAGCTGCGGCTCGCGGACCCTGCCGACCTGGAGGATGCGCGTCGGGTCATCTCGAGTGTCCTCGGTGTCGACACCATCGTCTCGCCGGAGGCCACCCGCATCACGGCTCCGATGCGCGACCCCGACGCTGTGACCGACCTCTTCATCACCCTCCGGGAGGCCGGGATCCGGCTCGCCGAGATGAGTGTCCAGAAGCCGACACTCGACGAGGTCTTCCTCACCCTCACCGGGCACGGCGTCGAGGCGGACGACGCCGACGCCGCGTCCGACACCGATTCCCTCGACACCGCAGAGCAGGTCCACGCATGAGTACGATCACCATCACCCCGGCCACAGAACGGTCCCTCCGGAACCACGTCAGCCTCTCGCAGACGGTCCGCAACTCCTTCACCATGGCGTACCGCGGACTGCTCAAGATCAAGCGCACGCCCGAGCAGCTGATCGACGTGACGGTCCAGCCGATCATCTTCACGCTGATGTTCACGTACATCTTCGGCGGCGCGATCGCCGGCGACGTCGCGAGCTATCTGCCGATCATCATCCCGGGCATCCTGGTCCAGACCGTCATCACGACCTCGGTCGTGACCGGCATCCAACTCCGCGAGGACATGGACAAGGGTGTGTTCGACCGCTTCAAGTCGATGCCCATCGCCCGTATCGCACCCCTGGCCGGTGCCCTGCTGGCCGACACGGTGCGGTACACGATCGCCACCACGCTCACCTTCGCGATGGGCTTCGTCATGGGGTACCGACCGGAGGGCGGCATCGGCTTCGTGGCCCTCGCCGGGCTCCTCGTGATCGTCTGCGCCTGGGCCATCAGCTGGATCTTCGCGTTCTTCGGGGTCATCGCCCGAAGCGCCAGCAGTGTGCAGGGCATCTCCTTCCTCGTGCTGTTCCCGTTGACGTTCCTCTCGAACGCCTTCGTGAACCCGGAGACGATGCCCAGCTTCCTCCAGGGCTTCGTGAACGTGAACCCGGTCTCGCACCTCGTGACGGCGGTGCGGGACCTCGCGAACACGGGCGTCTTCGGCGCTGACGCCTGGCTCGCACTCCTCGGGGCGGCCGTCATCGTCGCGGTGTTCGCACCGCTCACCGTGCGGGCGTACATGCGCCGCGCCTGACGCGCTCCGGGCGCCCGGACTACCGCGCCGCCAGGGCCTTGCTGCTGAGCAGCTCCAGGGCCCTGGCGGCGCTCTCGTCGACGGTGAGCGGTGCCACCTCGGCAGCCTGACGCTCCAGGTCCGGCGCCGTCGATCGATCCGTCACGGCTCGCTCGTGCTGGGCTCGCACCAGGGACGGAATGTCCTGACGTGACGCCAGGCGCGCAGCGAGTGCCACGAGTTCGACACCCGCGCTGCGGACCGCAGGATCCTCGGACCGCGCGTACCAGGAGCCGAGGGCGAGAACTCCGGAACCGAGCACCGGACGGTCGAACCGGTTGGGGAGCAGTCGACCGAGCGCGACGGTCCGGGTGCGGAGGCGACGTGCGATCCGTCCGAGCCAGGCGTCCTCGTGGGTGTCGTCGAGCACGGCTGCGGCGAGCGCCGCCGCGGTGACGAGGGCGAACCAGGGGGAGCGGCGCGACTCCGCCGCTGCGAACGAGCCGAGGGCGAGGTCGTACAGCTCGGCGCCGCGTCGCAGATCGCCCTGTGCGCGTGCGACCTCGGCGAGGCCGGCCCAGACGATCGATCGGCGCTCGGGGATCGGCGCGAACGCGGAGTCGGCGACGTCGTCTCCGAGGAATCGTTCGAGGACGTCCGTCGCGGCGGTGAACTCGCCGCGCGCGACGTCGCCGAGTGCGACGAGCCAGTCGAGTTGCCGGAGGTCGGCGTCCGCCCCCACGGCGCGCAGACCGGACGCCGCGTCGGAGGCCCAACGCAGCGCCTCCGTCGGCTCCGCGTTCTGGCTGTGCAGCTGGGCCAGCATGTGGGCGCTCATCGCCGCTCCCCAGACGTCGCCGATGGCATGGGAGAGCTCGTTCGCGCGCAGCGCTGCCGCCTCGGCGCTGCGCGGGTCACCGCTGTTCTCGGCCATCTGCGCGGCGAGGAGGTTGCCGACGTTCGCGACCTGCGGGTCGGGTGCGTTCCGGTACTCCTGCATGAGTTCCAGCGCCCGCTCCTCACGGCCGGCGGACAGCATGAGTTCGACGAGGGCGCGCATCCTCGGGTGCTGCGTCACCCGCTCCCGCTCGACCCGGCGCAGCGCACCGATGGCACGGGCCGAGGTGCGGAAGTCGGTGCTGAGGAACGTCACCGCGATGACGGCGCAGGAGACCGCTGTCGCGTCGTCGGTGACGGTGCGCGGGTCCTGCCGACGCAAGACGTCGAGGACCGCCTCCCCGAAGACGAGCACCTCCTGGTGCGCGCTGCGGATGGTCCAGAAGACGGCGAGCCCGGCGAACACGGAGGCGACGACGTCGTGCCGCTCGTCGGCGATGCCACCGCGCAGGACGCCGACGAGCGTGTCCTGCTCCAACGCGAGGGTGGCGAACGCGCTGAGCTGCTCTGGCCCGTGCATGGACGGGAGCTGCGCACCCGCGAGTCCGATCGCCCAGGCCCGCGTCGACTCCAGGACCCGCCCACCTTCGCCCGCCTCATCGAGGGCGAGCATGCCGAACTCGCGGACGGTCTCGAGCATCCGGAAGCGGAGCGTCCCCGTCGCCGGGTCGTCGCGGACGGTCAGGAGGGACTGCCCGACAAGGGCGTCGAGCGCCTCCGGGACGTCGTCGATCTCGTCGGCGACGGCGGTCGCCGCGTCGATGCCGAAGCCGTCCGGGAATCGGGACGTACGTCGGAGGACGATGCGCTCGCGTTCGCCGAGCAGGTTCCAGCTCCAATCGATCACCGCCAGGAGCGTCTGATGCCGCTCTGGTGCGCTGCGGTCGCCCGCGGTGAGCAGGGCGAACCGGTTCCCGAGGCGACGCTCGACCTCGTCGACCGACATGGAACGGGTGCGGGCCGCCGCAAGCTCGATCGCCAAGGGGAGGCCGTCCAGCCTCGCGCAGAGCCGTGCGGCCACGGCGAGGGGGATGTGGGCGTCCGGGCGGGCCGCTCGGGCCCGTTCGACGAACAGCCGGACGGCTGGACCGGCGTCCTCGAGGAGCGTCGCGTCACCGGCGGGCAGGGGGTCGAGCCGGTACACGTGCTCGGCCGCGATCGACAGCGGGCTCCGGCTCGTGGCCAGGATGCGCAGCTCCCTGGTCCAGTCGAGGGCGTCGGCGATCCACCGTGCCGCTGCGTCGACGAGGTGTTCGCAGTTGTCCATGACGAGCAGGGTCGGGCGCTCAGCGAGGGCGGCGATGATCCGGTCGTGCAACTCGACGGGGTGTGCGGTCAGTGCCTCGCTCAGTCGACGGGCACTCGGCGCCTCCCTGATGCCCAGGGCTGTCGCGACGGCGAGTGGCAGGTCCGCCGCGTCCCGGATGCTCGCGAGTTCGACGAACACCACACCCGGCGTGGACGCGGTCGCCTGCCGCGCGATCTCCTGGGCCACCCGCGTCTTGCCGAGCCCACCCGGACCGAGGATCGTCGTCATCCGGGTCGAGCCGATGAGCGACCGGATCGCTTCGATGTCGGCGTCCCGACCGATGAGCTCGTTCGGTGCCGTCCGCAGCCCCGAAACCAGGCGTCCCGACCGTTCGGGCGACGGGACCGTGGATGTCGCGTGACCGCCCGCGGTGTCCTCCTGGAGCAGGGAGGTGTGCGCGGCGACGAGGGCGCTCGCCGGATCCGCACCCAGGCGGTCGCGGAGTCGGGCGCGGTAGTCGGCGAAGAGCCCCATGGCGTCGGCGCGTCGGCCGCTCTGAGCGTAGGCGTTGAAGAGCATGAGGTGCGTCGCGTCGTCGAGCGGATCGGCCGCCGACAGGGCTTCGAGATCGGCGATCACGGCGGCGCCCTCACCCAGCTCGATCCTGCTCTGTGCGCGTACCCGGCGCAGCTCGTCGCGCAGACGCTCAGCGCGTCGGCCGAGTTCGTCGGCGATGCGGTCATCGAGCGCCGCTCCGGGATCGCCTGCCCAGAGGTCGAGCGCCTGCTGCGCGAGTGCTCCGGCGAGGCCTGCGTCTCCGGAGCGGACCGCGCTCGTCGCGGCGTCCGACATGGTCGCCGCGGCACCGAGGTCGGTCTCCTCGGGTCCGAGTGCGAGCCGGTAGCCGGCCGCGGACGATTCGATGAGGCCAGGGGCGGATACGGCACGCACCCGTGAGACCAGGGTCTGCAGTGCGGCTTTGGCACCCGTGGGCGGCGCGTCGTCCCACAGCTCGTCGATGAGGGCGGCTGTCGACACGGCGCGCCCGTCGGCGAGGACCAGGATGGTCACCAGCGCTGTGGCGAGCCGGCCGCCGGGTTCGACGAGCCGACCGGTGCGTCCCTCGACGAGCACCGGTCCCAGGACGGTCACTCGGAGGTTCGACGCAGGCACGTCACGAGTGTATCCAGGGCGGTATCCCGGAGCCGGCCGAGTCGTCGTGAGCCGGACTGCCGTCAGCGCAGGGTCTTGCGGGCGGTGATCTGGCCGGTGTCGAAGCCGAGCAGGTGGAGGCCACCGTGGAACCGGGCGTGCTCCACCTTGATGCAGCGGTCCATGACGACGTTCAGACCCTTCGACTCGCCGTATTCGGCCGCCTCCTGGTTCCAGATGCCGAGCTGCACCCAGACGGTCGGTGCTCCGATGGCGACGACCTCGTCGATGACCTGGGGGATGTCGCTCGCCTTGCGGAAGACGTCGACGATGTCGGGTACCTCCGGCAGGGAGGCGAGGTCGGGGTAGGCAGGCTGGCCGAGGATCTCCGTGGCGTTCGGGTTCACGAAGTAGATCCGGAAGTCGCTCGACTGCTGCAGGTAGGTGCCCACGAAGTAGGAGGAACGCGCCGGGTTCGGGGAGGCGCCGACGATCGCGACGGACTTCGCCTCACGGAGGAGCTTCAGGCGGGCCTTCGCGTCGGGGCCGGCCCAGGTGCGCTGCGAACGCAGGAGCTTCGCGAGTGGCGAATCGGCGGGCAGCGAGCAGGTGAGGCCGTTGGTGAGCCGGACCGTCTCGGTCGTGTCCACACCGGTCTCGGTCGTGTCCACACCGGTCTCGGTCGCGTCCACACCGGTCACTGAGCTTGTCGAAGTGCTCATGCCATTACTCCTTCACCGCGGCGGCGAGCGCCTGGTCGAGGTCGTAGATGATGTCGTCAGGGTCCTCGATGCCGACGCTCAGCCGGACGATGCCCGGTAGCACCCCGGCGTCGACGAGTTGCTGGTCGGAGAGCTGTGCGTGGGTCGTCGATGCGGGGTGGATGATGAGCGTCTTCGCGTCGCCGATGTTGGCCAGGTGGCTCGCGAGGTCGACGGACTCGATGAGCTTCTGGCCGACCTGACGGCCACCCTTCACCTCGAAGCTGAAGACCGAGCCCGGCCCCTTCGGCAGGTACTTCTTCGCGCGCTCGTGGTGCGGGTGAGCCGGGAGTCCGGCCCAGTTGACGGCGGCGATGCGCGGGTCGGCGTCGAGCCACTCGGCGACGATCCGCGCGTTGTCGACGTGGGCCTGGATCCGGAACGGCAACGTCTCGACGCCCTGGGCGAGCAGGAAGGCCGAGTGCGGTGCGAGCGCCGGGCCGATGTCGCGGAGCTGCTCGGCGCGAAGCCGGGTGAGGAAGGCGTACTCGCCGAAGTTGCCCGACCACTGCAGGCCGCCGTAGCTCGGGACGGGCTGACCGAACAGAGGGAACTTGTCGGTGTTCCAGTCGAAGCGCCCGCTCTCGACGACGACGCCACCGAGGGTCGTGCCGTGCCCGCCGAGGAACTTGGTGGCGGAGTGCGTGACGATGTCGGCACCCCACTCGATCGGGCGGTTGAGGTAGGGCGTCGCGATGGTCGAGTCGATGATGAGCGGAATGCCGTGCGCGTGCGCGACGTCGGCGAGGCCCTCGATGTCGGCGATCTCGCCCGACGGGTTCGCGACCGTCTCGGCGAAGGCGAGCTTCGTGTTCTCCTGGATGGCGGCGGCGTAGTCGGCGGCGTCGGACGACTGCACGAAGGTGGTCTCGATGCCGAACCGGCGGAGGGTGACGTCGAGCTGCGTGATCGAGCCGCCGTAGAGGTTGGCCGAGGCGACGATGTGGTCGCCCTGCCCCGCCAGCGAGGCGAAGGTGATGTACTGCGCGGCGAGGCCGGAGGCGGTCGCGACGGCACCGAGGCCGCCCTCGAGGCTGGCGATGCGCTCCTCGAAGCTCGCGACCGTCGGGTTGGCCAGGCGGGAGTAGATGTTCCCGTACTTCTGCAGGGCGAAGCGCGCGGCGGCGTCGGCGGTGTCGTCGAAGACGAAGGCGCTCGACTGGTAGATGGGCAGCGCCCGTGCGCCGGTCACCTGGTCGGGGATGTTGCCCGCGTGGATCGCACGCGTGCGGAAGCCATACTCACGATCTGCCATGCGTTCACGCTACCGGAGCACCGTCGAGCGCTTCACCGTGCTGCAACATTGCGTCGCATTCGACCGCACTGCACAGGGCCTGCCCAGGGCGTCGGCGTATCGTGTGGGGCACAGCCCTGATCGGGCTGCCGGACGAGGGCGCAGTACCCGGAACGCGACAAGACTGACCACCTGGGAGTGATCGTCATGTCATGGATCGTACTCATCGCCTCCGGCGTCCTGGAAGCCGTCTGGGCCACCGCGCTCGGCAAGTCCGAGGGCTTCACGAAGCTCTGGCCGACCGTGACGTTCGCGGGGGCGCTCGTGCTCAGCATGGCCGGCCTCGCTTGGGCCATGCGCGATATCCCGGTGGGCACCGCCTACGCGGTCTGGGTCGGGATCGGCGCAGCGCTCACCGTCGGGTACGCCATGACCTTCGGCGGCGAGCAGCTGTCGGTCGTCAAGGTGCTGCTCATCCTCGGGCTCATCGGCTGCGTCATCGGCCTGAAGATCGTGGGCGGCGAGCACTAGCCGCGCTGGTCAGGCACGCCTGCCTCAGGCCAGGTGCACCGCTCCGAGTGCGAGCACCGCGATGAGGAGCCAGGAGACGAGCCCGACGACGAGCGCGCGCCACCCGGTGGTGACGAGTGTGCGGACGCGGATCGCGGCACCGAGCGCGAAGAGCGCCATCGCGAGCAGTGCGGTCTGCACGCCGTCGGCGACGTCGAGGACGAGCTCGGGCATTGGGAGCAGGGTGCGGACGAGGACCGCGGCGATGAAGCCCGCGACGAACAGCGGGACGATCGGCGGTCGGGCTGCGGTCGCGGTTCCGTCGGCATCGACCTGTGCACCGGCGTCGGCCGACACCGTCAGGAGTCGGCGGCGCTCGATCGTCGCGGCGGCCGCGACCATGGGGGCGAGGAGCACGACACGGGTGAGCTTGACGACGACGGCGATCGCGAGTGCGCTCGTGCCGGCGATCTGGGCTGTCGCGACGACCTGACCCACGTCGTGCACACTCGCCCCCACCCAGTGTCCGAACTGCTCGTCGCTGAGCCCGAGGGGGCCACGGAGCGCCGGGAGGACGAAGATCGCGAGGGTCCCGCAGAGGGTGACGAGCGCGACGGGCGTCGCCTGCTCCTCGTCCTTGGCCTTCACGACGCCGCTCATCGCGCCGATGGCGGAGGCGCCGCAGATGGAGAAGCCCGTGGCGATGAGGAGCGGCTCGGGGCCCGCGAGCCCCAGTCTCCGGCCGAGCCAGAGGGTGACGAAGAAGGTGACGACGACGATCGCGACCGTGGTGGCGAGCGTGACCCACCCCAGGCCGGCGATGTCGACGAGGCTCAGCTTCAGCCCCAACAGGACGACACCGATCCGCATGAACCGTTTCGCGCTCATGCCGAGCCCAGGCTTCAGGACACCCGCAGCGAGCCGCTGGAACGCGGGGAGCTGGCCCACCACCATGCCGAGCAGGACGCTCGCGGTCAGCAGCGGGACGACCGGCAGGAGGGTGTGGAGGCCCAGGGCGGCGAGCGCCGCTGCACCGGCCACGAGGACTCCGGGGAGCGCCTTCATCGTCGTCCTCCCGTCACACCCATGACGGCAACCAGGCGTGCAGGTGCCAGAACCAGTAGGGCACGGTGATGGCGGTCCACAGCGGATACCAGAAGATGCTCAACAGCGTCGTGATGGTCACGAACACCCCGATGACGCCGACGCCGGCGAACCGTCGTTCCTCCGGATCATCGCGGGACCCGAGGATCTTCCCGATCGCGAAGACGAGCGCCAGGATGAGGTACGGCTCGAAGACGATCGTGTAGAACTGGAACACCGTCCGGTTCAGGTAGAGCAGCCAGGGCAGGTATCCCGCTGCGACCCCGAGGACGATGAGCCCGACCTGCCACTCGCGGTAGCGGACGAGCCGGTAGACGCAGTACCCGAGCGCGACGGCGGCGCCCCACCAGATGAGCGGGTTGCCGATCGAGGTGATCGCCGAGGAGCAGGCGTCCCACGCGCAGCCGTCGGTCCCGGTGGCGGGGGACTGGTAGTACATGCTCGTCGGCCGGATCATGAGCAGCCAGCCGAGCGGGTTCGCGGCGTACGGGTGCGGGGTGCTGAGGCCGACGTGGAAGCTGTAGGCGCTCTGGTGGTAGTGGAGGAGGCTCTGGAACCAGTGGGGGACCCAGGCGAAGGCGCCGGTCCAGGCGTTGCCCACCGCGTCCGCCCACTGGCGGTCGTACCCGCCGGACGTCCTGATCCACCCGGTCCAGCTGGCGAGGTACACGACGGCGGCCACGGGGACGAGGGTCACGAAGGACACGGGGCCCTGCTTGAGGACCGCCGCGCTCGCCCACAGGCTGAGGCCCAGTCGGCGTCGGACCAGCAGATCCGTGACGATCACGTACACGCCGAACGCGGCGAGGAAGTACAGTCCGTTCCACTTGACCGCGGTGGCCGCGCCGAACGCGACCCCTGCGGCGAGCAGCCACGGCCGCCACCAGAGGACGGGACCCCAGGCCGGATCGGCGCCCCTCGCCCGGGCTGACGCAACCTTCGCCGCCAGGCGTGACGCGTGCCACGACCGGTCCAACAGGATCGCGCCGAATCCCGCCAGTACGAAGAACATGACGAAGTTGTCGAGCAGCGAGACCCGGGCCATGACGATCGCGTGGCCGTCGATCGCGAACAGGAACCCGGCCAGGACGGCGAGGATCGAGGAGGTGAACAACCGCTTGGCGATGAGCGTGACGAGCAGGACCGCGAGCGTCCCGGCGATCACGGTGGAGATGCGCCACCCGGTGCTGTCGTCGATGCCGAACACGGCGATGCCGAGCGCGATCAGCCACTTGCCGAGTGGCGGGTGCACGACATAGGAGGGATTCGTGCTCGGGCTGCCCGCGTCGCCGTTCGCGAAGCCCTCGTCGGCCCCGTCCGGCCAGGTGCTCTCGTAGCCGTTCAGCCACAGCGACCACGAGTCCTTGACGTAGAAGGTCTCGTCGAAGACGAGCGAGTGCGGGTGACCGAGGTTCCAGAACCGCAGCACGAACGCGAGGAGCGTCACGGCGGCCGGGCCGCCCCAGATCCAGAGCTTCCGGCGGCGCTCGGTGCGGAGCATCCGCTCCCACCAGCGGTCGAGGCGGGATCCCGTCACAGGGGCTTCCAGAAGATCGACCGACACCGTCTCATCTAACCACCCCGACCGGATGGGAGACTGGTCCGGTGATCATCCTCGGAGCGACCCCCATCGGCAACCTCGGCGATGCGTCGCCACGACTCCGGGAGGCGCTGGCCGCGGCGGAGGTCATCGTCGCCGAGGACACCCGGACGGCCATCCACCTGCTGCGCGCCCTCGGTGTGGAGTCGCGGCCGCGGCTCATCGCCATGCACGACCACAACGAGCGCGAACGTGCGGCCGAGATCGTCGACCTGGCCCGCGAGACCGACGTCCTCGTGCTCAGCGACGCCGGTATGCCGACCGTGTCCGACCCCGGCTTCCACCTCGTCGACGCGGCCGCGGCCGCAGACGTCCAGGTCACGGCGATCCCGGGGCCGTCGGCGGTCGTGACGGCGCTCGCCGTGTCCGGCCTCGCGACGGACCGCTTCACCTTCGAGGGGTTCCTCCCGCGCAAGCCGGGCGACCGACGCAGCAGCCTCCGGGCCCTCGCGACCGAGCCGCGCACGATGGTGTTCTTCGAATCGCCCAACCGACTCGCCTCGTCCCTCGAGGACATCGCCTCCGTGCTCGGAGCCGATCGTCGCGTGGCGGTGTGCCGGGAGCTCACGAAGCTGTTCGAGGAGGTCAAGCGGGGAACGGCCGCTGAACTGGCCGAGTGGGCGTCCGGGGGTGTGAAAGGCGAGATCTGCATCGTCATCGCCGGTGCAGAGGCCGTCGAGGCCGATCCGGCCACCGCGCTCGAGCAGGTGCTCGCGCTCGTGGCCTCTGGCACGCGCCTGAAGGACGCCTCCAACGAGGTCGCCGAGGCCACCGGCCTCTCGAAGCGCGACCTGTACCAGGCGGCCCTCGCAGCCCGGCCCCCGAAGGCGTCGCCGGACGCGCAGGTGCGTCCCGCACCGTAACAGGCACGGTGGTGACGCCCGCTCGTCCTAGGATTGACCCCATGGCCGACGGCACCTCGTTCTACATCACCACGCCCATCTTCTACGTCAACGACGCCCCGCATATCGGGCACGCCTACACGGAGGTGGCCGCGGACGTCCTCGCGCGCTGGCACCGCCAGGCCGGAGACCGCACCTGGTTCCTGACCGGGACCGACGAGCACGGCCAGAAGATCCTGCGCACGGCGACCGCGAACGGCGTGACGCCGAAGGAGTGGGCCGACAAGCTCGTCAGCGAGTCCTGGTACCCGCTGCTCGACACGATCGACATCTCGAACGACGACTTCATCCGCACGACGGACGAGCGGCACGAGCAGAACGTCCAGCTCTTCCTCCAGCGCCTGTACGACGCCGGCTTCATCTACACCGGTGAGTTCGAGGGGTACTACTGCGTCGGCTGTGAGGAGTACAAGCAGGAGAGCGACCTCGTGCAGGGCACCGGCGAGTACGTCGGGCAGCTCGTGTGCGCGATCCACTCCAAGCCGGTCGAACTGCTCCAGGAGAGCAACTACTTCTTCCGGATGAGCGACTTCGCCGAGCGCCTGCTGGCCCTCTACGAGGAGCGCCCGGAGTTCGTGCAGCCGGAGTCGGCGCGGAACGAGGTCATCCAGTTCGTGCGCCAGGGGCTCAAGGACCTGTCCATCTCCCGCTCGACGTTCGACTGGGGCATCAAGGTGCCGTGGGACGAGAGCCACGTCGTCTACGTGTGGTTCGACGCCCTGCTCAACTACATCACCGCCGCCGGATATGGCTCCGACGAGGAGGCGTTCGCCGAGCGCTGGCCCGCCACGCAGATCGTCGGCAAGGACATCCTGCGGTTCCACGCGGTCATCTGGCCGGCCATGCTCATGGCCGCCGGGCTCGAGGTCCCGAAGCGGGTCTTCGGTCACGGCTGGCTGCTCGTCGGCGGCGAGAAGATGTCGAAGTCGAAGCTCACCGGTATCGCACCGAGTGAGATCACCGACACCTTCGGCTCCGACGCGTTCCGCTACTACTTCATGCGCGCCATCGCCTTCGGGCAGGACGGTTCGTTCAGCTGGGAGGACCTCTCCGCGCGGTACCAGGCGGAGCTCGCGAACGGCTTCGGCAACCTCGCGTCGCGCGTGCTCGCCATGGTGACGCGGTACTTCGACGGCGTCGTGCCGGCGAGCGGCCCCGCCGAGCCTGCAGACGTGGCCATCCAGGAGACGGTCGCCCGGGCTGCAGCCGACGCCGACGCCGCCATCGAGCGGCTCGCCATCCAGGACGCGCTCGCGGCCATCTGGCGGATCGTCGACGAGCTGAACGGCTACATCACCGAGCAGGAGCCGTGGGCGCTCGCGAAGGACGAGGCCAAGCGGGAGCGGCTCGGCACCGTGCTCGCCACGGCGGTCGAAGGCCTGCGCGCGTTGTCGGTCCTGCTGCACCCCTTCGTTCCGAAGGCGACCACCAAGCTGTGGTCCGCCCTCGGCGCCGAAGCCGCCCTCGGCGAGCTCGGGGCACAACGCATCGGCGATGTCGGCACCTGGGGGCAGCTGCCCGCCGGCACCTCGGTTGCAGGGCTCGAGCCCCTGTTCCCGCGGATCGAGGCCGTCGCCGAATGAGCGGGGGCGTCGCGCCGGATCCGGCCGTCACACCGCACCTGCGGCAACGCGAAGCGGGGGAGCGGAAGCAGCTGAGCTACCCCGAGGCACCTGAGACGCTGCCGGTCGCGGTCTACGACAACCACACGCACCTCGAGCACGCCGACGGCGACGCCCCGCTGACCCCGTCCGAGCACTTGGACCGTGCGGCGTCCGTCGGGGTCCGCGGCATCGTGCAGGTCGGCACCGACGTCGAGACCTCCCGGTGGTCGGCGGCGATCGCCGCTCGGGACCCCCGCGTGCTCGCGGCGGTCGCGATCCACCCCAACGACGCACCGGACCTCGACCGCGCGGGCACCCTGGACGAGGCGCTGGCCGAGATCGATCGTCTGGCGGCGGAGCCTCGCGTCCGCGCCGTCGGCGAGACCGGCCTCGACTTCTTCCGCACCGAGGAGGACGGCCGCGCGGCGCAGTTCGCATCGTTCGAAGCGCACATCGCCATCGCGAAGCGCCACGGTGTCGCACTGCAGATCCACGATCGCGACGCCCACGACGAGGTCGTCGAGACGCTCCTGCGCGTGGGCGCTCCGGAACGCACCGTCTTCCACTGCTTCTCGGGCGGCCCGGAGCTCGCCGAGCTGTGCGCCGAGCACGGCTGGTACGCCTCCTTCGCCGGGACGGTCACGTTCAAGAACGCCGCACCGCTGCGTGAGGCGCTCGCGATCATGCCCCGCGAGTTGATCATGGTCGAGACCGACGCGCCCTACCTCACGCCCGCCCCGTTCCGCGGTCGGCCGAACGCGCCGTACCTCCTCCCGTACACGGTGCGCGGCATGGCGGAGCACCTGGGCGAGGACGTCGCCGCGTTCGCGACGCAGCTCGCGTCCAACACCGAGCGCGTCTACGGCTCCTGGAGCGACTGAGCCCTCCCCTCCGTCGACGCCAGCGCGGTGCGCTGGAGTGAGCGCGCCCCATGAGCCGCGAGCGCGCCCCTCCGGAGGCCCGCGCTCGAGGCTATGCCCCGCGCCCGAACCCGTTCGGCGGTGCTGACGCGAGCGCACCGCGCTGACGCCCGAACACCCGCGCTCACCCCGAGACCCGGCTTGCGCCAGCGCGGTGCGCTGGCGTGGGCGCGCCCTATGAGCGTGAGCGCGCCCCTCCGGAGGCCCGCGCTCGAGGCTATGCCCCGCGCTCGGGCCAGCGCACCGCGCTGGCATCGCCCAGGGGAGGCTCCACGATCAGGGATACTGGAGGGATGACCGCCTCCGTCGCCCTGCTCGGCCCCGCCGAGATCCGAGATCTCGCCACCCTGCTGGACGTGACACCGACGAAGAAGCTCGGTCAGAACTTCGTCATCGACGCGAACACCGTCCGCAAGATCGTCTCGGTCGCGCATGTCGCGCCGGGCGACGTCGTCGTCGAGATCGGCCCCGGCCTCGGCTCGCTGACCCTCGGCCTGCTCGAGGCCGACGCGAGCGTCGTCGCCGTCGAGATCGACGGACGGCTCGCCAAGCAGCTGCCGCTCACCGTGGGGGAGATGGCACCGGGCATGATCGACCGGTTGTCGGTCGTCCACGAGGACGCGATGCGCATCGAGGAACTCCCCGCGCAGCCCAACCGACTCGTCGCCAACCTGCCGTACAACATCTCCGTGCCCGTCCTCCTACACTTCCTCGAGCACTTCACCTCACTCACGGCCGGTGTCGTCATGGTGCAGGCCGAGGTCGGCTACCGCCTCGCCGCGGTGCCCGGCAGCAAGGTCTACGGCGCCCCGAGCGCGAAGGCCGCCTGGTACGGTGCGTGGCGCATCGCCGGCCAGGTGAGCCGCCAGGTGTTCTGGCCGATCCCGAACGTCGACTCCGTGCTCGTCGGATTCGAGCGGCGGAGCGACGTCATCGGCACGGAGGAGGAGCGCATCAAGACCTTCGCGCTCATCGACGCGGCGTTCCAGCAGCGTCGCAAGATGCTCCGGCAGGCACTCGGGAGCGTCCTCGGCAGCTCCCAGGCCGCGACGGAGCAGGTGGAGGCCGCCGGGGTGAAGCCGACGGCCCGCGGCGAGGAGCTCACGGTCCACGACTTCCTGTCGATCGTGCGTGCGGGACGATAACGTTGGCGCATGACCGCTGATGCTCGATTCCCGCTGAACGTCCCCGACATCCACCGCCCGTACGCCGCGGCGGACGACCGCTACGCGCGGAACGACTACCGCCAGGTCGGGACCTCGGGGCTCTTCCTCCCGCCGATCTCGCTCGGCCTCTGGTATAACTTCGGCGACAACCGGCCGTTCGACGGGCAGCGCGCGCTCCTGCGCCACGCATTCGACCACGGCATCACCCACTTCGACCTCGCGAACAACTACGGCCCGCCCTACGGTTCCGCCGAGACGAACTTCGGTCGCATGATGCGCGAGGACTTCGGTCCGTACCGCAACGAGCTCATCATCTCCTCGAAGGCCGGCTACGACTTCTGGCCAGGCCCGTACGGCAACTTCGGTTCGAAGAAGTACCTGACTGCGAGCCTCGACGAGTCGCTCGAGCGGATGGGTCTCGACTACGTCGACGTCTTCTACTCGCACCGGGTCGACGAGGTCACGCCCATCGAGGAGACCGTGGGCGCGCTCGACGCGATCGTGCGCACCGGCAAAGCCCTGTACGTCGGCATCTCGTCGTACTCGGGCGAGCGGACCGCCGCCGCACACGCCGTCGCTCGCGAACTCGGCACGCCGCTCGTGATCCACCAGCCGTCGTACTCGATCCTCAACCGCTGGGTCGAGGACGGCCTCACCGAGGTGCTGACCGAGACCGGCCTCGGCGCCATCGCCTTCGTGCCGCTCGCGCAAGGCCTGCTCACCGACAAGTACCTCGGCGACGGCCCGGCCGAACGTGCGACGAACCGGCCGTCCCTGCCCGACCGCCAGGTGAGCGAGGAGATGGCGACCCGCCTCCGGTCGCTCAACGACATCGCCGTGGAGCGCGGGCAGACCCTCGCGCAGATGTCGCTCGCCTGGGTCCTGAACAACCCCGCCATCACCTCCGCCCTCATCGGCGCCTCCCGCCCCGAGCAACTCGACGAGAACCTGGCGGCGCTCGACGGCCCCGCGTTCACGACCGAGGAGCTCGAGGAGATCGACCGACTCGCGGAGGGCGCCGACGTCAACATCTGGGCGGACTCCTCCGACAAGTGACGCGGTCTGAGGCGCCTGCTCGATCGACTAACTTGGAACAATGACCACCGAGGCCATCCTCAAGCACGTCCACGTGCGAGCACCGGGGAAGATCAACGTCTTCCTCAAAGTCGGCGAAGTGATGGACGACGGCTACCACGACGTCGCGACCGCGTACCAGGCGATCTCGCTGTACGAGGACGTGCACGCGTACCCGGCCGACGACTTCAGTGTGTCGTTCTCCGGCTCGGTGGACGTGTCGGGTGTGCCGACCGACACGAGCAACCTCGCCATCCGCGCCGCGAAGGCCCTCGCGAGACGGACCGGGTACCGCGGCGGTGTCCGGCTCGAGATCGAGAAGCACGTCCCGGTCGCCGGCGGGATGGGCGGCGGCTCAGCCGACGCCGCGGCCACGCTGCTCGCCTGTGACGCCCTCTGGGGGACCGAACGCAGCCGCGACGACCTCCTGGCGCTGGCGGCACGCCTCGGCGCCGACGTGCCCTTCGCCCTGCTCGGCGGCACCGCGGTCGGCACCGGCCGCGGCGACCAACTGAGCAGCGCGTTGGCCAAGGGGCAGTTCGAGTGGGTGCTCGCCCTCGCCGACTTCGGCATGTCGACCCCGCAGGTCTACCAGGAGCTCGACGCCCACCGGGCGCGGCACATCCTCGACATCTCTCCGTCCGGTCGCCAGCCGACGGTCGACGCCGCGGTGCTCCAGGCGTTGCGGGCGGGCGACGCCCACCTCCTCGGAGAGGTCCTCTACAACGACCTGCAGGCCGCTGCGCTGCAGCTGCGCCCGGTGCTGGGCGAGGTGCTCGAGTTCGGCGACTCCCAGGGCGCCCTCGGCAGCCTCGTCTCCGGCTCCGGCCCGACGATCGCCTTCCTGGCGGCCGACACCGACGACGCCGTCGAACTGCAGGTGACGCTCGCCTCGCACGGGCTGAAGGTCATCCGTGCCCACGGGCCGGTCCACGGCGCCCGCATCGTCTCGCAGAGCTGAGACGCGGCCCGCACGACACGAAGCAGCCCCGGTCGGAGATCCGACCGGGGCTGCTGTGCCAGGCGGCGCGGTTCAGGCCGCGACGCCGCGCACGCGGAGCGAGTTCTCGATGATCGTGAGCCCCTCCATGCCGGGGAGCTTGGCGATGTGCCCGTCGATGCGGCGCACCTCGGCCAGCCCGTCCTCGTCGCCGAAGAGGTGCCCCATGACGTGAGTGACCTCGGAGTCGGGCATGACGCCGGAACCGACGGGACCCCACACCTTGCGGAGTAGGAAGCGGGTGAGTCGACGTGCGCTCTTCGACGACTCCAGGCGTGCCTTCGCCTGGCTCGCGTAGAACGCCACGTGACGCGTCTCCTGCTTCGCGATGCGCTTGAGGAGCACCGAGAGCACCGGGTGCCGCTCCAACTGCGCGAGGCGGGTGTACGCGGCGGTCGCCGACCACTCGTTCGCGGCGCCCCAGCTCATGTGCACCGCGATGAAGTCGGTGCCGACGAGGTTGCCGAGGATGGACTGCTTGATGGGGTCGAGGCGGTCCTTCCAGCCGAGCTTCAGGCGCGTCGCCTTGAGCTCGTCGAAGTCGACCGTGATGTCGTGGGCGGCGAGGACGGCGGCGAGCGCCTCCCCGTGCCAGAACTCCTCACGGTTCCACATCGTCATGAACGCGCCGACCTCGTCGTCCTCATGGGACGGCGTCATGAGCATGTCGCGCAGGTAGCAGACCGTGTGGTACTCGATGTCGCACATGTAGCGCAGGCTGCGCAGGGTGGAAGCGGGGAGCGGGTTCGTCTTGAACTCGTCGAAGTCGAGGTCGCTCCAGTTCACCGAGACGCTCGTCTCGGTGAACTTGTCGATGTCAAACGCCATGTGCGGTGGGGCGGTCGGGGATCGTGTCCTCGGCCGTCCGCTCTCCTCTCGGCTGTGCGGGGCGCGGTGCGCGGGTCAGTTCGTCTTCGGAGCGGACGCCTCCGGTGGTTCGTGCCCATTCTCGCACCGTCCACCGTCCGGCCTGCGCCAGCTTGTACAGGGTGTGGTCGGGGTTGACAGCGACCGGGTTGCCGACTAACTGGAGCCAGGCGGCGTCCGCATGGGAGTCGCCGTAGCCGTAGGAATGGGCGAGGTCCATGCCGTGCTGCTCGGCGTACTGGGTGAGCCAGGCGCCGCGCGCTTCGTCGACGAGCGGCGGGCTGTCGAGGTAGCCCGTGAGACGTCCGTTCTCGGCGTGCATCGCACCCGCCACGACCTCGTCGAAGAACGGCTCGAGCGGAGCCGTCATGAGGTCGATGGTGCCCGTGACGAGGATCGTCCGGTGACCGGCCGCCCGGTGCGCGGCGATCTGCTCGAGCGCCTGGGGGAGGAGGCGGGACCGGACAGCCTTACCGAAGCCGCCCCGGACGATCTTCTCGAGCTGCGCCACGTCGACGCCCTCGTAGCGGCGCATGAACGTGCGGATGAACTCACCGCGGTCGCGGAGTTCGGCACCGATGTACCCCGGCATGGAAGCGCCCAGTGTGGCGATCTCGATGGGCCAGCGCGACCGTGAGGTCGCGGCGAGCCGCAGCCAGAGGTACTGCTCGATGAGGTTCCAGGCGAGCACCGTGCCCTCGAGGTCGAACACCGCGAGGACGTCGTCGCGCACGGGCAGGATCTTCTGCTGCTTCGCGGCGCCCGCCTTGCGGTTGGCGAAGGCCCGGGTCAGGGTCGTGACGGCGGGGAAGTGGATGCGCTGGAAGTAGTCGTCCCAGTCGATCGTCGTGACGTCGAACCCTCGGTCCGCCTGCTGCTCGGGCGTCAGCGAGTCGTGCAGGGCACGGGTGCGCTGGTCGTCGAAGACGATCTCGCTCTGCACGTAGGAGCGGTAGAGCCCGGTGAAGTCGCGCAGCGACCCGAGATCGCTCGACGCCTTGCGGATCCGGTCCTGCCACCCGCGGGTGGTCGCGTTCGCCGGCAGGTGGGAGACGACCCGGCCGGCCGCCGTCGTCGCCTTCTGCCGCCGGTCGATGGAGCGCTCGATGGCGCGCCCGCCGGGGAAGTTCCAGGTCGGGACGCTGATGTCGCCGGCGTCCGCCGGGATCGGGTGCTCCGTGAAGTAGCTGTGCACGTTCGCGTACATCTTGTGGAAGGGCAGCGGGTTGCTGGCTCCGGAGCTCACGTGGAAGTAGCGCGCCGCAGCCGGCTCCGGCGGGGTCTGGGCCGCAGCGAGGATCGCGTTGACGACGAAGTCGACGGGGATGATGTCGAGCACGCTGTCGGGGAGGCCCGGGAAGTCGGGCAGCTGTCCGCGCCCGTAGGCGATGATCAGCGGGTCGGCGACCTTGTAGCCGTCGATCCAGCCGGGGAAGGGGTGCGCGAGCGCGCTCTCGATGATCGACGGACGCACGACGGAGAGTCGGTTGCCCTCACCGGCCCAGCGCTCTTCGGCGACCCGCTCGGCCATCGCCTTCGTGAAGGTGTAGACGTCGGTCCAGCCGAGGCTCTCGGCGCGTGCACGGCCGTGGGCGACGAGTCGGGCGTCGACCCAGGCGATGCGTGCAGCCTCGGCGGCGTTCGAGACGGCCTGGGGGCCGGCCTTGCCGTGCTCGCGACGGGCGGTCTGCATGAGCTTGCGCAGGACCTCCGGACGACGGGACGACTCCTCGGTGCGGACGCGCGCCGAGCGGGCTGCCTCGGCCTCGACGCGCCAGTCGACGTCGTGCGCGAGGCTGCGTTCCGGCTGGATGCCCTTCCGCGTACCGCCGACGTAGGCGGTTGAGACGTGGACGACGTGCGGGGTCGCGCCGCTCTTCGCGAGCGCCGCGTACAGGGTGGTCGCGCCGCCGACGTTCGTGGCGAAGGCCTCGTCGATCGGCGGGTCGAAGGAGACGGTCGACGCGCTGTGGATGACGACGTCGAGGTCGGCCGGCAGTGCCATCTCGTCGAGGCCACCCTCGATCACGCTGACGCGTTCGGCCACGATCGCCGCAGCGGCTTCGGCGCCGACGCGTTCGCGCCAGGCCTTGAACACCGGCTTGCGGAGCAGTGTCTGGAGACGGTCGCTCCCGCGGACCGACCCCTTCTTCCGGATGAGCAGGCTGACGCGGGTGGTCGGGTGATCGGCGAGCAGGCGCTCGAGCACCGCCTGGCCGAGGAAGCCGGTGCCGCCGGTGACGAGCACGTGCGCGCCGTCGAGGGCATCCGGGACGGTGGTGGGCTGCTCGGCCGCGGGCTCTTGAGCCTCCGGCTCCTGGGCGTCCGGCTGCTCGGCGTCTGGGGTGGGGGTGTCGGTCATGAGTTCTCCTCGAGGCTGCCGCGGCGTCCGCGGCGGGCAAGTCTGGCGGCGAGATGGAGGCCCGACTGACCGGGCAGCGCGTCGATCGACGCGTCGATGCCGAGGACGGCGGGGTCGCTCCAGGTGGCGGTGCTGCGGAACACGAGCGCGGCGAACCGCGCCGTCTGTCGGGGGCCGTTCGCATCGGAGCCGGTGGGCCACACGGCGTTCCGGATACGGCGACGGGTGATGCCCTGTGCACGGGGCGACGCGGCGAGGCGGTCATTCGCCTGAGCGGTGAAGAACTCGAGGTGCCTGGCCTTCGTCTCGAGGATCTCGTCGACGAGGCGGTCGAGCACGGGGTGCGGCTCGCGCTCGCGCACCGCACGGTAGGCCGCGTGGGTGATGAGGTCGTCGATCGTCCCGATCGTCATGTGCCAGGCGATGATGTCCTCGCCGAGCACGTTCGCGATGAGGGCCTGGCCGATGGGCGCGAAGCGGTCGCGCACACCGTGGACGGTGCGGCGGAGACCCGTCGAACGCGTCTTGTCGCGCGGGGTCCCGTTCGCCTTGAGCACGGTGTCGAGGGTGTCGGTGATCCAGTACTTCTCGTACGCCCAGGTGATGAGGAACGCGGTGACCCTGGCGTCCTTGTGGGTGGGGGTGACGAGCACCCCGCGGAGGTACTGCATGGTGGCGCGCTCGATGTCCGACAGGGCGCGGAGCAGCGCGACCGTCTCAGCACTCAGCGGCGTCTCGGCGAAGGCTTCGGCGTCGATCTCCTTACGACGACTGCCGACGGCGGACTTCGCATAGTCGCGGACGCTGAAGCCGTGGGCAGGCCGCAACATGGCGCTCTCCTGCTCCGCGTCCTCGAGGGCCGCGGGTGCTGTTCCGCGCGGCGAATCCCGGTTCACCATGGCGTCTCCATTCCGTGACGATCCGACCTCATCACTGTAGCTTGCAACGATACGCAACGCGTAGCGTATTCTGATCCCCATGGCTACAGCTCTCGTCACCGGTGGGACGTCCGGCATCGGTGCCGCGTTCGCCACGGCGCTCGCCGGACGGGGCTTCGACCTGGTGCTCGTCGCCCGTGACGTCGAGCGGCTCGAGCACTCGGCCGAGCGACTGCGCGCGACCGGTCGCACCGTCGAGGTGATCAGTGCCGACCTCTCGGACCGCGCCGACGTCGCGAGACTCGCCGCACGGATCGAGGATCAGGCGTCGCCGATCGAGGTGGTCGTGAACAACGCCGGGTTCGGCGTGCACGCCCGCCTCACCGACCCCGACACGAGCGAACTCGACAACGCGATCGAGGTCATGTGCCGGAGCGTCACCACGCTCTCGGGCGCCGCGGCCCGCGCCATGCGGGAACGCGGACGCGGCACCATCATCAACGTCTCGAGCACGGCGGGGTACATCACCACCGGCGGCTACTCGGCGGTGAAGG
This sequence comes from Plantibacter sp. ME-Dv--P-122b, assembly GCF_030209375.1. Taxonomy (GTDB): domain Bacteria; phylum Actinomycetota; class Actinomycetes; order Actinomycetales; family Microbacteriaceae; genus Plantibacter. The sequence continues at coordinate 49,781 of NZ_JARVSC010000006.1, forward strand.
CGTTCGTCACCACCTACACCGAGGCGCTCGCGGTCGAGCTCGCCGGCTCAGGTGTCCGCGTCACGGCCCTGTGCCCCGGGTGGGTCCGTACCGAGTTCCACGATCGCGCCGGCATCAGCACCCGATCGATCCCGTCAGGTCTGTGGATCGACGTGGACCGGCTCGTCGCCGACGCCCTCCGCGACGCCGGGAGGGGGGTCGTCGTCTCCATCCCGAGCCTCCGCTTCAAGGCCCTCATGGCCCTCGTCAAGTTCGCGCCCCGTGCGTCCATCCGGTGGATCTCCGGCCGGATGTCCTCGAGCCGTCGAGCCGCCAACGCCGCCCAGTCAGGAGCCCGCCGATGACCGCAGAGCCGCGGTTCACCTCCTCCCTCCACGCCAACGCGCGGTTCGTCGCCCAGCGTCTGCTGTTGAAGCCGCTCGTCTGGTCGCTGACCCGCGTGACGGTGACGGGTCGCGAGCGCCTGTCGGGCGTCACCGGGCCCTACATCGTCGTCGCCAACCATCAGTCGCACCTCGACGCACCGCTCGTCGTCGGGGCGATGCCGCGTCGGCTCTCGCGCTACCTCGCAGCCGGTGTCGCGGCCGACTACTTCTTCGACGTCCCCGCCCGCCGCATCTTCGCCGCGCTCTTCTTCAACGCGTTCCCGGTCGACCGCTCGGGTGACCGCAAGCGTGCAGGCGTGTCGCGGGAGCTGCTCGAGAGCGGCGTCCCGATCCTCATCTTCCCCGAGGGCGGCCGATCGCGGACGGGTGAGCTCGGCCGGTTCAAGCCAGGTGCCGCGGCACTCGCCACGCGCCAGGGCATCCCCTGCCTCCCGGTGGCCGTCCTGGGCACCCACTCCGCCATGCCGAAGGGTCGCAACTGGCCCGTCCCCGGACGACCGCCGGTGCGCGTCGTCTTCGGGCAACCGATCCACCCGCAGCCGAACGAGACGCCCGTCCAGCTGATGGACCGCGTCGTCGCCGAGATCGTCGCACTGCGCGCCTCGGCCGAGCCGGGAACACACGTTTCGATCGACACACCACGAAAGGAAGCCGGATGACGTCTGTGGAGCACATGAAGTGGTGGGGCTGGGGAGTCGAAGGGGTCGCCTTCGAGCACAGCAACAAACCGGACTTCGCGCCGTTCGTGAAGCAAGCCGTCGGTCTCGACCTCCGGAAGCCTGCGCAGGCGCACCTCAGCTTCGACGAGCTCACCGTCCCCGCATCGCGCGCGTCCGAGGAGTTCATCGCCGAGCTCTCGACGCTCGTCGGCCAGGGTCACGTGACCACGGACGACCAGGAACGCGTCGTCCACACCTACGGCAAGAGCATCCGCGACCTGCTCCGGATCCGCGCGAACGACCTGCCGCGCACGCCCGACCTGGTCGTGTACCCGGCTGACGAGGCGGAGGTCGCGTCGATCGTCGCCGCAGCCGTCGCCGCAGACGCCGTGATCATCCCGTTCGGCGGTGGAACCAACATCGCCGGCTCGCTCGACCCGCAGCCGACGGAGGAGCGCGTCATCATCTCGCTCGACCTCGGACGGCTCGACCGCGTCCTGTCGATCGACGAGGGCTCCGGCCTCGCGACCATCCAGGCCGGTGCGCAGGGTCCCTCGATCGAGGAGCAGCTGGGCGCCAAGGGCTGGACGATGGGCCACTTCCCCGACAGCTTCACGCACTCCACGCTCGGCGGATGGGTCGCGACCCGCTCCTCGGGCATGCAGTCCGACAAGTACGGCGACATCGCCGACATCACCAAGGGCCTGCGGATGGTGCGCCCGAACGGCATCGTGGCGATCCGCCCGGTCCCGAGTGCGTCGACCGGGCCGAGCGTCCGCGAGATGATCATCGGCAGCGAGGGCCGACTCGGCATCATCACCGAGGTCACCGTGCAGGTCCACCGGACGCCCGCCGTCCGCGAGGTCCTCGGCTACTTCTTCCCCACCTGGGAGGCCGGGCTCGCGGCGATGCACGAGATCGCGGAGAGCGACGCCAGCCCCTCGGTCACCCGGGTGTCGAACGCGCGTGAGAGTGGCTTCTCGCTCGCGACCCGTAAGGCCAGCACCGGCGTCTCGGCGCAGGTCACCAAGGGCCTCATGAAGGTGCTCACGGCCAGGGGCTGGGACCTCGAGCAGCTGTGCCTCTCCTTCATCGGCTACGAGGGCAGCGCGTCGCACGTGCGGTACGAGAAGGGCCTCGTCGGCTCGATCGTCCGGAAGCACGGCGGCATCGGCGTCGGCAAGGGCCCCGGTGCCCTCTACGACCAGAAGAAGTTCGACACCCCGTACCTGCGGGACTTCCTCCTCGACCGCGGAGCCGCGGCCGACGTCTCGGAGACCGCAGCGCCTTGGTCGCGCCTGCAGGAGGTCTACGACGCCGCGAACGATGCTGCCAACGCCGCTTACGACAAACTCGGGGTGCACGGGTGGATCATGTGCCACCTCTCGCACTCGTACCACTCCGGCGCGTGCCTGTACTTCACCTTCGCGTTCATCACCGGCGACGACCCGATCGGCGAGTACGAGCAGGTCAAGTCGGCGATCCAGCAGTCGTTCGTCGACCACGGTGGCACGCTCTCGCACCACCACGCGGTCGGCGTCGAGCACTCGCCGTGGATGGAGCAGGACATCTCGACCGAGGGCGTCGCGATCATGCGCGGACTCTTCGACAGCGCGGACCCTGGCTCGAACTTCAACCCCGGCAAGATCCTCGCGGACTGAGCCGTTCCTCCGGTCCCTGAGCAGTCTCCGGTCCCTGAGTCGTCCCTCCGGTCCCTGAGCCTGTCGAAGGGCGGGCTCAGGGCCGGAGTCGACCCGAGCGCGCCGCCGTCGCCGGCAACCGCACGATGAGCGCACCGGGGTCGACGGTCAGCCTGGCCGCCGAGACCGGGCCGATCCCGTCGCCGTCGGCCTGGAATTCGGCGGGCGGCGAGACCGTCACGTCGATGCGTCGTACCCGGAGGTATCGGAGCGCGCCTCCAGCCGAGCCGGCCGTCTCGACGGCACTCGGCTGCACGCGGCGGCCCCGCGTCCGTCTGCCCTTGGAGAATCGGGCGACGGGGTTGTTCGCGCGGTGCAGCCAGCGCGTGACGCGCACGCCGTCCCACCCTTCGAGTGACCGCACCATGAGGACGTCGAGCACACCGTCGTCGAGGAGTGCGTCGGGGAGGACGTCGAGGCCCGCCGAGACGGTGCCGCAGTTCCCGACGAACATCGTGTGCGTCCGTCCACTCCGGATCGGTCCGCCGTCCTCCTTCCAGGAGACGCGGGGCCGGTCGCGGCGGAACAGCCCGCGGACGATCGGGACGACGTAGGCGATCCAGCCGAAGCGGCGCTTCAGGACGGGGTCGGCGTAGGCCACCATGTCCGCGTCGACGCCGAAGCCCGACATGACGAGGAACGGGGTGCTGCGCTGGACGCCGTCGGGGTTCCGGTACTCGATGACGCCGACGTCGACGCTCCGTTCCTCTCCGGTGAACGCGGCCCGCACCGCGGTGGCCGTGTCGATCGGGATCCCGGCGTTGCGGGCGAAGAGGTTCGCGGTGCCGACGGGGACGACGGCGAACGGTGTCCGGGTGTGACGCATCGCCCCGGCCACCTCGCGGACGGTCCCGTCGCCGCCGGCGGCGATCACGAGCGACGCGCCGCCTCCGAGCGCCTCCGCGACCTGGTCGACCGCGGTCGACCGCTCGCGGGTCGGGATCCAGCTCGTCGGTCCCCAACCGGCCTCGGCGGCCGAGGCGTCGACGAGCCTCGTCACACGCTCGAGCTGGATGCGCGTCGGGTTGTAGATCACCGCAGCGTGCGGTGGGGTGCTGCCTCGCGTCATGCGGCCAGTGCCGGCCAGAGGACGGACAGGACCTGGTCCGCCCAGTCGTCGTCCATGTCGGCGCCACGGACGAGCTGGCCGAGCACCGCGCCGAGGAGCAGGGTCGCGACGAGGCGGCCGTCGAGTCCGGGCTTCAGATCGCCGGTGGAGATCCGTTCGTCGACCAGGTTGGACAGTGCGCGTGCCCGGTTCCTCGTGAGGTCGCGGAGCAGCGTCGAGAACTCGGGGTCGTCCTGGAGCAGGATCGACGCGATCGTGCCCCGGCCTACCACGTCCTCGATCATCGCCCGGGCTTCGTGGAGCAGCCAGGTGAAGGTGTCGTAGGTCGAGAGGTTCTCGGGGATCTCGACCGGGGTCTCCATGGCGCGCGCGACGGCCGCCGTGAGCAGCTCGGAGCGGTTGCGGTACCGCCGGTAGATCGTGGTCTTCGCCACGCCGGTGGTCTCCGCGACCGCCTCGATGTTGACGGCGACGGAGCCATGCGAGCGCATGAGGTCGAGGGCTGCGTCGAGGATGCGGTCGCTCATCTGCTGAGCGCGGGAGACGCGTCGGGAGACGGGCACCGACCAACCTCCTCCGCGCGACGCCGGAGTCCGGTCGGATCGGTCCATTGCGCTACGCCCACCGTAGCGCAATGGGATGGGTGCGCATAGGGAGGCCTCGGCGGCGGCGGTGTCGTCAGTCCCAGCGGGGGTCGTCGGGGTCGGGGGAGTCCTCGCCGTCGGCATCGGTCATGACCGTCGCCCCGTCGATCCAGTCCGTGAGTGCGTCACCGTGCAGCTGCTCCGGGGCTGGTGCGCCGAAGAGCTGCGGGTGCGTGACGGCCGCGAGCGGTGCGTCGCTCGCGAAGACGACGACGTTGCCGAGCGGCCCCTCGTCGTCGACCGGATCGAAGTCGAGGACGACGGCGACATGCGCGAACACGGTTCGCAGGGTCGCCGCCTGGCGTCTCGAGTAGTCGAAGGGGCTGCCGTCGAGCAGGTTCACTGCGATCACGCCGTCGTCCGCGGACCGCGCTGCCACGCGGCGGTAGAACTCGAGGCTCGCGACGCGACGGTGGATCACGGCGGCGTCCCAGAGGTCGACGACGGTCACCTTCGCGTCCCGCCACGCCGTGACGTCCCCAGGGGTGGTGGCGGCTTCGCCGATCGGCTCGTCCGCGACGGCCCTGGCATCACCGAAGCGGACCTCGACCCGGTGTCCGTCCGGGAGCGGCAGCGCGTCCAGCATCCCGGCGTACAGTTCCGGCTCGAACTCGACGACCAGCTGCGGTGATCCGGGACGCGTCGCCTGGACGTAGCGGGGGAGCGTCAATGCTCCGGCACCGAGGTGGACGACGAAGAGCGCCTCGCCCGCCGGCGCCTCGGCGTCGATCACGCGGGCGATGTGCCGGATGTACGGGTACTCGAGCAAGCGGGGATCCGCGAGGGAGACCACCGACTGCGGGATGTCGTCCACGCTGAGCTCGTAGCGCAGCGTCCGCTTGTCGAGGAGGGTGATCCGGGCGTCGCGTCGGCCGAACGGGAGTCGGCGGGAACGGGAGAACAGAGGCACCCGTGCAGCCTACGGTGCACGGGCGGTGGTCGACGCCCGGGCCCGGTATCGTTGACCGGATATGGCACACCTTCTCGGCGCTGAAGCGCTCCACCTCGAGTACCCGACCAAGGTCGTCTTCGACGGCATCACGATCGGGGTGAACGAGGGCGACCGCATCGGCATCGTCGGTCGCAACGGCGACGGCAAGTCCACACTCCTCGGCCTCCTCGCCGGCCGCAAGGAGCCCGACTCCGGACGCGTGACGGTGCGCAACGGCGTGACGGTCGGCGTGCTCGACCAGTCCGACACCCTCGACCACGACAAGACCGTCGGCCAGACCATCGTCGGCGGCTTCGACGAACACGAGTGGGCGGGCGACCCGAAGGTCCGCGACGTCATCTCCGGCCTCGCCTCCGACATCGCCTGGGACGCGCTCGTCGCCGACCTCAGCGGTGGTCAGCGCCGCCGGGTCGCGCTCGCCGCCCTGCTCGTGGGCGACCACGACATCCTCTTCCTCGACGAGCCGACGAACCACCTCGACGTCGAGGGCATCACCTGGCTCGCGCAGCACCTCAACCGTCGCTGGTCGAAGAACTCCGGCGGCCTGCTCGTCGTGACCCACGACCGGTGGTTCCTCGACGCCATCTGCACGGCCACGTGGGAGGTGCACGACCGCATCGTCGAACCCTTCGAGGGCGGGTACGCGGCCTACGTCCTGCAGCGCGTCGAGCGCGACCGCTCCGCCGCGGTCTCCGAGGCCAAGCGCCAGAACCTCATGAAGAAGGAGCTCGCCTGGCTGCGCCGTGGCGCTCCCGCCCGGACGGCCAAGCCGAAGTTCCGCATCGAGGCCGCCAACGCGCTCATCGCCGACGAGCCGCCCGTGCGCAACACGGTCGAGCTGGCCGGCATGGCGACCGCCCGCCTGGGCAAGGACGTCGTCGACATCCTCGACGTCACCGTGTCCTACGGCGACCGGACGGTCATCAAGGACGTCGAGTGGCGCATCGCCCCGGGTGAGCGCACCGGCATCCTCGGCGTGAACGGCGCCGGCAAGTCCACCCTCCTCGGTCTCGTCACGGGCGAGGTCGAAGCGACCGAGGGTCGCGTCAAGCGCGGTAAGACCGTGCAGGTCGCGACGCTCACGCAGCAGCTCGACGAGCTCGCCGAGTACGAGCAGGACCGCGTGAGCGACGTCATCGGACGCAAGCGCACGAGCTACGTCGCCGGCGGCAAGGAGATGACCCCGGGGCAGCTCCTCGAGCGCCTCGGCTTCACGAGTGCGCAGCTGTCGACGCCGGTGAAGGACCTCTCGGGTGGTCAGCGCCGCCGTTTGCAGCTCCTGCTCATCCTGCTCGACGAGCCGAACGTCCTCGTGCTCGACGAACCGACCAACGACCTCGACACCGACATGCTCGCCGCCATGGAGGACCTCCTCGACTCGTGGCCGGGCACCCTGCTCGTCGTCTCGCACGACCGGTACTTCCTCGAGCGCGTGACCGACCAGCAGTACGCGATCATGGACGGCCACTTCCGGCACCTGCCCGGCGGCATCGACCAGTACCTGGAGCTCAACGCCGGGACGGCCGGCAGTCGCTCCCAGGAGCACGACCGCCCGACGGCTTCCGGCGGTGGCCCGACCAAGAAGACGCCGAAGCTGAGCGGTGCGGAGCTCCGGAACGCGCAGCAGGAGATCAAGGCGATCGACCGCAAGCTCCACAAGCTCAACGGTCAGATCGAGCAGGCGCACGAGAAGGTCGCGGTCCACGACCAGAGCGACTTCGCCGGCATCACGGCTCTCGGCGCCAAGATCCAGGCCATGTACGGCGAGATCGCCGACCTCGAGGTCCGCTGGCTGGAGCTCTCCGAGCTCGTCGAGTAGCCTCCTCGCGGCGGCCGAATCACGTCGTTCGTCGCTCTGTTCCGAAGTGTTACGCACCGGTTCGTCATCCCCACTCGGCCGACGTACCGTCGAATCAGCGTCCACCGGCGCGCACCACCCGAAAGAGGAATCACAGCAATGACCTTCTCGAAGAAGCTTCTGGCCGGACTGGCCATCATCCCCGCCATCGCGCTCCTCGCCGGATGCGCCGGCGGCGCTGGCGCTGCCGCTGAAGACAAGGGCACCGAGGCGAACCCCGTCAAGATCGGCGTCGTCGGCGCGAGCGACCCCTACTGGGAGACGTACAAGGAGGCCGCCGAGAAGGAGGGCATCTTCGTCGACATCGTCGACTTCGGCGAATACACGCAGCCGAACCCGGCACTCACCGAGGGCGAGATCGACCTCAACCAGTTCCAGCACATCGTCTACCTCGCGCAGTACAACGAGGCCTCCGGCGGGGACCTCACGCCCATCGGCTCGACGGCGATCTACCCCCTCGGCCTCTACTCGACCAAGGTCGACAGCGTCAAGGACATCAAGAAGGGCGACACGATCGCCATCCCGAACGACGAGAGCAACCAGGCTCGTGCGCTCCTCGTCCTGCAGTCCGCAGGCCTGCTGGAGCTGAAGGACGGCGGCAACATCTTCTCGACGCCCGACGACATCATCGCCGACAAGTCGAAGGTCACCGTCACCTCGCTCGAGGCTTCGCTGACGCCGACCTCGCTGCCGGACGTCACCGGCGCGATCATCAACAACGACTTCATCAACGACTCCGGACTGAAGGCGTCCGACGCGATCGCCGAGGACGACCCGTCCGACCCGAACGCGCTGCCGTACGTGAACATCTTCGCCGCGAAGGCCGCCGACGCCGACAACGAGACGTACGCGAAGCTCGTGGAGATCTACCAGGACACGAAGTCCGTCGTCGACGGCGTCGTGGAGAACTCCGGCGGTACCGCGGTTCCGCTCAAGACCCCGGTCAAGGACCTCGTGAAGTCGCTCGAGACCGTCCAGAAGGACATCAAGGCCAAGGGCTGATCCGACGTTCAGAGCGTTCCTGTGGGAGGCTGTCATCCGCTCCCACAGGAACGCTTCGTCGTTTCCAGGCCTCCTGACCACCCGACCACACCGAGGACACCCCCATGCCACTCGTCAGCCTCCGAGACGTCGCGAAGCGGTACCCGTCTCCGCAGAAGGGCGCCGCGCCGATCGCCGCGATCGACGGCGTCGACCTCGACATCGAGGCCGGTGACGTCTTCGGGATCATCGGGTACTCGGGAGCCGGCAAGTCGACGCTCGTCCGCCTCATCAACGCGCTCGAGCCCGCGACGTCGGGGAGCATCGTCGTCGACGGCACCGAGGTGACGACGCTCTCGGAGCGCGGCCTCCGCGACCTCCGGCTCGGCATCGGCATGATCTTCCAGCAGTTCAACCTCTTCAACTCCAAGTCGGTCCGCAAGAACATCGCCTACCCGCTCGAGGTCGCCGGACGCCCCCGGGCCGAGATCCGTACGCGCGTCGACGAGTTGCTGAAGTTCGTCGGGCTGTCCGACAAGGCCGACAACTACCCCGACCAGCTCTCCGGCGGGCAGAAGCAGCGCGTCGGCATCGCCCGCGCGCTCGCGACTTCGCCACGCATCCTGCTCGCGGACGAGGCGACGAGCGCGCTCGACCCCGAGACCACGCAGGAGGTTCTCGCGCTGCTCAAGCAGGTGAACCGCGACCTCGGCGTGACCATCGTCGTGATCACCCACGAGATGGAAGTGATCCAGTCGCTCGCGACGAAGGTCGCCGTCATGGAGCGCGGCAAGGTCATCGAGCAGGGCGACGTCTTCGAGGTGTTCTCCGACCCGCAGCACGCCGCGTCCAAGCGCTTCGTGTCGACGGTCATCAAGGGCGTCCCGTCACCGGCCGAGCTGGCGGTGCTCCAGGAACGACACGTCGGGCGCATCGTCACGCTGTCCTTCCGCGACGGCGACGCCTCGCAGGCGGGCGTCTTCCTCACGCTCGCGCAGGCGGGCGTCGACTTCGAGCTCGTCTACGGCGGGATCAACGACATCCAGGGTCGCGCGTTCGGCCACCTGACGCTCGCCCTCCGCGGCGACGACCAGACGATCGACGGAGCGCTGACCGCCATCGGATCCCAGGCGACCGTGACGGAGGTGCGCTGACATGGACGCACTGATCGATCTCCTCCCGAAGCTCGGCGACGCGACCGTCGAGACCCTCTACCTCGTCTCCTTCAGCCTGCTCTTCGGCGGGATCGCCGGGCTCGTCGTCGGCACCGGTCTCTATGTGACGCGTCCCGGCAACCTCTACTCGCACCCGGTGCTCTACGGCGTGCTCAACGTGATCGTGAACATCTTCCGGCCGATCCCGTTCATCATCTTCCTCGCCGCGGCCCAACCGCTCTCACGACTCGTGATCGGCACCGGCATCGGCGCGAACGCGTTCATCTTCATCATCTCCCTGGCGGCGACGTTCGGCATCAGCCGGATCGTCGAGCAGAACCTGCTGACGGTGTCGCCCGGCGTCATCGAGGCCTCTCGAGCCGCGGGTGCCAGCCGGCTCCGGACGCTGCTGAGCATCGTCCTCCCGGAGGCGCTCGGTCCGCTGATCCTCGGCTACACCTTCGTGTTCGTCGTCATCGTCGACATGTCGGCGGTCGCGGGCTTCATCGGTGGTGGCGGGCTCGGCGCGTTCGCGATCCAGTACGGCTTCCGCCAGTTCGAGCCGGTCGTGACCTGGGCCGCGGTGATCATCATCATCCTGCTCGTGCAGCTCATCCAGTTCTTCGGCAACTGGCTGGCCCGGAAGATCCTCCGCCGCTGATCGGTCCCTGAGCCGCCCCGGTCCGGTCCCTGAGCCACCCCAACCGGTCCCTTGAGCCATCCCCACCCGGTCTCTGAGCCATCCCAACCCGGTCCCTGAGCCATCCCCACCCGGTCCCTGAGCTTGTCGAAGGGCGCACTTCGACAGGCTCAGTGACCGAGCCAGCTCCGGCTAGTCGAAGTCGAGGCTGAGCTTCCGCAGCAGGACGGTCAGGCGGGCCTGCTCGGTCGAGCTCAGGCCGTCGAGCAGGTCCGCTTCGGCATCGACGAGGCGCGTGATGGCGGCGTCGACCGTGTTGAGTCCCGCGTTCGTCATCTGCACGAGGATGCCGCGGCCGTCGTTGGGGTCGCCCTGGCGTTCCACCAGCCCGCGCTCGACGAGGCGGTCGATGCGGTTCGTCATCGTCCCGCTCGAGACGAGCGTCTGGAGCAGCAGGGCCTTCGGACTGAGGCGGTACGGGGAGCCGGCGCGCCGGAGTGCGGCGAGGACGTCGAACTCCCACGGCTCCAGGTTCGACCGGGTGAAGGCCGCCCGACGCGCCCGGTCGAGGTGGCGTGACAGCCGGGCGACACGGGAGAGGATCTGGAGGGGCGAGAAGTCGAGGTCCGGGCGCTCGCGGTTCCAGGCGTCGACGATCCGGTCGACCTCATCGGTGCTAGCTGGCATCCCACCATTATCGAGGCACGCGGGCGTTGGGGCTCGATCGGCCGCCGCGAGCTGATTCCGAGGCGGCACATCCATGGCAGAATTGACCACGCTCCGCCGTCAGGCTGAGTGGTCCGCCATAGTGTAACGGCAGCACGGCAGCCTTTGGAGCTGTTCGGTCCAGGTTCGAATCCTGGTGGCGGAGCGACCGATCACCGACCGGGCGAGGGCTCGGACCGAGGGGGAGCACACGTGACCGACGACCGTCTGGCCATCATCATCCTGGCTGCTGGCCAGGGAACCCGCATGAAGTCGGCGCTGCCGAAACTCCTGCACCCGCTCGGCGGTGTGCCGATCGTCGGCCACGTGCTGGCGACCGCCCGCTCGCTCGACGCCGGGCACGTCATCGCCGTCGTGCGCCACGAGCGCGACCGCCTCGTCGAGGCCATCGAGTCCGAGCTCCCTGACGCCACCATCGTCGACCAGGACGAGGTGCCCGGTACGGGTCGCGCCGTGGAGCAAGCCCTCCTGGCGCTTCCCGACGACTTCGACGGCGACGTCCTCGTCGTCAACGGCGACGTCCCGCTGCTGAACGCCGCGACCCTCACCACGCTCATCGAACGCCACCGCAACCACGACGTCGCGGCGACGATCCTCTCGGCCATGCCCGACGACGCGACCGGCTACGGACGCATCATCCGCACGGAGGCCGGGGCGCTCGACTACATCGTCGAGCAGAAGGACGCGACCGACGCCGAGCGGGCCGTGAACGAGATCAACGCCGGGGTCTACCTCTTCGGCGTGAGCCAGCTCCGCGACGCCCTCGCCGAGGTCACCACCGACAACGCCCAGGGGGAGAAGTACCTCACGGACGTCATCGGCCTCCTGCGGCGCGCGGGCTCCGAGGTCTCGGCGCTCCCCGTGAGCGACTCCTGGCTGGTCGAGGGCATCAACGACCGTGCCCAGCTGAGCGCGGCTGCGGCCAAGCTGAACGCGCTCCTCGTGCGCGCCTGGCAGCTCGCCGGCGTGACCGTCCAGGACCCGGCCACGACGTGGATCGACATCAAGGCACGGCTGCACGCCGACGTCACCCTGCTTCCCGGGACGCAGATCCTCGGCGCGACGGTCGTCGAGTCCGGCGCGACGATCGGTCCGGACACCACCCTCATCGACACCGAGGTCGGTGCGGGCGCCCGGGTGCGCCGCACGGACGCGACGCTGTCGGTCATCGGCGCCGGCGCCGAGGTCGGGCCGTTCGCCTACCTGCGCCCCGGCACGGTGCTCGGCGAGCGCGGCAAGATCGGCACCTTCGTGGAGACGAAGAACGCACAGATCGGCGAGGGCAGCAAGGTTCCGCACCTCAGCTACATCGGCGACACCGAGATCGGCGTCGAGTCGAACGTCGGTGCCGGCACGATCACCTCGAACTACGACGGTGTGCACAAGCACCGCACGACCATCGGCTCGCACGTCCGCACCGGCGCGCACAACACGCTCGTCGCTCCGGTCAGCGTCGGCGACGGCGCCTACTCCGGCGCCGGCACCGTCATCCGCAAGGACGTCCCGGCAGGAGCGCTCGCCCTGACGGTCGCGCAGCAGCGGAACGTCGAGGGCTGGGTCGAGCAGAAGCGCCCGGGGACGGCGGCCGCGACGGCCGCAGCAGCTGCGTCGGCGACTCCGGCCGTGGATGCGGTGTCGGACGACGCGGCTGCGGCTGGTAACGTCGACTCGTGAGTGAGGCCGGAGCATTCCGGCAGAAGGCAGGGTCTGTGTCAGGCATCACGGCGGACAACAAGAAGCAGCTGGTCCTCGTCTCCGGACGAGCCCACCCGGAACTCGCCGAGGCGATCGCGGCGGAGCTCGACTCCGAGCTCCTCCCCACCGATGCCAGGACCTTCGCCAACGGCGAGATCTACGCCCGGTACGACGAGAGCATCCGCGGCACCGACGTCTTCGTCATCCAGTCGCACACCGCTCCGATCAACGAGTGGCTCATGGAGCAGCTCATCATGGTCGACGCGGCCAAGCGGGCGAGCGCCAAGCGCATCACCGTGGTCGCCCCGTTCTACCCGTACGCACGCCAGGACAAGAAGGGTCGCGGACGCGAGCCCATCTCGGCCCGTCTCGTCGCCGACCTCTTCAAGGCCGCCGGCGCCGACCGCATCATGTCGGTCGACCTCCACGCCGCGCAGATCCAGGGCTTCTTCGACGGCCCGGTCGACCACCTCTTCGCGATGCCGGTCCTCCTCGAGCACTTCCGTGCGAAGCTCGACCCGTCGACGCTGACGGTCGTCTCGCCCGACATGGGCCGCGTCCGCGTGGCCGACATCTGGAGCGACAAGCTCGGTGCGCCGCTCGCCATCATCCACAAGCGCCGCGACCCGCTCGTCCCGAACCAGGTCAGCGTCCACGAGATCGTCGGCCAGGTCGAGGGCCGGGTCTGCCTGCTCGTCGACGACCTGATCGACACCGGACGCACGATCGTCAAGGCGGCCGAGGCGCTCAAGAACGCCGGTGCCATCGGCGTCGTCGTCGCGGCCACCCACGCGGTCTTCTCCGACCCGGCGGTCGAGCTCCTGCAGAGCGACGCCATCGACTCGGTCGTCGTCACCGACACGCTGCCGGTCGACGAGGCCAAGCGCTTCGACAAGCTGACCGTCCTCTCCATCGCGCCGCTCATCGCCCGCGCGATCCACGAGGTCTTCGACGACGGCTCCGTGACGAGCATGTTCGACGGCGCCGCGTAGCCCGTCACCTCCTGCTGAGACGCAGAACGCCCGGTCCGAACTCGGACCGGGCGTTCTGCGTCTGCAGCCGATGGACTAGTGGCTCGAGCCCGCCTGCTCGACCTCGCTGCGGTCGCCCGACCAGAGCGTGTGGAAGGTGCCGTCGAGGTCGACGCGCTTGTAGGTGTGAGCGCCGAAGAAGTCGCGCTGGCCCTGGACGAGCGCTGCGGGCAGACGCTCGGCGCGGAGGCCGTCGTAGTACGACAGCGACGACGAGAACGCCGGCGAGGGGATGCCTGCCTGGGCGGCCGCGACGACCACGCGGCGCCAGCTGTCCTGCGCCTCCGCGACGGCGTCGCTGAAGTAGGGCGCCGTCACGAGGGCGACCAGCTCGGGATTCTCCTCGTAGGCCTCGGTGATGCGGTTGAGGAACTGCGCACGGATGATGCAGCCGCCGCGCCAGATCTTCGCGATCTCGCCCTTCTTGATGTCCCAGCCGTACTGCTCGGCACCGGCGACGATCTCGTCGAAGCCCTGCGAATAGGCGATGATCTTCGACGCGTAGAGCGCCTGGCGCACGTCCTCGACGAACTGGTCGGGGTCGGCGACGGTCCACTCCTCGGAGGGACCGGCGAGCTCGCGGGCCGCTGCGCGCTGCGCCGGCTTCGACGAGAGCGAACGGGCGAACACGGCCTCCGCGATGCCCGACACCGGGATGCCGAGGTCGAGTGCCGTCTGCACGGTCCACGCGCCGGTGCCCTTGGCACCTGCCTGGTCGAGGATGACGTCGACGAGCGGCTGCCCGGTCTTCGCGTCGACCTGCTTGAGGACCTCGGCGGTGATCTCGATCAGGTAGCTCTCGAGCGTGCCGCGGTTCCACTCGGCGAAGATCTCCGCGATCTCGGCGGGCGACTTGCCGGTGCCGCGACGGATGAGGTCGTAGGCCTCGGCGATGAGCTGCATGTCCGCGTACTCGATGCCGTTGTGGATCATCTTGACGAAGTGCCCGGCGCCGTCGGTGCCGACGTGGGTGACGCAGGGCTCACCCTCGGCGATCGCGGCGATGGACTTGAGGATGGGGCCGAGGGTCTCCCACGCTTCGGCGGAGCCGCCGGGCATGATCGACGGTCCCTTGAGGGCGCCCTCCTCGCCGCCGGAGATACCGGCGCCGACGAAGTTGATGCCGGTCTCGCGGACGGCCTTCTCACGCCGGATGGTGTCGGTGAAGAGCGCGTTGCCACCGTCGACGATGATGTCGCCGGGCTCGAAGACCTCGGTGAGCTGCTGGATGACGGCGTCGGTTCCCTTACCCGCCTGCACCATGATGATCGCGGTGCGCGGCTTCGAGAGTGACGCGGCGAACTCCTCGATCGTCTTCGACGCGACGAAGCCGGCCTCGGGGTGCTCGCTCACGAGCAGGTCGGTGCGTTCGGGGGAGCGGTTGTACACGGCGACCGTGTTGCCCTCGCGGCTCGCCAGGTTGCGTGCGAGGTTGCTGCCCATGACGGCCAGACCGACGACGCCGATGTTGGCGCGAGCTTCGGCGGTGTTCACCATGTGGTTCTCCTTCAGAGTGGGTGATGCGGGAAGCGTTCCGAGTGCTCAGGAGTCGACGGGGCGGCTGCAGGACAGCGGCGACACCCTCGTCGATCCGGGCACGGCCCGTCCTGCAACCGTAGCAAAGTGAGGTGTCGCTCCACCGCTCAATGACGTCGCGCGCAGGTGAGGTCCGGGCGGACCGTCCGGGGCTGTCCGGTATCGTGCTGTGCGGGTCGGACGAGCCGGCCACCGGCCGACGGTCGGAGACCACAGGGGGTTCCGTGTGAATGCACCGCTCGTCGTCGTCATGGGCGTGTCCGGGTCCGGGAAGAGCACGACCGGAGTGCTGATCGCCGACCGGCTCGGGGTGCCCTTCGTCGACGCCGACGCCCTGCACCCGCTCGAGAACGTGCGGAAGATGGCCGCCGGCACGCCGCTCGAAGACCCCGATCGCTGGCCCTGGCTGGCCCTCGTGGGCAAAGCGCTCGCCGACGCCTCGGACACCGGGCTCGTGATGGCCTGCTCCGCACTCCGACGGGCCTACCGGGAGGCGATCCTCGCGGAGGCGCCCGGGGTGCGGTTCGTCCTCCTGCACGGCTCGCGCGAGGTGCTCGGACGCCGGATGGAGGGCAGGAGCGGTCACTTCATGCCGCCGTCCCTCCTCGACTCGCAGTTCGCCCTCCTCGAGGACTTGGACGCCGACGAGCCGGGGTTCGTGGTGGACGTCGACGCCACCGTCGACGAGATCGTGGACGAGGCGGTCGCGGGCCTCAGCGCGGTGCGATAGACTCTCCCACTGAACTTCGGCGAGGGAAGCGGCCCGTGGCAGCTTCCGTGATCGACGCGGTGGTCTGGCTTCCGGCTTTTCCTCACGCAGATACGCGTTCGAGTTGACTCATCCATTCCGCCGCGCATCGTCGCGGCACGACCAACCGGGTGCAAGACCCGTGAGGAGAACATCATGTCCGATGACCTGAAGGTCACCGCGGAACTCCGCGAATCGTTCGGCAAGGGCGCAGCCCGCAAGCTCCGTGCCCTCGGTAAGATCCCGGCCGTGCTCTATGGCCACGGCACCGAGCCCGTGCACGTCTCGCTGCCCGGCCACCAGATGCTGCTCATCCTCCGCAAGTCCAACGCGGTGCTCGAGCTCGACATCGCCGGCAAGGGCCAGCTCGCCCTGGTGAAGGACGTCCAGAAGGACCCCGTGCGCCAGATCATCGAGCACCTCGACCTCATCGTGGTCAAGAAGGGCGAGAAGGTCCAGGTCGACATCCCCGTGCACGTCGAGGGCGAGTCCGCCGCCGGCACCATCCTCAACCAGGACGCCACCACGGTGAGCCTCGAGGTCGAGGCGACCCACATCCCCGAGCGCGTCACCGTCAGCGTCGAGGGCCTCGAAGAGGGCGCCCAGATCCTGGCCGGCGACCTCGAGCTCCCGAAGGGCGCTTCGCTCATCACCGAGGCCGACGTCCTCATCGTCGCGATCGCCGTGCCGGCCGCTCCGGTCGACGAGGAGACCGAGGCAGCTGAGGCTGCCGCCGAGGAGACCGCAGCCGAGGCTGAGGCCGCCGAGTAGTCACCACTCCAGCAGACGAACCTGTCGCCCGCCCGCCCCGATAGTCTCGGTGCATGGCAGGCGGCAGGTTCGCTCGGTTTCTGGCCGGTCTCACCGGACGGGCCGAGGCGTTCGATCAGGAAGGCAGCATGGCTGCAGACACGTGGCTCATCGTCGGGCTCGGGAACCCGGGCGAGCAGTACGCCCGCAACCGGCACAACGTCGGGCAGATGGTCCTCGACGAGCTCGCGAAGCGCATCGGTGGAACGTTCAAGACCCACAAGGGCAACGCGCGCGTGGCCGAGGGGCGGCTCGTGCCGGGCGGTCCGAAGCTCGTCCTCGGCAAGCCCAACAGCTACATGAACCTCTCCGGCGGCCCGACCGCCGCGCTCGCCCAGTTCTTCTCGGTCGACCCCGACCACGTCATCGCCGTCCACGATGAGCTCGACATCCCGTTCGACTCGATCAAGCTCAAGCAGGGCGGCGGGCACGGTGGACACAACGGCATCCGCGACATCGCCGCAGCACTGAAGACTCCCGAGTTCCTGCGCGTCCGGGTCGGTATCGGGAGGCCGCCGGGCCGCCAGGACGCCGCCGACTTCGTCCTCAAGGACTTCGCGGGAACCGAGCGGGAGCAGCTTCCCATGCTGGTCTCCGACGCCGCCGATGCGGTCGAGCTCCTCGTGAACGAGGGCCTCTTGGCTGCACAGACCCGGTTCCACGGCGCCTGACGCCGCTCACCCCAACGGTCAGCGGACGCGTCGGCGCTGGCGCGTGCCGGCGCCGACGAGTACTGCGCCCACCACGAGCAGTCCGCTGATGAGCAGTGCGATGGGGAGCGGGATCTCGGCTCCCGTCCGGACCAACGGCGCCTGCGGTTCGAGTGGCGCGACCCGCCACACGATGCCGAGCGAGGTGTGAAGCGTCCCCGTCGAGACGAGGGGCGCGTCCGGGAGCGGCAGGCGACCGGTGTCGGCGGAAGTCACCGGCCCGGT
Organism: Plantibacter sp. ME-Dv--P-122b; assembly: GCF_030209375.1. Classification (GTDB taxonomy): domain Bacteria; phylum Actinomycetota; class Actinomycetes; order Actinomycetales; family Microbacteriaceae; genus Plantibacter. Next base: position 67,305 of record NZ_JARVSC010000006.1, read on the forward strand.
GGCGGCGTGGTCCGACGCGCGCGAGTACCCGGTCAGGACCGCCTCGAACGCGTGGACGAACGAGCCGTCGTCGAGCACGTCCGGCGTCAGGACGAGCGCCTCGGTGCTGGTGCAGTCCGTCGAGGCACCCGGCTCGACGAGCTCGCTGCTGCAGGTGAGCCGCGTCTCCGGTGTCTCCGAGAGGGAGATGTCGCCCAGCGGGTTCTCGCCGGTGTTGGTGACCGTCGCGATGACGCGCAACCGGTCACCGGGATCGGCCGTGACGGTCTCGCCTGCGATCGGGATCCACGACCCGCCGGGGCCCTGCTTCTCGAGGCGGACGGTGCCCTCCACGGCCAGCGCGGGGACGAGCACGCGGTAGGCGGTCTCGTCCGTGCTGCTGAGCCCCGAGGCGGTCTGTTCCACGCGGACGACCGCGTCGCCCGACTGGACGGCCACCGTGCTCGCACAACTCCAGCGACCGGACGTGTCCGTGGTGGTCTCACACACGGTGTCGCCTTCGCCGTCGCGCACGGTGACGTCGGCGCCCGGCTCGCCCGTTCCGGCGAAGGTGGGTCGCGAGGACTCCACGAGGGCACCGGACGCCGGGCTCTCGATCGCGACGGGGTCGACGGCGGTCAGGGTCGGCTGCGAGCCGATGTCGAGCCCATGACGGGCGTCACCCGCCACGGCGACGGTCAGTGCGCCACGAGCGATCGGTGTGGCGTCGACCTCGATCGTGCAGGACTGCTCGCCCGCCGCGAGGTCGCCGATGAACCCGATCTCGGCCCCGGACGCCGGAGCGGTCACCTCAGCCGCGCAACTCGCGATCGCTCGCGGATCGGCGGCGACCGTGAGCCCACCAGGCAAGGCCGTCTGCACGGACCAACCGGCCTTCGCGGCGAGTTCCGGCGTGTTGCGCACGACGAAGCGGAGACGGACCGTCTCGCCGACGGAGGCGGTGCCCTGCGACAGCTCGACATCGAGGGTCGGGGTCACGTCGATGATGCTCAGGTCGTCGAAGGCGTGGTCGTTGCCGAAGCCACCGCCGTGTTCGTTGCGCATGACGACACCGATCGATGCCGCGTCCACCAGCATCGACGCATCTGCGGTGAAGTGTCCGGCGCGAGCTGAGACGCCGCCGTGGCTGAACGATTCGGCACGGTCGTCCGTGCACGGGTCGATCGCTTGCTCGGACACCGGGTGCTCGACGCCGTCTGAGGTCCGCAGCGCGAGCTGCAGGGCGGTCGGGACCGTTGCGAAGCAGTTCAGGGACGCGACGTTCACGGCGGCGGTCAGGAACCGGCCGGAACCGGTCGCGAGTGGGATCGGCGTGGTCGTCTCCAGTTCGACCGCGCCGTCGGGGCCATTCGTCTGGGTGTAGGCGGCGATGACGGAATTGGTCATCGGATCGGTGCCGTTGAGGATACCCAGCACCCCGGCGAGGGTTCGGACGTGCGCCAGGGCGCTCGGAGCGTCCAGGCAGTCGCCGGGCTCGGCGCCCGTCATGGAAGCGGACAGGATGAAGCCGTTGCACGCCGCTCGGTCGGTCCAGAAGTCGTCGGCGTCGAACCGCAGATCCGAGCGGCCGAGGTGGTCGCGGACCGATATGGGCGTACCGGTGTCGGGTGCGCGTTCGAAGTCCTCGTGGAAGACCTCACCGCGTGTGCTCCCTGCTGCGTCAGTCGGCGGCTCGGTGGCCGACGCTGCAGCCGGTGCCGGTCGGCTTATCGAGAGGGTCCAGCCGACCGCCAGCACGAGCGTCGTGGTCAGGATCGGACGGAGTGGGCTGGTCGAAACGCGCATGCAGCATCCCAAGAAGTCATCGGATGGGGGAGGCCGCCAGCGTAGCAGTACTGGCCATCTGAGATATCAGACGGACGAGGGGTGAACGTCCGATGCAGCGGAGGCCGATTGCTCAGGCGCGCACGTACCGCGAGATCAGCAGGTCGTCCGCGCGCAGGAGGTGCCGCAGGCGCATCGGTCGCGGCGCCTTGGACGCGGGACCCGCGGAGACCCGGACACTCTCCCCGCCGACGAGGGTCGGACTGATCGTCAGACAGAGTTCGTCGACGGCGTCTGACGCGATGAACGAGCCGAAGAGTGCCGGACCACCCTCGCAGAGGATCTGCTTGAGGCCGCGGTCGGACAGGGCACTGCGGACGCGCGCCGGTTCGACGTGTTCGTCGCCGCACGCCACCACGTCGGCGACCGCCTCGAGCGCCGCGCGCTTCGCGGGGTCCGCCCGGTCGGTCGTCACGACGAGGGGCCGGACCGGCGCCTGGGTGAAGACCTCCGAGCGGAGGTCGAGGTCGAGCGAGCCGGAGACGATCGCGAACACCGGGTGCAAAGGGAGGTCGTGGTCATCCCGCCACGCCGCGGCGTCGACATCGAGGCGCATCGCGCCGTAGCCCTCGTCGCGCACGGTCCCGGCGCCGACGAGGACGACGTCGGCGAGTCGGCGCAGGATGTCGAACACGGTCTTGTCGGCCGGGCCTCCGAGGCCGCCGGACACGCCGTCGACGGTCGCCCCGCCGTCGAGGCTCGTCACGAAGTTCACACGGACGGTCGTGGCGGAGCGGTCCTCGACGGTGTAGGACGCCACGAGTTCGTCGATCGAGAGCGGCTGCTCGTGCGCGGGGACCAGGCTCGTGATGCTGGGGATGCTCATGTGACTCCTCGAGGGTTCCGGATCAGACGTTGTGGACGGGCGCCACCGGTGCGCGGAAGCCGAGGATCGCCTCGGTCATCCGCACGGCCGCGATCGACTCGGGCACGGCGTGCATCCGCACGATGCGGGCGCCGAGGAGGATGCACGCCGCGGCTGACACCAGGGAACCCTCGAGGCGTTCCGACTTCGGTCGGTCGAGGGATTCGCCGATGAAGTCCTTGTTCGAGACCGCGGCCAGCGTCGGCAGCCCGAGCGCGGCGATCTCATCGAACCGTCGAGTGAGTTCGAGTGTCTGCACGGTGTTCTTGTTGAGGTCGTGTCCGGGGTCGACGATGAGTCGTGACTCGGGGACGCCGTGCGAGAGCGCGAGGTCGACGCGGGCCGCGAGGAAGGCTGCGACCTCACCGGCGACGTCGTCGTAGTGGGGACGGGGATGCGGCTGCCTCGGCCTGGCCAGACTGTGCGTGATGACGAGGGTGGCCTCGCTCGCGGCGACGACGTCCGCGAGGGCCGGGTCGTGGATCCCGGTGGTGTCGTTGATGACGGAGGCGCCCGCCGCGATGCAGGCCGCGGCCACCTCGGGGCGGAAGGTGTCGACGGAGATCACGACGTCGCTCCGTGCCGCGAGCGCCTCGACGACGGGGAGCACGCGGTCGATCTCCTCGGCCGTGGGGATCTCGGGCCCGGGGGCGAACTTGGCTCCGCCGATGTCGACCCAGTCGGCGCCCTGTTCTGCGGCGGTCACGGCGGCGTCGACGGCCCGGTCGAGGGAGAACGTCGCGCCCTGGTCGAAGAAGGAGTCCGGGGTGCGGTTGATGATCGCCATGACCGCGACCTGCTTCGAGAAGTCGAACGTCCGCGCTCCGATCCGGCGGATCGGTTGGCGGATCGGGGGGAGCGGGAAGCCGCCGGTCCATTCGGGGTGTCGGTCTGACCGGGGCTCCGTGCTCGTCATGGGTCAATCATGACGCGTCAGGCGCGCCAGGATGCCGCGTGACGCGTCGTCCGCAGCCGATTGACAGCGGTGGCCGGCAGGCGTTCGGGTCATGCGTGTCGGTGGCTCGGCGTAGGCTGTCCCGGTGACGCTTCAGGGTTTGACTCACGCGCTTCGGCGCGCCGCAACGATCGACGATGCCCTCGCATATGCGGGCAAGAGTGCGGACTTCTCCGTGATCGACGGGCTGCGCGCACCGCTCCTCGCAGCGCTCATGGACGAGCGCGGACGGCAGGGCGCCGCTCAGGCTGCCCTCGTCGTCACCGCGACCGGCCGCGACTCCGAGCGGCTCCGCTCCGCGCTCAGCGACCTCATGCCCGAGGCCGAGATCGTCGAGTTCCCGGCCTGGGAGACCCTGCCGCATGAGCGCCTCAGCCCGAGCGCCGAGATCGTCGGCCGACGCCTGGAGGCGCTGCGGCGGCTCGGCGCCTGGACGGGGGAGCGGCCGTTCCTCCTCGTCGCATCAGTGCGCGCCGCGTTGCAGCCCGTGGCCGACAACCTCACCGAGACCGCTCCGATCGAGCTCGTCCAGGGCGGTCGCGGACACGATCTCGCCGCGATCGCGCTGCGCCTCGTCGAACTCGCGTACACCAGGGTCGACATGGTGTCGCGGCGTGGTGAGTTCGCGCTGCGTGGCGGCATCCTCGACGTCTTCCCACCGGTCGCCGATCACCCGTACCGCGTCGAGTTCTTCGGCGACGAGGTCGACGGCATCCGGGCGTTCTCGGTCGCCGACCAGCGCTCACTGCCCGAGCCGGTCGACGCGATCCGCCTGCCGCCCTCGCGGGAACTGCTCCTCAGCCCCGCCGTCCGGCAGCGCGCCGCGGAGATGCAGCACGAGTTCCCGAGCCTCACCGGCATCCTCGAGAAGATCGCGGAGGGCATCGCGGTGGAGGGCATGGAGTCGCTCACCCCGGCACTCGTCGACCGCCTCGTCCCCCTCACGCACTACCTGCCGGATGGAGCGGCCGTCGCCGTCGTCTCGCCGGAGCGCGTCGTCACGAGGTCGATCAGCCTCGCCGAGACGAACCGCGAGTTCCTCGCCGCCGCATGGAGCGCCGCGACCGTCGGTGCGAACGCGCCGATCGACCTCGCCTCCGGCGACTTCATCTCGCTGGGCGCCCTGAAGGAGTCCGTCACCTTCAGCGCACCCGGTCAGCCGGCGCCCGACCACCCGTGGTGGACCTTCAGCGGCTTCCGCGCCGGCCCCGACGTCGAGACGCTCCCGGAGCACCTCGAACTCGACGAACTCCTCACCGTCACGGTCGACGGCGACACCGTGCCGAGCTTCCACGGCAACGTCGAAGGCGCCATCGAACACGTCGCCGACCGCATCCGCGAGGGGTGGACGGTCATCGTCGCCGCCCGTGGGGTCGGTCTCGTCGAGCGCGCGGCGGACGTCCTGGCCGAGCACGAGATCGCGGCCCGTATGGTCGACGAGCTGCCCGCCGACCCGGAGCCCGGGGTCGCCTATCTGCTGCAGGCCGACGTCGAGGGCGGCTTCGAGCTCGAGGCGTCGAAGCTCATGCTGCTCGGCGAGACCGAGTTCTACGGACGCACCGCCGGGTACGATTCGCGCCTGGTCAAGAAGCTCGCCACCCGACGCAAGAACGTCGTCGACCCGATGCAGCTACGTTCCGGCGACTTCGTTGTCCACCAGACCCACGGCATCGGCAAGTTCGTCGAGATGACCCAGCGCGAGGTCTCGAGCGGTGGACGCAACCCGGTGAAGAGCACCCGCGAGTACCTCGTGCTCGAGTACGCACCCTCCAAGCGCGGCTACCCGGGCGACAAACTCCTCGTCCCCACGGATCAGCTCGACCTCCTCACCCGCTACGTGGGCGGCGAGGCTCCGCAGCTCAGCAAGATGGGCGGCAGTGACTGGTCGCAGGCGAAGAGCAAGGCGCGCAAGGCCGTCCGCGACATCGCCGTCGAGCTGGTCAAGCTCTATTCGGCGCGCATGGCGTCGAAGGGGCATGCCTTCGGTCCCGACACCCCGTGGCAGCGCGAGCTCGAGGAGGCGTTCCCGTTCGCGGAGACCCCCGACCAGCTGCAGACCATCGACGAGGTCAAGGCGGACATGGAGCGCGAGATCCCGATGGACCGCCTCCTCTCCGGCGACGTCGGGTTCGGCAAGACCGAGGTCGCCGTCCGCGCCGCGTTCAAGGCCGTCCAGGACGGCAAACAGGTCGCGATGCTCGTGCCGACCACCCTGCTCGTCAAGCAGCACTTCGAGACCTTCCAGGAGCGGTTCGCCGGGTTCCCGGTACACCTGCGTCCGCTCAGCCGGTTCCAGTCCGACAAGGAGGCGCGGGAGGCGCTCGCCGGACTCGCCGACGGCACGGTCGACGTCATCATCGGGACGCACCGGCTGCTGACCGACAAGGTGCACTTCAAAGACCTCGGCCTCGTCATCATCGATGAGGAGCAGCGCTTCGGTGTCGAACACAAGGACGCCCTCAAGAAGCTGAAGACGAACGTCGACATCCTGGCGATGAGCGCGACCCCGATCCCGCGCACGCTCGAGATGGCGGTCACCGGCATCAGGGAGATGTCCACGCTCGCCACGCCGCCGGAGGACCGCCACCCGATCCTGTCCTTCGTCGGTCCGTACAATGGCAAGCAGGTCGGCGCGGCGATCCGGCGCGAGCTCCTGCGCGAAGGCCAGATCTTCTTCGTGCACAACCGGGTCTCCTCCATCAGCCGCGTCGCAGCCGACCTCGCGGAGCTCGTCCCCGAGGCGCGCATCGCCATCGCCCACGGGCAGCTCGGCGAAGCCGCACTCGAACAGGTCGTGGTCGACTTCTGGGAGCGTCGCTTCGACGTCCTCGTCTGCACGACGATCATCGAGACCGGCCTCGACATCTCGAACGCGAACACGATCATCATCGACCGCGCCGACAAATACGGCCTGAGCCAGCTGCACCAGCTGCGGGGTCGTGTCGGTCGCGGTCGCGAGCGCGCCTATGCGTACTTCCTCTACGACGAGCACAAGCCGCTCTCCGAGACCGCCCACGACCGGCTCTCGACCATCGCGGCGAACAACGAGCTCGGCAGCGGCATGCAGGTCGCCCTGAAGGACCTCGAGATCCGCGGAGCGGGCAACATGCTCGGCGGCGAGCAGGCCGGCCACATCGCGGGCGTCGGCTTCGACCTCTACCTCCGCATGATCGGCGAGGCCGTGTCGACCTTCCGCGGCGACGTCGCCGAGGGGCAGACCGAACTCCGGCTCGAACTGCCCGTCGACGCACACATCCCCGAGGAGTACGTCGACAGCGAGCGCTTGCGGTTGGAGGCCTACCAGAAGCTCTCCGCCGCGTCGGGTCCGGCGGCCAAGGACGGTCAGATCGACCTCGTGATCGACGAACTCACCGACCGCTACGGCGAGCCGCCGGCGCAGGTGAGCACGCTCATCGCCGTGTCGCGGCTCCGTCAGCGTGCGCAGCGCTCGGGACTCAGCGACCTCATCGCCGTCGGACCGAACCTGCGGGTCACGCCCGCCGACCTCCCCGACTCCATCCAGACGCGGCTGCGACGCATGTATCCCGGCGCGAAGTACCTGGCCCAGACGAACACCGTCATCGTGCCGTTGCCGCGCGTCGGCGACGAACCGCTGGCCGACACCGACCTCATCGCCTGGGTGCAGCAGTTCCTGAACGCGATCTACCCGCTGCCGGAGGGCTCGACGTCGTCCTAGCGGGCAGCAGGAGATGGGCCCGCAGGACGACGACGTCGGCACCCGCGGCCGATCCGACGGTCGTCGTCCATCCCTAGCGTGGAGGGATGAAGAAGTTCCTCCGCATCGTCCTCACCGGGGTCGTGGCGCTCGTCGCGCTCGTGCTCGCCGGGCTCCTCACGACCACCATCGTCAACACCGCCGCATCGGCTTCCGAGGCCACGCGCATCGAGGAGTACGGGCAGCGGGTCGAGGTCGACGGCAAACGCATGAACGTGTCGGTGACGGGGGAGGGCGACCAGACGATCGTCCTCCTGCCCGGCTTCGGCACCGGTTCGCCCGTGCTCGACTTCTCGCCGCTCGTCGGGGAGCTCTCATCGTCCCACCGGGTGGTCGTGGTCGAGCCCTTCGGCTACGGGCTCAGCGATCAGACCGACGTGCCGCGAACGACCGAGAACATCGTCTCCGAGATCCACGAGGCAATCGAAGCGCTGGGCGTCGACCGGTACGTGCTGATGGGGCACTCCATCGCGGGGATCTACGCGCTGGACTACGTCGAGCGGTTCCGCGACGAGGTGACGGCGTTCGTCGGCATCGACAGCAGTGTGCCCGACCAGCCGGGTATGGACGCCGCGCTGCCGGTCGACGCCCTGCGTGCGGCGAAGGCACTCGGCATCACCCGGGTCGTCACGGCGCTGTCGGGCGACCCGTACCCGGATCCGCCGTACGACCAGCACACGCGTGAGCAACTCGGGATGATCTCGCTGCGCAACACCTCGAGTGCGACGTCCTCGGACGAGATGTCGCGCATCGCGGCGAACTTCCGTGCGGCGAAGGGGAAGACCTTCCCGGCAGACCTCCCGGTGCTGCTCTTCACCCAGCGGGACAACCCGACGGTGGAGGGGTGGCTGCCGCTCCATGAGGAGCAGGCGGCGAGCGTCGATCGAGGCGAGGTCGTGCCGCTCGATGCCGACCACTACCTGCACCACACGACGTCCCGCGAGATCGCGGCGGACGTCGACCGCTTCCTCGCGACTCCGGGCGTCGGGTAGCCGGTCGCCGGGCCGGGCCGTCGGTCTGCGGACGGACGTATGCTGGTGCCCACGATCCCGTCGAGTCGGAGGAACCCATGGCGACCAGCATCCGGACGAAGCAGGAGCCGAAGGTGGTCGTGTCCGACGCCGTGGCCCGGCTCCGACAGACCTTCGACCGCGGCACCACCAAGCCCGTGGCCTGGCGGCTCCGCCAGCTCCGTGCGCTGAAGCAACTGCTCCTCGAACGCGGCGGCGAGCTCGAGCGGGCGCTGGCGACCGACCTGGGCAAGCGCGGCACCGAGGCGCAGATCACCGAGATCGGCCTCCTCGTCGGCGAGATCGATCACACGCTGAAGCATCTGAAGCGTTGGGTGCGGCCCCGACGCGTCGCGGTGCCGCTCACTCTCGCCCCGGCGTCGGCAACGGTCGTGGCGGAACCCATCGGCGTCGTCCTCGTCATCGGTCCATGGAACTATCCCGTCCAGCTCTGCATCGGTCCCGTCATCGGGGCGCTGGCCGCGGGTGACGCCGTCCTGCTGAAGCCGAGCGAACTCGCACCCGCCACGAGCGCCGCACTCGCGCGCCTCCTCCCGGAGTACCTCGACGACCGTGCCGTCGCGGTGGTCGAGGGCGATGCGGAGGTCGCCACCGCCCTCCTCGCCGAGCGGTTCGACCACATCTTCTACACGGGTGGCGCCGCCGTGGGCAAGGTCATCGCCCGGGCCGCGGCGGAGCATCTGACCCCGATCACCCTGGAACTCGGCGGGAAGTCACCGGTCTACGTCGACGACACCGTGGACCTCGCGGACGCGGCCCGCCGGATCGTCTGGGGCAAGCTCATGAACGCCGGCCAGACCTGTGTCGCCCCCGACTACCTGCTCGCGACGCGCTCGGTCGCCGATCGGCTCGTCCCGTACCTGCGCGACGCGATCGCGGCGCTCTACGGCCCGGACCCCGCCGACAGTGCCGACTACGGCCGCATCATCTCCGACAAGCACTTCGCTCGGGTCAGCGGTCTGCTCGATGGTCTCGAACCGGTCCTCGGCGGCGGGGTCGACGCCTCGGAGCGGTACATCGCCCCGACGGTCGTGAACGGCGTCGACGCTTCGGCGTCGATCATGCAGGAGGAGATCTTCGGTCCGATCCTGCCGATCCTCCACGTGTCCGGGCTCGAACAGGCCATCGCACACATCCGTGCGGGGGAGAAGCCGCTCGCGCTCTACGTCTTCAGCGACGACCGCGCCACGCGGAAGCGGTTCACGCGCGACACCTCCTCGGGCGCGTTGGCGTTCGGTGTGCCGGCCGCGCACCTCCTCGTGCCGGGTCTGCCGTTCGGCGGCGTCGGGGCCAGCGGGATGGGCGCGTATCACGGTCGCCATTCCTTCGACACGTTCAGTCACGCGAAGGCGGTGTTCTCCAAGCCGCTGTCCCCGGACACGCTGTCGCTCGTCTACCCGCCCTTCACCGAAGCGCGCGACCGGATCGCGCGACTGATCTCGAGGACCGGCAGCACCGACGACCGCCGCCCGTGGGGAGCCCGTCGGTGAGCAGCGAGCCCGTCGGCGACACCTCCGGTGAACGCCTCGTCGACGCCATGCGGCAGATCCGCGACCGCTGCGTCTGGACGCAGGGCATCGACCACGGGATGCTCGTGCCGTACCTCATCGAAGAGAGCTACGAGCTCGTCGAAGCGGTCGAGGCCGGGACGCGCGACGAACTCGTCGAGGAACTCGGCGACGTCCTGTGGCAGGTCGTCTTCCACGCGGAGATCGCTTCCCGCGACGCCGATGAACCCTTCGACTTCGACGACGTCGCCGAGGCCGTCACCCGCAAGATGGTCCACCGTCATCCACACGTGTTCGGCGACGAAGCAGCGCCGACCCCGGAGGACGTGGTGCGCGTCTGGAACGCCGCGAAGGCCGAGGAGAAGGCGAAGCGCAGCAGCGCGCTCGAGGGGATCCCGCAGGGGATGCCGTCGCTCGCCCTCGCCGACAAGGTGCTGGGCAGGGCGGTGCCGCTCGGGGTGGGCCCGACGGTCGACGCCGAGGTCGTGGACGACGAGGACGCCCTGGGGGAGCAGCTCCTCGCCGTGGTCGCCGCCGCACGGGCGAGCGGGCTCGACGCGGAGCGGGCGCTGCGGGGTGCCGTCCGTCGGTTGAGCGCGCGCGTGCAGGACGCCGAGCGCTCGGCGGCCTCCCCGACCGCCGGCTGAGTGAGGGGCCGCTGGGCGTCGCCTCACGGTGCCCGTTCCCCGCCATGCCAGAATTGAGGCATGGCAGCTCCAGTGAACCCGCCGCGCGGCATGCGCGATTTCCTCCCCGCCGACAAGGCACGTCGGGAGCACGCGCTGGGCACCATCCGTCGCGTCTTCACCGCACACGGTTTCGACGAGATCGAGACGCCGGTGGTCGAGGAGTACGACCGGCTGCACTCCGGCCTCGGCGGCGACAACGAGAAGATGGCGTTCAACATCCTCCGGCGCAAGCTCACCCCGGAGGCCATCGTGGCCGCCGCGGACAACCAGACCGAACTCACCGACCTCGGCCTGCGCTTCGACCTCACGGTGCCGCTCGCCCGGTTCTACGCGACGCACCGGGCCGAGCTCCCGCCGGTGTTCCGCTCGATCCAGATCGCTCCGGTCTGGCGCGGCGAACGGCCGCAGCAGGGCCGGTACCGCCAGTTCGTGCAGTGCGACATCGACGTCATCGGAGAGTCGTCGAACCTCGCCGAGACCGAGCTCATCGTCGCGACCCTCGGGGCCCTCGCCGAGCTCGGCATCACCGGCTGCAGCGTGCGGATCAACGACCGCCGACTCCTCATCGGCATGCTCGAGTCGCTGGGCTTCCCCGCCGATGAGCACGCGCAGGTGCTCATCACGATCGACAAGCTCGACAAGATCGGTCAGCAGGGCGTGGTAGCCGAACTGCGCGACCGCGGTGTCGACGCCACCGCCGTCGATGCACTCGAGGCCTTCTTCTCCCGTCCGCAGACGATGGAGTTCAACACCTTCGGCGAGCGGGCGATCCGCAAGGCGCTGCCGCTCGGTGCGGACGACGCCGTCGTCGCGGAGCTCGACGCCCTCGGGAAGGCCGTCGCCGCGGCCACCTCCCTCCAGGGACAACCGGCGGACCCTTTCGCGAACCCGCTGGTGTTCGACCCCTTCCTGGTGCGGGGCATGGGGTACTACACGGGCGCCATCTTCGAGATCGCGCACCCCGACCTCGGGTACTCGCTCGGCGGCGGCGGTCGCTACGACGGCATGATCGGGCGCTTCCTCGGCCAGGACGTGCCGGCGGTCGGGTTCTCGATCGGCTTCGAGCGCATCGTCGACCTCATCGAGCTCCCCGCGGGGGCGGCCGCGGATGCCGTCGTGCTCGTGCACGACCGCGACGTGCCTCCCGTGACACTGGTGGCGTTGAAGGCCAAGCTCGTCGCCCAGGGGCGTCGGGTGCGTCTCGAAGCGCGCGTGAAGAACCTCAAGGCCCTCCTCGACCGCGTGTCGGCAGCCGGCTTCGGCGCCTTCGCGTTCGTCTCGGCCGACTCGACCCTCGAGTCACTCGAGTTCAAGCCGCTCGGCTGACGATTCCCGCAGCCGGTTCGCACTCCTCGGCGCGCTTCCGAGCCGGTGCCCAGCTCGTCGGTGCAGGATGGACCATTCGGCCGGATCGCACCCCTCCAGTGATCCGCCTGCTCTGCCCCCCCCCGATCGAAGATGTGGTTCCCCCGATGAGCGTCATGGCCCCTGCAGCGCGCCCTCCGCGCGCGCCGGAGTCGGCGGTCCCCACCCGCCGCCGGGTGAGCCTCGTGCGGCGCCGCGCGACCACGCTCGCGCTGGCGGTCGGTATCCCGCTCGCCCTGCTGATCGCGGCCCACGCCCTCGTCCCCGACATCCTCGGGCTCGGGCTCGTCTGGGACAACGCCTTGCCGTGGACGTGGGTCGTGCTCCCCGTGCTCTTCCTCGTCCTCCTCGTCGCGCGCACCCCGGGAGCCGTCATCGGTCTCCTCGCACCGACGCTCGTCTGGGCCTTCCTGTTCGGCCCCGGCGTCGTCCCGATGGGTGACGCACGCTCGGCGGTCCCGGCAGAAGCCTCACTCACGGTCGCCAGCCAGAACCTCGGGCCGGAGGGCGATCCCGCGGTCATCGCGGGTTCTCTCGCATCCAGTGGTGCGGATCTCATCGCGCTCCAGGAGATCGAGGACCACGACCGCGAACCGCTCGCCGCGACCCTCGACGAGCGGTACCCGTACTCCGTGCTCACGGGGACGGTGGGTCTCTGGAGCCGCTATCCGATCGCCGACTCGGTCGGGCTGAAGCTCGGCCTCGACTGGTACCGGGCGATCAACGCCGTCGTCGACACCCCGTCCGGAGCAGTGAGCGTCTACGTGATCCACGCCGACTCCGCGCGTCCGGGTGCGCACGCCGAACGGGACGTGATGCTCGCGGAGTTGGCCGACACCGTCGCGGCGAACACCCGGGATCGGATCGTCGTCATGGGCGACTTCAACGCCTCCGCCTCCGACCGGGCGCTCGCCGCGCTCCAGAGCGAGGTGTCGGAGCCCAATCAGAGCGAGGGCGGCTTCGGACTCACCTGGCCGGCCGGGACACCGCTCATGCGACTCGACCACGTCTTCGTCCGCGGCATGACCGCGACCCACAACGCCGTCGGCGACGCCGAGGGCAGCGACCACCACGGCATCGTGTCGAGCTTTCGGCTCGACCGCTGACCGCGCGCCTCGGGCGACGATCGGCGGCTCTGCGCCCGTTCAGCCGATGTCACTAGACTGAGCGCGGGCGGCCGTCGTACCCGTCCCACGTCCCAATCCCCACAAGGAGAACATCAGTGGCACTCATCGAGGCAGTAGGCGCTCGCGAAATTCTCGACTCCCGAGGCAACCCGACCGTCGAGGTCGAGGTGCTCCTGGAAGACGGCACGGTCAGCCGTGCAGCAGTCCCGTCCGGCGCATCGACCGGTGCGTTCGAAGCGTACGAGCTGCGCGACGGCGATGCCGCGCGTTACCTCGGCAAGGGTGTCGAGAAGGCGGTCGACGCCGTCCTCGACGAGATCGGCCCGGCACTCGAGGGCATCGAGGCGGACGACCAGCGCCTCGTCGACCACACCATGATCGAGCTCGACGGCACCGAGAACAAGAGCCGCCTGGGCGCGAACGCGATCCTCGGTGCGAGCCTCGCGGTCGCCCGTGCCGCTGCGGACTCCGCAGACCTGTCGCTCTACCGCTACGTCGGCGGCGCCAACGCCCACGTCCTCCCGGTCCCGATGATGAACATCATCAACGGCGGCTCGCACGCCGACACCGGCGTCGACATCCAGGAGTTCATGATCCTCCCGATCGGCGCTCCGAGCTTCCGTGAGGCGCTCCGCTGGGGCACCGAGACGTACCACACGCTCAAGGGCCTGCTGAAGTCGAAGGGCTTCGCGACCGGCCTCGGCGACGAGGGTGGCTTCGCCCCCGACTTCGAGCACAACCGTGCAGCCCTCGACTTCATCGTCGAGGCCATCGAGAAGGCCGGCTTCACGGTCGGCACCGACATCGCGCTCGGCCTCGACGTCGCGTCCAGTGAGTTCTACAAGGAGGGCGCGTACCAGTTCGAAGGCAAGGCGCTCAACAGCACCGAGATGACCGCGTACTACGCCGACCTCGTCGCGAACTACCCGCTCATCACCATCGAGGACCCGCTGGCCGAGGACGACTGGGCAGGCTACGCCCACCTCACCCCCGAGCTCGGCTCCAAGGTCCAGATCGTCGGCGACGACCTGTTCGTCACGAACCCGAAGCGTCTCGCCGACGGCATCGCCAAGGGTGCGGCGAACTCGCTGCTCGTCAAGGTCAACCAGATCGGGACGCTCACCGAGACGCTCGACGCGGTCTCCCTCGCACAGCGCTCCGGCTACACGACGATCCTGTCGCACCGCTCCGGCGAGACCGAGGACACCACGATCGCCGACCTCGCGGTCGCCACGAACGCGGGCCAGATCAAGACCGGTGCGCCTGCGCGCAGCGAGCGGGTCGCGAAGTACAATCAGTTGCTGAGGATCGAAGAGGAGCTGGGCCAGGCAGCCGTCTACGCCGGCCGCAGCGCCTTCCCCCGGTTCACCGCCTAAGCATCGTCACCTGAAGGCTCTCAGGGGTGCCGATCGGCACCCCTGAGAGCCTTCGTCGTGTGCGGGAGGCGCCTGTGAAGAAGCCATCGATGCCGGCTGGCGGCGAATCGAAGTCCACGCCGTCCAGCAGCGGCGCAGCGTCCTCCTCGTCCTCCGGCTCGTCGAAGCAGCGCTCGGCGGCGAAGCCCCGGTCGGGTGCCGGTGCGGCCTCCTCCAAGCGCGCCTCGTCGTCGTCTAAGCGTCCGGCGGGAGCCACCGCGAAGCCCGCACGCTCCGCAGCACCCGCGCCACGGTCGACCACGAAGGCCCCGCGATCCGCACCGGCCGGTTCCTCCGCACCGCGCTCGCGCACCGGCTCGACCCGGACCGCCCCGGCACGCCAGTCGGACGCCGGCGGCTGGTTGCGGAGTCTGCGTCTGTCCGGGTTCAGCGTCCTGCTCCTCGGCATCCTCGTGCTCGGGGTCGTCGTCCTCGCACCGAACCTCAAGACCTTCCTCGAGCAGCGACAGCAGATCGCCGCGCTGGAGGCCGGTGTCGCCGACACCCAGAAGCAGGTGGACGCGCAGCAGGCCGAACGCGAACGCTGGAACGACCAGAGCTACGTCATGACACAGGCACGCGACCGCCTGTTCTACGCCCTACCCGGCGAGGTCAGCTACATCATCATCAACGACGTCGACCCGGCGTCGCTGCCCACCACCGAGACGCCCGTGAGCGACACGCTCGTCGACTCGCAGTCCGACTGGCTCGACGGCCTGCTGTCCTCGCTCGTCGCCACCGGCTACTCGCCGGCCCCGGTCGCGACCGATACCCCCGCCCCCACGCAGACGACGCCTCCCGTCGGCGGCTGACGTCCGGACGCAGTGGTGAACCCGGCGATAATGGAAGCATGAGCACCCCTCCTTTCGGTCCTGTCTCCGAGCGCGACGTCGAGATCGTGTCGGCTCAACTGGGACGCCCGGCCCGAAACGTCGTCGGCATCGCGGCACGCTGTGTCTGCGGCGCCCCGACCGTCGTGTCCACCGCTCCTCGCCTCGCCGACGGCACGCCGTTCCCCACGTTCTACTACCTGACCCACCCGGCGGCAACGGCCGCAGTCTCCTCGCTCGAGGCGACGCAGGTGATGAACGAGTACAACGAGCTCCTGGCCGAGGACGAAGCGGTCCGTGCCGACTACGCCACCGCACACACGTCCTACCTCGCCGACCGCACCTCCATCGCCGAGGTCGCCGAGATCGACGGGATCTCCGCCGGCGGCATGCCGGTGCGGGTCAAGTGCCTCCACGCGCTCGTCGGCCACGCCCTCGCGGCTGGTCCGGGCGTCAACCCCATCGGCGACCTCGCGCTCGACCGCGCGAGCTGGAGCCCCGAGGTGTGCGCATGCGCGGACGGCCAGGCGGGGCAGGGATAGGCCCCCCACGCGACAGGGGTCGCCTGCGGGGGAGTGACGGACCGCGACGCGGAGACCGTCGTCGTCCGCGCGGCCTCCGAGGTGCGCTCTCGGCGCTGTCCACGGTGCTCCTGACGCTCCTGCTCGTGGGGACGCAGGCGCTCCCGGCGTCGGCGGACACGGTGCGCGACATGCAGTACTGGCTCGGCGACTACGGCTTCACGACGGCGTGGGAGACGACGAAGGGCGCCGGTGTCACCGTCGCCGTGATCGACACCGGCATCGCGAGCGGTCCGGCGGAGTTGACCGGTGCGGTCGCGGGTGGCGTCGACGTCTCCGGGCTCGGGAGTCCCGACGGCCGGACACCGGTTGGCTCCGAGGGGAGCGAGCACGGCACGTTGGTCGCCTCGATGATCGCCGGTCGTGGTCGCACGGGCGGTGCCGGGGTCATCGGCGTGGCGCCAGAGGCACGCCTGCTCTCCGTCTCGGTCGGGTTCGGCTCCGACGGATCGGCCGTCGTCCCCTGGGACGACCAGATCGCGACCGCCGTCCGGTGGGCCGTGGACAACGGTGCCGACGTCATCAACATGTCACTGACGCGCAACAGCCTCGACTGGCCGACGAGCTGGGACGACGCCTTCCTCTACGCGTTCTCGCACGACGTCGTCGTGGTGGCTGCAGCGGGCAACCGGGGGAGCGGGACGGTCGAGGTCGGTGCGCCAGCGACGATCCCGGGTGTGCTGACCGTCGCCGGTGTGGACCGCGAAGGGTCGGCGAGCTTCGACGCCTCGAGCCAGGGCATCACGATCGCCGTCGCAGCGCCGAGCGAGCAACTCGTCGGGGTGACGCCCGCCGGGTCCTACGTGCAGTGGCAGGGGACGAGCGGGGCGGCACCGATCGTCTCCGGCCTCGTGGCGCTCGTCCGCTCCGCCTGGCCCGAGCTCAGTGCCGCCGACGCCATCAAACGCGTGACGGCCACGGCGAAGCAGGTGGGTGACTCCGCGCAGAGCCCCATCTACGGCGCAGGTCTCATCGACGCCGCAAAGGCGGTCAGCGGTTCCGTCGCTCCGGCGACGACCTCGCCGGAGCAGCAGCTGTCCGACTGGATCACGCTCTACCGACGGGCACCGCAGGTCCCCGACCCCGAGCCGGGAGCCGAGCAGCCGTCGCCGACACCGGTGCCGGTACCCCCGGCGATTCCGGAGAACGAGGCCGTCGAGGTGCGCGCCAACCCGTTCCTCCCGACGCCGAGCACCCTGCTCTACGGGTCACTACCACTGGCGCTCCTCCTCGGAACTGGTAGCCTGGTCACGCTCGGTGTCATAGGCGCTACCAGGCATTTCAAGCGGGTGCTGCAGAAGTAGTACCCTGTTCCGATATTCTCAGACACTCATCTGAACCAATCGTCTTGACGTAGGAGATCGTTCGCCGTGCCCAAAATTCTGATCGTCGGTGGTGGTTACGCCGGGTTCTACACCGCATGGAAGCTCGAGAAGCAGCTTCGTCGTGGTGAGGCCGAAGTCACCATGGTCGACCCGCTGCCCTACATGACCTACCAGCCCTTCCTGCCGGAGGTCGCCGCCGGTTCCATCGAGCCGCGTCACGCGGTCGTCTCGCCGCGTCGCCACCTGAAGCACACCAACGTGATCACCGCCAAGGTCACGGGCATCAACCACGCCGAGAAGAAGGCGACCATCACGCCCGAGGTCGGTGAGCCCTGGGAGGTCGACTACGACATCATCGTCGTCACCGCCGGAGCCGTCTCCCGCACCTTCCCGATCCCCGGTGTCGCCGACACCGCGATCGGGCTCAAGACCATCGAAGAGGCCGTCGCGATCCGCGACCGCGTGCTCTCCAACTTCGACAAGGCCGCGAACCTGCCGGCCGGGCCCGAGCGCGACCGTCTCCTGACCTTCACGGTCGTCGGTGGCGGCTTCGCCGGTATCGAGGTCTTCGCCGAGCTGCGTTCGTTCGCGAGCTCGCTGCTGAAGTTCTACCCGCAGCTGTCCTTCGAGGACACGCACTTCCACCTGATCGAGGCCATGGGACGCATCATGCCCGAGGTCAAGATCGAGACGAGCCACTGGGTCCTCAAGAACCTGGCCGAGCGCGGCGCGCTCGTGCACCTCGACACGCAGCTGCAGTCGGCTGTCGACGGCAAGATCGAGCTTTCGACCGGTGAGTCGTTCGAGTCCGACCTCATCGTCTGGACCGCCGGCGTCATGGCGAACCCGGGCGTCGTCCGCGGTGGCGACCTCCCCGTCGAGGAGCGCGGTCGCATCAAGACCCGCGCCGATCTCCGCGTCGGTACCGACGACGACATCGTCGAGGGTGCTTGGGCGGCCGGCGACGTCTCCGCCGTGCCCGACCTCAGCGGTGGTGGCGTCGGTGGATTCTGCGTGCCGAACGCTCAGCACGCCGTCCGTCAGGGCAAGCTCCTCGCGAAGAACATCACCGCGGTCCTCCGCGGCGAGGAGCCGAAGAACTACTTCCACAAGAACATGGGTGCGGTCGCCGGTCTCGGCATCGGCGTCGGTGTCTTCCAGTCCGGCAACCTCGCGATCAAGGGCCTCCCGGCCTGGTTCGCGCACCGTGGATACCACGGCCTGGCCATGCCGAGCTTCGAGCGCAAGTTCCGCGTGTTCGGTGGCTGGTGGAACAACTTCTGGCTGGGACGCGACATCGTCTCGCTGTCGGCCGTGCAGACGCCGCGTGAGGCCTTCGAGACCTTCGCGTCGCGCCCGAAGCCCCCGGCAGACGCTGCAGCCCCCGCAGCCGCTCCGGCTGCTCCCGCAGCGGCTGAGAAGCCGGCTCGCAAGGCTCCCGTGAAGCGCAAGCCGAAGGCCGCCCCGGCCGAGGCCGCAGCGCCCGCCGCCGAGGCCCCCGCTGCCGAGGCTCCTGCTGGTACCGGTGCCCCGACCGGTGCCGACGACGAGCAGGCGTACGCGACGCCCGCTGAGGAAGTCAGCGCGAACAAGTAGTCCGGACCGGAGCCCAGCGCTCCGTTCCTCGAGAGGCGCATGTCATCCGGTTCGCCGGGGCATGCGCCTCTCGGCGTTCGACGCCTCGATACGATGAGGTGCACGCCCCCGTAGCCCAACTGGCAGAGGCAGGCGACTTAAAATCGCCGCAGTGTGGGTTCGAACCCCACCGGGGGTACCGCGAAGATCTCGTCCACCCAGGCCGCCCCCACCGGATCGGCCCGTTTCCTGATGGGATGCACGGGTCGTGGGTTGTGCGAGCGGGTCACCGCCGGGTTCGGCCGGACGGCGCGGCCATCGCGGACACCGGGAGGTGCCCCGCGGCGAGGACTGCCGCCGCGACGGCGATCCACGGGTTGCTCAACCACGCTGCAGCACAGAAGAACACCACGACCGGGAGGACTGCCATCGGAATCGGCACCCACCACCAGCGCTGGTACAGCATGGTCCCGTCGCGACCGCCGAGCAGATACCGACCCCACATCGCGTAGTACCCCGCCAACGCGACGAGCGCCGGGATCGCCCACCCCCACCTGAGAACTCCCGCTGCGGTGATGGTCGGGACCACCAGGCACAACGCTTGACCTGCACGTTCGAGCCAGATCAGCGGACGAGGTGCCCGCGTGGTGGGGATGGCGACGCTCGGTGGGATCCACCACAGCACGAGGTTCGGTGCCAGGACCGCGACTCCGACGACCAGACCCCACAAGGAAAACCCCATGCTCGGAGGATAGCTCCGACCACGCTCGCCCCTCGTCGAGCGCTTCGCCGACCTCGTGGGCCGATGGCGGTGACCGAGCGGCGTTCAGAGCAACGACGTCAGGCGCGCCTTCCGTCGGTTCTCCCGGATGATCCACGCGACATCGGGGTGCCGCTCGTCGAGCTCGCGGAACGCGGGCAGGCCCGTTCCGGGTCGGGCAGCCACCGCGACGCTCCAGCAGTACCCGAGTGTCTGTCGGAGCGTTCTGGCGTCTTGCTGTCGGTTTCGTTCTGGCGGCAACGCGGCCAGGAACGCTGTCGTCATCTGGCACACCTCGATGGCCGCCGCTGCGACAGCCGGGTCGTGGAGCAGTCGTGGCTCACAGATCCCTGCGACGGCAGCGCGTTGCACGAGCGGCGACGCGTCTGCAGCCCATCCGCGAGCGACGTTGGTGAGCGCTGCTGCGTTCCTGTCTCCGAGATGCTGCAGACCGATGGCCACTCCTTCGCGGACCCGCCAGCGGGCATCCGCGGCCAGCTCGCGGGCGATGCCCTCGGGCTCGGGCCGTTCGGCACGGCTCCCGAGGATGGCCGCAGCGCACATCGCCTGATATTCACCGCCGTCATCGAGGAGCGTGCGGGCATCGGCCTCATCCGCTTGGGGGAGCAGCGCCTCCAGGAGACTGAGGTTCGCTCGTGGACCGGGTAGTCCGGAGTGCTCCCCGAGGAGCTGGGGCCACGCAGTGCGAGGGACGTTTCGCAATGTCGCGTCCCACTTCGTCGCGTCCTTCATGACGTGAGCATATGGTGCCTCGAGTCTCCGTCGCACCGCTGTTCACATGGAAGGATGGACGCATGGCTACCCGCACGCTCACGACGCTCGTCGACGACCTCGACGGTTCCGACATCCCACGCGGGCTGGGGGAGACGGTCCGGTTCGGCATCGACGGCGAGAACTACGAGATCGACCTGACCGACGACAACGCGGCGGCACTCCGCGAGACGCTGGCGTCGTACGTCGAGGCCGCACGACCCGTCATCGCGTCGGCGTCGCTCCGCCGCCTGCACTGAGCTGACGCCCGCACGGCGCGCTGTACCCGTCTGCACGTTCGTCTCGATCCTGCAAGGGTCCCTGTCGGGCATGGGAGCGCGACTAGCGTGCTCAGCATGAGTACTCCGAGCGACCACGACCACGCACTGAACGACGACGACCAGACGAGCAAGGACCGCACCTACAGCCCCTCCAGCGAGGCGGAGACGGCGGCCAAGCAGGACGATGGGCAGCCCGTCGTCCGCGATCCCGACATCGCCTCCGGCATGATCAACGTCGCCCCCGGGACCGGTGGTCCGGACGACACCGGCGACGTCGATGTCGACCCAGGTGAGCTCCACATCCCTCGCGATCCCGACAGCGCGCACTGAGACAACGATGCCTCGGGCGTTGACCCCTGAATAGGGCGCATAAAACGGATGACGCGAACGCGACACGTCGGTGTTGCGTCACGCAAGGTGCCTCCAGTCCGCTACCTTCGAGGTGGGGGCGTCACCCGTGAGCCGGTCCCGGAAGCCGCAAGCTTCTTGGTCGACCGGTTGCTAGACGCCTCAAGTGAGGGCGAGGTATTCGGGTTACCTCGCCCTCACGCTTGCCCGCCGCATCTTCCGGCCCGGCCGAACGTCCTCGACGGTAGGCTGAAGCGATGCAGGAGATCACCCCAACCGAACTGAGCAAGCTCGAGCAGGCCGTCATCATCGACGTCCGCGAAGCCGACGAGGTCGCCGTCGCCAGCGTGCCCGGTGCCCGGCACCTGCCGATGTCATCCTTCCTCGACCACCTCGACGAGGTGCCCCGCGAGGAGACCGTGTACGTCATGTGCCACTCCGGTGGACGCAGCGCGCGGGTCACGGGTTACCTCGAGCAGCAGGGCTACGACGCCGTGAACGTCACCGGGGGCATCTCCGAGTGGGCTGCCAGCGGCCTGCCCGTCGAGCGTCCCGCCGACGCAGGCTGAGGCCTGATCGGCCAACCGGCCGCCGACCGTTCGACCGTCGCTCAGCGCGTGTCGATGAGCGGCCGGAGGTGACGGTGCCAGGCCCACGTCCCAGCACCGACTGCCGCGAACGCGAGCGACCCCAGCAGGAGTCCGACGAGCGTGTCACCCGCTCCCGGAACCGTCGCCGTCGGGCCCAGGAGTCCGAACAACAGCGTGAAGCCCACGAACGCGCTGCCGAGCCACACCGGCCTCGACCAGGCGAGGATGGTGCGTCCACCGAGCGGCCCGAGGGGGAGGAGCGCGATCGACGCGGATCCGATCCCTGCGATCGCGGTCAGGTTCACGGCCTCGACCAACATCGCGCCCACGCCGCCGCTCGGCTCGCCGGCCAGCGCCGACACGAGCCAGGCGATCGAACCGAGCCCGGCGGCCGCAGCGATCCGGGCCAACGCGAGGCAGCCCGCGGTACGCGGCGTGATGGCGTCGGAATCGGTCTCCGCCGCGGCTGACGAGTCGGCTTCATGCGTTTCGGGTCGCCGCGTCGGCCGGAGGTCGGTCAGCAGCGCGAAGAGCAGCGCCGGCTGCAGGGCCAGGATGCGTGAGAGCGCGGTGACGATGCCGACCGACACCAGTCCGCCGACACGCACGCTCACGCGCATCGACCCCAGCCCGGCTCGGCGGGCGACGACGAGCTGCGCGAGGAGGCCCACGACGTTGATCGCGACCACGGCGATGAGCGAGGCGAACCACAGCCGGAGATACGCCGGCTGACCGCTCACGGGGTGCGCGAACATGAGGATGCCTGCCGCGAGCACGGCGGTGACGACGGCCATCGCCGTGCGACTCGGGAGCGGGACCGACGGGCCCCGCTCGAACTCGTCCCTCGGTCGGTTGCGCCCGGTCACCGCTGCACGACGACGGTCGGCGATCGTGGCGCGCCAGGGGGCGATGGAGGTCGCGAGCAGTCGGGCCGGGATCGCGATGAGCGCCACCGCAGCGAGGGCGAGGAGGGCGGCGAGCCACCAGACCGGCTGGCCGCGGCCGTCGATCGTGGAGGCGAGGGTCTGCGTGAACGGCGTCGTCCCCGACCAGAGGCCGCCACCACCGGTGGGCGGAGCGGCGCCTGGTGCGGGTTCGCCGCTCGGCGACGGGGTCGGCTGCTGCGTTCCGGGAGCGGGCTTCCCCGGGGCGGGCGCGGGTTCGGTGCCGTCGGAGGGCGATGGGGAGGCGGACGGCGCCGGTGTGCCGGGCACGGCCGACGCATCGCCGAACGTCAGGGTGATCGCCGTACTCGCCCCGCTCGTGTTGCCCGCGGCATCCTGCTGGATCGCGAGGACGACGTGCGCACCCGCCGGCACGCCACCGCCCGAGCAACTCCAGGCGCCGCCGGTGACGACCGCCGTGCAGACCGATGTCGAGTCGGCGAAGACGGTGACGGTCGCGCCCTCCTCGCCGGTGCCGGCATAGTTCGCCGCCGACATCGGCATCGCCTGTCCCGCCGTCGGCGAGGACATCACCGGCGGGGCAGGAGCGTCGCGGTCGATGGTGAGCACGACCGGGGCGGACGCGTCGGAGCGCTGATCGCCGCTGAACGACGCCTGTTGCGTCGCTGTCACGGAGAGGTCGCCGGTCGGCAGCGGCTCGCCCAGCACGCAGAACCAGCTTCCGGAGCTGTCCGCCGCGAAACTGCAGGTGGCACCGGAATCGGCGCGGACGGTCACCGTCGCCCCGGGGTAGGCGGTCCCGCGGACGCCACCGTTGCTCGGCGTCCCCTCGGTGATGGTGGGTGGGCCGAGCGCGGACACGGAGATCTGCGCGGAGAGCGTCTCCGGACCGCCGACCTCCACGGCGGTGATGAGCAGTCCGCCGCCGTCGGGCAGGTCGATCGAGCAGGACCAGTCGGTGCTGTCGTCCTGCGGCAGGATGCAGACCGGCTCAAGACCGTCGCCGACCTGCAGCTGGACACCCGTGCCGGCGTCCTTCGTCCCGGTGACCGTGGTGCTGCCGCTGCCGATGAAGGAACCGGAGCCGGGACTCGTGATGGTCGGCCCGTCGAGTGGTGGTGGAGTCGGTGCCGCAGCGCTGTCGCTCGGAATGGGGAGCGGCTCGGGCGTCGCATGTGCAGGGCCAGCGACGGTCGTCGCCCAGAGTCCGGCCGAGAGGAAGACGGCGAGGAGGATCGCGACGCGTCCGATCGAGCGATTCGATCGGACTCCTGTTCCTGCGTGCGCGTGTTCCCCGGTCACCGTCTCCATTCCCCCAAGATCGCCGCGGGAAGTCAACCTCCCGCGCCAGATCGGGTCACATTCTCGGCCGATCCGCACGGGAAAACCGTCGCGACAGGTGCGCTGCGATGGGCGGTCGGCCATACTGGCTCGACTGGGTCATCCGTCCCAGTCGAGTCGACCGCGATGGAGCGGCACGACCCGCAGGCGCCCCGGGAAGGGTTGCGATGCCGAGGATCTCCGTCGTCGACCGACGAGCCGAGCTGATCAGCGCCGCCCTCCGCGTCGTCGCGGGCGAGGGCGTCGCCGCCGCCACGACCAGGGCCATCGTGGCCGAGGCCGGGATGTCGCTCGCCAGCTTCCACTACGCCTTCGCCTCCCGCGACGAACTCCTCGCCGAACTGGTCGCACACGTCGTCGAGCATGAACGCGTCGTCCTCGACGTCGGCGAGCTGCTGACAGACGAGGAGACCGGTCAGGAGCATCCGCCCACCCTCGAGGCCGTCGTCCGTGCCGGCCTCGAACGCTACGTCGACCTCCTCCGCGCCGATCCCGCCCGCGAGGCCGCGATGCAGGAACTCAGCGCTTACGCGATGCGGACGCCGGGCCTCGAGCACCTCGCGCTCGAGCAGTACCGACGGTACGAGGAGCTCGCGCGTGAGGCGCTCGCGCTCGCGGCCACGGTCAGCGGCAGCACCTGGACGCAGCCTGTCGACGAGATCGCACGGACGGTCATCGCCTTCACCGACGGCCTGACACTCGGCTGGCTGGTACGACGCGACGATGCCGAAGCCCGGCGACTCGTCGCGACGGTGGCGCACCTCGTCGCAACCCTCGCCGAACCGGGGCCGAGATGAGCGGCCTCGGCACCGCAGCAGTCGACCACCCGGCCGACCGTCGGGTCACCGGGCGCTGGGTCGCCGCCTTCGCGGTCGCCTGGCTGGGCGTCTGGATGGCCCAGCTCGCCCCGCTGCAGCTCCTCCTGCCCGCGCAGATCGACGCGACGCTCGCTCCCGAGCACTGGGTGGACAGCGTCGTCGCCTTCGGTGTCGTCGCCGGGGCGGCCGGACTCTGCTCCATCGTCGTGTATCCCCTGACGGGCGCCCTGTCCGACCGCACACGGTCGCGGTTCGGGAGACGCCGCCCGTGGATCGCGGGCGGTGCGCTCGTCTTCGCCCTGGGGCTCGTCCTCCTCGGACTCCAGACCGGTATCGTCGGCATCGGCGTCTGCTGGTGCCTCGCCATCATCGGCTTCTGCATCCTGGGAGCGGCACTCACAGCGACCATCTCCGATCAGGTGCCCGTCGGACAGCGCGGCTTCGTCTCGGGGTGGATCTCCGCTCCGCAGGCCGTCGGGGTCATCCTCGGCATCGCCCTCCTGCTCCTGCTCGGCACCCGGATGGTCGTGGGATACCTGGCGCTCGCCGTCCTCCTCATCGTGCTCGTCGTGCCGTTCCTGCGACTGCCGGATCCACTCCCGACGGGGGATCGACCCGCGCCACTCACCGTGCGCGCGCTCCTGGAGAGCCTCTGGATCTCACCGCGACGGCACCCCGACTTCGCCTGGACCATGCTCAGCCGCGTCCTCGTGAACCTCGGCAACGCCTTCAGCACCTCGCTGCTGTTCTACTTCCTGCTGTTCGGGCTGGGGGACGCCGACGCCGAGACCGACCTCCTGCTGGTCACGGTCGTCTACACGGTGTTCGTCGTGGGGGCCTCGATCCTGCTCGGGCGACTGTCCGATCGGGTCGGGCGACGACGCGTCTTCGTCGTCGCGGCCTCCGCCTCACAAGCGCTCGCCGCACTCCTGCTCGCGATCTGGCCCTCGCTGCCGATGGGGTTCGTGTCGGCGGCGCTCATCGGGCTCGGCTACGGGTGCTTCATGTCGGTCGACCAGGCGCTCGCGACGCAGGTCCTGCCGGACCCGGCATCGCACGGCAAGGATCTCGGCATCATGAACATCGCCCAGGCGGTGCCGCAGGCGGCCGCTCCGCTCATCGGCGCCTGCCTCGTCGCCTGGCTCGGCGGATTCGCCGGCCTCTACCTCGTCTCCGCGGCCTGCGCCGTCGCAGGGGCGGTCGCTGTCACCCGAGTACGAGGAGTGCGCTGATGAGCATCGAACTGACCGCCGGCGGCCGGGTGTCCGACCCGATGTCCTGGCTCGACCCGAGACGGTACTGGGGTGGTATCGAGCGGGCCGTCTCGGACGTCGACTCGCCCGTCGCCGTCCTGCATCTCGGAGCCCTCCGCCACAACACGCACGACATGCTCCGACGGGCCGCGGGGAAACCGATCCGCGTCGCCAGCAAGTCCATCCGCGTCCGAGCGGTGATCGACGCGCTCCTCAGACAACCCGGGTACGCCGGCGTGCTGGCCTACTCCCTGTCCGAGGCGCTCTGGTTGTCCGAGACGGTGGACGACATCGTGGTCGGCTACCCGACGGCGGAACGGGGCGCCATCGCGCGGCTGGCAGCCGACGAACGGGCGGCCTCGCGGATCACCCTCATGATCGACTCCCTCGACCACCTCGATCTCGTCGACGCGGTGACGCCTCCGGAGCGACGCGCACGCATCCGCGTGTGCATCGAGCTCGACGCCTCGTTCCGCGCGCCCGCCCTCGGCCACGTCGGTGTCCGCCGCTCGCCCCTGCGCACGCCGGACGAGGTCCGGGCTCTCGCGGAGGCGGTCGTCGCCCGACCCGGTTTCAGCCTGGTCGGGATCATGGCCTATGAGGCGCAGATCGCCGGGCAGGGGGACGACCTCGCGGGTCGACCGGCGTGGTCGGCTGCGCTCCGCGCGATCCAGCGACGCTCGTGGGCCGAACTCCGGGAACGTCGTGCCGCCGTGGTCGCGGAGGTCCGAGCGGTCGCGGAGCTGGAGTTCGTCAACGGCGGCGGGACGGGATCCCTGGAGCTCACCGCGTCCGACGACTCGGTGACCGAGATCGCCGCGGGGAGTGGCGTCTTCGGCGGACACCTCTTCGACCACTACCGGGCGTTCACCCCGGCACCGGCCGCGGCGTTCGGTCTGTCGGTCGTCCGGAAGCCGTCGCCGGAGCTCGCGACGATCCTCGGCGGCGGATGGGTCGCCTCCGGTCCGCCGGGGCTCGACCGCCTCCCGCTCATCGCGTGGCCGGAGGGCCTCGAGATGCTCCCGCGGGAGATGGCCGGCGAGGTGCAGACGCCGGTCTCCGGGGCTGCGGCGGCGTCGCTCCGGCTCGGTGACCGCGTCTGGTTGCGGCACACGAAGTCCGGGGAGCTCAGCGAACGGGTGGACGCGTTCCACGTGGTCGGGGACGACGGGGTGGAAGCCGTCCTACCAACGTACCGCGGCGAAGGGCAGGGGTTCGTCTGATGGGAACGACGACAGCGTGGACGAACTGGGCGCGGACCGAGCGGGCGTGGCCCGTGCGGGTCGAGCGGCCCGACACGGTCGGTGCGGTGCAGCGCCTCGTGCGCGCCGCGGCCGGAGCGGGCCTCCCGATCAAGGCGGTCGGCGCCGGACACAGCTTCACCGGCATCGCCGTGGCGCCCGGGGTGCTGCTCGAGCTCGACGCCCTGAGCGGTCTGGTCCGGGTCGATCGGGAACGCAGCCGCGTGACCCTCCGCGCCGGCACGCGCCTCCATGACATCCCGCGCCTCCTCGAACCGTTCGGTCTCGCCATGCCGAACCTCGGCGACATCGATCGGCAGTCCGTCGCCGGCGCGATCTCCACCGGCACGCACGGGACCGGGGCGGCGTTCGGCGGCATCGCGACACAGGTCGTCGGGGTGACGATGGTGACGGCGGACGGCGAGCTGCTGACGTCGGACGCCGAGCAGGAGCCAGGGCTCCTCCCGGCACTGGCGCTCGGGCTCGGAGCGCTCGGGATCCTCGTCGAGGTCACGCTGCAGTGCGTCCCGGCGTTCGTGCTGCACGCGGTGGAGCGGCCGGAGCCGCTCGACGAGCTGCTGCCCGAGCTGCTCGACCGCGCCACCGCCGTCGACCACTTCGAGTTCTACTGGTTCCCACACACCGCGACCGCCCTGACCAAGACGAACCACCGACTGCCGGGTGACACGCCCATCAGGCCACTCCGCGCGGTCGCGAAGTGGGTCGACGACACGCTCCTCGCCAACGGGGTCTACCGGGTCCTCTGCAACACGGGCGTCGTCGCGCCGGCCATCGTCCCGCGCGTGAACCGGCTCGCGGACCGCCTCGTCGGCGATCGTGAGTTCACCGATCGGTCGACGCGCGTGTTCACCACGAGTCGCACGGTGCGGTTCGTGGAGATGGAGTACGCGGTGCCGCTCCAGCACCTCCCGACCGCGTTCGCCCGGATCCGCGCACTCATCGAGGAGCGGGGGTGGCGCATCTCCTTCCCCATCGAGGTCCGGGTCGCAGCGGCCGACGAGCTGTGGCTCTCCACAGCATCAGGTCGAGCGACCGGATACGTCGCCGTGCACCGCTTCTTCCGTGAGGACCCGGGGGAGTACTTCCGCGCCGTCGAGGCGATCATGATCGAGTTCGGCGGTCGGCCCCACTGGGGCAAACTGCACGGCCGTGACGCGTCGTCCCTGCGTGGCGCCTATCCTCGCTTCGACGAGTTCGTCCGTCTTCGCGACCGCCTCGACCCCGGCCGCTTGTTCGGGAACCCGTACCTCGCCCGCGTCCTCGGCGAATGAGCGCCCGCCGGGTGTCCGGTGCGCCCGCGCTGCACGCCTGCTGCGTGCTTCCTCCGAACTCCCCAAGGGGACCGGCGGGTCGCAGGTAGAATGAGCGGACCCGCTCTCCATCGACTCACAAGGAGCCCATCCTCATGGAATGGCTGATCCCAGTCCTCATCGTCGTCGCCCTGGTCGTCATCGTCGGCATCTACTTCTGGGTGACGTACAACTCGCTCGTGACGCTGAACGTGCGGGTCGAGGAAGCGTGGAGCGACATCACCGTCCAGCTGAAGCGGCGCGCCGACCTCATCCCGAACCTCATCGAGGCGGTCAAGGGGTATGCGGCACATGAGAAGGCCGTCTTCGAGAACGTGACGAAGGCTCGCGCCGAGACGCTCACCGCCCAGGGGCCGGCGGCCGTGAGTGAGGCCGAGACGCACATGCAGCAGGCGCTCAAGAGCATCTTCGCCGTCGCGGAGGCCTACCCGCAGCTGCAGGCCAGCCAGAACTTCCTCCAGCTCCAGTCCGAGATCGTCGACACCGAGGACAAGATCCAGGCGTCGCGCCGCTTCTACAACGGTGGTGTCCGAGAGCTGAACACCAAGGTCAAGGTGTTCCCGAACAACCTGTTCGCCAAGGGCCTCGGGTTCTCGGAGCACGACTTCTTCGAGGTCACCGACAACGCGGCGATCGCCGAACCGCCGCGCGTCCAGTTCTGACGTGCGGTAGCGCAGTCCCATGTACCGCGCCATCGCCAGGAACAAGCTCAACACGGTCCTGATCTTCGTCGTCTTCCTCGTCATCATCGGCGGGCTCGGTTGGCTCGCGGGGTATCTCTACCAGAACCTGACGATCACGATCGTGGTGCTCATCGTGGCCGTCGTGTACGCGGTGATCCAGTACTTCTTCGCCGGGCGGCAGGCCATCGCGATGACCGGTGCGCAGCGGATCGAGCTGGCCGACAACCCGAGGCTGTACCGCATCGTCGAGAACCTCGCGATCACCACCGGGACGCCGATGCCCGAGGTGTACCTCATCGCCGACCCGGCGCCCAACGCCTTCGCGACTGGTCGCGACCCCCAGCACGCGATGGTGGCCGCGACGACCGGCCTCCTCGAGATCCTCAACGACGCCGAGCTGGAGGGGGTCATGGCCCACGAACTGGGCCACGTCCGCAACTACGACATCCGGGTGTCCATGGTCGTCTTCGGCCTCGTCGTCGCGATCGGGTTCCTCTCAGACATGCTCCTCCGGATGACGATCTGGGGTGGCGGCAACCGGAACAACAACAACGGCGGTAACCCCGTCATGCTCATCATCGGCATCGTGGCGATGCTCGTGGCACCGCTGCTCGCGACGCTCGTCCAGCTGTCCATCTCGCGGCAGCGTGAGTACCTCGCCGACGCGACGGGCGCTCTCACGACCCGTCACCCGGAAGCGCTCGCGAGCGCACTGGGGAAGCTCGCCGCGTACGGCCGACCGATGGCCAAGCAGAACTCGTCCATGGCGCACCTCTGGATCTCCGATCCGTTGAAGCCGGGTGCGGTCGCCCGCTTGTTCAGCACGCACCCGCCGCTCGTCGAACGGATCAAGCGTCTGAGCACCATCGGCGGCGGCTTCTAGGCGAGAGCCTCCCGGTCCCGGACACACGAATGGGGCGGCACCCGGAAGGTGCCGCCCCATTCGGCGTTCAGGCGAGGACCGCTACTCGGTCTGCTCGTCGGAGTCGAACGTCACCGTGACCTTGTCGTCGGCGTCGATCGTGATCTTGCCGGGGAAGTTCAGGTACGTGTCCCACACCTGCTGACCCGCCACGGCGCTGCCGTACCAGGAGGCGTCGAACGAGCCGTCGATCCGGCCGTCCGAGGTGTAGAAGTAGGAGCCGCTCTCATCGACCTCGACGGTCGGGGGAGAGGTGAGCGTCCAGGTCACCGGGCCGACACTCGTGAACTGCTTCTGCTGCCAGTCCGGCATGACACCACAGGTGGTGTCGAGCGTGGTGGCCTCGAGGCACTTCTCGATCATCGCGACGACCTGCTTCGTGACCTCCGTCGTGAGCGCCTCGGTGGCGGTCACGTCGATGTCGATGAAGGCGGAACCCTCGCCGGCGCTGTACGAGCTCAGCGTGATGGTCTGGGCATCGCCCTGCAGGAACTTGCTCTCCGGCGGAGCGACCGTGTAGACGGCCGGGTAGGCGAACAGGCTCTCGTCGGACGCGCCGTCGAAGTTCACGCCGTTGACGCTGAACGCCGTGCCACCGAGACCGGTGTAGACGTTGATGCTGCCGACGAGGGAGCTCGCGAGCTTCCACTGGTCGAAGAACAGGAACTGCTTGCCTTCGCTCTCGAGCGTGACCGAGTCCTCGTACTTCTTGCCACCGAGTTCGTACGTGACCTGCACGCGCGCCTCGCCGTTGCGGTTGTAGACCCGGCCGACCTCGGGGTTCTTGATGCGCTCGTCGGCGCCCTTGAGGACCTCGTTGGTGAGCAGCGCGGTCGGCTTGACGGGTTCGGGGGCTGCCGCCTCGGCATCGGGATCGGCCGACGCGGACGGGTCCGGTGTGGCCTCGGGCTCTGCGGACTCGTCGTCGGTGCTGCCGACGATCGAGGGGTCCGGGGCGACGAGGCTCGTCGCGAGCTTCGCGTCACCGGCGGCGATGGCCTTGAGGTATTCCTCGACCTTCGCCTGCGGGCCGAACGCCGTGTTGTTCAGCACGCCGACGGTGATGGCGGCGGCGGCGATGAGCACGAGTGCCCCACCGGCGATCGACGACCACAGGATGATCCGCTTCTTCTGCTTCGGGTCCATCGGCTGCTTCGGGGTGCCGGTCGCGTACGGGTTCTGCGCCGTCGCGTACTGGCCGTTGGGCTGCTGGCCCTGCTGGTACGGGTTCTGGGCGCCGGGCTGCTGACCGGTCTGCTGCTGACCGTAGGGAGCCGGGGGCGCCTGGTTCGGGGTCTGCTGCTGGCCGGACTGGTACGGGTTGTGCTGGCCCTGCTGGTACGGGTTCGGCGTCTGCTGCTGGCCGGACTGGTACGGGTTGGGCTGCTGCTGACCCTGCTGGTACGAGGGCTGCTGGTCGCCCTGGGACGGCTGGTTCGGCTGCTCGCCCGGGTTCGGTCGGCCTGGTTGCTGTGGTGTGGTGTCGTCGTTGCTCATGGGCGGGTTCCCCTCGTTTCGGACCATGAAGGTGCTCATCAACTTAGCAGTCGGTGTGCATCCCCTGAGAGTGATTGCGCCTGCTGGGCATGGGGAGTAGTACCCATCTCCAGTGCGGGTGAGCCGGGGAGGAGCCGGGTGCCGACCGCGTGCGCGAGGGGCGCCGCCAACGTCCCGCGGCCGACGACGACCACCGCGTCGAGTCCTTGCCAGCGGGCCGTCTGGTCGAGGAGCTCCGCGAGGCGTCCCGCGATCGCGTCATCGGCGACGGGACGAAGCCCTCTGGCGACGCCATCCTGGTGTCCACGCTCGAACCACGCGGACTGGACCCGCAGGACCCCGGCCTGACGGTCGCTCTTGAGATCGACGCGCGCGACGATCTCGCCGTCGATGAGCACCGGCAGCACGTAGTAGCCGTAGACGCGCTTGGGCTCCGGCGTGTAGATCTCGATCCGGTAGTGGAGTCCGAACATGCGCAGGGCGCGTTCGCGGAACCAGACGACGGGGTCGAACGGGCTGAGGAGCGCGGCCCCCTCGATCCGTCGTGGCCGTCGGGCGTCGCGGTGCAACCACGCCTCCTGCGGCCCGCCGCGTCGGTCCCAGCCGGCCACGGTCACGGGTTCGAGGACACCGGCGTCCACGAGCTCGTCGACCGCTCGGCGGACCGCGGTCTGCGGCTTGATCCGGAAGTAGTCCGCGAGGTCGGCGACGGTCGCGACGCCCTGCGCTGCCGCTGCCTGCTCGACGAGCGCACGGATCGCGTCGGGCCGGGCGACGTCGAGGTCGAGGAGGTGCTGCGGCAGCACGTGCTCGGCCAGGGCGTACCGGCGCTCGAACCGGTCGCGACCGGCCGTGACCACCTCGCCATAGAGGAACAGCACCTCCAACGCCCGTTTCACATCGGACCATCCCCACCAGGGTCCGCGTCGGACGTTCGCATCGTGCTCGATCTCGCTCGCCTTCAGTGGCCCCTCGACGCGCAGGAGCGCTCGCACCCAATCCAACATCTCCGTGTTCTGGCTCGCCCAGGAGGTCTCGTCGCCGGCCTGCTTCGCGCGGTGCGCGTGCATCCGCCACCGGAACAACGGCCACGAGTCGCGGGGGATGAAGGCCGCCTCATGCGCCCAGTACTCGCGGTACGGTGCGTCGGCTCCGAGGGTCAGGCGATCGAGGAGCGTCTTGTCGTACCCGCCGAGCCTCGCGAACAGCGGCAGGTAGTGACTGCGCTCGAACACGTTGACGGAGTCGATCTGCAGGAGACCCAGGCGATCGATCGTCGATCGCAGGGTGCGGGTACCCGCCGGGGTCGTGCGCTGCGGGGCGCCGAACCCTTGCGCACCGAGCGCGATCCGTCGGGCGAGGGCGGGGGTGAGAGAAGCTGACACGGCCCGACGCTAGCACCGGCGTCGGACACCCGCCGTAGCCCGGCGGAAGCGACGCCGCCCACCGGAGTCCGCATGCGCTCACCGGCATGTGCCAGCCCTACACTTGAGCAATGGCGGACGACACTCCGAAGACCTGGTGGGGACGCTTCCTCCCTGAAGCGGCCTCGCCCGTGCGCGAACCGGACCTGAGCGGGTCGAGCAGCGTCCCGCGCGGCATGCGCGTGGCCGCAGCGTGGTCCTGGCGGATCCTGCTGGTGGCCGCGGTCGTCGCGCTGCTCGTCTTCCTCGTCGTGCAGCTCCGCCTCATCGTGATCCCGCTGCTCATCGCCGTCCTCGTCTCCGCGCTGCTGAAACCCCTCGTCGACGTCCTGGTGCGACACCGCTGGCCGAAGGGTCTCGCCATCGCGCTCGCGATGATCGGCACGCTCTCCGTGGTGAGCGGACTGATCTTCCTCGCGATCTCGCAGATCACGTCGCAGTTCGCCTCCGTGCAGGCCCGAACCATGACCGCCTACGGCGACTTCAAGGCCTTCCTGCTCGCCAGCCCGTTGCACGTGACGGAGGCACAGCTCAACGACTTCATCGCCCAGGCGTTCGACTCGCTCCAGCAGGACAGCCAGGTCCTGCTCTCGGGCGCCCTGTCGATCGGTTCGACGCTCGGCCATGTCGCGACGGGCGTCTTCCTGACACTCTTCTGTCTGCTGTTCATGCTCATCGACGGCCGGACGATCTGGCGGTGGACCGTGCGCGTCTTCCCGCAACGGGCACGCCCCGCCGTCGACAGCGCCGGTCGCGCAGGCTGGCGGACGCTCGGCAACTACGTCCGCACGCAGATCCTCGTGGCCTCGATCGACGCGGTCGGGATCGGACTCGGCGCGTTCTTCCTCGGCGTCCCGCTCGCGATCCCGGTCGCCGTGCTCGTCTTCCTCGGCTCGTTCGTGCCGATCGTCGGTGCCGTCGTGACCGGCGCCGTGGCCGTCTTCCTCGCACTCGTCTACAACGGTCCCGTCATCGCGTTGCTCATGCTCGGTGTCGTGCTCCTCGTCCAGCAGCTCGAGGGGCACGTCCTGCAGCCGCTCATCATGGGTACGGCCGTCAAGGTCCACCCGCTCGCCGTCGTCCTCGCCGTCGCGGGCGGCACGCTCGTCGCCGGCATCCCCGGGGCCCTGTTCGCGGTGCCCGTGGTGGCCGTGATCAACGTGATGGTCCACACCATCGCCAGCGGCACCTGGCGGACCGGCGGCAGCGCTCCGCCGGAGCCGGACGTCGACGGCGCCATCTGGCAGACCGTCCCGAGCCCCAGGCGAATCCGTCCGGGCTCCCGCTCGTCCCACGAGCCGCAGGATCGCCCAGGCGATCAGGAGCCCCAGCACCCCAGCGAAGACCTCCGAGAGACCTCGTCCCCAGAAAGTCCAGGACCCCGCACACCATGACCGATTCAACGACCACCACACCCGTGTTCCCCGGCCCGTCGCTCGCCGCGTTCGAGCGGGCCAGGGACACCCTCGTCGGTACCGTCCAGCGCACGCCGATGGAGAGCTCCCGCTACCTCGCCGACGTCCTCGGCGTGCCCGTGCACCTCAAGTGCGAGAACCTCCAGCGCACCGGCTCCTACAAGATCCGCGGCGCGTACAACCGCATGTCCAGCCTGACCCCTGAGGAGCGCGCGCGCGGCGTCGTCGCCGCCTCAGCGGGCAACCACGCGCAGGGCGTCGCCTTCGCCGCCCGTGAGCTCGGCATCACCGCGACCATCTTCATGCCGGTCGGCGTCCCGCTCCCGAAGCTCGCCGCCACACGCGACTACGGTGCGCACGTCATCCTGCGCGGCCACACGGTGGCGGAACCGCTGATCGCCGCCGCCGAGTTCGCCGCGGAGACCGGTGCCATCCTCATCCCGCCGTTCGACCACCCGGACGTCATCACCGGGCAGGGCACGCTCGGGCTCGAGATCCTCGAGGAGGTCCCCGACGTCGAGACGGTCATCGTGCCGATCGGCGGCGGCGGGCTCATCTCGGGTGTCGCGGGCGTCATGAAGCAACGCGCGGCCCTCGAAGGGCGCACCATCCGCGTGATCGGCGTCCAGGCGGCGAACGCGGCCGCGTACCCGGTGTCGCTGGAGGCCGGAACCCCGACGACCATCACCGTGCAGCCGACCATCGCCGACGGCATCGCCGTGGCGCGTCCCGGAGAGCTCAACTTCGAGATGATCAGCGCCCTCGTGGACGAGGTCGTCACCGTCAGCGAAGACGACCTCGCCCGGGCCATCGTCGTCCTCCTCGAGCGCGCCAAGCTCGTCGTCGAACCTGCCGGAGCAGCCGGTGTCGCGGCGATCCTGGCCGGGAAGATCGAGCCGACCGGCACGACGGTCACCATCCTCTCCGGCGGCAACATCGACCCGCTCCTGCTGCAGCGGGTCGTCAGCCACGGCCTCGCGGCGTCGGACCGCTACCTGACCCTGCGCATCCCGCTTCCCGACCGACCGGGCCAGCTCGCACGGACGGCGGAGCTCGTCGCGCAGGCCAATGCGAACGTCATCGAGGTGCTGCACACCCGACACGGCCACGGCCTGCAGATCAGCGACGTCGAACTCGAGCTCAGCATCGAGACGCGCGGGCCCGACCACCGCGACCTCGTCGTGCAGACGCTCCGCGAGGCGGGGTACGACCCGCAGATCGTCGACGACTGATCCGACTGACGGAACGCAGCAGGGCCCCGCCGTATCGGCGGGGCCCTTCGTGCGTCTGCTCGGTCGCGGGGACGCGACCTGCTGGATCAGGAACCGGTGTAGGTCTCCACCGCGCTGATCGACACGGTGATCTGCTTGCCGTTCGGCGCCTCGTAGGTGGTCGAGTCGCCGATCTTCAGACCGAGGATGGCGGCGCCGAGCGGGCTGCCCTCGCTGTAGACGTCGAGGTCGGTGTTGCCCGCGATCTCGCGGCTGCCGAGCAGGAAGCGCTCCTCGCCGCCCGCGACGACGGCCGTGATGACGGTGCCGGACTCCACGACGCCGTTGGACTGCGGTGCCTCGCTCACCTTGGCGTCGCGCAGCATCTGCGTGAGCGTCCGGATACGGGCCTCCTGCTTGCCCTGCTCGTCCTTCGCGGCGTGGTAGCCGCCGTTCTCCTTGAGGTCGCCCTCTTCACGAGCCGCTTCGATGCGCTTGGCGATCTCCTCGCGGCCCGTCGTGCTGAGGTGTTCGAGTTCCGCCTGCAGCCGGTCGAAGGCCTGCTGGGTGAGGAACGTCTCCTGGATCTGCTCGGACACGATGGAACTCCTTTGCATGGTGGGTCCGCACACGACGGCCGAAACGCCCGTCATATGCCAGACGCCCCGGCGGAATGCCGGGGCGTATGAAGTACTGCCTTCGAGTATCGCACGATCGGTGCGGGAGTGCGGCGCACGCGCCGACGCCGTCACTGGTCAGGAGCGGTGCTCGACCACCCAGCAGGTGTCGACGACACCGGTGTTGCTGAGCTCCGTGGTGCGGACGCTCTCCGTGAAGGTGCGGGTGCGCTGCTCGGACGGCGGCAGCTCGACGACCTTCCAACCGACAACCGCGAACTGCTCGTTGAGCGCCTGGACCGAGCACGCCATGGGGGTGTCCTGCGGACCGGTGACCTCGAAGGACACGCTGACCATCGTGTCGTCGACGATCTCGTGCGCCGTGTTGCGCGACTCGATGCTCGGCCGACTGCCGTCGAGACCGGCCCACACGACCCACGCGATGAAGACGACGGCGAACGCTGCGGCGGCCAGCCAGATGAGGCGGCGGTCGCGGGCGCGGTTGCCAGGGGTGCGTCCGTATCGCGCCGCGATGGCGTCCTGGGGGCCGGCATCCTGCAGGGGAGAGGTCACGTCACGGGCTCCGGTTCGAACGGTTAAGCTGGACCAGGAGTGCGAGACGCCTCGAGGTCGACACCTCAAGCGTATTGCCTCTTCCTGGATGCGGAGTCCCGACCGCGTCGTCACGTCCCGAGTCGCGAAGCGGTCCCCTCGCGCAGACCAGCCGGAAGGCGGAGCACCATGACCATGAGACTGCTCGCCGTGCACGCGCACCCCGACGACGAGTCGAGCAAGGGAGCGGCGACCCTCGCGCACTACCGGAGCCTCGGCGCCGAGGTCATGGTCGTCAGCTGCACGGGTGGCGAACGCGGCGACCTCCAGAACCCGGGCCTCGCCGACGTCGCGATGATCGAGCGCGACCTCCCCGGCTACCGTCGCCTCGAGATGGCCGCGGCGCAGGAGATCCTCGACATCGAGCACCGGTGGCTCGGCTATCAGGACAGCGGGATGGCCCGCGACGACGGTACGGTCCCACCCGCGAGCTTCGCCGACATCCCCCTCGAGGTCTCGACCGGTGTGCTCGTGCGCATCGTCCGCTCCTTCCGACCGCAGGTCATCGTCACCTACGACGAGAACGGGGGCTACCCGCACCCCGACCACATCCGGTGCCACGAGGTGAGCGTCGCCGCGTTCGAAGCGGCGGCCGACCCTGCCCGCTATCCCGAAGCGGGCGAGCCCTGGCGCGTCGACAAGCTCTACTACGACCGCTCGTTCAGCCCCGCCCGGCTCGAAGCCGTGTACGCCTACCTGCTGGAGCACCACCCCGACGACCCGGCGGTCGAGCGACTGGCCGAGATGCGCGAGTGGATGGCCGGCCGGCCGGATCTCGCGACGACGCACGTGCGCGTCGGTGACTTCTTCGAGGCGCGCGACGCTGCGCTCCGGGCGCACGGCAGCCAGGTGCCACCCGACTCGCCGTTCTTCTTCTGGCCCAACGACGTCCTCCGTGCCGCATGGCCGTTCGAGGACTACCAACTGGTCACGTCGCACGTCGCGTCGACCACCCCAGAGTCGGAGCTGTTCGACGGCATCGACACCAGCGAAGGAACCGCATGATGCACCACCTGTTCACCGAGGTCCTGTTGGCGGTCACGCCGTCGCCGTCGCCCTCGCCGGCGTTCGACGAGAACCAGGTGACGCCGGGACCGTGGGGCTTCGTGATCACCTTCGCCATCGCCGGCATCGTCGTCTTCCTCGTCATCGACATGGTGCGTCGCGTGCGTCGGGTCAACTACCGCGCGGAGATCGACGAGCGGCTCCAGGCCGAGGTCGCCGAGCGGGCAGCGGCGGACCGAGCGGGGAGCGACACCGGTGAGGCGGGCCCCGCAGGCATCGAGAACGACCCTCGTCCGCCGTCGGACCAGCCGACCCGCTGACACCACCACCGCGACGCCTCGCCGCTCGGTGGGCGGCCGGTCGTCAGCGGTTGTAGACCGGGTCGATCGCGATCAGCAGGATCCCGGTCCAGTGGCAGAGGAACGCGAGCACCGT
Organism: Plantibacter sp. ME-Dv--P-122b; assembly: GCF_030209375.1. Lineage (GTDB taxonomy): Bacteria > Actinomycetota > Actinomycetes > Actinomycetales > Microbacteriaceae > Plantibacter. Next base: position 105,591 of record NZ_JARVSC010000006.1, read on the forward strand.
GCACAGGTGGAAGAGCTCGTGGAACCCGAACCGCCCCGGCCAGGGGTTCGGTCGCTTCATCGCGTACATGACCGCGCCGACCGTGTAGAACAGACCACCGGCGGCGACGAGCACCATCGTCGCGAAGTTGCCGCGGGCGATGTCGCCGAGGTACGCGACCGCACCCCATCCGAGCGCCAGGTAGAGCGGGACGTAGAGCCACCGCGGGGCGTTGATCCAGAACACGCGGAAGCCGATGCCGAGGAGCGCGCCGCCCCAGACGAGCACGAGCAGGAGGTTGCCCTGCGCCGGTGGCAGTGCGAGCACGGCGAGCGGCGTGTAGGTGCCGGCGATCAACAGGAAGATGTTGGCGTGGTCGATCCGCTTGAGGAGGAGCTTGACCGAGGGGCGCCAGGAGAACCGGTGGTACAGCGCCGAGTTCCCGAAGAGCAGCATCGACGTGAGCACGAACACCGTCGAACTCCACTTCGCGGCCGCACCCTGTGCGAGCACGACGAGGACGATCCCGGCGACGATCGAGATGGGGAAGATCCCGGCGTGCAGCCATCCGCGCCAGGTCGGTTTGACCTCCTCCGGTGCGGCGGCATCGTCGGCTGCGACCTCGAGCAACGGCAGCTTCGGCAGCTCGGGGTCTCCACTCGTCATGGGTCCAGGATACGGGGTGGCGCGGAACGCGTACTGGGAGCGATGCAGGAAACTGCACTAGCGTTGCAGGGTGATGACGAGGCATTCCGCACCGGTGGACGGCTTCCTGTACGGCGTCTACGCACGGCGCCTCCGGAAGGCGCTGACTCCGCAGACGCTGCCGCACCATGTCGCGATGATCATCGACGGCAACCGGCGGTGGGCCAAGCAGCTCGGGTACGACACCGCGGCGCACGGCCACCGGGCCGGTGCGGCGAAGATGCGCGAGTTCCTGACCTGGTGCGACGACCTCGGTATCGGCGTCGTCACCCTGTACCTGCTGTCGAGCGACAACCTGGTGAACCGCGCACCGGACGAGCTGGATGACCTCGTCGACATCATCGCCGATCTCGCCGAGGGGTTGTCGCACTACCGTGACTGGCGCGTGAAGCACGTCGGTTCGAGCGAGGGGCTCCCGGAGTCGTTGCGCACGGCGTTGACGAGCGCCGAGGAGCGCACGGCCGATCGATCCGGCATGCACATCAACCTCGCGGTCGGCTACGGCGGCCGCACTGAGATCGTGGACGCGATGCGCGCGATCGTCGCCAAGCACCACCTCGAGGGTCGGAGCCTGGAAGACCTCGCAGCGTTGCTCACCCCCGACCTCATCGGCGAGCACCTCTACACGGGAGGCCAGCCCGATCCCGACCTCGTCATCCGCACCAGCGGCGAACAGCGGATGAGCGACTTCATGCTCTGGCAGAGCGCCCACAGCGAGTTCTACTTCGTCGAAGCGCTCGGGCCCGACCTCCGCGAGGTCGACTTCCTGCGCGCCCTCCGCGACTTCTCCAGGCGGCAGCGGCGGTTCGGCGGATGAGCCGGTCCATGCCCGCCTCGGAGCCGGATGAGCCGGAGACGGCGTCCCGGTTGGAGATGTTCCAAGCGGGATTCGGTGAGGTCTCCGGCTATCTCAACTACGGCAGCGTCGGTCCGTTGGCCGAATCCGTCGTCCTCGAGGCCGCCCGCTGGAACGATGTGCTCGCGAGTGCGACCCCCGGCACGCTCGGCGCGGTCGACGGTCAGGACGAACGGATGCGGACCGCCGTCGGGACGCTCACCGGGTTCCGAGCCGACCAGGTCGTCGCCCAGCCCAACACCTCGCAGGGCCTCATGCACGCGATGTTCGGCCTGAGCGGCACGGTCCTGCTCTCCCGCCTGGAATACCCCACGCTGCCGCTCGCCGCGGAGCGGGCCGCCGAGCACCGACACCTGCTCACGCCGAGATGGCTCGAGACGCGACGCGGACACGTGACGGCCGAGAGCGTGCGCGCGCAGCTCGACGACACCGTCACCGCCGTGGCCGTGAGCCTCGTCGACTACCGCACCGGCTACGTCTGCGACCTCGAAGCCGTTCGCGAGGTGATCGGCGACCGCCTCCTGATCGTCGACGCCATCCAGGGCTTCGGTGTGGTCGACGCCCCCTACGCCGTCGCCGACGTGGTCGCCTCGGGTGGGCAGAAGTGGATGCGCGCAGGCTGGGGCACCGGATTCCTCGCTCTGAGCGACCGCGCCGTCGAGCGACTCGAGCCGGTCTTCTCGGGCGTGACCGGCACCGACGAGGCCTGGCCGTTCAGCGCGACGCCGGCACCGAGTCGATCGGCGCGGGCGTACTCGATCACCAGGCCCGACCCGCTCGCGGCGGCGCGGTTCGCGGCGTCCCTGGAGGACACGGTCGCCGTCGGGACCGCGACGGTCCACGCCGCGATCGCCGAGCTCACGGCCGAGGTGATCGAGCTCGCGGACGAGCTCGGTGTCGCGGTGGTCTCGTCGCGGGACGAGCACGAACGCGCGGGCATCGTCGTCCTGGAGCCGGAGGAGTCCGTCCTCGACACGCTGTGGACCTCGCTCGAGAACCACGGTGTCACCGCGACGATGCGCGCGGGCGCCGTGCGACTCAGCGTGCACGCCGGTACCAGTCGGCAGACGCTCGATCAGCTGCGCGGCGCGCTGCTCTCGTTCGCGACGGCCGCGAGCTACTGAGCCGTCGTCCGACCACCGGCGGGCCAGGAGACGGCCCCCATCTGTTCACCTCCCCGTAACAGGACACGGGGCGTGTCGTCGCGTCGATGTCGGCGGCCGGACGTACGTTCATCTCATCGGGCATGGAGCCCGGTCGAGACGGCCACACAAGTTCGGCTCGAAACCCTGCAGGCGGCCGTTTCGCACAGTGATCCGAGCATCAGATGCTCGGGGTGGGAGTGGTTGTGGCCTCGCGAGAAATCCAGAACACGTCAGCCGGGACCGAGACGCGGGACGCGTCGACGAGACCGAGCCGGCGACCCGCCGACCACACGGCGAGCGGAGGAGATCAGGCGCAGGCCGAGATCACCTACGTGCTCGACACCTCCGTGCTGCTGTCGGACCCCAAGGCGCTCTTCCGGTTCGCCGAGCATGCCGTCGTCATCCCGGTCGTCGTCATCAGCGAGCTCGAGGGCAAGCGCAACGACCCCGAGATCGGCTACTTCGCGCGTCAGGCGCTCCGCATCCTCGACGAGCTCCGCATCGAGCACGAACGCCTCGACTTCCCGATCCCCGTCGGTGACGGCGGGTCCCTGCGGGTCGAACTCAACCACTCGAGCATGGCCTCACTGCCGTCCGGTCTCCAGCTCGGCGACAACGACTCGCGCATCCTCGCGGTCGCGCTGAACCTGGCGAACGACGGCCTGACGGTCACGGTCGTGTCCAAGGACCTGCCGCTGCGCGTCAAGGCGGCGTCCATCGGTCTGCAGGCGGAGGAGTACCGGGCGGAACTCGCGGTCGACTCCGGCTGGACGGGCATGTCCGAGATCACCCTCGGCTCCGAGGACATGAGCACGCTGTGGGAGCGCGAGGAGGGGACGACGCCGATCATCGAGGACCTGCCGATCAACACGGGCCTCGTGATCCACTCCGACCGGGGATCCGCACTCGGGCGGGTCACGGGCAAGCGCAGCTACAAGCTCGTCCGCGGCGACCGCGACGTCTTCGGTCTGCACGGACGCTCGGCCGAGCAGCGGCTCGCGATCGACCTCCTGCTCGACCCCGAGATCGGGATCCTCTCGCTAGGAGGTCGAGCAGGGACGGGGAAGTCCGCGCTCGCCCTCTGCGCGGGTCTGGAGGCCGTCCTCGAGCGACAGGCGCACAAGAAGATCATGGTGTTCCGCCCGCTGTACGCGGTCGGCGGCCAGGAGCTCGGGTACCTGCCCGGCGATCAGGGCGAGAAGATGAACCCCTGGGGGCAGGCGATCTTCGACACGCTCGGCGCGGTCGTCTCGCAGAACGTGCTCGACGAGGTGGTGGAGCGGGGGATCCTCGAGGTGCTCCCGCTGACGCACATCCGCGGCCGGTCGCTCCACGACGCCTTCGTGATCGTCGATGAGGCCCAGTCGCTCGAGCGCAACGTCCTCCTCACGGTCCTCAGCCGGATCGGGCAGAACTCGCGGGTCGTCCTCACGCACGACGTCGCCCAGCGCGACAACCTGCGCGTCGGCCGACACGACGGCGTCGCCTCGGTGATCGAGACGCTCAAGGGGCACCCGCTGTTCGCACACGTCACGCTGACGCGTTCGGAGCGCTCGGCCATCGCGGCACTCGTGACCGAGATGCTCGAAGGGAACGAACTGGCCTAGCGGCCGTCGGCGGAGCGGGCTCGCGAGGCTCGCTCCGCCGGCTCCGACCGCCTGTGGAGAACGCCGAAGGCCGGCATGAGGATCCTCCTATCCTGACGGGATGCCCTCGCGACCGACTTCCACCGGCAGGCGGCTCCGCCCGCGTGTCGCTACCGCGGCGATGGCCGGCTCGACGCTGCTGCTCGTGGCCGTCACGGTGGCCCGGCTCGGCCCCGACCCGCGTCCGGTCGTCATCGTGCTCGCATGGCTCGCGTGCATCACGCCGCCGCTCGTGCGCATCGACATCGCGGAGCGGCGGCTCCCGAACCGTCTCGTGCTGCCGGCGCTCGCCATCGCGGTGCCGGTCAGCGCGGTCGATGCAGCGGTGCGTCAGATGCCCCTGCTCGAACCGCTCCTGATGGGGTTCGCGGTCGGCGCCGTCCTGTACGCGTGCGCCCTCTTCGGAGGGCTGGGCATGGGGGACGTGAAGCTCGGCGCGCTGCTCGGCCTCGCGGCCGGCTGCTTCGGGACGTCCGCGGTACTGCTCTTCGCGGTGGTGTCGGTCTCCTCGGCCGGCCTCACGGGCGCGGTCGTCGTGCTTCTCGCACGCTCACGTGGTGGCTCCGCCGGTTGGCGCACGCGCATCCCGCTCGGCCCGTTCCTGCTCCTCGGCTGCTGGTGCGCCATCGCCGCCTCGGCGTGACCGCTCGGACGGAGACGGCCCCGGGACCGCGAGGGTTCCGGGGCCGTTCGGTCGTTCGACGAGCGGGTCGACTCAGCCGGGGTGCGTCATCGAGAGGACGTCGAGCGCCGTGTCGAGCTGCTCCTCCGTGATCTCGCCGCGCTCGACGAATCCGAGGTCGACGACGGCCTCGCGGACGGTCAGTCCCTTCGCGACGGAGTGCTTGGCGATCTTCGCCGCCGACTCGTAACCGATGATCTTGTTCAGCGGGGTGACGATCGATGGCGAGGAGCCGGCGAGTGCCGCCGCGCGGTCGAGGTTGGCCTCGAGGCCGTCGACGGTCTTGTCGGCGAGGACCCGGGTCGCGTTCGACAGGAGACGGATGCTCTCGAGGAGCGCCGTACCCATGACCGGGATCGCCACGTTGAGCTCGAAGGAGCCCGAGGCACCGGCCCAGGCGATGGTCGCGTCGTTGCCGATGACCCGCGCGCCGACCATCAGGACGGCCTCCGGGATCACGGGGTTCACCTTGCCGGGCATGATCGAGGATCCCGGCTGCAGGTCGGGGATGTGCAGCTCGCCGAGACCGGTGTTCGGGCCGGAGCCCATCCAGCGGAGATCGTTGCAGATCTTCGTGAGGCTCACCGCGATGACCCGGAGGGCTCCCGAGGCGTCGACGAGTCCGTCGCGTGCGCCCTGGGCCTCGAAGTGGTCCTGGGCCTCGGTGATGGGCAGCTCGGTCTCCTGAGCGAGCAGCTCGATGACGAGCTGCGGGAAGCCCTTCGGCGTGTTGATGCCGGTGCCCGTCGCGGTGCCGCCGAGCGGGACCTCTGCGACGCGGGGGAGCGCCGTGCGCACGCGCTCGATGCCGAGACGCATCTGGCGGGCGTAGCCACCGAACTCCTGGCCGAGGGTGACCGGCGTGGCGTCCATGAGGTGCGTCCGGCCGGGCTTCACCGCGGTCTTCCACAGCTCGGCCTTGCGCTCGAGCGACACCGCCAGGTGGTCGAGGGCCGGGATGAGGTCGTCGATGAGGGCGCTCGTGACCGCGATGTGCACCGAGGTCGGGAAGACGTCGTTGGAGGACTGCGAGGCGTTGACGTGGTCGTTCGGGTGCACCGGGCTGCCGAGGCGGGCGCTCGCGAGCGTGGCGAGGACCTCGTTCATGTTCATGTTCGACGAGGTGCCGCTGCCGGTCTGGTAGGTGTCGACCGGGAACTGCGCGTCGTGCGCGCCGGTGATGACCTCGTCGGCCGCAGCGGCGATCGCGTCGGCGACACCCTGGTCGAGGACGCCGAGCTTGGCGTTGGCGAGTGCCGCGGACTTCTTGATCCGGGCCAGCGAGGCGATCTGCGCCGACTCGAGCCCGCTGCCCGAGATCGGGAAGTTCTCGACGGCCCGCTGTGTCTGCGCACCGTAGAGCGCGTTCGCGGGGACCCGCACCTCGCCCATGGTGTCGTGTTCGATGCGGTACTCGGTTGCTGAGGTGTCTACCACGCTGTTCGTTCTCCTTCGTGCGATTGCGGTGGTGCTGCGCTCGACCGGTCGGTGAGCGGGGTGGAGGTCATTCGGGGACGGTGACGTCGCCGATCACGATGTCGGCGACGGCGGTGCCCTCGAGGAGCTTGTAGTTCGCGCCGATGATGGCGACCGTCCCGGCCGCCACGGCGTCGCTGATGAGCTCGGAGCGCGAGACGACCTCCATGACGGTGCGACGGAGGTGGCGTCGTCCGACCTCGGAGGTATCGACGGATGCGGCGTCGATCGGTGCAGGGCCGGCGACCGCACTCACAGCGGGGACGATCTGCTGGATCAGCTGGTCGATGTACGGGGGGAGCGGGGTGGCGTCCTCGATCTGCGAGTCGATCGCCGCGCGGACGGCGCCGCACTCGTCGTGCGCGAGCACGAGGATGAGTGGGACCTGCAGGACGCCGACGGCGTACTCCAGAGTACCGAGCACCGAGTCGGAGACGATCTGGCCGGCGTTGCGGACGACGAAGAGGTCGCCGAGTCCCTTGTCGAAGATGATCTCGGCCGCGAGGCGGGAGTCGGAGCAGCCGAAGATGACCGCCTCCGGGGCCTGGGAGTGCGCGAGGGTGGCGCGGCGTTCGACGTCCTGGCGGGGGTGGGCGGGCTGACCGGCGACGAACCGCGCGTTCCCGCGCTGCATCTCGCGCCAGACGGCACCGGGGCGCTTCTGGGTCATTCGGAGTCCGTTTCTGCAGGGGCGCCCGACGGCGCGTCGAGGTTGGCGGCGACCCCGGTGCGCACGGACCGTGCGACATCGAGGACGTACTCGGGCTTCGCCGTGCCGAACACGGCGATCGTGCTCCGACCGGCGACGGTCGACAGGGCGTAGGCGACGTTGCCGTCGTCGGAGCCGCTGCCGTTCGCGTATTCGACCCACTCGACGCCGTCGATCGTGACGGTTCCGGTGGGGCGGGCTTCGTCGAGCTCGGCGAGGAGCCAGGTGTCGTTGGCGTCCACGCCTTGGACGAGACCGACGAACTCGTCGTCGGGGGAGATGAGTCCGACGTTCCAGGAGCGGATGTCGGGCGTGCCGGCGACCGGTGAGGCTGCGGTGCGGACGTCGGCGTAGTTGCTGCCCCAGTCGTCGCCGAGCTCGGGGGTGAGGAGCGGGACGGGGAGGTCGGGCTGCGCCTGGCCGGCGAGCTGCGCGTAGTCGACGGTCGGGCGTTCCGGGGCCTCACCTCGGGGCACGGCGAGCACGATCACGACCACGAGGCCGACCGTGGCCAGGAGCGACAGGACGAGGTTGTTGACGGTCTTGCGCGAGCGGTACAGGCGGGAGTTCTCCGCCTTGCGGTCGGCGGTCTCCTGCGGCGTCTCGGGGCGGCCGAGCTCGGCCACGACGCGCGGCGGCTTGGTGTCCTTCACTGCGATGCGTCCGGAGTGCCGGATCCGAGCTGGGCGGCGCGAGCCGCGTCCAACCGTGCCTTCGCGCCGATCAGCCACTCCTCGCAGCGCTGGGCGAGCTGTTCACCGCGCTCCCAGAGCCGGAGGGAGTCCTCGAGCGACGCCGAGCCCTGCTCCAGCTCGGACACGACACGCACGAGCTCGTCGCGTGCCTGCTCATAGCTGAGCTCCTGGACATCGGAGGGGGTTGGCATGCTTCTATCCTATTCGTCGTCGGTCCTGGCGGCAGCCGAGGCCGGGCCGGTACTGGAGGCGCCGATCGCGCCGGAGGCGAGGGTGACCAGGAGCTCCGTCCCGGCGGGGGCGTCGCCCTCCGCACGGATGACCGCGCCGCCAGGGACGCCGGCCTCCGGGTCCGCTCGCTGGACGATGGCGTAGCCGCGGTCGAGCGTGCGCTGCGGTGACAGGGCGCGGAGGTGCGCGCGGAGTTCCGCCACTTCGCGCTGGGAGCGCTCGACGGCGCGGTCGATCAGCTCGGCACCCCTCGCGACCGTCCGGGTCAGCTCGTCGGCCCGTGAGTCGACGATCCAGGACGGGTCGGCGAGCGCGGGACGGGTGCGGAGGGTCGCGAGTCGGTCGATCTCGTGACCGAGCAGCGAGGTCACCCGGGAGGACAACCGGACCCGTGCCTGCTGCACGCGTGCGAACTCCTCCGCGACGTCGGGGACGACCCGCTTGGCGGCGTCGGTCGGCGTGGAGGCGCGGAGGTCGGCGACGTCGTCGAGCAGCGGGCGGTCCGCCTCGTGGCCGATGGCGCTCACGAGGGGCGTGGTGCAGGCGGCCGCGGCACGGACCACGCGTTCGTCGCTGAACCCGAGGAGGTTCTGGAAGTCGCCACCGCCACGCGCGACGATGATGACGTCGACCTCGGGGTCGGCGTCGAGCGTCTGCAGGGCGCTCACGACGTCGCCGGGGGTGCGGTCGCCCTGGACGGCGGCGTGGACGACGCGGAACCGGACCGACGGCCAGCGCAGTTCCGCGTTGCGCAGGACGTCCTTCTCGGCGTCGGAGTCCTTGCCGGTGACGAGCCCGATGCACTGCGGGAGGAACGGGAGCGGCCGCTTGCGCGACGCGTCGAAGAGCCCCTCCTCGGCGAGCTGCCGACGGAGTCGTTCGAGTCGCTCGAGGAGGTCGCCGATGCCGACGTGCTTCATCGCCATGACCTGCATGGTGAGCGTGCCGCCCTTGAGCCAGTAGTTCGGCTTGACCAACGCGACCACGTGGTCGCCCTGCTTCAGATCGGCGGGGATCTTCGCCCGGACGGACGACCAGATGGTGAACCCGACCGTCGCATCGATCTCGAGGTCTTTGAGCTTGCCGTAGACGTTGCCGCCCGAGGCGCCCCACTGCGTGATCTCGCCCTCGACCCAGACCGTGCCGAGACGGTCGATGTAGTCGCGGAGCTTCGTGCCGAGGAGCGCGACCGGCCAGGGGGCTTCCATGGTGGCCGGTGCATCGCTCATCCCTCAAGCCTAGCCGCGAGCACCGACGGCGCGGGGTCGCGGACCACCCGGCCGTTCACGGCCGACTCCCGAGCGCTGCCGCGTAGAATCCACACGTGACCGATCTCCGCGACGCCCCAGCCATCGGCCTCGGCATGCCGAGGCTCCGACGCATCGCCGGACGCCTCGCAGACCTCCCCGTCGCCGGCGAGAAGCGCGTCCTGCTCGCCGCCCCGCGTGGCTACTGCGCCGGCGTGGACCGTGCGGTCGTCGCCGTCGAGAAGGCCCTCGAGCACTATGGCGCGCCGGTGTACGTCCGGAAGCAGATCGTCCACAACGTGCACGTCGTCGACCAGCTCGAGGCCCAGGGCGCGGTGTTCGTGGAAGAGGTCGACGAGGTGCCCTCCGGCGCCCACATCGTCTTCAGTGCGCATGGCGTCTCGCCCGCCGTGGTCGATGCGGCCGCCGACCGCGGGCTGCTCGCGATCGACGCCACCTGCCCGCTCGTCACCAAGGTCCACCGCGAGGCCGTGCGCTTCGCCCGCGACGACTACGAGATCCTGCTGATCGGACACGAGGGGCACGAGGAGGTCGAGGGGACGGCCGGTGAGGCGCCCGACCACGTCACGCTCGTGACGAGCCCGGAGGCCGTCGACGACCTCGTCGTCGCCGACCCGGACAAGGTCGTGTGGCTCTCGCAGACCACGCTGTCGGTGGACGAGACCATGGAGACGGTCCGCCGCCTGCGCGAGCGGTTCCCGAAGCTCCAGGATCCGCCGAGCGACGACATCTGCTACGCGACCCAGAACCGTCAGGTGGCCATCAAGAAGGTCGCCCAGGACGCGGACCTCGTGATCGTGGTCGGGTCGGCGAACTCCTCGAACTCGGTGCGCCTCGTGGAGGTCGCGCTCGAGTACGGGGCGAAGGCCGCCTACCGCGTCGACTACGCGCACGAGATCCAGCAGGCCTGGCTCGACGGCGTCGTGACCGTCGGCGTGACGAGCGGCGCCTCCGTTCCGGAGGTCCTCGTCGACGAGGTCCTCGAAGAACTCTCCGGAGCCGGCTACGGCGCGGTGCAGGAAGTCAAGACGGCCGAGGAGGACCTCATGTTCTCCCTGCCGAAGGAGCTGCGCAAAGACCTTGCCGGCACGACCGATCCGCGCGCCCTGGGAGGGCGTCGACCATGAGCGAATCCCGCCCCCGTCCGCAGTTCGGTGAGTACGCGTCCCCTGAGGAGCAGCGTGCCCGGATCGCCGAGCCCATCGATGAGCAGCGGGCGGAGGAGCTCGGCATCGCACCGGTCGTCCCCGTCGAGCGGCAACCGCGGCAGCGGCAGGAGCAGACCCTCCGAGAGCAGACGCGAGAGCAGGCGCATGAGCCTGAGGCTTCGCAGGCGGGCGCTCCGACCGTGGCCGCCAGACGACCCGTCGCCGGAGACCGGATCGCGACGTCGATCCTGCTCGGACTCGGCCTCGTCGGCCTGATCGTGACCATGCCGGGCCTGCTCGACCTCCCCGGCCTGATCCGCCCCGCACTCGTGCAGATGGGTGTCTCGGGGTACTCCTCGGACGGTCTCGCGAGCGCCATGGGCATCCTGGCGCTCGGTCTCCAGATCGCCCTGTGGGTGGGCGCCATCATCCTGTCGAGCCGGTCCCTCCGCGCGGGTCGACTGACCTTCTGGATCCCGCTCGTCGCCGGTGTCGCGGCGAACCTGGTCGTGGTGATCTGTCTCGCCGTGGCCATGGGCGCCGACCCGGCGTTCATGGAGTACGTCCGCTCGCAGCAGCCGTAGTCGTCCACACACGGAGAACGGGCCCGGCAGCGATGCCGGGCCCGTTCTGTTGGTGCAGGTGACTAGGAGGTGCTGGTGCCGTACGAGCCGAGCTGCTTCGTCGACTCCAGGACGCGAGCGGCCATCGCCGACTCGGCGACCTTGCCCCAGGCGCGGGGGTCGTAGACCTTCTTGTTGCCGACCTCGCCGTCGAGCTTCAGCACGCCCTCGTAGTTCGAGAGCATGTAGCCGGCGATCGAGCGCGTGAACGCGTACTGCGTGTCGGTGTCGATGTTCATCTTGACGACACCGTTCGCGACGGCCTCGGCGATCTCGGCGTCGGTGGAACCCGACCCGCCGTGGAACACGAGGTCGAGCGGCTTGGGGCCGTGGCCGTACTTGGCGGTGAGGCCGTCCTGGATGGTCTTCAGCAGCTCGGGCTGGAGCTTGACGTTGCCGGGCTTGTAGACCCCGTGCACGTTGCCGAAGGTGAGGGCGGCCATGTAGCGACCCTGCTCGCCGAGGCCGAGCGCCTCGACGGTCGCGATGGCGTCGTCGAGGGTGGTGTACAGGTGCTCGTTGATGTCGTGGCTGACGCCGTCCTCTTCGCCGCCGACGACGCCGATCTCGACCTCGAGGATGGCGTTGATGGCCTTGGTGCGCTTGAGCATCTCGGTCGCGATCTCGAGGTTCTCCGTGAGCGGGACCGCCGAGCCGTCCCACATGTGGGACTGGAAGATCGGGTTGCGACCGGCCTTCACCTCTTCTTCGGAGGCGGCGATGAGCGGCATGACGAAGCCGTCGAGCGCGTCCTTCGGGCAGTGGTCGGTGTGGAGCGCGACGGTGACGGGGTAGTTCTTGGCGACCTCGGTGGCGAACTTCGCGAAGGCGATCGCGCCGGCGGCACGGTTCTTCACGGTGTGGCCGGCGAAGTAGTCGGCGCCGCCCGTGGTGACCTGGATGATGCCGTCGGAACCGGCCTCGGTGAGGCCCTGGAGGACGGAGTTGATGGTCTGGCTGCTCGAGACGTTGAACGCCGGGTACGCGAACCCGTCCGACTTCGCCTTGTCGAGCATCGCTGCGTACTGTTCCGGGGTGGCGACGGGCATGTCTTCTCCTTGCGTGGGGACGATTCGCCTTGAAGTCTACTGACTCGGGCTCCGAGGCATACGGCACGATGGGGACATGATCGAGCGCGCTCCGGACACCGACCTCCTCGACGGCTTCCTCGACGCCACGAGGGCCGCCGCTGCCGCCGTCGCGGGTCTCGTCGGTGGCGGTGACGGCATGCGTATCGACGGGGTCGCCGTCGATGCGCTCCGCAGGGCGCTCGAATCGCTCCCGGTCGACGGGCGCGTCGTCGTGGGCGAGGGCGAGAAGGACCAGGCACCCATGCTCTTCGTCGGGGAGCGTTTCGGCACCGGTGCGGGGCCGGCGATCGACCTCGCCGTCGACCCCGTGGACGGCACGAAGCTCGCGGCCTCCGGGAAGCCGGACTCCGTCGCCGTGATCGCCATCGCGGCCCGCGGTGCGATGTTCGACATCGGCCCGGCGTACTACCTCGAGAAGCTCGTCGCCGCCGGTGGGGGACGCGAGCTGTCGCTGGCCGACCCGATCGCGGTGACCCTCGACCGGCTCGCGGCCCAGCTGGGGCGACCGGTCGAGCAGCTGCGGGTCGCGGTCCAGGACCGCCCACGGAACAAAGCGACCGCCCAAGCCGTGATCGCCGCCGGAGCCGAGCTCGTGAGCTTCATGGACGGCGACGTCGCCCTGTCCCTGCGGGCCGCGGCCGCCGACGGCGACCTCGATCTGCTCCTCGGTGTGGGCGGAGCCCCCGAGGGCATCCTCACGGCTGCCGCGGTCCGGGCGCTCGGTGGCTGGATGACGGCGCGCTTCGCACCGCAGTCGCCGGAGGAACGTGCGCGGCTCGTCGAAGCAGGGACCGATCTCGACCGCGAGGTCCCGCTCGACGAACTCTGCCGGGATGACGCCTGGCTGCTGCTCAGCGCCGTCACGTCGACCGCGCTCGCCGCCGGAGCCGAACTCGCCGGAGTCCAGGCCGAAGCGGACGGCGGTGTCACGGTCGAGTCCGTCGTCGTCGGTCCCGGGAGCCCGCTGACGAGGTCACGGAAGCGCCTCGATCGAGACGCACCCACCGGCCTTCCCAGCCCGGTTCGATAGGCTGAAACCCTCATCCACCGAAGCGTCGTGTCCCACGAGGCGAGCGATCCATGGAGGATCCAGTGACCCAGCCTGAAACCGGCTCCCACTATCTGCAGCCCGACCGTAACCTCGCCATGGAGCTCGTGAGAGCGACGGAGGCCGCCGCGATCCGGGCGGCGCCGTTCATCGGGCGAGGCGACAAGAACGCCGCCGACGGCGCAGCGGTCGACGCGATGCGCGCCTTCCTCGGCACCGTCAACTTCGACGGCGTGGTCGTCATCGGCGAGGGCGAGAAGGACGAAGCGCCCATGCTGTTCAACGGCGAGCACGTCGGCAACGGCCGCGGCCCGTCCTGCGACATCGCCGTCGACCCGATCGACGGCACGAGCCTCACCGCCGCCGGGCGTCAGAACGCCCTCTCCGTCATCGCCGTGTCCGACCGCGGCAGCATGTTCGACCCGTCCGCGGTGTTCTACATGGACAAGATCGTCACCGGCGCCGACGGCATCGGTGTCGTCGACATCAGCCAGTCCATCGGCGACAACATCCGCGAGCTCGCGAAGGCCAAGGGCAAGCAGCCCGAGGACATCCGCGTCGCCGTCCTCGACCGACCGCGCCACGCGCAGCTCATCGAGGAGATCCGCGCGGCCGGTGCCGGGACGCGACTGCTGCTCGACGGCGACGTCGCGGGTGGCATCAACGCCGCCCGCTACGACTCGCGGATCGACATGTGCGTCGGTATCGGCGGCACGCCCGAGGGCATCATCACCGCGTGTGCGGTCAAGGCGCTGGGTGGCCTCATCCAGGGCAAGCTCATGCCGAAGGACGACGCCGAGCGCGAGCGTGCTCTTGCCGCCGGTCACGACCTCGATCGTGTCCTCGGCGCGAACGACCTCGTCCGCGGCGACAACACGTACTTCGTCGCGACGGGCGTCACCCACGGCGAACTCGTCGACGGTGTGCAGCGCAAGGGTCCGATCATCCGCACCGAGAGCCTCGTGCTGCGGTCGCGGTCCGGCACCATCCGTCGTGTCGAGGCAGACCACCTCGCTGCGAAGTGGCTGTAGCCGCTCCTTCAGCAGCGCGAAGCGCCCGGTTCCACCTCACGGTGGGGCCGGGCGCTTCGTCGTGCGGCGTTCGTGCCGGTCAGTCCTGGAGCCGGTGCGCGAGCCGGGCCTCGAGCTCGCTCGGCTCGGCACCGGACGGCTCCGGCGAGGGCTGCGCCTCCGGTGCGGTGAGGCGCTTCGGCGAGGCGTCGCTCTGGCTCACCTGGCCGATGACCGTCGCCTCGTCGAGGGCGTCGAGCTTGCGCGCCGTGACGAGCACGCGGGTCTCGAACGACGAGGCGAACTGGTTGTAGTTGGTGACCGTGCTCTCGATGGACCGGCGCAGGCGGTCGGCGTGGTCCGACAGCGTCGAGAGCCGCTGGTAGAGCTCCTTGCCGAGGTCGAACAGTCGCTTCGCGTCCTCGGTGAGGACGTCCTGCTGCCAGGTGAACGCGACCGTCTTGAGGACCGCCCAGAGGTTGACGGGGGAGGCGAGGGCGACCCGTTTGCCGAAGGCGTAGTCGAGCAGGCTCGCGTCGGCCTCGAGTGCTGCGGCGAGGAGCGACTCGCTCGGGATGAAGCAGATGACGAACTCCGGGCTCGACTCGAGTCCGCGCCAGTACCCCTTCGCCGCGAGGGCGTCGACGTGCGACCGCACGGCCTTCACGTGCTGCGCGAGGAGGGCCGTGCGTCGTGCGGCCTCCTCACCCGTCGCCGTGACGGGGATGGTGCTGGCTTCGAGGTACTGCGCGAACGGCACCTTCGCGTCGACCGCGATCGACTTGCCGCCGGGGAGACGCACGACCATGTCGGGTCGGCCGATGCCGTTGTCAGCGGTGATGCTCGACTGCAGGTCGAAGTCGACGCGTTGCGTGAGGCCCGCGGCTTCCACGACGTTGCGGAGTTGGGTCTCGCCCCAGACACCGCGGGTGGCGTTGTTGCGCAGCGCCGAGGCGAGCGACTCCGTCGTCGACCGCAGGCGTTCCTCGGACTCCGAAGCCGTCTTCAGCTGCTGGGCGAGCTCGCCGTGCTGTCGACTGCGCTGCTGCTCGAGTTCCGCGACCTTCGCCTGCATGTGTTCGAGGCTGTGCTGCACGGGAGCCAGGGCCTGCAGGACCTGGCTCTCCTCGTGTTCCTGGCGCGATCGGCGTTCGGCGTCGGCGCGATGGCGTTCCGCGAGCTCGCGGTACTGCTCGCGCTGGGCGTTCAGCTCACGCCCGAGACCGTCGGCCGTGGCGTCCAGCGCGGCGAGTTCGGCGCGCAACGCGGCGCGGAGTTCCGCCTCCCGCGCGGAGGCGTCGGCGAGGAGTTGCGTCTGCTGGCCGCGGAGGTCGGCGAGCTGGGCGGTGTGCCTGGCCTCGAGCAGCGCCGGGTCGACCGAACCCGCGCCGGTGCGCCGCTGCAGCAGGAGGACCGCCACGGCTGCGCCGATGACGAGTCCGATGAGGAGGCCGATCCCGAGGGCGAGTGCGCTGTCCATGCCCTCAGTGTGTCGCGGGCCGCCGACATCGCTCGGAGGCCGCGCGGCGACCGCGGGCTCAGGCGGCGACGGCCGTCCCGATCCGGCCGATCTTCACGCTCGTGAGCTGCGCGAGTTCGGCGATCGAGGAGGCGCCGTGGCGGGCGGCGGCGTGGATGATGATGTGCGCGGAGGCCTCGGCGTCGCCGGTGGCGTCGTGGTGCTGGAAGTCGTCGAACCCGGCGGCGAGGGCCGCCACGGGGAGCCGGTAGGAGTCGAGCTGGTACGTCTTGCGGGCGACGTTGAGGCTGCACAGGTAGCTGAGGTCGGGGCAGTCGAGGCCGGTGGCGGCGCAGCCACCGCGGATGACGCCCATGTCGAAGCCGGCGTTGTGGGCTACCAGGGCGTCGCCCTGGGCGAAGTCGAGCAGCGTGTCGAGCTGGTCCGCCCAACCCGGGGCACCGAGGACGTCGGTCGCGACGATCCCGTGGATGCGGGTGTTCCACTCGAGGAAGGCGTCGTGTCCGGCAGGGGGCTGGATGAGCCAGCCCGCGCGGTCGACGACGATGCCGTCGCGCACCCTGACGAGGCCCACGCTGCAGGCGGAGGCGGATGACGAGTTCGCGGTCTCGAAGTCGATTGCGGTGAAATCCAGTGGCACGTCCTCACCCTCGCACCAGGGTCCGACACCGCTCGGGTGGCACGCCGCATGACGCTCGATCGACGGTGCCGATCCGTGCCCGGAGCGGAGGTGCGACCCACGAGGACGCGCGGCCAAGTACGATAGACCCTCGTGGCTCTTACTCTCGGCATCGTCGGCCTGCCCAACGTCGGCAAGTCCACCCTGTTCAACGCGCTCACGCGCAACAACGTGCTCGCAGCGAACTATCCGTTCGCGACGATCGAGCCGAACGTCGGCGTGGTCGAACTGCCCGACGCCCGGCTCGGCAAGCTCGCGGAGATCTTCGGCAGCGAGCGCATCCTGCCCGCCGCGGTGTCCTTCGTCGACATCGCCGGCATCGTCAAGGGCGCGAGCGAGGGAGAGGGGCTCGGCAACAAGTTCCTCGCCAACATCCGTGAGGCCGACGCCATCGCGCAGGTCGTCCGTGGCTTCGCCGACCCCGACGTCGTGCACGTCGACGGCGACGTGAACCCGGCGTCCGACATGGAGACGATCAACACGGAGCTCATCCTCGCCGACCTCGAGACGCTCGAGAAGGCGATCACCCGGTTCGAGAAGGAGGTCAAGGGCAAGAAGCTCGACCCCTCCGTCCTCGCGGCGGCGAAGGAGGCGCAGGACGCGCTGAACGCCGGCACCCCGCTCTCGGCGACGAAGATCGACCTCGCGCCCGTCAAGGAGCTCGGTCTCCTCACGGCCAAGCCGTTCATCTACGTGTTCAACGTCGACGAGGACGTCCTCCAGGACCAGGCGAAGCTCGACGAGCTGGCCGCGCTCGTGGCGCCGGCGAAGGCCGTCTTCCTCGATGCGAAGCTCGAGTCGGAGCTCGTCGACCTCGACGAGGACGACGCCCGCGAGATGCTCGAGTCGACCGGCCAGACCGAGTCCGGCCTCGACCAGCTCGCACGCATCGGCTTCGCGACGCTCGGCCTGCAGACCTACCTCACGGCGGGACCGAAGGAGTCACGTGCGTGGACGATCCCGCAGGGTGCCAAGGCACCCCAGGCGGCCGGCGTGATCCACACGGACTTCGAGAAGGGATTCATCAAGGCCGAGGTCATCTCGTTCGACGACCTTGTGGAGACGGGCTCCGTCGCTGAGGCCCGCTCCAAGGGCAAGGCCCGTATGGAGGGCAAGGACTACGTCATGCAGGACGGCGACGTCGTGGAGTTCCGCTTCAACGTCTAGCCCGTCGAAAGCGCACGTTTCGTCGTCCACCAGCGCCAACCTCGACGGAATGAGCACCCTCGGTGGTGGTTACCGCTTCCGCCGCTGCTCCGCGATCCACGTGTGATCGGCGATCGCCGCGGAGACGGCGTCGCGATACTGCGCGCCGTCTGCGGTGCGGTACAGATCCCTGCTGAAGAACGGCGATTCACTCCGGTAGGGGGCACTGTTGTGGACGCGTCCGGCGAGGTCGGACAGGACATCGTGGTCGCCCGCGAGGTAGGCGGTGAGCTCGGTGTCGTTCAGCCGGATGAGCGCGGAATCGTCGATGAGAGCGCTGTAGCTGTACCTCGCGTCGAGGTAGAGCGAACCCTCCTGCTCGACGAGGAACCACATTCCTGGTTCATGGTCGACGTAGCGCACCGTCACCACCAGCGTTTGGCGCGGGGGACCAAGCCCAATAGGGCTGCGAGCCCGGCGAAAGCGCTGACCACCCCGAGGAAGCCCACGGGGGTGTCGCGGAGCGGGCCGATGACGAGCAGGGCGCCGAGGCCGAGCGCTGCCACGCCGAACCCGGTGCGCCAGCGTCGTCCGACCTTCGCCGATGGGCGGCGGTCGGGCAGGTCGGTGGGTCGCGGGCGCGCGCGGCGCCGTGCGCTCAGTGGCGGTCCGCCGTCGTCCGGCCCGTCGACGGCACGCCCGAACTCGTCGACCCACGGACCGGCACCGACCTCGGGGCAGCGGTCGTGGACGTTCGCGTCGCGGGTCGAGGCATCCGCCGGGTGGGCGGGCATGGCTGCGGCGAGATCCACGTCGAACCTGGCGGAACCGTCCGGCAGGAGGGCGTCGTAGCCGACGAACCGCAGCGACCGTCGGCGCCATCTCGACGCGCCACGGAACGCCGTCGCACGGACGGCGACGGGACGATCGGGCGATTCGCGCATGGATCGATGGTGGCACACGCCGATGGTTCCGACCCCCTGCCGCCAGTGGGGTCCTGCTCCGGCGGTACGCTCGATGAGGCGCCACCCGAACGGGCGCCTCGGGAGGCCACGGGTGACGATCGATCTGGCGAGCATGCTGGTGGTGGCGGTGATCGTCTGCGCCGCGTGCGGGATCTTCTACGGACTCGACAGCGCGCGAACCCTCGCCGGGCGGCACCTGGCCGCCTGGATGTCCGGATTCGCCACCACCCTCCTCTCGGCGGTGAGCTACCTCGCCGCCACGCTCAACGGCGACTCGGTCTGGATCGTCGCCGTCGCCAACGCCGCCATGGTCGCCTCGATCGCCGCTCTGTGGGTCGGGTGCCGGCTGTTCAACGGTCGACGCAGCCTCGTGCTGCTCGGCACCCTCTTCGTCGGGGTGACGGCGATCTCCGCCGTCCTCGACCCCACCGACGACCCGGAGTGGGCCGGCACCATCGCCCGGCTCATCTCGCTCACCATGCTGTCGCTGCTGGTCGCATACGAGGCGCGACGTGGACGGATGCGAACGGCACCGGCCTCACTGGTGCTCGTCGTCGTCATGATCCTGCACGCGGTGTTCACCGCCGTGCGTCTCGCGGTCTACCTCGCGGCGGGTCCCCACTCGGAGATCTTCGAGCGGCTGTTCAGCACGCCCATCGTGACCTACATGAACCTCGTGTTCGTCGTCGCGATCGCCGTCGGCCTCGTCCTCCTGCGCTCCTGGGAGCGCAAGCAGCGCCTCTCCTCGGAGCGGGTGGGCGTCCGCGCGGTGGGGCGCCGCGCGTTCGTCGCCGAGGCGACCCGACTCCGTGAGGGGCAGCAGTCCGACCGTCGCCTCGCGATCCTCGTCGTGGCGATCGACGGCTACGGCGACCTCCGCCGCGCCTATGGGTTGGCGACGGCGGGGGAGCTCGAGGCACTGCTCGCCGCCGCGGTCTTCCGTGAGCTGCCGGCCGGCTCCGTCTGCACCCGCGTGTGGAGCGGGACGATCCTCGTGGCCACGTCGGTCGAACCTGGGCCGACCGGCCTCTCAGGTCTCCACGACCTCGCGGCACCGATCGCCGCCGGCTACCGTGAGGCCGTGACGCAGCAGCTCGACGGCTTCGCCGGTGCTGCGAACCTCGGCGTCGCGGTCGATTCAGCCGCGCCGACGCCCGTCGAGACCCTCGTGTCGATCGCACGGACGGCCCGAGCCGACGCGGAGCGGCGAGGCGAATCGGTGCGGGTCGTCGAGTCCGCGTCGGAGACGCAGGACCGCTGACGGCGGGTGCGGCTCAGCGACCCTGGCGCTTCTTGTACGGCAGCGGCTCGCCCTTGACCTTCGGCGCGCGACCCTTGCCCTTGTTCGCCTTGGCTTTGCCGCCCGCCGCGGGAGCCGACTTGGCGGCTGCTGCCGCAGAGGCGTCGAGTTGGCGACGCGCCTCGATGAGGAACGCGTAGCCGGCGTCCGTCAGCTGCGTGGATTCCACGTCCCGGGCGAACAGCTCCGCTCCGACGCTCTCCTCGAGCTTCCGGACGTCGGCGACGACGGTGCTCCGCGGCACACCGAGCGCCTTGGCCGCCTTCGCGAAGTGGAGGGTCTCCGCGGAGGCGACGAAGGAGCGCAGCTGCTTGTGGTCCATGCCCTCAGCCTACGGTGACGTCGTCAGGCTGCCGACCAGTGTCGCTTCAGCCACCCAGCTGGTCGCGTCGGCGACGTCGCACGATCACCGAGGCGATACCTGCGAGCAGCCCGAGGCCGAGCAGGGAGCCGGCAACGATCGCCAGCGTGGATCCCTGGAACCCGGTGTCGGGGAGCCTCGTGATGTCTCCGGCCGGAACCGCCGGCTGACCGGGGACCTGCGGGGTGCCCGGCGGGACGATGACGATCGTCGATTCGATGGAGTCGTCGGGTGCGGTGCCGTTACTCGCGGTGACGGTGACCGTGTAGGTCCCGGGCGTCGTGGGTGTGCCGGTCACGCCCCCGGTCACGCTGTCGAGGACGAGTCCCGGGGGCAGGGCACCCGAGGTGACGGTGTACGTGGCGTCCGGGCTGCCGGTCGAGGTGACCGTGCTGTCGTACGTCGTGCCGACGGTGCCGCCGGGGAGCGGAGCGGAGGTGATCTCCGGGCTCGTCGTGACCTCGGAGCCGCTGCCGTCGTCGCAGCCGGTCGGCCGGTTGATGACGGTGTTGATGAGCGTCACGGCGCCGGTGGACGCGAGGAGACGTCCTTCGACGACCGTGCCCGCTCCCGTGGAGATGGACGTGTCGGCGAGGATGGTGCCGACGAAGGGCGCGCCTCCGTTGAGCGTGGCTTCGCTGCCGACACGCCAGAACACGTTGCAGGCGCTCGCGCCGCCGACGAGGGTGACCGAGGAACCGGTGGCGGTCTTCAGCGTGCTCGCGGCCTGGAAGACCCACACCGACTCCGCGGTACCGGTGAGCGTCACGTTTCCGGTGAGGGAGATCTCCCCGCCGGCGTATACACCGGGAGTGAGGTTGAGGTCGGTGAGGTCGCCGACCTGCTGAGGGGCCGGCGTGAGGCTGGAGGCGACGCCCATCGCGGTGAGGAGGTCGTTCTTGGCCAGGGCGGCGGGCTCGTTGGTCACGTTCTGGGTGCCGTTGACGAGGCCCGGCGGGAAGCCGGTCACGGAGCTCCCCGGGCTCAGCCCGAGGTCGCCGTCGATCGTCGTGGCGCCGGTGTTGGTGACGGCCGATGCGGCAAGGACGCCGTAGTCGGCTGCCGTGCCGAGGAAGATCGGGCCGTCGATCGAGGTCGCGGCGTTCGCCGGTCCGGCACCGATGGCCAGGAGCCCGACGGTCACGACTGCCGCTGCGGCGAAGAGCCGTGGGCGAGTGCGACCGGGTCTGGCGCTGTGGTCAGGTGGGGAGAGTTCGAGGCGCATGAAGGCCCCTTCCGTGTGGGAGGGGCGCGAAGCCAACGAGGATGGCGACATCAACCGCAACTGTTCCCTGTGTACCACCTTTGGGGGTCGCTAGATCAGCTAGCGCTCCTGATGTAGCGAATCGTTATCTTGGTGCGATACGCTACTCTGCCGACTCGTGGCGCGAAATGAACGTTCTCCGGAGCCTGAACGGAATGAGACGATTGCAGCATGACTGCAACACTCGTGGCCCAAGGCCTGGCCGGAGGACACGGCCATCGCACCCTGTTCGACGGCCTTGATCTGACGGTGGCGCCGGGCGACGTCATCGGCGTCGTCGGGATGAACGGGGCGGGGAAGTCGACGCTGCTGCAGCTCCTCGGCGGCTCGCTCGAACCGCAGGCCGGCACGATCACGCTGTCGCCCTCCGACGCCTTCGTGGGCGCGCTCCCGCAGGAACACGAGCGCGTCGTCGGTGAGAGCGTCGCCGCCTACATCGCCCGGCGCACCGGCTGCGCTGCGGCGACCGAGGCGATGGATGCAGCCGCCGCGGCGCTCGCCGAACCCCCGCAGGCCGGCGCGGACCCCGCGGACGTCTACTCCGCCGCCCTCGACCGCTGGTTGGCGAGCGGCGCCGCCGATCTCGAGGAGCGGATCCCCTCGGTCCTCGCCGACCTCGGGCTGGACCTCGACGCAGATGTCACGACCACGATGATGACCTCACTGTCGGGTGGGCAGGCCGCTCGCGTCGGACTGGCGGCGCTGCTGCTGTCGCGATTCGACATCGTCCTCCTCGACGAGCCGACCAACGACCTCGACCTGGATGGCTTGGAGCGGCTCGAACGCTTCGTGCAGGGATTGCGCGGGGGTGTGGTGCTCGTCAGCCACGACCGCGAGTTCCTCGCCCGCTGCGTCACGCGCGTCCTCGAACTCGACCTCGCGCAGCAGAGCAACCGGGTCTTCGGGGGCGGATATGAGGCCTACCTCGAGGAGCGCGAGGTCGCCAGGCGGCACGCCCGCGACGCCTACGACGAGTTCGCCGACAAGAAGGCGGATCTCATCGGTCGCGCCCGGGTACAGCGGGAATGGTCCAGTCAGGGCGTGCGGAACGCCATGAAGAAGGCGCCCGACAACGACAAGATCCGGCGGAAGGCCTCGGCGGAGTCCTCCGAGAAGCAAGCGCAGAAGGTCCGGCAGATGGAGAGCCGGATCGCCCGGCTGGACGAGGTCGAGGAACCTCGCAAGGAGTGGCAGCTGCAGTTCACGATCGGTAGTGCACCGCGCTCGAGCACGGTCGTCGCGACGCTGTCCGAGGCCGTCGTCCGGCAGGGCGACTTCCAGCTCGGCCCCCTGTCGCTCCAGGTGAACGTGGGCGACCGCATCGGCATCACCGGGCCCAACGGCGCCGGCAAGTCCACCCTGCTCGCGACGCTGCTCGGTCGTCGCGAACCCGACGCGGGCAGCGCGAGCCTCGGCTCCAGTGTGCGGATCGGCGAGATCGACCAGGCCCGCTCACTGCTCGTCGGCTCGGAGCCACTCGCCGACCGCTTCGAGGCGATCGTGCCCGACCTCAGTCCGGGAGAGGTCAGGACGCTCCTGGCGAAGTTCGGGCTGAAGGCCGACCACGTGAACCGGCCCGTCGACGAGCTGTCGCCGGGGGAGCGCACCCGCGCCGGGCTCGCCGTGCTCCAGGCGACGGGGATCAACCTGCTGGTGCTGGACGAGCCGACGAACCACCTCGACCTCGCCGCCATCGAACAGCTCGAGGAGGCGCTCGAGAGCTACGACGGAACACTCCTCCTCGTCACCCACGACCGCCGCATGCTCGACACCGTCCGGATCGAACGGCGATGGGTCGTCGAGGCCGGCCAGGTCACGGAGCGCTAGCGACGATCGCTACCCGTGCCGTCGGGTGGACGCACGCCCCGACAATGAGCGAGGACCCCGCGGCGTTCGCCAGGCGGGGTCCTCGTCGTCCAGAGGGCGCGTCAGTCGCGCAGCTGCTCCTTGTAGTCGTTCTTCGCCTCGGTGGTGTCGCGCTCGGCCTCGGCCTTCTTCACGTCGGCCTCCGCCTGCTTCACCTTGGCATCGGCCTTGGCCTCGTCCAGCTTGTCGCTGATGCGCTCCTTGGTGTCGTCGACGGCCTCGCCGATCTTCTTGCCCGTCGCCTCAGCAGCGTCCTTGGCGTTGTCCAGGAATCCCATCGTCAACTCCGTCTCTGATCCCGACTCTCGGTCACCGTTCCAGCCTCGCGGGCCCGCGCCCGCGCGGCAACCACTTGTGTTCCGAGGCGTGGACGGCTAGATCATGAGACGATCCGGCGCGGGTGGGCGTCGTCCCTCAGGGAGCGGGAGCGCCACCGTCGGTCGGGGTCGCGTGCGGCAGCCAGTCCTTGAGGATGACCTCCTCCGGGTCGACCAGACGCTCCGTGTGGAGGTCGTACTCCGGGTCGCGCTCAGCGAGGAAGCGCGTGACGGCGTCAGCGTCCTCGTTGTCGTGTCGACGTCGTGCGCGGTCTGCCGCGTCCTGCTCGGTGCTCATGGATCCCACCGTAGCCCAGCGTCCTGCGGAGGATGCCGTCGGACACCCGGCATCGGACACCCGGCGTCGAGCGCGCCCGGATCCGTGCGGTCGGTCGTCGCGGGATTCAGCGGAGGCCCGCGACGGCCTCCACCGAGGCGACGATGGCGCTCGCCGTCCGGTCCAGCTCGGCCGCGGTGACGGCGGCGGTCCAACTGAAACGCACGGCGGTCTGCGCGACCTCCGGGGCGATGCCGATCGCGAGGAGCACCGGTGACGGCTCGTCACTGCCGGCGGCGCACGCGGAACCGCTCGAGGAGATGACGCCGCGGCGCTCGAGTTCGAGGAGGACCGCCTCACCGGAGGTCCCGGGGAAGACGAACGACGCGATACCCGGCAGGCGTCGTTCGGGATGGCCCGTCAACCGAGCGCGCGGGACCTCGTTCAGGACCCTCGCGATGAACGCGTCACGCAACCCGCTGACGCGGTCGAACGCTTCCACCCGATCACGCTCGGCGAGCTCCAGCGCCGTCGCGAGCCCGACGGCGGCGGCCACCTGTTCGGTCCCGCTGCGGCGACCGCGCTCCTGCCCGCCGCCGTGGAGGAGCGGTTCCACCGGCAGGGAGCCGCGCACGGCGAGCAGTCCGACGCCCTTCGGCGCACCGAGCTTGTGGCCGGCCAGGCTCAGCGCGTCCACGCCGAGGCGATCCAGTCCGAGCGGAAGCCATCCCGCCGCCTGTACGGCGTCGGCGTGGATCGGGACGCCTGCGGCCCGGGCGACGGCTCCGAGCGCCGAGAGGTCTTGGACCGTGCCGATCTCGTTGTTGGCCGCCATCACCGAGACGAGCACCGTGTCCGGCCGCAGTGCCGCGTCGAGCTCGACCGGGTCGACCAGACCCGCTCCATCCACGGGGAGGACGGTGGCCTCGACCCCGTGGAACCGCGTGAGGTAGGCGACCGATTCCGCGACCGCCTCGTGCTCGATCGGCGAGGTGACGACATGGCGTCCGTGATCGAGGGCCGCCAGGGTGATGCCCTTGACCGCGAGGTTGTCCGCTTCGGTGCCGCCCGAGGTGAACACCACGTCCCCAGGCCGGACGCCCAGCACGGTGGCGACGCGTCGCCGGGCATCTCGCAACGCCCCGGCGGCCGCCTCGCCGACGGTGTGATGGCTCGACGGGTTGCCGAAGGTGCTCGTCAGGTACGGCCACATCGCCTCGAGCACCTCGGGGCGCACCGGCGTCGTCGCCGCGTTGTCGAGGTAGAGCATCTCAGTCGACCGAGACGTCGAGTCCGAGGTCGAGGGACCGGACACTGTGCGTGAGGGCACCGGAGGAGATGACGTCCACGCCGGTCTCCGCGATGGCCCGCACCGTCGACAGCGTCACGTTCCCGCTCGCCTCCACGATGGCGCGGCCGGCGATGAGTGCGACGCCCTCACGGAGCTCGTCGACGGTGAAGTTGTCGAGCATGATCGTGTCGACGCCCGCTGCGAGTACCGCCTCGATCTGGTCGAGGCGGTCGACCTCGACTTCGATCGTCGTCGTGTGCGGGAGCTCCTCGCGAGCCCGCAGCAATGCCTCGGTGACCGTCAGGCCGCGCTCGAGGAGGACCGCCAGGTGGTTGTCCTTGACCATGACGGCGTCGGAGAGCGAGTGGCGGTGGTTGTGGCCGCCGCCCGATCGCACCGCGTGGCGCTCGAAGACGCGCAGACCCGGGGTCGTCTTCCGGGTGTCGACGATGCGGGCACGGGTGTCCGACACGGCGTCGACGTAGGCCGCGGTGATGGTCGCGATCCCGCTCATCCGCTGCACGAAGTTCAGAGCGACGCGCTCGGCGGTCAGGACGGCGCGCGCCGGACCCGACACCATGGCGATGGTGTCGCCTGCGGCGAATCGTTCGCCGTCGGCGACGAGGAACGCGACCGTGATGCGTGGGTCGGTCAGTCGGAACGCCGCCTCGAACACGGCCGAACCGCTGAAGACGCCCGCGTCGCGCGCGGTCAGGGACGCCGAGGCCGTGGCGTCCTCCGGGATGAGGGTCGCCGCCGTCAGGTCGCCCCACGGGGCGTCCTCGACGAGGGCCGCGGTGACGGTGGTGTCGATGAGGTGTGGGGTCAGCATGGTGCGAGCACGGTTCCGTTCACGGATGGGTGGGTGGTGGGCTGGGGTGCGTCGGCCAAGGCGCCGAGGATGATCGCGATCGGCGACGCCTGATCCGGATCGACACCGGGATGGTCGTCCCTGGCGTGGGCACCGCGTGACTCGGTGCGTGCGATCGCGCCGGCGACCACTGCCCGGGCGAGCAGCAGGAGGTTGCGGTCCTCGGCGGCCGCGACCGACCGCGGTGCGTCGACGTCGTCGTCGAGCTCGGCCGACCACCGGTCCAGGGTCCGGCGCGCGAGCTCGAGACCACGCGCGTCACGGACCAGTCCGGCGTCCCGCCACATCACGGCGTGGAGCGCCGATCGGCTGAACGGTTCGACGGGATCCGCGCGGGGTCCGGGATCGTCATCGGCCGCACGGGGATCCAGGACGACCCGCTGACCGCCGAGCCTCGGGCGACCGGCGATCGGACCCGGTGCCGCATCGATCGCCGCGACGGCGCGGGCCGCGAAGACGGCACCCTCGAGGAGCGAGTTGGAGGCGAGGCGGTTGGCCCCGTGGACGCCCGTGCGTGCGACCTCGCCCACGGCGAGGAGCCCGGGCAGGGTGGTCCGGCCGTCGAGGTCCGTGGCGATGCCGCCCATCCAGTAGTGCGCGGCCGGGGCGACGGCGACGGGTGTGCGCGACCAGTCCACGCCGGAGGCTCGGAGGTGCTCGTCGATCCCCGGGAACCGCGCGGCGAGGCGGTCCGCGCCGAGCGCGGTCGCGTCGAGGGTCACCGGCGCACCACCTTGCGCCGCCATGGCCCGGGCGATCCCGCGGGCGACCACGTCGCGTGGGGCCAGCTCGGCGTCGGGGTGGAGCGCCCGCATGAAGCGTTCACCGTTCGCGTCCCGGAGGACGGCCCCCTCGCCGCGGACGGCCTCGGAGACGAGGAAGCTGCCGGGTGCGGCGAGCGCGGTCGGGTGGAATTGGACGAACTCCACGTCGGCGAGCACCGCTCCAGCACGGAGCGCTGCAGCGGCGCCGTCGCCCGTCGCCACCGCCGGGTTGGTCGTGAACGGGTAGAGCTGTCCGACACCGCCGGTGGCGAGGATCACCTGGTCGGCGCCGACGGTGAACGCACCGCGCTCGGGGGACCGGAGGTGCGCACCGGTGACCGTCCCGGCGGTGACCACCAGGTCGACGAGGAGGGTATGCTCCAGCACGGTGACCCGCCGGGCTGCGAGCGTCTCGACGAGCGCCGTCTCGATCGCCGCACCGGTCGCGTCACCGCCGGCGTGCAGCACCCGGGGGTAGGAGTGGGCTGCTTCGAGGCCCTTCGCGAGGGCATCGCCGTCGCGGTCGAACGCCACGCCGAAGGCGATGAGCTCGCGGATCCGTTCGGGTCCCTCGGTGCAGAGGACCCGCACGGCCTCCTCGTCGCACAGCCCCGCGCCGGCCAGCAGCGTGTCCCGGACATGGTCCTCGACCCGGTCGTCGTCGAACATGACCCCGGCGATGCCGCCCTGCGCATAGCGCGTGTTGCTCTGGCCGAGGACGTCCTTCGTGACGACCACGACCTCGTGCCGTTCGCTCGCGTGGATCGCGGCCACGAGACCGGCGATCCCGCTCCCGACCACGAGCACCGTCGCCATGTCAGCCGGCCTGGGTTCCGGCGGCGACCGGCGGCTTCGCGGCGAGCATGCGCTCGAGCGACAGCCGCGCCGGCACGGCGACGTCGTCGGAGACCGTGATGCGGTTGAGCACCTCGCCCGCGACGAGTCCTTCGAGCACCCAGGCCAGGTAGCCGGGGTGGATGCGGTACATCGTCGAGCAGGGGCAGATCACGTCGTCGAGGCAGAAGATCGTGTGCTGCGGGTACTGCGCGGCGAGGCGCTGCACCATGTTGATCTCGGTGCCGATCGCGAACGTGGTGCCGTCGGGCGCCGCCGCGATGGCCTTCTGGATGTAGTCCGTCGAGCCTGCCTCGTCGGCGGCGTCGACGACCGCCATCGGGCACTCGGGGTGCACGATGACCCGGACGCCGGGGTGCTGCGCCCGGGCGCGGTCGATCTGGTCGACGGTGAACCGCTTGTGCACCGAGCAGAAGCCGTGCCACAGGATGACCTCGGCCTGCTCGAGGTCGGTCGCCTCGTTGCCGCCCAGCGGGCGGTTCGGGTTCCACATCGGCATGTGCTCGAGCGGCACACCGAGCTTCTTGGCGGTGTTCCGACCCAGATGCTGATCCGGGAAGAACAGCACCCGCTGTCCGCGCTCGAAGGCCCACCGCAGGACCGTCTCCGCGTTGCTGGACGTGCAGACGATCCCGCCGTGCCGACCGCAGAAGCCCTTGAGCGCGGCCGAGGAGTTCATGTAGGTGACGGGGATGACCGGTACCCGGCCGTCGGCGTCCGGATCGGTCCCGTAGAGCGCCTCGAGCGCCTCCCACGCCTCCTCGACCTGGTCGATGTCCGCCATGTCGGCCATCGAGCATCCGGCGGCGAGGTTCGGGAGGATCACGGCCTGCTCGGGTCCGGACAGGAGGTCGGCGGTCTCGGCCATGAAGTGCACGCCGCAGAACACGATCGCCTCGGCCTCGGTGCGTGCCTTGGCCGCGTTCGCGAGCTGGAAGGAGTCGCCGATGTAGTCGGCGTGCTGGACCACTTCGTCCCGCTGGTAGAAGTGTCCGAGGATCACGACGCGGTCTCCGAGCGTCTGCTTCGCGGCCACGATGCGGCGGTGGAGCTCATCGTTGGAGGCGTCCCGGTAGGCGGCCGGGAGCTGGCCCTGCCGAGGCGAACCGGTCGGGATGACGTCGCCCATCGACGCGCCGGGGCCGTAGCTCGGCGGCTGCAGGTCGAACACCCAGGGGCCGGCCGCGAGCTCGGGCGCGCAGGTCGCGCCGTCGGACGCACCCTCGGTGATCTGCTGGATGGTGTCGTCGACGGATGCGGTGATGGTCATGCTGGCTCCTCGGACTGCTGACGGGTGGTCGGGGTGGACGTCGTGGGCCTGCGGCTCGTCGATCGCCCGGGCGACGGGGCCTCCGGTCGGGTGACGGGCTGGGTCCACCGGTAGAGCCGCGCCGGGCGGTGGCGTCCACCGGTACGGAGTTCGTCGGTCTGCAGGACGAGACCGGAGGACTCGACCTGGCGTCGGAAGTTCGCGGGGTCGAGCTGCTTCTGCAACACCGCCTCGTGCACCTCGCGGAGTTCGGAGAGGGTGAAGGTCTCGCCGAGGAAAGCGTGCGCGATGTGGCTGTACTCGAGCTTGGTGCGGAGCCGCCAGAGGGCGTACTCGACGATGTCGCGGTGGTCGAACGCCAACGGGGGGAGTGCGTCGGCCGGGAACCAGCGCACGTTCTGGCCGAGCCGCGTGCGCTTCGCCTCATCGGAGCCGACGAGCGCCCAGTAGACGATCGAGACGACCCGCTCGGCGGGGGAACGGTCGAGGTCGCCGAACGCGTACAACTGCTCGAGGTACCGCGGGCGGAGGGAGGTGGTCGCCTCCAGGGTCGACGCGGCCGCATCCACGAGGGATTCAGCCGCTCCGAGCGGACCGCCCGGCAACGCCCAGAGGCCGTCGTAGGGCTCGCGGATGCGCCGCACCAGGGGGAGCCAGATCCCCGGCGTCGAGTCGGTCGCGCCGAACCCGTCGTCGGCCCGGAGCGTGAAGATGACGGTCGAGACCGCGAGGCCGACCTGCTGCTCCGCCTGCTCCGCGGGAGTCGTCGATCGTTGCATGGGGATCTCCGCGTTCCGGAGCACCGGCGGCACTTCAGGTAGAAATGACCTGTACTCGATACAGGCTTAGTGTACACCTGACTCGAACAAGGTCCTGCGCCGAGGTGACCACTCGCGATATGCTGGCGGCTCAATCGAACATCGGGCCGCAAACACGATGCGGGAGAGCCGGTACGCCGGCACCGAAGGAGCAAGCCTCCCCGCCAATCTCTCAGGTCCTGTACCGCATCGGACTGGCCACTCTGGAAAGCAGCGCACGTTCGTGGTGCGCTCGCCGACGGTGAAAGCAGTGTCCGCAGCAGCGGCGCTCGTGAAGCTCTCAGGCCAATGACAGAGGGGGAGTTCCCAACGGACACCGCCAGGTGTCCGCAGCGCACCACGCGACCCCGGAGAACTCGTGACCGACCTCGAACGAACCAGCCCGCTCCATGCCGTCCACGAAGCCGCCGGCGCGAGCTTCACGGACTTCGCCGGATGGCAGATGCCCGTGCGGTACTCGAGCGACCTCGCCGAGCACCACGCCGTGCGCACCGCCGCCGGGATCTTCGACATCTCCCACATGGCCGAGATCCAGGTCGTGGGCGACGACGCAGCCGACTTCCTCGACCAGGCGCTCGCGGGCAAGCTGTCCGCCATCGACCTGCTCCAGGCCAAGTACTCCCTGCTGCTGAACGAGGCCGGCGGCATCATCGACGACCTCGTGGTGTACCGCAACGGCGAGCACGAGTACCTCGTCGTCGCGAACGCGGGCAACCACGACGCCGTCGTCGCAGCGCTCACCGAGCGGGCCGCGGCGTTCGAGCACGTGGTCGTCATGGACCGTAGCGACGAGATCGCGCTCATCGCCGTCCAGGGGCCCGCCTCCCGCGCCATCCTCCAGGCGACCGAGGGGCTCCACATCCTCGACGAACTGCCCTCCCTCGACGAGGTGAAGTACTACCGCGCCACCGGTGCCTCCTTCGAGAACGGCACGGTCTTCATCGGACGCACCGGTTACACCGGCGAGGACGGGTTCGAGCTGTACGTCGACGCCGCCGACGCCATGGAGCTGTGGAACGCCATCGTCGCCGCCGGGACGCCGCTCGGATTGGTCCCCGCCGGGCTCGCCAGTCGCGACACACTCCGCCTCGAGGCGGGCATGCCGCTGTACGGTCACGAGCTCGGTCCGGACATGCTGCCGGTGCAGGCCGGACTCGGTCGCGTCGTCGCACTCGGCAAGCACGGCACGTTCATCGGTCGCGACGCCGTCGAGGCCGGCCCGGCGGACGACGCACCGGTGCTCGTCGCCCTCGTCTCCGAGGGGCGTCGTGCCGGTCGTGCCGGGTACCGCGTCCTCGCCGGCGACACGACGGTCGGCGAGGTGACGAGCGGGGCGCTGTCGCCCACCCTCGGACACCCGATCGCCATGGCCTACGTGCACCCCGACCACGCCGAGCCGGGCACCGTGCTCGACATCGACGTCCGCGGTACGCGGATCCCCGCGACCGTCTCCACGCTCCCCTTCTATTCGAGAGAGAAGTAACCCATGGCCGACAAGACCACCCTCAAGTACACCGCCGAGCACGAGTGGATCCGCGTCGAGGGCGATCTCGCCGTCATCGGGATCACCGACTACGCCGCAGAGAAGCTCGGCGACGTCGTCTTCGTGGACCTCCCCGCCGTCGGCGCGGCGCTCTCGGCCAGCACCGTGGTCGGCGAGATCGAGTCCACGAAGTCCGTCGGCGAGCTCTTCGCCCCGCTCGACGGCGAGGTCGTCGAGGCCAACGACGCCGTCGTCGACGACCCGTCGCTCGTCAACAGCGACCCGTTCGGAGCCGGCTGGCTCGTCTCGGTCCGGTACGACGCGCTGCCCGACACCCTCCTCAGCTGGGACGACTACGCCGCGCTGGTGGGCGAGTGATGGCGGACCGCTTCGCAGAACGGCACATCGGGACCGACACCGCCGCCCAGGCGACGATGCTCGCCGCCGTCGGGTACGACAGCGTCGACGCCCTGCTCGCCGCGGCCGTCCCGTCCGCGATCACGGCCGCCGAACTCGCCTCATCGAGCATCCCCGACGCCGCGACCGAGCGCGCGGCGCTCGCCGAACTCCGTGAGCTCGCCGGCCGCAACACGGTGAACCGGAGCCTGATCGGTCTCGGCTACTTCGACACGATCACGCCGTCGGTCATCAAGCGGAACGTGCTCGAGAACCCCTCGTGGTACACGGCCTACACGCCGTACCAGCCCGAGATATCGCAGGGCCGCCTCGAGGCGCTCATCAACTTCCAGACGATGGTCGCCGACCTCACCGGTCTCGACACGGCCAACGCCTCGATGCTCGACGAGAGCACCGCGGTCGTCGAAGGCATGTTTCTCGCGCGCCGGGCCTCGAAGCTCGCCGACGCGACGTTCATCGTCGACGCGGACGCGTACCCGCAGACGAAGGCGCTCCTCCGGAGTCGCGCTGAAGCGGTCGGCATCGACCTCGTCGAGCTGCCGTTGTCGACCACCTCGCCCGAGGACCTCCCGGCGGCGTTCGGCGTCTTCGTGCAGTACCCCGGCGCCTCCGGGCTCGTGTGGGACCCGTCGGCGGTCCTCGCAGCGGTCAAGGCGGCCGGCGGGGTGTCGGTCGTCGCAGCCGATCTCCTCGCCCTCACGCTCATCTCCTCGCCGGGTTCCCTCGGCGCGGACATCGCGGTCGGGACGAGCCAGCGCTTCGGCGTGCCGATGGGCTTCGGTGGCCCGCACGCGGGGTACCTCGCGGTCCGGAAGGGCCTCGAGCGCCAGATGCCCGGTCGCCTCGTCGGCGTCAGCCAGGACGCGGCGGGTCATCCCGCCTACCGGCTCACGCTGCAGACGCGCGAGCAGCACATCCGCCGCGAGAAGGCCACGAGCAACATCTGCACGGCCCAGGTCCTGCTGGCGGTCATGGCCGCGATGTACGCCGTGTACCACGGGCCCGACGGGCTCAAGCGGATCGCCCAGTCGGTGCACGCGGCGACGGCCACCGCGGCATACGCGCTGCGCAAGGCCGGCGCCGAGGTGCTGTCCGAGCACTACTTCGACACGCTGCAGGTCCGCGTGTCGGACAGCGCGGCCGCAGTCGCAGCCGCGCATGATCGTGGACTGCTCCTCTGGGCCGTCGACGAGACGACCGTGTCCGTCAGCTTCGACGAGGTCAGTGCGGTCGAGAACGTGACGGCTCAGCTCGTCGAGGTGCTCGGCGACGGGAGCGCTTCCGCTGAGCTGGAGGTGCCGTCGTACGTCTTCGATCAGGGAGGTTCGTTCTACGCCTTCGCCCCGAACGCGGTCCACGAGTACCCGCCCGCGCTCGCCCGCGAGACCGAGTACCTCACGCACCCGGTGTTCAACACGCACCACTCGGAGACCGCCATGATGCGGTACCTCAAGCAGCTGGCCGACCGCGACTACGCGCTCGACCGGGGGATGATCCCGCTGGGTTCGTGCACGATGAAGCTCAACGCCGCCACCGAGATGGAGGCCGTCACCTGGCCCGAGTTCGCCGGGCTGCACCCGTTCGCCCCGCGTGAGGACGTCGCAGGCTCGCTTGAACTCGTCGACCAGCTCGAGACCTGGCTGGCCGAGGTCACCGGGTACGACTCCGTGTCGCTCCAGCCGAACGCCGGCAGCCAGGGCGAGCTCGCCGGTCTCCTCGCCATCCGCGGCTACCACCGCGCGAACGGCGACGAGCAGCGGACGGTCTGCCTCATCCCGTCGAGCGCACACGGCACGAACGCGGCCTCCGCCGTCCTCGCCGGCATGCGTGTGGTCGTCGTCGCGTGCGACGAGCAGGGCAACGTCGACCTCGACGACCTCCGGTCGAAGATCGAGGCCAACGCCGAGTCCCTCGCCGCGCTCATGATCACCTACCCGTCCACCCACGGCGTGTACGAGCACGAGGTGAAGACCATCACCCAGGCCGTGCACGACGCCGGCGGCCAGGTCTACGTCGACGGCGCGAACCTCAACGCACTGCTCGGCTACGCGCGGTTCGGGGAGTTCGGCGGCGACGTCTCGCACCTGAACCTGCACAAGACGTTCTGCATCCCGCACGGCGGTGGCGGCCCCGGTGTCGGGCCGGTCGCTGCGAAGGCGCACCTCGCGCCGTTCCTGCCCGGTCACCCGCTGGCGCAGCGCGCCGAGCACCCGCTGCTCGGCGGCGGGACGGTCGTGCACGACGGCGGTCCGATCTCGGCGGCTCCCTACGGCAGCCCGAGTATCCTGCCGATCTCGTGGGCGTACGTCCGCATGATGGGTTCGGAAGGGCTCCGCGAGGCGACCGGTGCCGCGGTGCTCGCGGCGAACTACATCGCTGCGCGACTGCGCGACCACTATCCCGTCCTGTACACGGGCGACAGCGACCTCGTGGCGCACGAGTGCATCCTCGACCTCCGTCCGCTCAAGGAGGCGACCGGGATCTCCGTCGACGACGTGGCGAAGCGCCTCGTCGACTACGGCTTCCACGCGCCGACGATGTCGTTCCCCGTCGCGGGGACGCTCATGGTCGAGCCGACCGAGAGTGAGGACCTCACCGAGGTCGACCGCTTCGTCGACGCGATGATCGCGATCAAGGCGGAAGCGGACGCCGTCGCGGCGGGCGAGTGGCCTGCCGACGACAACCCGCTCGTCGGGGCGCCGCACACGGCCCAGTCGGTCATCGAGGGGGAGTGGACGCACGCGTACTCGCGGGAGCTCGCCGTCTACCCGGTGCACACGCTCGTGCGCACGAAGTACTGGCCGCCGGTGCGTCGCATCGACCAGGCGTACGGCGACCGCAACCTCGTGTGCGCCTGCCCGCCGCCCGAGGCCTTCGCCTAGCCGGTCCATGAGCACTCCCTCGCCTATCCGTGGGCGAGGGAGTGCTCATTCGCCCACCGATGGGCGAACGAGTGGTCATGACGACGGCGTTGCGGTGAAGATCTCCGGCCACCAGGCCACGGCGAGCGGGAAGCCCGCGAACGAGATGATGTCGATGACCGTGTGCGCGACGACGAGCGGCATCACCCGACCCCAACGCTTGTAGCACCAGCCGAACGCGA
The DNA here is from genome assembly GCF_030209375.1 of Plantibacter sp. ME-Dv--P-122b. Taxonomy (GTDB): domain Bacteria; phylum Actinomycetota; class Actinomycetes; order Actinomycetales; family Microbacteriaceae; genus Plantibacter. The sequence goes on from NZ_JARVSC010000006.1 coordinate 140,430, forward strand.
TCCCCATGGCAACGTTGCCGAAGAACGGCCCGATCCCCTGGTACAGGTGGTAGCTCCCGCGGAGGACGGCGGTCGACAGGATGATCGTCCACCACCCCCACCCGATCTCGCGGAGCCTGGTGTACAGGTAGCCGATGATGATGACCTCCTCCTGGAGGCCGGCGCGGAGTGCAGAGAAGACGAGCATCGGGATCGTCCACCAGTACATGGTGTCGGGGAACGTCGAGACCGCGACCGTGACGCCGAGGGCGCGTCCCAACGCGTACACACCGATGCCGGGGACGCCGATCGCGGCGACGAGGAGCAGACCGCGGCCGAGGTCGCGTCCGGGGGAGCGGAGGTCGAGTCCCATCCGCGCGAAGCCGCTGCGCGCGGGCTGCCAGAGCAGGTAGATGACGAGGGCGACCGGCGCCAGCTGGAAGAAGATCCCGAGGAACTGGTAGCTGACGTCGAGCCACTCCCGGGTGGCCTGCGTGGTGTTGATCGCCGCCGACTGATCGGAGAGCGGTGGCCCCGCGGTGAGCTTCGCGATCAGGGAGATGATCGAGTACACCGCCGACGCCCCGAGGCTCAGCGCGAGGACGATGCCGATCTCCCACCACCGACGGTTGTTTCCGGCGCCCTCGGGAAGGTACGGCCCCCGCTCGGTGGTGTTCTGCTCGCTCACCGGTCCATTCTGCTGGCTGGTGGCTCCGAGCGCACCGCATACCATCTGCGCGTCCCCACGTCTGACATCGGGTGATGAGCGCCTTACGATTCGTATCCAGAACGAGGAAGTGACCGCACGAGTTTTGCGATCATGATCGTTCTGTTGCGTCGTGGGCGGGATCCGTGCACGAAAAAGCATCCACGAGCAACAATCCGTCGATTGGGTTACCGCTGTGTAACGTTTGGCGTCCCAGTTTGCTCGCCGTCCTGCTTCTGCTTATCGTCAGAGTATTCAAAGAGCGATCCAGCGCACACGATGCGCTGGTTTCGCTTGCCCTTTCCCCAAGGAGGAACTGTGAAGTTCAGTCGGTTCGGCTCTGCCGCCGCCATCATCGCAGCAGGGGCTCTCGTCCTCACCGGTTGTTCCGGTGGCGGTTCCAGCAGCGAGAGCACCAGCAGCGCATCATCCATCATCACGACCAACGGCTCCGAGCCGGAGTCGGGCCTCATCCCCAGCGACACCAATGAGGTCGGTGGCGGAAAGATCATCGACGAGGTCTTCGCAGGCCTCCGCTACTACGCGGCCGACGGCAAGCCGGTCGACGACCTGGCCGAGTCGATCGACACCGACGACTCGACCACGTTCACGATCAAGATCAAGGCAGATCAGAAGTTCACCAACGGCGACCCCGTCACCTCGGACTCGTTCGTCATGGCCTGGCAGGACGCCGTCGTCAACCTCCGCAAGAACGCCTCGTTCTTCGCTGACGTCGAGGGCTACAACGAAGACGGACAGCCCCTCACCGGCCTGAGCGTCGTCGACGACACCACCTTCACGGTGAAGCTGTCCGCACCTGCCTCCGACTTCCCCCTGCGCCTCGGCTACTCCGCGTTCTACCCGCTGCCCGCTGCAGCGTTCGACGCGGCCGGCAAGGTCACGGACGAGTTCGGACAGAACCCGATCGGCAACGGCCCGTACAAGGTCGACGGCGACAAGGCGTGGAAGCACAACGAGTCGATCAAGCTCGTCAAGAACGACGAGTACAAGGGTGGCCGCGAAGCCAAGAACGGTGGCCTGACCATCACGTTCTACAAGGACTTCGACAGCGCCTACGCCGACCTGCTGAGCGGCAACCTCGACGTCCTGGACCAGATCCCGGACTCCGCGCTCTCCACCTACCAGGACGACCTGGGCGACCGTGCGGTCAACCAGCCGGCCGCCGTGTTCCAGTCCTTCACGATCCCGTCCCGCCTCCCGCACTTCAGCGGTGAAGAGGGCCAGCTGCGTCGTCAGGCCATCTCCTACGCGATCAACCGCGAAGAGATCACCAAGGTCATCTTCAACGGAACCCGCACGCCGGCGACCGACTTCACCTCGCCGGTCATCGACGGCTACTCGAAGGACATCGAAGGAAACGACGTCCTGAAGTACAACGAGAAGAAGGCCAAGGAACTCTGGGCAGAGGCAGACGCCATCTCCCCGTGGGACGGCTCCTTCCAGATCGCGTACAACGCCGACGGGCCGCACCAGGCCTGGGTCGACGCGGTGACCAACGGCATCAAGAACGTCCTGGGCATCGAGTCCTCGGGCGTCCCGGTCGCCGTCTTCGGTGACTTCCGCGCCGGCATCACCAACCGTTCCATCGAGACGGCGTTCCGCTCCGGATGGCAGGCCGACTACCCGGGTCTGTACAACTTCCTCGCTCCGCTCTACGCGACCGGTGCTTCCTCGAACGACGGTGACTACTCGAGCCCCGAGTTCGACAAGCTCCTCGCCGAGGGTTCGTCCGAGACCGACCTGGACGCTGCGAACAAGAAGTTCCAGGACGCTCAGGCGGTCCTCTTCAAGGACCTGCCGGCCATCCCGCTCTGGTACCAGAACGTGAGCGGCGGCTTCGGCGAAGGCGTGCAGAACGTCGAGTTCGGTTGGAACTCGGTGCCGCTGTACTACGAGATCACCAAGTAGTCTTGTAGCGGCATAGCTGGGTGGGTCCGGTTCTTCCGGGCCCACCCAGCTTCACGAGTTCAGGAGTCCCACACCATGGGCGGTTACATTCTTCGTCGTGTCCTGCAGGCTATCCCCGTACTGCTCGGCACGACCTTCCTCATCTATTTCATGGTCTTCGCGTTGCCCGGTGATCCCGTGCTCGCATTGTTCGGCGACAAGACGCCGAGCGCCGCGCAGATCGCTCAACTCAACGCCGAGTACAACCTCGACAAGCCGTTCATCGTGCAGTACTTCCTGTACCTCGGCGGCATCTTCACCGGCGACCTTGGAACGTCCTTCTCCGGGCAGCCGGTCAGCGAGATCCTCGCGCAGGCCTTCCCGGTCACGCTGCGGCTCGCCGTCATCGCCGTCTTCTTCGAGATGGTCGCCGGCATCACGATCGGTCTCATCTCCGGCATCCGCAAGGGCGGCATCTTCGACGCCTCGTTCCTCGTCGTCAGCCTGATCCTCATCTCGCTCCCCGTCTTCGTCATCGCGTTCGTCGCGCAGTACGTGTTCGGAATCCAGCTCGGGTGGTTCAGACCGACGGTCGGCCCGGGCGCCCCGATACAAGACCTCTTACTCCCCGCACTGGTCCTCGCCACGATCAGCTTCGCGCAGATCGTCCGGTTGACCCGGTCCTCGGTCATCGAGACGCAGTCGCTCGACTTCGTCCGTACGGCGTACTCGAAGGGCCTCAGCCGTCGCCGGGTCATCCCTGTGCACATCCTGCGCAACTCGCTGATCCCGGTCGTGACCTACCTCGCGGTGGACTTCGGTGTGCTGATCGTCGGCGCCACGGTCACCGAGGGCATCTTCAACGTCCCCGGTGTCGGCCGCACGCTCTACCAGGCCATCCTCCGAGGAGAAGGCCCGACCGTGGTGTCCTTCGTGACGGTGATGGTGTTGTTCTACCTCATCATCAACCTCGTCATCGACCTCTTCTACGCCGTGCTCGACCCAAGGATCCGCTATGTCAAGTAATGATCAGGAGCCGACGATCAAGCGATCCCCGAATCACTTCGTCGCGCCGCTCGAAGAGACCCCGCTCGCGGTCATCGACGCCGTCAAGGTCGACGAGAAGGTCAGCAACCTCTGGACCGACGCCTGGGCGTTCATGCGCCGTCGTCCCATGTTCTGGATCTCGTCCGTCCTCATCCTGCTCGTCGTGGTCGTGGGACTGTTCCCCTTCCTCTTCACACAGACGCCCCCGAACAACCAGTGCTTCCTCGAGAACAGCAACGGCGGGCCTGAGGCCGGCCACATCCTCGGGTTCACGAAGCAGGGCTGCGACATCTTCGCGCGGGTCATCTACGGGACCTCCACGTCGCTGTCCGTCGGGCTCATCGTGACGTTGATCACCGCCACGCTCGGCATCGTGTTCGGCGCGTTCGCCGGGTTCTACGGTGGTTGGGTCGACTCGGTGCTGTCCCGCATCGGCGACATCTTCTTCTCCATCCCGTACATCCTCGCGGCCGTCGTCGTCATGTCGGTGCTCGCGAAGTACCGGAGCGTGTGGACGATCTCCTTGGCGATCGGTCTGTTCGCCTGGCCATCCGTCGCCCGAGTGCTTCGAGCTGAGGTGCTCAGGGTCAAGAACGCGGATTACGTCCAAGCGTCCATCGCGCTGGGTGTCTCCCGCTTCAAGATCCTCCTGCGCCACGTACTGCCGAACGCGATCCCTCCGGTGATCGTCGTCATCACGATCTCGCTGGCGTCCGCGATCGTCGCCGAGGCGACGCTGTCCTTCCTCGGCGTGGGGCTCGGGAGCGAGACCATGTCCTGGGGCAACGACATCAGCCAGGCGCAGCGTGACCTCCGCACTGCCCCGCAGGTGCTGATCTACCCGTCGATCGCGCTGTCGCTCACCGTGCTCAGCTTCATCATGATGGGCGAAGTCCTGCGAGACGCGCTCGACCCGAAGGCGAGGGCCCTGCGTTGAACGCGAGCCAGATGAACACCCAGCAGCCGCTGCTCGAGGTCAAGGACCTCGAGGTCACCTTCCGCACCCAGAGCGGGACGGTCCAGGCCATCCGCAAGACCGGGTTCACCATGATGCCCGGTGAGACCGTCGCGATCGTCGGTGAGTCCGGATCCGGGAAGTCGACGACCGCGCATGCGATCATCAACCTCCTGCCCGGTACCGGCAAGATCAGCGGGGGCGAGATCCTCTTCGAGGGGCGCGACCTCTCGAAGCTCTCCCGCAACGAGATCGAGGACGTCCGCGGACGCCTGATCGGCTTCGTGCCGCAGGACCCGATGTCCAACCTGAACCCGGTGTGGAACATCGGCTTCCAGGTGGAGGAGGCCATCCGTGCCAACGGCATCGCCCACGGCAAGAAGGCCGTCCGCGCCAAGGCGATCGAGGTGCTCCAGCAGGCCGGCCTCTCCGACGCCGACCGTCGCCTGAAGCAGTTCCCGCACCAGTTCTCCGGCGGCATGCGTCAGCGCGTGCTCATCGGTATCGGTCTGTCGTCGAGCCCGAAGCTGCTCATCGCGGACGAGCCGACCTCGGCGCTCGACGTCACGGTCCAGCGGAAGATCCTCGACCACCTCGAGAGCCTGACCCGCGACAGCGGCACGGCGCTCCTGTTCATCACGCACGACCTCGGTCTCGCGGCCGAGCGCGCTGAGAAGCTCATCGTCATGTACAAGGGGCAGATCGTCGAGGCCGGTCCGTCGGTCGAGATCCTGCAGAACCCGGTGCACCCGTACACGAAGCGGCTCGTCGCAGCGGCACCCAGCCTGGCGTCGCGTCGCATCCAGTCGGCGACCGGATCGCTCGAGACCCTCGACCACGAGGCTCCTGTCGGCTCGGAGGGCATCGACCTCATCGTCGCCGCGGAGCACCGCGCCGCAGCGCAGGCCGCGCAGCCGGACGCGGAAGCCGCGATCGTGGTCAAGGACCTCGAGAAGGTCTACAACATCCGTGGTCAGAAGGCGGCTGAGCGGGAGCTGAAGGCCGTCGACGGCGTCTCGTTCGAGATCCCGAGGGGCACCACGATGGCGCTCGTCGGCGAGTCCGGATCCGGCAAGTCGACCGTGGCGAAGCTGCTCCTGCAGCTGGAGACGCCGACCTCGGGCAGTATCCGCATCGGCGGCAAGGCGATGGAAGGCCTCGATCGCAAGGGCCTCCTCGCGCTGCGCCGGAAGATGCAGCCGGTCTTCCAGGACCCCTACGGTTCGCTCGACCCGCTGCGGAACATCGGCAACACGATCGCGGAACCGCTCGTCACGCACAAGGTGGGCGACAAGGCCTCCCGCCGTGCGCGCGTGCTGGAGCTCCTCGACCAGGTCTCGCTGCCGCAGGCGGTCGCGACCCGGTACCCGAACGAGCTCTCCGGTGGACAGCGTCAGCGCATCGCGATCGCTCGCGCGCTCGCGTTGAAGCCCGAGATCGTCGTCCTCGATGAGGCGGTGTCCGCGCTCGACGTCCTCGTCCAGGCGCAGATCCTGCAGTTGCTCGCCGACCTCCAGTCGGAGCTGCAGCTGACGTACCTCTTCATCACCCACGACCTCGCGGTCGTGCGCGTGATCGCCGACAACGTCGCGGTCATGCAGAAGGGGAAGATCGTCGAGGCGTCGACCACGGACGACGTCTTCGAGAACCCGAAGCAGCAGTACACGCGCGAACTCCTCGAGGCCATCCCCGGCGCCGGGATCGAGCTCGCGCTGTAACCAGCGCACCACGCTGAAGGGCGGTGCCGCGGAGTGATCCGGGGCACCGCCCTTCAGCGTTGCAGGAGGCGTCTGCCGGTTACGAGCCGAGGAGCGCCGAGGCGACGCCCCAGACGAGGAGTGCCGCCGTGACGCCGAGGGCGACGACGTCCCAGCGTGAAGTGGCGAGGCGGTCGTCCTTCGGGTCGATCCGGCCCCAGCGTTCGTGTGCGCGGTCGATGAGGTCGACGGCGGTCGGGCCCTCGTTCCCCGCCCGGCCGGGTCGGCGGACGCCCGCAGCGCGGCCCTGATGGTCGACCCCGCGTCGTCCGGCGCGTCCACCGATCATCGACGGACGGTCGAGACCGGCGCTCGGCGCGCCCCAGCTCGTGATCTTGCGCCCGTCGCGGAGGAGCACCGTGAGCTGGTAGCGGCTCGTCGCCTCCTCCATGCGCGACCACGGGATGTCGTGGAGACGCCCCACGTTGACGATGGTCAGCTGCGACGGCTCGATGACGATGCAGGGACGGACGAGGACCAGGTAGACCAGCCACACGACGAGGAGCTCCCACGGGAGCGCCTCGACCGCGAAGCCCCAGGCCCCGCGGCCCACGGCGTCGATGATGAAGAAGAGCATGAGCAGGGCGGTGACCCCGAGGATCCAGAAGCCGCTCGTGCTCCGCAGGGTGGTCCGATTGCCGGCGTTCGTCGCGTCGTTCACGTCCACCATCCTTCCAGGCCGTCGACCGATGGCGGCCGTGCGGCTCGATCAGGCGGTGACGAGCCGATCGCTCTCCGCATGGTGACACGCCACGAGCCGTCCGTCGACAGGGCGCTCTCGAGGATCGTCGCGCTCGCAGACCGCCTGCTTGTCGGCCGGCAGCAGCTGGAACAACGGGCACCGGCTCCGGAAGCTGCAGCCGACCCGGTCGTCGCTGGGGGAGGGGAGGTCGCCGTTCAGCAGGATCCGCTGACGGCTGCGTTCGATCTCGGGGTCCGGGACCGGCACCGCGGAGAGCAGCGCCTGCGTGTACGGGTGCTTCGGGTCGTCGAAGATCGTGGCGCTCGGTCCGTACTCGACGATGCGCCCGAGGTACATGACGGCGACGTCGTCGGCGATGTGCCGGACGACCGCGAGGTCGTGAGCGACGAAGAGGTACGAGAGTCCGAGCCGCTGCTTGAGGTCTTCGAGCAGGTTGATGACGCCGGCCTGGACGGAGACGTCGAGCGCGGAGACCGGCTCGTCGAGTACGAGGATCTTCGGTTCGACGACGAGCGCCCGGGCGATGCCGATGCGCTGTCGCTGGCCACCCGAGAACTCGTGCGGGTACCGGCCGGCGAAGGACGGTTCCAGACCGACGAGTTCGAGCATGGCCCCGACGCGGGAGCGGATCTCGGTCGGGGAGACCCCGTGGACGGTCAACGGTTCGCCGATGATGTCCTCGATCGTCATGCGCGGATCGAGCGACGCCATCGGGTCCTGGAACACCACCTGGATGTCGCTGCGCAGCTTCCGGCGGTCGGGCTTCGACAGCGTGGCGGTGTCGACCCCGTTCACGTGGATGCTGCCGCCCTGCGTCCTGGCGAGTTCGAGGATCTCCATGATCGTCGTCGTCTTGCCGCAGCCGGACTCACCGACGAGGCCGAGGGTGCGCCCGCGCTGCACGCTGAACGAGACGCCGTCGACGGCCCGCACGGTGCCGATGTTGCGACGGAAGACGACGCCCTTCGTGAGCGGGAAGGCGCGAGTGAGGTCGCGGACGTCGAGGACGGTCTCCCGAGCGACCTCGGCGACGAGCTCCTCCGGCACCTCGTCCGGTCGGGGGAAGATCTCCGGGCGGCGCAGCGATCCGTCGGCGATCTCGCCGGCGCGGACGCACGCCGCGGTGTGGCTGACGGAGGTCGTCGGGTCCTCGACGGGCCCGTCGAGGACGGGGAGCAGTGCTGGTTCGCCCTCGAGGCAGGCGGCCACGGCGATCGGGCAGCGCGGGGCGAACGGGCAGCCGGTCGGCACGGTCGTCAACAGCGGTGGGCGTCCCTCGAGCGGGACGAGCCGCTCCTGCTGGTTCGCGGCCATGTTCGGCATGGAGCGCAACAGACCGATCGTGTAGGGCATGAGGGGTTCGCGGAACAGCGGCACGACGGGTGCCGTCTCGACGATCCGGCCCGCGTACATCACGGCGACCCGGTCGGCGTTGCCCGCGACGACCCCGAGGTCGTGCGTGATGAGCACAACGGCGGCGCCGGTGATGTCCTTCGCCTTCTGGAGCACCTCGAGGATCTGCGCCTGGATGGTGACGTCGAGCGCGGTGGTCGGCTCGTCGGCGATGATCAGCTGCGGGTCGTTCGCGATGGCGATCGCGATCATGGCCCGCTGGCGCATACCGCCGGAGAACTCGTGCGGGAACGACTTCGCACGCCGTTCCGCGTTCGGGATGCCGACGATCTTCAGGAGTTCGACGGCCCGGGTCTCGGCGGCGCGCTGCGAGAGCGCGGAGTCGTGGAGGCGGAGCCCCTCGGCGATCTGCTGACCGATCGTGTAGACGGGCGTGAGGGCCGAGAGCGGGTCCTGGAAGATCATGGCGATGTCGCGCCCGCGGATCTTCGACAGTTCCTTGTCCGACTGGCCGAGCAGCTCGACGCCGTCGTAGCGGATGCTGCCGCTCACCTGCGCATTGGTCGGGAGCAGCCCCATGACGGCCATCGAGGAGACGCTCTTGCCGGAGCCCGACTCGCCGACGATGCCGAGGAACTCACCCCGCCGCACCTCGTAGGAGACACCGCGGACGGCGTGCACGGGCGTGCCGGCGTTGGGGAAGGTGACGCTGAGGTCGTCGACCTTGAGGAGCGGCGCTGTCGCCTGGGGGTCAGTCACGGTTGGCTCCTGAGGTCGGGTCGATGGCGTCGCGGAGGGCGTCGCCGAGGAGGCTCGAGGCGAGCACGGTGATGACGAGGATCGCTGCGGGGAAGACGAACAGCCAGGGCCGCGTCACGGCGGCGCTCGCACCGGCGGCGAGCAAGGTGCCGAGCGAGACGTCGGGGGCCTGGACGCCGAAGCCGAAGAAGCTCAGCGTCGTCTCCGACAGGATCGCCGCGCCGATCCCGAGCGTCGCGTCGATGATGAGGAGGCTCGCGACGTTCGGGATGATGTGCCGACGGATGATCGTGAACCCGGGGACACCCATGAAGCGCGCGGCCTTGACGTACTCGCGTTCGCGGAGCGACATCGTCTGCCCACGGATCACGCGGGCGAGCACCATCCAGCCGAACAGGATGAGGAAGACGACGAGGGCGAGCCAGGACAGCGACTTGAACGCCGGGCTGAGGAGCACGAGGAGGAAGAAGCCGGGGATGACGAGGAGCAGGTCGATGAGCCACACGATCGCCTTGTCCCAGACACCGCCGACGTAGCCGGCGATGGCCCCGACGAGTCCGGCGATGATCGCCGCCCCCGGGCCGACGATCAGGCCGATGACGATGGACTTCTGCAGACCGACGAGGGTCTGCGCGTACACGTCCTGGCCGATGTTGTTCGTGCCGAACCAGTGCGACAGCGAGGGCGGCTGGCTGAAGGCGAGGCCGTCCTGGTCGGTGAAGGACCATGGAGAGAGCAGCGGGCCGATGAAAGCCCAGAGGATGATGAAGAGGAGCACCCCACCGCCGATGCGGGCGCGCTTCGTGGCGAGCACCTTCCGGAGGATCGTGCGTCCGCGGGACTGCGGCCGCTTGGGCGCATCCCGCATCGTCTCGGGTTCCCCGACGGTGAGGGTCGATGGGTCGGTCAGTGCCATGTCGTTACACCCGCACTCTCGGGTCGAGCGCCGCATAGATCACGTCGGAGAGCGTTCCGGCGATCAGGACGAGGATGGAGGTGAAGAGGATCGTGCCGGCGGCGGCGTTGATGTCCGAGTTCGAGACGCTGGTGAGGAGGTACTCGCCCATGCCGTGCCAGCTGAAGACGTTCTCCGTCACACTCGCGCCGGTGAGGATGAGCCCGAACGAGTAGGCGAAGAACGTCGACATCGGGATGAGCGCGACACGGACGCCGTGCCGGATGATCGCGGAGCCGCGGGTCCGGCCCTTCGAACGGGCGGTGCGGATGTAGTCGGCGCTCATCACGTCGAGCATGGCGCTGCGCTGGTACCGCGAGTACGAGGCGACGGCGCCGACGGTGAGGGTGATGGTGGGCAACAGCAGATGCATCGCCCGGTCGCCGAACTGGGTCCAGAACCCGCCCTGTAAGCCGGCGGTGTACTCGCCGGTGAAGTTGATGACGTTCGTGCCGACCGCCTGGTTGAGCGACGTCGCGAGGATCATGAGCACGACGCCGATGACGAAGACGGGCATCGCGAGGATCGTGAACGAGGCGTAGGTGATGATCTGGTCGCTGGCCCGGTACTGGCGGACGGCGCCCCAGACGCCGAGGGCGACGCCGATGACCGCGCCCAGGATGGTGCCGATGACGAGGAGTCGGAGGCTGGTTCCCGAACGCTCGAAGATGTCCGCCGTGACCTGGGTGCCCCGGGTGCTGATCCCGAGGGACCCGGTGGTCACGAGCTGGGTGACCCAGTCCCAGAGGCGTTCGAGGAGCGGCACCTTCGGGTTGACGCCCATCTTGTCGAGCGCCGCGTCGATCGAGGACTGCGGGATGGGCGGGTTCTTGCCGAGGAACCGGGCCGAGGGCTGAAGCGTCATGCTCACGAGCACGTAGCCCAGCATCGTGGCGATGGCGGAGAGGAACAGGTAGTTGACCAACCGCCGTGCGATGAACCCGATCATGTACCAGCCTTGCGAAGTCGTTGTGCGGGACCGCGTCGTCCCGTCAGCTGTGCTCCCCTCGTGGGGTGGAGACACTGTAACCCCGAACCATCGGGAATCAGAAAACGACGCGTGTACTCAGGAAACGAAACGTATGTTTCCGGCTCGTACCGTCGACAAATCGAAACGGTAACAATTCGTGCCCACTTGTGGGGGATCCCCGGAGCGGGTGCAAGATGGTCCACATTGGCCTGCGCGCCTTCCGCTCCGCATCGGTGCGGCCTAGCGCAGTTACACGTCACGAAAGGTGGATCTCGATGAGTTCCAGAACACAGGGATCGAAGCTGCGCGGCGGGATGATCCTCGCCGGCGTCTCGATCGTCGCCCTCGCATTGACGGCTTGCACCGGAGGCGGTTCAGGCGGTGGCGGCTCGACGTCGAAGCCCGCCGAGCTGTCCGGCACCGGCTGGGAGCGCGCCGACGCCGACCAGATCGCCCAGGGCGGCACGCTCAACCTCGCAGTCGACGCGATCCCCGCGAACTGGAACCTGTACAACCTCGACAGCGGCACCGTCGACGACCAGTTCCTCAGCAACCTCTACACGCCGTCGTTCATCAACATCAAGGAGGATGGCACCTGGGAGGCGAACCCCGACTTCGCGACATCCGTCGAGTTGAAGACCGAGGACCCGCAGGTCGTCGAGATCAAGATCAACCCCGACGCCGTCTGGTCGGACGGGACGGCGATGAGTGTCGACGACTTCGCCGCGACCTGGCAGTCGCTGAACGGCGCCGACCCTGCGTACGCACCGACCGCCACCAACGTGTGGAAGGACATCGAGTCCGTCACCGCCGGCGACAGCCCGCAGGACGTCCTCATCACGTTCAAGAACAAGAACGCCGACTGGCCGTCCATCCTCGGCAACATCTGGCCGAAGTGGCTCGGCGCGACGCCCGAGTCGTTCAACACCCTCTGGGCGACCGGACCCTACGCGGCCGACGGCACGACCTACGTGTCGGGTGGCCCGTACATCGTCAGCAAGATCGACCAGACCGGTGCCGTCGTCACCTTCGCGCCCAACCCGAAGTGGTGGGGTGACAAGCCGAAGCTCGACAACATCATCTTCAAGCAGATCTCCCGCGCCGGGCTCGCCCAGGCGTTCTCCAACAGTGAGATCGACGTCTTCAGCGTGGGTTCCAACGCCGACAACTACCAGACTGCTCAGAAGCGCAGCGACGCCGAGATCCAGCGTTCGCGCGGCACCACGTACAACCACATCACGCTGAACGGCACGTCCGAGGTCCTCAGTGACCCCGAGGTGCGCCAGGCGTTCGCCAAGTCCATCAACCGTCAGACCATCGCCGAGGCCCGCCTCGCCGCGATCGACGCACCGACCGACCTGCTGAACAACCTCATCTTCCTCCCGGGCCAGGACGGCTACGAGGACGACGCCTCCAAGGTGCTCGGCTACGACATCGACGCGGCCAAGAAGCAGCTCGACGACGCCGGTTGGAAGGAAGGCAGCGACGGCATCCGCGAGAAGGACGGCAAGAAGCTGACTGTCCGCTACGTCATCGACTCCGACAACCCGGTCTCCGCCGAGACGTCGCAGCAGGTGCAGGCGATGGTGAAGGAGTCGGGCTTCGACCTCCAGATCGACACCGTCCCCTCGGACGACTTCTTCACGAAGTACGTCACCACCGAGACCCGCGACTTCGACGCCGTGAGCTTCGCGTGGCAGGGTACCGCCTTCCCGATCTCCAGCACCGAGTCGATCTTCTACCCGGCCGACTCCGGGCAGAACTTCCCCGGCGTCACCGACGACTCGCTCGGCGACCTCTGGGCGAGCGCCAACGCGGAGCTCGACCCCGACAAGCGCCTCGAGATCGCGAAGGAGATCGACAAGAAGATCGTCGCCCTCGCGACCACCCTCCCGCTGTTCCCGGTGCCGTACACCTACGGCGTCAAGACCGGCCTCGTGAACTACGGGCCGACCCAGTTCGAGACCATCGACTGGAAGAACGTGGGCTGGAAGAAGTAACCGACACGACGGGTTCCTCCTGAACCCGAGGACGACGGGCATCGGCGGGAAACCGCCGGTGCCCGTCGCCGTTCGGCCCCTGGCCAGGACTCCTGCGGTATGATGGTCCGTCGGCACCATCGTGCCCGAATCCCATCCACTTGAAGGAAGCCACCCTTTTATGGCGCTCGCCACTCGTTCCGATCTGCGCAATGTCGCGATCGTGGCCCACGTTGACCACGGCAAGACGACCCTCGTCGACGCCATGCTGCGACAGACCAACTCTTTCGCCGAACACGCCCACCTCGAAGAACGCGCCATGGACTCGAATGAGCTCGAGCGCGAAAAGGGCATCACCATCCTCGCCAAGAACACGGCGATCTCGTACAAGGGCGAACACGCCACCGACGGCCCGATCACGATCAACGTCATCGACACCCCGGGCCACGCAGACTTCGGTGGAGAGGTCGAGCGCGGCCTGTCCATGGTCGACGGCGTCGTCCTCCTCGTCGACGCATCCGAGGGCCCCCTGCCGCAGACCCGGTTCGTGCTCCGTAAGGCGCTCGAAGCCAAGCTGCCGGTGATCCTCCTGGTCAACAAGACCGACCGCCCCGACGCACGCATCGACGAGGTCGTCGTCGAGAGCCAGGACCTCCTCATCGGTCTCGCCAGCGACATGGCCGACGACGTCCCCGACCTCGACCTCGACGCCATCCTCGACGTCCCGGTCGTGTACGCCTCGGGCAAGGCCGGCCGTGCGTCGTCCAACAAGCCCGCCAACGGCGAACTGCCCGACAGCGAGAACCTGGAGCCGCTCTTCGAGGCCATCCTCGAGCACATCCCGGCTCCCCAGTACGACGACGAGCACCCGCTCCAGGCGCACGTCACGAACCTCGACGCCTCGCCGTTCCTCGGTCGCCTCGCGCTTCTTCGCATCTTCAACGGCACGCTGAAGAAGGGCCAGACGGTCGCCTGGGTCCGCCACGACGGCGACGTCCACAACGTCCGCGTCACCGAGCTCATGATCACGAAGGCCCTCGACCGCTACCCGGCCGAGAGTGCCGGTCCCGGCGACATCGTCGCCGTCGCCGGTTTCGCCGACATCATGATCGGCGACACCCTGGCCGACCCCGAGGACGTCCGCGCACTGCCGGCCATCACGGTCGACGACCCGGCCATCTCGATGACGATCGGTACCAATACCTCGCCGCTCATGGGCAAGGTCAAGGGCCACAAGCTCACCGCGCGCATGGTCAAGGACCGCCTCGACCGCGAGCTCATCGGTAACGTCTCGCTCAAGGTCCTCGACATCGGTCGACCCGACGCCTGGGAGGTCCAGGGTCGTGGAGAGCTCGCGCTCGCCATCCTCGTCGAGCAGATGCGTCGCGAAGGCTACGAGCTCACCGTCGGCAAGCCGCAGGTGGTCACCAAGCGTATCGACGGCAAGGTCCACGAGCCCTACGAGCACCTGACCATCGACGCGCCCGAGGAGCACCTCGGCGCGATCACGCAGCTGCTCGCCGCCCGCAAGGGTCGCATGGAGAACATGTCGAACCACGGCACCGGCTGGGTCCGCATGGAGTTCATCGTCCCGTCGCGCGGCCTCATCGGCTTCCGCTCCGAGTTCCTCACCGCCACGCGCGGTACCGGTATCGCCAACGCGTTGGCGCACGGGTACGGCGAGTGGGCCGGCACGATCACGACGCGTAACAACGGCTCGATCGTCGCCGACCGCTCCGGCGTCGTCACCCCCTTCGCGATCATCGCGCTGCAGGAGCGCATGTCGTTCTTCGTGCAGCCGACCGAAGAGGTCTACGAGGGCATGGTCATCGGCGAGAACTCGCGCAACGACGACATGGACGTCAACATCACCAAGGAGAAGAAGCTGACCAACATGCGTCAGTCTTCGGCCGACAACTTCGAGTCGATGACGCCGCCGCGCGTCCTCACGCTCGAGGAGAGCCTCGAGTTCGCCCGCGAGGACGAGTGCGTCGAGGTCACGCCCGAGCACGTGCGCATCCGCAAGGTCGAGCTCGACGCTCAGGCCCGCCAGCGCAGCTACTCGCGCCTCAAGAAGCAGTCCGAGTAGGCAGCAGCCGCTCCAACCCGATGCCCGGTCCTCTCAGGAAGACCGGGCATCCGGTCGTTAAGCTGATGGGCATGCGCCGACCCGCCTCCCTCGCCCTGCTGGCCGCCCTCATCCTCGCTCCGACGCTCGCCGGGTGCAGCGTCATCGAGTCCACCGTCAAGGACTCCGTCGAGCAGGGCATCCGCGACGCCACCGGTGGTGACTTCGATGTGAACCTCGACGAGGGGCTGCCGGACGGATACCCCGTCGAGGCGGTGCCGGTGGTCGACGGCACGGTCAACGGCGGACGTGGCACGGTCGACGGCAAGGACACCTTCGTCGTCACGGTGCAGGCGACCGACGCGGCCACCGCAGCCAAGGATGCGCTCGTCGCGGCAGGCTTCACCGTCGACGGGGAGATCGCGAACGGCGACGGTTCGATCGTGACGCTGTCGACGACGGCCTACGACGTGAAGCTCGTCGCCTCGGCGGACAGCATCCTCTACACGGTGACGGTCAAGTAGCCGCCCCTTCGGTCCCTGAGCCTGTCGAAGGGCCGTTCCTACGCGAAGAGTGTCTCGCCGACCCAGCCGTCCTTGCTCGCGCCCGGCGGCACCGCGAAGATCGCCGACCCCACGTGTTTGATGTACTCGTTGAGCGCATCGGTGGCCAGCGCGCGCTGCACGTCGATGAACTGCTTCGGCGACCGCTGATACGACATGAAGAACAACCCGGCGTTCAACCGCCCGAGGTCGTCGTTGCCGTCGACGAAGTTGTACCCGCGTCGCAGGAGCTTCGTGCCCTTGAGCTGGGTCGGGTGCGCCAAGCGCACGTGTGAGTGCTTGTCGATGAGCGGCTGATCCGTCGCGCCGACCGCGTCGAAGTCGGGCTCAGTGAACTCCTTGCCACCCGACAGCGGCGCGCCCTCGCCCTTGCTCCGACCGATGACGCGCTCCTGCTCCTGGAGCTGCGCGCGGTCCCAGGTCTCGATGATCATGCGGATCTTGCGGACCACGAGGTAGGAGCCACCGCTCAGCCAGGCGGCGCTGTCCCCGTCCTGGACCCAGACCTGCTCCTCGACCGTCTTCGTCTCCTCGGACTTGACGTTCGCGGTGCCGTCTTTGAACCCGAACAGGTTGCGCGGGGTGACCTGGCTGGTGGAGGTCGACGAGGTACGCCCGAAGCCGAGCTGCGACCAGCGGATGGAGGCGCGTCCGAACGCGATGCGACTGAGGTTGCGGATCGCGTGCACGGCGACCTGCGGGTCGTCGGCGCAGGCCTGGATGCAGAGGTCGCCGCCGGTGAGGCCCGCCTGGAGGTTGTCGCCCGTGAAGCGGGGGAGCTTCTCCAACTCGGTCGGGCGCCGGTCGGCGATGCCGAACCGGTCCGTGCCGTCCTCGGCGGCGAAGAGCGTGGGTCCGAACCCGAAGGTGATCGTGAGTCCGCTGGCGGGCAGTCCGAGCGCCTCTCCGGTGTCGACCGGGGGAGCGAGCGGGGAGCCGTCCACGGCGCCACCGTCCGCGACTTCCTTCCCCTGCATCATGCGTGCCGCGGCGACACTCCAGTCCTGGAGCAGCTCGATGAGCTCCTCCCGGGTGGTCCCCGCCGACACGTCGTACGCGGCGAAGTGCAGGCGGTCCTGTGCCGGCGTCGTGATCCCGCTCTGGTGGGCCCCGCTGAACGGGTAGACGGTCGTGACGCCCGGGGCACTCGCCGAGGCGGAGGCGGCGGTGATGGCCGCGGCCGCCCCGGCTCCGGCCGCCAGCCCTGCGGCGCCCGCTCCGGCGAGGCCGAACAGCGCCCGGCGCGACAGCCCGCGCCGCGGCGGGTCGCTCGGTGGTGCGGACGCGGCGCCGGGCTCAGCTGCAGTGGGCGTCGAACCGATCTCGGGTGCAGGCGTCGTGGGGGGAGTGTGCTCGGTCATCGGACCTCATGCTATTCAGGGATGGCTGGAAGGCCGCAGGGCCGGAACCCCCAGAATGCTCTGAGCGGTTCCGGCCCGGCGCGCCGCGGGGGCGGCGGTGGATCCGGTCGGTGCTACTCGGCGACGCCGAGCACCGTGTGGGTGAGCTGCGAGAGCGGCTCGGAGAGGGCGTTCACCTGGTCGGAGAGCTCCTTGCGCTGCTCCTCGGTGACGGTGTCGTAGCTCACGAAGCCGTTGTCGAGGCTGCCGTACTTCGCGAGCAGGCCATGCAGGGCGGTGAACTCGGTCTCGATCTGGCCGACGAGCTTCGTGCCGGCGTCGCCCTTGCTCGCAGCGATGTCCTTGACGTTGCCGAACGCGACCTTGGCGCCCTGCACGTTGGCCGCGAAGTCGTAGAGGTCGGTGTGGGACCACCAGTCCTCCTCGCCGGAAATCTTGCCGACGGCGACCTCGTCGAGGAGACCGATGGCACCGTTCGAGATGTCGCCGAGGCTCACGGTGAAGTCCTTCTCGGAGACGAGGTCGAACAGCTGCTGCACGTCGTCGACGAGTCCGGTGGCGAACTGCTGACGCTGCTCCGGCGTCGACGGCGTCCAGTCCGTCAGCGCGCTCGTGCCGTCCGAGTTCAGCGCGTCGGCTGCCGGTGGCCAGAGGTCCTTCTCGATCCGGTGGAAGCCGGTCCAGTCGAGTCCTTCAGCCACGGCGTCGACCTCGCGGTAGTCGATCTTCGGGTCGAGGTCGCCGAACGCCTCGGCCGTCGGTTCGATGCGTTCGTACGAGACGCGCGTCGTCGCGAAGAGCTGACGGGCGGTCTCGTCGTCGCCGGCGGCGTACGCGTCGGTGAAGGCCTTGACCTGCGGCACGAGTTCGGCCACCTGGGACGTGATGTACGCGACGTAGTTCGTCACGGCCTGGTCGGTGAGCGCTTGCTCGTCCGTCGAGACGGTCGCGTTCTCACCGGTGACGGTGAACTCCGCGAGACCGACGGGTGCGCCGACGAGCTGGAACTTGCAGGCCGTGTAGTACGTGCCCGGGTTCAGCTGTGCGACGTAGGACACCGTCTGGCCCGGCGTCACGTTCTCCTTCTCGCCGACGATGCGCAGCTTGTCCGAGGCGAGGATCTCGAACTCGTTGACGTCGGTGCCGTTGTTGGTGATCGAGAACGTCACGGCACCGGCCGTCGCCTTCGCGACGGACACCGAGCACGAGTCGTCGGTGATGGCGACGGTGAGCGCTTCGCTGCCCGTCTTGTTCGGGACGCATCCCGTGAGGGCGAGGGCGAGGACGCCCGCACCGGCGAGGCCGGCGATGATGCGGTGCTGCATGAGACTCCTGTCGGAAGGTGCTGGTGCATGGTTCGTGGTGGGTCGGGGACCGGTCAGACGTTCGTCGTGACCGGTTTCGTGACGGAGGTCGGGCGCCGACGGCCGAGACCCGAGACCCGGATGAAGCAGACGAGCGTGACCATCAGGTAGAGCAGCCACGCCCCGAACTGCGCCCAGGTCGGGGCAGGGGTGAAGTTGAAGAGTCCGCCGAGGACGGTGCCGTACCAGCTCGTCGGAGGGACGATCGCGCTCAGGTTGAACGCGGCCTGCCCCCAGCCGGGGATGACGCCAGCCTCCTGGAGGTCGCCGACGCCGTAGGCGAGGACGCCGGCGGCCACGACGACGAGGAAGAGGCCGGTCCACGTGAAGAAGGTCCCGAGGTTGATCCGGACGAATCCGCGGTAGATGAGATACGCGATGACGACGGAGGTGAGGATGCCGAGGAGCGCGCCGATCGAGCCGACGACGGCGTTCTCACCGGAGTTGACGCTCGCCCAGATGAAGAGGGCGGTCTCGATGCCCTCGCGGCCGACGCTGATGAAGCCGAGGACGACGATGCCGATCGCCGACCCGGCGACGGCGGCGTCGAGTCGTGACTCGAGGTCGTGCTTGAGCTCTCGGGCGTTGCGCCCCATCCAGAAGATCATCCAGGTGACGAGCCCGACGGCCAGGATGGAGAGTCCGCCGCCGAGGATCTCCTGCGCCTGGAAGCTCAGCCCGTACGGTCCCCAGGTGAGGATGGCACCGACGCCGAGCGAGACGACGATCGCGACGGCGACGCCGAGCCACAATCGGGGGAGGACGTCACGGCGGCCGAGCTTGTTCAGGTAGGCGACGAGGATACCGACGATGAGGCCGGCTTCGAGGCCTTCGCGGAGGCCGATGAGGTAGTTCGCGAGCACGTGACCGGACTTTCGGGCGTCGAGCAGGCGGTCGCCCGGGGGAGGCCGTCGTCTGCGGGGTGGGGATGCATCCGAGGGCGCGCCGGGCGGGGACCGTGGTCCGGGCGGGGCGCTGCGACTTCGGAACGCGGTTGGGTAAGGCTAACCTTATCCGACGTCGACCATAGCGCCTGATGCTGAGGCTGTCCAGATACAATCGGCGGATGACCGATCCGGCCCCCGACCCCAGCCTCCCAGACGGCCGCACGGTCGGCGACGACCGCTGGTTCCCGCCGACACCGCTGCAGCAGGACGCTCCGCAGGAGACGTCCATGGCATCGCGGGTGATCGGGATCGTCCTCGCGTTCCTCGTCGGTCTGGCGTACGGCGCCATCGGCACGGTCGCGCACGCCTGGGCGCCCGCCGTCCTCGGTGTCGCCCTCCCGGTCGGACTGGTGCTCGGGATCCTCGGCGTGGCCATGCTCCTGGTCGGACTCCGCATCGTCCTGGGGGATCGGCTCGCAGCGTCGGCAGCGGCGCTCGGGGTCATCCTCATGATCGGCATCCTGCTGCTCGAGAGCACCGGTGGCTCCGTCCTCATCCCGCGGAGCGTCTCGGGCCTCGTCTGGACCATCGCCCCCGGTCTCATCGCCGTCCTCGTCGTGGCGTGGCCGAAGCTCCCGGAGCGCGCCCGCAAGCGCGACGATCGTCCCGCGGGACCGGCGCCCGAACCGTTCCCCGTCTCACCGCAGGCGTAGACTGGACAACTCAGTGCTCGTGAAGGGAGCCACCCGCCCGTGACCTACGTGATCGCCCTGCCGTGCGTCGATGTGAAGGACCGCGCCTGCATCGACGAATGCCCCGTCGACTGCATCTACGAGGGTGAACGGTCGCTCTACATCCACCCCGACGAATGCGTCGACTGCGGTGCGTGCGAGCCGGTCTGCCCCGTAGAGGCCATCTACTACGAGGACGACCTTCCCGAGGAATGGGCGGACTACTACAAGGCCAACGTCGAGTTCTTCGACGAGATCGGTTCTCCAGGCGGAGCAGCGAAGGTCGGCGTGATCCCCTCGGACCACCCGCTCATCGCCGCGCTGCCGCCCCAAGCCCACGAGTAGTCGCGTGGCACTGCAGCCGCTGCCCGATTACCCCTGGGACCTCATGGTCCCGTACGCGGAGCAGGCCCGTCGGCACCCCGACGGCATCGTCGACCTCTCGATCGGTTCGCCGGTCGATCCGACGCCCGGTCTCATCCGGGACGCGCTCCGGGCGGCCACGGACGCACACGCATACCCGACCACGATCGGGACGCCCGAACTCCGGCAGGCGATCGTCGACTGGTTCGCGCGCCGTCGTGGTGTGGAGGGGCTCACCCTCGACGCCGTCCTCCCGACGATCGGCTCGAAGGAACTCGTCGCGCTGCTCGCCTTCCTCCTCGGCCTGGGCGCCGGCGACACCGTGGTCCACCCGGTGGCCGCCTATCCCACTTATGCCGTCGGCGCGGCGATCGCCGGGGCCGAGGCGTTCGCGTCCGACGACCCCGCCGAATGGCCGGCGAGCACCCGGCTGATCTGGCTGAACTCCCCGGGCAACCCCGACGGCCGTGTCCTCTCGGTCGACGAGCTGCGTGTGGCCCGAGCCCGAGCTCGCGAACTCGGCGCCGTCCTCGTGGGCGACGAATGCTACGCGGAACTCGGTTGGGAGGGGGAGTGGTCCGACACACCGACCCCGTCCGTGCTCGATCCACGCGTGACCGACGGCGACACCGAGGGTGTCCTCGCGATCTACTCCTTGAGCAAGCAGTCCAACCTCGCCGGCTACCGTGCCGCGTTCCTCGCGGGTGACGAGCGCCTGGTGCGTCGGCTGGTCACCGTCCGGAAGCACGCGGGTCTCATGCTGCCTGCCCCGCTGCAGGCCGCCATGGTCGCGGCGCTCGGCGACGACGCACACGTGGCGGAGCAGAAGGCCCGGTACCGCGCCCGTCGTGAGGTGCTGCTCCCTGCCGTCCGCGAGGCCGGGTTCCGGGTCGACCGCAGCGAGGCGGGACTGTACCTGTGGATCACCGAGGGCCAGGACGCCTGGGCGAGCATCGACCGCCTGGCGTCGATCGGTGTCCTGGCGGGTCCAGGGGTGTTCTACGGCGAGGCCGGACCGCGACACGTGCGGCTCTCCCTGACCGCCACCGACGAGCGCATCGCGGCCGCCGCGGCCAGACTCCGGGGACTCCGCCCGATTTCGGGGTGAACTCCAAGGAAGTCGCCGGATCACTGTGGGAAACAGCAGTAGGGTCTGAAGCCGATTAGGCTGTATGTGACACGCCGTCGTATCGGAGGGCGATGTCGAGTCCCTATCGCACAAAGATATGAGGAGGCGCCGTGGGCGACGTCGAGAAACAGGCTTCCACCGAGACGCATCAGGTCACCCTGAACTACCCCGGCGGAACGGCCGAATTCCCGATCCACCAGTCAGCCCAGGGCGCGTCGAGTATCGACATCTCCTCGCTCACGCGGCAGACCGGCCTGACCACGCTCGACTACGGGTTCGTCAACACCGCGGCGACGAAGTCGGCGATCACCTACATCGACGGTGACCAGGGCATCCTGCGCTATCGCGGCTACCCGATCGAGCAGCTCGCCAAGCAGTCGACCTTCCTCGAGGTCGCCTGGCTGCTCATCCACGGGGAACTCCCGACGGCCGATGAACTCGGCGGATTCGACGAGAAGATCCGGCGCCACACGCTTCTCCACGAGGACCTCAAGCGGTTCTTCTCGGCGCTCCCGCACACGGCACACCCGATGGCCGTCCTGTCGAGCGCCCTGCAGGCCATGTCGACCTACTACGAGTCGGACGCCAATCCGCACGATCCCGAGCACGTCGAGCTCACGACGGTCCGCATGCTCGCGAAGCTCCCGGTGATCGCCGCCTACGCACACAAGAAGTCGGTCGGGCAGGCGTTCCTCTACCCCGACAACTCGCTGAGCTTCGTCGACAACTTCCTCAAGTTGAACTTCGGCAACCTCGCCGAGCCGTACGAGATCGATCCCGTCCTGTCGAAGGCGCTCGACCTCCTGCTCATCCTGCACGAGGACCACGAGCAGAACGCCTCGACCTCCACGGTCCGCCTCGTCGGCTCCACCGGAGCGAACCTCTACGCCTCCGTGTCCGCCGGTATCAACGCCCTGTCGGGTCCGCTGCACGGTGGCGCGAACGAGGCGGTCCTGCAGATGCTCGGCCGGATCCAGGAGTCCGGCGAGGGCGTGCAGCGCTTCGTCGACCGCGTGAAGAACAAGGAAGACGGCGTGAAGCTCATGGGCTTCGGGCACCGCGTCTACAAGAACTACGACCCGCGCGCCAAGCTCGTCAAGGAGAGTGCCGGCGAGGTGCTCCGTGCGCTCGGTATCAACGACCCGCTGCTCGACCTCGCCCAGGAGCTCGAGCAGATCGCCCTCGAGGACGACTACTTCAAGGAGCGCAAGCTCTACCCGAACGTCGACTTCTACACCGGCGTAATCTACAAGGCGATGGGCTTCCCGACGCGGATGTTCACGGTGCTCTTCGCCATCGGACGCCTTCCCGGATGGATCGCCCACTGGCGTGAGATGAACCTCGACCCGCAGACCAAGATCGGTCGCCCGCAGCAGCTGTACACGGGATCGCCCGAGCGGCCCTTCCCGACGCGGTAGTCCCGTCGCGCGCGTCGGCGGCGCACAGAACGGCCCCGCATCCACCTCGGATGCGGGGCCGTTCTGCGGACCGGTACGCCGGGTCAGGCGTGCAGTGCCGCGTTCAGCTCGACGCCCGAGCCCGAGCGGGGGAGCACCTCGACGGCACCGGTGAGCGAGTTCCGACGGAACAGGAGGTTGGGGACACCCGACAGCTCGACCGCCTTGACCGTGCGCGGCGCGCCTTCGGCCGTGGCCGCAGCACCCGCGAGGACGACCTTGGTGCCCGCGGTCACGTAGAGACCCGCCTCGACCACCGAGTCGTCGCCGATCGAGATGCCGATGCCGGAGTTGGCGCCGAGGAGGGCGCGCTGACCGATCGCCACCCGCTGCGTCCCGCCGCCAGAGAGCGTCCCCATGATCGACGCACCACCTCCGATGTCGCTGCCGTCGCCGACGACGACGCCCTGCGAGATGCGACCTTCGACCATGGACGCGCCGAGGGTCCCGGCGTTGAAGTTGACGAAGCCCTCGTGCATGACGGTGGTGCCCGGTGCCAGGTGGGCGCCCAGCCGCACGCGTGAGGCGTCGGCGATCCGGACCTTGTCGGGCGTCACGTAGTCGAGGAGTCTCGGGAACTTGTCGATACCGGTCGCGTGGATCCCGGCGCGGAGGAGCGACGGTCGGAGGCGGTCGAAGTCCGCGGGGTGCACGGGGCCGGCGTTGGTCCAGACGACGATGGGGAGGTGCGCGAAGACGCCGTCGAGCGAGATCGTGTTCGGCTGGACGAGCAGGTGGCTGAGCAGGTGCAACCGCAGGTAGGCGTCGGGGGTGCTCTGCGGAGCGGCCTGCAGCTCGATCTCGACCGTGACGATGTCGATCCGGACGGCCCGGCGCTCGTCGTCGGTCGCGAGGGCCTCGAGGTCTGCGGGGGCGATCCAGCGGTCGCGGCCCTCGGGGATCCGTCCGAGCGAGGGCTCGGGGAACCAGGTGTCGAGCACGGTGCCGTCGGCGGCGATGGTCGCGAGGCCGGAGCCCCAAGCGTGAGTCGGAACGGGGGTCTCGGCAGGCGCAGCGGTCATGGCTCCAGGGTACCGGCCAACACTCAGGTCGACGGCCAATACACTGGTGCCATGCCAGCCGAAGTCCCCGTACTCGACCTGTCCGTCTCCTCGGTGGAACTCACCCAGCAGCTGTGCGACATCGCCTCCGTCTCGGGGGATGAGGCCCGCATCGCCGACGCGATCGAGGCGTCGCTCGAGGGTCTCGAGCACCTGACGATCGTGCGCGACGGCGACACGGTCGTCGCGTCCACCTCGCTCGGACGTGCACAGCGGGTCATCATCGCCGGCCACATCGACACCGTCCCGATCAACGGCAACGTCCCGACGCGGTTCGAAGAACGCGACGGCGAGGCGGTGCTCTGGGGCCGAGGCACGGTCGACATGAAGGGCGGCGTCGCGGTCCAGTTGAAGCTCGCCGCGGAACTCACCGATCCCATCGTCGACATCACCTGGATGTGGTACGACAACGAGGAGGTCGCTTCCGACCTCAACGGCCTCGGGCGTCTCGCGCGGAACCGTCCCGACCTCTTCGTCGGGGACTTCGCGATCCTCGGCGAGCCGAGCAACGCCGGCGTCGAGGGTGGCTGCAATGGAACGCTGCGCGTGCACGTGAGCGCCCACGGCAAGCGTTCGCACGCGGCCAGGAGCTGGGTCGGCGTCAACGCGATCCACGCGATCTCACCGGTCCTCGCGACCCTCGCCTCGTACACGCCACGGGAGGTCGAGGTCGACGGGCTCGTCTACCGGGAGGGCGTCAACGCGGTCGGGATCACCGGCGGTGTCGCCGGGAACGTGATCCCCGACCTCGTCACCGTCGAGGTGAACTACCGCTTCGCTCCGAGCCGGACGGGCGCCGAGGCGCTCGCCCACCTCGAGGAACTCTTCTCCGGCTTCGAGGTCGTGCAGACGGACGTCGCGGAGGGCGCCCGTCCCGGGCTCGACGCGCCGATCGCGCAGGACTTCCTGGCCGCGGTCGGCGGGACACCGGCTCCGAAGTACGGCTGGACGGACGTCGCACGCTTCTCGGCGCTCGGTGTCCCCGCCGTCAACTACGGACCGGGTGACCCGCTCCTCGCCCATGCCGACGACGAGCGCGTCCCGCTCGCGCACATCGAGGACTGCGAGCGCGGACTCCGCGCCTGGCTGACCGGGCCCGATGGTCGCTGACGCGGTCCACTCGACCGAGGTCGAGGAGCGGCCGTCGATGCTCCGGCGCTGGGCCCGCCTGCCCTGGTGGGGGCGGATCACCATCGTCTACGTGCTGTCCCGCCTGGTGACGACCGCAATGTTCGCGGCCGCGAGTCTGCTGCAGGCGCCGGACTCGCGGTTCGGTGCGTTCCCCTCACTGGGCACGCTCGCCGCCGGCTGGGACGGACAGTGGTATTGGTGGATCGCGACGTACGGCTACCCGACCCAGCTGCCGCTCGACGACGCCGGCCGGGTCGCTGAGAACGCGTGGGCGTTCTTGCCGGTCTATCCGGGGGTCGTGAAGGCGCTCTCGGTCGTCACCTTCCTGCCGTGGCCGGTCATGGCCACGATCGTCTCGCTGTGCTGCGGTTTGGGCGCGGCCCTGCTGTTCCACCGGCTCCTGCGCATCCGCCTCGGCGACGAACGGGCGATGTTCGCCGTCATGCTGTTCTGTATCGCGCCGCTCAGCGCCCTGTTCCAGGTCGCCTACGCGGAATCGATGTTCCTGCTGCTGCTGACGCTCGCGCTGCTCCTGCTCGTGACGCGCCGGTATGGCTGGCTCCTCGCCGTCATCCCGGTCATGGCGTTCACCCGCCCCGGAGTCCTGGCCTTCTCGCTCCTGCTGGGCCTCCATCTGATCGTGCGGATCGTCACCCGACACCGCGACCCCCTCTCGCGCCGGGAGGTCGTCCTCATCCTCGCGGGTGGGGCCCTCGCCGCCGTCGCCGGATTCGCGTGGATGGTCATCGCCGGTCTCGTCACCGGGACGCCGGAGGCCTACCTCGAGACGGAGCTGGCGTGGCGGGCCGCCTTCATCGGGGAGCAGCCCCTCGTCCCGTTCTCCGCCTGGATCCAGGGCGGTCAGTTCTGGTTCGGCGACGGACCGGGCATCGCCGTCGTCGCCGCGATCTTCGTCGGCTCCGTCGTGCTCCTGTTCCTCCCGCCGGTGCGTCGGCTCGGTGCCGACCTCCGGATGTGGGTGGGGTCGTACCTCCTCTACCTCTTCGCGGTGTTCTTCCCGCAGACGAGTGTCTTCCGGCTGCTCGTACCGGTCTTCCCGCTCCTCGGTGCGGTCGCCGTCCCACGGAACCGGTGGTACCGCGGTGGCGTCGTCATCGTCTCGCTCGCGCTGCAATGGTGTTGGATCTTCGTCATGTACGGCCTCGCGAACGCGTATTGGACCATTCCCTGAGTGCTGATCCGGCGTCATCCTGCGCCTCGCCGCGCTCAGGATTATCACGAGCCCCCGTGATACGAGATAATGGGGGTCAGTCGAATAACGAGAGGGGACTCGCATGGCCGCAATGAAGCCACGCACCGGAGACGGGCCAATGGAGGCCGTGAAGGAGGGTCGGCTCATCATCGTGCGAGTGCCTCTTGAAGGGGGAGGGCGTCTCGTCGTGTCGGTCAACGACGCAGAGGCTCAAGAACTGCATGATGCACTCGCGGGTGTGGTGAGCGCGGGCTGATCCCCGTCACCGACGCCGCATGAGCCGAGAACCGGCCGTCATCACTGCTCGCAGAGTCAGGATGGCGGCCGGTTCGTCGTCGTGCGGTGGGCTCAGAGGTTGGGTTTGGTGATCTGCAGGAGGCCGTCGCCGGCGGGCGACAGGGCGCTGACGACCGCTTCGGACGCGGAGATCTCCTGAACGAGCGAACGGAAGAGCCCTGTGGTCTCGTCCCGCTGCGCCGGATCGGCCACGCGGCCGCGCCAGAGCGCGTGCGGGACGAGCACCGTGCCGCCGGGACGCACCAGACGGAGTCCGTGCTCGACGTACTCGATAACCGATCCCGGGTCGCCGTCGACGAGGACGAGGTCGTAGGAGTTCTCGTTCATCCGTGGCAGGACGTCGAGCGCGCTGCCGGTGATGAGGCGGATGCGGTTGGTCGTGATGCCGGCCTCCGTGAACGCCGCACGTGCCTGCTGCTGGTGCACGATCTCGGTGTCGATCGACGTCAGCACCGCGCTCGTGGCACCGCGGAGGAGCCAGAGCCCGGAGACGCCGGTGCCGGTACCCACCTCGACGATGGACTCCGCGCGGGTGGCCGCGGCCACCACCGCGACCTGCGCGCCGATCGCCGGGGAGATCGGTTCGACGCCCAGTTCGTGCGCGTGAGCGCGCGCCGTGAGCATCGCCGCGCTCTCGACGACGACGTCGCCCGCGTACTTCCAGTTGAGATTGTGTTCTGACACCTTGCCTCCGGATCCCAGCGTATGGCCTGCAACTGCTCCGACAGCTGAGGCTCGCGCGGTAGTCTGATGTCGTGTTCGGTCTGACCTTCGACAAACTCCTCATCATCGGGGTCATCGCCGTGTTCCTGCTGGGTCCGGAACGGCTGCCGTACTACGCCTCCCAGCTGGCGCGACTCGTCCGCACCCTCCGCGACCTCGCCTCCGGCGCCAAGGACCGCATGCGCGAGGAGATGGGCCCGGAGTTCGACGAGGTCGACTGGAAGAAGCTCGACCCGCGTCAGTACGACCCGAGACGCATCATCCGCGAGGCACTCCTCGACGACGAGCCCCCGGTGACGCCGACGGTCGCGACGACCGCTCCGCTCGACGCGGCTCCCGCTGCCGCCGCCGCTGCTGTGGTTCCGTCGCTCGAGAAGCCGAAGTCGATCCAGGCGGCGACCGACGAACGTCTCCGCCGACTCGCTGCCGGAGAGACCGCCGCGCCCCCGTTCGACCTCGAAGCCACCTGAGCCCGCTTCGGTCGCGCACGTCCGACCCGGACGGCTCAGCTCGTGCTGAGGCCGAGACGACGACCGGCGAGGCCACGCGGCCTCGCAGCGAGCTGAGCGGCCAGCCGGAGGATCTCGGCGGCCGCGGGATCCGTCGGATCCGAGAGTACGATCGGCAGCCCGGCGTCCCCACCTTCCCGAAGCGGGACGCTGAGCGGAACCGAGGCGAGGAGTGGTACCGGTGCGTCCTGGCCGATCGACAACCGCGCTGCGAGCGCTTTGCCACCCCCTGAGCCGAACAGCTGCAGGACGCTGCCGTCGGGCTGCGGGAGACCCGCCATGTTCTCGATGACGCCGTGGACGCGCTGCCCGGTCTGACGCGCCACCACCCCGCTGCGCTCGGCCACTTCGGCGGCGGCCGGCTGCGGCGTCGTGACGACGAGCACCTCGGCGTGGGGGAGCAACTGGCCGATGGAGATGGCGACGTCCCCGGTGCCGGGCGGGAGGTCGAGGAGTAGCACGTCGAGGTCGCCGAAGAACACGTCGGTCAAGAACTGCTGGATGGTGCGGTGGAGCATCGGTCCACGCCAGGCGACGGCGACGGCGGTGGTACCGTCCGTCGGTGCGTCGATGAACATGCCGATCGAGACGACCTTCACGCCGTGGGCGACGGGTGGCAGGATCATGTCGCCGACCTGCGTCGGTTTGACGGCCAGGCCGTCCTCGACCAGGCCGAGGAGCCCCGGGATGGAGAACCCGTGGACGTCCGCGTCCACGAGGCCGACCCGCAGGCCACTGGCGGCGAGTGCGACGGCCAGGTTCGCGGTCACCGTCGACTTCCCGACCCCGCCCTTGCCGCTCGTGACGGCGTACACGCGGGTGAGGGAGTCCGGGCCGAACGGGATGCCGCGGGCGCCGCGGCCGCCTCGCAGGCGCTCGGTGAGTGCCTGACGCTCCGCCGTCGACATCACCTGGACGTCGACTGCGACGCTCGTCACCCCGGGAGTCGCCGCGGTGGCCTCACGCACGTCGCGCTCGATGCTCGCCGCTGCCGGGCAGCCGACGATCGTGAGCTTGATCGTGACGTCGGCGGCTCCGGTGTCGTCCACCGCGATCGGACCGACCATGTCGAGCTCGGTGATCGGTCTGCGGATCTCGGGGTCGATGACGCGGGCGAGCGCGGTCCTGATCCGCTCGGCGAGGCCGGTGTCAGCCGCGCCGGCGTCAGCCACGCCGACGCTCGGGCCCGTCGTGTTCGGGCTGGTCGGTGCGATCCCGATCGAGTTCCTCGAGGAGGGAGCGCAGTTCGGCGCGGATGAAGTCCTTCGACGCCATGTCCTTCAGGGCGAGGCGCAGCGCGACGACCTCACGGGCGAGGTACTCGGTGTCGGCGAGGTTTCGTTCGGACCGCTGCCGGTCCTGCTCGATCTGCACGCGGTCGCGGTCGTCCTGACGGTTCTGGGCGAGCAGGATGAGCGGAGCGGCGTAGGAGGCCTGGAGCGACAGCACGAGGGTCAGGGCGACGAAGCCGATGTCGACGGAGTCGAACCGGAGGGCGAGTGGCCCGTAGGTGTTCCAGGCGATCCACAGGATGACGAAGAGGGTGAGGCCGAGGAGGAACCACGGAGTGCCCATCGCGCGGGCGATCCACTCGGTGAACCGGCCGAAACGGTCGCGCGAGGCCGGGGCGCGTCGGATGGAACGGACGGAACTCCGAAGCCCCTTGGGAGCGTCGAGCCTGACCTCATTGCGGGGAGCTCGTGCCACGACCTGCCCTCCTTCCGTTCGATCCGAGCCGCTGTTCCGACGCCGGGAGTTCGTCGTTCTCGTCGATGCTGCGCCAGTCGTCCGGGAGCAGGTAGTCGAGGACGTCGTCGATGGTCACGACCCCGAGGAGCCGGTGCTGTTCGTCGACGACGGGCACCTGGACGAGGTTGTAACTCGCGAGGATCCGCGAGACCTCGGCGGCGGAGGTCCGTACGCCCACCGGATCGAGGCTCTGATCGAGCAGGGTCCCGAGGCGCTCGTGCGGCGGGTAGCGGAGCATGCGCTGGAAGTGCACCATCCCGAGGAAGCGTCCCGTCGGCGACTCGTACGGCGGCAGGGTGATGCAGACACCCGCGGCCAGGGCCGGCGCCAGCTCGGAGCGTCGGATCGACGCGAGGGCCTCCGCGACCGTGGCGTCGGCGGAGAGGATGATCGGCTCGGTCGTCATGAGGCCACCCGCGGTCTCCGGGTCGAACCGGAGCAGCATGCGGACGTCCTCCGCCTCCTCCGGCTCCATGAGCTCGAGGAGGTGCTCACCGCGGTCCTCGGGGAGCTGGGCGATGAGGTCGGCGGCGTCGTCCGGCTGCATCTGGTCGAGGACGTCGGCCGCGCGGTCGTCGTCGAGCTGGGCGAGGATCTGCACCTGGTCCGTCTCGGGCATCTCCTCGAGCACGTCCGCGAGGCGGTCGTCCGACAGCTCCTCCGCGACCTCGATCATCCGGTCGCGGGGGAGGTCGAGGAGGGTGTTCGCGAGGTCGGCCGGTTTCAGGTCGGCGTAGGTCGCGATGAGCTGCTCGGCGGACTGGGCCTCGCCGAGCTCCTGCTCCTCGCGCAGCTCGTTCCAGGTGGCGAAGGTCGTCGGGCCCTTCACGAAGGGGGAGGCCGTGGTCTTCGGGCGGCGGACGAACAGCTGCGACACCTGCCACTCGCCGGGGCCCTGCTCCTCGATGGCGACGTCCTCGATCGTCGCCTCCTCGCCGGTGGCACGGAACACGACGCGTCGGCCGAAGAGCTCGGCGATCACCCGCACCTCGCCACCGCGCTGCTCGAACCGGCGGACGTTGATGAGTCCCGTGGTGATGATCTGCCCGGCGCCGATGCTCGTCACGCGGCCGATCGAGACGAACACGCGGCGCTTGCCGGGGATCTCGACGATGAGGCCGACGACCCGCGGGGGTTTGCCGGTGCGGTAGACGACGAGCACGTCCCTGACCTTGCCGACACGATCGCCCGCGGGGTCGAAGACGGTGCACCCGGCGAGCCTGGCGACGAACACTCTGGTTGCACTCACGACTACTAACCTACCCGCCGGTGGTCGGCCTGGAGTGCCCGCTCCAGGCGGGGTGAGAGGATGGAGGTATGAGTGATCCGCGACAGTTCGGCCGGAAGGGCGCCCCGGCGCTCGGCGTCATCCCGCGAGGCGAGACGGTGGCCAGCTACGAGAGCTACGAGTCCGCGCAGGCCGCGATCTCATCGCTCGCCCACACCGATTTCCCGGTCAAGGAGATCTCGATCGTCGGCAGCGACCTCAAGAGTGTCGAACGGGTCACCGGGCGTCTCAGCTACGGGCGTGCGGCGGGTGCCGGTGCCGTCAGTGGTGCCTGGCTCGGTCTGTTCCTGGGACTCGTGCTCGTCATCTTCAACCCGGAGACGAACCTCATGCTGCTCGGTGCCGCGGTGCTCATGGGTGCGGCGTTCGGCATGCTCTTCGGCATCGTGTCGTACTCGGTGACCCGCAAGCGGCAGGAGTACACCTCGGCCACGCTCGTCGTGGCGACGCGCTACGACCTCATCGTCGGCGGTGAGCTCGCGAACCGCGCGCGCAACCTCCTGGAGCGCGGCCCGGAGACCGACGCGGGCTGATCCAGCCGCGTCAGGCTCCGAGCCGTCGCCCGGCGGACGGGCTCAGCGCGCGAGCCAGGCCTCGACCTCGTCCGCGGTGCGCGGGATGCCGGCCGACAGGTTCTCGGCGCCGTCCGCGGTGACCAGGATGTCGTCCTCGATCCGGACGCCGATGCCGCGGTACTCCTCGGGGACCGTGAGGTCGTCGACCTGGAAGTAGAGCCCCGGCTCGATGGTGAACACCATGCCGGGCTCGATCACGGCGTCGGCGTACATCTCGCGGCGGGCCTGGGCGCAATCGTGCACGTCGGTGCCGAGGTGGTGGCTCGTCCCGTGGACCATGTACCGCCGGTGCTGCTCGTTCTCCTTCAGGAGCGCTTCCTCGGCGGTGACGGGGAGCAGGCCCCATTCGGCGGTCTTGCGCGCGATGACCGCCATCGCGGCCGCGTGCACCTCGCGGAACCGGATGCCGGGGCGGACGATGGCGAAGGCCTCGTCCGCCGCCTCACGCACGGCCTCGTAGACCCGGCGCTGGACTTCGGTGAACGTGCCGGACACCGGGATCGTCCGGGTGATGTCGGCGGTGTAGTAGGTGTCGAGCTCGACGCCGGCGTCGATGAGGATGAGGTCGCCCGGGACGACCCGTCCGTCGTTGCGCGTCCAGTGGAGGATGCAGGCGTGCGGCCCGGCGGCGGCGATGGTCTCGTATCCGACGCCGTTCCCGTCGGCGCGAGCCCGTCCGGCGAAGACACCCTCGACGATGCGCTCGCCGCGCTCGTGCGCGAGGACCTTCGGGAGTTCGGCGATGACGTCGTCGAAGCCGCGGGCGGTCGCGTCGACGGCGAGACGCATCTGCGCGATCTCGTAGTCGTCCTTCACGAGGCGCATCTCGGACACGGCGCGCGTCAGGTCGTCGTCGACGTCGACCGTCAGGTCGGCGGCGTCGGCGGTGAACGCCGAGAGGTCGGCGGTCGCGACCCCGAGGTCGGCTGCCACCTGGGCGAGCGACGGACGCGCACCGATCCAGAACTCGCCGATCGCGGCGTTCGTGTAGAACTCGTCGGTGTCGCGGCCCGCTCGCTCGCGGAAGTACAGGGTCGCGGTGTGGCCGGACTCCTCGGGATCGAGCACGAGGACGCTGTCGGGCTCGGTGTCGGCTGCCCAGCCGGTGTAGTACGAGAACGCGGAGTGCGCGCGGTACAGGTAGTCGGTGTCGTTCGACCGCTGCTTCATCCCGCCCGCGGGGAGGACGAGACGCTGACCGGGGAACTGGGCCGACAGGCGTTCACGACGAGCCGCTGCGAGGCCGGCGGTCTCCCGCGGCTCCGGCAGAACCTCGGGGCGGTCTGCCCACCCGGTGCCGATGAAGGCACGGAAGCCCTCGGACCAGGCTGCCGCCCGGTTGGAGGTCGCCTCGGTCTGGACGGTGTTCGAACTGGATGTGTCTGCGGAAGTCGCCATGCCTCCATTGTCGCACTGCGTCCGCGACAGCCGACCGTCGCTCAGCTCGCCGTCCGGGGGAGCAGGGTCGCGACCACCGGGCGGTGATCACTGCCGGTGTCGTCGACATCGGTCAGGACGTGAGCTGACACGGTGACCCAGCCCGGTGTCGCCATGACGTGGTCGATCGGCGCGCCGAGGACGGTCGGGAGTTCGGTCGGCCAGGTACCGAGCCCGGCTGCCGCGTCGGCCGCGGCGGCGTCGTGGCAGGCGCCGAGATCGCCGACGCCGCGCAACCCGGCGAGGTGGTCGAGCGTCGCGTTGAAGTCGCCGGCCATGATCACGTCCCCGTCGTCGGTGCAGCGGCCGGCGAGATCGGCGAGTTCCGCGCGCCAATCGTCGAGCCGACTCGGCAGCGGGGCCGTGGTGTGGACGGCGACCAGGGTCGGCCCGCGACCGAGGACCGGATCGGCGATGAGGGTCTCCGAGCGCTCGATGGCGGTCGGGCCGGTCGCCGTCGGTGCACGGACCGCGTACTCGCCGAGTCCGGTGCTGATGAGCAGGCTGGTGCCGCCGGCGTCGGAACCGGTCGAATGCGCCACCATCGGCCGTCCGGCGGCGGTCATCGCGGCGGCGACGACCGTCGCGGTGTCGGAGGAGGTCTCCGGCAGGGAGACGACGTCGGCGCCCTCACGCACCGCGATCGCGGCGATCGTCCCGGGATCGACGGCGTCGCCCAGGGTGTTCCAAGCGAGGACCGTGACCTGATCCGCGAGATCGGTCGCCTCTCCGGCGACCATCTGGTCATCGATCCCGCGGTTGGCGGTGACGACGGCGCCGGTGACCGAGACCGCTGCGAGGACGACCGCCAGGACGAAGGGGAGCACGCGACGGGATCCCCGGACGAGGATCGCCGTCACGAGGCAGAGGAGGGCACCGCCCGCGGCGACGATCGCCACGAGGAGGCGGAACGCGCTCAGTTGGACGACGACCTGGGCCTGTTCGAGACCGAACAGTCCGGGGAGGACGGACACGACCAGCAGGGCCGTGGTCGCGATCGCGAGCACGGCCGCGATGACGCCACCGACGGTCTTCAGCACCCGCGTCAGCGTAGGCGAGCGGTCTGGGAGTCCTCGGGGCAGGACCTGCGACTAGGGTGGAAGCGTGGTGAGCGCTCGAGACATGCACGGCCCCGCCGATCTGCACACGCACTCGAGCGTCTCGGACGGCACGGAGACGCCGACGCAGCTGATGCGCGCGGCCGGTGCCGCCGGGCTCGGCACGATCGCCCTCACCGACCACGACTCCACCGCCGGCTGGGCCGAGGCGGCCGTCGAGTCGCGTCGCCAGGGCATCACGCTGCTCCCCGGAATGGAACTGAGCACCCGGTACGAGTGGCGGAGCGTGCATCTGCTCGCCTACCTCATCGATCCGCTGAACGGCGACCTGCTCCAGGAGACCGCGAAGATCCGGGAGTCCCGGCTCCGGCGGGCCGAAGGCATCGTGGCGCGCATCGGCGGCGACTACCCGCTGTCCTGGGCGGACGTCCTCGCGCAGACCCGCGAAGGGGCGACCGTCGGACGGCCGCACATCGCCGACGCCCTCGTCGCCCTCGGGATCGTGGCGGACCGTGGCGAAGCGTTCGACGGCATCCTGCATCCGCGCACCGGGTACTATGCGCCGCACTACGCACCCGACCCGCTCACCGCGGTCAAGCTCGTCCGCGCCGCCGGTGGCGTACCCGTGATCGCCCATCCGGTCCCGGCCGGCCGCGACCGGATGCTGCCCGAGCCGTACTTCCGCGAGCTCGCCGATGCGGGCCTGTTCGGGCTCGAGATCGAGCATCGCGAGAACACCGAGGAGGGGAAGGTCGTCGTGCGCCGGATCGCCTCCGAGCTCGGCCTCGTCGCGACCGGTTCGAGCGATTATCACGGGACCGGGAAGCCGAACCGCCTCGGCGAGAACACCACGGACATCGACGTGGTCCGACGCATCGTGGCCGAGGGCACCGGCTCGGCGCCCCTCCTGCCCGACTGATCTGCGGCGCGTCCGGAGTGCCCTTCGACACGCTCAGGGACCGGGGTGTGCTTCTCCCGGTGACTCGGTTCGAGCTGGGTGTTCCGATGTGGCCTCTTCCGGTCACTGAGCTTGTCGAAGTGCTCACGGGGTTCTCGCGGCTCCGAGCGCAGCGCTCGCGACATGCCGAACGCCCGCATCCCGAAGGATGCGGGCGTTCTGCGTCGAGGATCTACGCCGTCGGTGCCGGGGGTGCGGTGCGGCGCGTCCGGCTCCGGCGCCGGGGAGCGCTGTTGCCGTCGCGGTGCTCCGGACCGTGCCCGTCGTGGGTGCCTGCTGCGGGCGCGCTGCGGTCGACGGTGTCGGTCGAGGCGGCGTCGTGCGTCCGCGAGTGGGCGCGGGTGCTCGGCTGGGACTCGAGCCGCGTGCTGGTCGGCTGCGTGCGGTCGCTTCCGCGTCCGCCGCGCTCACCACCGCGACCGCCACTGGTCCGCGAGCCCTCGCGTCCGCCGCCGGCCCGCGAACCGTCGCGTCCGCCTGCGCTCCGCGAACCCTCGCGCCGCGGAGCGGGCTCGACGGCCTTGGCGGGCTTCAGTCGGCCCTTCGTGCCCTCGGCGATCCCGAGGTCGGTGAACAGGTGCGGGCTCGAGGAGTAGGTCTCCGTCGGCTCCGGCTGACCGAACTCGAGGGCACGGTTGATGAGTGCCCACTTGTGGAGGTCGTCCCAGTCGACGAACGTGACGGCGATACCCGTCTTCCCGGCGCGGCCGGTACGGCCGACGCGGTGGAGGTACGTCTTCTCGTCCTCGGGGATCGTGTGGTTGATGACGTGGGTCACGTCGTCGACGTCGATGCCACGGGCGGCGACGTCGGTGGCGATCAGGACGTCGCGCTTGCCGGCCTTGAAGGACGCCATCGCGCGCTCGCGCTGTTCCTGGTTCAGGTCGCCGTGGACTGCCGCGGCGTTGAACCCGCGGTCGGTGAGCTCTTCGACGAGCTTCGCGGCGGCACGCTTCGTCCGCGTGAAGATGACGGTCTTGCCGCGACCCTCGGCCTGCAGGATGCGCGAGATCACCTCGTCCTTGTCGAGCGAGTGCGCGCGGTAGATGAGGTGCTTGATGTTGGCCTGCGTGAGCCCCTCATCGGGGTCGCTCGCGCGGATGTGGATCGGCTTGCTCATGAAGCGGCGGGCCAGGGCCACGATCGGACCGGGCATGGTCGCCGAGAAGAGCATCGTGTGACGCGCGGCGGGAGTCTTGGAGAAGAGCTTCTCGATGTCGGCGAGGAAGCCGAGGTCGAGCATCTTGTCGGCCTCGTCGAGCACCATCTCGGTGATGCCCGAGAGGTCGAGGAGGCGCTGGTTGTTGAGGTCGATGAGTCGGCCGGGCGTACCGACGACGATCTGGGCGCCGGCCTTCAGCTGCTCGATCTGCCCCTCGTAGGCCTTGCCACCGTAGATGGAGACGAGCGTCGTGGACCGGTTTGAGATGAGGATCTCGATGTCCTCGGACACCTGGACGGCGAGCTCACGGGTCGGGACGACCACGAGGGTCTTGACGCCGGGAGCCGGGTCGAGGCCGAGGCGCTGGACGATCGGGATGCCGAACCCGAAGGTCTTGCCCGTGCCCGTCTTGGCCTGGCCGATGATGTCCTGGCCGGCGAGCCCGAGGGGGATCGTCTGCTCCTGGATGGGGAATGGTTCGATGATGCCCTTGGCGGTGAGGGCGTCGACGATGTCCTGGTCGACACCGAGATCAGAGAAAGTCACGGAGATACCTGTCAGTGCAGTCATGGTCTACACCTTCGATTGCACACAGGTGTAGGGCCCCGATCCGACGCCGGGGCTCGGCTATTCTACCCGGGACGTCCCGAGAGGCCGCTGGGCGCGCGGGACACGGCGATCGGCGCGCTGCGGATAGGGTGGTCGCATGGCTCGTTGGTTTGCACGACGTCGGCGTCCCGGCACCCAGACGCCTCGTCTGCGCTCGCGGGAGGACGCCGTCCAGGCGACCCGCGTCGACCTCCACGAGCTCGCGCCCAGCACCGCGGACTACCTCGGTCAGGTGGCGCAACTGCAGCTCGGCTTCTTCATGACGCTGTCGTTCGCGGTCGAGCACGCTCCGAACGACGCCGATCGGGAGATCGTCGCCGAGGCCGCCGCCACGGCGCTGCGCAAACACCAGGCGCTACTCGCCTGGCTCCGCCGCACGAGCGACGACCCGGGCGCCGTGCTCGAACCCTACGCACGCACGCGCGACGAGTTCCAGGCGATCCTGCGCACGGGCACCTGGGACGAACTCCTGCTGGGCGTCCTCGTGGCACGGGGTTTCCTCGACGAGTTCTTCGCGCAGCTCGCGCGCGGCCTGGACGGGGCGGACGCCCGTGACCTGGCCGCGATCGTCGCACCGGGTCCGGAGGAGGACCCGCTCGTCGGGATCCTGCACCGGGTGATCGCGTCACACCCCGAGCGCGCTTCGACGCTCGCGATGTGGGGCCGCCGGTTGCTCGGCGACACGATGCTCGTCGCCAGGTCGGCCCTCGTGACCGAGAGCAAGGCGCTGCCGGACGACGCCCGGGTCGAACCGGTCTACACGGAGCTCATCGCGAACCACACCAGACGGATGGACGCGCTCGGGCTCACGGCCTGACCGGTCGTACCCTCCGACACGACGACGCCGCCGCTCCGGGTGGAGCGACGGCGTCGATCGATCGAGCGCCTCGGGTCAGGCGGCGACGCCCTGCTGCAAACGGGTCAGCATCGCCTCGTCCGACGAGGTGCGGACGCGGACGAGCACGAGGTCGACCGCCACACTCACGACGACGGACGCGCCGAAGGCGAGCACCCAGATCCAGCCGCCGTCCCACGCCATGCCGGCCCATGTCGCCGCGACCCAGACGACGGCGGCGACGAGCGTCGCGACCGCCGGGATGAGTGCGGCCCCGTGCTGGTCGCGGCCGGGCAGGAGGTAGCGGACGGCGAGACCGAGGATGGCACCGCCGAGCACGACGAAGAGGAGTTCCACGGTCAGCCGACGAATCCGATGCGGCGGGACTCCTCGGTTCCGAGCTCGACGTAGCCGATGCCCGCGGTCGGGATGAGGTAGCTGGTGCCCTTGTCGTCCTTGAGCGCGAGCAGCTTGGCGTCCGTCTCGAGCGCGGTCGTGACCGCCTGCTCGATCTCCGACGCCGGCTGCGAGGTCTCGAAGCCGATCTCGCGAGGGCTGTTGAGGATTCCGATGCGAATTTCCACCTTGAGTGCCTTTCGGTTGCGTAGGGCAAGACTACGGGAGTCGTGGTCCTCCGACCGGCGCGGGTCGGCTGCTGTCAGCGAACAGCGGAACGCCGGTCGGCCGTCGCGGTGATGTCGGGAGCCTCCGGTAACGTGCCGACCATGACGGTTCCCGACGCCTCCGACGATCCGACGGGCGCGGTCCGTGACGCGGACCGCGCGCCCGCGGGCGACCCGGCTGTCGACCCCGGCGTCCGCCTGGACGACTCGCAGGAGGCCGTGCTGCGGCTCGCGGACGCTCGGTCGGCCGTGGTGCTCGGGGCACCTGGCACGGGCAAGACCACGACGCTCATCGAGGCGGTGGCGGAACGCGTGCACGCTCGCGGCCTGCGCACCGACGAGGTGCTCGTCATCGCCTCCTCCCGGTCGTCGGCGCAGGTCCTCCGCGACCGCCTCGAGGCACGGGTCGCGCGCGCCACGCCCGGCTCCCTGGCACGCACCGCCATCTCCCTCGCGCTCGAGGTCATCGCGGGCTCCGGGGCGTTCGCCGGTTCAGGACGACCGCGGTTGCTGACGGGCGGCGAGCAGGACCAGACCATCGCGGAGCGACTCCTCGGCGACGAACAGGACTTGACCGGCCCGCAGTGGCCCGCCGAGCTCGGTCCGGAGGTCAGGCGTCTGCAGGGGTTCCGCACCGAGCTCCGGAACCTCATGGAACGCAGCGTCGAGCACGACGTCGCGCCCGCCGAGCTGCGTCGGCTCGGGACGGAGCACGGGCGCCCCGAGTGGGTCGCGTCCGCGGGCTTCATCGAGGGGTTCCTCGCCGACGACTGGCGCGGACACCTCACGCCCGCGGCGGCCCTCGCCAGAGCCGCCCGGCTCCTCGACGACCAGCAACCGGGAACGGGCGTGCTCGGTAGCCTGCGGGTGGTCTTCGTGGACGACGCCCAGGAGGCGACCCACGGCGTCCTGCAGCTGTTCGCCGCGCTCGCCCGACACGGGGTCACGATCGTCGCGTTCGGCGACCCCGACCTCACGACGGGTGCCTTCCACGGTGCCCGAGCCGACGCCCTCGGGCGGTTCGCCGAGGTGCTCGGCCGCCCGGTGGACACGCTCGTCCTTGGGCAGGTCCACCGCGGGACGCCGGCCATCCGGGCGACGGTCCGCGGTGTCGCCGAACGCATCGGCACGGCCGGTGCCGGGCTCCACCGCACGGCCGCACCACCGTTCGACGACGCGGAGGCCCCCGAGCACTCCGTCGTCACGGTGGCGGCCGGTTCGCCGGCCGAGCAGATCGCGGTCGTCGCACGCTTCCTCCGCGAGCGCCACGTCCTCGACGGCGTCGCGTGGGCCGACATGGCGGTGGTCGTCCGCAGCGGCGGGCTGATCCCGGCGATCGAACGGGGCTTGTCCTCCCTCGAGGTGCCCACCCGGGCGAGCACCGGTGGAGCACCGCTGCGCGACCACCCGTTCGTCAGGTCGGTCCTCCTCGCCATGTCGGTGGCGCTCGGGCGGACACCGCTCGACGCCGAGGTCGTGACCGAACTCCTCCACAGCTCGCTCGGCGGACTGGACTCGATCGGGGTCAGGCGACTGCGGGCCGCGCTCCGCCACGCCGATCTCGCTGAGGGCCTCGACCGCAGCGCGGACCGCCTGCTGGAGGAGGCGTTCGCCGTCCCCGGTGCACTCATCGGACTCGAGACGCCCTCCGCCGCCCGCGCCCGCTCACTCGCCGACAGCCTCGCCGAAGCGAGCGCGCAGGCCGCGGCGGGTGCTTCCGCCGAGGAGCTCGTCTACGGCCTCTGGTCGCGGAGCCGGCTCGAGCGCTCCTGGGTCTCGCTGTCGAAGGGCAGTGGTCAAGCCGCCGAGGAGGCGAACCGCGACCTCGACGCGATCACCCAGCTGGCCGATGCGGCACGCACCTTCGTCGAGGCGGAGCCCGGCACCCCGGCCTCCGTCTTCCTCGACCGCCTGCTCGAACAGACGGTCGGCGACGACTCCCTCGCGCCGACGGGACTCCGGGAGGCGGTCACGATCGCGACGCCCGCCGCCCTGGTCGGGACCTCGTTCGACACGGTCGTCGTCGCCGGTATGCAGGACGGCGTGTGGCCCAACCTGCGGGTCCGCGACTCGCTACTTGGCGCCTCGGAGCTCGTGGAGCTGCTGGAGGGCACGGCCACGGCGACGGCGGACGCACGACGCGCGGTCCTCCATGACGAGCTCCGACTCTTCGCCCAGGCGACCTCCCGTGCGCACCGGTCGCTCATGGTGGTCGCTGTCGTCGACGACGACCACCAGGCGAGCCCGTTCCTCACGCTGCTCCCCGAGCCCGATCCGCACCGGGCATCCCTGTCGCCCCTGTCGCTCCGAGGGCTCGTCGGCACCCTGCGTCGCTCGCTCACGAGGCGGATCCGCCCCGCAGACCCGGCCGAGCGTGCCGCGTCCGCCTCGGCCCTGGCCATCCTCGCGACAGCGGGAGTCCCAGGCGCTCCGACCGAGGAGTGGTACGGCGTGGCCGCACCGAGTTCGACGGCACCGCTCCACGACCCCGCCGTCGAGGAGCTGCCGGTCTCCCCGTCCCGCATGGAGGCCTTCGAGGAGTGCCCGCTGCACTGGGCGATCGCCCGACTGGGCGGCGGGGCCTCCGGGTTCGCCTCCGGACTCGGCACGATCGTGCACGCCGCGCTCGAGCACGCGGAGTCCTCCGACGAGGCCGCGCTCTGGGCAGCGGTGGAGGACCGCTGGGACGAACTCCACTTCGAGGCGGCCTGGGAGGGCGCGGCGACGAAACGGCGAGCGGCGGAACTCGTCCACCGGCTGTCGGCGTACCTCCACGACGCGGAGCGGGCGGGCGTGACCTCGATCGGCAACGAGAGCCGGTTCAGCCTCCGGATCCCCATCGGTGAGTTGGGCGGTGCGGCCGTACTCGGCGGCTCGATCGACCGCGTCGAACTCGTGCCCGACGCCGACGGGACGCGGCGCGTCGTGATCGCCGACCTCAAGACCGGTGGCTCGGCGCCCAGACAGGACCGGGAGGTCGCCGACATGGCGCAGCTCGGTGCCTACCAACTGGCGCTCGCGTCCGGCGCGATCGCAGGCACGGAGGGGCTGTTGAGCGGTGGCGCGAAGCTCATCGTCGTGTCGGCCGGCACGAAGCGCAAGGAGTACTACGACCCGGCCCAGCCCGCCTTCGACGACGAAGCCCTCGAGCGCTTCCGCGAGCGTGTTCTGGCGGATGCGCTCGGCATGGCCGGCGCGGTGTTCGAGGCGCGCGTCGGGACCCACTGCCACGACCCGTTCGCGTTCGGTGAGTGCGCCATCCACGTCGTGCCGGCGGTGAGCTCGTGAGTACTGAGGAGACGTACTCGGCCGAGATGCTCGCCGGCCTGCTCGGCCTCCCGCAACCGACGACGCAGCAGGTCGAGGTCATCGAGGCACCCATGGCGCCGGTGCTCGTCGTCGCCGGTGCCGGGAGCGGGAAGACCGAGACCATGGCCTCACGCGTCGTGTGGCTGCTCGCCAACCGGCACGTGAGCGTCGACGGGATCCTGGGGCTCACCTTCACCAGGAAGGCTGCAGGCGAGCTGGCGGCTCGGATCGGCAAGCGGATCGCCGCCCTGCAGGACATCGGGATCCTGGATCCCGCGGCCGACGCCCTCTTCGACCGTCCCGAAGTGTCCACCTACAACGCCTATGCGAACGCCCTGTTCCGCGACAACGCCCTCCTGGTGGGCCGTGAGCCCGAGTCGGTCCTGCTGTCCGAGGCGTCCGCCTGGCGACTCGCGAGGCGCGTCGTCGTCCGGCACGGAGACGAACGGCTCGCCACCCTCGGCAAGTCCGTCGACCAAGTCGCCGAGCTCGTCCTCTCGCTGAGCCACGAGCTCGCCGAGATCGACGGCA
This sequence comes from Plantibacter sp. ME-Dv--P-122b, assembly GCF_030209375.1. GTDB lineage: Bacteria > Actinomycetota > Actinomycetes > Actinomycetales > Microbacteriaceae > Plantibacter. Next base: position 182,492 of record NZ_JARVSC010000006.1, read on the forward strand.
CCACCGAGGAGCTGCTCGGCTTCGTGGAACGGTTCGTCGGCATCGGCGAGCTCCCCGACGGCGGTCGCGGGGCGTACGCGCAGATCGACCAGGCCGTCGAGGTCGTGGGTGCCCTGCCGGTCCTGCTCGACCTCGCACACCGGTACGCCGACGAGAAGCGGCGGCAGGGACTCGTCGAGTTCTCCGACCAGGTCGCCCTCGCGCTCGCCGCCTGCGAACGTTCGCCGAAGGTCGCCGCCGTCGCGCGCGATCGCGCTGGCGTCGTCCTGCTCGACGAGTACCAGGACACCTCGGTCGTGCAGACCAGACTGCTGTCGACCCTGTTCGCCGACCACCCCGTCATGGCGGTCGGCGACCCGCACCAGTCCATCTACGGCTGGCGCGGCGCGAGCGCGGCGAACCTCGCGCGGTTCTCCCGCGACTTCGGTCGGGAGGTCGCCGCCACCCAGTTCAACCTGTCCACGAGTTGGCGGAACGACCGCACGGTCCTCGAAGCCGCGAACGTCCTCGTCCGCCCGTTGCAGCAGCAGGCGCAGACGGCCGGGAAGTTGCGCGTCCTCGACCTCGAGCCGAAGCCCGGGGCCGGGGCGGGCTCCCTCGCCGTCGAGTTCCCCGAGACCGGGGCCGAGGAGATCCGGGTGGTCGCCGAGTGGTGCGCGGACCGACTGCTCGCCGAACGCGGGGGAGACCCGGCCGGCTCGGCCGCGATCCTCTTCCGGGCGCGTCGACCGATGCAGGAGTTCGCCGACGGTCTCGCCGCCCTCGGCGTTCCCCATCACATCCTCGGTCTCGGCGGGCTGCTCTCCTCGCCGGAGATCGTCGACGTGACGGCGGCACTGCGGGTCATCCACGATCCCGGCGCAGGGTCCTCGCTCATCAGGCTCCTGAGCGGCCCCCGCTGGCGGATCGGCGTCCACGACCTCGGTCACCTCGTGGAAGTGGCCCGGTATCTGCAAGCCATCGACTGGAAGACGAAGCGGTACGACGCCGAACTGGCCGCCCGGCTCCGTGAGTCGGTCGCCGACGACGACGGACGGTCGATCATCGACGCGCTCGACTTCATCGCCGCCGACCGCGTGCCGGCCGGCCTCGCCGCGGGGTTCACCGACGAGGCGCGTTCGCGTCTGCGGGAGGCCGGTCTGGTGTTCGCCTCCCTGCGGCGCCGCGCGGGCAGCGGTCTCCCCGACCTCGTGCGGGCGGTCGAGCGGGAGTTGCGACTCGACATCGAGGTCGTCGCGAACGAGTCCACCGGCTCCGCGGCGCGCGCTCCGGCCAGACTGCAGGCGTTCCACGACGAGGTCATCTCGTTCATCCAGGCGGAGGAGCAGGTGACGCTCGGCAGTCTGCTGGCGTGGATCGACCGCTCGCTCGCCCGCGACGATCTCGGACCGGCGAGCGACGCACCCGACCAGGGCGCGGTCCAACTGCTCACCATCCACGGTTCGAAGGGCCTCGAGTGGGACCATGTCGCGATCCCGCGGCTCGTGGTCGACGAACTGCCCGCCAAACCAAAGGACGGCAAAGGCTGGGTGCGTCTCGGGACGCTGCCGTACGACTTCCGCGGCGACGCGGCGGAGCTACCGGAGTTCGCCTGGCGGACGGCCGAGACGCGGAAGGAGGTCGTCGACGCCCAGCTCGCCTTCTCGGAGGCGCTCGGCGAACGCGCGCTCGACGAGGAACGCCGGCTCGCGTACGTGGCGGTGACCCGCGCCAAGCACGACCTCCTGCTCACCGGCTCGTTCTGGTCGGGCGATCGGAAGCGGCCCCGTGCTGCGAGCACCTACCTCCTGGAGCTGGCCTCGGCAGGCGTCATCGCACCGCTCCCCGCCGCCTCCGCCTTCGAGGAGAACCCGGTCGACTCCGGTGCCGCGGTCCTCGACTGGCCACTCGATCCACTCGGACCGCGTCGAAGCGTCGTCGAACGGGCGGCGGCCGAGGTCGACCAGCGGCGCGGGCGGCCCGAGTCCGAGCTGCTGGCGACCCTCGGGCCCCTCGAGAACGAGCTGACACTGCTCCTCGAGGAACGACGCCGTGCCGCGACGACGACCGCGCGCGGTGAGCTCCCCGTGCGCATCCCCGCGTCCAAGTTCAAGGAGTTCGTCACGGAACCGGAGGCCGCACTCGAACGTCTGCGTCGCCCCGTCCCGCAGCGGCCCTACCGGCAGACCCGTCTCGGGACCCGGTTCCATTCGTGGGTCGAGGCGCACTACGGACGCTTCGGGTTGCAGGAGCTGGTCGACGCGCTCCCTGAGGAGCTGGACGTCGAACGCCCGGGGCCGGAGGCGTCGGAGGGGATCGGGTTCGAGGAGCTCACCGAACGGTTCCTCGCTTCGGAATGGGCGGACGTCCGACCGATCGAGGTCGAGACCGAGATCCACGTGCCGCTCGGCGACACCGGGCGGGTGGTGGTCTGCAAGCTCGACGCGGTGTTCGAGCGCGGGGACCGGTTCGAGATCGTCGACTGGAAGACCGGCGCGGTGCCCACGACGCCGGAGGACGTCCGGAACGCCTCGTTCCAGCTCGCGCTCTACCGTCTGGCGTACGCGCACCACCGGGAGGTCGACCCCGAGCGCATCGACGCCGTGCTCTACTACGTGAGCCACGATGTGCAGCTCCGGCCGGAGCGCCTCTACTCGGAGGAGGAACTCCTGTCGGAGTGGGAGCGGTCCTTCGGGGAGGCCGCAGCGTCCCAGAGCTCGAACGACGAGGTGTCGATCTGATCCGTGGCGTTCGCGTCGGCTCCGGCGTGGTCGCGATCGTCGGTCTCGCCGTCGTCGCTGTCGCCATCGTCCGAGCCGCTGGGATCGCGGCCGAGGGCGCGCTCGAGCTCTGACCGGTCGTAGGTGTCGGTCTGCATGGCGATGCCGGGGGAGGACGAGCCGATCGGCGTGCGGTCGAGCATGTCCTCGACCTCGTCGACGTCGAGGACGGGTCCGGTCGTGGTGCCGAGGGGGTCCGTCACGTCGCCGAGCACGCGGTCGACGAGTCCGTCGAGCATCGCGACGGCGTCCTCGACGATGGTCTCGTCGTGGCTGTCGCGGCCGTGCAGGAGCCAGCGGGCGATCTCCAGCTCCGCGTAGAGCCGGGCGCGGAGCGTGACGAAGCGGTCGGGTCCGCGGGAGCACGAGGCCGCGTAGGCGGACAACACCTGCTCACCGGTCGCGCCGAGCGTCGCGATCCAGTGGAGGTCGAGGGCAGGGTCGCCGACCCGCAGTGAGCCCCACTCGATGACGCCGTTGACGAGGCCATGGCCGTCCTGACGGATGACGAGCACCCGGTCGGCGGCGAGGGATCCGTGGATGACAGTGGGCTGGAACTGCCACAGCGAGTGGTCTTCGACGGCCGCCTGCCAGCGCTCCCGGACCGCGGTCGGGAGGAGTCTCGTCTCGGCGGCGCGGGACACGATGCGGTGTGCGTCCGCCCGGATGAGCTCGGTGGACAGCAGCGGGAGGCCCGCTTCCGCGATGAAGGCCGTCGGGAGGGAGTGGATCGCGGCGACCGCGGCACCGAGCGAGTCCGAGAGGACCTCGTCGCGGCCGAGCGCGGTCGGGTCGAGGTGACTGCCGGCCACGAAGTCGAGCACCACGGCGCGAGTGCCGTCGACGGGCAGTTGGCCGACGACGGTCGGTGCGTCGAAGGGCAACCTGCTGCGGATACCGGGCGTGAGCGCGCGAAGGGCGATGAGGTCCGCGGACTGCTCCGTCTCGGCCTGCTGCGAGGTCGGGATGCGGACGATGAGCTCGCGTCCGTCGCCCGTCACGAGACGGGCGGCGTCGTAGTTCCCCTCGCCGCCGGCGGTGTGCGCGCCGGACCCGCGGACCTGGAGGTCGGCGACGGCCGAGGTGGCCAACGCGGCTAGAGTGAGATGGGATCTGGCCATGACATCCAGGGTACGGGGCCGTCCCGGCGAGCCGCGCTCGCCACGCCCTCAGAGAGGTTGTCCATGACGATTCAGGTTCGCGCGCTCGCCGGTCTACCGCTCGCGAGAGGCGGACTCGACCGTCACGGCGAGCTCCGGTCACGACCGGACATGCTCGACGGACTGCGGGTCGATCCGAGCGCCCGAGCCGTCGTCCTCCGTGGTCGGCGCGCACTCGTGACCGGCGATGCGCTCGACCTCCTGGACCCCTCGGATCTGCCCGAGCCGGAGCTCATGGTCTACCTCGGAAGCACCGTCGAGGACAGCCCGGGGACACCACCGGGCACGGACATCCTGCTGTGGGTCCTCGCCGACGCCGACGCCGACGCGATCACGGAGGATGAGGACCGCTGGTTCGACCTCCGTCGGAGCGGACACCGGCTGTCCGACCGCGACGTCGGCATACTGGCGACATCGCTGGCGATCGCCGGCTGGCATCGTGCCGAGCCGTTCTGTGCGCACTGCGGCTCGCCGACCACGGTCCGCAATGCCGGGTGGGCACGGCACTGCCCGGTCGACGGCAACGAACTCTTCCCGCGCATGGATCCCGCGGTCATCGTCGCGGTCGTCGATCCTCAGGGACGGATCCTGCTCGGGTCGAACGCGATGTGGGAGCACAACCGGTACTCGCTCCTGGCAGGTTACGTCGATGCCGGCGAGTCCCTCGAGCAGGCCGTCGCCCGCGAGATCTTCGAGGAGTCGGGGATGCGTCTCGGCACGCCCGTCTACCTCGGGTCGCAGCCGTGGCCGTTCCCGCGCTCGCTCATGCTCGGCTTCGTCGCCCCGCTCGCGGAGGATCAAGATCCGGAGGCGCTCGTTCCGGACGGCCAGGAGATCCTCGACCTGCGGTGGTTCACGCGGGAGGAACTCGCGGACCCGGCCACCGACGTCATCCTCCCCGGACCGTCGTCGATCGCACGAGCCGTGATCGACGAGTGGCTTCGCGGATCCTGGTCTCGATGAGGCGCGGTACCACCGAGGGTCGCCGATGAGCAGCCCGGCCGAACTGCTGGCCGGACTCGACCCCGACCAGGCCGTCGCGGCGGAGGCGCTCCGCGGACCCGTGTGCATGCTCGCCGGCGCAGGCACCGGCAAGACCCGCGCGATCACCCATCGCATCGCCTACGGGGTCGCGACCGGGACGTACACGGCGTCGCGCGTCATGGCGCTCACCTTCACCAGCCGCGCCGCTGCCGAACTGCGTGGCCGGCTCCGGGCACTCGGAGCCGAGGGTGTCTCGGCCAGGACCTTCCATGCCTCCGCGCTCTCGCAGCTGAACTTCTTCTGGCCCCAGGTCGTCGGTGGACAGGTGCCCGCGCTCGTCGAGAGCAAGGGGCGGGTGCTCGGGCATGCAGCCGAACGGCTCCGGCTGCGGGTCGACACGGCCACCCTGCGCGACGTGGCGGGCGAGATCGAGTGGCGCAAGGTGTCCGGCCTGACCCTCGAGCAGTATGCGGCGTCGAACCGGTCGCTGCCGGCCAAGCTGTCGCTCGAGCAGGTCGTCTCGCTCCAGGAGACCTACGAACAGTTGAAGGACGAGCGCCGGCGCATCGACTTCGAGGACGTCCTGCTCGCCTGCGCCGGCATGATCGAGACCGAGCCCGCCGTCGCGATGCAGGTGCACGAGCAGTACCGCTTCTTCGTCGTGGACGAGTACCAGGACGTCTCGCCGCTGCAGCACCGACTCCTCGAACTCTGGCTGGGCGGACGACGGGACGTGTGCGTCGTCGGCGACGCGAGCCAGACCATCTACTCCTTCGCCGGTGCCCGTTCCGACTACCTGCTCGACTTCCCGACCAGGTACCACGACGCCACGGTCGTCCGGCTCGAGCGCAACTACCGCTCCGCCCCGCCGGTCGTGGCCGCGGCGAACACGCTCATGCGGGGGCGCCCGGGGGCGTTGCACCTCTCAGCGGCCACCGCACGCGACGACCAGGGCACCCAGACCGCACGCCCTGAGACGCCGGCGGTCGGCCTGCGGCAGTACCCGAACGAGCTGTCCGAGGCGAGAGGCGTCGCCTCGGAGATCCTCGTGCAGCTGCAGGCGGGCGTCCCGGCCTCGGAGATCGCCGTGCTCTACCGGATCAACGTCCAGGCGGCGGCGTTGGAGACGGCTCTGGGCGAAGCCGGCATCCCCTACGTCATGCACGGCTCCAAGCGCTTCTTCGAGCTGCCCGAGGTACGGCAGGCCCTGCTCCAGCTCCGCGCGGCCTCCGTCTCGATCAGCGGTGAGCCGCTGTTCAAGTCCGTGAGCGACGTGCTCCGATCGCTCGGCTGGAGCCAGGACCCGCCTGAGGGCGGCGGCGCGGTGCGCGACCGGTGGGAGTCGCTCAACGCGATCATGGGGCTCGTCGACCAAGCGCCGGAGGGGACCTCGTTCCGCGCCTTCACGGATGAGCTGCAGCTGCGGCAGGCCGCGCAGCACGAGCCGACGGTCGAGGCGGTCACGCTGGCGACACTGCACTCGGCGAAGGGCCTCGAGTGGGAGGCGGTGCACCTCATCGGACTCTCCGAGGGGTATCTGCCGATCTCCTACGCGAAACAGTTCGAGCAGGCGGACGAGGAGCGGCGGCTCCTCTACGTCGGCATCACGCGCGCCAAGCGGCTGCTCAACCTGTCCTGGTCCGAGACGCAGCAACGCGGAGGTCGACGCGAGCCGTCGCGATTCCTGGCAGAGCTCGGCATGCGCACCTCGGGTGCTCCCGGACGACGCGGCGCCTGACCCCACCGGTCGCGGCGTCGACCACCAGCTGGGTGCTCGCGAGGATGGGCTGGGGCGCGTCGAAGTGTCGGAGCACCAGGCGCGTCACGCGGGTCGCGACCTCCGTACCGAGGAGCTGGGTGTCGAGCGGGGAGCGACGCCCGAGGAGCTGGGAGGCGACGGCGGGCCAGGCCGGATCGTCATCGGTGCGGTGCAGTTCGACGCAGTGCAGGCACGGACCTGAACCGGGCGTCACGAACGGACCGATCCTGACGACACGATCGCTGAAGACGACCGGCAGGTGCGGGACGTCGTCGCGCAGCCAGCGCGTGTAGCGGCTCGGCGGGATGACGAAGTCGGCGAAGAGGACGGCGACGTCGACGTGGCCGGGCTGCGCTCCGGGTTCGGTCGCCCAGGACTCCGGTGGCAGGAGTCCGACCGCCGCCTGCTCGGCGAGGAGGCGTCGGAGGAGCTCGGCCGCCGGGCTCGCGCCGTCCACGGCGACCCGATGCGTCACCGCGGGACCGGAGGTGGGGTCGTCGTGCTCGATCACCGGGTCGAGCGTCGAGAGGACGCGATCGAACTCATGGGCGGGGATGTCGAAGGCGTCCGGCAGACGTCGTTCGACCAGGGCGGGGAAGCCGGCACGCAGTGCCGCGACGACCTGCTCGGTCTCGGTCCGGACGCTGTCGAGCACGACCGCGTGATCGACCCCCACCTGCAGGCTGTGCGGGGTTCGCCAGAGCAGCGGTCTCCTGGGATCGAGTCGCGTCGTCATCCATCGATGATGGCGGGTCGACGACCGGTCGCGTCGGCGCTCTCCACAGCCCGCCCGGAAGGACGAACTGTGGAGCGTCGTCGTGGATCAGACCGGGGGGCCGCCGGCGCCGTTCGGGCCGGAGGGCTCCGAACCGGGCTCGTCGTCGGGCTGATCGCCGCGTTCCTCGCCGCGGAGGAGGTCTTCGAGCGCGAGGTCCATCTCGTCCTGCTCGGGACGCTCACCCCGGGCCTCCGCCTCGAGGCGCTGGATGAGCGCCTCCGGGGCGTCGATGTCGGCTGCGGTCGGCACGAGGTCGGGGTGCGACCACAGGGCGTCGCGCTGCGCGGTGCCGACGGCGTCGGTGACCTGCTGCCACATCTGCGCAGCCTCGCGCAGCCGGCGGGGTCGCAGCTCGAGCCCCACGAGCGCGCCCAAAGCCTGTTCGGCCGGCCCGCCGGCGGCGCGGCGTCGGCGGACGGTCTCCGCGATGGCCGCGGAACGGGGGAGACGTTCGGTGGCTGCCGCGGTGACCACGTCGACCCAGCCCTCGATGAGGGCGAGCGTCGTCTCGAGCCGCGCCAGGCTCGCGTCCTGTGCCTCGGTGCGGGCGGGGATGAGTGCCCCGCTCGTCATGGCGTCCCGGAGTTCCTCGGGGTTCGACGGGTCGAAGCTCTCGGCGAGCTCCTCGAGGCGTTCGGTGTCGATCCGAATGCCACGCGCGAAGTCGGTGATGGATGAGATGAGGTGCAGGCGGAGCCAGCGGGCGTGGCGGAAGAGTCGTGCATGCGCGAGTTCACGGACCGCCAGGTAGATCTGGACCTGATCCGCCGGGATGTCGAGACCCTCGCCGAAGTCGGCGACGTTCTGGGGCACCAGGGCGGCCTCGTTGTCGTCGAGCAGTGGGATGCCGATGTCGCCGCCGGAGACGACCTCCTTGGAGAGCTGACCGACGACCTGGCCGAGCTGCATGGCGAAGAGCGTGCCGCCGATGCCGCGGACGAGCTGTCCGGCGTTCGCGATCATGCTCGACAACTCCTCGGGCGCGCGTTCCGTGAGCACGCCGGTCAGGGCGTTCGCGATGTTCGTGGCCACCGGCTCGGCGAGCTGCGTCCAGAACGGCATCGTCTTCGTGGCCCAGCGCGTCCTCGTGTACAGGGCCGGTTCACTCGACAGCTCGGCGACGTCGGTGACGTCGGCGAGCCACAGGGAGGCGATGTGGAAGGCCTGCTCGAACGCCGCACGCTGTTCGGGCGTCGTGTCCTGGGCGCCGTCTCCGGCGATGGTCTTCGCCTGCTGGAGCGAGGTGTCCCAGTTGATGCCGTCGCCGCTGGAGCGGAGTGCGCCCTGGAGCTGCGACATGAGCGCAGCGAGACTGGCCGGATCGCTGGGAAGGCCGGCGGCGCCGGCGAGCTGGCTCGGGTCGAACGAACCGTTGCCGGAGAGGAGCTCGCGGAGCATGTCGCGGAACTCGTCCTCCGGACTCTTGTCGAAATCCTCTGGCACGTCAGCCGCCTCTCAGATAGCTCGGTGCTGGGCCTTCTACGCTAGTCGCACCTCGCTGAAGAATCGCCGGGGTATGGTTGGTCGGGTTTCCGCCCACCGCGAACACTCCGGAAGGCTTGCATGTCGCTCTTCGCCGATGAGGCTCCCACCGCTTCGGCGCCGACCGGTCAGGGTCGCAATCGTCGCGCTCGGTTCGGGTGGATCGTGCTCAGTCTCTCGCTCGTCCTCCTCGGAGTGCTGTCGGCGGTGCCCGCGCCGTACGTCATCGAACAGCCGGGTCCCGTGTTCAACGTGCTGGGTACGACCGAGGGCGACGACGGCGACGTCCCGCTCATCGAGGTCCACGACGAGCAGACCTACGACACCGGCGGCACGCTCGACATGCTGACGGTCCAGCTGGTCGGGAATCCGCAGCGGAGCCCTGGCTGGCTCGACATCGTCTCGGCCTGGTTCGACCCGAGCCGCGCCGTCGTGCCGATGGACCTCTACTTCCCGCCCGGCGTCACGACCGAGCAGCGCGACGAGCAGAACGCGACCCTCATGGTCGACTCGCAGCAGGACTCGGTCGCGGCGGCGTTGCGTGAGCTCGGGTACGAGGTCCCCGAGCACATCGTGGTGGCACAGATCGCGGAGGGTGCCCCCGCGCAGGGTGTGCTGCGGCTCGACGACGAGATCGTCTCGGTCGACGGTACGCCGGTGACCGGCCTGGCCGGCCTGCGGGACGCGATCAACGCGAACGGCACGGACAAGCCGGTCACGCTCGACATCGTGCGCGGGGGAGCGGCGAGCACCGTCGAGATCACGCCGACGACGGCGACCGCGTCCGACGGGACGACCTCGACCGTGATCGGCATCGGGACCAAGACCACCTACGACCTCCCCGTCGACATCACCATCCAGCTCGACAACGTCGGCGGCCCGAGCGCCGGCATGATGTTCGCGCTCGGCATGATCGACCTGCTCACCCCGGGCGAGCTGAACGGCGGCAAGGACGTCGCCGGCACCGGGACGATCGACGCCGACGGCAACGTCGGCGCGATCGGCGGTATCCGGCAGAAGCTGTTCGGTGCGAAGGACGCCGGGGCCGAGTGGTTCCTCGCTCCCGAGAGCAACTGCGACGAGGTCGCCGGACACGTCCCGGACGGCTTGACGGTCTTCGCCGTGAAGACCCTCGACGATTCACGCGCAGCGCTCAAGGCCATCGCGGACGGAGCCGACACGAGCAAGCTGCCCACCTGCTCGGCCGGTTGACCGCTTCGGGCGCTCTCCCAGCCCGGCCGCTTTAGGATAGGTGGGACGACCCCTATCTGAAGAGGCCACACGTGACATCCGCAGCAGCAGAGAAGCCCCTGTCCACTCAGCGCCGACGCGCCCCGATCGCGATCACGGTGGCGATCATCGCCGCGCTCCTGATCGGGTTCTTCGTGTTCTCGGGGTTCTACGCCGACCTGCTGTGGTTCCAACAGCTCGGCTACACCGAGGTCCTGACCACGCAGTGGATCGCGGCGATCGCCATGTTCCTCGTCGGGTTCGTGGGGATGGCCCTGCCCGTGTGGCTCGCCATCGAGATCGCCTACCGGACCCGTCCGGTCTACGCGAAGCTCAGCTCGCAGGTCGACCGCTACCAGCAGGTGGTCGAGCCGCTCCGCCGACTCGCGACCTACGGCATCCCGACGCTCTTTGGCCTCTTCGGCGGTGTCGCCGCGGCTTCGCGCTGGCAGCTCGTGCTGCTGTGGATGAACGGCACCCCGTCCGGTACCAAGGACCCGCAGTTCAACCTCGACGTGTCGTTCTACCTCTTCGACCTGCCGTTCTTCCAGGCCGTGGTCGCCTTCTCCTCGGCGGTCGTCCTCATCGCCCTGATCGCCACCGCCGTCGTCACCTACCTCTACGGAGGCATCCGGGTGGTCAGCCGTGAGGTCTGGATCTCGATGGCGGCCCGCGTGCAGATCTCGGTGCTCGCCGCGCTGTACCTGATCCTGCAGGCCGTCAGCCTCTGGCTCGACCAGTACACGACGCTGAACGACACGGGCACGCTCATCACCGGCGCCTCGTACACCGACGTCGCCGCGACCATCCCCGGTCGGGTCATCCTCGCCGGGATCGCGCTCATGGTCGCCGTCCTGTTCGTCGTCACCGCGTTCACCGGCCGCTGGCGTCTGCCGCTCGTCGGTACCGCGCTGCTCATCGTCGCGTCCCTCATCGTCGGCAGCCTCTACCCGTGGATCGTCCAGCGTTTCCAGGTGGAGCCGAACGCGAAGAGCCTCGAGACGCCCTACATCAAGCGGAACATCGACATGACCCGCGACGCCTACGGGATCGCCGACGTCGAGGAGGAGGAGTACGCGGCCACCACCGACGCGACCCCCGGAGCACTCCGTCAGGACGCCGAGACCACGGCGAACATCCGGATCATCGACCCGTCGCTCGTGAGCGCCTCCGTCGCGCAGCTCGAACAGTTCAAGCAGTTCTACTCCTTCGACAAGCAGCTCGACGTCGACCGCTACAACATCGACGGCAAGACGCAGGACGCCGTCGTCGCGGTCCGCGAGCTGAACGTCGCCGGCCTCGACAACTCGCAGTCGTGGATCAACAACACGGTCGTGTACACCCACGGCTACGGTCTGGTCGCCGCGTACGGCAACCAGCGCTCGGCCTCCGGTGAGCCCGTCTTCCTCGAGTCCGGCATCCCCACCACCGGCGCGCTCGGCGACTTCGAGCCGCGCGTGTACTTCGGTGAGCAGTCGCCCGACTACTCCATCGTCGGCGCCCCCAAGGGTGCGGACCCGGTGGAGCTCGACTACCCGTCGGGCACGCAGGGTGAGTCGCAGACCTACACGACCTTCGACGGCGACGGCGGGCCCAAGCTCGACAACGTCTTCAAGAAGCTCGTCTACGCGCTCAAGTTCCAGTCGGAGCAGATCTTCCTCTCCGACTCGGTGAACAGCCAGTCGCAGATCCTCTACGACCGCGACCCGCTCACCCGGGTGCAGAAGGTCGCTCCCTACCTGACGCTCGACTCCGACCCCTACCCGTCCGTGGTGGACGGTCAGATCGTCTGGATCGTCGACGGCTACACGACGAGCGCCAGCTACCCCTACTCGAAGACCGTGAGCCTGTCCGACACGATCTCCGACTCGGTCACCCCGGCGCAGAACTACGCGCTCGACGACGTCAACTACATCCGGAACTCGGTGAAGGCGACCGTCAACGCGTACGACGGCAAGGTGACGCTCTACAGCTGGGACGACCAGGATCCGATCCTCAAGACCTGGCAGAAGGTGTTCCCGTCGACGGTCAAGCCGATGTCGGACATGTCCGGCGATCTGATGAGCCACGTCCGGTACCCGGCCGACCTCTTCAAGGTCCAGCGTTCGGTACTCGGCCAGTACCACGTCACCAACGCCGGTTCGTTCTATTCGAGCGAGGACGCGTGGGTCACCCCCAACGACCCGCAGTCGACCGACACGGAGAAGAAGTACCAGCCGCCGTACTACCTGACGATGCAGCTGCCCGAGCAGGACGCTCCGTCCTTCTCCCTGTACTCCACGTTCATCCCGCGTCAGGGCGGTGAGCAGTCGCGGAACGTGCTGACCGGCTACCTCGCGGTCGATGCGAACGCCGGCGCCGAGGACGGCAAGCGGAGCTCCGACTACGGCAAGATCAGACTCTTGACCCTGCCGAAGGACGACACCGTGCCGGGCCCCGGCCAGGTGCAGAACACCTTCGACTCCGATCCGAGCGTGTCGAGCCAGATCAACATCCTGAAGCAGGGCCAGACCGAGGTGCTGAACGGCAACCTGCTGACCGTGCCGGTCGGTGGCGGTCTGCTCTACGTGCAGCCGGTCTACGTGAAGTCCACCGGCGACACGAGCTTCCCGCTCCTGCAGAAGGTGCTCGTCGCCTTCGGCGACCAGATCGCCTTCGAAGACACGCTGGACGAGGCGCTCGACGTCCTGTTCGGCGGCGACTCGGGTGCGGATGCGGGTGACACCAACGTCCCCGGAGACAGCACGACGCCCCCGACGGACGGCACGGACACCGGTGGCGGAACCGACACCGGCTCGACCCCGAGCACGGGCGACCCGACGGTGGACGCGCAGATCAAGACGCTGCTCGACCAGGCGAAGGCCGCGATGGTCGAGAAGGACGCGGCCATGGCGAGCGGTGACTGGGCTGCCTACGGGGTGGCGGACAAGAAGATCTCCGACGCACTGGCGCAGGCGCTGGCACTGTTGAACGGCTGATTCCGAGCCGGCAATCCGAACGGCGTCGCCCTGACGGGCGGCGCCGTTCGGCGTTCCAGGAGGAGGGATTCGGCCGGAATCGGAGTGCTCAGCGGCACGCGATTTGCACGCCCTCAGAATGCATGCTAGCTTTATCTCTTGTGCCGCAGGGTGGAGCAGTTCGGTAGCTCGCTGGGCTCATAACCCAGAGGTCGTAGGTTCAAATCCTGCCCCTGCAACAGAAAAGATGAAATCCCGGTCTCCTCGAGACCGGGATTTCGTCGTTTCAGGGGATGGTCGCCCGCGGCCGGCGAGCGGTGGGTCAGCCCATCGTCGCGACGGGGAGACCGAACGCCGCGGCGACGCCGGCGTTGGTGACCGCACCGGCGTGGACGTTGACGCCCGCGCGGAGCGCTGCGTCGGCCGCGACGGCGTCGTCCGTGCCCCGGTCGGCGATGGCGATGGCATACCGGAGCGTGGCGTTGGTCAGCGCGCGCGTCGAGGTCTCCGGAACGGCGCCGGGCATGTTGGCCACGCAGTAGTAGAGGCTGTCGTGGACGCGGAACGTCGGGTCGTCGTGCGTGGTCGGCCGGGAGCCCTCGAAACAGCCGCCCTGGTCGATCGCGATGTCGACGAGCACCGAGCCGGGCTTCATGTGCGCCACCATGGCGTCGGTGACGAGCTTCGGGGCCTGTGCGCCGGGGATGAGTACCGAGCCGATGACGAGGTCGGCGTCGCGGAGTTGCTCCGCGATCTCGTACGCCGACGACGGCCTGGTCTGGATCTGTCCGCTGAAGCGGTTCTCCAGCTCGCGCAGGCGAGGGATGGAGATGTCGATGATCGTCACGTCCGCCTGCATGCCGAGCGCGTTGGCTGCGGCGTGCTCGCCGGCGACCCCGCCGCCGATGACGACGACCTTCGCCTTGGGGGTTCCGGGCACGCCGCCCAGCAGGATCCCGCGTCCACCCGTGGCGCGCATGAGGTGGTAGGCGCCGACCTGCGTGGACAGTCGTCCTGCGACCTCGCTCATCGGCTGCAGGAGCGGCAGAGAGCGGTTGGGGAGCTGCACGGTCTCATAGGCGATCGCGGTGGTCCCAGAGGCGAGCAGGGCGTCGGTGAGCGGACGGTCCGCCGCGAGGTGGAGGTAGGTGAAGAGCGTCTGGTCGGCCCGCAGGTAGCCGTACTCGGCGGCGACGGGCTCCTTCACCTTGAGCAGGAGGTCGCCCGCCGCCCAGACGGAGGCCGCGTCGGTGGCGATGGTCGCGCCGGCGGCACGATACGCCTCGTCGAGATTGCCGGACCCGAGGCCGGCGCCCGCCTGGACGACGACCTCATGGCCGTGTCGGACGAGTTCGTGGACGCCGCCTGGCGTCGCCGCGACCCGGTTCTCGTTGTTCTTGATCTCCGTGGGGATGCCGATTCGCATGGCTGGTTCCTCTCGCAGGCTGGGCCAAGGCTCGGCTCTCCCGCTCGTCGGTGGACGGTGTGGGACTATTCTGAGGTTGCTGCGTTTCAGCCTGATGAACACCGCAGCTTCCTCGGAACTTCCCCTGGAAATCGACGATGATTCGGATAGAATCGAGAGCGGGCGCAGGATGACGAACAATCTGCAAAGACGCGCGGACCTCGACGACGTCGATCACGCACTCCTGCGGCTCCTGCAGGAGAACGCACGCATGACGAACGCCCGCATGGCGGAGCTCGTCGGCATCGCCCCATCGACCTGTGTCGCCCGGGTGCGGTCGCTCGTCGATCGCGGCGTGATCACGGGGTTCTCGGCGCGTATCGATCCGGTCGCGGTCGGGCTCGGTCTGGAGGCGCTCATCAGCGTCAACATCAGGGCGGGGGCTCGCGCCCGTATCGCCGAGTTCAGCGCCGGCATCCGACAGCTCCCGGAGGTCGTGCAGGTGTTCTTCCTCGGTGGCTCCGAGGACTTCGTCATCCATCTCGCGGCGCGGGACAGCGCCCACATCCGCGACTTCGTCGTCGAGCACCTGTCGGCCGATCCGACGGTCGCCTCGACCCGCACGAGTCTGGTGTTCGATCACTCGTTCATCGGCGTCGCGGTGGGGGAGTGAGGGCGATCCGCGGCTATACCGGCCGGGCGAAGGTCACGAACGCATAACGAAGGAGTTCCGCGGAAAACCCTGACCATGTTCGGTTTTGCCATGGAGGCCGTGCGCGATGTCCGCCTTTTGGGGGATCGTCGATTAGCCAGCAGCTGTGAGTTTCGTTAGCGTTGTCGACGGCCCGCAAGGGCTGACCTACGTAACCGCGTCCCGCCCCCTGTCGCCCCGTGACGGCGTGCTGGACGTACGGTCGAACGCCACGCGGTAGCCGTTGTCGCCCCACGTGATCCGAGCCCGCGCGCTGTCCATCAGTGCGCCGATGGGGCGGATCGAGAGCCGTTCGACCCGGCCTGACGATCGACAGGAAGAGCGCACCGCGGTTCCGCGTGCGCTTCCAGGAGAACACATGACCGAAACGATTGCCGTCTCCGCGACGGGACTGTACAAGGTCTTCGGCAGGAAGCCGAAGGAAGCCGTGAAACGCCTGCAGGCCGGTGCCTCGCGAGACGAACTCGCCTCCGGCGGGACCACCGCAGCCGTGATCGACGCCTCGTTCGAGGTGAAGCAGGGCGAGATCTTCGTCGTGATGGGCCTCTCCGGCTCGGGCAAGTCGACGCTGATCCGGATGCTCAACGGCCTGCTCGAGCCGACGGCGGGCACCGTGACCATCGCCGGGAAGCCGATCTCGGGGGTGTCCTCGAAGCAGCTGCGTGCGGTCCGACAGGACAACATCTCGATGGTCTTCCAGCACTTCGCCCTGCTGCCGCACCGCACGGTGCTCGAGAACGCCGCCTACGGACTCGAGGTGAAGGGTGTGCCGGCCGCTGAACGACGCGAGCGGGCCCAGGCCGTCGTCGAGCGCGTCGGGCTCGCAGGCTGGGAGGACAAGCTCCCGGGCCAGCTCTCAGGCGGGATGCAGCAGCGCGTCGGCCTCGCCCGCGCACTCGCCTCCGACACCGACATCCTCCTCATGGACGAGGCGTTCTCCGCGCTCGATCCCCTCATCCGCCGCGAGATGCAGGAGCAGCTCGTCGAGCTGCAGGCCGAACTCGGCAAGACCATCGTGTTCATCACCCACGACCTCAACGAGGCGATGTTCCTCGGCGACCGGATCGCCGTCATGCGCGACGGCCGGATCGTCCAGGTCGGCACCCCGAACGACATCCTGACCGACCCGGCGAACGACTACGTCGCCCAGTTCGTCCAGGACGTCGACCGCGCCCGCGTCCTGACCGCCGGTGGGGTGATGGAACCAGCGCGCTCCGTCGTCTCCGCGTCCGCCGGACCCCGGGCTGCCCTGCGCATCATGCGCGACCTGCAGACCTCGACCGCCTTCGTGGTCGGTCCTGGGCGCCAGCTCCTCGGCGTCGTCCGCGACAAGGACGTGCTGCGTCTCGTCCGGGCGGGCGACCACGAGCTCGGCAGCGTCATCACCGCCGACCTCGCCACGGTCTCGCCGGAGGCGGCGCTCGTCGACCTCTTCGAGTCCGCCGTCGAGAGTGCCCTGCCCGTCGCCGTCGTGGACGAGCGGACGCGCCTGCTCGGCGTCGTCCCGCGGGTGACCCTGCTCGCCGCCGTCGGCAACGTCCCGACCAACACGGACGAGATCAGCCTCGTCGGGCCGCCGGCGACGGTGCCCGTCGAGCTCATCACGGCGACCCTGCGGTCGACCGCGGAGGACCCGCAGCACCCCGATGACGTGACCTCGTCGATCGAGACCAGCGCCGCCGAACCGGCAGCGAGCCTGCCGGAAGGGAGTGTCCGATGAACGGCATCCGTCTCCAGTCGTCCGGGTTCCTGGACGCCATCACCCGCCCCGAGATCGGTGCGTGGGTCGAAGCCTTCGTCGACTTCATCACCGACGTCTTCCAGCCCGTCTTCGACGTCATCCGGAGCGTCTTCCAGGGGCTGTACGACGGGGTCGACCTCGTGCTCAGCGGTCCGCCGTTCTGGGTGATCATCATCGTCGCCGCTCTGCTGGCCCTCATCGCACGCGGCCCGGTGTTCGCCGTCGGCTCCGCGGTCGGGCTGTTGATCATCGTCGGCGTCGAGCAGTGGGACAACGCGATGGACTCGCTGTCGCTCGTGCTCGTGGCCGGACTCATCGCCATCGTGATCGGGATCCCACTCGGCATCCTGGCGGCGCGCTCGAAGGTCGCATCGTCGATCATCCGGCCGTTGCTCGACTTCATGCAGACGACTCCTGCGTTCGTCTACCTCATCCCCGCGCTCATCCTGTTCCGCATCGGCGTCGTCCCGGGCATCGTCGCGACGATCGTCTTCGCGCTGGCCCCGGCCGTCCGTCTCACGGAACTCGGGATCCGCAACGTCGACCGCGAGGTCGTCGAGGCCGGCAACGCGTTCGGTGCTTCCTCGTGGCGGATCCTCCGCCAGATCCAGCTGCCGCTCGCGATGCCGAACATCATGGCCGGAGTCAACCAGGTCATCATGCTCTCGCTCTCGATGGTCGTCATCGCCGGCATGGTCGGCGCCGGCGGCCTGGGCGGCGACGTCGTCAAGAGCCTCTCGCGGATCGACATCCAGCTCGGCTCCGAAGCGGGCCTGTCGGTCGTCATCCTGGCGATCTTCCTGGACCGTCTCACCGCCTCCCTCGGCGGCGGTCGCAAACAGCGCGGGAAGCGCACGAAGGCCGCCCCGTCCTCGCCCGGCGGGATCCGACCGGCACCGGCGTCGAGCACCACGACGACCGACAGCACCGCGTCAGGCCAGGAGCAGCACACTCCCTCCGAGTCGCCGACCGCCGTGCGGTGACCCACCGGCACACAGCTTCCCATCCGACGACACCGATCCCCGCGTCACGCGGGACGAAAGGAATCATCGAACATGCAGTACCGCACGAAGATCGCAACCACCATCGCAGCGGGGGCGGCGGCGACGCTCGCCATCTCCGGCTGCTCCGCGGGCGCCTCGGATGAGACGCTCGAGAACGGCGACAAGCAGGCGGTGACCATCGCCGTGTTCAGCGGCTGGGACGAGGGCATCGCGGCCTCCGAGCTGTGGAAGGCCGTGCTCGAGGAGCAGGGCTACGACGTCACCCTCGAGGAGGCGGAGCCCGCCCCGGTGTTCTCCGGCCTCAGCACCGGTGACTACGACCTGACGCTCGACGTCTGGCTGCCGACGACCCACGCGAGCTACATCGAGAAGTTCGGTGACGACGTCGTCGACCTCGGCGCCTGGAACACCGACGCCAAGCTCACGATCGCCGTCAACGAGGACGCCCCCGTCGACTCGCTCGAGGACCTCGCGGCCAACGCGGACCTCTTCGACAGCCGCCTCGTCGGCATCGACCCCGGTGCCGGACTGACCGAGGCGACCCAGGACAAGGTCATCCCCGAGTACGGCCTCGACGACTGGGAGTTCCTGACCTCGGGCACCCCGGCGATGCTCTCGGAGCTGAAGGCCGCGACCGACGCCGGTGAGAACATCGCCGTCACGCTGTGGCGTCCGCACTGGGCCTACGACGCCTTCCCGATCAAGGACCTCGAGGACCCGAAGGGTGCTCTCGGCGATGCCGAAGGCATCCACAGCTTCGGCAAGGCCGACTTCGCGGACGAGTACCCGACGCTCGCCGGTTGGCTGAAGGACTTCGACTTCGACTCGGAGCGCCTGTTCTCGCTCGAGAACGCGATGTTCAACGAGGGTGACTCGAAGGACTACGCGCCGGTCGTCAAGCAGTGGATCAGCGACAACCAGGAGTACGTGGACTCGCTCACCAAGTAGCGGATCGACGAGACGGCGGGCACCGGAGCGATCCGGTGCCCGCCGTCTCGTGCGTCGGAGGGTCAGCTGCGGAGTCGGAGAAGACCGTCGACGGCCCGCTCCAACACCTCGACGCGTTTGCAGAACGCGAACCGGACCAGCGACGCGTAGTCCGGGTCGTGCCGGTCGAGGCAGAAGGCCGACAGCGGAACCGCCACGACCCCGGCGAGCTCGGGTAGTGCCCGGCAGAACGCCGCAGCATCGTGGAAGCCCAACGGTGCCGCATCGGCCACGATGAAATAGGTGCCGTCCGGTCGGAAGGTGTCGAAACCGGCGGCGGAGAGGCCCGCACTCAGGAGGTCCCGTTTGCCGCGCAGGCCGTCGGCGATGGCCGCGAACGAGGCGTCGGGCAGCCGGAGTCCGGTCGCCATCGCCGGCTGGAACGGTGCGCCGTTGACGTAACTGAGGTACTGCTTGACCGTCGAGACGGCCGAGACGAGTTCGCGGCGTCCGCTCAACCAGCCGATCTTCCAGCCGGTCGTGCTGAAGGTCTTGCCACCGGACGAGATCGTGAGTGTGCGTTCGGCGGCACCCGGCAGGGTCGCGATGGGGACGTGTCGGACGTCGAAGGTCAGGTGCTCGTAGACCTCGTCCGTCACGATGATCGCATCGTGACGCTCGGCCAATTCGGCGACCAGGTCGAGCGTCGCGCGGTCGAGGACGGTGCCGGTCGGGTTGTGCGGCGTGTTGACCAGGATGACCCTGGTCCGGTCGGTGACGGCGGTGCGGAGCTCGTCCGGGTCCGGCTGGAAGTCGGGCGCGCGCAGCTTGACCGTCCGGTGCCGGCCACCGGCGAGGGCTATGAGTCCGCCGTACGCGTCGTAGAACGGCTCGAAGGTCACGACCTCGTCGCCGTGCTCGACGAGCGCGAGCAGGGTCGCGGCGAGCGCCTCGGTCGCTCCGGCGGTGACGAGCACTTCTCCCTGCGGGTCGGGCTGGAGACCGTAGAACCGTCGCTGGTGCTCGCTGATCGCGGTGCGGAGGTCGAGGGTGCCCGGGCCGGGCGGGTACTGGTTCTCACCGCGCTCGATGGCCGCGACCGCCTCGGCGAGGACGGCCTCGGGCCCGTCCTCGTCGGGGAACCCCTGGCCGAGGTTGACGGCTCCGGTCCGCAGCGCGAGCGCGCTCATCTCCGCGAAGATCGTCGACGAGACGCGTCCGTCCTCGTCGACGAGGCCGGCGCCTGCTGCGGTGCGCCGCCAGGGTCCGTCAACCACCATGTCGATCTCCCTCCGTGGCCGCGGGCGCGGGCCGTTCCCAATCTAGGACACCATGCGCAGGTCCTTGCGGCGAAGCCCTAGCCGGCGCACAGCGCGCGCGAATGAAACACTCAGCTCAGCACGGGAAGCTGACTGCGCTTGGAAGGAGCAGAATCGCCATGACCGACACCGCAGACGGACAGCAGCCCGCCGAACACCCCCAGTCCACCCCGAACGGTGAGACCGCGCCGCAGTCCGCGCCCGCTGAGCAAGCGGGCGGCACCGTGCCTCCCGCGGGCGAGGCACGGCCGTCGACCTCAGGAGCGTACTTCCCGCCCCCGACCGCGATGCCGCCGGCCGGTCAGCCGACGCAGCAGCCGTACGGTGCTGCCCAGCAGGGCTCGCCGTACCAGCAGGTGCCGCAGCACCCGTCCGCGGCCTTCTCCCGTCAGCAGCAGCCGAACCCGTACGCCGCCTACCAGCAGCCCACCGGTCAGCAGCCCACGGCCCAGCCGCAGCCTGGTCAGCAGCACGGTCCCTACGGATCGTCCCCGTACGCCCAGCAGCCGACCGGGCAGCACCCCGGCGTCCCGACGCCGCCTGCAGCGCGGACGAAGAAGACCAACCGCCCGCTGGCCGGCATGGTCGCGATGCTCGCCGTCGGCGCCCTCATCGGAGGAGCGTCCGGCGCCGGGGCGACGCTCTGGGTCACGAACGCGACGAAGTCGAGCGTCTCGAGCAACGAGGCGGGCTCGAAGGCGTTCACCATCAACGACGACGCCGACGTCAGCCTGACCACGGCCATCGCCGCGACGGCCGGGCCGAGCGTCGTGACCCTCTCGGTCCAGGGTGGGCAGAGCGCCGGTACCGGCTCGGGGATCATCCTCAGCAAGGACGGTTACGTCCTGACGAACACGCACGTGGTGACCCTGGACGGCCAGGTCGCCGACCCGACCATCCGGGTCACCGATGCGAACGGCAAGCTGTACAACGCCAAGATCGTCGGCACGGACCCGATCTACGACCTCGCGGTCATCAAGCTCGAGGACGCCTCGGGTCTCAGCCCGATGGAGTTCGCGAACTCCGACAAGCTCAACGTCGGCGAGACGGCCGTCGCGATCGGTGCGCCGCTCGGGCTCGCCGGAACCGTCACCGACGGCATCGTCAGCGCGCTCAACCGGAGCATCACCGTCGCCTCCTCCGCCGTTCCGGACTCCGGATCGAGCGACGACGGCGGGTCCGGCGACTCGAACGGCGACAACCAGAGCCCGTGGAACTTCGACGTCCCCGGGCAGACCACCCCGACCGCGCCGACCTCCTCGATCTCCATCGCGGTCATCCAGACCGACGCGGCGATCAACCCCGGCAACTCGGGTGGCGCCCTCGTCGACGGCACCGGCAAGCTCATCGGTGTCAACGTCGCGATCGCGAGCGCCGGAAACACCGACTCGTCGTCGCAGAGCGGCAGCATCGGTGTCGGCTTCGCCATCCCGGCGAACATCGCCAAGCGCGTCTCGGACGAGATCATCAAGACGGGCAAGGCGACCCACGGGCTGCTCGGCGCGACGGTGAAGGACGCCTCGAGCGACGCCAAGAGCACGGTCGCGGGTGCGCTCATCGACAAGGTCACCGACAACGGCGCTGCGCAGGCCGCCGGTCTGAAGTCCGGGGACATCGTCACCGAGTTCAACGGCGTCCCGGTCACGGGTGCGAACGACCTGACCGCTCAGGTGCGGGCGCTCGCGGCGGGGGCGACGGCGAAGCTCACCTTCACCCGGGGCAACGACTCGCAGACCGCCGAGGTCACCCTCGGCGAACTCGCGCTCTGACAACCGGGGCACCATGCCCCGGAGGACGCCCGCACGGCCACCGTGCGGGCGTCCTCCGCGTCCGGGCGACCCCCGACGACCGGCTGCTAGGCTCGATCGAACGAAACACGGAGTGAACCCCCATGTCGAACGACACAGGCCAGGCCGATGCACCGTCGTCGCCCGGAGTCTCCTACGTGATGCCGGTGTTGAACGACGTCCGACACGTCCGAGCAGCCGTCGACAGCCTGCTGGCGCAGGACTACGCCGGCGACGTGGAGATCACGATCGCTGTCGGGCCGAGCATCGACGGCACGACCGAGCTCGTCCGAGAGCTCCAGGCCGCCGACCCGCGCATCCACGTGCTGGAGAACCGCGTCGGGTCGACCCCGGCCGGGCTCAACCTCGCGATCGCCGCGTCGACGCACCCGATCGTCATCCGGGTCGACGCCCACTCGGAGCTGCCCGACGACTACGCGCGACTCGCGGTCGAGACCATGCTCCGCACGGGGGCGCAGAACGTCGGCGGCATCATGGACGCCCAGGGGCGTACGAGCTTCGAGACGGCTGTGGCGCGGGCGTACGGCTCGCGCGTCGGACTCGGGGGCACACCCCACCACGTCGGCGGTCGAGAGGGGCCTGCCGACACCGTCTACCTCGGGGTCTTCGACCGCGAGATGCTCATGCGGGTGGGCATGTTCGACGAGCGCATCAAACGCGGACAGGACTGGGAGCTCAACCGCCGGATCAAGCAGGCCGGCGGCCTCGTCTGGTTCACGCCGGCGTTGCGCGTCGTCTACCGCCCGCGTGCGAGCATGCGCGCCCTGGCACGACAGTTCTTCTCCACCGGGCTCTGGCGCGGCGAGCTCAGCCGGAGCTTCCCCACCCGCGGCACGCTCCGTTACTTCGCGCCGCCGGTCCTGGTCCTCGGCATCGTGCTCGGCACGCTGCTCGGGCTCGGAGGCCTGGTCCAGCTGGGTGCGGGAGCGACGCCGTGGCTGCTCCTCGGCTTCGCGGCCCCCATCGCCTACGCGGCCATCGTGCTGCTCGCGAGCATCGTCGTCACCGGGCGGGACGGGGTACGGACGAGCCTCTGGATGCTCGCCGTCCTGCCGTGCATCCACTTCTGCTGGGGCACCGGGTTCGTGCTCGGCTACGGCTCGCTCGCGAAGGGCATCTCCGCGCTGCGCAATCCACCGAAGGCGGTCTAGATGTCGGATCCCAGCACGGCCGGAACCGGGCCGAGGCTCACGCCCCCGCGGACGATCGCCGAACTCCGTGCCGTGGCGCAACCGCCGGAGGTCCGTGCACGGAAGAACGCCGAGCACTGGACCGCCGACCTGTATCTGCGAGATCTGTCGCCGTACGTCACGTGGTTGCTGCTGCGCACGACCATCAGCGCGAACGGCGTGACGGGTCTGATGATCCTGACCGGCTGGGCGACCGCCGCCGCGCTCCTCATCCCCGGGTTCGGAGGTGCGGCCCTCGCGCTCGTCCTCGGCCAGACCCAGATGCTCGTCGACTGCTGCGACGGCGAGGTCGCGCGTTGGCGGCGGACGTCGAGTCCGGCCGGTGCCTTCCTGGACTCCGTCGGCCACTACTCCACCGAGTCGCTCATCGCGATCGCGCTCGGCATCCGTGCCGCCGCGTGGCCGGTCGATGCGCCCGAAGACCTCGTCTGGATCACCCTCGGATTCGCGCTCGCGCTGTTCGTCGTGCTCAACAAGGCGCTGAACGACATGGTGCGGGTCGCCCGCGCCGGGTTCGGGGCGCCGAAACTCACCTACTCGACCGAGGAGTCCGCGCCGCGCGGGGGACTGCTCGCGACCGCGCGGACGGTTGCGCGGTTCCTCCCGTTCCACCGCCTGTTCCACTCGGTGGAGCTCACCATGGTGATCTTCGCCGCTTCCGTGGTCGGCCTGTTCGTCGGCGATGTCGAGGCGATGCGCTGGGTGCTCGCGATCCTCGTACCGCTTGCGCTCCTGACGCTCGTCGGGCATTTCATCGCGATCGTCTCGTCGAAACGGCTCCACGCGTGATGTCCGGCCCGATCCCGGTCACGCGCTCCGTCGGCGTCGTGGTCTTGACGCAGGGGACCCGCCCGGTCGAGCTCACCGCAGCCGTGGAGAGCGTGCTCGCCCAGCAGGCGGTGGAGCTCGACGTGGTCGTGGTCGGCAACGGCTGGCAGCCGACCGGACTCCCGGACGGCGCTCGAGGCCTGGCCCTGTCGGAGAACCTCGGGATCCCCGCCGGACGCAACCGTGGTGCCGACGCCGTGCAGGGGGAGTTCGTCTTCTTCCTCGACGACGACGCGACCATCCCGTCCACCACGTTCCTCCGCGATGCCATCGCGATGCTCGACGCGGACCGCTCCATCGGCCTCATCCAGCCCCGGCTCTCCGACGCGGACGGTGCGGCGACGCCGTCCCGCTGGGTGCCGCGCACCCGCGACAAGGACCCACGGCATTCGAGCGCCGTGTTCTCCTGCCTCGAAGCGGCCGTCCTGCTGCCGCGGTCGGTGTTCGATGCCGTCGGTGGATGGGCCGATCCGTTCTTCTACGCGCATGAGGGCATCGAGCTCGCCTGGCGGGTCTGGGACCAGGGGAGGCGGGCCTGGTACGAGGCGTCCCTCGAAGCGAACCACCCGGTGACCGAACCGACGAGACACACGGCCTACTACCGGCTCAACGCGCGGAACCGGGTCTGGCTCGCGCGGCGGAACCTCCCGGTGCCGCTCATCCCGCTGTACGTGGGCTCCTGGACCGCGATCCAGGTCATCCGGTGGTGGCGGAAGCCGGAGGCGCTCCGCCCCTGGTTCGGTGGCTGGCGCGAGGGCTGGCGGACGGACCCCGGCGGACGTCGTCCACTGCGCTGGCGGACGGTCTGGCGGATGACGCGCGCAGGACGACCTCCCGTCATCTGAGCGGCGGGCACCCGTCGTGATCCCACCGTGATCTGGCGTCGTTACGCTTGACGGATGCTGGAGCTGACATGGGACTGATCAGGGACGGTCGTCGTGCCGTCACGCTCGCCAAGGACCTGCTCGCCAACCGTCGGGCCAGAGCCGTCCTCGCAGCGCAGATGCAGGCGGCTCCCGTGATCGAGCCGGGGCGCTACAAGGTGGCCGTGTACTTCGCAGACGGTGCCGTCAACATGTACCAGATCCGACAGTGGTACCGTCCGCTCGCCGAACTGTCGAAGCAGTGGCCCGTCCTCATCCTCAGCCGCGGCGCGACGGCGGCGGCGAAGCTGTTCGAGGAGTCGCCGATCCCGACGGCCTACGTCCGCACCGTCGTCGCCCTCGAACGTATGCTGGCCGAACAGGACATCCGCGTCGTGCTGTACGTCAACCAGAACGCCAAGAACTTCCAGATGTTCCGGTACGGCTCCCGCTGGCACGTCTTCGTCAACCATGGCGAGAGCGACAAGATGTACATGACCACGAACCAGTTCAAGGCCTACGATTACAGCCTCATCGCCGGCCAGGCGGCGAGGAACCGGCTGGAGCGGGTGCTCTGGGACTACGACTTCGACAAGCGTGCGATCATGATCGGTCGCCCACAGGCCGACCACTATTCGGGCGAGCTGCCCTACACGCCCGATGGGCGGACCGTGGTCCTGTACGCGCCCACCTGGGAGGGCGACCGCGCGGCTGCGGCGTACGGCTCGATCGCGAGCCACGGTGTGGCCCTCGTCCGAGCGCTCATCGCGACCGGGCGGCACCGTGTCGTGTACCGCCCGCACCCGAGGAGCGGTGTCGTCGATCCGGTCTACGCGAGCGCGAACCGCGAGATCATGGCCGCGCTCCAGGAGGCGAACCGTGCGGACGCCTCGGCCCAGCACGTCGTCGACACGGGTGCCGACCTCGGTTGGCAGCTGGCGGCGGCGGACGCGGCCATCGTCGACATCTCCGCGATGGTCTACGATCGCCTCGCGAGCGGGAAGCCGCTCATGATCACCCGCCCGGTGAACCCGGAGGCGGAGATCGACACCGGAGGGTACCTCTCGGCGTGCGAATGGCTCGACGCGTCGGACGCCGCGGACATCGTCGACGGGGTCGACCGGCTCCTCGGTGACCCCGAGACGGTCGCTCGGCTCCAGTACTGGGTCGAGTACTACTTCGGCGACACGACGCCAGGGGTGACGACGGCGAGGTTCCACAGCGCCATCGAACATCTGATGTCGGAATGGGAACGGTTCGCCCTCGCTCACGCTGACGGTCGACCGGAGCTCGACGAGCATGAGGACGACGAGGACGAAGACGAGGGCGACGACGAGGACCGCGCCTGAGGCGCCCCGAGCCGTTGAGTCCGCGCCCAGGAGAACCGCGTAGGGTCGGGCAGGTGAATCCGTCCTCCGGGCGACTGGCCTCCCTCGACGGAGTCCGTGGTGTCGCCAGCGTCGTCGTGGTGCTGTACCACGTGTCGTTGCTCGCACGACCCTTCGCGACGGGCCGGATCTCGGAGCCCGCCTGGGACATCGCGACCGAGACACCCTTGAAGCTGCTCTTCGCCGGCACCGAGGCGGTGCAGGTGTTCTTCGTCCTGAGCGGTCTCGTCGTCGCGCTCCCGCTGTTGCGAGGCGGCGCGAGCTGGCCGGGGTTCTTCGCCGCCCGATTCGTGCGGCTCTACCTCCCCGTCTGGGGATCGCTGCTGTTCGCCGCCGCACTCATCCTGCTCATTCCGAGGGATCCCGCCTCGGTGACCACCGGCGAGTGGATCGCGAACGCGAACGCGACGAGCGTCGACCCGCTACATCTCCTGACCGAGGCCACCCTGACGCCGGCGAGCTACACCCTGGTGAACACCCTGTGGTCGTTGCGCTGGGAGCTGATCTTCACCCTCCTCCTGCCGATCGCCGTCCTGCTGGCCCGACTCCTGCGCCGCTGGGCGTGGCCGGTCGCCGCACTGATGGCCGTGATCATGGTGCTCGGACGGGTCGCGGGCATGGACGCCGCCGTGTACCTGCCGGCGTTCTTCATCGGTACGTTGATCGCCGTCAGGCTCGACGACCTCCGCACCTGGGCCGCGGATCGGTCCCGCCCGCTGCAGTGGGCCACGCTGACGGCCGGGTCCGCACTCCTGCTCGTCGCGAGCTGGCTCTCCCGACCGTTCGTCGAGTCCTCCTCCGCCCTCGGTCAGGCGCTCTGGGGGCTGTCGGGCGTGGGAGCGGCCGGCCTCATCGTCGTCGCCATCGGAAGCCCGCTCGCCCGGAGACTCCTCGAGACACCGCCCGTCCTCTGGCTCGGGAAGGTGTCGTTCAGCTTGTACCTCGTGCACGCCCCGATCCTGGCCACGCTCGCCTTCATGTTCGGCGACGAGCGCTGGTGGCTGGTCGGCATCGTGGGCGTGCCGCTCAGTCTGCTGGTCGCCGCCGGATTCTTCCAGCTCGTCGAGCGTCCGTCCCATGGCCTGGCGCGCCGTGTCGGCCGAGGGGTGCAGACGGGGGTCGCGGCGGTGCGCTCCCGGATGCTCAGCCGACGCGAGGGACGAGCGCGTTCCGCTTCTTCCGGCGAGCGGCCGCGTGCAACTCCTGAGCCCACCGACGGGTGACGGCTTCGTCGTCGTACTGCTCCGCGGTCGTTCTGGCGTGGCGTCGCATCGCGTCGACCTCGGCCTCAGGAAGGGCGAGCAGGCGGTCGATGGCGGCCGACACGACGGCCGGTTCCGCGGACGGCACGATGAACCCGTTCCAACCGTCGCGGACGATGTCGGCCGGTCCGTAGGGGACGTCGACCACGATGGGAAGACACCCGGCCGCCATCGCCTCGATGAGCACGAGCGGGAAGCCCTCTGACGTCGACGTCATGACGAGGAACGAGCCCGACCCGAGCTGCTGCCGGGCGGAGCGGTCGTAGCCGTGGAGGACGACGCGGTGGTCCGGGTCTTCGGTGGTCAGGAGCGTCTGCAGTTCGTCGAGCAGCTCGCCGCCGCCGTAGACGTCGAGCGTCGGGGCAGGCCCATCCGTGGACGTGGCGGCGAGGACGGCGCGGATCGCGTGCGCCGGCCGCTTCCGGGCCGTGAGCGAGCCGAGGAACATCCCGCGGCTGCGAGGCCGAGGAGCGCGCGCGACCTCCGGTGCGACGAGTTCGCGCGAGTTCGGGATGACACTGAGCGAGGCGTGCTCACCGAGCATGGCCGTCACGTCCGCGAACTGCCGATCGCTGAGGAGCGCGACGAGGTCGAAGTCGTCGAGCGCCTCGAACACCGCTCGCCGCGACTCCCGCAGCCGACCGTGTGGCCGTTCCGTGCCCTGGAGGTGCGAGGCGTGCACGACGTGCGCGGTGACGACGTTGCGCTTCCGGTAGCTCAGGACGAACGGGGCGATCGTCTTGCTGTCGACGATCATCCAGGCCGGCCCGCCGGCTGTGAGCGCGTCGAACCAGGCGCGGTAGAGGGACCAGATGCGTCCCCAGGAGCGGACGGGGCGACCGTGGTCGTCGCAGAGGACGACCGAGCGGCCGCCCTTCACACCCCGTTCGCGCGTGTCGCGGCGGTCGGACAGGAGCAGGGTGCCGTCGGGTCGGTAGACGTCCACCTGCAGGATCTGACCTGCGTCGTCGTGTCGTTCGCGGCTGAGGACGGTGTCGCCCCGGCGTCGTTCCGTGCCGACGTCGTCGAGGGGGAGCGGGGTGAACCCGTGGCGGGCCAGGTCGAGGGACCCACCCGGCAGCGGGTTGTCGCGGAGCCATTCCCAGAGGTTGACGACCCGGAGGCCGTCGATCAGGTCTCCGCGCGTTCGCAGCCGTGCCTCCAACTCGGGGTAGTCCGGTCGGTGGTCGAAGGTGAGGACGTCGACCGGGGTGTCCGCCAGTCGGATGAACGCGCGGGAGCGCTGGAGCATCGCCTCGGTCATGCCGCCGAAATCGTCTGACAGGCCCCAGGTCACCGCGAAGTGGCGACCTTCCGGGAACGGCTTCTGGGGACGGCGCAGGAAGGGAAGTCTCACCCTCCGACGGTACGCGATGGACCTGGAGGGATGCCGCATCCCGGACGGCCCGCTCGGGAGCAGTCCGCAGCCCGCCTCAGGTGGTCAGGGGCGCTGCTCGGACCCGTCGCCGACGGCCGCATCGTCGCCTGATTCGATGGCGAGGTGCTTCCGGCGTCGGAACACCTGGTCGCGGATCTTGCCGAGGCCGGAGTGGCCGGAGACCGCCCGCATCCGCGGCTCGAGGTCGAGCGGGACGACGAACGGCGCCGGTCCGAACGCCTGGCGGGCGGCACGGACGACCTGTCGGCCGAGCATGTGGTTGCCGATCCCGCCGACGGCCGCTCCGACGCCGAAGGGGAGCGCCTTGCCGATGACGCCGGCGCCACCACTCGCGGCGAAGTGCTTCACGAAGCGCACCCGCAACTGGTCGGCGACCGGGCCGACGATCATCGACGGCAGGCCCTGGGTGATCGTCTGGCCCCAGAACGCCTGCCGCGGGATCCCCTTGCCGGCCGCTTGGGATCCGAAGTTGCGCAGGAGGTCGGTTCCGGCCTTGCCGAGCATCATGGTCATGACGAGCGCGCGGGACCGCATCGGATCCGCCAGGGCGATGCCGTGGACCTCGGTGACCGACTGCGCGAACAGGGCGGTCGCCTCGAGGAACCCCGCCGTCTCGACACCGGAGAGCGCGAGGGTCGTCGCCGTCCCGATCGCCGGGACCACGGCGGTCGCGCCGACGGCGGCTCCCGTCGTCGTCACGGTCGTGAGGTATCGGCGTTCCAGGACGCGGATGAGCTGGTCGGCTGTCGCGTTCGGGTACATCCGTCGGATCGACCGGATGTGCGCCACGACCACCGGGCGCTGGACCCAGAGCAGTCGATCGAGCGCCCGCACCCATCCCGGCTCGGGCAGGATGGGCTGCTGTGCTGCGGCGGTGGGGAACTGGGCGGGACCCGGAACGGGTCCCTGCTGCGGTCCGGTCATGACGACCTCCTCGTGGGCGGGGCGGCCAGTCTACGTCGACCCGCTGCGGGTCGACTGACGCTTGCTGGTGGGCCTCAGCTGTTGTAGTCGGCGTTGTACCGGTCGAGGACGTCGTCGATCGGGGCGTCGAGCACGAGCGCCCCCTTGTCGAGGTAGAGCCCCCTCGTGCAGAAGCGTCTGAGGTCCTTCTCGTTGTGCGAGACGAAGAACAGCGTCCGCCCGCCCTCGAGGAGTTCTTCGATGCGTCGGTAGCACTTCTCGCGGAACGCCCGGTCGCCGACGGCGAGGACCTCGTCGACGAGGATGATCGGCTCTTCGAGCTGCGCGATCACCGCGAAGGCGATGCGGACCTTCATCCCGCTGGAGAGGTGCTTGTACGGCGTGTCCACGAAGTCGGCGATCTCGGCGAACGCGATGATGTCGTCGAACCGTCCGTCGATCTCGCGGCGCGACATGCCGTGAAGGCCGGCCGTCAGGTACACGTTGTCGCGGACCGTCAGGTCGTTGACGAAGCCGCCGGTGATCTCGATGAGCGGCGCGACACCCTCGCGCACACCGATGGTGCCTTCGTCGGGCAGCACGACGCCCGCGACGAGCTTGAGCAGCGTCGACTTGCCTTGACCGTTCCGACCGACCACGCCGATCGCCTCGCCGGGAGCGACATCGAAGGAGACGTGGCGCAGGGGCCAGAACTCGCCCGGCTTCGAGCGACGGTCGCGACCGGCGAAGAGGTCTTTGAAACTCCGCCGACCGCCGCGGTTGCGCCGGAACCGGATGCCTGCGTCGGCGACCGAGATCGCCGGCCGACCGACCGTCGAGTTGCCTGTGGACATCAGATCTCCTTCAGCACGGAGCGCTCGCAGCGCTTGAAGACGAGGAGACCGACCGCGAGGATGACCGTCGACATGGCGGCGGACACTCCTACAAGGTGCCAGTTGAGCTCTTGCGGGAAGAACGCGGACCGGTACAGCGCGAAGATGCCGCTGAGCGGGTTGAACGCCGCGAAGGGTTCGATCCTGTCGGGCAGTGCCGTCGTGCTGTAGATGATCGGCGTCGCGTAGAACATGAACCGCAGGATGAGCTTGACGGCGCGCTCGAGATCGCGGAAGAACACGACGAGCGGAGCGACGATCAGGCAGAGCCCGATGGTCAGGACGGCTTGGATGACGATGGCGAACGGGAACAGCACGATGTCGAGGTTCACCTGCGCGCCACTGAAGATCGCGAAGGCCGCGAGGACCGGGAGCGCCGCGAGGAACTCGATGCCCTTCGACAGCACGATCCGGTTCACCCA
Organism: Plantibacter sp. ME-Dv--P-122b; assembly: GCF_030209375.1. Lineage (GTDB taxonomy): Bacteria > Actinomycetota > Actinomycetes > Actinomycetales > Microbacteriaceae > Plantibacter. The sequence goes on from NZ_JARVSC010000006.1 coordinate 213,665, forward strand.
GATGGTCCGGGGGATCGTCGTCGAACGCACGAGCTTCGCCTCGCGCAGGAAGGCGCGCGTGCTGTCGGACACCGATCCGGTGAACCACATCCACGGCAGCAGGGCGGCGAGGAGGAACACGATGTACGGTTCCTCGCCGACGTCGCGCCGGAACACCTGCGTGAAGACGAACCAGTAGATCCCGCTCATGACGAGGGGGTCGAGGATGGACCACACGTAGCCGAGCGCGCTCGTCGAGTAGCGCACACGCAGGTCTCGGACGGTCAGGATCCAGAGCGCGTGGCGATACCTCGCCGAACGCGACATCCTTGGCCGCGTTTCAGCAGAAGAACTCACGTGACCAACCTTATCGAGGCGACGCAGGAACGCCGCCCGCGACGCTCAGCGTCGGGACGGCGTTCGTGTGCGATGTGGACGGGACCCTCAGACGAAGAGGTTCGCGCGCTCGAGGTCCTCGGCGAAGTCGACCTCGACCGCGTAGAGGTCGGAGATGTCGACCGGCTCGACGAGCATGCCTTCGCGCTCGATGGCGAGCTCGATGCCGCGCTCGAAGTAGTCCTGGTCGCCGACCTTCGTCAGGTAGCGGTGCAGCATCGTCTTGTCCTGCGACGAGATGTAGTTGATGCCCACGGCCTCGCCCAGCCCGCCGACGACCGTCTTCGAGAGTTCCTTGATGTAGCCCTCGGCGCTCGTCGTGTACTTGACCTCTTCGTCGGACACCTTGGAGGTGTTGACGGTCACGAACGAACGGTCCTTCGCGATCATCGCGGCAGCGCGGTCGAGGACGGCGGGGTCGAAGACGACGTCGCCGTTCATCCAGAGCACGCCGCCGGCCTGCGACGCGGCGAGGGCGCGCATGAGGCTCTTCGAGGTGTTGGTCTGGTCGTATTGCTCGTTGTAGACGAAGGAGGCGTCGGGGAAGGCCTCGATGATGTGCTCGAGCTTGTAGCCGACGACGATCGTCACCTTGGCGCTCGCTCCGAACGCGTGGTGGATGTTGTCGAACTGCTGCTGCATGATGGTGCGGCCGTCGCTGAGCTCGGTCAGGGGCTTGGGGAGCGAGCGGCCGAGACGGCTGCCCATCCCTGCGGCAAGGATCACTACCTGGGTGGTCACGTTGTTCTCCTCAGTGTGGGTATGGAATCACGCGGTGCCACGATGCTGTGGACGATTCACCGAGGATTAACCAAGACGTGCATTGAAAGACACTCCGTTATGCCAAAATACAGGCTAGCCGCGGTGAACTCCGTCTGTCAGGGGTTCCCAGGGTCCGTTGTCGTTTTGTGATCGACCACCCGGCGTTTACACAGCTTGGGGGAGATGTGTCAACTGTTCATCCTGAGACTCCGCTGTCCGCTGCGGCCGCCGCTGTTGGTAGGTTTGCTTGGTGACTTCCACGACTCCGCCAGATCCCGCTCAGCAGCCCGCGCCTGCCGACGGCACGTCGACGAGTCCGGGCACGCCGAACCCCGCCGACGCCGCTGGTGCACCTGCGCCGACGATCGCCTCCGACGACCAGGCCGCTGCGGCGCCGACGGCTCCGAAGCGTGCACCCCGCTCGACGACGCCCCGGGCGTCCGGAACGGCGAAGGCCCCGGCGAAACGACCGACCACGCCACGCACGCGCACCACGTCGGCGAGCCAGACCTCGGGGGAGTCCGGAGACACGGCCACGCCGGCACCCAAGACGACCACGGCACGCTCGACGACCGCTCGGACCTCGGCGGCGAAGACCACGGCCACCAAATCGACGACGGCGCGCACCACCGCCGCGAAGCGCACGCCCGCGAAGTCGACTGCTGCAGCCGGTACTCCGGAATCCACGGAGTCCGCTGACACGACCAGCGCACCGAAGACGCCCAGATCGACGACGGCGCGCTCCACGGCCGCGAAGCCGGCGACCAAGGCCGCAGGCGCCAAGACGACCACCGCCCGGACCTCGACGACGAAGTCCACGACGGCACGGACGCCGGCCAAGCGCACACCGGCGCGCACCAGCGCCCCCAAGCAGACCGAACAGACGGCTGCCGCGGCGGCCGGCGTGCTCGACGAGGTCAGCGCGCCAGGATCGGTCGACCGGGCGACGACGTCGACGTCGGCCGAGCCGTCTTCCCCCGAGGCTGTCGACCGCGCCGCCGTCGACCAGCCTCGGCCCGCCGACACGCAGACCAGCGGCTCATCCGTTGCCGAGCAGGCTGGAGACGGTACGGCCCGGAAGACGACACCGACACCATCGGAGTCCGTGTCGCTGGCACCTTCGCAGGAGGAGGCCGCCGCTCCCGCAGCAGCCCCCAAGCGTCCTGTCGGCCGTTCCGCGTCGACCCCGTCGTCCGCCACCTCGTCGCCCGCCGCGTCGACGGCGCAGCGCGGTGAAACCGCCGACGACGGCGTACACCCCGTCGTCCTGTCGATCTCGGGACTCGTCAAACAGTTCGGCGACACGGTCGCGGTCGACGGCGTCGACCTCGAGGTCCGCCGCGGCTCCTTCTACGGCATCGTCGGCCCCAACGGCGCCGGCAAGACCACCACGCTGTCCATGGTCACGGGTCTCCTGCGTCCCGACGCGGGTTCCATCACCGTCCAGGGCATCGATGTCTGGCAGGATCCCGCCGAGGCCAAGCGCGCGATCGGTGTGCTGCCCGACCGGCTGCGGCTCTTCGACCGCCTGACCGGCAGCCAGCTCCTGTACTACTCCGGCGTCCTGCGGGGGCTCGACCCCGCGACCGTCAAGTCGCGGACCGCCGATCTGGCTCGTGCCTTCGGTCTCGACGACGCGCTCGGTCGTCTCGTCTCCGACTACTCGGCGGGCATGACGAAGAAGATCGCGCTGGCAGCCGCACTCATCCATTCGCCGCGGCTCCTCATCCTCGACGAGCCGTTCGAGTCGGTCGACCCGGTGTCCGCGGCGAACGTCATCGAAATCCTCCAGCGCTACGTCGCCAACGGCGGAACCGTCGTGCTCTCGAGCCACGGCATGGACTTCATCCAACGCGTGTGCGATCACGTGGCCATCATCGTGCAGGGCAAGGTGCTGGCCGCCGGGCCCGTCGACGAGGTGCGCGGAACGGGCACGCTCGAGGAGCGGTTCGTCGAGCTCGCCGGGGGCCGCAAGTCGGCAGAGGGAATGGAATGGTTGCACAGCTTCTCCGACTGAAACTGCAGCTGACGCTCAACGCGTTCCGCCGCAGCCCCTGGCGTCTGGTCGGGCTCGTCCTCGCGATCGCGGTCGGCGTGTGGATCGTGGTGCTCGCGAGCACCGGTCTCGTCGCGCTGCGTGGTGGCGATCCGGAGGTCACCCGCAACCTGCTCGTGCTGGCCGGGTCGGCCGTCGTGCTCGGATTCATCATCCTTCCGCTCGTGTTCGGTGTCGACGATCAGCTGGATCCTCGGGCGTTCTCCCTCTTCGGGCTGCCCAACCGCACCCTGTCGGCCGGCCTACTCGTGACAGCGCTCGTGTCGGTGCCGTCGCTCGTCCTCGCCGTCCTCGCGGCCTCGTCGGTGGTCACCTGGTCGCGGTCGCCGCTGCCCGCCGTCCTCGCCGTGGTCTCCGCGGTCCTCGGTGTGCTGCTCTGCGCGCTCCTGGCCCGGATCGCCACCTCGATCTCCGCGAGCCTCCTCTCGACGCGTCGCGCCAAGGAGGTCATGGGTGTCCTCGGGCTGGTGCTCATCATCGCGGTCGCCCCGGCGATCATCGCCCTCACCACCGTGGACTGGCAGCGCGACGGGTTCGCCGTCCTCGGCCGGGTCGCTGACATCCTCAGTTGGACCCCGCTCGGCGCCGTCTGGTCGTTCCCCGGTGATGCCGCACTCGGTGGCATCGCGCCGGCGATCGTCAAGCTGCTGCTCACCGCGGCGACCATCGCCCTGCTCTGGTTCGCCTGGCAGGCGTTCGTCGCCCGACTGCTCGTGGCGCCGGAACGCCTCGGGATGGGCCGCGACAGCACCGGTCTGGGCTGGTTCGACCTGCTCCCCGGTTCCCCGTCCGGCGCCATCGCCGCTCGCAGCATGACCTACTGGCTGCGCGACCCGCGGTACCTCGTCTCGCTCGTGATCATCCCGATCGCGCCCTTCATCTTCTTCGTGCCGATGCTCGTCGCCGGCATCCCGATGAACGTCCTCGCGCTCGTCCCGCTCCCGGTCGTGTGCTGGTTCCTCGGCTGGCTCCTGCACAACGACCTCGCCTTCGACTCGACCGCGGTCTGGTTGCACGTCGCCTCCGGGGTCCGCGGACGATCGGATCGGATCGGCCGGCTCTTCCCGGTGCTCCTCATCGGCATCCCGCTCATCGCGGTGGGATCGACCCTGAGCATCCTCTTCTACGGCGACTGGGACGCCCTGCCGTCGATGATCGGGGTGAGCACGTGCCTGTTGTTCAGTGGTGCCGGGATCGCGAGCTTCGTCTCGGCGCGGTTCCCGTATCCGACGTCGCTTCCCGGCGACAGCCCGTTCCAGCAGCCGCAGGTCCCGGGCAGTAGCGGGATGTCCGCGCAGTTCCTGAGCCTCCTCGGTACGGTGCTCCTCACGATCCCCGCCGGCTGGCTCGCCGTGCTCGGGCTCACCGGTGAGCCGAACTGGAACTTCGGGGCACTCGCGGTCGGCGTGGGCACCGGCGTCCTGGTGCTCGCGATCGGGATCCTCGCCGGAGGTCGCGTCTTCGACCGTCGCAGCCCCGAGATCGTCGGCTTCGCCAGCTCGCACTGACCCGACGTCGGCGGACGGATCGGCCCGCAGGAGACCCGGGTGCCGTCCGGCGGTACCATGGAGCCATGGCGCAGCATGACAGCACGAAGCAGCAGATGAGCACGATCGATCCCGGTGGCACGCCCGACGGTGGGAGCACGGCGATCATGGATCGTGAGCTCGAGGAGCTGATCGAGAGCGAGAACATCGAGCCCGGCGATCACGAGCGCTTCTCGCATTACGTCAAGAAGGAGAAGATCCTCGAATCGGCGTTGAGCGGCAAGCCGGTGAAGGCGCTCTGCGGCAAGAAGTGGACGCCGGGTCGCGACCCCGAGAAGTTCCCGATCTGCCCGTCCTGCAAGGAGATCTACGAGAAGCTGCTCCGCGACTGAGCGTGGAGCGCACCGCGGCCGATGCTGAGACGCGTCGCCGCGGTCAGCCCTCGAGGTAGACGGTCGGGAGTACGGGGTCGCCGCGGGTGAGGCTGACGGCCCGGGGCGGCAGTTCCGCCACCGCCTGTGTCCGGTGTTCCCTCGCCTGACGTGTCCCCGCGGCACCGAGGTACTGCTCGTCGACGAGCCCACCTTCGACGAGCTGGACCATCAGGGGGCGTTCCGAGGCGGCGTCTGCCGCGCCCTCGGGTTCGCCTGCCGGACCGTCACCGAGGTAGATGCGCTCCTCCCGAGCGACCCCGTGCCGGTCGTAGGCGCGCGCAGCGGTCTTGCGGCCACCGACGGTCGCCTTCTCGGCCGACTTCTTCGCGACGCTGATCCAGTCGCCCTGGTCGTCACGGTGCGCGACGAGCTTGTAGACCATGCCCATGGCGGGGGAGCCGGAGCCGGTGACCACGGAGGTGCCGACGCCGTAGGAGTCGACCGGAGACGCGGCCAGGGCGGCGACGGCGTGCTCGTCGAGGTCGTTCGTGACCGTGATGCGGGTCGACGTGGCGCCGAGCTCGTCCAGCAGGCGGCGGACCTGGTCGACGACGATCGGCAGATCGCCGGAGTCGATGCGCACGGCTCCCAGCTCCGGGCCGGCGAGGCGCACGCCGAGACGCACGGCCTCCTCGATGTCGTAGGTGTCGACGAGCAGCGTGGTCCCGGTGCCCATCGTGTCGATCTGGGCTCGGAAGGCGTCCTCTTCGGAGTCGTGCAGGAGGGTGAAGGAGTGCGCGGCCGTCCCCATCGTCGGGATGCCCCAGCTGCGTCCTGCTTCGAGGTTCGAGGTCGCGCTGAAGCCGGCGATGTACGCCGCCCGGGCCGCGGCGATGGCCGACCGTTCGCCCGTCCGGCGGGAACCCATCTCGGCGAGGGGGCGGCTGCCCGCCGCGGAGGTCATGCGCGCGGCGGCCGTGGCGACGGCGCTGTCGTAGTTGAACACGCTGAGTGCCAGGGTCTCGAGGATGACGGCTTCGGCGAACGTGCCCTCCACGACCAGGATCGGCGAACCGGGGAAGAAGACCTCGCCCTCGCGGTAGCCCCAGATCGAGCCCGAGAAGCGGTAGTCGGCGAGCCAGTCGAGGGCCGTCGTGCTGACGACGCCCTCCTCGCGCAGCCACTCGAGTTCCGACTCACCGAAGCGGAAGTGCTTGAGCAGTTCGAGGAACCGGCCCGTGCCGGCCACGACGCCGTAGCGGCGGCCACCGGAGAGGCGTCTGGCGAAGAGCTCGAACAGGCACTCCCGATCCGCGGTGCCGCGGTGGAGGGCGGCGTCCAGCATCGTGAGTTCGTATCGGTCGGTGAGGAGAGCTGAGGACTCGTGCACCCGTTCAGCCTAGCCGCGAGCGTGCCCGGAACGTGGTGATCGGTCGGTCCGCGACGTCCATCGGCAGGGGCGGTAGGCTGGGTCATCGTGAACGACGCACCCATCGGCATCTTCGACTCCGGCGTCGGCGGACTCACGGTGGCGAGAGCGGTCAGCGACCAGCTCCCCGCCGAGTCCGTGATCTACATCGGCGACACGGCCCACTCGCCCTACGGCCCGAAGCCCATCGCCGACGTGCGGCGCTACTCGCTCGAGGTCCTCGACTCGCTCGTCGACCAGGGCGTGAAGATGCTGGTGATCGCCTGCAACACCGCATCGGCTGCGATGCTCCGCGATGCCCGCGAACGCTACTCGGTCCCCGTGGTCGAGGTGATCCAGCCCGCTGTGCGGACCGCGGTCCGGAGCACGCGGAACGGGCGCATCGGCGTCATCGGGACCGAGGGCACGATCAACTCGCGGGCGTACCAGGACCTCTTCGAGGTCAATCCCGAGCTGACGGTGTTCGGCCAGGCCTGCCCTCGCTTCGTGGAGTTCGTGGAGGCCGGCGTCACGACCGGCCCCGACCTGCTCGAGGCCGCGGAGGAGTACCTGGCCCCGCTCCGGCACGCCGGCGTCGACACCGTCGTCCTCGGATGCACCCACTACCCCTTCCTCAAGGGCGCGATCAGCTACGTGATGGGCCCGCAGGTGTCGCTCGTCTCGAGCGACACCGAGACCGCGAACGACGTCTACCGCGTGCTCGTCACCCGTGACCTGCTGCGCGACAGCAGCGAACCGGCCACCCACCGGTACGAGGCCACCGGGAGCAGCGCCGACGACTTCATCGCCCTCGCCAACCGTCTGATGGGCCGGGAGATCTCCACCGTCTCGCTCGTCCAGACCGGCGTCATCGACCTTCCATCCCACCAGTTCGAGGAGCACATCCATGAGTGACATCGCGCGCGCCGACGGCCGCACCAACGACCAGCTGCGTCCCATCACGATCGAGCGCGGCTGGAGCGAGCAGGCCGAGGGCTCGGCACTCATCAGCTTCGGCCGGACGAAGGTGCTCTGCACGGCCTCGTTCACCAACGGCGTGCCGCGCTGGCTGAACGGCAAGGGTCGCGGCTGGGTCACCGCGGAGTACGCGATGCTGCCCCGTTCCACCAACGAGCGGATGGACCGTGAAGCGGTCAAGGGCAAGATCGGTGGTCGTACCCACGAGATCTCGCGACTCATCGGTCGGAGCCTCCGCGCCGTGATCGACACCAAGGCCCTCGGCGAGAACACGATCGTCATCGACTGCGACGTCCTGCAGGCGGACGGTGGCACCCGCACAGCGGCGATCACCGGCGCCTACGTCGCCCTCGCCGACGCGATCGAGTGGGCGCGCGGCAAGAAGTTCATCTCGCAGAAGGCGTCGCCCCTCACCGACAGCGTCTCGGCCGTCTCGGTCGGGATCATCGACGGCGTGCCCATGCTCGACCTGGCTTACGTCGAGGACGTGCGCGCCGAGACCGACATGAACGTCGTCGTCACCGGCGGCGGATCGTTCGTCGAGGTGCAGGGGACGGCCGAGGGTGCCCCGTTCGACCGTCGCGAGCTCGACTCCCTGCTCGACCTCGCCGTCGGGGGAGCGGCGTCACTCAAGGCCATCCAGTTCGAGGCCCTCGGACGCTGATGGGCGTCGAGATCGTCCTCGCGACGCACAACCAGCACAAGGTCGAGGAGTTCCAGCGGCTCGTCAGTCGCGACGTCCCCGGGATCACGGTCCTCGCCTACGACGGTCCGGAGCCCGTCGAGGACGGCACGACCTTCAGCGAGAACGCGTTGATCAAGGCGAGGGTCGCCGCCGCGCACACCGGTTCCATCGCGCTCGCCGACGACTCCGGCATCGGCGTCGAGATCCTGGGTGGATCGCCGGGTATCTTCTCGGCGCGCTGGGCCGGCTCGCAGCACGACTCGACCGCGAACCTCTCCCTCCTCCTCGATCAGCTGCGGGACGTGCACGAGGAGCATCGCGCCGCCTGGTTCGCCTGCCACCTCGCCCTCGTGGTACCACCGGGGATCGATGGGACGGAGCCGTTCGAGCACGTCGCCGTCGGCACCTGGCGCGGAGCCCTCGCGATGGAGCCGAGCGGGACGAACGGCTTCGGCTACGACCCGGCGTTCGTCCCGGACGGTGAGCGGCGGACGGCGGCGGAACTGTCACCGGCTGAGAAGAACGAGCTGAGCCACCGCGCGCTCGCCTTCCGGGCACTCGTCCCGGTGCTGCAGCGGCTCGTGCCCGAGGGGCCCGCGTCGACCGCCAGCTGAGCATGATACTCAGGACCATTCCTATCTCGGCATGAACCCTTCCCCGACCGCTGGGAAGCTCCTACGGTTGATGCATCATGGGTCACGATCACGCACACGCCGGCACAGCGAACCGCAGGAGACTCGCGGTGGCGATCGCCATCATCGCGACCGTTCTCGTGGTCGAGCTCATCGGTGCCTGGGTGAGTGGCTCGTTGTCCCTCCTCGCCGACGCCGGGCACATGCTGTCGGACCTCACCGGGTTGATCATCGCGCTCGTCGCCACGATCGTCGCCGCGCGCCCGGCAACCGACCGCCAGACCTTCGGGTATCAGCGCGCGGAGGTGTTCGGCGCGCTCATCAACGCGCTCATCCTGATCGCCGTCGCGGTGTCGGTCCTCATCGAGGGGGTGTCCCGCCTCGTCGAGCCGGCGGACGCCGAGGTCCGGAGCCTGCCCATGCTCGTCGTCGCGGTCATCGGTCTCGTGGCGAACCTCGTCGCCCTCCAGGTGCTGCGCGGTGGCCGAGACACGTCGATCAACATGCGCGGTGCCTACCTCGAGGTCCTCGGCGACCTCCTCGGTTCGATCGCCGTGATCATCGCCGCGGTGGTCATCATGATGACGGACTTCGCTCAGGCCGATGCCATCGCGTCGCTCGCGATCGCCGCGATGATCGTGCCGCGGGCGTGGTCGTTGCTCCGCGACGTCGTCCACGTCCTCAGCGAGTCCGCGCCGTCCGACACGGACGTGCAGGAGATCAGGGACCACCTGCTCGGCACCGACGGCGTCGTCGCCGTCCACGACGTCCACGTCTGGCAGATCACGTCCGGCCAGCCGGTGTTCTCGGCACACGTCGTCGCCCGGCAGGAGGTGTTCGCCGACGGCGGCACGGGGGCGCTGCTCGACCGCCTCGGTTCGTGCCTCCACGACCACTTCGACGTCGAGCACTCGACGTTCCAGCTGGAGCCGGAGGAACACGCCTCCCACGAGGAGTCGCACCACCGCTGACGCGTCGGCGAATCCGGCCGTCGCGACCGTTCGTGCGAGCGGTGCCGCCGGGGATCAGACCGTGTCGGTCCCGCGGTCGCGCTTGAAGACGTCCTGGTCGGCGAGCTTCGAAGCCGCGGCCCGACGCTCCTCCTCGGTGATGGTGCCCTGCAGCGCCTTCGCCTTCCGGCTGGACTGGATGTAGTGCCAGGTGGTGGGGATGAGGGTGAGGACGACGGCTCCGATGAGGATGACGTCGATGTAGTTCTGCACGAAGGTGGCGACCGGGGGGATGTACCCGAGCAGGTAGCCGAAGAAGGTGAGCCCTGCGCCCCAGATGAGCGCGCCGATGAGGTTGTAGAGCGAGTACTTCTTGTAGTTCATGTGGCCGATGCCGGCTGCGACCGGGGCGAAGGTCCGGACGATCGGGACGAAGCGCGCCAGGATGACCGCGAGAGCGCCGAAGCGCTCGAAGAAGGCGTTCGTCCGCTCGACGTTCTTGATGCTGAAGAGGCCGGACTCCTTGCGTTCGAACACCTTCGGCCCGAGTTTGTGCCCGATCAGGTATCCGACCTCGCCGCCGAGGAACGCGGCGAACCCGATCGCGAGGCAGACCCACCAGATGTCGATCTCGATGACGCGGGCGGAGCCGAAGGCGAGGAGACCGGTGATGACGAGCAGGGTGTCGCCGGGGAGCAGGAATCCGACGAGGAGGCCGGTCTCGGCGAAGACGATCGCGCAGACCACGACGAGGGCCCAGGGACCGACGGCCGTGATGATGCCCTCCGGGTCGAGCCAGGGGATGAGGGCGGTGTGGACCATGCGGAGCTCCTGCTGTCGGGGGAGGGATGGAACGGCGTACGACGATGTCGCGTGCGGGAGAAGGGACTTGAACCCTCACGCTCGAAAGCACAGGAACCTAAATCCTGCGTGTCTGCCAATTCCACCACTCCCGCGGCCCGCTCAGTCTACGGGAGCGAGGTCGGGAACGTCCTGAGCTTCGGGGGAGGAGCCGCGGCCAGCGGAGCCCGGGTCGGCCCGTGTATGCTCGGCTCCATGCGAACGACGTGTGCAACGAGCTGGTGGCCCGCCTCCTAGGCGGACCGCGCACGTGCACACACGACGACTCGACCGCCTGACAGGGCGGTCGTTCTCGTTCGGAGGCCCTGTCGGATCGGTCCCAGCCTGAGGACACCACCATGACCACCCTGCTCCACCGCGTGCTGCACGCCGGCCCCGACTTCCCGTTCGCGGTGCTCCGCCGACACGGCAGCGACACCGTCGACCTCTACACGGGCGACGTCGTCGACGTCGAGACGCTCGCCGACATCCCGCTCGGATCCGCCGGTGACGACCACCAGCCCGAGGTCCTCACCCTCGTGCCCTATCGCCAGGTGCGCGAGCGCGGCTTCGCGGCGATGGACGACGGCGCTCCGCTGCGCTGCCTCGTGGTGAGTGAGCGTGAGACGGTGACACTCGACGAGCTGCTCGACCGACTCCCCGCCGACGCGGTCCCGCTGGTCGACGGCGGGTTCGACGTCTCCGACGAGGACTACGCGTCGATCGTGCGCCGCGTGATCGAGGACGAGATCGGACGCGGCGAGGGCGCCAACTTCGTCATCCGGCGCGAGTTCACCGCGACGACCGAGGTGCCGGCCGAGCGCGCCGTCCTCGCCTGGTTGCGGGCGCTCCTGTCGGGGGAGACCGGCGCCTACTGGACCTTCGCCGTGCACACGCCGGGGGTTTCGATGGCCGGTGCGACGCCCGAGCGCCACGTCGCGGTCGCCCGTGACGCGTCGACCGGTGAACGCACGGTCACCATGAACCCCATCAGCGGCACCTTCCGCCACCCGCGCTCCGGCGCGACCGGCGATGACTTCCGCGCGTTCCTCGGCGACGTCAAGGAGACGGAGGAGCTCTTCATGGTCGTCGACGAGGAGATGAAGATGATGAGCCGGGTGTGCGCCTCCGGTGGACGCATCCTCGGACCCTACGTCAAGCAGATGTCGCGGCTCACCCACACCGAGTACCTCCTCGCGGGGACGAGCGAACTCGACGTCCGCGAAGTGCTGCGGTTGACGATGTTCGCTCCGACGGTCACCGGCTCGCCCATGCAGAACGCGTGCTCGGTCATCGCCCGCCATGAGCGGAATGCTCGCGGCTACTACTCCGGCGTGCTCGCGCTGTTCACTCCGGTGGGCGACGGCGACTACGAACTCGACGCACCGATCCTCATCCGCACGGCCTACGTCGACGACGCCGGTCTCGTCCGCGTTCCCGCCGGTGCGACGCTCGTCCGTCACTCGGATCCCGAGTCCGAGGTCGCCGAGACGGCGGCGAAGGCGGCCGGCGTGTTGACCGCTCTGGGTGTCATGGCACCTGCCGAGCTCGGCCCGACCGTCGACCTCGCTGCTGAGCCCGGGGTCGAGGACGCGCTCCGAGCGCGGAACGAACGGCTGGCGTCCTTCTGGTTGCAGCCGCAGCACCCGGCGCCCGTCGGTGCACTGTCAGGCCGTACCGCGGTCATCGTCGACGCCGAGGACGAGTTCACCGCGATGCTCGCCCACCAGCTGCGCCACTTCGGGATGACCGTCAGCGTGGAGCACTGGTCGGCGGTGACCGACGCGCTCGTGGACGTCGACCTCCTCGTCGCCGGTCCGGGTCCTGGCGATCCGCTCGACCTCGCCGAACCGCGGGTCCGCCGGATGCATGAGATCGTGTCCGCGCGTCTCGCGGCTGGAGCGCCGCTGCTCGCCGTCTGCCTGAGCCATCAGGTGCTGGCGATCCAGCTCGGGCTGCCGATCGAACGTCTCGACGCGCCCCGCCAGGGTCTGCAGCTCGACCTCGACCTCTTCGGTGAGCAGTCGTTGATCGGGTTCTACAACACCTTCACCGCACGGCTGGCAGGCGAGGCTCCGGTCGGCGGAGTCGAGATCGCCGCAGATGCGGCGTCCGGCGACGTCTTCGCGATGCGTGGTCGCGGCTTCGCGTCGGTCCAGGGGCACCTCGAGTCGGTCCTGTCACGCGACGGGCTCCGGACCCTCGGGTCGCTCGCGGGCCACGCGCTCGCGGGTGTCGCGTCCGGGCGATCGGCTGCTGCCGTCGGCTCCTGAGCGTCACGCAACGCCTGATGGTCGGTGATGCCGACCGCCCCGGCGGTGGACCGGGCGGGGCAGTCGATCAGGCGTCCGCCTGGTCGAGCGTCGTGAACGGTGTGACGTCGGCCAGCTGCGGTCCGAGACCGATGTCGATGAGGCGGACGTCGCCGGCGTAGGCCGAGCCGGGCGGGATGAGGAGCCCGGCCTTCACCGCACCGAAGGTGACCGTGACCTCCGCCGGCAGGACGGCACCCTCGGGGACGCTTCCCTCGTCGGGGTCGATGCCGCTCGGGACGTCCACGGCGACGACCGTCGGTCCGCCGGAGTTCTGCACGACCGGGAGGACCGCCTCGACGATCGCCTTCGGCGCACCACGCAGGGTGGGGTTCCGGCTTGCCCCGATCCCGAAGACCGCGTCGACGACGAGCGCAGCGCCTTTGGCTTCGTCGGCGGTGTCGTCCGGTGCGGCGGGGGAGTTCATGAGGAATCGGACGCCGGCCTCGACCGCCGCGGCGTAGCCCGCCTCGTGGGCGTGGTCACCGGTCCTGGCCACGACGAGGTCGAGCGGGACGTCGTCCGGACCGGTGGTGCCGGCGAGTTCCGCCGCCGCGAAGAGGGCGTCGCCGCCGTTGTCGCCTGAGCCGACGAGCAGCAGGATCTTCCAGACGTCGGGTGCCTCGCCCTCGAGACCTTCCGCGCGGTCGGCGAGGACGGTCCGCAGCTCTTCGGCGAGGCCGTGCGCGGCTCGCGCCATGAGCGGTTCCCCTGCCTCCAGGAGTGGTGCCTCTGCGGCTCGGACCTGGTCTGCGGTGTAGCCGTTGATCATGGCGCCCACTCTTCCGGCTCGGGTCGACAGCCGCAAGCGGTTGCGGCGCGGCACCAGCTCCGGAATCACCGCTGGATCCTGGTGTGCGCCGGGGCTACCATGCCTGCATGTGCCGGAACATCCACACCCTTCACAATTTCGAGCCGGCTGCGACCGACGACGAGGTCGAGGCCGCAGCGCTCCAGTACGTGCGGAAGATCAGCGGGTCGACGAAGCCGTCCCAGGCGAACGCTGAGGCGTTCGATCGAGCGGTCGCGGAGATCGCCCACATCACCCGCCATCTGCTCGAAGACCTCGTGACGACCGCCCCGCCGAAGGACCGCGAGGCCGAGGCGCGGAAGGCGAAGGAGCGTTCGGCGAAGCGGTTCGCGACGGTCTGATCGCGACGGCTGGAGCGCGACCGCCGGGTCGGGACCTGGTCAGGCGAGTTCGAGTCGGATGTCCGGGTGGCCGGCGAAGACCTCGAGGAGGAGGTCGAAGTAGGTCTTGCCGCGGCCGGCGTCCAGGTCGTCGAGCTGCATCGTGATCCGGGCCGTGTCGAACGGTGCGCCCCGCTCGAGCTTCTCCTGCAGCCACGCGCGGGTGGCCGTGACGCCGAGTGCGGTGCGGCTCGCGTCGTGGTCAGTCCAGACGAAGAGCACGTCGTCGAGATCGCGGAGCGAGCCGATCCCGCCGTAGAGGACGTCGTCGAGGGCGTCGAGGCTCGGGCCGAGATCCCAGTCCTCGTCCTGCATCAGGAGGTCGTTCATCACCTCGTAGAACGAGGCGATGTCGTGGATGCGGGAGCCGTCGATGCGGAAGGTGGTCGGCACGGTCCCCGAGCCTAGCGACCGGTCGGTGATGCGTCGAGCGGGTGGTGCTGTGGATAACTTCTGCGGGGTGTGGCCGGTGTTCGTCAGGATGGCGGCATGGGGACAGCGGCTGAGATCATCACGGCGCGCGTGCGCGATCGGGTGCGTGAGGAGTTCGGAGAGCCTGGTCGGCGTGGGGGAGCGGGGCGGATCGCCCGCGAGGAGGTTCGTCGCTACAACGAGCGGGCGTTGAACGACACGACGCCGCTGATCGACGACGAGCACGGGATGACGAGCGAGGTGCTCGCCGCGGTGACGGGGTTCGGTGCGATCCAGCCGTTGCTCGACGATCCGAGTGTCGAGGAGATCTGGATCAACGAGCCGACGAAGGTGTTCGTCGCCCGTGGTGGGGTGTCGGAGCTGACCGATGTGGTCCTCGGCGAAGGTGATGTCCGCGACCTCGTGGAGCGGATGCTGCGTGCCACCGGTCGACGGGTCGATCTCGCGAACCCGTTCGTCGACGCATCCCTTCCGGACGGCTCGCGGCTGCACGTCGTCATCCCCGACGTCACGCGTCGGCACATGTCCATCAACATCCGCAAGTTCTCGGCGCGGATCCGCGACCTCGGTCAGCTGGTGGCCGCGGGGTCGATCAGCTATCAGGCCGCCGAGTTCCTCCGCGCGAGCATGACCGCGGGGGCGAACCTGCTCGTGTCGGGGGCGACCCAGGCCGGCAAGACCACGATGCTCGGCGCCCTCATCGCCTCGTTGGACCCGGTTCTCCGCATCGTCACCGTCGAGGAGACCTTCGAGCTCGCGCCGGGCAACCGAGACGTCGTCGCGATGCAGTGCCGCCAGGCCAGCCTCGAGGGCACGGGGGAGATCACGCTGCGTCGGCTCATCAAGGAGGCGCTCCGCATGCGGCCGGACCGCATCGTCGTCGGCGAGGTTCGGGAGGCGGAGAGCCTCGACCTCCTGATCGCCCTCAACAGCGGGTTGCCCGGGCTCTGCAGCATCCACGCGAACTCCGCGCGCGACGCGATCGGGAAGCTCTGCACGCTGCCGCTGCTGGCTGGTCGGAACATCGACTCGGGGTTCGTGCGCCCGGCCGTCGCATCATGTGTCGACCTCGTCGTGCACTGCGAGCTCGACCGGTCCGGACGCCGACGGGTGGCGGAGATCATCGCGGTCGGCGGGAGTGGTGAGTCCCACATGATCGAGGCCTCGACCCTCTTCGAACAGCGCGACGGAGAGCTCCGTGCCACCGGTCGCTTCCCGCTGAACGACGCGAAGTACCGTGCGGCCGGGATCTCGCTCGCCTCGATCCTCGCCGTCGGCGAGCGATGAGTCTCGTCGTCGGAGCGGTCCTCGCCGCAGGCCTCCTCCTCACCGTCGCACCCTGGTGGTGGCCGGACCCTGAGCCGCTGCGAGACACCCTGGAGCGGTGGAAGCCGGTCGCTGCGCTCCGCGAACTCCTGATCCTGGCCGGTCTGCCCGGTCGATACTGGGCGGCCGCCATCGTGGTCTCCGTCCTCGCCGGTCTCGTCTCCGGCGCAGTGGTCCAGGCGCTCTGCCGTGTCGTGCCGTTGAGCGCCGTCGTCGCCGTCGCCGGACTCGTTGCCCCGGTGATCGTGCTCCGTGCCCGCGCCACCTCGCGACGTCGCCTGCAGCGGGGACTGTGGCCGGATGTCGTGGACCACCTGTTGTCCGCGATCCGGTCAGGGCTCTCGCTCCCGGATGCGGTGGCCGCGCTCGACACCGTCGGACCCGCACCGCTCCGCCCGGCGTTCGCCGCGTTCAGCGCCGACTACCGGGCTGCCGGCCGCTTCGCCGACGGCATCGACGACCTGAAGACCGCGCTCGCCGACCCGGTCGCGGACCGCATCCTCGAGACGGTGCGCATGGCCCGCGACGTGGGAGGCACGGAACTGCCGGCGGTGCTCCGAGCGCTGTCCGCGGGGCTGCGTGAGGAGTCGGCCATCCGAGCCGAGGCCGAGGCCCGGCAGTCCTGGGTGGTGAACGCCGCCAGGCTGGGTGTCGCGGCACCCTGGGCGATACTCCTGCTCCTGTCATCTCGGCCGGAGGCGTCGGCCGCCTACAACTCCCGGGAGGGAGCGGTCCTGATCATCGCGGGCGTCGTGGTCTCCGCCCTCGCCTACCAGGCGATGCTCCGCGTCGGACGGCTCCAGCCCGAACGACGGTGGTTCCGGTGAGTGCAGACGGAGCGTGGGCACTCAGCCTCGGAGCGATCCTCGGGGTCGGCCTCTGGTCGCTCGCGATGCTCCTGCCGGCACTCGGACGACCGCGGCTCGCGGACCGCATCGCCCCCTATGTCGCCGACCTCTCCGGCGACGCCCGCTCGCGAGCCGCACGCCGCTCGACCGACCCGCTACCGGTGCTCGGGATCCTGCTGGTCCCGGTCCTCCGCGCCGCCCGATGGTCGCTCGGCCTGGTCGGCGCCGATCAGGAACTCGTCATCCGTCGATTGGGTCAAGCCGGGGGACCGACGCTCGAACGGTACCGACTGCTGCAACTCCTCTGGGGGCTCGGCGGCTTCGCGGTCGCCGCGGCGCTCGCCGTGTTCTCCTTCAGTAACGGTCGACTGGCGCTCCCGTTCGCAGCACCGCTTCCCGCGGTCGGGGCGGTGGCCGGGATCGTCCTCCGCGACCAGCTGCTGGCGCTCGCCGCCAGTCGGCGTCTCGCGCGGATCGAGGAGGAGTTGCCGACGGTGCTCGAGTTCCTCAGTCTGAGTCTCGCGGCGGGCGAGGCGATCACGGACGCGATGGACCGCGTGGCGCGCATCGGGTCCAGTGGGGAGCTCGGCAGGGAGTTCCGCCGGGTGATGGCGGACGTCTCCACCGGTATCCCGTTCGCCACCGCACTCCGGCAGTTCGAGGCCCGTCTCGCGATGCCGATGCTGTCGCGATGCGTCGACCAGATCCTCGGTGCGCTCGAACGCGGCACACCGGTCGCAGCAGTGCTCCTCGATCACGCGCACGATGGACGCGACACCGCCAAACGCCGTCTCCTCGAATCCGCCGGGAAGAAGGAGGTCGCGATGCTCGTGCCCCTCGTCTTCCTGATCCTGCCCCTGTCCATCATCATCGCCGTCTTCCCCGGGGTGTTCGTGCTCCGGACCGGCTTCTGACGAAAGGTTCCACATGTCCTCCCCCTCCTTCCTCAATCGCACGCTCCACCGGAGTCGTTCCCTCCTCACCGAGGAGCGCGGCGACGTCCCCGGCTGGGTCCTCATCACGCTCATGACGGCCGGGCTCGTCCTCCTCATCTGGGGTGTCGCCGGCCCGGCACTCACGCAGGTGTTCGAACAGGCCATCGACCGTGTCTCCGGCATCTGAGCCCGAGGTCGGCGGATGGCGGAAGCGGCTCCTGCGCGGCGAGGACGGATCAGCCGTCGCCGAGTTCGTATTCGTCGGAGCGATCCTCACCGTCCTGATGATGTCCGTGGTCCAGCTCGCGCTCGCCCTGCACGTCCGGAACACGCTCATCGACGCGGCGGCGGAGGGTGCCCGGTTTGGCGCGCTTGCCGACACCGAGCTACTCGATGGCGCCGACCGGGCACGCCAGCTCATCGCCGTCGCCGTGGGGGAGGGCTACACGGGTGACGTCAGCGCCACGCTGGCCGATCATCGCGGAGCCGGCGTCGTCACCGTGACCGTCCGCGCACCGTTTCCGGTCGTGGGCTTGATCGGACTGCCCGGCGTCTTGGAGGTGGAAGGTCATGCGGTTCTCGAGACACTCGAGTGATGAGCTGCGTCACCGACCGACCGCACGGGATGACGACGGATCGGCCTCCCTCGAGTTCATCACCGTCGGTCTAGTCCTCCTCGTACCGATCGTCTATCTCATCGTCGCGCTCGCCGAGGTGCAGGCGGCGGTGCTCGCGGCCGGCGGGGCCGCGGCGCAGGCGGCGAAACTCTACGCGCGGGCCGACGACGACGCGACGGGTCGCGACCGCGTCGAGGACTCGCTCGCACTCGCACTCGACGACTTCGGGCTCGACCGGTCCCAGTCGTCCGTCACGCTCGACTGCGCACCAGCCGGTCTCCCATGCGGGCAGCGCGGCGGTGCCGTCACGGTCACCGTCGACATCCTCGTCGTCCTGCCGCTGATGCCCGAGATTCTTGGCGTGCAGGCCGCGGTCCCAGTGACCGGCGCCGCCACGGCACCGATCTCCCGGTTCGACGACCGGTTCAGTGAAGCGGAATGAGGGCGCCGGGCGGACGCCGACGCCCGGACGTCGGCGAGGAGGACGGGTCCACCATGCTCCTGACGATCGGATTCGCCGTCGTGGCGCTCGCCGTGGTCCTCGTCGGGAGCGCCGCCACCTCCCTGTACGTGGAGCACAAGCGGCTCCTCGACCTCGCCGACCGCCTGGCCGCGACCGCCGCGGAGTCCTTCTCCATCGACGACGTCACGATCCAGCCCGACGGGACCTTCCGACCCGTCCTCGATGACGACTCGGTCCGTTCGAGTGCACGCGACGACCTCATCACCAGCGGTGCGGGTGCGCTCACCGGCGTCGAGATCGTCGCGGCGCGGACCCCGGACGGCCGGAGTGCGGAGGTCTCGCTGGCGTCGGATTGGCGGCCACCGATGCTGACGCTGTTCGTCCCGCAGGGCCTCCGGATCGAGGCGATCGCGAGTGCGCGCAGTGTCTTCTGGTGAGGGCGGACGGACCTCCCGACTATCAGGGGAACGGGCGCGTGCCGCGATCGATGAAGCGGGGGATGAATCGGAAGAGGAGGAACGCGCCGATGAGCCCGACACCACCGATGGTGCCGGCGGCGAGGGAGATCGACGCAGCCGCAGTGATCCCGGACATCGCCAGGGGAGCTGCGGCGGTGCCCGCGTCTCCGAGGAAGCGATAGGCGCCGAGGAACGGCGCGGGTCGGTCCGGTGGCGCGAGGTCGGAGCCGAGGGTCATGAGGATGCCGCTGCCGAGGCCGTTGGACAGCGCCAGCACGAGCGCGACGCCGATGAACCAGACCCGCGCCCCATCGAGGTCGTGTGTGAAGGCCAGGACGATGAACCCGGAGCCCAGCCCGATCATCGAGGGGACGGCGGTCCAGATCCGTCCCCAGCGGTCCATGACCTGACCGCTGGCGTAGAAGAGGGCGAACTCCACCGCGCCGACGACGCCGATGATGAGCGCCGTGTCCGTCTCCGAGACGCCGATGCTGACGGCCCACAGGGGGAGCAGGACAGCGCGGCACGACCGCAGGGCGCCGACGAGCGCGGCGGTGGTGCCCATCCGGGTGAGGACGGCGCCGTGCGCGCGGATCGAAGCGATGAGACCGCTCGACTCCTCGGACGCGAGCTCCTCACCCTCGGTCCGCTCCTCGCCGTCGGCGGTGCGCGTCGACGGCGGTCGCCCGAACATCTCCGCCGGGTCGGGGAGGACGAGCAGGGTGATCGCGGAGCCAGCGCAGCAGATGACCATCACCCAGAACGCCGCCTGCGACGTCCCGGTGAGGTGGATGACGCCTGCGGCCAGGAACGGTCCGATGAACGTGCCGGCGCGGAAGACACCTCCGAGGGAGGAGAGCGCCCTCGCCCGGTACCGGATCGGCACGTACGTCGTCATGAACGCGTGCCGTGCCAGACCGAACACGGCGGTCGCGAGCCCGATGCAGAAGATGCCCACGGCGAGGACGAACGGATTGGGGGAGATGGCAGCCGTCGCGACCCCGACGACCGCGAGCAGCGCCGCCCACATCATCGCGAAGCGTTCGCCGATCCGACTGACGATCCACCCTGACGGGACGTCGCCGACGAGTTCGCCGAGCATGATGAGCGAGGAGATGACGCCGGCGACGGCGAGCGTCGCCCCCAGGTTCCCGGCGACGGCCGGGATGATCGGGATGATGGCGCCTTCACCGATCGAGAACAACAGTGTGGGGAGGAAGACCGAGACGGCCACGGAGCGCAGCTGGAACGGGCGTTCGTCGGAAGTCATCCCCTCGATCGTACGCCCGCGGCCCTGCGCGGTAGGCTGAAGCCAAATGTTTGACTTGGACCTCTCCACACAGATCAGTACCCTCCGCTCGACCTTCGACGACATCCGCACCGTCGTCGACGTCGACCGTCTCGAAGCCGAGATCGCGACGCTGAGCGAGCAGGCGGGTGCCCAGGATCTCTGGGACGACACGACGAACGCGCAGAAGGTGACGAGCGCCCTCAGCCACCGTCAGTCCGAGCTCGCCCGCATCACCAGCATCGCGAACCGGCTCGACGACCTCGAGGTGCTCATCGAACTCGCGACCGACGCCCAGGACGAGGAGTCGGCCGAAGAGGCCCGCCAGGAGCTCATCAGCCTGCAGAAGGTGCTCGGCGACCTCGAGGTGCAGACGCTGCTGAGCGGCGAGTACGACCCGCGCCCCGCCGTCGTCACCATCCGCGCCGGTGCCGGCGGTGTCGACGCCGCCGACTTCGCCGACATGCTGTTCCGCATGTACCTGCGGTGGGCCGAGCAGCACAAGTACCCGGTCACCGTCATGGACACGAGCTACGCGGAGGAGGCCGGCATCAAGTCGGCCACCTTCGAGGTCGACGCACCGTACGCCTTCGGCACGCTGAGCGTCGAGGCGGGCACGCACCGCCTGGTGCGCATGAGCCCCTTCGGTGCCGCCGGCAAGCGTCAGACGAGCTTCGCCGCTGTCGAGGTCATCCCGCTCATGGAGGAGACGGAGATCGTCGAGATCCCCGAGTCGGACATCCGTGTCGACGTCTTCCGGTCCAGCGGCCCCGGTGGCCAGTCGGTCAACACGACCGACTCCGCCGTTCGCATCACCCACCTGCCGACCGGCACGGTCGTCTCGATGCAGAACGAGAAGAGCCAGATCCAGAACCGCGCCGCGGCCATGCGCGTGCTCCAGTCGCGACTCCTCCTCATCCAGAAGGAGCAGGAGGCCGCGACGAAGAAGGAGCTGGCCGGCACCATCACGGCGAGCTGGGGCGACCAGATGCGCTCGTACGTGCTCGCGCCGTACCAGATGGTCAAGGATCTGCGGACGGAGCACGAGCAGGGGAACCCCGCAGCGGTGTTCGACGGCGATCTCGACGGGTTCATCGCCGCGGGCATCCGCTGGCGGTCGATGTCGAAGCCGGAGTAGCGCAGCGCGCCATCGTGTTCGCCCAGCCCTCGTACAGGGTACGGATCGCGGGCGTGTCCTGCCCGTAATCGGCGGGTCGCTCCTTAAGCTCAAGGAGCCATGATTCGGTTTGATCACATCTCCAAGAAGTATCCGGGAACCTCGCGTCCCGCGCTCAACGACGTCGATTTCGAGATCCTCCGGGGAGAGTTCATCTTCCTCGTCGGTGCCTCGGGATCGGGGAAGTCGAGCTGCCTCCGCCTGATGCTCAAGGAGGACAAGCCGAGCAAGGGCAAGATCCATGTGCTCGGCCACGACCTCGGTTCCATCTCGAACCGCAAGGTGCCGTACTTCCGGCGCAGCCTCGGGGTCGTGTTCCAGGACTTCCGACTGCTGCCGAGCAAGACGGTCTACCAGAACGTCGCCTTCACCCTCCAGGTGATCGGCAAGTCGCGCGGCTTCGTCCAGGAGGCCGTCCCCGACGTCCTCAAGATGGTCGGACTCGACGGCAAGGCGCAGCGCCTGCCGCACGAGCTGTCCGGTGGTGAGCAGCAGCGCGTCGCCATCGCCCGCGCGATCGTCAACAAGCCGCAGATCCTGCTCGCCGACGAACCGACCGGTAACCTCGACCCCGCCACCAGCGCCGGCATCATGCAGTTGCTGGAGCGCATCAACGCGGGTGGGACGACGGTCGTCATGGCCACGCACGAGGCTGGCTTCGTCGATCAGATGCAGCGCCGGGTGATCGAGCTGCAGGACGGCCAGATCGTCCGTGACGAACGCCACGGCGGATACGGCACGACTGCCGCCATCCCGGGTCTCGTCAGGGGATCCTCCAAGGCTGCCGCCCCGTCGGCACAGACGGCCCCCGCAACGGCCTCGACCCCGGTCGCACCCACCGTCGAGACTTCGTCGGTCCCGGTGACCACCACGACCTCGTCCGTCGCTGCGAGCTCCGAGCCCACGACGAGTGCCGTTGCCGCAGCCGCGGTCGCGGCCACGCCGACAGCTCCCGCCGCACCGACCGCGCCCGCCGCGGTCTCGCGCGAGACCACGCCACCGGCCGACACCGACGAGGTCGTCACCCGGGTGTCCGGCTCGACGCCGATCCAGGAACCGGCCGCAGCACCCGTGGCCGAGACGCCGGCGACGCGAGCCGAGGACCCGACACCGGAAGCGCCTGAGGCAGGGCCGACGACGCCGGAAGCAGAGCCCGCCGTACCGCCTGCGGCTGCGGTACCGGAGGTCGCGCCTCCGCAACGCCTGAGCAACGCCACGGGCCCCATCGGGCTCCCGGCACGCAACGAGATCGACCCGATCGAGGTCGAACACCTGTCGCTCGCCGAGCGACTCGGCCTGCGTGCCGCGGCGCGCGGCACTGAAGACGGAGAGCAGAACGTGGGGCCGACCAAGTGAGACTCGCACTGATCTGGTCCGAGGTCTGGAACGGCCTGCGTCGCAACGTCTCGATGGTCGTCTCCGTCGTGCTCGTGACGTTCATCTCGCTCACCTTCGTCGGTACGGCCGTCCTGCTGCAGATGCAGATCGGCCAGATGAAGAACTACTGGTACGACCGCGCCCAGGTCGCGATCTACCTCTGTACCGCCGACAGCGCGGGCGACACCTGCGCAGCCGGCGCCGCGACGGAAGAACAGCGCGCCGCCGTCCAGAGCGCTCTGGAGTCCTCGACCCTCGCCCCGTTCGTGGACAAGTTCTACTTCGAGGACCAGGCGCAGGCCTTCAAGAACTTCCAGGAGCAGTTCAAGGGCAACGACATCGCGCAGTTCGTGACGGCGGACCAGCTCCCCGAGACCTTCTGGGTGAACATGAAGGACGCCTCGCAGTCCGACGTGCTCGTCGAGGCGTTCTCCGGTGTCGCGGGCGTGGAGCAGGTGACGGATCAACGCCAGTACCTCGACCAGATCTTCTCGGTCCTGAACATCGCCAGCTATACGGCGATCGGGATCGCAGCGCTCATGCTGGTCGCCGCAGCCCTGTTGATCGCGACGACCATCCGATTGTCGGCGTATTCGAGACGCCGGGAACTCGGCATCATGCGATTGGTCGGTGCGTCGAACCGGTTCATCCAGACCCCGTTCATCCTCGAGGGTGTGTTCGCTGCGCTCATCGGCTCCATCCTCGCGGCCGGGGCGGTGATCACCATCGTCCAGGTGTTCGTCCAGGGATACCTGGCGGATCGCATGCGGTACGTCAACTTCGTCGATCTCGGTGACGCCTTGGTGGTCCTCCCGATCCTGCTGCTCGTCGGCGTGCTGCTGGCGGCGATCTCGGCCAACTTCGCGATCTCGCGGTACCTCAAGGTCTAGCGGGGGAGGCAGTGCAGCCATCGCGCCGCTCGCACTGCGATAGACTGACAGGCTGCCGCGATCGCGGCCGGTCCGTTCCGATGGATCCGAACCAGAACGTCAGGAGTACACCGTGCCGAGGGAACGGGGCGAGAACGTCGTGGCCACGAACCGCAAGGCCCGCCACGACTACACGATCGAGGACACCTACGAGGCCGGCATGGTCTTGACGGGTACCGAGGTGAAGTCGTTGCGAGCCGGGCGGGCGTCGCTCGTCGACGGGTACGCCTTCATCGACCGCCGTGAGGCGTGGCTCGACGCGGTGCACATCCCCGAGTACGGTCAGGGCACCTGGACGAACCACCCGCCGCGACGCAAGCGCAAGCTGCTGCTGCACCGCGAGCAGATCGACAAGATCGCCCACAAGATCGCGCCCGGTGGGTTCACCCTCGTGCCGTTGAAGATCTACTTCAAGGACGGCAAGGCCAAGGTGGAGATCGCCGTGGCGAAGGGCAAGAAGGAATACGACAAGCGGCATGCTCTGCGCGAGAAGCAGGACACCCGCGAGGCCGCCCGCGCGATGGCCACCAGGAACCGGCTCGGCGAATAGGTGACACGTGCCTTCGGGCGCGGTACACTTGAAAGCTGCACCGCAAGGTGCTCGTTCGCCGCTCGCGGCGGATTGACAACTCGACAGCGTGTGACAACGACCCTCTTCGCCTCGTTCTCCGAGGCGCTGAGTCCATGGGGATGATCGGTTTCGACATTGCCTGCGAAACTGCGAGAAGCGGGTCGAGGATGCAGGGTTATCTCGTTAACGATCTCTGCAAAACAACAAGTGCCAACTCTAAGCGCACTGACTTCGCCCTCGCTGCTTAAGCGAGCCCGATAGTCCGTCAGACCGAGCGTGTCCCCGTCTCGGATCCTGGCGTCATCTAGGGGACTTGCTGGATGACGGAGCCGCGACGTCATCCGGGACTGTTCTTCGGCTGGGCCCGTCGACCAAGATGCCCTTGTCAATGGTCGGGGCCGAGTAGAACGTTTCAAGGGATACGCCCGTAGAAGGCGCAGAATCACAGCAGTGGACGGGGGTTCAATTCCCCCCATCTCCACTCCGGACGTTGTCACACGCTGCCGAGTCGACGACAGGCCACCGCTTCGGCGGGGGCCTGTCGTCGTTCCTGGGGTCGGAGGGGTACCGACAGGCTGCTAACCTGGGAGTCCAGAGGCCGCCACCACCCGGGAGACCTGCATGGCGACAATCCTGCTTGTTTTTGCTGCGATCGCCGTCGCCACGCCCACACTCGCTCGAGTGCTGTCGACGAAGGTCTTCTACGTCATCGCGTGTATGCCCGCGGCGGCATTCGTCTGGACGCTCTTCCAGACCGGCACGGTCACGGCCGGCGGCACGGTCGTCGAGACGATCGAGTGGATCCCGCAACTGAGCATCGCGCTCTCGTTCCGGATGGACACGCTCGCCTGGCTGCTGTCCCTTGTGGTCACCGGCGTCGGTGCTCTCGTATTGCTCTACTGCGGCCGCTACTTCTCCTCGACCGAGCCCGGCCTCGGTCGCTTCGCCGCGCTCCTCTTCGCCTTCGCCGGCACGATGTTCGGCCTCGTGACCGCCGACGACATCATCGTCATGTTCATGTTCTGGGAGATCACGAGTGTGCTCTCCTACCTGCTCATCGGGCACTACACCGATCGCAAGGAGAGTCGCGGTGCGGCGCTGCAGGCGCTCCTGGTGACGACCTTCGGTGGGCTCGTCATGCTCGTGGGCGTCATCATGATCTCCGTGCAGGCGCAGAGCACCTCGCTCGCCTCGATCGTCGAGCAGGGTCTGACCGGCCCCGCGACCACCGTCGCCATCCTCCTCATCCTCGTCGGCGCGATCTCGAAGTCGGCGCTCGTGCCGTTCCACTTCTGGCTGCCGGCCGCGATGGCCGCACCGACGCCCGTGAGCGCATACCTGCACGCTGCGGCGATGGTGAAGGCCGGGATCTACCTCGTCGCGAGACTCGCTCCCGGTTACGCCGACACCCCGGGTTGGGACGCGATGCTCGTCGGCCTGGGCGTCCTCACCATGGTCGCCGGTGCCTGGCGGTCGCTGCGTCAGTACGACCTCAAGCTGGTCCTGGCCTACGGGACGGTGAGCCAGCTCGGATTCCTCATGGTCGTCTCGGGGTACGGCACCCGCGATTCGGCGCTGGCCGCCGTCGCGCTCCTGCTCGCCCACGCCATCTACAAGGCGGCCCTCTTCCTCGTCGTCGGCATCATCGACCACCGTGCTGGGACGCGTGACTGGCGGCACCTCTCCGGTCTGGGGCGTCAGACGCCGGTGCTCGCCGTCATCGCGGCGATCGCGGTCGCGTCGATGGCCGGCATCCCACCGCTCTTCGGGTTCGTCGCGAAGGAGGCCGTCTTCACCTCGCTGCTGGAGGGGGCGCTCGAGGGCGACGTGTGGGGTTGGGTCGCGATCGTCGGGACCGCGGTCGGGTCCGTGTTGACCGTCGCGTACAGCGCCCGGTTCCTCTGGGGCGCCTTCGGAGACCGACGCGGCGCCGCGCCGACCGAACTGCATGCCGAATCCGGAACGATCATGATCGCGCCGGGCATCCTTGCCGTCGCGACCATCGCTCTCGGCTTCGCGACGAAGCCCATCGACACGGTGCTCGCGCCCTACGCGGACTCCGTGGGGGAGGGCGACTACCACCTCGCGCTCTGGCACGGCCTCGAGCCGGCGCTCGGCATCTCGGCCGTCGTGGTGCTGCTCGGTCTGCTGCTCTTCCGATGGAGGCTCCCGGTCGCGCGCCTGCAGGACCGCCTGCCACCCCTCGTCGACTCCTCGAAGGGGTACTGGGCGGCGACCCAGGGCATCGATCGGCTCTCCGCGAAGGTCACCCTGTTCGCCCAGCGCGGCGGGCTCGTCCAGTACCTGTCCACCATCCTCGTGGTCTTCGTCCTGACCCTCGGCACGATCGCCCTCCTCGGGCGCGCCTGGCCGAGTGAGATCCGGCTGTGGGACTATCCCGCCCAGGTGGCCATCGCCTTCATCATGGCGACCGCGGCGATCGCGGCCGCCCGGGCGAAGCAGCGCATGGCTGCCGTGCTACTCGTCGGCGTCACCGGCTTCGGGCTCGTCGCGCTGTTCGCCCTGCACGGCGCTCCCGACCTCGCGCTGACCCAGGCCCTCGTCGAGACGATCACGATCGTGGTGTTCGTCCTCGTGCTCCGCCGACTCCCGGCCAAGATCGCCCAGCGCAACGCCCCGGTCCACCGCGTCCGTCGGATCGTCATCGGGACGTTGACCGGCCTGGTCATGGGGCTCATCGGGGTCATCGCCCTGGGCGCCCGACAGGCGGAGAGCATCGCGACCGAGCTGCCGCGGCTCGCCGTCGAGGAGGGCCACGGTAAGAACATCGTCAACGTGATGCTCGTCGACATCCGAGCCTGGGACACCATGGGCGAGATCTCCGTGCTCGTCGTGGTGGCCACGGGTATCGCGAGCCTGCTCTTCGTCTCACAGCGGGGCGCGGAGGTCCCGCGTCTCAGCGGTGCGCGGCGTCGGCGGATCCCGGGCCTCCGCTCCCAGGTCGTGTCGGACCCCCACCTCGCGGACAGCGAGATGGAGGCGCCTCGCGAAGCGGTGGGGCGGCACTCATGGCTCATCGGTGGCCGGGCGATCGCCGAGGCGAACCGTTCGATCCTCCTCGAGGTCCTCGTGCGGCTCCTCTTCCACCCGGCGATCGTCGTCTCCGTCTTCCTGCTCTTCGTCGGCCACAACGAGCCGGGCGGCGGCTTCGCCGGTGGCCTGCTCGCCGGCCTGGCGCTCGTGATGCGGTATCTCGCCGGTGGACGCTACGAGCTCGGTGAGGCCGTGCCGATCGACGCGGGCAAAGTGCTCGGCGTCGGACTGTTGCTCGCGGTGGGGACGGCCGTCGGATCCCTGTTCTTCGGTGGCGAGGCCCTTCAGTCCGCGTACTTCTCGGCCGACGTCCCGATCCTCGGACACCTCTCGTTCGGCACGTCCAGCATCTTCGACATCGGCGTCTACCTCGTCGTCGTCGGACTCGCGCTCGACATCCTGCGCAGCCTCGGGGCCGAGGTCGACCGTCAACAGGAGGAAGCGGACATCGACGAGCAGAGTACGGACGAGTTCTCGGCGAGTGAGGCAGAACAATGAGCGCCTCACTGACCCTCGTCGTCCTGATGGCCGTCATGTACGGCACCGGGGTGTACGTCATGCTCGAGCGGAGCCTCACCCGGTTCCTCATCGGGTTCGTGCTCGTCGGCAACGCGACGAACCTCCTCATCCTGATCATGAGCGGCCCGAGCGGCACCGCACCGCTCGTCACGGACACCGCCTCCGACGACCGCATGGTCGATCCGGTGCCGCAGGTGCTCATGCTGACGGCCATCGTCATCAACTTCGGCGTGACCGCCTTCATCCTGGCCCTCATCTACCGGACCTGGTGGTTGGCACAGCTCGGCGACGAGGGCGACACCCTCAGCGACGAG
The DNA here is from genome assembly GCF_030209375.1 of Plantibacter sp. ME-Dv--P-122b. Lineage (GTDB taxonomy): Bacteria > Actinomycetota > Actinomycetes > Actinomycetales > Microbacteriaceae > Plantibacter. Next base: position 242,023 of record NZ_JARVSC010000006.1, read on the forward strand.
CACGCCGACGACACGGAGGCGGCGACGGAGGCGGTCTTCAACCAGGTCGACCTGGACGACGAGGCAATCCAACGGGTCCTCGACGAGAGCAACGAGCACGGCGACGACAGTCACACGACCAGGAAGGGGGCAGGCGAATGAACGCACTCGTCCCCCTGGTGGTCATGATCCCGCTGATCGGCTCCGCGATCGCTCTCATGTTCCGCAACCGCCGCAAGACGCAGGTGGCGATCAGCGTCTTCGCGCTCACCGCGGTGACCGTGATCAGTGCGATCCTGCTCGCGGCCGTCGACCAGAGCGGCACGATCGTCGTGGAGCTGGGCGGCTGGTCCCCGCCGTGGGGGATCGTGCTCGTCGTCGACCGGCTGTCCGCGATCATGCTGCTCGTCGCGGCCCTGATGCTGCTGGGTGTCCTCATCTTCGCCATCGGTCAGGGCATCGTCGACGGCGATCGCGAGACGCCGGTGTCGATCTTCCACCCGACCTACCTGGTCCTGGCGGCCGGGCTGTTCGACGCCTTCGTCGCGGGCGACCTCTTCAACATGTACGTCGGCTTCGAGATGCTGCTCGCCTCCAGCTACGTCCTCCTCACCCTGGGCGGAACCGGAGCGCGGATCCGCGCCGGCGTCACGTACATCGTCATCAGCCTCATGTCATCGCTGCTCTTCGTCGCCGCGATCGCACTCATCTACGGCGCGACGGGCACGGTGACGATCGCCCTCGTTGCGGACCGCGTGCGCGACCTGCCGATGGAGGTGCAGGCGATCCTCTGCGCCGCACTGCTCCTCGGGTTCGCGGTGAAGGCTGCGGTGTTCCCGCTGTCGTTCTGGCTGCCCGACTCCTACCCGACCGCGCCGGCGCCGGTCACAGCGGTGTTCGCCGGCCTGCTGACCAAGGTGGGTGTGTACGCGATCATCCGGACCGACACGCTCATCTTCAAGGACGTGCCGCTGGCGACACCGTTGATGGTCATCGCCTTCCTGACCCTGCTCATCGGCATCTTCGGCGCGGTCGCCCAGGCCGACATCAAACGATTGTTGTCGTTCACGCTCGTGAGCCACATCGGCTACATGATCTTCGGCATCGCCGTCGGCGGGGTCGCCGGGACCGCCGCGACGATCTACTACATCGTCCACCACATCGTCGTCCAGACCACGCTGTTCCTCACCACCGGGCTCGTCGAGCGGATCGGTGGGACGACCTCCATCTCCCGGCTCGGCGGGATCCTGAAGGCCTCACCGATCGTCGGCGTGCTGTTCTTCATCGGAGCGATGAACCTCGGCGGTATCCCGCCGTTCTCGGGCTTCCTCGGCAAGATCGGGCTGTTCCAGGCGGGTGTCGCCCTGGGCGACCCGCTGTCGTACATCCTCATCGCCGCCGGAGCCGCGACCTCGCTCCTGACCCTGTACGCCCTGGCGCGCGTGTGGAACATGGGCTTCTGGCGGGGGAAGGACGAGGTCGCCGGATACTCCTCGCCGTTGCTCGACCAGCTCGCGGAGAGCCCCGAGGACTCGGGCTCGGTCGACACCAAGACCATCTCGCGCCCGATGATCGGTGCCACGACCGGCATGGTCGCGTTGACCCTCGCCCTGACGGTCTTCGCGGGGCCGCTCTTCGGACTGGCCACGCGCGCGGCTGAGAACATCGAGGACCCGGACAACTACATCACCGCGGTCTTCCCCGACGGAACGGAGCACCTGGAGTAATGCAACCGTCACGTCGTCGCGCACTGTTCAGCCAGGCCCTCCTCCTGGCCGGACTCATCCTGCTCTGGTGTCTCCTCTGGGGGATGTTCGACCTGCTCACCCTCGTGTCCGGCCTCGGGGTCGCGGTGCTGGTGTCGTTCCTGTTCTACCTGCCGGCCGTCGAGCTGAGCGGCCGCATCAACCTCTGGCGGACCGCGATCTTCCTGGGCAAGCTCCTCGTCGACATCGTGCGGGCGAGTGCGGAGATCGCGTGGCTCGTCCTCAAGCCGAGGTTCCGGTCCAGTAACGCGGTGATCGCGGTCCGTCTGCGGACGACCTCCGACCTCATCATGAGCTGGACGGCCGAGGCGGTCTCGATCGTCCCAGGCTCGATCGTGGTCGACCTGGACCGCACAGCCTCGACGCTCTACCTGCACGCGTTGAACGTGCATGACGACGCCGACATCGACGAGGTCGTCGCCGAGGTCCTCGGAACGGAGCGACGGCTCATCCTCGCGATCGGTTCCCGCGCCGAGGCGGACGCCCTCCGCCACGACCATGACCACCTCTCGATCGGAAGGGGGCAGTGATGCTCGTCGTGATCATCATCGTCTCCGTGCTGTTCGGTGCCGCGGCCCTCGCAGCGGTCTACCGGATCATCCGCGGGCCGAGCCTCCTCGACCGCGTGATCGCCTCCGACGTGCTCGTCGCCACCGTCATGTGCGCGATCGGGGCTGAGATGGCGATCAACCGTCACACGGACGGCCTGCCGGTCCTCCTCGCACTCGCGATGTTCGCGATCGTCGGCTCGGTCAGCGTCGCCCGCTTCATGTCGAAGCAGGACGACGCATGACCGGCGAGCTGATCCGCGACATCGTCACCGGGGCCCTCGTGCTCGTCGGGGCGATCATGTGCTTCGCCGCCGGCGTCGGCCTCCTGCGCTTCCCCGACGTGTTGTCCCGCCTGCACGCGGCGACCAAGCCGCAGATCCTCGGGCTCATCGCGATCATGGCGGACGTCGCCGTCTCGAGCCCGACGGTCGGGACCATCACGATCGCGATCGCGATCATCGTGTTCCAGAGCCTCACCGCGCCGATCTCCGCACACATGGTCGCCCGGGCGGCCTACCGGAGCGGCAACTTCGACGAGGCCATCCTCGTCCGCGACGAGCTCGCGGGACGCGAAGAACTCGGCGAGGAACGACATCCCGGCCACACGCCCGAATAGCGGCACAATGTCCCCATGGGAATGCTCATCTACGGGTCCGGCGACGAGTACGAGATCGAAGACCGCGCGCTCGCGCACCTGAAGGCCGTCATCGGGGCCAAGCTGCGCCGACAGGAGAGTTTCTTCCTCAGCTGGGCGAACGATCCCGAGCACGGGTCGGGCAGACGCTCGCTCTGGTTGTCCCCGAGCATCCCGCTGCAGTTCCGTTTCTTCGGGAGTCGACCGCCGGAACTCAACCGTGCGTGGCTCGAGGTCCTCGCGGATTCATCGCACACGCCGCGAGGGCTCCAGCTCATCCCGGAGTCCGAGGTCGAGGGGCACCTCGCGGGGAACGGGTCGTCGCGCGACGTGGGCACCGAGTCCCACGACCAGGACCACGGCTAGGACGGGTCGTCCGTCCCCACGAGCAGGACGCGGAGTGCTGTCTCCGGTGAGCCGCGACCGTCCGGCGGGATCGTCTCGCCATGGTCGTATCGGTCGACGACCCGCGGGTCGACGTAGCTGGACTTCGCGATCGCCGGGGTGTTGCCGAGGACCGCTGCGGCGTCGCGCATGGCCCGTGCGAGGACCTTCGAGCGTGCCGTCCTGCTCTGCACGGGTCCGGCCTTCGCCAGGCTCTCCGCGGCCGCAACGGTGCCGTGCAGCGTCCGGAAGTCCTTCGCGGTGAACTCGCCGTTCGTCTGCGCCCGGACGTAGTCGTTGATCTGGCTCGCCTGGAGGTGGCGCCACCGGTTCCCGTCCTTCCAGGCCAGGAGGCGGGCGTGCGGTCCGCGGCGCTTCAAGGACCGGATGAGCGAGGCCAGGTCGGCGTCGACGATGTCGGACTCCCAGGGCTGTCCGCTCTTCGCCGGGAACTTCAGCGCGACGGTGTCGCCGCTCACGCGAGCGTGCGCACCCTCGAGGGTCGACAGGCCGTGACTGCCGTTCGCCTCCGCGTACTGCTCACCGCCGACGCGCAAGGAACCGGTGTCGAGCATGCGGAACGCGCCGGCCGACACCCGAGCGAGCGGGTAGCCCTCGAGTCGGAGGTCCCGGGTGACCCGACCTCGCGCGGCAGGGAGCGCCTCGGCGAGGGCCAGGGCGCGGTCGAACTTGCTCCGGTCCTGACGCTCGCGCCACGACGGGTGGTAGAGGTACTGCCGTCGCCCGGCCGCATCGATCCCGGTCGCCTGGATGTGCCCGTTCGCGTAGGGGGTGATCCAGACGTCGTTCCACGCGGGAGGGACCACCAGGCCGTCGATCCGAGCTCGGATCTCCTGATCCTCCAGCAGCGACCCGTCCGGCAACCGATAGCTGAAACCGCGCCCGGATCGAACCCGTCGGATGCCCTGTCCGTTCACGTCGCTGCGCCTCAGTCGTACCATCCGCCCAGCGTACGGCGCGGTCGGAACCCGCCCGGCGGGCTTGCGCGGTGCCGTGCAGACGTGTCAGCCGACGGGTGGCAACTCGGCGAGGAAGGCGTCGTGCAGGCGCCCGTTCGTCGCGAGGGAGCTCCGCGTTGAGATGGTCTCGATGCCGTCGATGTCCGTGAAACGACCGCCGGCCTCGAGGACGATCGGCACGTGGGCACCCAGGTCGTACTCCTGCACGCCGAATTCGGCCACGGCGTCGATCGAGCCCTCGGCGAGCAGCATGTAGGGCCACATGTCACCGATGGCCCGATCGCGCCACAGGGAGCCGCACAGGGCCAGCAGTTGGGGGATGCGCCCGACCGAGGCCCACTGCGCGATGCTCTGGAAGCTGAAGGACGCGTCGGCGAGGTCGGAGACCCCCGAGACGGACAGCCGGCGCGGGGTGGTCTCGCCGAACCGGATGCCCCACGCACCGTGCCCGATGGCACCCCACCAGCGGGCGTGCATGGCGGGTGCGCTCACAACGCCGACGACAGGCACGCCGTCGACGGCGAGGGAGATGAGCGTCGCCCAGTTCGAGACACCGCGGAGGAAGTTCGCCGTCCCGTCGATCGGGTCGATGATCCACTGTCGATCCGTCGGGCCCTGCGCGCCGTACTCCTCACCGAACACGCCGTCGTCCGGGCGCTCGGTCTCGAGGATGCCGCGGATGGCGCGTTCGACGGCGAGGTCGGCGTCCGTGACGTGCGAGCGGTCCGGCTTGGTGGAGACTTCGAGGTCGCGAGCCTCGAAGCGGTCCATCGCGATGCGGTCGGCCGCGTCGGCGAGCCGGAGCGCGAGATCGAGGTCGGCGGGGGAGACGGTCACGGGTTCGGTCACCTCTCCAGGATAGGGTCGCGCGGGCCTGATCGAACGACGCTCGAGGGGCTGGAGACCTGCCTCCGCGACACGCCGGCTGGCTCGATTTCGCACCCGGGCCAGTTGGGTGCTAGTGTCATATCTCGGTTCGGAACACTCCGAAACCACGCACCTCTAGCTCAATTGGCAGAGCAACTGACTCTTAATCAGTGGGTTCCCGGTTCAAGTCCGGGGGGGTGCACCACAATGGGAACGGCCTTCGCTTCGGCGGGGGCCGTTCTGCATTTCGGCCTGTCTCGCGTTCGCGCCGGCGGCCTGACGAAACGCTCCGGGAGCGTTTCGCGACAGCTCCCGTCCGATTCGCGTCAACGGGACGGAGTTCGGCCCAGGCATGAGACCCTGGAAGGGTCAGCAGCATGGCGGGATCGGGTCCTGCCGTTGCCGACGGAAGCCTCCGCGTGGTCACCCCACCGTGCGGAGCAGAGCGACGGTCGGGCATTCGTGCCCACCAGCGCCGTGACGCCTCATCGATTCGGGTTCGATGAGGCGTCATGCCCGCTCAGTGGCCCGATACGGCGAAACGGCCGCCCACCGGAGTGGACGGCCGTTCTCGAGGTGCGTCGCCGGTCAGGCGACCGAGCTGCGTCGCGCCGGCACCGGGTTGACGAGGCTCGCGTCGATGAACTCGGGTTCGGCCCAGACGGTGATGGGGTAGTGCTGCGGCTCGAGGAGGGTTCGCTCGACGAGCGTCGGCTCAGTGTCGTCAGCTGCGGCATCGGGGTGGTCGTCATCGGTCTGCGCCTCGGACGGCGCGTCGATCGTCTCGGTGATGGCGGCAGGTTCCTCGGCGACGGCCGGCTCGATGACCTCGACGGCCTCGACCTCGACGGCGGCGTCGACCGCTGATTCCTCCTGGCCGCGAGACCAGAGGCGCCATCCACGCGCCGGAGCGGCCTCGGCACGGACCGTCACCGCAGCCTGCTCGAGGTCGATGTCCGTCGCGATGTCGTGGGCGAGCTGCTGGGCGTACACCTCGTGGAAGATCTCATCGCCCGAGCTCGGAGTGCGGCGCGACAGCACCCAGGTGCCGTTGGCGCCGAGTTCGCTCGCCAGTCGAGCGTGGACGAGGTCGAACAGCTGCTTCTCGGTCAGCTTCGATGCGGAGACTGGTGCTGCGTGGCGTCGGCGACCGAACATGGCGGGCCCTTCATCGAAAGCGGATCATCCGTGAGGCTGGACTGCCTTCATTGTCGATCATGAGGCGCGGAACGACGCGGAGACACGCGGGTGCGCGCCCCAATTCTCGGGTTTCCCGGGCGATCGTGGTAGCGCGGGTGGAGGGGCCTCAGCGGCCGATTTCAGCCTGCTTGCTCTCGTCGAGCACCGAGCTGATCGCGAGGGCGAGCGAGATGCCCCAGCTCACCCAGAGGAGGGCGAGCTTCCAGTCCCGCGGTCCCTGGCGGGTCGCCTGGAGAGCGGAGATCCCGCCGAAGACCGTGGAGATCATGCTGCCGTTGAAGAGGAATTTGCGCATGACTTCACGCTAGCCGGTAGGGGAGGCCCCCCGCATCCGGGCTTTCCTTCGGGTTCTCGCCTGTGCTAGCGAATGCACGCTTCGCGAAGGCCAGTGAGGCGCGCAGCTGGGCGAGGCGGAGCGCGTCGCCACCCGTCGCGGGCAGGTGCACCTCCGCAACGATGCTTCCCGACCAGTCCGCCGCGCGCAGCAGCTCGAGGACCTCTGCGACCGGCTGCTCGCCGTCGCCTGGGAGGAGGTGCTCGTCGAGGAACGCGCCTCGTGGGGACGGTGCGGTCCCGTCGCACAGGTGCACGTGTCGGAGGCGGCCGCCGTAGCGGGTCGCGATCTCGAGCGAGTCCTCACCCGCGAGGGCCGCGTGGGAGAAGTCGAGCGTCAGGGCGGCGCAGGCGAGTGGCGCCGGGTCGTAGCCGAACGCGAACGGTTGCACCCGGAGCCCGCGGCTCTGGAAGCACGCCATGTTCTCGACGGCCAGCTCGAGTCCGTGTGTCTCGCTCAGTTCGGCGACGAGGTCGACGAAGGCGTTCGCGTAGCGCCGCTGCCAGCGGAACGGCGGGTGGACGACGACGGTCGACGCGCCGACGGCGGCGGCGAGCTCCGCCGAGCGGCGGAGCTTGTTGCGATGGTCGCGGCCCCAGACGAACGCGGTCCGGGTCAGGACCGGCGCGTGGATCGAGAGGATGTCGAGCCCGGTCTCGGCGGCGAGGGCGCGGAGGGCGTCGGCGTCCTGCGTCACGCGGTCCTGGGTGACCATGACCTCGACGCCGTCGTAGCCGGCTTCGGCGGCCAACTCGAACGCGCGCCGGGTTCCCAGCGGGTAGACGCAGGACGTGCTCATGCCATGGCGGATCATCAGCGCAAGCATATGCTCGCCGTCTGAACACGCGGTTTCGCCATGCGGAACGCTGCTAGCCTGAACAGCGAACCCGAGTACCCCGGGAGGGCCATCATCACCAGATATTCCGCGCCTGACGGCGGATCAGCGTCGACCTTCGACTTCATCGTGGTATCCAACCGGCTGCCGGTCGACCGCGTCGTCGATGCAGACGGTGCCGAGAGCTGGCGGACCTCACCCGGCGGACTCGTGACCGCCCTCGAACCCGTCATGCGCGGTGCCGACGGCGCATGGATCGGATGGGCCGGCTCGGCCGACCTCGAGATCGAGCCGTTCGACAACGACGACATGTGGATCATCCCGGTCCCGCTGTCCGAGGACGAGATCGCCCGCTATTACGAGGGCTTCTCGAACGACACCATCTGGCCGCTCTATCACGACGTCATCGCTCCGCCGAGCTACCACCGCGAGTGGTGGGACGCCTACGTCGCCGTGAACCGACGGTTCGCGGAAGCGGCCGCCGCGGCCGCGTCCGACGGCGCGACGGTCTGGGTGCAGGACTACCAGCTCCAGCTCGTTCCGAAGATCCTGCGCGAGCTGCGTCCGGATCTCACGATCGGCTTCTTCAACCACATCCCGTTCCCGGCCTACGGCATCTACTCGCAGCTCCCATGGCGACGCCAGATCATCGAGGGACTGCTCGGCGCCGACGTCATCGGCTTCCAGCGCGTCGCGGACGCGGGCAACTTCTCCCGCGCGGTCCGCCGCCTGTTCGGATACGAGACGAAGGGGGCGGCGATCCAGGTCCCGCTCGACGCGGCACTCGTGTCGGTCACGACGGATGCGGCACCGGTCGCCTCGAAGCGTGGCGCCCCGTACCGCACGGTGATCGCCCGGCACTTCCCGATCTCGATCGACAGCAAGGGGTACCAGGCCCTCGCCCAGCGCCCCGACATCATCGCCCGTGCCAAGCAGATCCGCGAGGAGCTCGGCAACCCGGAGACGATCATGCTCGGCGTCGACCGCCTCGACTACACCAAGGGCATCGGACACCGACTCAAGGCCTTCGGCGAACTCCTCGCACAGGGCAAGCTCGCGGTCGAGGACGTCACGCTCGTCCAGGTCGCCAGCCCCAGCCGCGAACGCGTGGAGACGTACCGCCAGCTCCGCGACGACATCGAGCAGACGGTCGGCCGGATCAACGGCGACTTCGGCACGATCGGCCACACCGCGATCCAGTACCTGCACCACGGGTACCCCCGCGACGAGATGGCCGCGCTCTACCTCGCCGCCGACGTCATGCTCGTCACCGCCCTGCGCGACGGAATGAACCTCGTCGCGAAGGAGTACGTCGCCGCTCGCTACGACAACGACGGCGTCCTCGTCCTGAGCGAGTTCGCCGGCGCGTCCGACGAGCTGAAGCAGGCACTCAAGATCAACCCGCACGACATCGAGGGGATGAAGTCGGCGATCCTCCAGGCCGTGCACATGACGAAGGCCGAGCGTGGTCGTCGCATGCGGGCGCTGCGTAAGCGCGTCATGGAGTACGACGTCGCCCGGTGGTCGGCGTCCTTCCTCGACGAGCTGCAGCGCGTGCGCGACCAGTCACCGACCATCGAGCAGGGGAGCACCACCCAGTCATGAGCACCACCGACGAGCCCACCGACACCCTCGGGGGGCTTCCCCTCGGACTGCGCGCGGAACTCCGCCGCCTGGCCGACGTCCCGAAGCTCCTGGTGGCGCTGGACTTCGACGGCACCCTGGCCCCAGAGGTCGACGACCCGGATCAGGCGCGCGCTCTGCCCGCGGCTCGCAAGGCCGTGTTGGCGCTGATGGACCTGCCCGGGACGCGCGTCGCACTCGTGTCCGGGCGGGCGATCGACAGTCTCGTGGCCGTGGCGGAGCTGCCGGACCACGCCCTGTTCGCCGGCTCGCACGGCGTCGAGATCCGACTCGACAACCCCGACGACGCCCTCGCCCTCGACGACGAGGAACGCGAACAGCGGGAGACCCTCCAACGGATCCTCCAGGACGTCGCGGAGGGTTACGATAATGTCTGGATCGAGCGGAAGCCGGCAGGGTTCGCCCTGCACACCAGGCTCGCCAGTGAAGAAGACTCCAGGATCGCCCACCTCGAAGCACTCGCCCACACCAAGGACGAGTTCGGCGCCCTGACGGTTCGAGAGGGCAAGAACGTCCTCGAGTTCTCGCTCAGGAGCGCGACCAAGGGCGAAGCCGTCGAACACCTCCGGCGGTACACCAAAGCAGATGCCGTGTTCTACGCGGGCGACGACGTCACGGACGAGGACGCGTTCGGCGCACTCGGCCCCGGCGACCTCGGGGTGAAGAGCGGCACCGGCGTGACCGCCGCCGACTTCAGGGTCGAAGGACCCTCCGAGATCGCGCGCGTCCTCGGCATGCTCGCGGAATATCGAAGCAACAAGGAAGCCGTAGACTCTTAAAATGCCAGAGATCGACATCAAACCACGCAGTCGTGCCGTCACCGACGGGATCGAGGCGACCACTTCGCGCGGCATGCTCCGCGCCGTCGGCATGGGCGACGAGGACTGGGACAAGCCCCAGATCGGCATCGCGAGCTCGTGGAACGAGATCACGCCCTGCAACCTCTCACTCGACCGCCTGGCGCAGGGCGCCAAGGAGGGTGTGCACTCGGGCGGGGGATACCCGCTGCAGTTCGGCACCATCTCCGTCTCCGACGGCATCTCCATGGGCCATGAGGGCATGCACTTCTCGCTCGTCTCGCGCGAGGTCATCGCCGACAGCGTCGAGACCGTCGTCATGGCCGAACGCCTCGACGGCACGGTCCTCCTCGCCGGCTGCGACAAGTCACTGCCGGGCATGCTCATGGCCGCTGCGCGCCTCGACCTCTCCTCGGTCTTCCTCTACGCCGGATCGATCGCGCCGGGTTGGGTCAAGCTCTCCGACGGCACCGAGAAGGAGGTCACGATCATCGACTCCTTCGAGGCGGTCGGGGCCTGCAAGGCCGGCAACATGAGCGAAGAGGACCTCAAGCGCATCGAGTGCGCCATCGCCCCGGGCGAGGGTGCCTGCGGCGGGATGTACACGGCCAACACGATGGCGTCGGTCGCCGAGGCGCTCGGCATGAGCCTCCCGGGTTCGGCATCGCCGCCCTCGGCAGACCGCCGTCGCGACTACTTCGCGCACCGCTCGGGCGAAGCCGTGGTCAACATGCTTCGACTCGGCATCACCGCGCGCGACATCCTCACGAAGGAGGCGTTCGAGAACGCCATCGCCGTCGCGATGGCCTTCGGTGGATCGACGAACGTTGTCCTGCACCTGCTCGCGATCGCCCGCGAGGCCGAGGTCGACCTCACGCTCGACGACTTCAACCGCATCGGCGACAAGGTGCCGCACATCGGCGACCTGAAGCCGTTCGGCCAGTACGTCATGAACGACGTCGACCGTCACGGCGGTGTCCCCGTCGTCATGAAGGCGCTGCTCGACGCCGGTCTGCTGCACGGCGACTGCCTCACGGTCACCGGCAAGACGGTCGCCGAGAACCTCGCCGACATCAACCCCGACCCGATCGACGGCACGGTCATCCGCACGCTCGACAACCCGATCCACGCGACCGGCGGCATCACGATCCTCAAGGGCTCGTTCGCGCCCGAGGGCGCCGTCGTGAAGACGGCCGGCTTCGACGCCGAGGTCTTCGAGGGCCCGGCCCGCGTCTTCGAACGTGAGCGCGGAGCCATGGACGCGCTCACCGAGGGCAAGATCAACAAGGGCGACGTCGTCATCATCCGCTACGAGGGCCCGAAGGGTGGGCCGGGGATGCGCGAGATGCTCGCGATCACGGCCGCCATCAAGGGCGCCGGACTCGGCAAGGATGTACTACTGTTGACGGACGGTCGATTCTCAGGCGGCACAACCGGACTGTGCATCGGCCACATAGCACCCGAAGCGGTGGACGCAGGTCCAATCGCCTTCGTGCGCGATGGTGATCTGATACGGGTCGATATCGCTGGCCGCTCGCTCGACCTACTCGTCGACGAAGCAGAGCTGGAAGCCCGCCGCGACGGCTGGGCGCCTCTTCCCCCGCGCTATACCCGTGGCGTTCTCGCAAAGTACTCTCGTCTCGTGCACTCCGCAGCGGAGGGCGCGATCACGGGATAACCGAGCATCTCGTTCGTGCATCTCATCGCTGAAGGAATCATCATGCCCACGGAATCCCAACCCGTGCCTCATCCCAGAACACCTGCGGCCCCGGCCGCACCGGAGATCCTGACGGGAGCCCAGGCGATCGTCCGATCGCTCGAGCTCCTCGGGGTCACCGACATCTTCGGTCTGCCCGGCGGAGCGATCCTGCCGACCTACGACCCGCTGATGGACTCGACGAAGCTCCGTCACGTCCTGGTCCGACACGAGCAGGGCGCGGGCCACGCGGCTGAAGGATACGCCGCCGCCGGTGGCGGGATCGGCGTCTGCATCGCGACGTCCGGCCCCGGCGCGACGAACCTCGTCACCGCCATCGCCGACGCCTACATGGACTCGGTGCCCATGGTCGCGATCACCGGTCAGGTGTTCTCGACCCTCATGGGTACCGACGCGTTCCAGGAGGCGGACATCGTCGGCATCACGATGCCGATCACGAAGCACTCCTTCCTCGTCAAGACTCCGGAGGAGGTCCCGGCGGCCATCGCCGCGGCGTACGAGATCGCGGGTACCGGCCGCCCCGGACCGGTGCTGGTCGACATCACGAAGGACGCCCAGCAGGCCGAAGCGCCGTTCATCTGGCCGCCGAAGGTCGACCTGCCCGGCTACCGTCCCGTGACGAAGGCGCACGGCAAGCAGATCCAGGCCGCAGCGCAGCTGCTCGTCAACGCCAAGAAGCCGGTGCTGTACGTCGGTGGCGGCGTGATCCGCTCCAAGGCCTCCGAGGAACTGCTCGCGCTGGCCGAGGCGACCGGTGCTCCTGTCGTGACGACGCTCATGGCTCGTGGCGCGTTCCCCGACTCGCACGCGCAGCACCTCGGCATGCCCGGCATGCACGGCACGGTCCCCGCGGTGCTCGCACTGCAGGAGGCCGATCTGCTCGTGTCGCTCGGTGCCCGGTTCGACGACCGCGTGACCGGCAAGGCCTCGCTCTTCGCACCGAACGCCAAGGTCGTCCACGTGGACGTCGATCCGGCCGAGATCTCGAAGATCCGCATCGCGGACGTCCCCATCGTGGGCGACGCGAAGGACGTCATCGTCGACCTCCAGTCGGCGTTCGAGGCAGCCGCCCGCGAGGTCACCCCCGACATCGCCGAGTGGTGGTCCTACCTCGACGGTCTCCGCGAGGAGTTCCCGCTGGGCTACGCCGAGCCGACCGACGGTCTGCTCTCGCCACAGCACGTGATCTCCCGCATCGGCGAGATCACCGGCCCGGAGGGCGTCTTCGCGTCGGGCGTCGGCCAGCACCAGATGTGGGCGGCGCAGTTCATCAAGTACGAGCGTCCGAACTCCTGGCTGAACTCCGGTGGCGCCGGGACCATGGGCTACTCGGTCCCCGCGGCCATGGGTGCCAAGGTGGCCCAGCCCGATCGCCACGTGTGGGCGATCGACGGCGACGGTTGCTTCCAGATGACCAACCAGGAACTCGCGACCTGCACGATCAACAACATCCCGATCAAGGTCGCGATCATCAACAACTCCTCACTGGGCATGGTCCGCCAGTGGCAGACGCTCTTCTACGACGGTCGGTACTCGAACACCGACCTGAACACCGGGCACGACACCATCCGCATCCCCGACTTCGTCAAGCTGGCCGAGGCCTACGGTTGCCTCGCCATCCGCGTGACGAAGGAGGAGGAGGTCGACGCCGCCATCAAGCTCGCCCTGGAGACGAACGACCGTCCGGTCGTCATCGACTTCGTCGTGAGTGCCGACGCCATGGTGTGGCCGATGGTGCCGCAGGGTGTCAGCAACAGCTACGTCCAGTACGCCAAGGACCACAGTCCGTCGTTCGATGAGGAGGCCTGAGCATGAGCAGCCACGTCCTGAGCCTCCTCGTCGAGGACAAGCCCGGTCTGCTGACCCGCGTCGCCGGGTTGTTCGCCCGCCGGGGCTTCAACATCGAGAGCCTCGCGGTCGGCCACAGTGAGATCGAGGGCCTGTCCCGGATCACGGTCGTCGTCGACGTCGAGGAACTTCCGCTCGAGCAGGTGACGAAGCAGCTGAACAAGCTCATCAACGTCATCAAGATCGTCGAGCTGGATCCGGCGCAGTCCGTCCAGCGTGAGCACCTGCTCATCAAGGTCCGCGTCGACAACTCCACCCGTTCCCAGGTGCTGGAAGCCGTCAACCTGTTCCGGGCCCGCGTCGTCGACGTGGCGACCGACGCCCTCGTGATCGAGGTCACGGGCGACTCCGGGAAGACGACCGCGCTCCTCAAGGTGCTCGAGCCCTACGGCATCAAGGAGATCGCCCAATCGGGTCTCCTCGCCATCGGGCGCGGCTCGAAGTCCATCACCGAACGCGTCTTCAAGAACTAGTCGCATCTGCGACATATTGCGAAACCACAACCAAGGAGAGAACCACCAGTGACTGAGATTTTCTACGACCAGGACGCAGACCTGTCGCTCATCCAGGGCAAGAAGGTTGCCGTTATCGGCTACGGCTCGCAGGGCCACGCACACGCGCTCAACCTCCGCGACTCCGGTGTCGAGGTCGTCGTCGGCCTGAAGGACGGCTCGAAGTCGATCGCCAAGGCCGAGGAGCAGGGCTTCACCGTCAAGAACGTCGCCGACGCCTCCGCATGGGCCGACGTCATCGTCATCCTCGCTCCGGACCAGCACCAGCGCACGATCTTCGCCGAGTCCATCAAGGACCAGCTCGCTCCGGGCAAGGCGCTCGTGTTCGGGCACGGCTTCAACATCCGCTTCGGCTACATCGAGGCTCCTGAGGGCGTCGACATCTTCATGGTCGCCCCGAAGGGCCCGGGCCACACCGTCCGTCGCGAGTACGAGGCCGGCCGCGGCGTCCCCGTCATCGTCGCCGTCGAGAAGGACGAGACCGGCGGCGCCTGGGCGCTCGCCTGGTCCTACGCCAAGGCGATCGGCGGGCTCCGTGCCGGCGGCATCAAGACCACCTTCACCGAGGAGACCGAGACCGACCTCTTCGGCGAGCAGGCCGTCCTGTGCGGTGGCGTCTCGCAGCTGATCCAGTACGGCTTCGAGACCCTCACCGAGGCCGGTTACCAGCCGCAGATCGCCTACTTCGAGGTGCTCCACGAGCTGAAGCTCATCGTCGACCTCATCTGGGAGGGTGGCATCGCCAAGCAGCGTTGGAGCGTCTCCGACACGGCTGAGTACGGCGACTACGTCTCCGGCCCGCGCGTCATCGACCCGAGCGTCAAGACCAACATGCAGGCGGTCCTCAAGGACATCCAGGACGGCACCTTCGCCAAGCGCTTCATCGACGACCAGGACGCCGGCGCGCCCGAGTTCCTCGAGCTGCGCAAGAAGGGCGAGGACCACCCGATCGAGGCCACCGGTCGCGAGCTGCGCAAGCTCTTCGCGTGGAACGCCTCGAACGACGACGACTACGTCGACGGCAGCGTCGCCCGCTAGTCCCCGCTCGTCCAGCCGCACCGAGTCAGAACGCCCGCCCCGATCCGTCGGGGCGGGCGTTCCGTCGTCTGCGGGAGACCTCAGGCCGTCCTTGCTCCGGTCGCGCCAGGCTCGAGGAAGATCTCGATGACCGGGATCGGGGTGTCGGGTTCGCCGATCGGCAGGTGCAGGGTCACCGTGTCGGGACCGAGTCCCTTCGGTTGGGTGTGCTGGTTCGGCAGATCGTGCTCGGGGCGATGCACCTGGAACGGCACCTCGGAGCCGTCCGACAACAGCTGCGCGTAGCGCACCCGGCCGCCGAGACCGGGCAGGTGCAGGTGCACGAACGGCCAGGCGAAGACGTGCACGTACAGCCGGTCGCCCCGTTGCGTGTACCGCACGTCGCTCGGACTGCTGAACTCCGACGGGCCGCATCCTCGGATCGCCCGCTCGTGGAGCGCGAACCAGTCGGCGAGGACCTCGAGTCGTTCGATCGCCCGCGGATCGATCGTCCCGCGCGCGGTCGGTCCGATGTTCAGCAGCATGTTGCCGTTCTTCGAGACCGAATCGATGAGCATCCGCAGGAGCAGCTCCGGCGACTTGTAGTCGAGGTTGTCGCGGTCGTACCCCCAGCTGCCGTTCAAGGTCTGGCAGGCCTCCCACCGGAGGGGTTCACCGCCGGGGCCGACCGGTGTCACGACGGGCTGGTACTGCTCCGGGGTGGTGACGTCGCCCGGGCGTTCGAGGCGGTCGTTGATGAGGATCTCCGGCTGCAGCTCGCGGATCATCTCGACGAGTTCCTCGGAGCCCCAATCGGCGGCACCCTTGCCGGGCAGCCCCTCGATGCCCTGCGAATAGCTGAAGTCGAAGAAGAGGTAGTCGATCGGGCCGTAGCCGGTGAGCAGCTCGCGCACCTGGCCGTGCAGGTAGTCCCGGTAGCGGGACCAGTCACGGTCGGCGTTCGCTGCGAGCGCCTCGGAGTCGTCGCGTCGCGGGTGGATGCCGTCGATCGTGAAGTCGGGGTGATGCCAGTCGATGAGCGAGTGGTAGAAGCCGATCCGGAGCCCCTCGGCGCGGAACGCCTCCACGAACTCGGCCACGAGGTCACGGCCGGCGGGCGTGTGCATGGACGTGAAGTCGGTGAGTGCCGAGTCCCACAGGCAGAAGCCGTCGTGGTGCTTGGTCGTGAGGACCGCGTACCGGAAGCCGGCCGCCTTGGCCTGCTTGGCCCAGGCGCGGGGGTCGAACCGGTCGGGGTCGAAGTGCTCGCGATAGCGCTCGTATTGTTCCGCCGAGAGGCGTTCCCGCGTCTGGACCCACTCATGGCGTGCGGGGAGGGCGTAGAGGCCCCAGTGCAGGAACAGTCCGAATCTCGCCTCGTCGAACCAGGTGGTGTCGGGTCGGGGGATGGTGGTCTCGGTCACGGCGGCCCTTCGATCGTCGAGTGGGTTCACGGCGGTGCGGGGGCAGGCTAACACGAAAGGTCGGATGTCTGCTGCCCGGTGGACCGGCGTGGTCGGTGCGCGGAATCTGCCGCGCGCCGGCGGCTCAGGCGTCGTGGGCTTCGGAGAGCTCCACGGTCACGCCGGTGTCGAGCGAGGCCTTCGCCGCCAATGCGACCGTCAGGGCCGCGAGGGCGCTCCGGCCGGTCACGCGGAACGGTTGGACGTCTCGCTCCACGCAGTCGAGGAAAGAGGCCATCTGTCGTCGGTACGGATCGGTCTCGTCGAGGGCGTAGGGGCCGTGCGCGGCGGCCGACCCCAGTGCGTCGACTGAGAGCGGCGGTGCGTGGGTCGGGGACGCGCCGACGAACCGGTGCGCGATGAGCCCGGTGCTGCCGAGCACCTCGATGGCCGAGCTGAATCCGAAGGCCGGCGGGAGTTCCATGGAGGTGAGGACGCGCCCGATGCCGCCGTCGGCGTAGTCGACCATCGTCTCGATCGGGCGACCGGGGCCGGTGCGTCGTGCCGAGACGGATCGCGGCCGACCGAGGAGCTGATTCAGCTGGTCGAAGTCGTGGATCGCGAAGTCGACGAGGGGGCCGCCGGATCGTCGCTCGTCCTGCCACCACGGCGACGGGGCGGCAGGGGAGCTCAGCCGTTCGGCCGTGACGGCGAGGGGTGTGCCGACGGCACCTGCGCGCACGGCGTCGTCGATCGCCTCGTACCCGCCGAAGAACCTGACGACGTGCGCGACCATGAATGTCCGCTCAGACTCGTCGGCGGCCTGCAGGATCGCGTGGGCGTCGGCGAGCTCGAGGGCGATGGGTTTCTCGAGCAGGACGTACTTGCCGGCACGGAGCGCCCTGACGGCGAGCTCCCGATGGGTGTCGGTCGGGGTGCAGATGACGACGATCCCGACGGAGGTATCCAGGAGCACCTCGTCGACCGAGGTGGTGAGCCGTGCAGCCGGTGCCTCCGGCATGGCTCTCGGCGACCGGGCCGAGCACAGGTAGGCGATCCGGTCCGCCACCCCGAGTCCGGCGAGCGCGCGGACGTGCGCCAGCCCCATGGCACCGGTGCCGATGACGCCGATCCGGTCCGCCGTCATCGCGTCGCCCCAGCAGCCAGGTCTCCGCGCAGGCGGCTGAGCGCCCTGTCGTCGACGTCCCCGCCCAGCATCCTGATACCCAGGGCGGCTGCTCCGACGAGGCCGTCGGCGACCGGCACGAGTCGGGCCCCAGCGGCGGCCGACGACAGGCGCTCCGCGGCTGCAGGGATGGAGGGGAGGAGTCCGTCGACGAGCACGCTGCCGCCGACGACGAGCGTGGTGTCCCGGCGGTCCGGATCCGGAGCCAGCACCCGTTCCACGAGGACCGCCAGGCGGTCGACGGCGGCATCGAGGATGGACCGCGCGACCTCATCGTCCGCGGCCTGGAATGCGAGCGGCGCCAGGCGGGCGATGGCGATGGGGGGACCGTCGTTCACCGACCGGATGAGTGTGTCGAGGATCGGGGAGCGGCGGTGGTCCGCGTCACCGGATGAGGACGGGTCCGGGTTGAACCCGACCGCCTGGGAGAGCAGCGGGGTGAGGCCGGTGCGGGGTCCGATACCGTCGAGGTCGGCGGCGACCGCACGGATCACGCGTCGAGCGATCCAGAACCCGGAGCCGCCATCGCCGAGGAGCCAGCCGGCGCCGCCGACCTCCCGGACGACGAGACGGTCCCTGATCCGTCCCGCGACGCTCCCGGTCCCCGCGACGAGCACGACGCCGTCCGGCGACGCCGAGCCGGAGCCGTACATGCCGAGCAGATCCGGCTCGATGACGACCGGTCCGAGTCCGAGCGGTGCGAGGTGCGCGTCCAACGCGCGGCGGTAGGCGTCGGACACCAGTCCCGCCTGCGTGATCACCACGGGCGACTCGGATGGGGCGGGCGGTATGGACGATGACGCCCTGGCCTGGTCGAGCGAGGAACGAGCCGCGAGCGCGATCTGGGTGGCAGCGCTGTCCACGCCGGACGAGGTCG
Organism: Plantibacter sp. ME-Dv--P-122b; assembly: GCF_030209375.1. GTDB lineage: Bacteria > Actinomycetota > Actinomycetes > Actinomycetales > Microbacteriaceae > Plantibacter. The sequence goes on from NZ_JARVSC010000006.1 coordinate 260,554, forward strand.
GATTCCCGCCGCCCGCCCGACCGGAACCGAGGCGATGTCCGGAGGCGTCGACGAGCACCGCCCGGGACGAGGTGCCGCCGGCGTCGACCGCCAGAGTTGTTTTCATCATCGTCATCATCTCGAAACATGTTGCCGTGGGCCACAACGTACTGTAAGAATCAGTTTCGCGTCACTCCAACGAAGGAGAAAAGGAATTTCCATGACTGTTTCCGTCCGCACCGACCCACCGGTCGAGCACGCCACCGGCGTGACCAACCGGATTCGGTCGCGGATGCCGGAGATGTCCGGGGTCATGCTGCGGATCGCGGACTATCTGTTGGAGAACCCCGACGCTCCCCTCACCCTCACGATCGGTGAGCTCGCAGCCGATTCAGGCGTCTCGGCGGCGACGATCACGCGCTTCTGCCGGATCATCGGGTACACCGGCTACGCGCCGTTCCGAGTCGACCTCGCCAAGGATTTCGGGCGCAGCACCGCACGCGACTCCTGGCAGACCGACATCGGCCGGGCATTCGGCCCCGACGACTCGGCACCGGACGTCCTGAGCACGCTGCTCAACGCGCACACGCGGACGCTGCGGGAGACCGCCGACGTGATCGACCTCGAGGTCATGCTCGAGATCGCCGCAGCCATCGCGCGCAGCCGGAACGTCGACATCTACGGTGTCGGCGGCAGCGCGATGCTCGCCGACGAGATGCAGGCGAGGCTCTACCGCATCGGCATCAGCACGCACGCCTGGTCGGAGGTCCACGCGGGACTCACGAGCGCGGCGATCCAGGGCCCGGACTCGGTCGCCCTGGGGATCAGCAACACCGGGCGCACGGAGGAGACCATCCAGATGCTCCGTCAGGCGGGGCGCGCCGGCGCGCTCACCGTGGCGATCAGCAACAACCCGGACTCCCCGCTCGTCGCCGCGTCGACGCTGGCCATCATCACCTCGGCCCATGAGCGGTTCCTGCAGCCGGACGACCTCTCCGCCAAGCACGGTCAGCTGTTCGTCCTGGACCTGTTGTACCTGTTCGTCGCGCAGCAGAACTTCGAGCGCACGACGAAGCGCCTCGCGGCCTCCGCCCTCGCGGTCGCCCCGCACCGCCGACCGACCAAGGCCGGAGCCCTGTCCGAGACCGCCTCGCCCGTGGGCGTCTGAGAGGAACCGTATGAGCACCACATCCACCACAACCTGGACCGATCACCTCGATCGCTACACCGACGAGGTCACCTCGCGCCTCGCGGACATCACCCGGGCGGCTCGATCCGGTGAACTCGACCCCGCGATCGATTTGCTCGTCGCAGCCCTCGACCGCGGAGCGGTCATCCAGACGTTCGGCACCGGCCACTCGGAGGCGTTCGCGATGGAGATCGCCGGCCGAGCGGGTGGACTGATCCCGACGAACAAGATCGCCCTGCGGGACGTCGTCCTCCGCGGCGCACGGTCCGTCGACGACCTCGGTGGTGCCGCACTCGAGCGCAGCGGTGATGTCGCAGCGGAGCTCTTCGCGATCTCGCCGGTGGGGGAGGGCGACGTGTTCATCATCGCGTCGAACTCCGGTGTCAACGGGTCGATCGTGGGACTCGCGCTGATCGCTAAGGAACACGGCCACCCCGTCATCGCCGTGACCTCGCTCGAGCACACCTCCCGCGTCGAGCCGAAGCACCCGAGTGGGCTGCGGCTCTCCGAGGTCGCCGACGTGGTGCTCGACAACCGTGCCCCGTTCGGTGACGCGACCATCGAGGTCCAGGACGGCGTCCCGGTCGGCGCGGTGTCCTCGATCACGGCGGCCTACCTCGCGCAGCTCCTCACCATCGGCGTCGCGGCGAGGATCGCGGCGACCGGTGAGACCCCACCGCTCTACATCTCGGCCAACATCCCGGGCGGCGACGAGCACAACAGCGTGCTCGAGGACCGCTACCGGGGCCGGATCAGACGTGACGCCTGAACCCGAGGTGTCGCAACACCCGCACCACACACCCGACAACACCACCCCGACAGCACCACACCCGGGCAACACTCGAATCACTGGAAGGTAGACCGATGGACAAGCAGCCAGCAACGCTCCAACGCCGCGATTTCCTGCGAGGAGCACTCGCGACCGCGATCCTCCTCCCGCTGGGCGGGACGCTCGCGTCCTGTGTCGGCGGCGGAGGCGGGGCGACCACCACCGGCGGACCGGTCTCGGCCGACAACCCGTTCGGCATGGCCGCCAACTCGACGGTCGACGCCGTCATCTTCAAGGGCGGGTACGGCATCGAGTACACCGAGTTCGCCGGGAAGCTCGTCGAGAAGCAGCAGGCGGGCTCGACCGTCAAGGTCACGGCCGCGACGAACATCGCGCAGACCCTCCAGCCGCGCTTCGTCGCCGGCAACCCGCCGGACGTCATCGACAACAGCGGCGCCGGCCTCATCGGCATCAACACCATCCGCGAGCAGCTCGCCGACCTGACGGACGTCATCGAGGCGAAGAACTACGAGGGCAAGGTCATTAAGGACACCCTCTACCCGGGTGTCGTCGAGCCAGGAACCTTCGACGGGAAGTTCGTGCAGCTGAACTATGTGCTGACGGTCTACGCGATCTGGTACTCGGCGGCGCTCTTCGAGGCCAACGGCTGGACGCCGCCGAAGACCTGGGCCGAGGCGCTCGACCTCGGCGCGAAGGCCAAGGCACAGGGCAAGTACCTGTTCGGCTGGGGCACCGAGGCGGCGACCTACTACCTGACGATGGCGATCGCGTCCGCGATCAAGGAGGGTGGCGACGAGGTCCGTCTCGCGCTCGAGAACCTCGAAGCCGACTGCTGGTCGAAGCCGGCCGTGCAGGACGTGCTGACCGCGATGAAGCAGATCGTCGACGCCGGCTACATCAAGCCGGGCGGCGCCGGAACGCAGTTCACCGCAGCTCAGGCCCAGTGGAGCAACTCGGAGGACTTCATCCTCTACCCCTCGGGTGGCTGGATCGAGAACGAGATGAAGACCCAGACCAAGGACGGCTTCAAGATGACGGGGGCGCCTGAGCCGACCGTGACCGCGGACTCCGCCCTGCCGTACACGGCGCTGCACAGCACCGCAGGTGAAGGCTTCATCGTCCCGTCGCAGGGCAAGAACGTCGGCGGCGGCAAGGAGTTCCTGCGGGCGATGCTGTCGAACGACGCCGCGGTGAACTTCGCGAAGACCACCTTCTCGTCGACGATCGTCAAGGACACGATCCCGGAGGACGGCTTCGGCTCGACCGCCCTGGTGTCCCAGGTCAAGATGCTCAACGACGCCGGTTCCGACGTGTTCTCGTGGAACTTCATCGACCTCTACGGGCTCAACACGGACCTCCTCGTCCTCTGGAACACGTTCCTCCAGGGTGGGTCCGACGTCGCCACGCTCACCAAGGGCATGCAGGACATCTCCGACAAGGTCCGCAACGACGACTCCGTGGACAAGGTCACCGTCAAATGACGGCTGTCGGCACACCGCTCGGGAAGGTGGGAGGGGCTACCCCTCCCGCCGCCCGGCGGCTGCGCCGCCGGGACTTCACGTTCGACCGGGTCTCGTTCTTCCTGGTCTTCCTGATCGTGCCGGTGGTGGGGTACGTCGTCTTCGTGGTCTCGCCGTTCGCGCAAGCGGCGTACTACTCGTTGACGAACTGGTCCGGGTTCTCCCCGGGCATGGACTTCGTCGGGTTCTCGAACTACACGAAGCTCTTCCAGGACCAGACCTTTCTCCAGTCCATGGGCAACAGCGTCGCGCTCGCGATCGTCCTGCCGCTCGTGACCCTCGGGATCGCGTTCCTCTTCGCCTCCCTCATCACGATCGGCGGACCGAGCAACGGTCCGATCCGCGGCCTCCGCAACTCGAGCGTGTACCGCGTGATCACCTTCTTCCCGTACGTCGTGCCGGCCATCGTCATCGGCCTCATCTGGAAGCAGATCTACGACCCGTCGTCCGGGTTGTTGAACGGCTTCCTGACCGGTATCGGACTCGACCAGTTCACCTCCTTCGCCTGGCTCGGTTCGCCGGACACGGCGATGATCGCGACCATGTTCGTCATCGTCTGGGGACTCATCGGGTTCTACACGGTGCTCTTCATCGCAGCGATCAAGGGCGTGCCGGCCGAGGTGTACGAGGCGGCACGGATCGACGGCGCTGGTCGCCTCCGGACCGCGCTCACGATCACGATCCCGCTGATCCGGGACAACATCCAGACGGCGTACATCTACATGGGCATCCTCGCGCTCGACGCGTTCGTGTACATGGCCGCGTTGAATCCCGGCGGCGGCCCGTCCAACACGACGCTCGTCATGTCGCAGCAACTGTTCACGACGGCGTTCACCAAGGGCCAGTTCGGCTACGCCTGCGCCATGGGGGTCGTGCTCGCGCTCGTCACCCTGATGTTCGCCGGCGTCGTCTTCCTGGTCAGTCGACTCACCGGCGGCAACGATGAAGGGGTGGCGGAATGACCGTCCAGACCACGGCGACGACCGCGAACCCGGCGGTCGTCGGAACCGGCACGCGCACACCGGCCAGCCGCAAGCCGACCACGGGCGACCGCGTCGTCGGTACGGCATCGCACACGGTGCTCATCATCTGGTCGATCGTGGTCGTCGTCCCGCTGCTTTGGACGGTCATGTCGTCGTTCAAGACGAGCTCCGAGATCTTCGCCTCGCCGTTCTCGCTGCCGTCGACGTGGAGCTTCGACAACTATGTGAACGCGTGGACGACGGCCGGGATCGGAAGCTTCTTCCTGAACTCGATCGTGGTGGTGTTCGGTGCCCTCATCGTGACCATGCTGTTCGGCTCGATGTGTGCCTACGTGCTGGCGCGGTTCCGCTTCTTCGGGAGCCGGGCCATCTACTACCTGATGCTCGCCGGCCTCACGTTCCCCGTGTTCCTCGCGATCGTGCCGTTGTTCTTCGTGCTGCAGAGCCTCGGGTTGCTCAACTCGCTCCCGGGACTCATCCTCACGTATGCGGCGTTCGCCTTCCCGTTCACGGTGTTCTTCCTGTTCTCCTTCTTCAAGTCGCTGCCGGTCTCCATCGCGGAGGCGGCAGCGATCGACGGAGCAGGGGAGTGGCGGACCTTCTTCCAGGTGATGCTGCCCATGGCGAGGCCCGGGCTCGCGACCGTCGCGATCCTCAACTTCGTGGGGCTCTGGAACCAGTTCCTCCTGCCGGTGGCGCTCAACTCGAACCCGCAGAACTACGTCCTGACGCAGGGGATGGCGTCGTTCGCGGCTCAGGCCGGGTACTCGGTGGACTTCGGTGCCCTCTTCGCGGCGTCCGTGATCACCGTGGTCCCCGTGCTCATCGTGTACCTGATCTTCCAGCGTCAGCTGCAGGGTTCGGTGTCGCAGGGCACGGACAAGTAGCGCAGCGGCGTGCGCGTCCTCGGCTCGAGCGGATCACTGGAACAATGGGTCCAATGAGCCTCCAGTCGCCAATCGCCGTCGAGATCGCCGTCCAGGACGTGGAGGGGGTCCGCATCGCCATCCGCGAGGGAGCCCAGCGGGTCGAGTTGTGCCAGGCCCTCGGCACCGGTGGGCTCACCCCCTCCATCGGACTGGTCATGGCGGCGGTCCGCGCTGCGGACGAAGCCGGGCTCAGCGACTTCGTGCACGTCCTCGTGCGTCCGCGGGAGGGTGGTTTCGTCTACTCGCCCGCGGAGATCGACGTCATGTCCGGCGACATCCTCGCGCTCGAGGCCGCGGGTGCCGCGGGCATCGTGGTCGGCGCCCTCCGGTCCGACCGGACGATCGACCTGGAGGCGCTGGCGCAGCTGCGTCAGGCTGCGGGCTCGCTCGCGGTGACGTTCCACCGGGCCGTCGACGCCACGACCGACCCCGTCCGGTCCGCCGACCAGCTGCGCGACGCCGGTGTGGACCGTCTGTTGACCTCCGGCGGCGCGCGGGCGAGCATCGACGGTGCGGAGAAGCTCGCGCAGATGGCCTCGAGGGGCGACAGCTCGATGCAGATCATGGCCGGTGGCGGCGTCACGATCGATGCGATCCCCGCCCTCGCCCGGGCAGGTGTCGACGCGGTGCACCTCTCCGCCCGTCGTCGTGCCGGCCGGGTCACCGAGACCGGCCCCGGTGGAGGATCGCCGAGCTACGACATCACGGACGCGACGACCGTCGCTCGCGCGGTGGCCGCGGCCAGGCGCGCTGCCGTCGCCGTCTGAGATCCGCCGGCATCGAGGGGATCGTCGATCGATCCGGGCGAGCGATCAGAGCGCCACGATGACGAGGGCGAGGATCAGCACGAGCTGACCGATGAGCCGTGGGACGAACGGCACGGCGAGGCGACCGAACCGCTCGGGCTGCCGCGCGGCCGCGGCGTTCGCCGGGAACACCGCGACGAGGAACACGATCAGGCAGACGACGGCGGCGAGCCTGGTGGGTGGGACGAGCAGGCCGACACCGCCGGCGATCTCGCACACGCCGGTGAAGGCGACGAGCATCCGCGGTGTGATGGTGCTGCTCCGCAGCGGTCGTGGAATCATCGCGGCCATGGTCCTCGCTGGTCCCGGAAGGAAGTGGAGGACCCCCATGCCGATGAACATGATCGCCAGGACGACGGTCAGGACGGACTGCAGGAGGGGGAACGGGTTCACCAGGCAATTCTGCTCCGTCGAGTCCGGATCGCCGCACTCGGTGGTCGGCCCGGCGGCGATAGGCTGGCGGTATGACTGAGCCGCGGGACGAAGACGCGCTGAGCTGGGCGGGCGACGACGATCCGACGCTCGATGCCTCGGCTTCCGGCGACCGGACCACGCTCGAGCCCGCATCGCAGGAGCCGATCACGCGTGGTCGGGCGACCGCGGCGGTCCCGCCGGCCTCGGAGTCGGCCGGTCCGAGTGCGGAACCGGTGGCCCCTCCTGTCGAGGTCGACGTCGCGAAGTCGACCGACCGGGTCACGGACGAGGCTGCTGCCGGGGAGCGCGAGCAGATGAGTTCGGTCATGCTCGTCACGCTCGGCATCTTCGGCGGGGTCTTCCTGCTGTACAGCGTCGGTTGGCTGATCTCGGCGTTCCGTCCTGACGCCGCCGTCCCGAGCGATGCGGTCGGCCGGTTCATGTTCGATCTCGGACAGGGACTCGCGGTCGCCGCGGGACCCGTGTGGATGGCCGCGACGCTCTGGTTGACCCGTGGCGGCAGACCGGTCGTCAGGATCGCGATGCTCCTGCTCGGTGTCGTGCTCATCCTGCCCTGGCCGTTCCTCCGAGGAGTGTGACCCTGATGCCCTCCACCACCGCGGCCCCCGTGTCGAAGCCCGCCGCCGAGCGACCAGGCTGGCTCAGCTGGTCCATCGCCGTCCTGTTCGGCCTGTTCTTCGCGTATGACGTCTTCGAAGCCGTCGGCAACCTCGTCGGCATCGTCGGAACGGCGAACGGCCTCGCCGTGCCGGTCCTGCCCCTCGGCTGGGTCGTCCTCATCGGCGGCCTGCTCCTGCCGATCGTGGCCTTCGCGATCGCCTTCTGGACCGGTCGCGACCGGTCGCTCGGCGAGCAGGCCGTGCGTTACCTCGTCGCCCTGTGCGTCGTCGCGGCGATCTCGCTGTCGGTCCTCGCGATGTTCGGCGCGCAGCAGCTGATCGACCTCTCCGTCTGACCCGGCCGCCGCCTCGTCACACGACGAACCGCCCGGTGCGCCTCCGATAGGCTTGCGATGGCCGCCGGACACCGACGCGCTGCCCACCCCACTGCTACTGCGAAGGAACCGTTCCGTGTCGAAACCGGTCGTACTGATCGCCGAAGAACTCTCACCCGCCACCGTCGACGCCCTCGGGCCCGACTTCGACGTGCGCTCCGTCGACGGGACGGACCGCCCGGCCCTGCTCGCGGCGATCGCCGACGCCGACGCCATCCTGGTCCGATCCGCGACCAAGGTCGACGAGGAGGCCATCCAGGCGGCCACCCGGTTGAAGGTCGTCGCGCGCGCAGGTGTCGGTCTCGACAACGTCGACATCAAGGCCGCTACAACGGCCGGGGTCATGGTCGTCAACGCACCCACGTCGAACATCATCTCCGCGGCTGAACTCACCGTCGGGCACATCCTGAGCCTCGCCCGCCACATCCCGGCCGCGCACGCCGCGCTCGCCCAGGGACAGTGGAAGCGGTCCAAGTACACCGGTACCGAGCTGTACGAGAAGACCATCGGCATCATCGGCCTCGGCCGTATCGGTGCCCTCATCACGGCCCGTCTGCAGGCGTTCGGCACGAACGTCATCGCGTACGATCCCTACATCACGTCCGCTCGTGCGCAGCAGCTCGGGGTGCAGCTGGTCACGCTCGACGAGCTGCTGGCGCAGTCCGACTTCATCACCATCCACATGCCGAAGACGCCGGAGACGACGGGCATGATCGCCGGCCCGCAGTTCGCGCTCATGAAGCCGACGGCCTACGTCGTCAACGTCGCGCGCGGCGGCCTGATCGACGAAGACGCGCTGTACGAGGCGCTGTCGAACCACGTCATCGCCGGTGCCGGTCTCGACGTCTTCGTCAGCGAGCCGCCCACCGACACGAAGCTGCTCGGGCTCGAGAACGTCATCGTGACGCCGCACCTCGGTGCGTCCACGGATGAGGCACAGGAGAAGGCCGGCGTCTCGGTCGCCAAGTCCGTGCGCCTCGCGCTCGGCGGCGAACTCGTCCCGGACGCGGTCAACGTCGCCGGCGGCGTGATCGACCCCTACGTCCGTCCCGGCATCCCGCTCGTCGAGAAGCTGGGGCAGGTGTTCGCCGCGCTGTCGACCTCGTCGCTCACGAGCGTCGACGTCGAGGTCCACGGCGAGCTGAGCGGGTACGACGTCAGCGTGCTGAAGCTGGCCGCGCTCAAGGGGATCTTCACGAACATCGTCAGCGAGACGGTCTCGTACGTGAACGCCCCGCTGCTCGCGGAGCAGCGCGGTGTCGTCACGCGCCTGCTCACCGACGAGGTGAGCGAGGAGTACCGCAACGTCATCACGCTGCGCGGCGCCCTCAGCGACGGATCGCAGATCTCGGTGTCGGGCACGCTCACGGGCACGAAGCAGACCGAGAAGATCGTCGAGATCAACGGCTACGACGTCGAGGTGCCGTTCGCGAAGCACCACATCGTGATGGTCTACACCGACCGGCCCGGCATCGTGGCCGTCTACGGCCAGCGGTTCGGCGAGGCGGGTATCAACATCGCGGGCATGCAGATCGCCCGTCACGAGGCCGGCGGCCCGGCGCTCAGCGTCCTGACGGTCGACTCACCGGTCGCCGACGACGTCCTCGAGGTCATCCGCGAGACGATCGACGCGACGCTGCTCCGCGAGATCGACATCACCGAGCAGTAGGGCGACCGCCGCTGCGACCCGATGCCCCGCGCCGACCGGTGCGGGGCATCGTCGTCGCCGGGAGAGGGTGCCGTTGCCCTTCGGGGCGTCCGGCTGTGACGTCGCGGCTCAGTGCTCGCCGGCGGGAAGCAGTCGTGCGATGACGGCTAGGAGCCGCCCGATCGCCTCGTCGCTGCCCTCGTCGGGATCGCTGACCCCCATGCCGAGCTGCCCCGTGTTGGCGTAGAGACCGTCGCACATCAGCACGATGGCGCGGGCGGTGTCGGGGTCGCCGACGGCGTCCTCCACCGTGCGCAACCAGCTCCGGCGGATGTCCGCCATCGCGCCGCTCGCCTGGGCGTGCTGTCCCTGCGCCAGCCGCGCGACGGCGATGATCGTCCGGTCGAACGGGGTGCCGCCGTCGACGGAGGTGCGCACGAAGTACTCGACGACGCCCTCCGGTGCCGCGAGCATCCGCGCCGTGTCGGCCTCGCTCATCTCCGAGAGCCGCTCGATGAGGCCGTCGACGAGGGCCTCCTTGCTGCCGAAGTGGTAGAGCAGTCCGCCCTTGGAGACACCGGCCGCCGCGGCGACGGCGTCGAGGGTAGCGGCGCGTTCGCCCTCGTCGATGAGGAGTTCGGCGAAGGCGTCGAGGACGCGTTCTCGGGCTGCGGTCTGCTTCGCCATGGCTCCATCGTATTCGGCTCGTCGGATTCGGATTGATACTATACCGGCTGGACGGTATAGTCGAGCGGGCGGCGCCCGACCGGCGCCGTTCTCCACGCTGTGAAAGAGGTCACCGTGTCCACCGCCACCGAACCCAACGCCGTCGCCGCTCCCCGTGCCGGTCGGCGAGCCTGGTTCGCGCTCGCCGTCCTCATGCTCCCCGTCCTGCTGGTGTCGGTCGACAACACGGTCCTCAACTTCGCGCTGCCCGCGATCTCGAGCGCGCTCACCCCGACCGGGACGCAGCTGCTCTGGATCGTCGACGTCTACCCGCTGGTCCTCGCCGGCCTGCTCGTGTCGATGGGCAGCCTCGGCGACCGCATCGGTCGTCGTCGCCTCCTGCTCATCGGCTCCATCGGATTCGGTGTCGTCTCCGTCGCAGCGGCGTTCGCGCCCAGCGCCGAGCTCCTGATCGCGGCTCGGGCGGCGCTCGGGTTCTTCGGAGCGATGCTCATGCCGTCGACGCTCTCGCTACTGCGGAACATCTTCCTCGACCGCGACCAGCGACGGTTCGCCATCGCCGTCTGGGCCAGCGGGTTCGCCGCCGGCAGCGCGCTCGGACCGATCGTCGGTGGGATCATCCTCGAGCACTTCGCCTGGGGTGCCGTGTTCCTGCTCGCCGTCCCGGTCCTCCTGCCGCTCGTCGTCCTCGCGCCCTTCCTCATCCCCGAGTCGAAGGACCCGAACCCCGGACGCATCGACGTCCCGAGCATCCTGCTCATCCTCCTGACGATGACGCCGCTCGTGTTCAGCATCAAGCACCTGGCGGAAGCCGGCTTCGACGTGCTCACGGTCGTCTCGATGGTCGTCGGCGTGGTCAGCGGCGTCCTGTTCATCCGCCGTCAGCTCCGCCTCGAGCACCCGCTGCTCGACCTGAGCCTGTTCCGGCGGGCCTCGTTCAGCGGCGCCGTGGTCATCAACCTGCTGAGCGTCACGGCGCTCGTCGGTGGGCTGTTCTTCGTGTCGCAGCACCTGCAGCTGGTGCTGGGCCTGCAGCCGCTCGACGCCGGGCTCGTCCTGCTCCCCGGCCTCATCGTGATGATCATCGCCGGCCTCGTGATCGTGCCCATCTCCAAGCGGGTCCGTCCGGGCATCGTGGTCCCGATCGCACTCGTCGTCTCAGCGGTCGGATACGCCTCCATCGCGATCACCGGGGGAGACGTGTCGGCCCTCGGGATCGGCCTCGCGTTCGTCGCGCTCGGGCTCGGCATCGGCTCCGCCGAGACGGTGTCGAACGAGCTCGTGATCGCGAGTGCGCCGCCGGAGAAGGCCGGGGCTGCGTCCGGTGTCTCCGAGACCGCCTACGAGCTGGGCGCGGTGCTCGGCACGGCGACGCTCGGCACCGTGCTCACCGCGTCCTACCGTTCCTCGGTCGTCCTCCCGGACGGACTGACAGCCGCCCAGCAGCAGGCGGCGGGGGAGACCTTGGGTGGTGCGGCGAACGTCGCCGAGCAGCTGCCCGGTGACCTCGCGGGCGCGCTCATGGACTCCGCGCGGCACGCCTTCGACAGCGGTGTCGGTGTCGCAGCGTGGATCGGCGTCGGCCTCATCGGGGCCGCCATGCTCGTCGCGGCGATCGGTCTGCGCCGGGTCCGGTAGGCCTCGGGCGATCGTGCCACCCGGAGACGGGTGGCACGATCCACCCGAGGTCGGAGGCGTTAAGCTGGGCGCACACCGTCGTCGCATCCTCAGGAGTCGCATGTCCCGCACCGTCAAGCTCGCAGTCATCCCCGGCGACGGGATCGGTCCCGAGGTCGTCGGCGAAGCGCTCAAGGTCCTCGAGGCGGCGGTGCAGGGTGGCGACGTCCGGTTCGAGCAGACGCCCTTCTCGCTCGGCGCCGCACGGTTCCTCGAGACGGGCGACGTGCTGACCGATGCGGACCTCGCGGCGATCGCCTCGCACGACGCCATCCTCCTCGGAGCGGTCGGCGGCGTGCCCGGCGACCCGCGGCTCGCGAACGCGAACATCGAGCGTGGGCTGCTCCTCAAGCTCCGGTTCAGCCTCGACCACTACGTCAACCTGCGCCCCACCGTGGTGTATCCGGGCGTCCCGAGCCCGCTGAGCGAGCCCGGCGACGTGGACTTCGTCGTGGTCCGTGAGGGCACAGAGGGGCCCTACGTCGGCAACGGCGGAGCGATCCGCCAGGGCACGCCGCACGAGATCGCGAACGAGGTGTCGGTCAACACCGCCTACGGGGTGGAACGGGTGGTGCGCTACGCGTTCGCCGCTGCGGCCGCGCGTCGGGGGAAGCTGACCCTCGTCCACAAGACCAACGTCCTCGTCTTCGCCGGGTCGCTCTGGAAGCGCGTCGTCGACGCGGTGTCCGCGGAGTTCCCCGACGTCGTGGTCGACTACCTACACGTCGACGCGGCAACCATCTTCCTCGTCACGGATCCTGCTAGATTTGACGTCATCGTCACGGACAACCTCTTCGGCGACATCCTCACCGATCTGGCCGGCGCGATCAGCGGCGGCATCGGACTCGCGGCCTCGGGAAACATCAACCCGGACGGCACGTACCCGAGCATGTTCGAGCCCGTCCACGGATCGGCGCCCGACATCGCCGGGAAGCAGCTGGCCGACCCGACCGCCGCCATCCTCTCCGTCTCCCTGATGCTGTCGCATCTCGGCCTCGAGACGGAGGCGGCGCGAGTCGCCACTGCCGTCACCGCCGACATCGCCGCCCGCACCGGCGCAGCACGCACGACGACCGAGGTCGGCGATGCGATCGCGGCCCTCGCGGCGAACCGGTAGACGCCCACCAGACACGCAGATCACGACGGAAGACACCATCATGACGATCAACCTCCCCATGGCGCAGCGCGAACTCGCCTTCACCGTGACCCCCAACCAGCAGCCCGTCCCCGCCGCCGAGCGCGAGGCGATCCTCGCCGATCCGGGCTTCGGACAGCGCTTCACCGACCACATGGTCGACATCTGCTGGTCCGAGCGCGGTGGATGGCACCGCCCACGGGTCCAGGCGTACGGTCCGATCTCGCTCGACCCGGCCGCCGCCGTCCTCCACTACGCCCAGGAGATCTTCGAAGGACTGAAGGCGTACCGTCACGCCGACGGCTCCATCTGGTCGTTCCGGCCCGACGCCAACGGTCGCCGCCTGCAGCGCTCGGCCAAGCGGCTCGCGCTGCCGGAGCTCCCCGTCGAGTACTTCGTCGAGTCGATCAAGCAGCTCATCGCCGTCGACGGTTCCTGGGTGCCGTCCGCGCCGGAGACCAGCCTGTACCTGCGGCCGTTCATGTTCGCCAAGGAGGCCTTCCTCGGTGTCCGCCCAGCGAAGAAGGTCAACTACTACGTCATCGCCAGCCCGGCCGGCGCGTACTTCACCGGCGGCGTCACCCCCGTGTCCATCTGGCTGTCCACCGACTACAGCCGTGCGGGCAAGGGCGGCACCGGGGCGGCGAAGACCGGCGGCAACTACGCGTCCTCACTGCTTCCGCAGTCCGAGGCGTACGAGCACGGCTGCGCTCAGGTGCTCTTCCTCGACGCACAGGAGGCGACGTACATCGAAGAGCTCGGCGGGATGAACGTCGTCCTCGTCAAGCGCGACGGCACGCTCGTCACGCCGGAGTCGGACTCGATCCTCGAGGGCATCACCCGCGACAGCATCCTGCAGCTCGCGGAGGACCGCGGACACCGGGTGGAGCGCCGCCGGGTCACGATCGACGAGTGGCGCGAGGGTGTCGAGAGCGGCGACATCGTCGAGGTGTTCGCCTGTGGGACGGCCGCGGTCGTCACGCCGATCGCGCAGCTGAAGGCCAAGGACTTCACCGTGGGCGACGCCGACGCCCCGGCGGGCGAACTCACGATGTCGCTGCGTCAGGAACTGACCGACATCCAGTACGGTCGCCTGCCCGACCGCCACGGGTGGATGACGCGTCTCGACGCCGAGTAGCCTCCGAGCAGCCTGGGAAGCCCCGCACCTCGTGCGGGGCTTCCGTGTCGCCGGGGCACCTCGGGATAGGCTTGCCTGGTGAAAATCGCTCGCTTCAGTCACGATCAGGCCATCCGCTACGGCATCATCGACGACGCGGATCTCGTCGTCCTCGACGGCGATCCGCTCTACTCGGGCTTCGAGCCGACGGGGGAGCGCGTCCCGCTCGCGGATGCGGTCCTGCTCGCGCCGGTCATCCCTCGTTCCAAGGTCGTCGCCGTCGGCAAGAACTACCGCGACCACGCCGCCGAGATGGGCGGGGAGGCCCCCGCCGAGCCGCTGCTCTTCCTGAAGCCCAACACCTCCGTGGTCGGGCCGGGAGACGCCGTCGTCTTCCCGAAGCAGTCCGAGCGCATCGACTTCGAGGGCGAACTCGCCATCGTGATCGGTGGCGTCGCCAAGAACGTCAGCGCGGAGCGTGCCGACGAGGTCATCTTCGGCTACACGATCGCGAACGACGTCACGGCGCGCGACCTCCAGGAATCCGACGGCCAGTGGGCCCGCGCGAAGGGCTTCGACACGTTCTGCCCGCTCGGCCCCTACATCGAGACGGAGTTCTCCTTCGACGGTGCCACGATCGAGACCCGCGTCGACGGTGAGGTCCGCCAGCACGCCCCGCTCTCCGACATGGTGCACTCCATCGGCGCGATCGTCGAGTACGCGTCCGCTGTATGGACGCTCCTTCCGGGCGACGTCATCCTGACCGGGACGCCGGCCGGCGTCGGACCCTTCACCGACGGCCAGGTCGTCGAGGTCGAGGTCTCGGGCATCGGCGTCCTCCGGAACACCGGCCGCCGACCCTGACCCGCGTCAGCTGCGCCGGCCGAGAGCGGTCAGCGCAGCTGCGACGTCGTCGTCGGTGTTCCAGAGGTGGAACGCGACCCTCGCCCGGCCTGCGCGACCCGATGCCGTGATCCCGGCCGACTGCAGTGCCCGAAGGTCGTGTCCATCGGGATCCGTCCACGTCACGATGGCCGAGGCCGTCCCGGTCAGAAGCGACCGGCTCTCGCCGATCCCTACCCGGAGCGCAGCTGCGAGCCGGGTGTCGTGCTCGTACACGGCTTCGGCGTCGACCGCCGCGAAGAGGGCGATGGCGGGCTCGGCACCGACCCAGGCCTGCCAGGCGGGGGAGACGTCGAACCGTCGTGCGCTCTCGGCGAGATGCAAGGACGGGCCGTAACAGGACGACCAGACGTCGCCGCCCGAATACCAACCGGCCTGGTTCGGCCGGAGGCGGTCCATCACCTCGTCACGCACCGTCATGAACGCCACGCCTCGTGGCGCACAGAGCCACTTGTAGGCGTGGCACACGGTGATGTCGTCGGCTGACGCGTCGACGGGGAGCCAGCCGGCCGCCTGGGTGAGGTCGTTGAGCGTCAGCGCTCCGTGGACGGCCGCCGCCTCGCGGATCGCGACCATGTCGGCGACCGCGCCGGTCGCGGACTGCACCGCGGAGTAGGCGACGAGCCAGGTCGACGCGTCGATGTGGGCGGCGAGTTCGGTGAGCGGCACGTGGCGGACACGGACGCCGCGGTGCGCCTGCATGAGGAATGGGGCGACGAGTGAGCTGAAGTCGCCCTCGACGCACAGGACCTCGGCGCCGTCCGGCACCGATGCCGCGACCATGGCGACCATGGCGGAGGTCTGGGATCCGATCGCGACCGAGCGGACCGGCACGTGGACCAGCTCGGCGAAGGAGCCGCGCACCCGCTCGACGACGGCGCCGTAGGCGGCTGCATCGGTGCGAGCCGCCTGCCACGCGGAGAGGTCGGCCATGATGGCGTCCGTCGTGCCGATCGTCGGCAGTCCCAGCGTGCAGGCGGCCAGGTAGCCGGGTGCGGATGGGAAGGATCCGCTGGCTTCCTGGAGGCTGAGAGTGCTCATGCATCCAGTCTCTTCGCCGGGTATCCATGCGACAAGGACCGGCTCTCGATGAGAACCATAACGAGAGATTATGCTTCGAGGGTGTCCACCCTTTCACCGCAGCCCTCGTCATCGGCCCTCGACGCCGGTTCCCTCCTCGTGGTCGGCGCGATCGCCTCGACCGGGTCCATCACGGCCGCCGCGCACGCGCTCGGCTCGAGTCAGCCGGCGGTGAGCCAGCATCTCCGCCGGCTCGAGCGTCGGCTCGGCATGCCGGTCGTCGAGCGCGTCGGTCGCGGCGTCCGCCTCACCGAGGCCGGTGCGATCCTCGCCGGACACGCGGTGGCGGTGGACCGAGCGGTCCGCGCGGCCTCCGAGGAGGTCGCGGCACTGGCGGGGTTGCGGAGTGGGCGGGTGCGCCTCGTCGCCTTCCCTTCAGCGTCGTCGATGCTCGTGCCGCAGCTGCTCGCTCGTCTGGCCGACGAGCATCCGGGGATCGGGGTCTCCTTCGTCGAGGCCGAACCGCCGGAGGCCGTCGCCGCGGTCCGTGCCGGTGAAGCCGACGTCGCGATCACCTTCAGCTATCCGGACGATCCGGAAGACCCGCATCGGGAGAGCGCGGCCGGACTCCGTGTGCGCCGCTTCGGAACCGACCCGATGCGTCTCGTGCTCCCGGTCGGCCACGCTCGAGCCGGTGACCGGCAGGTCGACCTCGCGGCCCTCGCCGGTGAGCGTTGGATCGCCGGGTGTCCACGCTGCCGAGGTCATCTCCTCGGCCTTTGCCGTTCGAGCGGCTTCGAGCCCGTCATCGCGCACGAGACCGACAACGCGATCGCAGTCACGGCCCTGGTGGCAGCCGGGCTCGGCGTCGCCCTGCTGCCCACGCTCGCGCTCGCGGCCGCGCAGCTGCCGACCGAGGTGGTCGTGCTGCCGACGCGGAACGAGGACGACCGGGCGCTCCACCTCGTGAGCGCCGAGCATGCGGACCGCATCCCGGCCGTCGCTGCACTCCTGCGGATCGCCGCGTCCGTGGGCGGCGCGACTAAGATGACAGGCGATGTCTGACACGATTACGCACCCCTTCTCCACGGCTTCCGGCACCGACGTCCGCGTCCGGTTCTGCCCGTCGCCGACCGGCACACCGCACGTCGGTCTCGTCCGCACGGCGCTGTTCAACTGGGCGTACGCCCGGCACACGGGGGGCAAGCTCGTCTTCCGGATCGAGGACACCGATGCCGCTCGCGACAGCGAGGAGAGCTACGAGCAGCTCGTCGACGCGCTCTCGTGGCTGCGGCTCGACTGGGACGAGGGCGTCGGCGTCGGCGGACCCCACGCGCCGTACCGGCAGTCCGAGCGGAGCGACATCTACGCCGACGTGATCGCGCGGCTGACGGCTGCCGGGCACCTCTACGAGAGCTTCTCGAACGCCGACGAGATCGACGCGCGCAACGAGGCGGCCGGCCGGCCGAAGCAGTTCGGGTACGACAACTTCGATCGCGACCTCACCGACGAACAGCGCGCCGCGTTCCGAGCCGAGGGCCGCGAGCCGGCGCTCCGTCTGCGGGTCCCGGACGACGACCTCAGCTTCGACGACCTCGTGCGCGGTGAGATCACCTTCCCGGCCGGGTCGTTCACGGACTTCGTCCTCGTGCGCCCGAACGGCAAGCCGCTCTACACGCTCGTGAATCCCGTCGACGACGCCATCATGCAGATCACTCACGTCCTCCGCGGCGAGGACCTGCTGCCGTCGACGCCGCGGCAGATCGCGCTGTACCACGCGCTCATCGACATCGGCCTCACGACCTTCGTCCCACGGTTCGGTCACCTGCCGTACGTCATGGGCGAGGGCAACAAGAAGCTCTCCAAGCGCGACCCTGAGGCGAACCTCTTCCACCACCGCGACCGCGGCTTCGTGCCGGAGGGGCTCATCAACTACCTCGCGCTGCTCGGATGGTCGCTGAGCGGCGACCGCGACGTCTTCTCGATCGACGAGATGATCGCCGCGTTCGACGTCGTCGACGTCAACCCGAACCCGGCGCGCTTCGATCTCAAGAAGGCGGAGTCCATCAACGGCGACCACATCCGACTGCTGGAGCCGGCCGACTTCCTCAGCCGCATCACGCCGTACCTCGTCGAGGCCGGCGTGGTGAGCGAGCCCGTCACCGAGGCGCAGCAGGCCGTGCTCGAGCAGGCCGCCCCGCTCGTCCAGGAGCGCATCGCGCTGCTCGGCGAGGTCCCCGCGCTCCTCGGCTTCCTGTTCCGTGGCGCCTCGGAGCTCGAGTACCAGGAGGACGCGCTCAAGGGTCTTCCGGCGAACGCCGGAGAGGTGCTCGCAGCGTCCATCGGCGCACTCGAGCTCGTCCCCGAGTCGGAGTGGACGGCCGGATCGATCCAGGACGCGCTCGCCGGTGCGCTCATCGAAGGCCTCGGTCTGAAGCCCCGTATCGCCTACGGCCCGCTGCGCCTCGCCGCGTCCGGTCGTCGGATCTCCCCGCCGCTGTTCGAGTCGCTCGAGATCCTCGGGAAGACGGAATCGGTCACGCGACTCGATCGGCTCTCCGTGCACCTCGCGTCATGAGCGACTCGTACGACGTCGTCGTGGTCGGCGGGGGACCCGCGGGACTCTCGGCCGCGCTGAACCTGGCGCGCGCGCGGCGGCGCGTCCTCGTGCTCGACGGCAATCGCCCACGGCACGCTGCGACGCTGCGCTCGCACGGCTTTCTCACCCGCGACGGCATCGCTCCGCTGGATCTCCGTCGGATGGGGCGCGAAGAGGTGTCGGCCTACGCGAACGCGGAGGTCCAGTTCGCGTCCGTGCAGTCCATCGAAGCGACTACTGACGGCTTCCACGTCGTCGCTCAGGGGGTCCGCGGCGAGCCTGACCGCGACGTCGTGACCCGGACGGTCGTCGTCGCCAGTGGTCTCACGGAGACGTTGCCGAAGGTCGCGAACCTGCGAGCCTTCTACGGGACGGACCTGCACAGCTGCGTCGAGTGCGACGGGTACGAGAAGGCCGACGCGCCGCTCGCGCTCATCGGCGAGACGCCAGACCTGGCGGAATGGGCGATCCTCATCGCGCAGTGGTCGTCGGACCTCATCGTCTTCACGAACGGGACCGACACCGTGACCGGCACGGAGGAGGCCGCGCTCGCCTCCGCGGGCATCCGGGTCGAGCGGGGTGTGATCGCGGAACTCGACGGCGGCCGCGACGGCTTCACCGGTGTCCGCCTCGCCGACGGTGCGCTCATCCCGCGCTCTGGGGGCTTCGTGCGGCCGGAATGGGCCGTGCCCCTCGGATACCTGGAACAGCTCGCCCTCGACCGTGACGCGGGCGGGTACGTCGTCGTCGACGCCTGGGGACGCACGTCCGTGCCGGGCGTGTACGCCGCCGGGGACATCACGCCTCCCGGTCCGCAGCAGCTCATCGTCGCGGCAGGGAACGGCGCTCGGGTGTCCAGAGCACTCAACCGGGACCTCGCGGGCGTCCCCGGCTGAGCGTGCGCGACGCGCCCGGGACGCTCCGATTTGAGACGGCCGCCTCCGTAGGCTAGTGTTGTTCTTCGGTCGGGGCTTCGGTTCTGACAGTGGGGTATGGTGTAATTGGCAACACGACTGATTCTGGTTCAGTTGTTCTTGGTTCGAGTCCAGGTACCCCAGCCAGACGGCAACATCACGACGAAGGCCCGCGATCACCTCGTGGGCCTTCATCGTTTCCGGTGTGCTGTGCCGCTCCATGGCCCAGCAGATGTGATCGAACGACGGACCTCCCTCACCGCTGCTCCCAAGCCTCCTCGACGGCCCTGCGCTCGAACGCGACGATCCGCTCGACGGCCGGAGCGATCTGCGACGCCATCCGACGGAAAACTTCCGGGCCCTGACCGAACGGGTCGACGACGTCGTCCTGGGCCGGATCGGGGAGTTGTGCGCTCGTGCGGTTGGCCGCCAGTTCTGGGGCGAGACCCATCCAGCGCGCTGCTCGCGAGCGGGGGAGTCGTTCCGGGTCGACGGTGTCGAGGAGTCGGGCGAACTCGCGCAGGGAGAAGGTCCGACGCAGCGCCTCCGGGCACGATCTGAGGACGGCGCTGCGGTGCTCCCGTGTCATGGTCAGGACGACGTCCTGACGAGCGACGAGGCCGGCGGTGAGCTGCGTCGCGGTGAACCCGGCGGCTGTCGCAGCGAGCGGACCGAGCAACATCGTGCTCCAGGCGTCGATCGGGTGTCCGCGCAGCGCCCCCGTCCCGGCACTCCGAACCTCGAAGCCGGACGCATCGACCTCCGCCAGTCCAGCACCGAGGAGGAACTCGGCATACGGGGATCGACAGACGTTGCCGGTGCAGACGATCAGGATCCGGGTCGGAGGCGGATCGTGCGGGGTGTTCATGCAGTGGTCCGCCGTGGTCGACGCGTCGAGGCGGCCCGGTGGTAGTACGCGTAGGACGACGACTGCTCTCCTCGAGCGACCTCGACGCGGTTGAGGACGACCCCGAGGAGCTTCGCCTGGACGAAGCTGAGGTTCTCGAGGGACTGCCGGAGCTGGTCGCGGTGCAGGCGTCCGTCGGCCGACGCCACGAGCAGGACTCCGCTCGCGAGGGTGGACAGCGCTGTCGGATCCGAGACGTTGATGAGCGGGGGCGTGTCGATGACCACCACGTCGTAGGCCCGTTCCATCTCGGAGAGCGCGCGCTCCATCGCCGC
Organism: Plantibacter sp. ME-Dv--P-122b; assembly: GCF_030209375.1. Taxonomy (GTDB): domain Bacteria; phylum Actinomycetota; class Actinomycetes; order Actinomycetales; family Microbacteriaceae; genus Plantibacter. Next base: position 281,061 of record NZ_JARVSC010000006.1, read on the forward strand.
TGATCCGAGGAGTTCGCTCGGATTCGGCGGCAGCTCGCCGGAGGTGAGGACGGCGAGACGCCCCGCCCCGTTGACCGCTTGCGCGGCATCGCCGAGGCTGATCCTGCCGGTGAGCACGGTGGTGAGCCCGACCGCATCTTCGAGACCGAACATCTCGTGCTGGCGGGGTCGGCGCAGATCGGCATCGACCAGGAGGACGGAGTTCCCCGCCTCGGCGAGGACGAGCGCGAGGTTCGCCGAGGTGGTGCTCTTCCCCTCGCCCGGAACCGAGGACGTGACCATGACGCTGCGGAGTCCGCCGTCGATGGAGGCGAACTGGAGGTGTGTCCGAAGCTGCCGGAAGCTCTCGGCGCGACGACTGTAGCTCTCCGTCGATCCGACGATGAGTTGGGCCGCGTCGACGGGTTCCGTGTGGAAGGCGCCGAGGATGCTCGTGTCCGTGAGCTTCTCGATCGCCGTGCGACCACGGAGTCGGGTGTCGAGGACCTCGATGAGCAGCGTGATCCCGACGCCCAGCGCGAGGCCGGTGAGGACACCCACCGCGAGGTTCTGCAGCACGTTCGGCGCGACGGGGGAACGTGGTGGAGACGCCTGTTCCACGATCGTCAGGCCGACCGGGGCCGGAGCACCCGGCGCACCCGCGGAGTCCACCTCGTTGGCGCTCTCGACGTCGTCGACGAGGTCGACGAGCACCTGGGCCGCGGTGTTCGCGATGCGGGCCGCCGCAACCGGATCGCTGTCGACGGCGGAGATGTCGATCAGGACCGACTGTGCGGGATTGGATGCCGAGATCGTGCCGATGAGTGACGCGGGGTCGAGATCGAGGCGCTCCGCCACCGTGGACCGCACGGTCGAACCGGTGGCGAGGATCACGTACGAGGCGACGCGGCTCTGGGCGAAGGCGTTGCCCTGGTTGAGGTCCCCGACGGAGTCGCCGCCGGTGACCGCGACGAACAGCTGGCCCGTCGACCGGTATACGGGCTGGGTGATGAGGGTGTACCCGTGGGCGAGCGCGGCAGCCCCCGCGGTGATCGCGACGATGAGTAGCCAGCGATCGCGGAGGATGCGCAGGTAGTCCTTCAGGTCCATCCTGATATGTTAGTCGTCTGACATGCGCGACACGTCCGGCTGAGACGACGAAGGGCCCGGACGCTCGAGTCCGGGCCCTTCGTCGATGATGGGGCAGCTGGTCAGGCGGCCTTCCCGAACCGGTCGGTGCCGTTCGCACGGGGACGCCGCGGGGCGCGGTTCGTCTGGCGAACCGTCGGTTCGGTCATGACCGGGCGCTCGCCACCGACCAGCGCGCGGTCGGCGACCCGGGCGTCACGATCGACGCTCGCGCCGTGGGCGACCTGGACGTCGGCGCCGAGTCGGGCGTCGCTTCCGACCCGCGCTCCGCGTCCGATGACACAGCGCTCGCCGATGTGGACGTTCGCGCCGATGAAGGCGCCTTCGCCGATCACTGCAGACCGGTCGATCCAGGTTCCGGCACCGATCCAGGCGTTGGCACGGATGTCCGCGTCAGCCTCTACAAAAGTGGTGCGTTCGATGAACGCCGACGGATCGATCAGTGCACGAGCTGCGACCATGCCCTTGCCGTTCGGGTGGTGACGGTACCGTTCCACCTCGCCGGTCCGGCCTTCGATCTCTTCGTACACTCTCGCCATGGGTGACCCCCTTCTGGTCTACTCAACACTGGGGACAACGCCGGGTGGCTCCCGGTCATTCCTTCCCGGGGCTTGCCTGGGAATCCCATGAGACTCGTGCTGTGCTGTAGAGGGTGTTCGGAGGAGGAGCCCGCCGTGGTTTGGTCGTGGCCGGTCACTGGAAGTCGCGCGAACGGGTGTTCGCTCCGATCCGGAGCGCTTCCAACCGATCCGCCACCAGATTGACGATGCCTTCCGGAGATCGCTCCAGCATGCCGCGGACCACCATCGCCGGGGCCTGCCTGGCAACGCGGCGATACCGGTTCCAGACCCCGACGCTGCAGATCACGTTGACGAGTCCCGCTTCGTCCTCGAGGTTCATGAAGGTGATGCCGCTCGCTGTCGCCGGCCGTTGCCGGTGCGTCACGACACCCCCGACCTCCACGCGACGGTCCGTCTGCGCCGTCAGGAGTTCGTCGGACCGCAGCGCACCTCGACGCGTGAGTTCGGCACGGACGTGGCGGATGGGGTGGTCGTCGGTCGACATCCCGGTCGACCAGATGTCGGAGATGAGTTGTTCGGCGGCCGTCGGAACCGGGAGCAACGGCGGCTGCACGGTCGTGAACGTCCCCTCGAGCTGGTCGGGACGATGCCGACTGGCCTGCGCTGCGCCCCACATCGCCTCACGACGCGTGAGGCCGAATCCGTCGAAGGCGCCTGCCGCCGACAGCGACTCCAACTGCGAGGAGCTCAGGCCGATCCGCCTGGCCAGGTCGGCCTGGCTGGTGAACAGCCCGCCGGACTCCCGTTCGGCGACGATCCGCTTCGCGAGCTCCTCACCGATCCCCTGGACGGAGGAGAGTCCCAGCCGGACGGCGAGTGCGCCGTCGCGCCGGTGTCCTGCCGAATCGTCGGGAAGGAGCGGATCGAAGAGCCCGGTCGGCCCCTGCTCGTGTTCGAGGCAGCGCGTGCGCCCGCCGGGAGCGACCGGGGCGCCGGGGGTGGCCTCCGGGTCGAGCGCTTCGAGGCCGGCCTGCGCACCGGAGCGATGCAGATCGGGACGAAGGACGGAGACGCCGTGTCGGCGGGCGTCGGCGACGAGCGTCATCGGCGAGTAGAACCCCATGGGCTGCGCCCTGAGCAGGGCCGCGAGGAAGGCCCCCGGGTAGTGCAGGCGCAGCCAGGCGCTCACGTAGACGAGGAGGGCGAAGCTCAGGGAGTGGCTCTCGGCGAAGCCGAAGTTGGCGAAGGCCTGGATCTTGGCGTACACGGCATCGGCGTCCGCACCGACGATGCCGTTACCGGCCATGCCGAGGTACAGCGTGTCCTTGAGGCTCTCGATCTTCTCCTCGCCGCGCTTCGATCCCATCGCCCGACGCAGGAGGTCCGCATCCTCGGCCGAGCACCCACCGACGGCCATCGCCATCTGCATGAGCTGCTCCTGGAACAACGGCACGCCGAGCGTGCGTTCGAGGACCGGTTCGAGGCTCGGGTGGAGGTAGGTGATGGGTTCCTGGCCGGTCTTCCGGCGCAGGTAGGGGTGCACCGCGCCGCCCTGGATGGGCCCCGGGCGGATCATGGCGACCTCGATGACGAGATCGTAGAACCGGCGGGGGAGCAAGCGCGGCAGCATGCCCATCTGCGCGCGGCTCTCCACCTGGAAGACCCCGATGGTGTCGGCCCGGCAGAGCTGGTCGTAGACCCCTGCTTCGTCCTTCGGGATGGTCTCGAGGGTCCAGCGCTCTCCGGTGTGCTCGGCCACGAGGTCGAAGCAGTACTGGATGGCCGAGAGCATGCCGAGACCCAGGAGGTCGAACTTGACGAGACCCATCCAGGCACAGTCGTCCTTGTCCCACTGGAGGACCGTGCGACCGTCCATGCGCCCGTGCTCGATCGGGCAGACCTCGCCGACCGGCCGATCGGTCAGCACCATGCCACCCGAGTGGATGCCCAGGTGCCGGGGCAGGGTGAGCATCTGCTGCGCGAGGCCGACGACGCGCTCGGGGATGTCGTGGTCGGTGCTCGACATGACCCCGCCCCAACGCTCGACCTGTTTCGACCAGGCGTCCTGCTGACCGGGGCTGTACCCGAGCGCCTTGGCGGTGTCGCGGACGGCGAACTTCGGTCGATAGCTGATGATGTTCGCGACCTGGGCGGCGTTGCGGCGTCCGTAGGTCTCGTAGACGTACTGGATGGCCTCCTCGCGCCGGTCGGAGTCGAAGTCGACGTCGATGTCGGGCTCCTCCTCCCGCATGCTGGAGAGGAACCGTTCGAACGGCAGCTCGTAGAAGATCGAGTCGACGGCGGTGATTCCGAGCAGGTAGCAGACGGCCGAGTTCGCGGCGGAACCCCGCCCCTGGCAGAGGATGCCCCGGCCGCGGGCGAAGCTGACGATGTCGTGCACGATCAGGAAGTACCCGGGGAAGTCCTTCTGCTCGATGACCTCGAGTTCCCGTTCGATGCGTCGGTGGTGTTCGGGAGTGGCGTCGGGGTATTTGACGGGGACGGCTTCGAGTACGAGGTGCCGAAGCCAGCTCATGGGCGTATGGCCCTCCGGGACGCGCTGTCGCGGGAGCTTCGGGCGGACCGCCCGCAGGCTGAAGGCGAGTTCGTCGGCCAGCTCGACGCTCCGTGCCACCGCTCCGGGGTATCTGGCGAACCGGTCCGCCATCTCGGCTCCGCTCCGCAGGTGCGCGGTTCCGGCCGCGGGAAGCCATCCGTCGAGCTCGTCGAGGCTGCGTCGTGCTCGGACGGCCGCCAGCGCGGTCTGGAGTCGATGCTGCTCGGGCGTGGCGTAATGGACGTTGCCGGTCGCGACGACGGTGAGGTCGAGCAACGCCGCGATCTCGGCGAGTGCATCGTTCTCCGCCGAGTCCTCCGGGTGGCCGTGGTCGCTCAACTCGACGACGACGTGCTCCGGACCGAACAGGGCGACGAGTCGGTCGACCGCGGCGGCGGCGGCCTCCAGACCGTGCTCACGGAGCGCGGTGCGGACGAACCCCTTGCGGCACCCGGTGAGCACGGTCACGTGGCCGGCGACGGAGGCGGCGAGCCGCTCGAGGTCGTAGATCGGGTGGCCCTTCTCGGCTCCGTCGGCGAGTTGTGCGTCCGTGATCGCGCCGGCCAGGCGGTGATACCCCTCTGCCCGGCGGGCGAGCAGTAGCAGATGATGCCCGACGGGGTCGGGGACGCCGTTCTGCGGTCGGTCCAGACCGATGGACAGTTCGGCACCGTAGACCGTCCGGAGGTCGGGGAACCGTTCCGCCGCCTCGGCCATCCGGACGACGCCGTAGAAACCGTCGTGGTCGGTGAGCGCGAGCGCGTGTAGGCCGAGTGCCGCAGCCTCCTCGACGAGGCGCTCCGGCGGGCTCGCGCCGTCGAGGAAGCTGAAACTCGAGTGCGCGTGGAGTTCCGCGTAGGGGACCTGCGTCGTCGACGGGCGCTGCTCGGGTGGTTCGGGGACGTACGGTTGACGCTTCCGCGACCAGGCCGGGCTGTCCCCGCCGTCGGCGCCCAACGGCAGGGTGGCCGGTCGGCTCGCGTCGGACAGGCGGCGCTCGAACTCCGACCATGAGACCGGGGGGTTGTTCCATCCCATGCTGGGCTCCTTCGTCATGCGGTGCGGTGCGGACGTGATGCGGTTCAGTCGTAGCGGGCCTCGGCCCTCCAGTGCTGTTCCTCCAAGAGGAGCAGCCAGGCGTCGCCCGAGTCGTCGAGGACCTGGAGACGGTGGACGCGATGGTGGCCGTCGTCGTCCCACCAGCGTTCGTCGATGCTCCAGGGGCCGGCCCATCCGTCGATGACGTGCCAGCCCGAGAGGGCGAAGAAGCGAGCGGGTGCTGCACTCACGGAGCTGCGCTCGTCGACCGCCACAGCCAGGCCCATCGCGTCGACGACCTCGACCGGCACGACGGTGTCGAAGACGGTCGATGGAGCCGCCCCTGGGATGGTCCCGGGCCACGGCCGGTTCCGGCGTTCGGCCACGGCCGCCTCGCCACCCGGCGGGACACTGCCCCAGGGGACGAGGATGCGGCGGTCGAGGAGGAGGCGTCCGCCGGACCGCACCGCGGTCACGACGCCGTCGTGACCGAGCATGCTCTGGACGCGGGCGAGTCCGCTGTGGATGCGTTCGTCCGGTCCGCTGCCCCAGAGACCTTCCTCGTGTTCCGCAGCGTCGTCGAGGGTCTCCGGGACGACCTCGACGAGTTCGACGGGCGAAGCGAGACCGTGATCGATGTTCGACGCGCCCTGCAACTGCCAGCGCACGCGATCGAGGACGTCGCCGGCGGTGAACCAACGTGGGTGGAGCCAGGTGCGGGTGGAGCGCTCCCCGCGCTCGCTCCGCATGCTGATCGTGATCGCGGTGGTCACGAGGCCGGCCTCGGTCAAGCCCGTGATGAACCGTTCCGCAGACTGCCGGAACCCGAAGGCCAGCTGGTCGATGCGGTCGAGCGGGGGCTCGAAGGCGATCGACACGGCCAGCTCGGTGGGTGGCACGCGGGGGACGACGCTGCGGGCGTCCGCGCCGGCTGCCAGGCGGTGCGCTCGGGCGCCGTCGGGGCCGAAGCGGTCGCGGACCTCGGTCGCGGGCAGCGCGCCGAACGCTCCCAGGGTGCTGATCCCGAGCCGGTGCAACAGTGAGCTGAGTTCGGGGCGCCCGAGGGTGGATAGGGGGAGCGGGGCCAGGAAGGCGGGAGAGGCTCCGGAGGGGATGACGAGGATCCGGGAACCGTTCTGCTGCAACGCGGTGGACCTCGCAGCCTGCTCCGCGGCGAAGGGGCCGTCGGCGATGCCGATCCGTGCATCGGGGACGCCGAGCTCGTCGAGACGGGCCAGGAGCACCTCCGCCGCAGCCGACTCGCCGCCGTAGTATCTGCTCGGTCCTCGGGATCGGATGGCGCAGAGCCCGGCCCGGAACGGTTGGACGCCCGGCATGAGTTCCTCGATGCCGAGGAGGATCGGCTCGAAGGCGCGGGTGTCGACGACCGGGTCGTAGTCGGCGGTCGCCAGTTCCGGACAGCGGGCCTCGGCCTCGCGGACACGGAGTCCTCGCCGCACTCCCGCTCCACGTGCGGTGGCATCGCAGGCCAGGACCTCACCATGCTCGACCAGGGCCAGCGGAGCGTCGGCCGTGTCCTCGGGCAGTGTCCCGGAGAGTCGTGCCGCCACGATCGGCCAGTCGGGGCACCACAGGACCATGGTGCGCTCGACTGGTCCCGCAAGCGGTTCGGTCGTCATCGGTTCACGACCATGGGGAGCCGGACGACCGTGTCGTCGTCGATGAGGCCGGAGCCGGCGAGCTGCGTGGTGCGATCCTCGGTCGATCCCAGAGGCAGCGTCAGGTGCGCGGTCCTGGGTCGGCCCGTAGCCCCCTGGCCGAGCATCGAGCTGACGGTGAGCCGCCGATGCAGGAGATGTCCGTGCCCCGCTCCGAGGCCGCTCCAGGAGCTCTCGGTCACGCGCAACGTCGCATCGCTCTGCGGCCAGGGACCGAGGACGATCAGTGCGGCCTCGCGCTGCCGGAGGCGAGCCGCGAGTCTGGCGGCGTCGCTCGGGGCGATCCGTCCGGGAGGCGCGGTGATGAGCACGCCGGCGACGTCGGCCATGGCGGCGGTGACCGTGAGCCAGTCCGGACCGGGTTGGGGGACGAGGACGAGTCGTTCGAGGTCGATGCCCATGGAGGCCGCCGCTTCGACACCGAACGACGGGAGACCGATGACGGCGCACCAGGTCCCGGCTGCGGACGGCCCGGCCATGAGCGACATGGCGAGCGCCGTGGAGCCGAGCACGGAGTAGCTGCCTCCGGCCTGGAGGGCGCCGCCGGGCAGGAGTCGGGAGAGCTCAGGGGCGGTCGGCAGGGATCGGGTGTCGAGGCGCGTGCCCTGCATCCGCTTGATGCGCCCCTGGAGTTCGTGCAGCTCGGTCGCGGTGTCCGCCCTGACGGGGGAGTCGACGAGTGCGCGGAGGGCCATGGCTCAATATTCGAACATATCTTCGAACAAGTCAACCGGCTCGATGCGGCCTCGGCGACGACTGATGGATGACTCGACCATGGTCGCGCATCCCACCGACACGCGGTCCGCGGTGTCAGCGGCGCCCGGTACGCTGGGCCCATGTGCGGACGTTTCGTCGTGACCGAATCCACCGAGGAACTCATCGAGCTCTTCGACATCGACCACGCGGCTGCCGAGCTGCCCGGGCCCTCGTACAACGTGCGCCCGACCGAGCAGATCCCGATCATCCTCGACTCGGTGAAGACGGGCCCGGTGGTCCGCCGGCTCGAATCGGCGCGGTGGTCACTCGTGCCGTCGTTCGCCACCGAGCTGAAGAGTCAGTACCCGACGTTCAACGCTCGCGCGGAGGAGGTCACCACCAAGCCCACGTTCGCGCCATCGGTCAAACAGAAGCGCGCGTTGGTGCCTGCCGCCGGGTACTACGAGTGGCACACCGAGGGCGCGACGAAGACCCCGTACTACGTGCAGACCGCGGGTGGTGAACCGATCGTCTTCGCGGCCCTGTACTCGTGGTGGCGCGACCGCTCGCTCGCGGACGACGACCCGCGGCGTTGGGTGCTGAGCGCGACCATCCTCACGCGGCCGGCGGTCGGTGCCTTGCAGGACCTGCACCCTCGGACGCCCGTGACGCTGCCTCCGGAATGCTGGGACGCCTGGCTCGATCCACACCACGAGGCCGATCAGGACGAGGTCGACGAGATGGTGTCCGCAGCGACCGACGTCGCGGAGCAGCTCGTCTTCCACCGGGTGGCGCCGTTGCAGGGCGATGGACCTGAGCTCATCCTCCCTGTCCAGGAGTAGCCGCAGGAGAGTCGGTCGGAGGCACGGACCGGAACCGCCCCGGAGACACGAAACCCACCCCGGACACACAGAACCGCCCCTGACGCGAACGTCAGGGGCGGTTCTCGGTGTCTCAGACGCGAGGGCTGGAATGACCGGCCGCTCGGATCGTCAGCTCCGACTGATCAGAGAATCAGAGGGGGCGGATGTTCTCGGCCTGCAGGCCCTTGGGGCCCTGGTTGGTCTCGAACTCGACCTTCTGGTTCTCCTCGAGCGAGCGGTAGCCGCTCGTCGCGATGGCGGAGAAGTGTGCGAAGACGTCGGCGCTGCCGTCGTCAGGAGTGATGAATCCGAAGCCCTTTTCGGCGTTGAACCACTTCACAGTTCCAGTTGACAATGTATTTCCTCTTTCATGAGTGACCGTTCCCGACTTTCGGGCCCGTTCGTCGCGGTGTTCTTTGCTCGCTCCTCAGAAAAGCAGCGTATCCATCGGTGGAAACGCGGCTTGAAATACCTGCGCAACACAACAACTTCGATCCACGTTAGCCCATCTCGGCTCGAAACGGCAGCCGAACACGTAACGGATTGGCCAATTCTGCGTCTTTTTCCCACATTCGTCGTGGTGCCTGGGTATCTCCAGCGGATCTCGCCATGCGGGGTGATTCTCCAGCCACCGACCGTAGGCTGAGGCCATCTGTAGAGCTCATGCTCGTCCGAGCGTCCGCTCACCGCCCCGGCTGGGAAGTCGACACGATTCCTCCGGAGTGCCCATGTCAACTGAAGCCATCCTCGGCCCGGTTCGTGCCACGAGCCCCCGCAAGCCCGGCGCTGCGAACGTCACCAGCTCCTACTCGTCGCTGTTGAAGACGGTTCGCGAGGCGGGACTCCTCCGCCGCCACCGCACGTTCTACATCCTCACGTTCTCGTTCCTCGTGATCGCGCTCCTCGGCTGCGTCACCGGGTTCGTCCTGCTCCGTGAATCCTGGTTCCAGCTGCTCATCGCCGGCGCGCTCGGAATCGTCCTCACGCAGTTCGCCTTCCTCGCCCACGAGGCCTCGCACCGTCAGGTCTTCGAGTCGGGCCGGGCGAACGACCGCGCCGGCCGCTTCCTCGCGGCGGGCATCGTCGGCATCAGCTACTCCTGGTGGATGACGAAGCACACGCGCCACCACGCGAACCCGAACCAGGTCACCAAGGACCCGGACATCGAGATCGACACGATCTCCTTCATCGAAGAGGACGCGGCGAAGGCCAAGGGCCTGCAGGCGCTGATCACCCGCAAGCAGGGCTACCTCTTCTTCCCCCTCCTCATGCTCGAGGGCATCAACCTCCACGCGCTGTCCTTCAAGACCCTCTTCGGGCCGGGCAAGGTCGACGGCCGTGCGGCCGAGATCAGCATGATCGTCGCCCGCGTCGGTCTGTACCTGGCCGCGATCTTCCTCTTCCTGCCCGTCGGCATGGCGTTCGCGTTCCTCGGCGTCCAGCTCGCGGTCTTCGGCGTCTACATGGGTGCGTCCTTCGCCCCGAACCACAAGGGCATGCCGATCATCCCCGCCGACGTGAAGCTCGACTTCCTCCGCAAGCAGGTGCTGACCTCCCGCAACGTCCGCGGCTTCGGCATGGCCACGTTCATGGGCGGTCTCAACTACCAGATCGAGCACCACCTGTTCCCGAGCATGCCTCGCCCGGCTCTGGCCCGTGCTCGCGTCATCGTGCGGGAGCACTGCGAGACCCAGCAAGTGCCGTACACCGAGACGACCCTCCTGCAGTCCTACGCCATCGTCATCGAGTACCTCAACCGGGTCGGCCTCTCAGCCCGCGACCCGTTCGACTGCCCGGCGGCGGCGAACTTCCGCCGCCGGTAGTCGGTCGGTCTCAGACCTCGAGCGTGTCGAGCGGGGCGAGCGGGTAGTAGGTCCCGCCGCCCTGTTCGGTCGCCCACTGCAGGCGGTCGTGCGACATGCTCTGTCCCGGCCCTGAGAGCACCATCTCGTGCGTCCCGAACGCGCGCTTCGGCGCGACGGCGGTGACGAAGTCCATGCCCTCGGAGATCTTCATCCACGGTGCACCCGCCGGCGCGGCCAGGACGTCGACCTCGACGCCCTCTGGGACGGCGAAGGAGTCGCCGGGGTAGTACACGAGGTCGTTGATGAGGACGCCCACGTTGTCGATCACCGGGATCGACGAGTGGATGACCGCGTGGGTCCCGCCGAAGAAGCGGAGCGTGAACGGCCCGGCTTCGACCACGTCGCCCGGGGCGACGACGGTGATGTCGTAGCCGTCCGCGGCGGCGGCGACACCGGCCGGTCCGTAGAGGATGGCCTCCGGGCTCGCGGCGAGGATACGGTCGAGGTGCTCAGCGGTCCAGTGGTCGGGGTGCAGGTGCGTGATCAGGACCGCCGCGGTGTGCTCCACATCGGCGATCGGCGACGTGAACGCGCCCGGGTCGACGATCAGCTTGGCGCCGTCCGTCTCGAGGAGGAATGCTGCATGTTCGAACTTCGTGAGTCTCATAGGACGAGTGAATACCGTGGGAGCGCCGGAGGCAACCCGGTCGTCCGGGTGTCCGCCCGCTGCAGGCCTGCCAGAATCGGCTGGTGACCACGCAGCCCCGACGCATCGGCGTCGCCATCAACCCGACCGCGTCGTTCGGCTCGACCCGAACCGTGGGCCCGATGGTGCTCGATGCCCTCGAGCAGGCCGGGCACCGCGCCGTCCGCCTGCAGGAGCAGACCGTCGGGCAGCTCCGGAGCGCGGTGCAGACTGCCATCGAGGCTGGGTTGGACGCGCTCGTCGTCGTCGGTGGCGACGGTATGGTGAGTCTCGCCGTCGAAGCGGTACGCGACTCGGGCCTGCCGTTCGGCGTGGTCCCGTCCGGTACGGGCAATGACATCGCGAGGGGGCTCGGGATCCCACTGGGCGATCCCGCAGCCGCGATAGCGTCCCTGCTCCGTGCGCTCGAGGGCGAGCCGCGGGTGATCGACGCCGGCACGGCGACGGACGGCGAGCGGACGACCTGGTTCGTCGGTGCGGTGTCCGCGGGCTTCGACGCCCTCGTCAATGAGCGGGCGAACCGCATGCGACGGCCGCGCGGGCGCAGCCGGTACACGATCGCGATCCTCCGGGAACTCCTGGCTCTGAGACCCCGCCGGTACGAGCTGACCGTGGACGGGGCGCCGGAGACGGTCGACGCCGTCCTCCTGGCCGTCGCGAACAACACCTCGATCGGCGGGGGCATGCTCATCGCGCCGCAGGCGGACCTCGCCGACGGCCGATTCGACCTGTTCGTCGTCGCACCCGTGTCCCGGTTCCGATTCCTCCGGCTGTTCCCCAAGGTCTTCTCGGGTGCGCACACGGATCTGGACATCGTGCGACTGTCGCGGGTCCGTTCGGTCTCGATCGCCGCGGACGACATCACGGCCTATGCCGACGGGGAGCGGATCGGTCCACTGCCGGTCACGATCGACGTGGTCCCCGGTGCCCTCCGCGTACTCGCCTGAGCGTGTCCACCCGACCGCGACCACCGCGCGACACGCCCGTCGGATGCCGCTGGTGGCCTCGATTTGTACCGCTCGAAATCGTATGGCATACTCATATCCGTTGCTTACGGCCCCATCGTTTAGCGGCCTAGGACACCGCCCTCTCACGGCGGCAGCACGGGTTCAAATCCCGTTGGGGTCACAACACCGAACGAAGCCTCGCTCTCCTGAGTCATCAGGGAGCGGGGCTTCCTTCATTTGGTGGCCCGAGGGCGCCCCGGGATGTCTGTGCACGCCCTCCGGGAGGCTTCACAGGCAGGGCCCGCACTGATCTCGCCGAATGCTGCTGCGTGCTAGCTTGGCCGGGTGACCGTGAAGCAGAAGCGCCGCGCTCCGGCGACAGCCGCAGTCCTGATCCTCGCCGCCCTGCTGACGGGGTGCTCCATCCCGGTGACGGGGGAGCCCGTCGCCGGTGGTTCAGGCCCGATCGTCGACGTCGCCGGCGGGACCGACGACACGCTGCGCAAGGACTTCGACGCGAGTCCCCAGGAGGTCAACGACTACTGGACCGACGACAAGTTCGGGGGAGCGACGGCTCCGGACCTGAAGCCGGGCGAGGACACGCTCACGGGCGACCAGGCCACCGGCGTGGTCGTGCACCCCAGTACCGGCGTCGGTCCCGACGTCGACGTCAAGGCCATCGCCCCGACCGCAGCCGGCGACCCGTACCCGGCGACCGGGCTGGCGGCCGCCACGCAGGGACGTCTGTACTTCTCCATCGGCGGCGCCACCTACGTCTGTTCCGCGAGCGTCGTCAACGCCCCGACCATGGACCTCGTCCTGACGGCGGGCCACTGCGTCTGGGACACGTACGGCAAACAGCTCGCCGAGAACATCATCTTCATCCCGGCCGACGCGGCCAACGGCCAGACCCAGCCCTACGGGCAGTGGGCCGGGGTCAGCACCTACGTCCCCGACGAGTTCACGAGCGAGGCGACCTCGGACGCCAGTGGTGCGACGAGCGGCAACGGCTGGGCCTACGACTTCGCCTTCATCCGCCTCGCCCCGAACGCTGCGGGCCAGAAGATCCAGGAGGTGACCGGCGGCCAGGGCATCTCCTTCGGGACCCCGCCTGAGGGCATCACGGTGATCGGCTACCCGTCCGCCGCCCCGTTCGACGGTCAGTCGCAGCGCTACTGCGCGAGCCAGGCCGCCACGAAGGGGTACGCCGGATACCGGGTCGACTGCCTCATGACCCCGGGTTGCTCGGGCGGCGGCTGGCTGACCCGGCTGGATCCCGCCACCGGTGCCGGGTACGTCACCTCGGTCACCTCGCGCGGCGACGGTTCGTGGCTCGAAGGCCCCGTCCTCGGACAGCGGGCCCTCACCCTGTACAACGACGCTCTGGCGGAGGGGTCATGACCGCCCGCGCGAGCGTGACGCGACGCCGACGGCGGATCGGTGTCCTGGCCCTGGCCGGGAGCGCCGCACTCGCTCTGAGCGCCTGCACGACGACCGGATCGGCGTTCCCCGACGCCGCCGCCCAGCAGAGCTACATGCAGGATCTCGCCGAGGCGAGGTTGGAGTTGCTGTCGGCCCAGATCGGCCAGGCGCCGGACGTGATCGGCTCGGCATACGTCCACGCCGTCGCGGGAGACCTCGAGTCGCATGAGAACGACTCGGTGGTCCTCTTCGGCGACCCGACCTCGTCGTTCAGCCAGGACAAGGGCTCGGCTGACGGCGACACCGTCGACATCTACCATCTCCCGGGTGCCGCATACGACCTCCTCCTACTCGGCGGGGAACTCAAGGAGCTCGCACCGACGGAGTGGGTGGCCGTGCAGACCCAGTACGTCGCCGAGGAGGATGCGGAGGGCTCACTCGGACCCGCATGCGTCTACCCGGGCATCTCCATCGCCTGCGACATCTACACCGCGGTCGAAGCCACGCGGAGCTCCAAGGAGGGCGTCCTCAGCGGTGTCGTCGTCTCGATGCGGAACGACGGCTCCTCGCAGATCTCGACGAGCGCCAGCCTCGAGAGCGTGTTGGCCGTCGGGACGCTCTTCGACCTCCCTGACGACCTCGTCTCGTCGTTCAGCGAGGACGACCTGGCGACCCTCCTGCCGGTGACGATCTTCCAGAACGCCGAGGGCGGCCTGGTGAAGATGGAGTTGAGCGGGACGGTCGAGAGCGAGACCAAGCTGCAGCTGCAGGCCGGCTTCGAGGTGTCGGGCACGTCGACGCTCGAAGACCTGCCGACGGAACCATCAGGATTCGACGTGACTGCGATCCCGGCGGCCGATCAGGCCGCGTTCTGGGATCGGATCGAGGAGTTGAGGAAATGACCGACGACCAGAAACCCGAGGACCTCGGAAAGCCCCCGGTCGGCGGCCCCCTGCGCCCTGACCAGCAGCCGCCGGGATTCCCCGACCCGAACGCTCCCCGCCTGGAGTTCGGACCGGGAAGCCCGCAGCGTCAGACGCCGCCCCAGAACGGCGCGCCGCAGAACGGCGCACCCCAGAACGGCGCGCCGCAGGGTCAGAACGGACCACCGCAGGGCGTCCCCTCGCAGAACGGGCCGTCTCGATCGTCCGCGCCTGGTCAGACCGGTGGAGGGCCCCGTCCGCAGGGAGGCGCCCCAGGGCAGCAGCCCGACGGTCCTGCGCCGCAGCTACCTCCCACCCAGCCCGGAGCACCGTTCGCCGGCGCGACTGGTGGGCAGCCGTGGGCGCAGCAGCAGCGGCCCTCGAACGCAGGTCCGAACCAGCAGCCGCAGCAGCAGGGACGGCCAGGCGGCCCGGACGGGTTCCGGTCCCCGACGTCGAACGGTCAGCCCGGTCACGCGCCCGGGAGCCCTCAGCAGGGTCAGGCCCCCGGCCAGGCTCCACAGGGACGTCCGCTCGGCTCGCCCCAGGGCCAGCCTCAGGGCCAGCCCCAGCGGCCGCAGGGGCAGCCGCCGTATGGTCAGGCGCGCCCGACCGGACCACAGCCCTTCGGTCCGGGACAGGCGCAGCACCCGAACGGCCCGTTCCAGCCAGGTCCACAGCAACATGGATCGCCGTCCGGTCCACAGCAGACCGGTCCGTTCCGTCCCGGCCCCGAGTACGGTGTCGCGGGCCAGCAGCCTGCTGCGAGCCCGAAACCCGCACGGAAGCCGCTCGGTCGCAAGCTCTGGGTCGGCGTCCTGATCGGCGCGGTGGCAGCGTCGCTCATCGCCGTCCCGCTCACCCTCCTCTCGGTCGGTCGCCTGTTCACGCCGATGCTCGACCGAGCCTCGGTGCAGACCGGTGTGGCCGAGGTGCTGAAGCAGGACTTCGGCCTCGCAGACGTCGAGAAGGTCGAGTGCCCGAGTGACCAGCCGGCGACGACCGGGACACAGTTCGAGTGCACCTTCTCGTACAACGCGAAGAGCTACCCGGTGGCTGTCGAGGTCATCAACGACCAGGGCCAGTACCGCGTCGGGATCGACGCGCCGAAGTAGCAGGGCGTCGGCCCCGGCGTCCCTCGAGCGACGACGGTGCCGACGTCTCCGCCACGGACCGGGTGGTACGCTGGGCGAATGTTGTCCGGGCTGCTCCTCCTTCCCAGCCGCGACGAGGCCTAGTTCCAGGCTCCCTCGTCGCGGAGGTCGCTGACGCCTGACCCCTCATCGTTTGAAGGAATTCCACGACATGTCGCAGCTGAACGCCGATCCGTCCGTCCCGAGCATCCCCGAACACCCGCGCACGCTCGCCGAGAAGGTCTGGGACGACCACCTCGTCGTCAAGGGTGAGGACGGCACGCCCGACCTCATCTACATCGACCTGCACCTCGTCCACGAGGTGACGAGCCCGCAGGCCTTCGACGGCCTGCGTCTGGCCGACCGGCCGCTGCGTCGCGTCGACCTCACGATCGCGACCGAGGACCACAACACCCCGACGCTCGCGATCGACAAGCCGATCGCCGACCTCACCAGCCGCACGCAGATCGAGACCCTCCGTCGCAACGCCGCGGAGTTCGGGGTGCGGATCCACTCCCTCGGCGACCTCGACCAGGGGATCGTCCACGTCGTCGGACCGCAGCTCGGCCTCACGATGCCCGGGATCACGGTCGTCTGCGGCGACTCACACACCTCGACCCACGGCGCCTTCGGGGCCATGGCCTTCGGCATCGGCACCAGCGAGGTCGAGCACGTCATGGCCACGCAGACGCTGCCGTTGAAGCCGTTCAAGACCATGGCCATCACCGTCGAAGGCACGCTGCGGCCGGGCGTGACCGCGAAGGACATCATCCTCGCCGTCATCGCGAAGATCGGCACCGGCGGCGGGCAGGGCTACGTCCTCGAATACCGCGGTTCGGCGATCCGTGCGCTCTCGATGGAGGGCCGCATGACGATCTGCAACATGTCGATCGAGGCCGGTGCCAGGGCCGGCATGGTCGCCCCCGACCAGGTCACCTACGACTACCTGCAGGGGCGCCCGCACGCTCCGACCGGCGCCGACTGGGACGAGGCCGTCGCCTACTGGGACACCCTCGCGACCGACGAGGGGGCCGCCTTCGACGCCGAGGTCTTCCTCGACGCCGACACGCTGGAACCCTTCGTCACCTGGGGCACCAACCCTGGCCAGGGCGTCTCGCTGAGCGAGAACGTGCCCGACCCCGCGGCCATCGCCGACCCGAACGAGCGCTCCGCCGCCGAGCGCGCCCTGGAGTACATGGCACTCGAAGCCGGTACCCCGATGAAGGAGATCCCGGTGGACGCGGTCTTCATGGGTTCCTGCACGAACAGCCGGATCGAAGACCTGCGGGCGTTCGCGTCCATCATCGAGGGTCGCACGAAGGCCGAGGGTGTGCGGGTCATGGTGGTGCCCGGCTCCGCCCGGGTTCGGATCGAGGCTGAGGCCGAGGGGCTCGACAAGATCATCACCGACTTCGGGGCGGAGTGGCGGTTCGCCGGATGCTCCATGTGCCTCGGGATGAACCCCGACCAGCTCGCTCCGGGGGAGCGCTGCGCCTCGACGTCGAACCGCAACTTCGAGGGTCGCCAGGGCAAGGGCGGCCGCACGCACCTCGTCTCGCCGCTCGTCGCCGCGGCGACAGCCATCCGCGGAACGCTCTCCAGCCCGGCCGACCTCGAGGTCGAGCCCGGCAGACACGCGGCCACCGAGCAGGAAGGCGTACACGCCTGATGGACAAGTTCACGACCGTCACCGGCATCGCTGCTCCGATGCGGCGCTCCAACGTCGACACCGACCAGATCATCCCCGCCGTCTACCTGAAGCGCGTCACGAAGACCGGCTTCGAGGACGCGCTCTTCGCCGGGTGGCGCCAGGACCCCGACTTCGTCCTGAACCAGCCGGCCTACCAGGGCGCGAGCATCCTCGTCGCCGGGCACGACTTCGGTACCGGGTCGTCGCGTGAGCACGCCGTGTGGGCGCTGCGCGACTTCGGATTCAAAGTCGTCGTGTCGTCCCGCTTCGGCGACATCTTCCGAGGGAACTCCGGCAAGCAAGGTCTCCTGGCGGCCCAGGTCACGGAGGAGGAGCTCGAGCAACTCTGGGCCGCGATCGAGGCCGCTCCAGGTGCGGATTCCGTCGTCGACCTCATCTCCCGGACCATCACGGTCGGCGATCTCACGGTTTCGTTCCAGGTCGACGATTACACTCGGTGGCGGCTCATCGAAGGACTCGATGACATCGGGCTGACGCTCCGTAGCGAGGAGCAGATCACCGCATTCGAAGCCCGGCGGCCGAACTGGCTGCCCCGCACCATTCCCGTCAAGTAGCAAGGCAGTAGGTACCGGTTTGAATTCACTCGTCCAGGCGTCACAGGCGGCAGGCTCGTCGGTCGGACTCGATGTCGACCGCATCACGATCAACGGCGGTATCCCGCTCCGGGGCCGCATCGAGGTCAA
Organism: Plantibacter sp. ME-Dv--P-122b; assembly: GCF_030209375.1. Taxonomy (GTDB): domain Bacteria; phylum Actinomycetota; class Actinomycetes; order Actinomycetales; family Microbacteriaceae; genus Plantibacter. The sequence continues at coordinate 298,873 of NZ_JARVSC010000006.1, forward strand.
GGGTGCCAAGAACCTCGTGACCAAGGCGATGGTGGCGTCGTTGCTCGGCGAGAACGTCAGCGTCCTGCGCAACGTGCCGAACATCAGCGACGTCCGGGTCGTCCGCTCCCTGCTCGAGATCCACGGTGTGGACGTGACGGAGGGCGAGAACCCGAATGAGCTCCGCCTCGACCCGACGAACGTCGAGTCCGCCCACATGGAGGAGATCGACGCGCACGCCGGCTTCTCCCGGATCCCGATCCTGTTCTGCGGGCCGCTGCTCCACCGCCTCGGGGCGGCGTTCATCCCCGACCTCGGAGGTTGCCGCATCGGCGACCGCCCCATCGACTTCCACCTCGACGCGCTCCGCAAGTTCGGCGCGGTCGTGGAGAAGCTCCCGCAGGGCATCCGTCTCTCGGCCCCGAACGGTCTCCACGGGACGACGGTGCATCTGCCGTACCCGAGCGTCGGCGCCACGGAGCAGGTCCTGCTCACGGCGGTCCGTGCTAAGGGCACCACGGAGCTCAAGGGTGCGGCGATCGAGCCGGAGATCATGGATCTCATCGCCGTCCTCCAGAAGATGGGCGCGATCATCTCCTACGAGCCGAACCGCGTGATCCTCATCGAAGGCGTGGACAAGCTCGAGGGGTACGACCACACGGCCATCGGCGACCGCAACGAGGCCGCGAGCTGGGCGTCGGCCGCGCTCGCGACCGACGGCGACGTCTTCGTCGGCGGCGCGAAGCAGCAGGACATGATGACGTTCCTCAACATCTTCCGCAAGGCCGGTGGCGGGTTCGACATCACCGACGACGGCATCCGGTTCTACCGCAAGGAGGAGCTGAAGCCCGTGGTCATCGAGACCGACGTGCACCCCGGCTTCATGACGGACTGGCAGCAGCCTCTCATCGTCGCGCTGACGCAGGCGACGGGCGAGTCGATCGTCCACGAGACCGTCTACGAGAACCGCTTCGGCTTCACGGACGCGCTCAACACCATGGGCGCGAACATCGTCGTGCACCCCAATGGGCTGTCGGGTACGCCTCGTCGGGTGCCGCGGCGCAACCTCGAGCAGGCCGCCGTGATCAACGGACCGACTCCGTTGCACGGTGCCGACATCGAGGTACCCGACCTCCGCGGAGGCTTCAGCCACCTCATTGCGGCGCTCACCGCCGAGGGCAAGTCGACGGTCAGCAACGTCGGCATCATCAGCCGTGGGTACGAGAACTTCATCGTGAAGCTCCAGCAGCTCGGTGCTGACTTCGTCCTCGAAACGAAGTAGTCCGCCGTGGGGGTGGAACGGTCGAGGCCGTCGATCTACTGGTTGCTGTCGTCGATCGCGATCCCGCCGTTCAGTGCTCTCGTCAAGCTCCGCGTCCGGCACGGCGAACGCCTGCCGCAGGAGGGGCCGTTCATCCTGTCGCCCAACCACGACAGCGAGTTCGACCCGCTGATCATGGGCGTGGCCGTCTGGCGGCTCGGGCGACAGCCCCGCTTCATGGCGAAGGGCAGTCTGTTCAAGGTCCCGGTGGTCGGGTGGTTGTTGCGGAAGTCCGGACAGATCCCCGTCGAGCGCGAGGGTTCCGCCCGCGGGATGGACCCGGTCAGCGCCGCAGCACACCTGACCGAACGCGGGCAGGGTGTCGTCGTGTACCCCGAGGGGTCGCTCACCCGTGACCCGGGCCTGTGGCCGATGCGCGGGCGCACCGGCGCGGTCCGGATCGCGCTCACGCACGGCCTGCCGATCATCCCCGCCGCGCACTGGGGCACGCAGGAGGTCATGCCCCGGTACGGCAGGCTGCGGGTGTTCCCCTTGCGGAAGCGCGTCGAGGTCGCCATCGGCGAGCCGGTGGACCTCTCGGCCTTCGCCGGGCGGCAGCTAGACTCGAAGACGCTGAACGAGGCGACCGAAGTCGTCATGCAGGCCATCACCGCCCTCTGCGAGGAATTGCGCGGTGCCCAAGCTCCCACGGAGCGTTGGGATCCCTCGAAACACCAGCAGAAGGAGACAGGCCGCTTTGAGTCCTAGGAACGTTCCGCAACCACCGGCCGCCACGAGGGTCGCCGTGCTCGGAGCGGGCAGCTGGGGCACGACGTTCGGCAAGATCCTCGCGGACGGTGGCTCCGACGTGGTCATGTGGGCCAGGCGACCCGAGCTCGCTCGCGAGATCACCGAGGCCAAGCGCAACAGCGACTACCTGCCCGGGATCAATCTGCCGATGCGGATGACGGCGACCGCGAGCCTGGTCGACGCCGTGCGCGGTGCCTCGGTCGTGTTCCTGTCCGTCCCGAGCCAGTCCCTGCGCGACAACCTCATCGCGCTCCGCCCGCACCTCGAGGACGGCACCCTCGTCGTCTCGCTCATGAAGGGCGTCGAGCGTCGCAGCGGATCCCGGATGAGCGAGGTCATACGCGAGACCCTCGACATCGACCCGTCCCGTATCGCCGTCGCCTCGGGCCCCAACCTCGCGCTCGAGATCGCCCGTGAGCAGCCGACGGCCGCCGTGATCTCCTCGGAGAGCCTCGAGACGGCGCAGACGGTCGCGCTCCTCGCGCGCAACCGGTACTTCCGCAGCTTCGTGAACACCGACGTCATCGGTACCGAGTTCGGCGGTGTGCTCAAGAACCTCATCGCCGTCGCGATCGGCATCGTCGACGGCGTCGGCTACGGCGAGAACACGAAGGCCTCCATCATCACCCGCGGGTTGGTCGAGATGACCGACTTCGCGGTGGCCCACGGCGCGCAGCCCGAGACCCTGTCGGGGCTGGCCGGGCTCGGCGACCTCATCGCGACGTGCCAGTCGCCGCTGTCCCGCAACAACACGGCGGGGCGTCTGCTCGGCCAGGGGTATCAGTTCGACGACGTCGTCAAACAGATGCAGCAGACCGCGGAGGGGCTCGCGTCGGTGGCACCGGTGCTCGAGCTGGCCAAGGCGAAGGGGGTCGCGATGCCCATCGTCGAACAGGTCAAGCAGGTGCTCGACGGCACGCTCGACCCGAAGGACATCGCACCGCACCTCACGACCGACGACGACGAACCCCAGGGGGAGAGAAGCAACGATGACGCACAAGACCGGAGTGGTGGTGCTCTTTGGAGGCCGTTCAAGCGAGCACTCGATCAGCTGCGCAACGGCGGGCGGCGTCCTCGCCGCGATTGACCGCGAACGGTACGACGTCTACCCGGTCGGGATCGCCCACGACGGCTCGTACGTCCTCGAGGTCGACGACCCGAGCCGGTACGCGCTCGACCCCGCCCACCTGCCGGAGGTCGACCCCTCACGTCCGGCCGTACGCTGGCCTGAGCGCGTCGGGAGCCGTGAGCTGACCGTCGTCGGGGAGGACGGCGTCCCGGTCACCCTCGGTCCCATCGACATCGTCTTCCCGATCCTCCACGGTCGGTTCGGCGAGGACGGCACCGTGCAGGGCATGCTCGAGCTCGTCGACCTCCCGTACGTCGGCTCGGGCGTCCTCGCGTCCTCCCTCGGCATGGACAAGCACTTCACGAAGACGGTGCTCCAGGCGGCCGGGATCGCCGTCGCGCCGTGGGTGCGGTTCACCGCCCACGACTGGGCCACGGCACCCGACCAGGTACTCGCGTCGCTCGGATCGCTCGGCTCACCCGCGTTCGTGAAGCCGGCGCGAGCCGGTTCGAGCGTCGGGGTGTCGAAGGTGTCCACGCCGGACGCGTTCCGTGCGGCGATCGAACTGGCCCTCGCCGAGGACTCGACCGTGCTCGTCGAGACCGGTCTGGTGGGCCGGGAGGTCGAGTGTGCGGTCCTCGAATCCCTCCCCGGCGAGGCACCTCGCGTCTCGGTGGCGGGCGAGGTCGTGGTGACCGGTCGCGACTTCTACGATTTCGAGGCGAAGTACCTCGACGCGCCCGGTATCGAGCTCGTCTGCCCCGCCGACCTTCGTCCCGAGCAGTTGTCGGAGATGCAGGACCTCTCGCGTCGGGCGTTCGAGGCGTTGGGCTGCGCTGGCCTCGCCCGGGTCGACTTCTTCCTGACCGCGGACGGCTTCGTCGTCAACGAGGTCAACACCATGCCGGGGTTCACCCCGATCTCGATGTTCCCGAGCTGCTGGTTGGCCTCGGGGCTCAGCTACCCCGAGCTCATCACCGAGCTGATCGAGGTCGCGCGCGCCCGGTCCTGAACGGCGTGGTGCCGGGAACGGTCAGCCGTCGGTGGGGATCGGGAGCTCGGCGTCGCCGAGGGCGGTGCACTTCCCGGTGACGGGGAGCACGGACACGGCGGGCGCCAGGTCCGCCAGGACGGTGCTGCTGGCGACGGCGTCGCCGTCGAGCACGATCTCGACCGCGGGCGTGCGTCCGAAGGTGGTGAACCGGTAGTTCGGCGCGTCGGTGTCGTCGATGATCCAGTCGACGCCGTTCACCGACTGGCACTGCTGCGTGGTCGGGCCGGGGATCGCGACGCCGCAGTGTAGGAGGACCGTCGCCGGATCGCCCCAGGCGCCGGTGGCCTGGGCGTCGGTCCCTCGCTCGGGCAGTTCGGCCACGACGTCGGGCAGACGCACCGTGACCTCCGCACACTGCGGGTTGTTCGCATCGGCGGCGGGTTCGAGCGCGACGGCGGGCGCGCAGCCGGCCAGGGCCAGGGTTGCGGCTGCGGCGAGGGCGGTGGCGAGGAGCGCACGGATCGGGGACATCGCCCACCAGGCTACCGTTGATCCCATGAACGAGTCTGGGAGCGCGTCCGACGATCAGGAAACGGTCGGGCCCTGTGTCGGGGACCTCGCCGAGGGGGAGCTGCTCGATCGCATCTTCCCTCGCCTGCCGCACGCCGACGCCGAACTCCTCGGGCCGGGCGACGATGCCGCGGTCGTGCGCGCGCCGGACGGTCGGTTCGTCGTCACGACGGACACGATGATCCACGGGCCGGACTTCCGGCTGGCGTGGTCGAGCGCCCACGATCTCGGGTGGAAGGCTGCGGCCAGCAACCTGGCCGACGTCGCGGCGATGGGGGCGCGTCCGACAGCACTCGTCGTCGCACTCGCCATGCCCAAGCACCTGCCGGTCGCCGTGCTCGACGGGTTCGCAGACGGACTGCGCGACGGTTGCGCCGAGCTCGCGCCCGGTTGCGGTGTCGTCGGCGGCGATCTGGCCGTGTCCGACGTCTTCATGATCGCGGTGACGGCGTTCGGCGACCTCGAGGGTCGTGCCCCCGTGCGACGTGACGGGGCGCGACCCGGCGACGTGGTCGCGGTCGCCGGGGAGTTGGGTTCGGCTGCGGCAGGCCTCCGAATCCTCTTCTCGCGTGGGGTCGACGCCGACGGCGTGCCCTCGGCCGAGGCGGCGGCCGGCCTGCGACGCGATCACCGGGTCGAGGTGGAGGCACAACTCGCACCACGACCTCCGATCGCCGCCGGGGTCGTCGCCGCCGTCGCCGGAGCCACGGCGATGCTCGACCTGTCGGACGGGCTCGCGCTCGACGCCGGTCGCCTCGCGCGGGCGAGTGGGGTCGCGATCGACCTGCGGGCCGAGGACCTGGGCGCCGACGTGGCGCTCGCCCTCGCCGGTGGCGAGGACCACTCGCTCCTGGCGACGTTCCCGGCCGCAGCCACGATCCCCGCCGGCTTCCGGACCATCGGCACGGCCCGGACCGGTGCCGGGGTCCTCGTTGACGGTGTGGCCTACGACGGTCGCGCCGGCTGGGATCCCTACCGCGACTGGGACGATGCGTCCGGTTGAGCGGTGTTCGAGGACCGTGCGGTGACGCGGGGACTCAGACCGGCGTGATCCACCACACGACGGTCTCGCCGTAGGTGCTCTTCCGCAGGACCTCGAGTGCTGCGGGAAGGGTCGGTTCTGGCGAGCGTGAGCTCCGCTCGATGAGCACGAGCCCGTCGTCGGTGACCAGACCGACGAGCGCGGCGAGGTTGGCCGTGAGCTCCGCTTCGGGGAGGTCGTACGGGGGATCGACGAAGACGAGGTCGGACGGGACCGACGCCCCGGATAGGTAGGCGCCGACCGACTTGGCGTGCACCGTGATGCGGGGTGCCGCGCCGCGAGGCGCTGCCGAGCTCACGATCCTCGCGTTGTCACGACACAGCTTCGCGGCCTCCGACCCTCGGTCGACGAGGGTGACCACGGCGGCACCCCGGCTGGCGCACTCGAGTCCCAGCGACCCCGAGCCGGCGTACAGGTCGAGCACCTCGGCTCCGGTGATCACGTCGCGAGCCTCCAGCGCGGAGAACAGCGCCTCGCGGACGCGATCACTCGTCGGTCGTGTCCCGCTGCCCGGGACCCGGATCGTGCGTGATCCGGCGAAACCCGAGATGATCCTGATGCCGGCCATGGTCCCATCCTCGCAGGCTGCGCGAAGCCGAGCGAACCGCGGTGTCCGAGGTCCCGAATAGAATCGACGGCATGACGGGGATCGAGCTGGGCACGAAGCTCGGCGGTGTCCTCGGCGGACGAACCGCGACGGCACTCCAGAAGGCGTTCGGCGTGGAGACCGTCGGCGACCTCCTCGAGCACTACCCCCGTCGATACGCGAAGCGCGGCGAGCTGACGGTCATCGGCCAGCTGCCGCTCGGCGAGGACGTGACGATCGTCGCCGACGTCCTCGAGGTCCGCGACCGCCAGATGAAGCAACGCAAGGGCTCCATCCTCGAGGTCGTCATCTCCGACGGTCAGGGGCGGCTCAACCTCACCTTCTTCAACCAGCCGTGGCGGGCGAACGAACTCCGGCCGGGCCTGCGTGGGATCTTCGCAGGCAAGGTCGGCGACTACCGCGGCAGCTATCAGCTCGCGCACCCGCAGTATCAGCTCTTCCCCGACGACGCCGACGCACCGGCGCTCGCGGACGCCCAGGCGAAGGCGTGGTCTGAGGCACCCATCCCGATATACCCGGCGACGAGCACGATCACGAGCTGGAACCTCAAGCAGTCCGTGGAGCTGGTGCTCGACGCCCTGCCGCCGCAGGAGGACCCCGTCCCCCGGTCGGTCCGGGCGGCGAGGGGTGAGCTCTCCTTCGACGCCGCCATCCGGGCCGTCCACCGCCCGACGGTCGACCGCGACTGGCAGCGCGGTCGCCGCAGCCTGCGGTACCAGGAGGCGTACCTCCTCCAGACGGCCCTGCTCCAGCAGCGTGCGGCCACCCGTGCGCTGGCGGCCGAACCCCGCGTGCCGAAGGCCGGCGGCTACCTCGAGCGCCTCGACGCCGCGCTCCCGTTCGAGCTGACCGGCGACCAGCAGACGGTCGGCACGGAGATCGCGGCCGACCTCGCGCAGCCCAATCCGATGAACCGGCTCGTCCAGGGCGAGGTCGGTTCGGGCAAGACGCTCGTCGCCCTCCGGGCCATGGCGGCCGTCGCCGACAGCGGGGGACAGTCAGTGCTACTGGCGCCCACCGAGGTCCTCGCGGCGCAGCACCTGCGGTCGATCGTCCGTTCGCTCGGCCCCGACCTCTCGGCCGAGCTCATGCCGACGCTGCTCACCGGCCAGCTGCCGACGTCCGATCGCAAACGGGCGCTGCTGCGGATCGTCGCCGGCCAGGCTCGGATCGTGATCGGGACGCACGCTCTGCTGGGTGACGCCGTGACCTTCGCCGATCTGGGGATGGTCGTCGTCGACGAACAGCACCGCTTCGGCGTGGAGCAGCGCGACCAGCTCCGTCAGAAGGGACGCACACCGCCGCACGTCCTCGTGCTGACCGCGACGCCGATCCCACGGACCGTTGCCATGACCGTCTTCGGCGACCTCGACGTCAGCATCATCAAGGAGCTGCCACGCGGGCGGCAGGGGATCGAGAGCTTCGTGGTCGCCCTGGCCGATCACCCGCGGTGGATCTCCCGCGTCTGGGAGCGCCTCGCCGAGGAACTCGCGCAGGGGCGACAGGGGTTCGTGGTGTGCCCGGCGATCGACGCCAAGGAGGTCGAGCCCGGTGAGGAGCTCGAGGAGGACGTCGACCCGGCGCGCCCGATCGCGTCCGTGCTCACCACAGTGGAGCAGCTGCGTACCCATCCACTGCTCGCGTCCCGACGCATCGAGGTCCTCCACGGCCGGATGAGCGCGGAGGAGAAGGACCGGACGATGCGGGCCTTCGCCGCCGGCGAGATCGACGTCCTCGTGGCGACGACGGTGATCGAGGTGGGCGTCGACGTCCCCAACGCCTCGACGATGGTCGTGCTCGACGCGGAGCGCTTCGGGGTGTCGCAGCTCCACCAGCTCCGCGGACGCGTCGGTCGAGGCGGTGTCCCCGGGCTGTGTCTGCTCGTCACCGCGGCGGAGGCGGAGAGCACCGCACGGGAGCGCGTCGACGCGGTGGCCGCGACGCTCGACGGCTTCGATCTCGCGCAGGTCGATCTCGAGCTGCGGCGCGAGGGCGACGTCCTGGGCAGCATGCAGTCGGGCGGGCGGTCCTCGCTCAAGCTGCTCCGGGTCGTGCACGACAGCGAGGTCATCATCGAGGCGCGGGCGGATGCCGCCGAGCTCCTCGACACCGATCCCGACCTCGCCGACCACCCGGTGCTGGCCGAAGCGCTCCGCCGGCGCCTCGACGAATCCGACCGCGCCGCGCTCGCCAAGAACTGAGCACCGATAGGCTGGCGGCATGAAGCGGATCGCCGTCGTCCCCGGATCGTTCGACCCAGTCACCCTCGGTCACCTGGATGTCATCGAGCGGGCGGCGCGCATCTTCGACGAGCTGCATGTGCTGGTCGTGCACAACCCCGACAAGTCCGCGCTGCTGCCGATGCCGCAGCGGGTGTCCCTGCTCGAGCGCTCCATCGCCGACGGCGGACTGCCCGACAACATCGTCGTCGCGCAGTGGAACGTCGGCCTGCTCGTCGACTACTGCACGGACGTCGGCGCGAGCGTGCTCGTGAAGGGCATCCGCTCGCAGGTCGACGTCGCCTACGAGACGCCCATGGCCATCATGAACCGCAGTCTCGCCGGTGTGGAGACGGTCTTCCTCCTGCCTGATCCGGCGCACGCGCACGTCTCCAGTTCACTCGTCCGGCAGGTGGCCGCGCTCGGTGGCGATGTCAGCCCGTACGTTCCGCAGGTGGTGGCGACCTTCCTCCAGGAGGGCTAGGGCGTCCTCCCCGTCGGGTTCGGCGTAGAATCGTCGATCGTGACTAGGAAGAGAACGAACAATTCGCCGTTCAGCGTCAACGTGCGCGATCTGGTGAACCGTCCCGGGGAGATGCGCGAGCACGACCTCGAGGTGGTGCTCGCCGAGCGCTGGGGCGAGGGTCTGGTCGCCGTCCAGGAGGGCACGACGCTCTCCGAGCAGGTGCGTCTCGAGTCCGTGCACGAGGGGATCCTCGTGACCGTCGACGTCGACGCACTGGCGACCGGCGAGTGCGGACGCTGCCTCCGCGACATCGAACTGCCTGTCGAAGTCGAGATTCAGGAACTTTTCGCGTATCCTGATTCGGAAGCGTCTGACTTCGAGGTTCACGACGACCACGTGGATCTTGAACCTCTGGTCAGAGATGCGGTAGTTCTCGCATTACCGTTTCAGCCGGTGTGCCAGCCGGATTGCCCCGGACTCGACCCCGAGACCGGTGAGCGGCTGGCCGAACGTCCGGAACGACACCCTCACGACGTCGCAGATCCTCGCTGGTCTGCGCTCGCGGGCTTGTCCTCAGACTCCGTACTTGACACAGACGCCAGTAGCGCCCAGCGCGCCACTGCAGACACAGAAGAGAGATAGATCATGGCTGGAAACCCCCCGAAGCGGAAGGTCTCGCGCTCGAACACCCGCTCGCGTCGCTCGCAGTGGAAGGCCGCCGTGCCGACGCTCGTGAAGACGGTGGAGAACGGCCGCGTCACGTACAGCCTGCCGCACCGCGCCAAGGTCGTCGAGGACTCGCAGGGCACCGCCCTGTACCTCGAGTACAAGGGCCGCAAGGTCGCAGACGTCTGATCCGCGCGTTGAACGTCCGCGTTCGAACAGCGTGAACACGAATCATTCCGACCACACCGGAATCGGCTCCGCATCGGAGACCGATCCCGGTGTGGTCGTTTTCGCACGGCAACTGGGCGTCGACGTCTCGTACGAGCTGCTCGATCTGGCGCTGACGCACCGCTCATACGCGTACGAGCACGGCGGGCTCCCGCACAACGAGCGCCTCGAGTTCCTCGGCGACTCGATCCTCGGGCAGGCCGTCACCGTCATGCTCTACCGCGACTTCCCGCACCTCGACGAAGGGCAGCTGGCGAAGCGACGCGCGAGCCTCGTCTCGACGATCGCGCTCGCCGAGGTCGCACGCTCGATCGGACTGGGCGAGCGGATCAAGCTGGGTAAGGGCGAAGACCAGACCGGTGGTCGCGACAAGGCGTCCATCCTGGCCGACACGATGGAGGCCGTCATCGGCGCGACGTACCTGTCGGCCGGTCCCGATGCGGCGACAGCACTCGTCCTGCGCCTGGTGAACCCCCTGCTCGAGAACCCCGAGCGCTTCGGGGCGGCGATGGACCCGAAGACGAGCCTCCAAGAGGCCGCCGCGGCCATCGGTGCACCGGCGCCCGTCTACGAGATCGCCAGCTCCGGCCCCGACCACAACCGGCGGTTCGTCGCGACGGTCACCGTCGGCACCGCTGTCACGGCGACGGGCTCCGGCACGAGCAAGAAGCACGCCGAGATGGCGGCGGCCCTGGAAGCCTGGTCGAGGATCAGTGCCGGAACTCCCTGAGGTCGAGGTCGTCCGCGCCGGCCTGGAGCCCGCCGTCAGCGGTGCGACAATCGCCGGCGTCGAGGTCTTCGACGAGCGCTCCCTGCGCCGCCACGCGAGTGGTGTCGCCGACTTCACCGCCCGGCTGACGGGGCGGACCATCCGATCGGCCGTCCGACGCGGGAAGTTCCTCTGGTTCCCCCTCGACGACGATGAAGCGATCGTCGGTCACCTGGGCATGAGCGGGCAGATGCTGCTCCGGTCGCCCGGCGACGACGCCGACCGGCTCCTGCGCATCCGCTTGCAGTTGGAGCATCCCGAGCACGGCGAGCTCTGGCTGCACTTCGTGGATCAGCGGATCTTCGGCTCCATGGCGGTGACCGCGCTGGTCCCGACGACGGACGGAGCCGCGGGCGGGTTCGGCGACGAGGTCGCGATGGTGCCCGACCAGGTCGCGCACATCGCTCGCGACCCGATGGACCCGGCCTTCGACGACGCCGGCTTCCTCCGACGTCTGCGCGAGAAACGCACCGGTGTGAAGCGCGCACTCCTCGACCAGACGCTCGTGAGTGGCATCGGCAACATCTATGCGGACGAGTCGCTCTGGGCGGCACGCATCCACCCCGAGCAGGAGACCGCCCGTCTCGGCCTCGGACGCGCCGTCCGACTGCTCGAGGAGGTCCGTGCCGTGCTCACCAAGGCCCTGGCCGAGGGCGGGACGAGCTTCGACGCCCAGTACGTGAACGTCAACGGTCAGGCGGGGTACTTCGCCCACAGCCTGAACGCCTACGGCAGACAGGGCAAGCCGTGCGCGCGCTGCGGCACGCTCATCGTGCGTGAGCAGTTCATGAACCGCGGTTCGCACCGCTGCCCCGTGTGCCAGCGCCGCACCTGACGATCAGTCACTGCGGGGGAGTCGGCGCTGCCACTCACCCGAGTAGCCGACGATGCGGAACCCGAGTCGGTCGTTGATCGCGAGCATGTGCTCGTTCTCGTCGGCGTTCCAGGTGTAGATCCGGGACCGCTCGGGTGCCCGATCGGCCAGCGCCAGGAGGTTCGCCGCTTTCATCCAGAGTCCGAGGCCGTGTCCCCGGTGGTCGGCGAGCACGAGCGTGTCCCACTGCTCCGCGTGTTCCTTGCCCTCGCCGAGGACGAGCTCGCTGTACCCGGCGACCGCGCCGCTGTCGCGGTGGACGGCGGCGACGACGATCGCGTGGTCGCCAGACGCCGCCAGCTGTGCCTCGCGGGCGCGGACCCGCTCGGGCGTCCAGACCTCGGGGTCGAGTTCCAGATCGGCGGCCGGGATGTCGGTCGCCATGTGTTCGCGGGCTGTGGCGAGCGATCCGAGCAGCTCGTCGGGGGTGCGGTCCACCCAGTGCACGAGGCGGTACTCGTGTCCGGCTCGGGCGGGAGACGTCGCGACGATGTCCGGCAGCTCCCCGAGCATCGAGGCGAGGTCGCAGCGATTGGTCCGCTCGACCTGGGCGAGGGCGTATCCACGATCGAGCATGAACCGGCTGGCCGCGGCGTTCGCAGGGATAGCCCGTTCGCCGACGCTCGCACCGAGGAGTGGTTCGTCGACCGGGATGTCGTCGACGGCGTGCTGGGTGAAGGCGGTCACCGTCGGGCGGCCGGCCGCGAGGGCCCGTCGCTCCAGCTCCGACAGGAGCGCTGTGCCGATCCCACGACGACGCGCCTCGGGGAGGACACCGACGTCCAGGGAGGCCGTCACCGCGTCGGCCTCGGTGCCGTACCCGAGCCAGCCGCGACCGACCACACGGCCGTCGAGGGCGGCGGCGAGCAGGACGCGTCGCTGGAACCGCTGGTCGCGGTACTCGGGAAGGGTCATGGCGGAGGTCAGGGCGAAGTCGTCGGTGGACCAGATCTCCGCTTCGAGCGTGTTCGCGACCTCCTGGACCGCTTCGAACACGGCTGAGCTCCCGGACGCCGGGATCTCGACCTCGTCGATCGTGACACGCATCGTCGACTCCCTCCCACGCCAGACCGTCCTGGGTGATGCGGTCCATGCTACGACCGCCCCGGCGGGCCGGCACAGCGTGGTGTCCCTCGTCCGTCCGCGGATTCGCTACCGTAGTGCACAGCATCCGCGACGCGGGAGAGGAGGTGCGCGTGTACCTGAAGAGCCTGACGCTCAAAGGGTTCAAGTCCTTCGCGCACCCCACCACCTTCGCGTTCGAGCAGGGCGTCACCTGCGTCGTGGGTCCAAACGGCTCCGGCAAGTCGAACGTCGTCGACGCGCTCGCCTGGGTGATGGGCGAGCAGGGGGCGAAGACCCTCCGCGGCGGCAAGATGGAGGACGTCATCTTCGCCGGCACGTCGACCAGGGGACCGCTTGGTCGAGCCGAGGTCACGCTCACCATCGACAACAGCGACGGCGCGCTCCCCATCGAGTACACCGAGGTGACGATCAGCCGCACCCTGTTCCGCAACGGCGGGAGCGAGTACGCCATCAACGGCGACACGTGCCGGTTGCTCGACGTCCAGGAGCTCCTCAGCGACTCCGGGCTGGGCCGTGAGATGCACGTCATCGTCGGGCAGGGGCAGCTCGACGCGGTGCTGCGGGCGACGCCCGAGGAGCGCCGCGGCTTCATCGAGGAGGCGGCCGGCATCCTGAAGCACCGCCGACGCAAGGAGAAGACGCTCCGGAAGCTCGAGGCGATGCAGACCAACCTCACACGGTTGAGCGACCTCGCCGGGGAGATCCGTCGGCAGCTGAAGCCGCTCGGCCGTCAGGCGGAGATCGCCCGGGAGGCGCAGACGATCGCCGCGGTCGTCCGCGACGCCCGCGCCCGGATCCTCGCGGACGACGTCGTGGGCCTCAGGCGTTCCCTCGACGAGCACAACCGGTCGGAGAGCGAGCGCCACAGCGAGCGCCTCGTTCTGCAGGAGCAGCTGGAACAGGCGGAACTGCGGATCAACCGGATCGAGCAGGCACAACTCGGCGACGCGGTCGACGACGCCCGCCGGATCACCTTCGAACTCGAGAGTGTGCAGGAGCGCCTCAGGAACCTGTACACGCTCGCAAACCAGCGGCTCGCGCTGCTCGGATCCTCGACGGACACGACGGCCGCCGAACCCCGGATCACGAAGCAGATGGTCGCCGACGCGACCGCGGAGATCGACGGATTGCGGGTGGCGGTCGCCGATGCGGAGCGTGCGTTGCAGGAGGCGCAGGCGGACACCCGGGCGAAGCGCGCCGCACTCGACGCGGTGGACGTCGAGATCGCGGCGCAGAGCGCGCTCGTGTCACGACACGACCTGGAGCTCTCGAAGCTCGCGGGCGCCGTCGACGCTGCCGGGTCCAAACTCGCCGCGGTCCGTGGCGAGGCATTGCGCCAGCAGAACGCGATCGACGCCGCTGCCCTCCGTCTGGACGCCGCGCGGCTGGAGTACGAGGCGCTCGAGGACGACCCGACCGTGGCGGACGCCGCCGACGCCGGACTCGACGACGCCTACGAGGCGGCCCAACGCGGCGCCGCGGAGGCCGAGGGGGAGATCGAAGGACTGCGCGAGCAGCTGCACACCCTCGAGCGTGAACGTGATTCGCTCGGCGCCAAGACCAGTGCACTCTCGCGCGCCCTCGACCTCAAGACCGGCTCGGCCGAACTCGCTTCGAGCGGTCTCGACGGGATCGACGGGATCGTCGCGGACCGGGTGCAGGTCCGACCCGGCCACGAGTCGGCTGTGGCCGCCGCGCTCGGCACGCTTGCGGAGGCCGCCGTCGCCGTCGACCGGCACGCTGCCCGTCGGGCGCTCGATCACGCGGCCGACCACGATCTCGGCCGGGTCGAGATCGTCATCGCCGACGGTGCACGAGACGTTCCGGACGCGCCGGCCGGGTTCACGTCGGCTGCCGAGCTGGTGGAGGCCCCTCCGGGCGTGCTGGGGATCCTCGCATCGGTCCTCGTCGTCGATTCGCTCGACGACGCGATCGCGGCGTACGACCGACTCGGCTCGTCACTCAGCGCGTTCACCCTCGTGACCCGTGACGGCGCGGTCGTCACGGACAGCATCGTCCGCGGGGGGAGCGGCGGAGCGCAGAGCCGCATCGAGCTGCTGGCCGAACGCGATGCGGCAGCCGATCGACACGGTGAGGTCGAGTCGCTCATCGAACGGGCGCGCTTCGCCCTGGCCGAGCAGCGCACGATCCTGCAGGAGGCGAAGCAGACCGCGCAGGCGGCGCTCAGCGCCCTCCGCGAGTTCGACGCCAACCGAGCCTCGCAGGCCGAGCGTGTGAACCGGGTCACGGTCCGATACGAATCCGCGCAGGCCGAACACGACCGCCTCCTCGCTGCTGCCGGGACGGCGGAGGCGGCCGTCGCGGATGCCACTGCCGCCGTGGAGCGGGCCAAGCTGGACCACGAGACCGCTCGCGCGCGTCCACGACCGCTGCTCGACGTGTCGGCACGCGACGGGCTCTCCGCCGAACTGGACGCGGCGCGCGAGGCCGAAGTGCAGCACCGCCTCCTGCTCGAGACCGCGCGCGAACGCGTGCGGGCGGAGGAACTCGCGGTGGCGAACCTCGAGCGGCAGCGCCAGGCCGATGAAGCGGCGGCCGAGGAAGCGGCTCGGCGCGCCGTCATCCGTGCGCGTCAGGCCGCGGCGGCCACCGCCGTGACGGAGGCGCTCCCGCCCGTCCTCGACTCGGTCGACCGGTCGGTCACCGAGGCCCGCGTCGCGCTCGCGGCAGCCGAGGCGACGCGGTCCAGCCGGAACGCCGAACTCGTGCGACTGCGCGGCGAAGAACACGCGCTCCGGCAGCGGCTGCAGGTCGTCACCGAGAGCGTCCACGGGCTCGAACTCCAGATCTACGAGAAGAAGCTCCACCTGTCCGGTCTGCTCGAGCGCGCCGGGTCGGAGCTGGGGCTCGTCGAAGACGTGCTCGTCGCCGAGTACGGGCCCGAGGTTCCCGTGCCCGTCGACCCTCCGACGCCCCGCGCGACCGCCCGCTCGGCCGTGCGACCCCCGGACGACACCGGTTCGGAGGTCTCGCTTGAGACGACGACGCCCGACGCTGACGAGGCACCCGAAGCGTTCGCCGACGGACCCGCGACGCCGGACGCCGGGCCGGTGGAGGAACCGGCCGAGGAATCGGACGACGTGCCGACGACGCCTTACGTCCGCGCCGAGCAGCAGAAGCGCCTCGCCGCGGCGGAGCGCACCTACGCCCAACTCGGACGGGTCAACCCGCTCGCCCTCGAGGAGTTCGCCGCGCTGGAACAGCGTCACCGCTTCCTCACGGAACAGCTCGCCGACCTCACCAGCACCCGCGCCGACCTGCTGTCGATCATCGAGGACATCGACGGGAAGATGGAGGTCATCTTCGCCTCGGCGTTCGCCGACACCGAAGCCGCCTTCACCGAGGTGTTCCCGATCCTCTTCCCGGGCGGCACGGGCAGCATCTCGCTCACCGACCCCGAGCACATGCTCACCACGGGCATCGAGGTGTCGGTCAAGCCCGCCGGCAAGAAGATCGAGCGCCTGTCGCTCCTGTCGGGCGGGGAGCGTTCGCTCGCCGCGGTCGCCCTCCTCATCGCCATCTTCAAAGCCCGACCGAGCCCGTTCTACATCATGGACGAGGTGGAGGCGGCCCTCGACGACGCGAACCTCGGGCGGCTCCTCACCATCTTCGAGGACCTCCGTCAGACGAGCCAGCTCATCGTCATCACGCACCAGAAGCGCACCATGGAGATCGCCGACGCCCTCTACGGCGTCTCGATGCGCCAGGACGGGGTGTCGGCCGTCGTCGGTCAGCGCGTGGCAGCGGAACGCGCGAGCTGATCCGGTCTCGTCCCCACGCGACGGTACCGCGTCGCCGACGGCTACGCTGAGACCATGGCTGCACGCACACCCTGGTCACTCTCCGGTGCCCTCAAAGGCATGTTCCAACGTCCGACGATCGACGAGACGACCTGGGAGGACCTCGAGGACGCGCTCATCGGCGCCGACTTCGGTCCCGACGTCACCGAGTCGATCGTCACGGGCCTGCACGCCTCCGTCGACCGCTACCGGACCACCGACCCGCGCGACCTCCAGCGCATGCTGCGCGAGGAGGTCGAGGAACGGCTGTCGAAGTTCGACACGACGCTGAAGCTCAGCGAGCGTCCGGCGGTCGTCCTCGTCGTCGGCGTCAACGGGGTCGGCAAGACGACCACCATCGGCAAGTTCGCGAAGTTCCTCCGCAACTACGACCGCACCGTCGTCGTGGGGGCCGCGGACACCTTCCGTGCCGCTGCCGTCGAGCAGCTGGCGACGTGGGCGGAGCGCGCGGGCGCACAGATCGTCCGCCCCCAGCAGCAGGGGCAGGACCCGGCCTCCGTCGCCTTCCAGACGATCGAGTACGCCAAGCAGACCGGCACCGAGATCGTCATCATCGACACCGCTGGTCGGTTGCAGACGAAGGGCGGGCTCATGGACGAGCTGTCCAAGATCCGTCGCGTCGTCGAGAAGCAGGCGCCCATCGCCGAGGTCCTCCTCGTGCTCGACGCGACGACCGGTCAGAACGGTCTGTCGCAGGCACAGGCGTTCATCGAGCACGCCGGGGTGACCGGACTCGTCCTGACGAAGCTCGACGGTTCCGCGAAGGGCGGGTTCGTCCTCGCCGTGCAGGAGAAGACCGGCATCCCGATCAAGCTCGTCGGTCAGGGTGAGGGCATCGGCGACCTCACCGGCTTCACGCCGCACGTCTTCGCACAGAACCTGGTGGGCAGCTGATGGCGATCGAACACGACTACTTCGGCATCATCGCGACCGAGCCTGGTGGTGGCGTCTACTGGTCCGACAACATCGACGTCGGGGAGCAGTCCGTCTCCATCTCGTTGAGCGCCCCCGACGAGGACGACATCCCGGCCGACGCACTCGACCTGGCGGCCGCGATGATCCTCGCCCTCGAGGGCTTCGACCTGCGCTCGCGTGAGGCGATGCTGAGCGAGGTCGACGACCGCACCTCCGAGGTGACCGAGTACATCATCCAGGCCGTCGAGGAGCTGGGGGAGTCCCTGCCGGACGTCCTGGTCGACGAGTCCGGAGACCGCGACGTCGACGTCATCCGGTCGATGACGCTGCTGAGCGTCGGCTTCGCGCCGCACCAGCACAACGGTGACGAGGCGTTCGCGATCTTCGAGTACTCGCTCGACGCGGACCAGCTCGACGGCGTGCTCATGGTCGCGTACAGCTCCGACGGCGAGGTCACCGGGGTCACGAGCGAGGACTGAGCCCGATCGGTCGAGGCTTCGGCCTCAGACCGCCTGGGCGAAGCCGAGTGAGGCGTCTGCGAGGTGCTGCAGTCCCTCGGGGACCTCGCGGCCCTTCGCCGTCATGGACTGCGCCCAGAGCCGTCCGGCGCGGTAGGACGATCTGACGAGCGGTCCGGCGAGCACGCCGAGGAACCCGATCTCCTCGGCCTCCTCCTTGATCTCCAGGAACTCCTGCGGCTTGACCCAGCGATCCACGGGGAGGTGTCGAGGCGTCGGCCGGAGGTACTGGGTGACGGTGATGATGTCGGTGCCGGCCTCGTGGAGATCCTCGAGCGCCTGACTGATCTCGCTCCGGTCCTCACCCATCCCGAGGATGAGGTTGGACTTCGTGATGAGACCGGCAGCGCGCGCCTGGGTCAGGACGTCGAGCGAGCGCTCGTAGCGGAAGGCCGGCCTGATCCGCTTGAAGATGCGTGGGACCGTTTCGACGTTGTGCGCGAACACCTCCGGACGGGAGGCGAACACCTCGCCGAGGAGGTCGGGGTTGCCGGAGAAGTCCGTCGCGAGGATCTCGACCCCCGTCCCCGGGTTCGTCTCGTGGATGCGCCGGACGGTCTCGGCGTGCAGCCACGCGCCCTCGTCGGGGAGGTCGTCGCGCGCCACGCCCGTGACGGTCGCGTAGCGCAGCCGCATCCGCTGCACCGAGTCGGCCACGCGCCGTGGCTCGTCGCGGTCGTAGTCGGCCGGCTTGCCGGTGTCGATCTGGCAGAAGTCGCAGCGCCTCGTGCACTGCGACCCGCCGATGAGGAAGGTCGCCTCGCGGTCCTCCCAGCACTCGAAGATGTTCGGACAGCCGGCTTCCTGGCAGACCGTGTGCAGGCCCTCCTCCTGCACGAGCGCCTGGAGCTGCCGGTACTCGGGTCCCATCGTCGCGCGGGTCTTGATCCAGTCGGGCTTCCGCTCGATCGGGGTCTGAGCGTTCCTGACCTCGAGCCGGAGGAGCTTCCGTCCGCCGGTGTCCGCCGCGGGAGCTGGCGCCGGTGCGCCGCAGCCGCTCATGCGGCCGCTCCGATCGTGGTCACGGACGCGGCCGTCCACCCGGGCCGGAGTGCTTCGAAGAGCTCGGAGACGCGCTCGGCGACGTCGCTGGGCGTGACCC
This sequence comes from Plantibacter sp. ME-Dv--P-122b, assembly GCF_030209375.1. Lineage (GTDB taxonomy): Bacteria > Actinomycetota > Actinomycetes > Actinomycetales > Microbacteriaceae > Plantibacter. The sequence goes on from NZ_JARVSC010000006.1 coordinate 317,869, forward strand.
GTCGACCGAGCTCGGCGCTGATCGTGGTGACGCCGGCATCGGCGATGCCGCACGCGACGATGTGGCCGAAGGGCTCGAGGGAGTTGTCGCAGTTGAGCGCGAAGCCGTGCAGCGTGACCCCGGCCTGCACCCGGACACCGACGGCGCCGATCTTCGCGGCAGGTCCGCCGGCGACCGGGTCGACCCAGACACCGGACCGTCCGTCGATACGGCGGCCGATGACACCGAGTTCCGTGACCGTCTGCAGCATGACCTCCTCGAGCAGGCGGACGTGGGCGACGACGTCGACCGGCTCCGGGAGGCGGACGATCGGGTAGCCGGTGAGCTGTCCGGGTCCGTGCCAGGTGATGCGGCCGCCGCGGTCGACCTCGACGACCGGTGTGCCGTCGTCGGGACGTTCGTGCGGTCGGGTCAATTTGCCCGCCGTGTACACGGGCTCGTGTTCGCACAGGATGAGGTGCTCGGGCCCCTCATCGCTGACGACCGCCTCATGGACCCGACGCTGCAGCGCCCAACCCTCGCGGTAGGGGACGAATGCGGGCGCGAGCCCGGCGATGAGGAGCTGTGTCATGGCCGCAACGATAGCATTGTTGGACGCCGTCCAAATACTCATCTTCCGACCGTGGCGGCGATCGACCGGGTCGCGCCGCGGTCTGCCCTAAACTGGAGGGATCATGGCAACGTTCGGCACACTCTCTGACCGCCTCGCGGATACGTTCAAGAACCTCCGCACCAAGGGCAAGCTCTCCGCGGCCGATGTCGACGGCACCGTCCGCGAGATCCGTCGCGCCCTCCTCGACGCGGACGTCGCACTCGACGTCGTCAAGGACTTCACGGGTCGCGTACGCGAGCGCGCCCTCGGCGACGAGGTGAGCAAGGCCCTCAACCCGGCGCAGCAGGTCGTCCAGATCGTCAACGACGAGCTCGTCACGATCCTCGGCGGACAGCAGCGCCGTCTCGAGTTCGCGAAGAAGCCGCCGACCGTCATCATGCTCGCCGGACTCCAGGGTGCCGGAAAGACGACGCTCGCCGGCAAGCTCGCCAAGTGGCTCAAGAAGGACGGCCACACCCCGCTCCTCGTCGCGTCCGACCTCCAGCGCCCCAACGCCGTCAACCAGCTCCAGGTCGTCGGCGAGCAGGCGGGCGTCCCCGTCTACGCTCCCGAGCCCGGCAACGGGGTCGGCGACCCGGTCAAGGTCGCCCGCGACGGCGTGCGGTTCGCCGAGCAGAAGCTCTACGACACCGTCATCGTCGACACCGCCGGACGGCTCGGCGTCGACGCCGAGCTCATGAAGCAGGCGTCGAACATCCGTAAGGCGGTCGATCCCGACGAGGTCCTCTTCGTCATCGACGCGATGATCGGTCAGGACGCGGTCGCGACGGCCAAGGCCTTCCTCGACGGCGTCGACTTCACCGGCGTGGTGCTCTCGAAACTCGACGGCGACGCCCGCGGTGGTGCGGCACTCTCGATCGCCTCGGTCACCGGACGCCCCATCATGTTCGCGTCGACCGGTGAGGGTCTCGACGACTTCGAGCCGTTCCACCCCGACCGCATGGCGAGCCGGATCCTCGACCTCGGTGACATCCTCACGCTCATCGAGCAGGCGCAGCAGAACTTCGACGAGGAGGAGGCGCGCAAGGTCGCGGAGAAGTTCGCGACCGACTCCTTCACGCTCGACGACTTCCTCAAGCAGATGCAGCAGCTGCGCGGCATGGGTTCCATCAAGAAGATGATGGGCATGCTCCCCGGCATGGGGCAGATGAAAGAGCAGCTCCAGAACTTCGACGAGCGCGAGATCGTCCGCACCGAGGCCATCATCCAGTCGATGACCACGGCCGAGCGCACGAACCCGAAGATCCTCAACGGATCCCGTCGCCTGCGCATCGCCAAGGGTTCCGGCATGACCGTCACCGAGGTCAACGCCCTCGTCAACCGCTTCGAGCAGGCGGCCAAGATGATGAAGACCGTCGCCAAGGGTGGCGTGCCGAACATCCCCGGGATGGGTCCGGTTCCCGGTGCACGGACGAACCGACCGAAGCCGCAGGCCAAGAAGAAGGGTTCCCGCTCAGGCAACCCGGCCAAGCGCGCGGCGGAGAACGCCGGCGCCGTCGAGACGCAGGCTGCCGCCACGGGCGCTGGATTCGGCCTCGGCGGCGGTTCGTCGTCGGGATCGGCAGCCCCGACCGAGGCGGAGCTCGCCGAGCTGCAGAAGTTCCTGGGTCGCTGAGTCGAGCGGAGGCGGTATGCGTGCGCTGAAGGCGGCGGCTTCGGTCGTCGCAGTCGTGCTGGCCGCGGGCATGCTCGCCGGGTGCTCCGCGCCGTCTCCGGGCGAACGCGTCCTGGGCACCTGGGGTGAGGGGACCGGCGCTGCCGACCCGCACCTGGTGTTCACCGACGACGGTCGCGTGAGTGGTTCGGACGGCTGCAACAGCCTCTCCGGCTCCTGGCGCGCCGAGGACGACGCGGTCGTCGTCTCCGACGTCGCGAGCACCCTGATGGCGTGCCCGGGCGTCGACACCTGGCTGCGGGGGATCGCGCAGGCGACGCTCTCGGACGACGGCGGGCGCTTGACCGTGACCGACGACGCCGGCACGCGGATCGGGACGCTCGACCGCGCTGAGTGACGCCGCCTCGTCAGACGGAGGGCTGGACCCCGTGTCGCAGCTCCTTAGCGAGCGAGCTCACGACCGCCTGCAGGCTGCCGCCGTTCGCGTGGGCGACGACGAGCTGACGCTGGTAGCTCGCGCCGTGCTCGATGATCGTGGCGATGCTCGCCAGTTCGTCCGCACAGCCGAGCCGACGGGCGACCGGCGCGAGGGTGTCGAGCAGGTCGTGCAGGTCGTCGGTCACGAGGCGCTCGTGGCCCGAGGAGTCGAGGATGATCTCGGCGTCCAGGCCGTACCGGGCCGCACGCCACTTGTTCTCGCGGACGTACCACGGCTGCAGGGTCTGCAGGCGCTCTCCGGCGTCGAGACGGTCGGACAGGTGCTCGGTGAGGCAGTGGATGAGCGAGGCGAGGGCGCCGAACTCCGCGACGGTCGACGCCCCGTCGCACGCACGCATCTCCACCGTGCCCCACTGCGGCGACGGTCGCACGTCCCAGCGGACCTCGGTGTGGTCCTCGATGATGCCGGTCACCGTCATGTCGTCGACGTAGGCCTCGAACTGCTCCCAGTCGGAGAGTTGGTAGGGGAGGCCCGCCGTCGGGAGCTGCTGGAACATGAGCGCGCGGTTCGACGCATACCCGGTGTCGACCCCACCCCAGTACGGGCTGGACGCCGACAGCGCCTGGAGGTGGGGCAGATAGGTCAGCAGCCCGTTCATGATCGGGAGGACCTTGTCGACCGTCTCGACGCCGACGTGCGCGTGCACGCCCCAGATCATCATGTTGCGACCCCACCACTGGGTGCGGTCGATGAGCTTGTGGTAGCGGGGCTTGTCGGTGACCTGCTGGTCGTACCACTGGCCGAACGGGTGCGAACCGCTGCAGATGAGCTCGACGCCCATCGGATCCGTGATCGCCCGCACCTCGGCCAGCTGGCCCTCGAGGTCCGCGATCGCCTCGGGGACCGTGTGGTGCACGCCCGAGACGAGTTCGACGGTGTTGAGGAGCAGCTCGTTGGTGATCTGCGGATGATCGGAACCGTCGCTCGGGCGGAGTTCCGACAGGACGGTGTCCGCTGCGCCAACGAGATCGCCGGTGTCGCGGTCGACGAGGGCGACCTCCCATTCGAGGCCGACGGTCGAACGCTCGGATCTGGCGAACTCGATGGGCATTGGCGTCGACCTCCCGCAGGGCACGGCCGGATGCCGTGCGCCAGCCCATCTTCACACGGGGTGGAGGGGTCGTTCGGTATCGGTGTCGTCGGATTACCCAGATCGCCCGATGTCTGGCAGAATAGAGAGTTGAGTCTGCGCGGAGTTCGACCCTCTATCCGACGCCCGCAGCAACCACAGTTTTCGCGTCGAGCGTGTGGCCCCACCTTTCGGCAGCGAGCACATCAAACATCACATCATTCAGGAGAATCGTGGCTGTCAAAATCCGTCTCAAGCGTCTCGGCAAGATCCGTGCGCCGTACTACCGCATCGTCGTCGCAGACTCGCGCACGAAGCGCGACGGTCGTGTCATCGAGGAGATCGGCAAGTACCACCCCACCGAGGAGCCCTCGTTCATCGAGGTCGACTCCGAGCGTGCGCAGTACTGGCTCAGCGTCGGCGCCCAGCCGACCGAGCAGGTCGCAGCACTCCTCAAGCTCACCGGTGACTGGGGCAAGTTCAAGGGCGACAAGGACGCCGTGAGCACCGTCCGCGTCAAGGAGCCGAAGGCCGCCTTCGTCGCCGACGAGAAGAAGAAGCCCGTCCTCAAGCCGAAGGCTGAGGCCCCCGCGGCCAAGGCTGCTCCGGCCGAGGCCGAGGCGCCCGCTGCCGACGCCGCTGAAGCAGAGCAGGCGTAGTCTTGCTCGCTCCCGCGCTCGAACATCTCGTCAAGGGGATCGTCGATCACCCGGATGACGTTCGCGTCACGGCACAGAACTCCGCCCGTGGCGAGGTCCTCGAGGTTCGTGTGAACCCCGAGGACCTCGGCCGGGTCATCGGTCGTGCCGGCCGGACGGCCAAAGCCCTGCGCACCCTCGTGGCAGCGCTGGCAGACGGTCGGCGGGTCCGAGTCGACGTGGTCGACACGGACGCCTCCGGCGCCAGCGCGTAGGTGGCGGACGAGACGGAGCCGAAGACCCAGTTGCGGGTCGGTCGGCTCACGAAAGCCCATGGCCTGAAGGGCGCCCTGAAGGTCGAGCTCTACACGGATGAGCCGGAGCACCGGTTCACCCCGGGCGCGACGTTCACGCTCCAGGTCCCCGCAGGATCGAAGTGGCGCGGCAAGACGCTCGAGCTCATCGAGCTGCGCTGGTACAACAGCCAGCCGGTCGCCTTCTTCGTCGGCATCTCCGATCGCAGTGAGGCGGAGACCCTCGTGAAGGCGATCCTCTGGGTCGAGCAGGACCCCACCGAGCTGCCGGTCGACGACGACGCGTGGTACGACCACCAGCTCGTCGGATTGGCCGTGCATCGCGACGGCGTCGCCGTCGGTACCGTCGCTCGCGTCGACCACTTCCCGGCTCAGGACCTCCTGATCGTGAAGACCGGCGACGGCGAGGTCATGGTCCCGTTCGTCAAGGCGATCGTCCCCACGGTCGACATCGCCGCCGGGATCGTCACGGTCACGCCGCCCACCGGCTTGTTCGAAGAACTCCCGGAGGCCGACGACGCCCCCGAGACGACGACGGCCGGCCCAGTCGAGTCCGAAGCCCCCGACGAGGCTCAGGACGACACCGGAGCGTCGCAGCCGGAGCAGTAGATCCCGTTCTGAGTCGGTTCTCCCGGCTCGGAACACCCACGACGGAGGCGTCGGTTGCGTGCAACCGGCGCTTCTGTCGTCGTCGTATCGGCTGACCGAGGCGACCGGGACGACGACCGTCGCGCGAATAGACTGCTCCTCATGCGCATCGACATCGTCACGATCTTTCCGACCTTCTTCGATGCCCTGGACCTCTCGCTGCTCGGCAAGGCGAAGCAGAGCGGGCTCATCGAGTTGGACGTCCACGACCTGCGGGATTCGACGCACGACCGTCATCGCACCGTCGACGACACCCCGTACGGCGGGGGAGCCGGCATGGTCATGAAGCCGGAGCCCTGGGGCGAGGCGCTCGACGGCATCCTGGGTGACGACACCGAGGAGGAGCCGCTGGTCATCTTCCCGTCTCCGGCGGGTGAGGTGTTCACGCAGGCGATGGCCCGCGAGCTCGCGGCCGAGCCGCACCTCGTGTTCGGCTGCGGCCGGTACGAGGGCATCGACCACCGCGTCTTCGACCACACCGCCAGCCGAGCGCGGGTCCGCCTGGTGAGCCTTGGCGACTACGTCCTCAACGGGGGAGAGGTCGCGGTGATGGCGATGATCGAGGCGATCGGTCGGCTCGTCCCGGGGGTCGTCGGCAACCCCGAGAGTCTCGTCGAGGAGTCGCACGAAGACGGGCTGCTCGAGTACCCGAGCTACACGAAGCCTGCGGAGTGGCGAGGACTCCCGGTACCGCCGGTGCTGCTGAGCGGCAACCACGGTGCGATCGCCACCTGGCGTCGTCAGCAACAGATCGAGCGGACCCGCGAGGTCCGCCCGGATCTGCTGCCCGCTGACGAGCCGGGCGCCTGAGCGCGCCGGGGTCCTGTGCGTGACGGCTGTCAGGGCCGACGTCGCACGGCGGCGGCGATGCCGGCGATGACGAGGACGGCCCCGGTCGCGATGATCGCCCCGGTGATCCACCCCAGGGGGTCGATGCGCACCTCGGTGAGGTTGGTGACGAGCATGGCGCCGGCGAAGACGAGCAGGAGCACGCCCCAGAGGATCGTGCCGAAGCGTGGCGCCCGACCGCCTCGATCCGTCGGGCCGACATCGGTCCTCGGCTCACCGGCGGTCTGCGCTGGGGTCGGCTGTGCGGCGGCCGACTCCATGGGGGCCGTCTGACCGGTCTCCGCCCAAGCCGATTCCGTCGTCGCGTCGGCTGGTGACGACGTGTTCGCCGCTCCGCTCCGGTCGTCCTGCTCGCTCATCGTCCCGCCTCCGCTTCCTCGGTCACGACCGTGGTGCCGGCGACCGTCCATACCCGTACCCGCGTGGTGTCGCTGGATGACGTGCGCCCGTACCGCGCTTCCTCCTGGAAGAGCGCCCCGCCACGTCGGTCCGTTCCGTCCCGGCCGTCACGGTCCGTCTCCAGGGTGCCCGCGATCGCCGAGAACTCGACGATCACCGGTACGTCCTCGGGGATGAGCACGTCGACCTCGCCTGCGACGATCCACACGTCGATCGTGCCGCCGCGCAACGCGTCGTCGTCGGCGAGTTCGCCGAGGTCGAGCGTGGGTTGGCCGGCGATCATCACGTAGCCACGCCGGTCGTCTGCATCCGTCGACGTCACGGTCCAGGTCGTGCGTCCGACCGGCAGGAACGTGGAGCCGAGCGGGAACACCCCGGTGGCAAGTAGGGAGATCACGGCGGCCCACGTGAAGAGCCCGAGCCAGCCGCTCTCCCGTCCGCTGATGCCCGCGATGATCGTCGCGACGGCGAGCGCACCGAGCGCTGCGGCGAGCCCGATGACCACGACGACCGGGATCGAGAACCCGGCGCTCGCCGCGATGACGGCCGCGCCGGCGCCGGCGAGCAGCGCCAGTCCGAGGGTGATCGCCACGAAGGCTGCTCCAGGCTGCTTCGACCGGCGCTCCCGCGCCTTCGTGTCGCGCTCGGCCTGTCGTTCGGCTCGCTGGCGGCTCATCTCGTCCCGGAACTCCTGACTCGTCCAGCCGCGCTGCGTGGTGGGAGCTCCGTCCCAGGCGGTGGCGTGTGCGGCGTTCTGGACGGGCGCGGTACCGATGGTCGCACCAGCTGCGTTGACGGCCTTCGTCAGGGACACGGTGTCGGCGGTCGCGGCCCCGGTGGCGGCGCTGCCTGCGGTGGCGCCGGTCGGCTGAGCGGAGCCGGCGGGCGCCGACGGGGCCGGAGTCGGCGCTTCGCTGGTCCAGGGGTCCCGCTGCGGTGGTGTCCCCGGGGTGGGTGCCTGGGAGGGATCGCGACGCGAGAACTTGACGATGAGCCAGACCGCCGCGGCGACCAGGGCGATCACCCAGCCGGCGGTCATGGTCGACTCCAGCCACCCCGGCAGGTTCCACGCATGCGGCACGCCGTCCCACCAGAGGCCGCGCATGAACGGCACGGCGGTGAGGACCGCGAGGATGCCGATCGCGACGATCGCCGGGTCGAAGACGCCTCGGATCGCACGCTCGAGGTGGATCCGGCCCTGTTGGTCGGGGATGAGCGCCCAGCCCGCGGCGTAGACGAAGAGGACCGGTCCGCCCAGGATCGCGATGACGATGAGTGCTCCGCGCACGATCATCGGATCGAGGCCGAGCCGGGCCGCGACACCGCCGGCGACACCGCCGAGCCACGAGTCGCTCGAGCGGCGGAGACCGGTGGACCGCCACCAGTCGAAGAAGCGGGTCGTGGGATCCTGCGGGGCGGGTGCCCCCGGTTCTGCTCCGGTGGGCGGCGTGCTGTGGTTCGTCATGGTCCGATTCTGGCGAAGCGTCCGGGTCGGGCCCATCCGGCATGACCCTGAGAGCACCCTGATCCTGTCCTCCCAGGGTGCCGACCGCACCCCGAACTGCTTGGATGGCTCCATGGGAACCGAGGTGATGATCCGTCCGAGGCACCGCCTGCTCGGCGGCGTCTGCGCCGGTTTCGCCGAGCACACCGGTCTCCCCGTCGCCGCGGTGCGGACCGCGACGGTCATCCTCGCATGCTGCGGCGGAGCGGGTCTGCTCCTCTACGTGTGGCTGTGGGTCATGACGCCGACGCAGGGCGCGGACGCACCGCTCGATCCTCGGGAGCACCTGCTCCGGCCGGCCTCGACCGATGACGGAGGCGACCTCGACGGCCCGCGACGCGCGCCGATCACGGAGGTACTGCTCGGGATCGCCCTGCTCGCGGCCGGGACCGCGCTGATCGCGACCCGGACCGGGCTGGACATCCCACTCGAGGCCGTCATCCCGGTCATCGTCGTCCTCGCGGGTGCGGCTCTCGCGTGGCGGCAGTTCGGCGAGCGTGGCCGCGGTGAGGGCTCACGTGCCCTCCTCATCCGCGTGCTCGGAGCGCTCGTCCTCGTCGTCCTCGGCATCCTCCTGTTCTTCGTCACCGGGGACCGCCCGAACATGTGGACGGTCATCGTCGCCGCGATCGCGGTGCTCCTCGGGGTCGCCGTGGTCATCGCCCCCTGGGCGCTCCAGCTCAACCGTGACCTCGCCGACGAGCGCGCCGCGCGGATGCGCGAGGCCGACCGCGCCGAGATCGCCGCGCACCTGCACGACTCCGTGCTCCAGACGCTCGCGCTCATCCAGCAGCAGGCCGGTCCGGGCAGCGAGGCGTCCCGTCTCGCCAGGGCGCAGGAACGCGAACTGCGGAACTGGCTCTTCTCCGGCGGGACCGCTCCCACGGGCGACCTCGCGACCGAGCTGCGGACCATCGCGGCCGCGGTGGAGACCGACCACGCGGTGCGCGTCGACGTCGTCGCGGTCGGGCGTGCGATCGACGACGCCCCGGAGCCGCTGCTCGCCGCTGCACGAGAGGCCGTGCTCAACGCGGCACGTCACGCCGGCGGCGACGTCTCCGTCTACCTGGAGACGGCACCGCAGCGGATCGAGGTGTCGATCTCCGACCGCGGCCCCGGCTTCGACCTGGAACAGGTCCCGCGGGACCGACTCGGGGTGCGGGAGTCGATCATCGGCCGCATGCAGCGCATCGGTGGCGAGGCGACCATCCGTTCGGGGCCCGGCGGACGGGGCACCGAGGTCCGGCTCGTCCTACCCGTCCACGACACCGCGGCGACGGCGCCGCAGCCCGACACCGTCCCGACCGTTCCGAGGAGCCGACCATGAGCGACCGACCACTGACCGTCGTGATCATCGACGACCACTCGATCTTCCGTTCCGGACTGCGCAGCGAGCTCGGTCCCGGGATCGAGGTGCTGGGGGAGGCCGGCGACGTGGAGGAGGCCATCCGGGTGATCGGGGAGACGCGCCCACAGGTCGTGCTGCTCGACGTCCACCTGCCGGGCGGCACCGGTGGCGGCGGCGCGGATGTGATCGCCGGCTCGGTGACCACCGCGCCGGCCACCCGGTTCCTCGCGCTCAGTGTCTCGGACGCCGCCGAGGACGTCGTCCGGGTGATCAGGGCCGGTGCACGCGGCTACATCACGAAGAGCTCCTCGGGTGCCGAGGTCGCGGAGGCCGCACGGCGGGTCGACGACGGCGACGCGGTCTTCTCACCCCGGCTCGCGGGATTCGTCCTGGACGCCTTCGGTGCCGTGACGGGGGAGACGGCGGAGTCCGTCGACGAGCTCGACCGGCTGTCCGCCCGTGAGCAGGAGGTCATGCGCCTCATCGCCCGCGGTTACGCCTACAAGGAGGTCGCCACGGAGCTGTACATCTCCGTGAAGACCGTGGAGACCCATGTGTCGAGCGTGCTGCGCAAGCTGCAGCTGTCCTCGCGCCACGAACTCGCCGCCTGGGCCCTGCAGCGCAAGCTCCTCTGACCACGCGGGCCGGAACCGACATCGGCCGTCAGCGAACGACCAGTGCGCGCTCAGGAGCCCGGCGGTAGCCTGAGAGACATGATCATCCGTCGGGCGTTCTACTACTGGCGATTCGCCGCGATCTTCGTGCTGCCCGCCTGGCCGTTCGTCGGATGGGGCCTGTTCGGTGAGAGCGGCTGGAGCCTCTTCGGGCTCTTCATCGCCATGCCGATCCTCGCCATCGCGCTCGCCGCGATCGCGTTCCTGATCTCCGCCCGGGCCAGTGTCCGGACGACGAAGCTCGTGTCCTGGACGGACGTCGGCCTGCTCACGCTCTGGCACGTGACGATCGTCTGCTTCGGCTCGTTCAGCTCGGGCGTCGCCCTCTGGGCGGTCCTCGGCGTCGTCGCAGGCCTCGCCGCTTTCTGGGGCGTCATCGCGCAGCTCATCTCGGAGACGGCACGCCGCGCCCGGGAGACGATGGCCGAATTCGAGCGCATGGCTGCTGCAGCCGGGCCGGGCACGGTCCCCGGATCGGCGATCCCGCCGCAGCCGCGGTTCGATCCCGGTCCGATCGACGGCGGGGAGTTCATCGTGATCGAGGAGTCGAAGCCCGACGAGCGCCGCTGAGCGTCGCATCCAGGGCTGTCGCCCGCACTGTCCGCGAGCCCCGGTTTCCCATCCGTGGCCCTTTCATGACACAATTGCTGTTTGTGCCTCCGCAGTTCTGCCACAGGGGAACGCCGGCATCGGGCACACCCTTCCTTCCGAACGTATTCAGCGGTCGACCTGTGGCGGTCGCAGAGATGGAATCATCATGCACATTCTCGACTCAGTCGATGCAGCATCCCTCAAGTCGGACATCCCCGACTTCCGCGCCGGCGACAACGTCAAGGTGCACGTGAACATCATCGAGGGCAACAAGTCCCGTATCCAGGTCTTCCAGGGTGTCGTCATCGGCCGCTCCAACGAGGGTGTCCGCGAGACCTTCACGGTCCGCAAGGTGAGCTACCAGGTCGGCGTCGAGCGTACCTTCCCGGTCCACTCCCCGAACATCGACCACATCGAGGTCGTCACCCGCGGTGACGTCCGTCGCGCGAAGCTGTACTACCTCCGCGAACTCCGTGGCAAGAAGGCGAAGATCAAGGAGAAGCGCGACAACTAGTCGTCCCCCCAGTCGCCCTCCGCGATCATCCCTGAGCTCCTCACCGGATAAGCTGGTGGGGAGCTCAGGCGGTTAAATGACAGACAATTCCCTGGCGGCAGATGCGTCGCCCGACCACCAGCAGCGCCCCCGCGGCAAACGCGGAGCGCTGCTCTTCCTTCGCGACCTCCTCATCATCTTCGTGGTCGCGCTGCTGGTCTCCTTCCTCATCAAGACCTTCCTCGTGCGGTCGTTCTACATCCCGTCCGGTTCGATGGAGAACACGCTGCAGATCCAGGACCGCATCCTGGTGAACGAGCTCGTCCCCGACGTGGTCTCCCTGAACCGCGGCGACGTGGTCGTCTTCCAGGATCCGGGCGGCTGGCTCCCGCAGACGGTCGAGGCTCCGCAGCCTCCCGTCACCGCTGCCGTCGAATGGGTGCTGTCGATCTTCGGCCTCGTCGCTCCCGACAGCGACGACCACCTCATCAAACGCGTCATCGGCCTGCCGGGCGACCACGTGTCGTGCTGCAACCCGCTCGGGCAGATGACGGTCAACGGTGTTCCGCTGAACGAACCGTACGTGAAGCTTCCGGCCGGCACCGAGAAGGTGTCCGGAGACCCGTTCGACATCGTCGTCCCGGAGGGCTCACTCTGGGTCATGGGCGACAACCGGTACAACTCGAAGGACTCCCGGTACAACGGCGACACACCCGGTGGTGGCTTCGTCCCGATCGACAACGTCGTCGGGCGCGCGTTCGTCATCACCTGGCCGTCCAGCAACTGGGCCTGGCTCGACAACTACCCGACCGTCTTCCAGGGCATCCCCGCCCCAGAAGAGGAGTGATGGCCGTCAGCGAACCGACCCTTGAGGTCGAGCACGAACTGTTCGCTGCGGGTGTCCCGTCGGTCATCGGCATGGACGAGGTGGGTCGCGGAGCGATCGCCGGCCCGGTGGCCGTCGGCGCTGCGGTCGTCGCCCCGGCGTGCGGGCCGTTCCCTGAGGGACTCCGCGACTCGAAACTGCTGAGCGAGCGAGCGAGGACCCGTCTGGAACCGTTGGCCCGCGAGTGGGTCTTGTACGGGGCCGTCGGACTCGCGAGCCCGGCGGAGGTCGACGAGCTCGGCATCACCGCGTGCCTCGGACTCGCCGGCCGTCGGGCACTGCTCGAACTGCACGCCGTCGGCGCGGACGTCACCGGGTCGACCGTGCTGCTCGACGGCAACAGCGACTGGCTGAGCCGGGCGCTCCAGCGACCGCTCACGATCACCACGAGGGTGAAGGCCGATCGGGACTGCGCGTCAGTGGCTGCAGCGTCCGTGCTCGCCAAGGTGCACCGCGACCGACTGATGATCGAGTTGCACGAGGCGCTGCCGGAGTACGGCTGGGAGGGCAACAAGGGATACGGCTCGGCGCATCATATGTCGGCCCTCTCCGAGCACGGCCTGACCCTCCACCACCGGAGCAGCTGGCTGCCCGCCTACACGTAGACTGGAGAGACCATGGACGAAGACGAGTTCGAAGACTACGACCGCGAGGTCGAACTGGCCCTCTACCGCGAGTACCGCGATGTCGTGGGTCAGTTCAAGTACGTGATCGAGACCGAGCGCCGGTTCTACCTCGCCAACGAGGTCGACCTCGTGCGACGCGACACGGCGAACGACTTCTACTTCGAGCTCTCCATGACCGACGTGTGGGTGTGGGACGTCTACCGGTCCGACCGGTTCGTCAAGAGCGTCCGGGTGCTCACGTTCAAGGACGTCAACGTCGAGCAGTTGTCCTCGCGCGACTTCGAGCTCCCGAAGGAACTCACGCTCGACGAGTAGGGCGAGGCCCCCGCGACCGACAGCGCTCCACAGGCGCGCTTCGCCGCGCGCTCGTCCACGACAGACCCACCTCCGGGTAACGAGCCTCGTCTGCACGCTTGGCTGGATGCCAGGAGGTGCACATGGCACGGAAGGACGAGCTCGGCCGACGCGGCGAGCAAGTGGCGGCGGATCATCTCGAGGCGTGCGGATACCGCATCCTCGACCGCAATTGGCGATGCCCGCAGGGCGAACTCGACCTCGTCGCGGACGACGACGGCACGCTGGTGTTCGTCGAGGTGAAGACCCGTTCCGGCGTCGGCTTCGGCGATCCCGCGGAGGCGGTCACGCCGAGCAAGCTGGCCCGGATCGGTCGTCTCGCCGGGGCCTGGTGCGCTGAGCACCGACCGCGGTCGAGGCGGATGCGCGTCGACGTCGTCGGCATCGTGCTGCCGTCCGAAGGGGACATGCGACTCCAGCACCTGCGGGGAGTCTCCTGATGGCCGTCGCACGCACCTGGTCGGTCGCGCTCGCCGGCCTCACGGGCGCGATCGTGGAGGTCGAGGCGTCGGCCGCCGCGACCGTACCGGGCATGGCGATCGTCGGCCTTCCCGACAAGTCGCTCGGTGAGGCCGCGCACCGCATCAAAAGTGCGACGGCGAACTCGGGCTGCGAGCTGCCCGGTGGCAAGCTCACGATCAACCTGTCTCCCGCGTCGCTGCCCAAGCAGGGGAGCGCATTCGACCTCTCCATGGCGATCGCCTGCCTCGCCGTGGGCGGCCTCGTCCGCCGGGAGTCCGCCGAGCGGGTCGTCCATCTCGGTGAGCTCGGGCTCGACGGTCGGCTCCGTCCGCTCGTCGGCGTGCTGCCGGCCGTCCTCGCCGTCGCCCGAGCCGGCTACGACGCGGTGATGGTGCCGACTGCCAACGTGGAGGAGGCGCAGCTCGTGCCCGGCGTCACGGTGATCGGGGCGACCTCGCTGCGTGATGCGGCCATCTGGCACGGTGCAGAACTCTCCGCGATCGACCTCGAACCCGTCCGACAGCGGGTCGATCGGCTGCCCATGCCCGACTCACTCGATCTTGCGGACGTGGTCGGACAGCCGGACGCGGTCGACGCGATGGTCGCTGCGGCGGCCGGCGGGCACCACGTCATGATGGTCGGACCTCCCGGTGCCGGCAAGACCATGCTGGCCGCCCGGCTCCCCGATATCCTTCCCGACCTCGAGCCCGAGGCCGCGGTCGAGGTCAGCTGCCTCCGCTCGCTCATCGGTCTGCCGCCGGACGGCGCGCTCGCCCGACGACCACCGTGGGAGAGCCCGCACCACTCGTCCTCGGCGGCGGCGATCATCGGTGGTGGTTCGCGCCAGATCCGGCCCGGAGCAGCCGCGCGCGCGGCGCATGGTGTGCTCTTCCTCGACGAAGCGCCGGAGTTCCGCGCCGACGTCCTCGACTCGCTGCGTCAGCCACTCGAAGCCGGCGTGGTCACCGTGCATCGTGCGCACGGCAGCGCGACGTTCCCAGCCGCCTTCCAACTCGTCCTCGCCGCGAACCCCTGCCCCTGCGGTCAGTACGGCACGGCGGATGGCGTCTGCACCTGTCCACCACAGGCCCGTCGACGCTATCTCGGGCGGATCTCGGGGCCGCTCCTCGACCGGATCGACATCCGCGTGCGGGTGCACCGGATCACCTCGGCACTGACGAGTCTCTCCCAGGAGGGCGGGGTCTCCACCGCTGAGGCCCGTTCCCGCGTCGAAGCGGTGCGGGCCGCGAGTGCCGTGCGGTTGGCCGGCACCGGCTGGACCACGAACGCACAGGCGAGCGGCACCTGGCTCCGGAGCCCGCGGATGCGGCTGCCCAGATCCGTCACCACCGCATTGGACCGCTCCCTCGAGCGGGGAGGCATCACCATGCGTGGCTACGACCGCATCCTCCGACTGAGCTGGACGCTCGCCGACCTCGACGGGGCCGGTAGCCCCACAGCCGAGCACTTGGGGCGCGCCCTCTTCCTGCGGAAGGGCATCTCATGAGTGCGTGGTTCGGCCTGGACCGCGAGCTGGTCGAGCGCCTCGTCCGAGGCCTCGGCGGCCTGGAGTCGGCCGAGGCCGTGGGCGGTCCTCGCGCGGATGGAGGTGCCGAGCACATCTCGGAGGCCGACGACAACGTCGGCACCGCGGGGATACGGGCGGCCTTCGCTCGGGCGGCCTGGACGATGATCGCCGAACCGGGCGACGGCGTGGCCGGGCTCGTGGTCGGTGCGCTCGGCCCTGCGGGCGCACTGTCAGCGGTCCTGGAACGAGTGGGGCCGACCGAACTGCAGCGCCGTGTCCTGGGCAGCGAGTGGTCGAGAGGCTCGGGCTCGACGTCGGCCGATGCCGAGTCCGAGGATCTCGCCGCGATGCCCGCCTTCCGCGTGCTCGGAAGTGCGCTGGAACGCTGGCGCCCGCGTCTCGTCTCGGCTGACCTCGTCGCCGCGTGCGAGACGGCGATCGAGGTCGGCGTCCGACTACTCCTGCCAGGCGCTCCGGGGTGGCATGCGGGGTTCGACCACCTCGGTGTGCACGCGCCGCCCGCCCTCTGGCTGCGCGGTGCTCCCGACGTGCCTGCGGGAGAACGCGCCATCGCGTTGGTCGGGGCCCGGGCCGCGTCCGGTTACGGCGAGCACGTCACCCTCGAGGCTGCGGCCGGGCTCGTCGATCGGGGCTTCGCGATCGTGTCGGGTGCCGCGTACGGTATCGACGGCGCGGCGCACCGAGCCGCCCTCGGGAGCGGGGGCGTGACCGTGGCCTACCTCGCAGGCGGGGTCGATCGGCCGTACCCGGCCGGTCACGATGCGCTCATCCGTCGGATCCGCGAGGCCGGTGGAGCCGTCATCAGCGAATCACCGTGCGGGTCGACACCGTCCAAGTGGCGGTTCCTGCAGCGGAACCGACTCATCGCCGCAGCCTCGGCTGCGACGGTGGTCATGGAGGCCGGCGACCGCTCCGGGTCGATCAACACGGCGGGTCACGCTGCGTCCCTCGGGCGTCCGCTCGGAGCCGTGCCCGGCCCGGTCACGAGTCCGTCGTCGGCGGGCTGTCACCGTCTGATCCGTGAGTACGCCGCCACCTGCGTGACGAACGCCGAGCAGATGGCGGAACTCGCCGGATGGACCGCGGTCGACGCGGACGCGCAGGCGTTCGCCTCTCCGGAGGAACGCCGGGTCCGTGATGTGATGAGTGCGCGCTCGCCACGCACCGTCGAGGCGCTTGCGAAAGCGAGTGGTCTGAGTCCTCGCGAGGTCAGCGGCGTGCTCGGTGCGCTCGATCTCGTCGGGGCCGTCGAGGAACGGGAGCGCGGGTGGGTGCTCGTCGGGGGACGAGCGTGAGGTGATCGGTCGGCGGGGGAAGGCCACGGCGTCGGACGCGTGGGGCATGCTGTCCACGTGGACATCTGGAGCAGCATCGACGGGTTCTCGGAGCACCTCGCTTCCGAGCGTCGGCTGTCGCCGCAGACCGTTCGCGCCTACGCATCCGATCTCCGGCAGCTCGCCGACTTCGCCACCGGACGCGACGTCGAGCTCGTCGACGGCGTGACGCTGGACCTCCTCCGCGACTGGCTCTGGGCAGCCTCGGAAGCCGGTTCGTCCAAGGCGACACTCGCCAGACGCACCGCCACGGCCAAGGCCTGGAGCGCCTGGCTCCTGCGCACCGGCAGGGTCGATTCGGACGTCGCGGCACGTCTTCGGAGTCCGAAGACGGGTCGGACCCTGCCACGCGTCGTCGGCCGGGGCCCGTTCGACGACCTCCTCGCGGGGCTCGAGGATCGCGCCGCATCGGGGGAGCCGAACGCCCTCCGCGACCTCGCCGTCGTCGAACTGCTCTACGCGTCAGCCCTTCGCGTCTCCGAGCTGTGCGGACTCGACCGGGACGACCTCGACCTCGACCGACTCACCGTCCGTGTCACCGGCAAGGGCGACAAGGAGCGGGTCGTGCCGTTCGGCGTCCCCGCCCAGTCGGCGATCGTCGACTACCTCACGAGCGCCCGTCCGCAGCTGGTCGCCCGTGCAGCTGCGAACGACCGCGGACCGACGCCCGGCGCAGCCCTCTTCCTCGGCGCGCGCGGAGGGCGGCTCGGTCCGCGCTCCGTCTACACGCTCGTTGCCCGGCTCCTCGACGCCGTGCCCGGTGGTGGTCCGGCAGGGCCTCACGCCCTGCGGCACACCGCCGCGACGCACCTGCTCGACGGGGGAGCGGACCTCCGCGCGGTCCAGGAACTCCTCGGCCACGCGAGTCTCGCGACGACGCAGATCTACACGCACGTCTCCGTCGAACGCATCAAGGAGAGCTACCGCAACGCCCACCCGCGGGCCTGAGCCCCCGCGGTCGCGGCCAGTGGGAGCAGGACGGCCGGAGGCACCTCGCCGAGCAGCAGCATCGGATTGACGTAGGCGCCGTCGAGCCGCACCCCGAAGTGCACGCAGCCGTTGGCGCAGTGTCCGCCGACGCCGACCGTCCCGATCGGTGCCCCACGGGTCACGCGGCTACCGACGTCGACCGAACCCACCACCGGCTCGATGCTCGAGACGTGTCCGTCGTCGTGCCGGATCACGACGAGTGGGCGGTCGACCACCGTCCCGCTGAACGTCACGACGCCGGCGGCTGTGGCGGCCACCGGCTGACCGGGCGATGCCGCGATGTCGATACCCCGGTGGCCGGCGCTGTACGGGTCGGGCGGCGCGACGAACGGCTCGGTGACGACGTGCGGGGGAGCGATCGGCCAGCTCCAGGCCGGCGCCGCCCCAGACGTGCTCACGGGTGCGAGGAGCACCAGGCAGGAGATGAGGAACCAACTGGCGATCGAGGTCATCATGATCCGAGCCTGACGGGCCCGGGAGAGCGAGGGCGGGTGGGCGCCTCGGAGCGGGGAGAGGGACCTGGTCGGACGGCCTGTGGAGCGCCGTCATCACGGTGGCCTGATGCTATGCTGAACGGAGCACCTCGCTCGTCGGGGTGACTACGCGTGCCATTTCGGCCACCACTTCCAATCGGTCCTCGCTCTCCGGAGCGTGGCGGACGTGCGCCGGGCACCAGGGACGAGGCCATCCGGTCCGTCAGACAACCGAGGCACTCCCACCCGTCCGCGTCAGCGGCGCGGTGGCGAGCGCAGAACAGGAGAACGGCTCATGGCCGTCGTAACCATCCGCCAGCTGCTCGACAGCGGCGTGCACTTCGGGCACCAGACCCGCCGTTGGAACCCGAAGATGAAGCGCTTCATCTTCACCGAGCGTTCCGGCATCTACATCATCGACCTGCAGCAGTCGCTCGGGTACATCGACCAGGCCTTCGACTTCGTCAAGGAGACGGTCGCCCACGGCGGCACCATCCTCTTCGTCGGCACGAAGAAGCAGGCGCAGGAAGTCATCGCCGAGCAGGCGACGCGCGTCGGCCAGCCCTACGTCAACCAGCGTTGGCTCGGTGGCCTCCTCACCAACTTCCAGACGGTGTCGAAGCGACTCGCCCGCATGAAGGAGCTCGAGGAGCTCGACTTCGAAGACGCCTCCAAGAGCGGCTTCACCAAGAAGGAACTCCTCATCAAGAAGCGCGAGCTGGACAAGCTCCACAAGTCGCTCGGTGGTATCCGCAACCTCTCGAAGACGCCGTCGGCGCTCTGGGTCGTCGACACCAAGAAGGAGCACCTCGCGATCGACGAGGCGCGCAAGCTCGGCATCCCGGTCATCGGCATCCTCGACACCAACTGCGACCCCGACGAGGTCACCTACCCGATCCCGGGTAACGACGACGCGATCCGTTCCGTCGGCCTGCTGACGCGCATCATCGCCGACGCCGCCGCCGAGGGTCTCATCCAGCGCCACCAGAAGCCGACCGAGGGCGACGCCCCGGCCGAGCCGCTCGCCGAGTGGGAGCAGGAGCTGCTCCAGGGCGGCGAGCAGGGTTCCGCCGAGACCGAGAAGGTCGCCGATGAGGCGATCGCCGCAACCGACGCCGTCGAGGCAGCCCCGGCTGTCGAAGACGTCGAGGTCGCTGCAACCGAGTCCGCCGCCGACGCCGAGGGCGCAGCTGCCGCCGTCGTCGCCGACGAGAAGTAATCAAGGAGGACACCAGCAATGGCCAACTTTTCTCTCGCTGACCTGAAGGTGCTGCGCGAGCAGCTCGGCACCGGCATGGTCGACACCAAGAACGCACTCGTCGAAGCGGATGGCGACGTCGAGAAGGCGACCGAGATCCTGCGTCTCAAGGGTGCGAAGGGCAACGCGAAGCGTGCCGACCGCTCCACGAGCGAGGGCCTCGTCGCCGCGAAAGAGAACGGCGACACCGCCACGCTCATTGAGCTCGCCTGCGAGACCGACTTCGTCGCGAAGGGCGAGAAGTTCCTCGCTCTGGCCGACCTCGTCCTCGACGCAGTCGTCGCCGCCGGCGCGACCACCGTCGAAGAGGGGAACGCGGCTCCGGCCGACGGCAAGACCGTCGCCGAGGTCATCGCGGACTCCGCTGCGATCATCGGTGAGAAGTTCGAGCTCCGCCGCCTCGCGGTGGTGCACGGTGAGCACTTCGCCGTCTACCTCCACAAGACCAACAAGGACCTGCCCGCGCAGGTCGGCGTGGTTGTCGGCTACACGGGCGACGACGCGGAGACGGCTCGCAGCATCGCGCAGCACATCTCGTTCGCCAACCCGTCCTACCTCAGCCGCGACGACGTCCCGGCCGACGAGGTCGAGAAGGAGCGCGAGATCGTCACCGAGATCTCGAAGAACGAGGGCAAGCCCGAGGCTGCACTGCCGAAGATCGTCGAGGGCCGCGTGACCTCGTACTTCAAGCAGGTCGCGCTCCTCGAGCAGGACTACGCCAAGGACAACAAACTGTCCGTGCAGAAGGTGCTCGCTGACGCGGGCCTCACCGTGACCGGGTTCGCCCGCTTCAAGGTCGGCGCGTAGCAGTTGTGACGGGGTCCGGATCGCCAGTGGCGATCCGGACCCCTTTGCGTGCGCGGGCATACCCGTGCACGTGGGATCGGTGACGATCCAGCCAGCGAGTCGACGGCTGTCGCGGACAGCGGGCGGCTCCTGACGCTAAGTTGTGTGAGGGACGAGGAAGGACAGGCGGATGCCGGAGAAGAAGCGCAGGGTACTGCTCAAGCTGTCAGGTGAGGCGTTCGGAGGCGGCCAGTTGGGCGTCAACCCCGACGTGGTCGGGTCGATCGCCCGCGAGATCGCTGAGGCGACCGCCGAGGTCGAGGTCGCAGTGGTCGTCGGAGGCGGCAACTTCTTCCGCGGAGCCGAGCTCAGCCAGCGCGGCATGGACCGCGGCCGAGCCGACTACATGGGCATGCTCGGAACGGTCATGAACGCCCTGGCGCTCCAGGACTTCCTGGAGCAGGCCGGCGCCGCCACGCGCGTGCAGTCGGCCATCGCGATGACGCAGGTTGCCGAGCCGTACATCCCGCTCCGCGCCGAGCGACACCTCGAGAAGGGTCGCGTCGTCATCTTCGGAGCGGGCGCCGGACTCCCGTACTTCTCGACCGACACCGTCTCGGCACAGCGCGCGCTCGAGATCGGAGCCGTCGAGGTCCTCGTCGCCAAGAACGGCGTCGACGGCGTCTACACCGCCGACCCCCGCGTCGACCCGACCGCGACGAAGATCGACACCATCTCCTATCAGGAGGCGCTCCAGCGCGGCCTCAAGGTCGTCGACTCGACGGCCTTCAGCCTCTGCATGGACAACGGCATGCCGATGCGCGTCTTCGGCATGGAGCCGGCCGGCAACGTCACGGCGGCCATCCGCGGTGCCGTGATCGGCACCCTCGTCACCTCCGCCTAGGCGGAGGGCGGCCAGGCCGAGGCCCGCCGCCCGACTAGACTGAACCCAGTAATGCAATCAAAGGAGTGCTCGTGATCGCGGATGTCCTCTCGGATGTTGGTACCCGGATGTCGAAGGCCGTCGAGGCCGCGAAGGATGACTTCGCCACGGTGCGTACGGGTCGCGCCAACCCCCAGCTGTTCCAGAAGGTCCTGGTGAGCTACTACGGCACGCCGACGCCGCTGGCGCAGCTCGCCTCCCTGCAGAACCAGGAAGCTCGCACGATCGTCGTGACGCCCTACGACAAGTCCGTACTGCGCGACATCGAGCAGGCGATCCGCGACATCCCGAACCTCGGCGCGAACCCGACGAACGACGGCACCGTCATCCGGGTCACCATGCCCGAACTGACCGCTGAGCGTCGCAAGGAGTACGTCAAGATCGTCCGCGGCAAGGGTGAAGATGCGAAGGTGTCGATCCGCAACATCCGTCGCAAGGGCAAGGATGACCTCGAGGCGCTCAAGAGCGAGGTCGGCGATGACGACGTCGCACGCGGCGAGAAGGAGCTCGAGGTCGTCACGAAGTCGCACATCGACGCCGTCGACGCCGCGCTGAAGGCCAAGGAGACCGAGCTGCTCTCCATCTGAGCCGCTGTCCCACCGCTGATTCCGTTCGCCGACCGGTCCCTCGACCGACGGCACGCCCGCTGGAGGTACCTGTGGAAGACGATGTCGCTCCCGGGCGATCGAGCGATCCGTCGAAGCCCGAGCCCGGCCGGTCCGGCAAGTCGGGCTCGCAGGAGTTGCGGTCCCAGCTGAAGGACCGCCGCGCGAAGTTCGAGCGGCAGGTCGACGCCAAACGTGCCGACATCGAACGGCAGGTCCAGGCGACGAAGGCGCAGTTCGATGCGACGAACGAACGCATCGAGGCGCGCGTCGGCCGCAACCTGGTGAACGCCATCCTCATCGGGGTGGCCGCGGGCGGCATCATGCTCGTGAGTCTGATCATCTTCAAGGTGATCTTCGTCGTCCTGGCCTCGGCCGTCGTGGCGTTCGCCACGCTGGAGCTGCGGAAGGCCCTCGAGCAGACCGGGCGCCGGGTGCCGGCGATCCCGACCGTCATCTCGGCCGTCGCGATGCAGCCGGCGGCGTTCTTCCTCCACGACGTCTGGCGCTGGTCCGTCGTCCTCCTCGGCATCCTGCTCGTCATCGTCTGGCGCCTGGCCGAGCAGGCCATCGCTTCGAAGCGGACCGACCTCCCCACACTCGTCCGCGACCTCGCGTCCGGGACGTTCATCCAGGTCTACGTCCCCTTCCTCGCCTCCTTCGCCGTCTTCCTGGTCGCCCAGCCCGAGGGCGAATGGTGGACGCTCGCCTTCCTGATCCTCGTGATCTGCGTCGACGTCGGCGCCTACGTGAGCGGCCTGTCGTTCGGCAAGCACAAGATGGCGCCGGTGATCAGCCCGAACAAGACCTGGGAGGGCTTCGCCGGGGCAGGCGTCGTCTCGGTCGTGGCCGGCGTGCTGCTCGCGATCCTCATGCTCGGTGTTCCGTGGTGGGTCGGTGTGCTGCTCGGCCTGTTGCTGCTCGGGAGCGCCACCGTCGGAGACCTCGCGGAATCGCTCATCAAGCGCGACATCGGCGTGAAGGACATGAGCTCGTGGCTGCCCGGACACGGGGGATTCCTCGACCGCCTGGACTCGATCCTGCCGTCGGCGGTCGTCGCGTACGTGGTCTACCTCGTGTTCGGTGGGCTCGCGGTCTGAGTCCCGGCTCGGTCCGATTTCGCCCGATCAGTCCCTCATGGGGGAGAATGGTCCGGTGAGCACGATCTTCCCCACCTCCAAACGTTCGAAGCGTGGCTACGATCCGGCCGAGGTCGACGAGTTCCTCGACCGCGCTCGCGCCGCCTACGGGCAGGACGCCGACGCCGACGCCGACGCGGATGCGATCCTGACCGCGGAGGACATCCGCCACGTCGCGTTCCGGCTCGTGCGGGGTGGCTACAGCACCGAGCACGTCGACGCGGCCCTCGAGCGACTCGAGGACGCCTTCTCGCTCCGGGAGCGGGAGCGGTCGGTCGAAGAACGTGGCGCCAAGGAATGGCTGCGCGATGCCCGGGGCACCGCGCAGGTCATCCTCAACCGGCTGACGAGGCCGGAAGGCCAGCGGTTCCAGCGCGTGAGCCTGCTCGCCCGCGGCTACAGCCGGAAGGACGTGGACGCCCTCGCGGACCGCCTCGTCGCATACTTCCACGACGGCACACCGCTCAACGTCGACCGCGTCCGCACGGCCGTGTTCCGCAACGAATGGGCCGGATACCGCGAGTCGCAGGTCGACGCACTCCTCGACAGCGTCGTGGACGTCATGCTGGCGGTTCGCTGAGCGTCGGGCGACCAGGTGGCCTGATCAGGCATTCTCGGCTACCATCGATGCATCGTGCCTCAAGACTCAACTGACGTGACCCCGTGGAAACCATCAGCCCAGCCGAACACCGGTAAGGCAGTTCAGCCCTACCGTCGGCCGCGTTCTCGCGGTAAGAAGGTCCTCGGGATCTTCGCCGCGACGGCTGCGTTCGGCTTCGTCGCCGTGACGATGGTCGACCCGACCTCGAGCGTCGTGGCGTCCTCCTATGCGGAGAAGCAGGCGCAGTTCGGCGGTAACGCCGCGCAGTCCGTCGTCGCGAGCTCGAACTACCAGTACACCTTCGCCCGCGACAGCTACGAGGTCGTCGCACCGCCCCCGCCGCCCCCCGTGGCGACGCCGGCAGCGACCGGCGGCGGTTCCTCGTCCACGGGCAGCGCTCCCGCGGCAGGCACGCCCGACCCGGGTACGGCTCAGGCCATCGCCTACGACATGGTCATGGCCAACGGTTGGGGCGAGGGAGAGTACAGCTGCCTCGTCTCCCTGTGGAACCGAGAGTCGGGTTGGAACGTGTACGCCTACAACGCCAGCTCCGGTGCCACGGGCATCCCGCAGGCGCTTCCCGGCTCCAAGATGGCCTCGGCCGGAGCCGACTGGGCGACCAACCCCGCGACGCAGATCACCTGGGGTCTCGGGTACATCACGAGCCGGTACAGCACGCCGTGTGGCGCGTGGGCGCACTCGGAGTCCAACGGCTGGTACTGACCGGAACCGCCTCCCGACACGGTCGTGGAGGCTCGGCCTAGAATTGACCCATGCCCCGACACCACCGCCATCGGCCACGGCCCGGCGACGACGAGGGCAACGGTCTCGAACGGCTGATGGCAGGGTGGAAACGCACGGAGGACCATCGCGACGGATCCTGGTTCGTCCAACCCGTCACCGGATCCAGTGCGCAGAAGACCTATGTGTGTCCCGGATGCGGACAGTCCATCCCGCCCGGCACCGCCCACGTGGTGACGTGGCGTGCCGACGGCGTCCTGGGCGACCAGGCCGACATCGCCGCGCGGCGGCACTGGCACTCCCACTGCTGGCGGATCCGGTGAACGCCAGCGCGCCACGACTCGACCCGACCACACCGCCCCGGAGGACTCACTCATGACCGACACCATCGAGATCCGGGGTGGCGCCGAGCTCCCCGCCGTCCGCGAGGAGATCGAGCTGCACACGGCCGACGGCCTGACCCTCGTCGGCGAGCTCGCGGTTCCGGCCGACGGCGAGATCGTCGCGACCCTGGTGACGCTCCACCCACTGCCGACAGCCGGCGGGTTCATGGACTCCCATGTGCTCCGGAAGGCCGCGGCGCGCCTCCCTGCGCTCGCGGGGATCGCCGTGCTCCGCTTCAACACGCGCGGCACCTCGTCTCCTCGAGGGACGAGCGACGGCGCGTTCGACGGCGGTGTCGGCGAGCGGGCCGATGTCGAGGCCGCGCTGGCGTTCGTGGCCGAGCGCGGGCTTCCGCATCCGTGGATCGTCGGATGGTCGTTCGGGACCGAGCTGGCCTTGAAGTACGGGCGCGACCCGGCCGTCGACGGCGTGATCCTCCTCTCGCCGCCGCTGCACCGCACGACGGAGGACGAGCTCCGGGCCTGGGCCGGCGACGACCGGCCGATGGTCGTCCTCGTGCCCGAGTTCGACGACTACCTCCGACCCGCGGAAGCGGCGGAACGGTTCAGCGTCCTCCCGGGGGCCACTCTCGTCCCGGTGGACGGTGCCAAGCACCTGTGGGTGGGGGAGAGCCAGACCCGGCGCGTGCTCTCCGAGATCGTCGCAGCAGTGCGTCCCGAGGCGCTGCCGCTCCCGACCCATTGGCCGGCTCCCGGCCTCCCAGCGGCCGTCTAGCCGCCTCCCAGTCATTTCCGATAGCCTGAACCACCTGCGTCTCCTGCCGGCCCGACCCGCCGGATCCCGTCGGACGCAGGATCACCCGCGTCGCTCCGACGCCAGAGGAGAGTAATCCGTGCGTTTCGTTCTCGCAATCGCCGCGTTCGTCGTGGCAGCCGTCATGATCGTGACGGGAATCGCGCAACGGACCGTGTTCCTCTCGCCCGGCACCTTCAGCCTGTCCACGACGGTCGACAGCGGTGATCGGTTCATCGTCATCCCCGGGAGCGTGCTGCAGTCGCAGCCGGGAGCGCAGTCCATCGTGGCGGGCGCGGGCGGCGACACCCAGGTGTTCATGAGCTACGGGCGCTCCGACGACATCACGGCCTGGCTCGGCGACGAGCCCTATAGCCGCGTCGGCGTCAACAGCGCCGGCACCGCCCTGACGACCACCACCGTCACCGCCGAGGCGGACGCGACCGACGACGGGGCGACCCCGAGTCCGGAGCCGTCGGCGACGCCGGCCCCCGAGGCCACCGACGACACCACCTCCGAGAAGGGCCCGGACCCGCGCGGATCCGACCTCTGGCTCGGCGAGTACGACGAGGCGGGGGCGGTCATCGCGACGATGAACCTGCCTAAGGACATCGACGTGCTCATCGCGACCGACGGTACGGCCGCCGCTCCGGATTCCCTCCGCCTCTCCTGGCCACTCGACAACGCCACCCCGTGGGCCGGTCCGCTGATCGCCGGTGGCATCCTCGTGCTCCTCGCCGGCATCGTGCTCTACCTCTCGGGGATCCAGCGCATGCGTCGCTCGCGAGGGCCGCGTCGCAAGGGTCCGGGACAAGGACAGAAGGGCATCACGAAGATGTCGAGACAACCGAAGCCGCGCCGCCCCCGTGAACTCGGGGCCGGCAAGACGAAGCGCTCCCCGCTCCGCCGCTCCCTCGTCGTGGGCGTCCCGCTCGTCCTCATCGGCACGCTCGGCCTGAGCGGCTGCTCCCAGGACTACTGGCCGACCATCGGAGCGCCGTCACCGACGCCCACCGTCACGGCGACGGACCTGCCGGCCGACAGCCAGGACCAGGACTTCGCGGCGCCCGTCGTCACCGTGCCACAGGTCGAACGGATCGTGTCGCGGATCTCGACGGCGGCGTCCGAGGCCGATGCTGCGCTCGACGGCACCGCTGCGGCCGTCCGGTTCTCCGGGCCGGCGCTCGAAGAGCGCACCGCGAACTACGCCCTCCGCTCGAAGGTGGCCGACGCCGCCGGAGCGACCCCCATCCCCGCCTCGCCCGTCACGCTCACCCTGCCTCAGGCCACAGACGCCTGGCCACGGACGGTCATGACCGCCATCCAGGACAAGGCCGACGAGACGGTGTCGCCGACGGTCCTCGTGATGACTCAGCAGGACCCGCGGTCGAACTACCAGGTCGTCTACGCGGAGAAGCTCCTCGAGGGCGCCCGACTCGAGAACGTCGCGCCCGCGACCATCGGTGCCGCGAGCGTCCCGCCGGACTCGAAGCTGCTCGTGATGCCGCCGGAGGAGATCGCTGCTGCCTACGCCGACATCATCACGAACGGCGACGCGAGCACCTTCGCTGCCTTGTTCAACGCAGATGGCGACGTCTTCCGCACGCAGGTCGCCGCGGACCGCGCGACGAAGGCCGCCAGCCTCCCCACCACGGCGAGCATCGCCTTCTCGGCGGCCGCCGGTACCGGCCCGAATGTCGCGCTGGCGACCAACGACTCGGGTGCGATCGTCGCCGTCAACGTGCAGGAGGGCGAGGTGGTCTCCGTCGTCACAGCCGGTGCTACCGTGAAACCTCAGGGTGCCGTCGCCGCGCTCTCCGGGATCACCGAGAGCGCGAAGGGGACACAGGCCACCTACGGCGACCAGCTCCTGTTCTACGTGCCAGCCGTCAACTCCGGAGAGAAGATCACCTTGCTCGGATTCACCCAATCCCTCATCGCCGCATCGGAGCTCCCGTGAGTGCCGCGGAGCCGAGCGCAGCACACCTGCGTGGCGCCGTCGACCTCTCCGGCCTCGCGCGTCGCCACCAGACGCCGCCCGCCGGCGCGCCGACGCAAGCAGGCGCGCCTGCAGAAGCGCCCGGCGCGACGACCGACCAGACCGTCCAGGTCCCGTCCCTCGTCTTCGACGCGACGGACGACGGGTTCGGACAGGTCGTCGAGCTGTCCTCCGTGGTCCCCGTCGTCATCGACCTCTGGGCCGAATGGTGCGGGCCGTGCAAGCAGCTCTCGCCGGTGCTCGAGCGCCTCGCCGCGGAATACGCCGGCCGCTTCGTCCTCGCCAAGGTGGACGTCGACGCGAACCCGCAGCTCTCCCAAGCCTTCCAGGCGCAGTCGATCCCGATGGTCGTCGCCGTCGTGGGTGGACGCCCGGTGCCGATGTTCAACGGCGCGATCCCGGAGTCGCAGGTGCGCGACGTGATCGAGCAGTTGCTGCAGCTGGCCGAGCAGAACGGGGTCCCCGGTCGGGCCGTCGTCGCCGATGGCGACGCTGCAGCCCCCGCCGAGCCCGTGGAAGAGCCGCTGCCGCCCCTCCACGCCGAGGCGTACGAGGCCATCGAGCGCGCCGACTACCCGACGGCCATCGCCGCGTATGAGAAGGCCATCGCGCAGAACCCGAAGGACGACATGGCTGTGGCCGGCCTCGCCCAGGTCCGTCTGCTGCACCGCCTCACAGGGAAGACCCT
This sequence comes from Plantibacter sp. ME-Dv--P-122b, assembly GCF_030209375.1. Classification (GTDB taxonomy): domain Bacteria; phylum Actinomycetota; class Actinomycetes; order Actinomycetales; family Microbacteriaceae; genus Plantibacter. The sequence goes on from NZ_JARVSC010000006.1 coordinate 345,694, forward strand.
CGATGAGATCCGCGGACGAGCGGCCGCCGCTCCCGACGATCTCGACGCCCAGCTGACCGTCGCCGACCTCGACCTCTCCGGAGGGCACCTCGAGGACGCCTTCGACCGTCTGCTGACGCTGTTCCCCGACCTCGACCAGTCGGGCAAGGACACCGTCCGGACGCGCCTGCTCGAGCTGTTCCAGGTCGCAGGGGTGACCGACCCGCGCGTCATGAAGGCCAGGGCCCGGTTGACCGGCCTGCTCTACTGACCGACCGATGCACGACGAAGGCCCGCCTCCCTCAGGAGGCGGGCCTTCGTCGTGCATCCGGGTGCCGCGGAAGCCTGGTCAGCCGACGTGCTTGAGCCAGATCATGCCGAGCGGGGGCAGCGTGAGCTCGGCGGAAGCCGGGCGTCCCGCCCACGGTGATGCCGACGCCTCGATCGATCCGTAGTTGCCCACGCCGGATCCGCCGTACTCCACGGCATCGGTGTTGAGGAGTTCCTCCCACCGACCCGCGCGAGGCAGACCGACCCGGTACGGGCCGACGGGGGCGCCGGAGAAGTTGACGAGCGCGGCGATCACGTTGCCGTCGTCGTCCCAGCGCAGGAAGGAGAGCACGCTGTTCTGCGCGTCCCCGGCGTCGAGCCATTCGAAGCCGGCGTTGTCGTGGTCGAGGGCCCAGAGAGCCGGGTGGTCCGTGTACACGGCGTTGAGCCGGGACACGAGGCCGAGCAGTGCCCGGTGGCTCGGCTGGTCCAGGATCCACCAGTCCAGACCGCGTTCTTCCGACCACTCGGAGGGCTGACCGAACTCCTGGCCCATGAAGAGCAACTGTTTGCCGGGGTGGGCCCACATGAAGGCGAGGTAGGCCCGCATGTTCGCGAGTTGCTGCCAGTGGTCACCGGGCATCTTCGCGAGGAGGGACCCCTTGCCGTGGACGACCTCGTCGTGGCTGATCGGCAGGAGGAAGCTCTCGCTGAAGGCGTACACCATCGAGAAGGTGATCTCGCCGTGGTGGTGTGACCGGTAGAGCGGGTCGTGCTCGATGTACTGGAGCGAGTCGTGCATCCAGCCCATGTTCCATTTCAAGCCGAAGCCGAGTCCGCCCTCGCTCGTCGGCGCAGTGACGCCAGGCCAACTCGTCGACTCCTCGGCGATCATCACGATGCCCGGGTTCCGCCGGTAGGCCGTCGCGTTCGCCTCCTGGAGGAGACTGATCGCTTCGAGGTTCTCACGCCCGCCGTGGACGTTCGGCAGCCACTCGCCGTCCTTCCGCGAGTAGTCGAGGTACAGCATCGAGGCGACGGCGTCGACGCGCAGGCCGTCGACGTGGAACTCCTCGAGCCAGTAGAGGGCGTTCGCCACGAGGAAGTTCTTGACCTGGGGCTGCCCGAAGTCGAAGACGAGCGTGCCCCAGTCCGGCTGTTCGCCACGTCTCGGGTCGGGGTGCTCGTAGAGGGGTTGACCGTCGAAGTTCGCGAGGGCCCACTCGTCCTTCGGGAAGTGGCCGGGCACCCAGTCCATGAGGACACCGATCCCCGCGCCGTGGAGACGGTCGATCAGGTACTTGAGGTCGTCGCTCGAACCGAAGCGGCTCGTCGGCGCGTAGTAGCCGGTGACCTGGTAGCCCCAGGAACCGCCGAAGGGGTGCTCGGCGAGCGGCATGAACTCGACGTGCGTGTAGCCGAGCTCCGCGATGTACTCGATGAGCTGGTCCGCGAGGTCCCGGTAGCCGAGCCCGGGCCGCCAGGAGCCGACGTGCAGCTCGTAGACGCTCATCGGGCCGTTGTGCGGATCGCTCGCGGCCCGCCGATCGAGCCACGCCTCGTCGGTCCAGCGGTAGTCGCTGACGCCGGTCACGGATGCGGTGGCGGGGGAGCGCTCGGTGAACCGGGCCATCGGGTCGGACCGACGGACCCAGTCGCCGTGCTGGGTCAGGATCTCGAAGCGGTACAGCTCGCCGACGCCGATGGTCGGGATGAACAGCTCCCAGACGCCTGTCGCACCCATGTTGCGCATGGCGTGCGCCGTGCCGTCCCAGGAGTTGAGGTCGCCGATGACCCGCACCGCGCGTGCGTGGGGTGCCCAGACGGCGAACGCGGTGCCGGCGACCGACTCGGTGACCCCACGCAGCTCGGTGACGTGTGCGCCGAGGGCGTCCCAGAGTCGTTCGTGGCGTCCCTCGCCGATGAGGTGCAGGTCGAGTTCGCCGATCGACGGCGCGAAGCGGTACGGGTCGTCTGCGTTCCAGATCGACCCGTCGCTGTAGCGGGCGTCGAGCGTGTAGTCGATGATGCCGTCGACGTGGAAGCCCTGCCAGATGCCGGCGCGGACGTGTGCGAGCTCGACGCGCGCGCCGTTGGCGAGCACGGCGGTCACCTGCTCGGCCAGCGGCCGCCGCGCGCGGACGACCACGAGGGGGTCGCTCACCCCGCCGAGGTCGACCAGGTGCTGGCCGAGGATCTGGTGCGGATCGTGGTAGCGGCCCTCGGCGACGGCGTCGAGGATCCAGTCTTCGACGGAGGGGAGCGGGAGTTCCCGGGGCGCCGGTGCGGCGTCGACCGGCATCGGTGCGGCTCGACGGCCGGAGCGCTTCGGTGAAGCGGCTCCGTCTGGGGTCACAGGGCTGGTCGTCATGGTCGGATCCTCACGCTCAGGATGTGCACGGGCTCGGTGAAGGCGTCGAGGCGCACGAAGTTGCTGTCGGACCAGATCCACTCGGCTCCCGTGACGAGGTCCGTGACGTCGAAGCTGCCGCCCGGAACACCCCCGAACACGGTCTGGTCGAGGTGCACCATGGTCTGCCGGACGGAGTGCGGATCGAGGTTGGCGACGACGAGCAGGGTGTCGTGCTCGCCGGTGCCGGTGAACCGCTGGTCGAGATGCTTGCTGAAGACGAGGATCTGGTCGTCGTCGCTCCAGTGGAAGCTGATGTTGCGCAACTGCCGGAGGGCGGGATGCGCACGCCGGATCTGGTTGAGCAGGGTGAGGTACGGCGACAGCGAGGTGCCGGAGGCTTCCGCAGCGGCCCAGTCCCGGGGACGGTACTCGAACTTCTCGCTGTCGATGTTCTCCTCGGCACCGGGACGGGCGACGTTCTCGATGAGCTCGTACCCGGCGTAGACGCCCCACGTCGGTGCGGCTGTCGCGGCGATCGCCGCACGCACCTTGTACGCCGCCCGACCACCGAACTGGAGGTACTCGGTGAGGATGTCCGGCGTGTTGACGAACAGGTTCGGCCGGAGGAAGTCGGCGGTCTCGGTCGCTGCCGCGCCGAGGAACTCCTCGAGCTCCTCCTTGGTGTTACGCCAGGTGAAGTAGGTGTAGCTCTGCTGGAACCCGACCTTCGCCAGACCCTGCAGCAGGGCCGGACGGGTGAAGGCCTCCGCGAGGAACACGACGTCGGGGTCCGTCCGGTTGACGGTGGCGAGCAACCACTCCCAGAAGTCGAGCGGCTTGGTGTGGGGGTTGTCGACGCGGAAGATGCGGACGCCGAGCGAGATCCAGTGGCGGACGATGCGCAGCACCTCGGCCCGGATGCCCTCGGGGTCGTTGTCGAAGTTGACCGGGTAGATGTCCTGGTACTTCTTCGGCGGGTTCTCGGCGTACGCGATCGTGCCGTCGGGGAGGGTCGTGAACCACTCGGGGTGCTCGGTCACCCAGGGGTGGTCCGGCGACGCCTGCAGGGCGAGATCGAGGGCGACCTCCAGGCCGACCTTCTTCGCCTGACGGACGAAGGCGACGAAGTCCTTCTCGGTGCCGAGATCGGGATGGATCGCGTCGTGACCGCCCGCGGCACCACCGATCGCCCAGGGGGAGCCGGGGTCGTGCTCGCCGGGCGTGAGGGTGTTGTTCGGTCCCTTGCGGAACGTCACGCCGATGGGGTGGATGGGCGGCAGGTACAGGACGTCGAACCCCATCGCGGCGACGGCCGGCAACCGCCCGGCTGCGCTGCGGAAGGTGCCTGACGTCCAGGAGCCGTCCGGGTTCCGTTCGGCACCCTCCGACCGCGGGAAGAACTCGTACCAGGAACCGACGCCGGCCCGGGTGCGCTCGACGCGGACCACCCGCTCGTCGCTCGTGCTCGTGAGGCCGGCGAACGGTCGGCGGTCGGCGACGGCCAGGAGGTCGGGGTCGTCGAGCACCGCGAACCGGGCTTCCGGCTCGGCGTCGGTGTCGCGGAGGAGCTTGGCGGAGGCGGTGAGGAAGCGGCGGTCCTTCGCCGGGCGGAGTTTGTCCGTTGCGGCGCGCTCGAGGAGTTCGGCGCCGATCAGGTACATGAGCTCGACATCGATGCCGGCCTCGATCTTGACCCGCGCGTTGTGCTCCCAGGTCGCGAACTCGTCGGCGAAGGCGCGGACGTGATACCGCCAGGTGCCCTCCGTCGCGAGCTGGACCTCGACCTCGAAGCGGTCCGTGCCAGGGGCGCCGGGGGCCATCCGATGCGCGACCGACTTGCCGCGCGGATCGGTCAGCAGGAGCTCCACGCCGATGAGGTCGTGCCCTTCGCGGAACGCGGTCGCGCCGAACGGCACCACCTCGCCCGAGAACGCCTTGGCCGGCCAGCGGCCCCCTTCGACCGAGGGGGTCGGATCGAGGATCGGGATGCGCCCGATGCTCGGGGACAGCGTGAGCGACACCGGTACGGCGTCGTCGACGGTGGAGGACTGCGGTACTGACTTCGGCATAGTGCGTTCCATCTCCTTCGGTGCCACTGGTCCGACCGTACCGCGAAACGACCACCGATGAAGGGGCGCGCGGGGTGTCGCGCGTCATGCTAAGGCCTCGGGCGCTGCCGTGTCCCGGGTGGGCGTCCGATGAGCGTTCGGGCGCGTTCCGCGGTTGCCATAGAGTGAGCGCGTGAAGGCTATCCGCAGGTTTACCGTCCGCGCGCTCATCCCCGAGTCCCTGACCTCGCTCACCGCCCTCGCTGCGAACCTGCGGTGGTCGTGGCATGAGCCGACGCAGCGCCTGTTCGACGAGATCGCACCGGACGTCTGGCGTGAGTCCGACCACGATCCGATCAGCGGCCTCGGTCTCGTGACGCCGGAGCGACTGGCGGAACTCGCCGCCGATGCGGACTTCGTCGGTCGTGCCGACGCCTTGCACGCCGACCTCCGCCGGTACCTGGAGGAACCGCGGTGGTACCAGGGCCTCCCGGACCCGAAACCGCAGACGATCGCGTATTTCTCACCCGAATTCGGTATCGCTGCGGCCCTGCCGCAGTATTCGGGTGGCCTCGGCATCCTCGCCGGCGACCACCTGAAGAGCGCCTCCGACCTGGGCGTGCCGCTCGTCGGTGTGGGGCTCCTCTACCGCTCCGGGTACTTCGCGCAGTCGATCACGAACGACGGCTGGCAGCAGGAGTCCTATCCCGTGCAGGACCCCGACGGACTCCCGGTCACGGTGCTCCGGGAGCCGGACGGGACGCCCGTCACGGTCACCCTGGCGCTTCCCGACGACCGGAGCCTGTCGGCACGGGTCTGGATCGCCGAGGTCGGTCGGGTGCCACTGCTGCTGCTGGACACGGACATCCCGGAGAACGTCGCCGACCTGCGCGGCGTCACGGACCGGTTGTACGGCGGTGGCGGCGAGCACCGCCTCCTGCAGGAACTCCTCCTCGGCATCGGCGGCGTCCGAGCGATCAAGCAGTGGAGCGAGCTCACGGACCACGCGCTGCCGCAGGTGTACCACTCGAACGAAGGCCATGCCGGTTTCCTGGGGCTCGAGCGGATCAGCGACCTCGTCGGCAACGGACTCTCCTTCGACGAAGCGCTGCAGCTCGTGCGGGGCGGGACCGTCTTCACGACGCACACCCCCGTCCCAGCCGGGATCGACCGGTTCGACCGTGAGGTGATCACGCGCTACTTCAGCGGTGACCTGCTCCCGGGCGTCGCCGGACCGGACGTCCTCGCACTCGGCGACGAGACGGCGAACGGCGGCTCGGCCGACGTCTTCAACCTGGCGATCATGGGCCTGCGTCTGGCGCAGCGCGCGAACGGCGTCAGTCGGTTGCACGGCGAGGTGAGCCGCGCGATGTTCCGAGGCCTCTGGCCCGGCTTCGACGTCTCGGACGTGCCGATCACCTCGATCACGAACGGTGTCCACGGCCCGAGCTGGACGGATCCGTCACTGGTCGACCTCGCCCTGGAGCGGTGGGGCACGACCGACACGAGTCGGGCGGACTGGTCGGATCCCTCGCTCTCGGACGCCGAACTCTGGTCGCGCAAACACGGGATGCGGGAGCGCCTCGTCGCCGACGTGCGGCGCCGGATCGCCGACGGGTATCGGAGCCAGAACCCGCAGGCGGTGCTCCCGTCCTGGATCGGCGAACTGCTCGACCCCGAGGTGTTGACGATCGGGTTCGCCCGGCGCGTGCCGAGCTACAAGCGGCTCACCCTCATGCTGCGCGATCCCGATCGACTGCGCGCGATCCTGCTCCACCCCGAACGGCCCGTCCAGATCGTCGTCGCAGGCAAGGCGCACCCGGCGGACGACGACGGCAAGCGGCTCATCCAGCGCCTCGTGCAGTTCGCCCAGGATCCCGAGCTCCGATCGCGCATCGTCTTCCTGCCCGACTACGGCATCGGGATGGCCAAGACGCTCTACCCCGGCTGTGACGTGTGGTTGAACAACCCGCTGCGTCCGCTCGAGGCCTGCGGGACGTCCGGCATGAAGGCCGCACTCAACGGAGCCCTGAACCTGTCGATCCTCGACGGTTGGTGGAACGAGTACGCGGACGGCGAGAACGGTTGGGTCATCCCGTCGGCGGACGGGGCGGCGGACGACGAGGAGCGCGACGCCCTCGAGGCTACGGCGCTGTACGAGATCCTCGAGCACCAGCTGGTGCCGCGGTTCTACGAGCGCGGGGACGACGGGCTGCCGCAGCGCTGGATGCAGATGGTGCGACACACGATCTCCACGCTGTCCGAGCCGCTCAGCGCCGACCGCATGGTCCGTGAGTACACGGAGCGCATGTACCTCCCGGCGGCTGCGATGGAGCGCGAGCTCAACGCGTCCGATCAGCAGCGGGCGCGTGAGCTGGCAGCCTACAAGCAGCGGGTGCGCGAGGCCTGGCCACAGCTGGCGGTCGCCCACGTCGAGAGCGGCGGTGTCGACGCGGTCCCGCAGGTCGGTGACGTGCTGCGGCTGCGCGCCTACATCCAGCTGGGATCGCTGTCACCCGAGGACGTGACCGTCGAGGTGGTCTGCGGGGTGCCCGGTGCCGGGGGAGAACTGCTCGACATCCGGACGCAGCCGCTCGAGCAGCAACAGTCTCCGTCGACGAGTCGGCCGGAGCACACACTCGAGTACGCCGGGACCCTTCCCCTCGATCGGGCGGGCGGGTTCGGGTACACGGTGCGCATCGTGCCGAGACACGAGCTGCTCCTCACCCCCGCGGAGCTCGGGCTCGTCGCCGTGGCCGACCAGTAGGGCGATCTCCTCCGACGCGCCGATGCGACCCTCGGACCGGCGTCTCGAGGGATCCGACTATCTGGCGATCCGCGCGACGACGGCGGAGACGGCCGATCCGAGGTCGGACGGGGCGAGTTCGAGGTCGAACCCGCGCCGACCACCCGAGACCAACACCGTCTCATGCTCGAAGGCGCTCTCGTCGAGCACCGTCGGGAGCGCGGTGCGCTGCCCGATCGGGCTGATGCCGCCGACCACGTAGCCCGTCTTGCGCTCGGCGACGGCAGGATCCGCCATCGTCGCCCGCTTCCCGCCGAGGGCCGACGCGAGCGCCTTGAGGTCGAGTTGGTCGGCGACCGGGACGATCGCGACGACGAGCGACCCGTCCACCTCCGCCAGCAGGGTCTTGAACACCCTCGGCGGGTCGACCCCGAGCGCCGCGGCGGCTTCGAGACCGAATGCCGTCACCGACGGGTCGTGTCGGTAGGAGCGCGGGGTGAAGTGGATGCCCAGCGAGGTCAACGTCACCGTCGCCGGGGTGCCGCCACCCTCGGCCCTGCGTTTCGCCATCGTCAGACGGCTCGGAAGAGCTGCATGGACGTGGCCGAGACCCGGACCGTCTGGCCGGGCGCGAACTGCTCCTCCTCGGTCATGGGTGCGTCGTCCGCGGAGTTCCAGATGCGAACGAACGCCGTCACGCCCTCGTGCTCGGGCAAGGTGATCTCGACCGGCTGCTCGACGCCGTGCACGATGAGCAGCACGCGGTCGAGTTCTTCGGACTCCGGCGTGCTCGTCGAGAAGAACTGCAACGTCCGGTTCCGCGGGCTCGTCCAGTCCTCGGTGCTCATGGTCACGCCCGAGGCGTCGAACCAGTCCATGACGCTCGCGCCGGGTACGGTCGTCCCGGCGGCGGCGAAGTGCTCCGGTCGGAGGGCGGGGTGTTCGCGGCGCAGTTCGAGGAGCCGGCGACTGTGCGCGAGCAACTGGTCCTGCCAGGGCTCCCTCGTCCACCCGACCCACGTCAGCTCGGAGTCGTGACAGTAGGCGTTGTTGTTGCCGCGCTGACTCCGCCCGAACTCGTCGCCCGCCGTGAGCATCGGGACACCCGCCGACAGCAGGAGCGTGCCGAGCAGGTTCCGCATCGCCTTGCGACGAGTCGCGAGGATCGCGGGGTCGTCCGTCGGGCCCTCGGCACCATGGTTGAAGGAACGGTTGTTGTCCGTCCCGTCGCGGTTGGACTCGCCGTTCCCGACGTTGTGCTTGACGTCGTACGAGACGAGGTCGGCCAGGGTGAACCCGTCGTGGGCCGTGATGAAGTTGACGGAGGCCAGCGGACCGCGCTCAGCGGAGAAGGTGTTGCTCGACCCGGCCAGACGGGTCGCGAACCCACCGATCCCGACCGGGGCGTCCGCCCGCCTCGCGTAGTCGATGTCGGAGAGCCAGAAGTTGCGGACGCGATCCCGGTACCGGTCGTTCCACTCGTGCCAACCGGCGGGGAAGTTCCCCGTCTGCCAACCGCCCATCCCGACGTCCCATGGCTCGGCGATCATCTTCGCGTCGACGAGCGACGGGTCGTGCACGATCGCCTCGAGCAGAGGGTGGTCGGGCGTGAACTCGACCGCCTCGTTCCGTCCGAGCGTCGCGGCGAGGTCGAACCGAAAGCCGTCGATCTGCACCTCGTCCGCCCAGTATCGCAACGAGTCGAGCACGAGCTGCTGGGGGACGGGATGGCCGAAGTCCACGGTGTTGCCGCAGCCCGTCACGTCGATGTAGGCGCCGGTGGCGTCCTGACGGTAGTAGGTCGCGTTGTCGATGCCGCGGAAGCTCGTGCGGGGGCCGCCGGGACCCTCCTCGGCGGTGTGGTTGTAGACGACATCGAGGATGACCTCGAGGCCGGCCTCGTGTAGCAGCTTCACCATGCCCTTGAACTCGCGGAGGACCTCGTCCGCTCCACCCGCCTGAGCCGTCTTCGTCGCGTAGGAGGCGTGTGGACTGAAGAAGTTCAGGGTGTTGTATCCCCAGTAGTTGACCAGGCCCTGCTTGATGAGACGCTGCTCAGAGGTGAACGCGTGCACCGGCAGCAGTTCGACGCTCGTCACGCCGAGATCGTGCAGATGCGCGATCATCGCGGGGTGGGCGAGGCCCGCATACGTGCCCCGCAGCTCCTCCGGCACGTCGGGGTGCAGCTTGCTCAGCCCCTTGACGTGCGCCTCGTACACGACGGTCCGGTCGAGCGGGACACGGGGTTTCCGCACACCGCCCCAGTCGAACGCGTCGTCGACGACGACGGAACGCCACTGCTCGGCCGACACCCGGGCGAGGCCGCGGGCGTAGGGGTCGAGCAGCAGCAGGCTCGGGTCGAAGGCGTTGTTCGGCGAGGACGGCCCGGAGGCGCGGACCGCATAGCGTCGGCCGAGCACCAGCTCCTTGGAACTCCCACTCCAGACCCCGTCGTCGTCGCGGGTCATCTCGACCGAGTGGGTGATCCAGTTCAGATCCTTGTCGTCGAAGATCACGAGTTCGAGGGCATCCGCATGCTCGGACCACACACGAAGCTCACCACCGGACGGGCCGAGGCGGACGCCGAGATCGTGGAAGGGGTCACCAGCGTTCATGGGTTCTACAGTAGTGAGTGCGGGAGTCCGCGAAGATCCGCGAACACCGCGGCGAGGGGAGGAGCGGCATGGTGGTGTACCTGGACCACGCCGCAACGACCCCGGTGCGATCCGAGGTGATCGAGGCCTACGCGTCCGCGATGGCGACCGTCGGCAACCCGGCCTCCATCCACGGCCCCGGGCAACAGGCCCGCCGCCTCCTTGAAGAGGCACGCGAGCGCGTCGCGGCGACCCTCGGATGCGACCCCATTGAACTCGTCTTCACCTCCGGTGGCACCGAATCCATCAACCTCGCCCTCAAGGGGCTCTACTGGCACCGCCAGCAGGATCGACGCCGCGCAGCCGTGCTCGCACCGGCGGGAGAACACCACGCCACGCTCGACACCGTCGAGTGGCTCGAGCGCCATGAGGGGGCGTCCCCGCTCTGGATCCCGCTCGACGACCTCGGACGGGTCTCACCCGACGCGGCGGCCGAGTCGCTTGCCGACCACGGCCCAGACATCGCCGTGGCGACGGCGCTCTGGGCGAACAACGAGGTCGGCACCATCCAGCCCGTCGTCCGGCTGGCGGCGCTCGCCGCAGCGGCCGGGGTGCCGTTCCACCTGGACGCGGTCTCGGCCTACGGACACCTCCCCATCGACCTCGCCGACCTTCGCGCCGCATCCGGATCCGTCGGTGCCAGCGGTCTCGTCGCGCTCAGCGTCTCCGCGCACAAGATCGGTGGTCCCGTGGGGATCGGAGCGCTGGTCGTGAGCCGCGCAGCCGTGGTGGAGCCGTTGCAGCACGGTGGTGGACAGCAGCGTGGACTCCGTTCCGGCACGCAGGACGTCGCAGCAGCCGTCGGGTTCGCCGTCGCCGCGGAGCTCATGGCGCTCGAGCGGACCGCGGAGCAGGAGCGTCTCGGCACCTTGCGCGACCGACTCGTGGCCGGCGTGCGGGCGACCGTTCCGGAGGCCGAGCTGACGGGTGATCCCAGCGAGCGACTCGCGTCGAACGCGAACTTCGTGTTCCCCGGCGCACAGGGAGACTCGATGCTCTTCCTCCTCGACCTCGCAGGGGTGGCGGTCTCGACGGGTTCCGCGTGCCAGGCCGGCGTCCCGGAACCGTCGCATGTCCTGCTCGCGATGGGACGCCCGGAGACGGAGGCCCGATCGGTCCTCCGGATCACGCTGGGTCGGACGACGACCGAGACGGACGTGGACGACTTCCTCCAGGCCCTGCCGCGCGCGTACGCACAGGCGAGTCGGGCCGGTTCCGCCGACCGCGACACAGCGCTGGGCGCTCGTCCCTGAGCAGCCGTCCCGTCACCGCTTGCGGGTGGCCGTCCAGCGGCTGGCGCGTAGACTTGCCCGGTGAAAGTTCTGGCAGCGATGAGTGGCGGAGTCGACTCCGCCGTGGCAGCGGCACGCGCCGTCGACGCAGGCCATGAGGTGGTCGGCGTCCACCTGGCGCTCAGCCGGATGCCGGGCACGCTCCGGACCGGCAGTCGCGGGTGTTGCACCATCGAGGACTCGATGGACGCCCAGCGTGCGGCGAACCTGATCGGCATCCCCTACTACGTGTGGGACTTCTCGGAGCGCTTCAAGCTCGACGTGGTGGACGACTTCATCGCCGAGTACCGCGCCGGCCGGACCCCGAACCCGTGCATGCGTTGCAACGAGAAGATCAAGTTCGCCGCCTTGCTCGAGAAGGCGCTCGACCTCGGGTTCGACGCGGTCGTGACCGGACACTACGCCACGATCGTCACGAGCCCCGAGGGCGATCGTGAGCTGCACCGCGCGAGTGCCTGGGCGAAGGACCAGTCGTACGTCCTGGGCGTGCTCACCGCCGAACAGCTCGCGCACTCGATGTTCCCGCTCGGGGCGACGCCGTCGAAGGCCGAGGTCCGTGCCGAGGCTGCGGAGCGCGGCTTCACGGTGGCGAACAAGCCTGACAGCCACGATATCTGCTTCATCCCCGACGGCGACACGAAGGGCTGGCTGGGGGAGCGGGTCGGCACCGAGACCGGCCAGGTCCTCGACCGCGACGGAGCCGTCGTCGGTTCGCACGAGGGCGCCCACGCCTTCACCGTCGGCCAGCGCAAAGGCCTGCACCTCGGCGTGCCGGCGCCGGACGGACGTCCGCGTTTCGTCCTCGAGGTGCGACCGAAGGACAACACGGTCGTCGTCGGGCCGAAGGAGGCGCTCGCCATCGGCGAGATCGCCGGTTCGCGCTTCACCTGGGCTGGGAGGGCTCCGGAGGTCGGTGTCGCACCGATCCCGTGCGACGTCCAGATCCGTGCGCACGCCGACCCGGTTCCTGCCGCACTGACGCTCGTCGACGGCGAGCTCGTCGTCCACCCGGAGACGCCGCTCGACGGCGTCGCTCCCGGACAGACCGCCGTGCTGTACAGCGGGACCCGCGTCCTCGGCCAGTTCACGATCGACCGCACCGTCAGTGCGGTACCCGTCGGAGCCGCCGCCTCCGCCTGAGGACGCCGCAACGACGGAACGCCCGACGAGCCAGGCTCGTCGGGCGTTCCGCGTTTGTCGTCAGGATCGGGTCTGCGCGCCGGCCTTGGACTTCTTGGGCTTCTTGACGAAGAGGGTCTCCGCCTCCTCGAGCGTCAGGCCGTTCGTCTCGGGGATCTTCGCGAGGACGAAGATGAACGAGAGGAGCGCGAACAGCGCGTACATGCCGTAGGTCACCGGCAGGGAGAACGCGGCGAGGGCCGGGAAGCTGACCGTGATGAGGAAGTTCGCGATCCACTGCGCCATCGCCGCGACACCGAGTGCCTTCGCGCGCAGGCGGTTCGGGAAGATCTCGCCGAGGAGCACCCAGACGAGCGGTCCCCACGACGCGCCGAACGCGACGACGAACACGTTGGCGGCCACGAGGGCGATCGTGCCCCACGGCTGGGGCAGCGACACCTCGCCGGCGCTGTCGGTGACCGACTGCGTGAACGCGATCGCCATCGCGCCGAGCGAGACCGTCATGCCGATGGAACCCGCGAGGAGGATCGGTCGACGACCGATTCGGTCCACGAGCAGGATGGCGACGACGGTGACCGCGACGTTCGTCACCGAGGTGATGACCGAGATGAGGAGCGAGTCGGACTCCTGGAACCCGACGGCCTTCCACAGCGTCGTCGAGTAGTAGAAGATCACGTTGATGCCGACGAATTGCTGGAAGATCGACAGGATGATGCCGATCCAGACGATCGGCAGGAGGCCGAAGCGTCCGCCCCAGAGGGTCGCCTTCTTCTGCTGCTCGTCGTCCTTCACCGCCTGCTCGGCGAGCTTGACGGCGCGATCCACCTCTTCCTGCGGCCAGACGGTCGCGAAGATCCGACGGGCCTCGTCCGACTTGCCCTTGCGGACGAGGAACCGGGGCGACTCGGGGAGCCGCATCGCGAGCACGCCGTAGACCACGGCCGGGAGCGCGCAGGCGATGAACATCCAGCGCCAGGCCTCGACGCCGAACCACAGCGGGTTCGAGGCGCCGCCGGCGGCGCCCGCCAGGACGGAGTCGGACAGGAGCGCGGCGAAGATGCCGAGCGTGATGGCGAGCTGCTGCAGCGAGGCGAGACGGCCGCGGATGGCGCTCGGCGCGATCTCGGCGATGTACGCCGGAGCCACGACCGAGGCGATGCCGATACCGAGCCCACCGACGATGCGCCAGATGACGAGGTCCCAGGGGGAGAAGGCGAAGCCGGCTCCGAAGGAGGAGATGAAGAACAGGCCGGCACCGAGCAGCATCGTGAAGATGCGGCCGCGACTGTCTGCGATCCGGCCCGCGAGGTAGGCGCCGAGCGCGCAACCGAGGAGCGCTGACGCGACCGCGAAGCCGATGAGCGCCTCACTGAGCGCGAAGTGGTCCTGCATCGCGTCGACCGCGCCGTTCACCACGGAGGAGTCGAACCCGAAGAGGAAGCCACCGACCGCGGCCGAGACGGAGATGCCGATGACGCGCGCGGTCAGCTGCTTGCTGGTCGGAGCCGCCCCCGTTCCCGGACTGCTGGACTGGGACATGGTTCCTCCGATTCCGCGCGCATGGTTCCTGCGGCACTGCGACACCCTACTCCTCGATGAGACCCGTCCCGACCCCGTTGCGCACATCCGGGAGGACGTGCCGGGTGTCAAGCGCCCGCCGGTGTCGGACGCCGCTCGTAGACTGGACGCCGTGGCGAACAGCACCGGACAGACCCTCCAGCAGGCATCGACCGAGGCCGAGGAACTCACCTCGCGCATCCTCGAGCTGCGCGACGCGTACTACGAGCGCGACGAGTCGCTCGCCTCCGACGAGGAGTACGACGCGATGCTCCGGCGGCTCGAGGAGCTCGAGCGTCTGTTCCCCGAGCTGCAGAGCCAGGACAGCCCCACCCAGACCGTCGGCGGGCGTGCCGAGACCACCTTGTTCGCCCCGGTCACGCACCTCGAGCGCATGCTCAGCCTCGACAACGTCTTCTCGATCGAGGAGTTCCTCGCCTGGGCCGCCAAGGTCGAGCGCGACGCCGGAGGGTCCGTCCAGTACCTCTGCGAACTGAAGATCGACGGCCTCGCCATCAACCTCCGCTACGAGCGCGGCCGTCTCGTGAGCGCGGCCACGCGCGGCGACGGCGTCGTCGGCGAGGACGTCACGGAGAACGTGCGGTACATCCGTTCCATCCCCGAGCGCCTGACGTCGTCCGACCCCGAGGTCGAGTTCCCGGAGGTCGTCGAGGTCCGGGGCGAGATCTTCTTCCCGGTCGAGGCCTTCCGCGAACTGAACGCCAACCAGGCGGCGGCGGGTGAACGGGTCTTCGCCAACCCACGCAACGCGGCGAGCGGTTCCCTGCGCCAGAAGGCGGAGAGCAAGAACCCGGCCCAGCTCGCCCTCATGCACGACCGGCTCGGCCGACTGCAGATGCTCGTCCACGGCATCGGCGCGTGGGAACAGCCGCCCGTCGCCCGGCAATCACAGGTCTACGAGCTTCTGCACAGCTGGGGGCTCCCGACCTCCTCGCACTACCGTGTCCACGACGAGGCGACCGGTGCGGCGGAGTTCATCGAGCACTTCGGTGCCCATCGCGACAGCGTCGAGCACGAGATCGACGGCGTCGTCGTGAAGGTCGACGACCTCGCGCTCCACGGCGAGCTCGGCGCGACGAGTCGTGCTCCGCGTTGGGCCATCGCCTACAAGTACCCGCCTGAGCAGGTGAACACGAAGCTCCTCGACATCGTCGTGAGCGTCGGGCGCACCGGCCGCGCCACCCCGTTCGCCGTCATGAAGAAGGTGCTCGTCGCCGGCAGCGAGGTGCGTCAGGCGACCCTGCACAACCAGGACGTCGTGAAGGCGAAGGGCGTGCTCATCGGCGACACCGTCGTCCTCCGGAAGGCCGGCGACGTCATCCCCGAGGTCCTCGGCCCGGTCGTCGAGCTCCGTGACGGCTCGGAGCGCGAGTTCGTCATGCCCGAGCACTGCCCGGAGTGCGGGACCACCCTCGCCCCCGCGAAGGAGGGCGACATCGACCTGCGGTGTCCGAACGCGCGGAGCTGCCCGGCGCAGGTGCGCGGACGCGTCGAGCACATCGGCTCCCGTGGCGCGCTCGACGTCGAGGCGCTCGGCGAGGTGGCGGCGGCGGCGCTCACCCAGCCGGTGGAGCCCTCGGAACCACCGCTGACGACCGAGGCCGGACTCTTCTCGCTCACGATGGCCGACATCTTCCCGGTCACGGTGATCGTCCGCGACAACGAGACCGGACTGCCCAAGCTCAACGAGGACGGATCCGAGAAGCGCGTCACGCCCTTCCGCCGCCGTCGCGCGAAGAAGGACGGCGTGCACGATCCGGCCGCGGCCGAGTTCGACGGCGACGAGTCCTCGGTACCGTCCAAGAACGCGATCGAACTCCTCGCCAACCTCGACGGCGCGAAGACCCGCCCGCTCGCCCGGTTGCTCGTGGCACTGAACATCCGCCACGTCGGCCCGGTCGCCGCCCGGTCACTCGCGGAGTACTTCGGTTCGCTCGACGCCATCCGTGCGGCCACCCGCGACGAGCTCGCAGAGGTCGACGGCGTGGGCGGGATCATCGCCGACGCGCTCATCGCCTGGTTCGAGGTCGACTGGCATCGCGAGATCGTCGAGGAGTGGACTGCTGCGGGCGTGCAGTGGGCGACACCCGGACACCCGGGGCCCGGCGCGGCGGTCGCCGCCGGTGGTGTGCTGTCCGGTGTCACCGTCGTCGCCACCGGTTCGCTCGAGGGCTTCACCCGGGAGGGTGCGCTCGAGGCGATCGTGCAGGCGGGAGGGAAGGCGGCGTCGAGCGTCTCGAAGAAGACCGACTTCGTCGCCGCCGGCCCGGGTGCCGGGTCGAAGCTCGCGAAGGCCGAAGCCCTCGGCCTGCGGATCATCGACGCCGAGCAGTTCGCCCTGCTCGTCTCCGAGGGTCCGGCGGCGCTCGGCGAGCCGGAGGGCCCGGCCGCGGATGAGGCCGAGGTCACAGCGTCCGCCGACGAGGTGCCGACGGACTGACCTCAGTCCTTGTCGGCCTGCAGCAGCTCGTCGCGGACCTGGCGCCGCAGCACCTTGCCGATGAGCGACTTGGGGAGTTCGTCGACGACGACGACACGCTTCGGCACCTTGTACGGGGTGAGGATCTCCCGCGCCCAGGCGCGGAGGGCGTCCGGATCCACGGTGGCACCGGGAGCCGCGACGACGGCCGCGACGACCTGCTCGCCGGAGTGGGGATCGGGGAGCCCGACGACCGCGGCGTCCGCGACGGACGCGTGCCCGCGGAGGACCTGCTCGACCTCGCTCGGCGACACGTTGAACCCGCCGGTGATGATGAGCTCTTTGATCCGGTCGACGACGGTCATGAACCCCTCCTCGTCGATCGACACGATGTCGCCGGTGCGGAACCAGCCTCCTGGGAGCAGCACGGCGGCAGTCTCCTCGGGCTTGTTGTAGTAGCCGTGGAAGACCTGCGGGCCGCGGACGAGCAGCTCGCCCGCCTCGCCGGCCGGACGGTCCATCTCCGGGTCGTCGGGATCCACGACGCGCACCTCGGTGCTTGGCAACGGGAGGCCGATGGTCCCGGGCTTCCGCGCGGTCGAGACCGGGTTCGCGGAGATGACCGGTGAGCACTCGGAGAGCCCGTAGCCCTCGACGAGGAAGCCGCCGGACGCGGCCTCGAACGGGACGACGAGGTCGTGCGGCAGCGGCATCGCGCCCGAGATGGCGATCTCGGTGCCCTGCAGCGACACGCCCTGCTCGGTCGCCGCGGTCAGGAGTCGGTCGGCGATGGGCGGGACGGCGGGCAGGAAGGTCGGCGGTCGCTTCTTCATGACCTTGAGGACGAGCGCCGGGTCGAACTTCGGGAAGAGCACGAGGCGCGAGCCCATGCTCATGGCGAAGGTCAGGCAGAGCGTCAGGCCGTAGGCGTGGAACATCGGGAGCACCGCGTAGACCACAGCCTCCCCGCGCTTCACCGTGGGCACCCACGCGCGGGACTGCGCCGCGTTCGCGAGCAGGTTGCCGTGGGTGAGTGCGGCCCCCTTGGGCGAGCCCGTCGTCCCGCTCGTGTACTGGATGAGTGCGAGGGCGTCGGTCGCGGGCTTCGGGTGGCTCGTCGGCAGCGGCCCCGAGGTCAGGAGCTGCTCCCACCGCACGGTGCCCGACACCGGCGCGGTGAGCTGAGCCCGTGAGGCTCTCGCCTTCGGGATGGGCAGACGGAGTGCAGCGCGCATGTGGAGCGGCATCGCCCGGGTCACGTCGATCGTCACGAGCGAGTGCACCGCCAGGTCGGCCGGGAAGTCCTGCAGGTGCTCGGCGACCTTGTCCCAGACGATCGCGAACGTCGCGCGGTGGTCCTCGAACTGGTGGCGGAGTTCCTGGGGGGTGTAGAGCGGGTTGTGCTCGATGACGACGGCGCCCAGCCGGAGGACGGCGTAGAACGCGACGATGTGCTGCGGGCAGTTCGGGAGCATGAGGGCGACGGGGTCACCCGCCCGGACACCGAGTGCGCGCAGGCCTGCGGCGGCACGGGCTATCAGCGCCTCGAGCTCCGTGTAGGTGGTGGTCGAGCCGAAGAACTCCAGCGCGACGGCGTCCGGGTAGCTCGCTGCGGAGGCTTCGACGAGATCGCCAAGGCTGCCGGTCTGCTCGGGGATGTCGTCCGGCACGTCGGCGGCGTAGCTGGCGAGCCAGGGACGCTCGTGCGGGGGACGGGGACGGCTGCTCGAGTCGTTCTGGGTCACCGTCCCACTGTAGGGGCGGAGCCCGACGGTCGACCACGTCCCTGGCGAATAGACTGGAGCGACCGCCACCGCTACACGTACGGGAGACGCATGTCGGAAATCACTACCGAGCAGGTCGCGCATCTCGCGAACCTCGCTCGAATCGCCCTGAGCCAGGACGAGATCGCCCACCTCACGACGGAGCTCGACTCCATCGTGGACAACATCCAGAAGGTGCAGCAGGTGGCCACGCCTGACGTCCCGGCGACGAGCCACCCGATCCCGCTCGAGAACGTGTACCGCGACGA
Source organism: Plantibacter sp. ME-Dv--P-122b (assembly GCF_030209375.1). Taxonomy (GTDB): domain Bacteria; phylum Actinomycetota; class Actinomycetes; order Actinomycetales; family Microbacteriaceae; genus Plantibacter. The sequence continues at coordinate 364,205 of NZ_JARVSC010000006.1, forward strand.
CGTCGTCGGCAACACCCTCACGCGGGAGCAGGCGCTGCAGAACGCACCGGAGTCGGCCGACGGTCGCTTCAAGGTCTCGGCGATCCTGGGGGAGGAGCAGTGAGCGGGTTGATCGGTCTCACGGCAGCCGAGCTGTCGAGCAAGCTCCGTGCTCGAGAGGTCTCCAGCGTCGAAGCCACCCAGGCGCACCTCGACCGCATCGCGCAGGTCGACGGCGACGTCCACGCCTTCCTCCACGTGTCGGACCACGCACTCGACGTCGCCGCCGACATCGACGCCCGCCGCGCCGCGGGCGAGGACCTCGGCGAGCTGGCCGGCGTCCCGCTCGCCATCAAGGACGTGCTGGTCACGACGGACATGCCGTCCACCTCGGGGAGCAAGATCCTCGAGGGATACCTGTCGCCGTTCGACGCGACCGTCGTCGCCCGGTCGCGTGCCGCCGGTCTCGTGCCGCTCGGCAAGACCAACATGGACGAGTTCGCCATGGGCTCCAGCACGGAGCACTCCGCCTACGGCCCGACCCACAACCCGTGGGACCTCGACCGCATCCCCGGCGGTTCCGGCGGTGGCTCCGCTGCCGCGGTCGCCGCCTTCGAGGCGCCCATCGCCCTCGGCAGCGACACCGGCGGGTCCATCCGCCAGCCGGCGCACGTGACCGGCACGGTCGGCGTGAAGCCCACCTACGGCGCGGTCAGCCGCTATGGAGCGATCGCACTCGCCTCCTCACTCGACCAGGTCGGGCCGGTCAGCCGCACGGTCCTCGACTCGGGCCTCCTCCACGACGTCATCGCCGGGCACGATGCCCTCGACTCCACCTCGCTCCGCGACGCCTGGCCCTCGATGGCCGCTGCGGCCCGCGAGGGCGCGCGCGGGGACGTGCTGCGCGGCCTCCGGGTCGGCGTCGTCACCGAGCTCAACGGCGAGGGCTTCCAGGCCGGCGTGAAGAGCCGCTTCCAGGAGGCGCTCGCGGTGCTCGAGGCCAACGGTGCCGAGATCGTCGAGGTCTTCGCTCCGAACTTCGAGTACGCCGTCGCGGCCTACTACCTCATCCTCCCGGCCGAAGCATCGAGCAACCTCGCGAAGTTCGACTCGGTGCGCTTCGGCATGCGGGTCACGCCCGAGGGTGGCGGCACGGTCGAGCAGGTCATGTCCGCGACCCGCGAGGCCGGCTTCGGTCCCGAGGTGAAGCGACGGATCATCCTCGGCACCTACGCCCTGAGCGCTGGCTATTACGACGCCTACTACGGCAGCGCCCAGAAGGTCCGGACGCTCATCCAGCGCGACTTCGCGGCGGCCTTCGACCAGGTCGACGTTCTCGTGAGCCCGAGCGCCCCGACGACGGCGTTCAAGCTGGGCGAGCGCATCGACGACCCGCTGGCGATGTACCTGAACGACGTCACCACCATCCCGGCGAACCTCGCCGGCGTGCCCGGCATCAGCGTGCCGATCGGTCTCGCCCCGGAAGACGGCTTGCCCGTCGGCATCCAGTTCATGGCGCCAGCACGGGAGGACGCCAGGCTCTACCGGGTCGGCGCCGCCCTCGAGGCGCTCCTCGAATCGACGTGGGGGCACACCCTCATCTCGCAGGCACCCGCTCTCGGAGGTCGGTAACCCATGGCCAAGGACAAGCTCCTCTCCTACGAAGAAGCCCTCGAACTGTACGAGCCGGTGCTCGGCTTCGAGGTGCACGTCGAGCTGAACACCAAGACGAAGATGTTCTCCTCGGCGCCCAACGGCTTCGGCGACGCCCCGAACACGAACATCTCGCCCGTCTGCCTCGGACTACCCGGATCACTCCCGGTCGTGAACGAGCAGGCGGTGCGGTACTCGATCAGCCTCGGGCTCGCCCTCGGTTGCTCGATCGCGCCCTCGAGCCGGTTCGCGCGGAAGAACTACTTCTACCCCGACCTCGCGAAGAACTACCAGATCTCGCAGTTCGACGAGCCGATCGCGTTCGAGGGCTCGGTCGACGTCGAGCTGGCCGACGGGACCATCGTGACGGTGCCGATCGAGCGCGCGCACATGGAGGAGGACGCCGGCAAGCTCACGCACATCGGCGGCTCCACGGGCCGCATCCAGGGTGCCGAGTACTCGCTCGTCGACTACAACCGCGCCGGTGTGCCGCTCGTCGAGATCGTCACGAAGCCGATCTACGGCACCGAGCACCGGGCACCCGAGATCGCGAAGGCCTACGTCTCCGCGATCCGCGACATCGTCGTGGCGCTCGGCATCTCCGACGCGAAGATGGAGCGCGGCAACCTCCGCTGTGACGCCAACATCTCGCTGCGCCCGCGTGGCCAGGAGAAGCTCGGCACGCGCACCGAGACGAAGAACGTGAACTCCCTGCGTTCCGTCGAGCGTGCCGTCCGCTACGAGATCCAGCGGCAGGCCGCGATCCTCAAGGACGGCGGATCCATCGTCCAGGAGACGCGGCACTGGCACGAGGACACCGGTGCCACGTCCGCCGGCCGGCCGAAGAGCGATGCTGACGACTACCGGTACTTCCCGGAGCCCGACCTGCTCCCGGTCGTGCCGTCGCCCGAACTCATCGAGGAACTCCGAGCGGCCCTGCCCGAGCAACCGGCCGTCCGTCGTCGCCGGCTGAAGAGCGAGTGGGGCTTCACCGACCTGGAGTTCCAGGACGTCGTGAACGGTGGTCTGCTGAACGAGATCACGGCCACCGTCGAGGCCGGCGCCGCTCCGGCCGCCGCACGGAAGTGGTGGACGGGCGAGATCTCGCGGATCGCGAACCAGCGCGACGTCGAGGCGATGAGCCTCGTGTCGCCCGAGCACGTCGCGGCACTCGCGGCGCTCGTCGAGGCCGGAACGCTCAACGACAAGCTCGCGCGCCAGGTGCTCGAGGGCGTCATCGACGGGGAGGGCACTCCTCAGGAGGTCATCGACGCCCGCGGTCTCGCGCTCGTGTCCGACGACGGGCCGCTGATCGCCGCCATCGACGAGGCACTGGCCGCTCAGCCGGACGTCCTCGCCAAGATCCGCGACGGCAAGGTCCAGGCCGCCGGCGCAGTCATCGGCGCCGTGATGAAGGCGATGCGCGGACAGGCCGATGCGGCGCGTGTGCGCGAACTCGTCCTGGAGCGCGCCTCGCAGTAGCAGTCCCCGCCACACCATCGGGCCCGAGCCACCGTCGATGACGGCGGCTCGGGCCCGATGTCGTCGGCCAGGGGAAGCCCTGGTGCCGACTGCTGGCCCGGCATACACTTCCGCCATGCTGGTCGAAGGCACCATGCGGTGGCAGGTCACGGAAGACGCTCCGATGGCCCTCATGCTGGCGCTTGCGTTCCGCGACATGGCAGGGCTCGGGGAGCGATGCGTCGCGCAGCTTCCCGCAGTCACGCCGGGGCTGGAGCGGGTCGACGTCGCCGGCCTCGACCTCGACGCGCTCGCGGTCCAGTTCGACGGCTGGTGGACCGGGATCGCCCGTCGCGACACCCGCCTCTTCATGGCCGAGGTCCGTCCGCCACACTTCGAGGTGTTCGATCGAGCCCTCGAGCTGCAGGAGCTCGCCTACCGGGCGTACGACGAGGCGCACCGATGGGCGTCGGCTCGTATCCGTGAGTACGAACGCGCGCTCGCAGGCCGGTCGCCGAGCCGCCTCACCGACGTCTACGAACTCATCCGCGAGCGACAGTTCGAGTTGCGCCGACAATCCAGCTCGTTCCGGTTGGACCTCGAGGTGCTCCCGATCTGCCGACCGGGGGCCTGGGTGGTCGCGCCCGACACGATCGTGGTCAGTGAGTCGCTCCGGGACGACCGGGAGGCCTTCCGCGAGTGGCTACGGCCGCTGGTCCACGGCCTGGTCTGATCCGCTCGCGACGCGCTCGACCGGCCGACGGGTCGGGTTCAGGAGCACGACCGCGATGATCGAGCCGACAGCGCCGGCGGCCGCCATCGCGGCGGTGAGCGGGTGGGAGATCTCCGCGAAAGGCATGATGAAAGCGCTCGCGAGCGCGATCCACACGGCGACGTCTGTCGGCTTGCGCTCCGGGTCGAGGCGCAGCTTGCGGGGGTGCTCGACGCGGCCGAGGAGTGTACCGACGCCCGCGAGCAGGACGGCGACGACCAGCAGCACGACCGGCCGGGTCCACCACCACGCGGCGCTCAGCGGTTCCGCGAAGGGGATGCCGAGGGCGAGCTGGAGACCGGCGACCGCGATGATCAGGGGCAGATGCCAGAGGTACACCGTCATCAGCCGGGACCCGATGAGGAAGACGACGGCTCGCGCAGCGCGGGTCCGCATGATGGCGGTGAGCAGCGGGTGCACCAGGGCGAGCAGGGCGAGCTGCCCGACGCCGAGGACCACGAGGGGGAGGGTCGGTGGGTTGAGGTTGCCGAGCATGCTGGTCGAGTACGGCAGCCAGGTCGTGATCGGCACGAGCGCACCGTAGGAGACGAGCACGACGGCCACGAGGACGAGGCGCGGAACGGAGCGGAGGCGTCCGTCGGCCAGGAAGAACCCGAACTGCTGCAGCAGCGGCCAGACGAACACCAGGTTGACGAGACCGATGCCCAGGAGACCGGTCGAGTACCGGACGACGTCGACGAGGATCACGCCGGCCAGCAGTGCCGCACAGGTCAGGACGGGGTGGCGGTCGTGCCAGGTGGCGAGGAAGGGCGCGACCGCCTGGCAGAGCAGGTAGGCGGCCAAGAACCAGAGCGGGGACCCGACGCCTGCGGCGACGGCCTCGATGATGGCGGGGTCGACACCGAGCGCCCCGGCGAGCCACAGCCCCGCGGCGAGGAAGAGCAGGACCGGGATCGTCGGCAGCGCGAGTCGGAAGACCCGAGACCGGAGGAAGTCGCTGGTCCCGCCACCACGTCGGACCGTGCTGCGCCAGCCGGTGATCGTCGCGAAGCCGCCCACGATGAAGAACAGCGGCATGATCTGGCCGAACCAGGTACCCGTGTCGAACCACGGCTGCTGCTCCAACGCTCGGGAGATGCCGATCGTGCCGTCCGGCTCGACCGCCACCGCGACCATCAGGAGGTGGACGATGACGACCGTCACGACGCACGCGACGCGCACGAGGTCGAGGGCGAGGTCCCGCCCGGAGAGGTCTGGGACCGCCGGGGCCGACCCGGTCCGCGTTCGCGTGCTCATCGCCGGACAGCCTAGCGTCGCCGGGCCCTCCCGCCTCGGCCCTTGTGGAGAGCGTGTCGGAGGCGACTGCGACAATGGAGGCATGAGTCGGCAGGATGGAGCGTCTCGTCGCGTCTCGGCGCACGATGCCGACGACAGCGGTACCCCCATCCTCCACGTCGACATGGACGCGTTCTTCGTCTCGGTCGAGCTCTTGGAACGGCCCGAGCTGCGCGGTCTGCCGATCATCGTCGGCAACAAGGAGGGGCGGTCGGTCGTCACCTCCGCCAGTTACGAGGCTCGCCGGTACGGCGTGCGCGCGGCGATGCCGGTGTCCCAGGCGATGCGGCTCTGCCCGAGCGCCGTCGTGCTGCCGCCTCACCACGGCAGGTACCGCGAGTACTCCGACCGGGTGATGGAGGTCTTCGAGTCGGTCACGCCGCTCGTCGAGCCGCTGAGCATCGACGAGGCGTTCCTCGACGTGTCAGGCGCGGTCCGGTTGCTCGGGAGCCCGCGCACGATCGCCGCGCTCGTGAAGCAGCGGGTGCTCGACGCGACCGGCCTGCCGTGCTCGGTCGGCCTGGCCGCGACGAAGTACGTCGCGAAGCTCGCCTCCGGCCTGTCGAAGCCCGACGGCCTCCTGGTCGTGCCCGCCGACGAGACCCTCGCGTTCCTGCACCCGCTGCCGGTCGGCGCCCTGTGGGGCGTCGGCGGTCGGACGGAGGAGCAGCTGACGAACCGGGGCATCCGAACCATCGGTCAGCTCGCCTCCACCCCGCTGTCGATGCTCCAGCGCGCGGTCGGTGAGGCCTCCGGTCGCCGACTCCTCGAGCTCGCGAACGGGATCGATCCGCGCGGCATCGAGCTGGCACGACGCGAGAAGAGCGTCAGCCACGAGGTGACCTTCCCGACGGACGTCTCCGACCCGACCATCCTCAAGCGCGAGCTGCTGAACCTCGCCGGCCTCGTCGCGATCCGGCTCCGGAAGGGGGGCTACGCCGGACGGACGATCAGTATCCGCGTCCGCTATGCGGACTTCAGCGTCGTCACCCGGTCGCGCACCATCGGCGAGGCCACGAACGTCGGGCGTCGGGTCTACGACGAGGCGGCGTCGCTGTTCGACGACCTGGATCGCGGCGGACGCCTCGTGCGCCTCGTCGGGGTGAAGGTCGACCAGCTCGTCCCCGCCGATGAGGCCGGTGCCGGGCTGTGGGACCCGGACGAGGAGTGGCGTGAAGCCGAGCAGACGATCGACCGGGTCGCGAGCCGGTTCGGCGATCTCGCGATCGCTCCCGCCTCCCTCCTCGGCAAGCCGAGGCGTCGCGGACTCGGCAGTCGCGGAGACTCGCAGGGTGCTGGGAGCACGGATCAACCCCTTGGACCGGTGGATACCGAGCGGTAGCCTCGCGGTATGACGAATCTCGTGGAGAAGCTGGCAGAACAGGCGAAGGGGCTCGGCGTGTCCGCAGCCTACGGGGAGCAGCAGGACGTCGACGGCACGAAGCTCGTGCCCGTCGCGCTGACGTACTACGGCTTCGGCGGCGGCTCCGAGGGCGACGGCGACGATGCCCCGAGCGGCGGTGGCGGCGGTGGCGTGTCGATCCCGGTCGGTGCCTACATCAAGACCGACGAGGGTCTCCGTTTCGACCCGAACCTCATCTCGCTCATCGCCGTCGCGATCCCGTTCATCTGGGTGAGCGGCAAGGCTCTGGCCGGGCTCATCAAGGCCCTCAAGAAGTAGCCCTCCCCGTCGAACCCCTGTCGTGCGACTGCGCACGGCAGGGGTTAGACTCGTGCCACCACGGGAGTCCGGTGAACCGGGCTGAGAGGAAGGTATTCGCCTTCGACCGTCGAACCTGATCTGGATCATGCCAGCGCAGGGAGACCATTTCTCGCTATCCCGTGCTCTTTTCCGTCTACAGGAAGGGCACGTATCGTGTCAGCATCGACCAAGATCTCACCCACTGAACGCGCTGCGTCGCGGACCTTGCGCTGGAGGGTCGTCGACATCGTCGTGGTCGCCGTGCTCGGCGTCGCGACCGGCCTCATCTTCTGGGCGTGGAACACGCTCGGGTCCCTCTGGTACGCGGGCGCCAGCGCCGTCACGCCCGGTTTCGGCGGGATCGCCGTCGGGATCTGGCTCCTCGGTGGGGTGCTCGGCGGACTCATCATCCGGAAGCCCGGTGCTGCGCTCCTCGTCGAGACCATCGGAGCGATCGTCTCCGCCCTCATCGGCAACGCGTGGGGTGTCACGACGGTGTACTCCGGCCTCGCGCAGGGCCTCGGTGCTGAGCTGGTGTTCGCGGCGCTCGCGTACAAGCGCTTCGGCCTCGTTCCGGCGATCCTCGCCGGTGCCGGAGCAGGAGCCGGCGCGTGGCTCCTCGAGCTCGTCATGTCGGGCAACCTCGAGAAGGGCGTCGAGTTCAACGCGATCTACCTCGGTTCCCTGCTCGTCTCCGGCGCGATCCTCGCCGGTGTCGTCGGCTGGGCACTCGTCAGGGCACTCGCGTCGACCGGAGCCCTCAGCCGGTTCGCGTCGGGGCGGGACGCTCGGCGCGAGGTCTGACGGTGCCGGGAGCGGCTGCGACCGGTCCGGCACGCGTCGTCGCGCGGGACTGGGGGTGGCGTCACGCCGGTCGGAAGGCCTGGGCGGTGCGCGATCTCGACCTCGTGATCGAACCGGGGGAGCGAGTCCTCCTTCTCGGTGCGTCCGGTGCCGGTAAGTCGACGCTGATCCATGCACTGGCCGGTGTCCTCGGCGGCGCGGACGAGGGGGAGTCCCAGGGGTCGCTCCTCGTGGACGGCGTTCCGCCTGAACGTGCCAGGGGCCGCATCGGGCTCGTACTGCAGGATCCCGACTCGCAGGTGATCCTGTCCAAGGTCGGCGACGACGTCGCGTTCGGCTGCGAGAACCTCGGGGTCGAGCGCGAGGAGATCTGGCGCCGGGTCGACGCCTCACTGGAGGCCGTCGGACTGGACCTCCCACTGGACCACTCGACCTCGGCGCTGTCGGGTGGTCAGAAACAGCGACTGGCCCTCGCCGGCGTGCTCGCCATGCACCCCTCGCTCCTCCTGCTCGACGAGCCGACCGCGAACCTCGACCCGGCCGGGGTGGCCGAGGTGAGGGACGCCGTCGCTCGACTGGTCGATGACGGTTCGTCCACCCTGGTCGTCATCGAACACCGCGTCGACGTCTGGCGCGAGCTGATGACCAGGGTCGTCGTGCTCGACGCCGACGGCGGTGTCCTCGCCGACGGGCCACCCGACCTCGTCCTCGACGACGTCGGGCAGCGCCTGGCCGATGCGGGCGTCTGGGTGCCGGGTGTCCCGCTGGGGTTGGCCCCTCGTCCGGTGTCCGGCCCATCAGCGGCGGTCATCACGACCGACGACCTGGCGATCGGTCGAACGCGGAAGCAGCCGGTGCAGGAGCACCTGGGGCTCGCGGTGCCCGAGGGCGCGGCGACCGTCGTCGTCGGCCCCAACGGTGCGGGGAAGTCCACGCTCGCGCTCACGCTGGCGGGACTGCTGCCGGAGATCGCGGGGACGGTGGCCGCCGCTCCGCAGCTCGCCGGCAGGCTGGGGTCCCGGCCGATCCGCTGGAAGTCCACCGAGTTGCTCACGCGCATCGGGACGGTCTTCCAGGATCCCGAGCACCAGTTCGTCTCATCGACCGTGCGGAACGAGCTCGGTGTCGGCCTGCAGGCCCTCCGCTGGTCCCGGACCGCCATCGACGAGCGGGTCTCCGAGATCCTCGAGGCGCTCGGATTGGGTCGTCTCGCCGAGGCGAACCCGTTCAGTCTCTCGGGCGGTCAGAAGCGCCGGTTGTCGGTGGCCACCGTCCTCGCCGCCCGACCGGCGGTCATGGTCCTCGACGAACCGACGTTCGGGCAGGATCGACGCACGTGGCTGTCGCTCGTCCGCCTGCTGCAGCAAGAGCTCGAGCGCGGCGCGACGATCGTCTCCGTCACACATGACGCAGGGGTCGTCGAGCATCTCGGCGACCATCGCATCCTCCTCGAACCGCTGGAGCTCGGGAGGCGGGCCGCATGACGAGCGTGACTGCGGCGGAGCGCTCGACGGTGCCGCACCATCGGGCGCCACTCGACCGGGTGAACCCGGTGACGAAGGTGCTGGCCGTCCTCATCCTGTCCGTCCCGTTGCTGCTGACGATCGACTGGGTGAGTGCGAGCACGGCGGTGCTGCTCGAAGTGATGCTGTTCCCGCTCTCCGGCCTGCGGTTCACCGCGCTGCTGAAGCGGGCACTGCCGGTGCTCGTCTTCGCGCCCATCGGCGGGATCAGCATGCTGTTGTACGCGAAGCCGGGCGGGACGGAGTACCTGTCGCTCGGGTTCGTGCACGTGACGGACAACTCGATCGAGCTTGCGGTGGCCGTGACGATCCGCGTGCTGGCGCTCGGTCTCCCGACGATCCTGCTCTTCGCGCGAGTGGACCCGACCGATCTGGCCGACGGGCTGTCCCAGATCGCGAAGCTGCCATCGCGGTTCGTGCTCGGGATCCTCGCTGGAGCGCGGATGCTCGGTCTCTTCATCGACGACTGGCGCAGTCTCGCGCTCGCCCGTCGGGCCCGTGGGTTGGGGGACCGGGGCGTGGTCCGGCGGTTCGCGTCCATGGCCTTCGTCCTGCTGGTGTTCGCCATCCGCCGCGGGAGCAAACTCGCGACGGCGATGGAGGCGCGAGGGTTCGGGGCACCGATCGAACGCACCTGGGCCAGACCGTCCCGCCTGGGCCGAGCGGACCTCCTGGCCGTGTTGGTGACGATCGCCGTCATGGCGCTCGCGCTGAGCACAGCGGTCCTCGCCGGCACGTTCCGAGTCGTGGGCCAATGAGCGCGGTTTCGCCGGTCCTGCTCATCGACGGTCGGTCGGGCACGGGGAAGACGACGCTCGCCTCGTCGGTGGCGTCCGCCTTGACAGCCAGCACGGTCGTCCACATGGACGACCTGTATCCGGGGTGGGAGGGGCTCGACGAGGGTGCTCGACTCCTCGTCGAGTGGATCCTCAGGCCGTTCTCCGAGCGGCGCGCGGGGGAGTGGCGGCGCTGGGACTGGGAGCGGTCCGCCCGTGCGGAGGCGCACCTCGTGCCGAGCGACCGTCCACTCATCGTCGAGGGCTGCGGGTCGTCGTCACATGCGTCGCGGGCATTCGCGGACACGGTGCTGTGGCTCGACGCGCCGGTGGTGCAGCGCACCGACCGCCTTATCGGGCGCGGTGACGGCGTCGACTGGCTGGCGGGGTGGACCCTCCAGGAGGACACGTTCATCGAGCGGGAGCGGCCCGACCTCGAAGCCGGTCTCCGCATCGAGGCGACGGGTGCTCCGGACGAGGTCTCCGCGCTCGTCCTCGACGTCCTGGCGCACGACAGTCGTGGACGTTGGACTCCATGGTTGCGCGAGTAACGATGAGCGTCCGGGTATTCGGTCCCTGAGCTTGTCGCGGGGTCAGGTTCCGGTCATCGGTCCCTGAGCTTGTCGAAGGGTGGGGTGCCCCCGGCAGGATTCGAACCTGCGACCAAGAGATGAGAAGGGTCCGCGATGTCTTCTGGGGTGCCCCCGGCAGGATTCGAACCTGCGACCAAGAGATGAGAAGGGTCCGCG
>NZ_JARVSC010000009.1 GCF_030209375.1 Plantibacter sp. ME-Dv--P-122b
GATCGGATGCTCCTGCCTTTGGCCATCACGACCGCCCTGCAGGGCAACTTCTCTATCTTACATCTTCCCGGCTTGTTGTCAACTCGGCGTTTCAGCTGCTCTGCGAACAGAGTCATGCTGAGCACGAGTGACACCAGGAGGAGGTCATCCAACCGAGACTTGAAACGGTAACATCGAAATGTTCTCGCTTTTGGCTGGGGATTGTCCCCGCTTGAGGCCGAGAAGCTCTTCCGCTTCCCGCACCTTTGGGGTGACGAGTGATTACTCTACGTGTGTCTCGGGATCGTGGCAAATTCCGCTTGCATCCCGGGCGTGTCGCCCGGAATCGCGCGGTTTTCGCCGAGGCGGTCCCGAACGGGCCGGCTCTGGGTCACTGCGCGACACCCGTGCCGGCGCACCAGGACAGGTCGAAACCGGCCTGCGTCCCGACCACCTTGCCGGTGCGGGCGTCGACGACCTCGATCTCGGGACCGTTGGGCATCGGCGCGTTGGCGTATCCGTCGAAGCCGGCCTTCGCGAAGTCGGGGACCACGACGACCGCGACGTACTCCGCGTTCGGGCTCGCGCACAGTGACCAGATGACGGCACCTGCGTCAGGTCGATAGAGCTCGGCGGTCGCGCCGTCCTTGATCGCCAGTACCCGCTGCTCCGTGGTGCCGGCGGCGCGGTCGTAGTCGGCGTAGATCCTGGCCGACAGGGACTCGGACAGTGCGACGAGTTGTCCGGGGATCTCGGTGGGTGCCACCGAGGGCAGGACGAACGGTTCACTCTTCCCCGTCGCGAGGTCGAGCACGACCACACCGTCGACCTGCTCGATGACGACCTTGGTGGTCCCCGGGATGTAGCTGGAGATGAGGGACGCTCGGCCGAGCAGCACCGGATCGGTCGTCGCAGCGGGATCGAGCAGCTCGAGTGAGTTGTCCACCGTGCGGACGAGCATCGAGGAGGTCCGGGGCACGAACGACCACTCCGCCGCCTGGACCGCAGCCCCGTCGATCCCACCGACCCGCGCGGCCGCCGTGGGTTTCCCCTCCCGCAGTTCGAACGAGTACAGCGTGAGGTTGTCGCCGCCATCGCGGCCGAACGACTGTTCCGTGAACAGGAACCCCACCCGGCTCTGCGCGGGAGCGGTCTGCAAGGAGGTGATCATGCCGCCCATCGGGAGGGCCACCTCCTGGGTACTCCCGTCGGTCGTGTCCACCACCACGATGCGACCGAGCCCGCTCGTCTCCTGCTCCACGACGATCAGGGAGTCACCGATCGTCGCGAACTCCTGGATCTTCGCCGCTTCGTACGCGGTCTCGGATTCGCCACCGCCGATCGACAGGCGCACGATCCGGTCGTCCGGCTTCGTCGCAGCCGAGCCGCCGTCCTTGACCGGACTCCTCACGAGAGAGAACCCCTCGACGGGCGGCGTCGAGAACGACGTCGTGAGCGTGGCCGCCGGCCCGCCACCCGGTGCGGTGACCCCGTCGACCGTGATCCGGTAGTCCGTCGCGTAGGCGAGCGGCTCGGGGAACACCAGCGTGATGCCGCCGGCCCCGGTACTGACGTCGAAGTCGGCTGCCGGCTCGATCCGCACCCGGTCCGACCCGAGATCCGCGATCGGTTGGTTCACCGCCAGGACGACCCGCTGGCCCCAGGACTCCACGAGTCCGGTCGGATCGACCACCGTGCGGACGAGCTTCGGGCCCTGGGTCAGCCCCACGACCGCCGCGCCGCCCCCGATGACGACGAGCGCGATCAGCACGATCGCGACCAGGCGGCCGAACCCGCTCCGCTCGGCGGCGGCCGCCGTCACCCGGCCTCGTGCAGCATCCCGGCGATCAGTAGTCATACGGGTCCGCCGGCTCCTCGACCGTGTCGACCTTCGCCGTCCCGACCACCAACGGCAGATGCGAGGCGTCGCCCGCGGTGAGCGCGCCCGAGACCTCGACCCAGTCGCCGGGCTTGAGCCGTTGCTCCCAACCGTCGAGCTGGACGGGCACGCCGACCGGTTGTGCGTCAACGGCGCAGCAGTTCACGACGAACCGCGAGACGTAGAAGACGTCGGCCGCATCCGGATCGGCGATCACGAAGCCGACCCCGGTGAAGGCACGCCCCTCGAGGTCGGCGGGACGCGTCGTCTGACGCAACAGCGTCGCCCAGTCCTTGATGCCGAAGGTGCTGAAGTCCGGGTTCGAGGTGAGCACTGTCTGGGCGTCCTGTCCCTGGACCTCACCCGCGAGCGTGCCGGAGTTCACCGCGCGCTGGTCGGCCGTCGCGACCGAGAGGGTCGACGGCGGGAGCACCACCATCGCGCCGACCACCGCGAGACTGCCCACCACGGAGGCGAGCTGCAGCGCCGTTCGCCCACGACGCTTCGGCACCTCCTCGACGTCCACATGGACGAGGACGCTGACGATGCCGAGCGCGACCGCGATGAGCGCCATGATGACGGTGAACACGAAGTAGCGCGGGTGGATGTAGAGCCCGAGGCGATCGGTCAGCGCGAGCCAGAGGATGCACACCGCGGCGGTGACGAGCAACAGCACGCCCCACCATCGCTGCCGGAGACGCTCGAGCAGCGGGATGCGACGACCGTCGACCGTCGACGTCGCGGCGTGCCGGTGGTCGTGTTCGTGGGTGGCGTTCTGATCAGGCAAGGGCGTTCACTCCGAATCCGAGGGCCGCCGAGAACAGCACGGCGACCGCGGTGATGATCACGAGGGTCCTGGTCGTGTAGGTGGTGCGCATGAGCGCGAGCATCTTGACGTCGACGACGGGGCCGAGGACGAGGAAGGCGACGATCGAGCCGGGCATGAACGTCGAGCCGAAGGACAGCACGAAGAAGGCGTCGACGTTCGAGCAGATCGAGACGATCACGGCGAGCGTCATCATCGCGAGCACCGACCAGACGGGGTTCGCGCCGAGGGTGACGAGCACCTCGCGTGGCACGAGCACCTGCACGGCACCGGCCACGGCCGACCCGATGAGCAGCGCCGGCATGATCGCGCGCGCCTCCGCGACGAACTGCTGGAGGCTGCGCTCAACCTTCGTGTGCTCGTGTCCGTGCTGCTCGGTCACCTCGCAGCTGGCCTGGAACGTCGGTGTGAGCAGCGAGCCGGGATCGGGGTGCTTGCTGAAGAGCCACCCGATGAGGTTCGCGAGCAGGAATCCGCCGACGAGCCGGGCGACGAGGATCCCGCCGTCCCAGCCGAAGGCCTGATGCGTCGTGACGATGACGATCGGGTTGAGGATCGGCGCCGCGAGCAGGAAGGTGATCGACTCCGGCACCGTGAACCCGCGCACGATGAGCCCGCGGGCGAGCGGGACGTTCCCGCACTCGCAGACCGGCAGGAACATGCCGAGCAGTGAGATGCACGCTCGACGGAGGATCGGCTGCGTCGGCAGCCCCCGCTCGAGCCAGCCGTCGGGAAGCCAGATCTGCACGAGGATCGACAGCACGATGCCGAGCACGACGAACGGCAGCGACTCCACCACCACGCTGAGCGTCAGCGTCACGAAGTCGCGGACCGCGGTGGGCGGGGTGAGCGCCTCACCGAGCGGCATGAGCGCCCGGAGCACGAAGAGCCCGACCACCACGAGCAGTGCGACACCGATCAGGAGCGGCGTCCGCAGGTTCCGTGGATCACGCCCTTCGGTGCGACCCCAGTGCTCCGCGCCGTCGTCGTCGGGCGCGGTCCAGTCGTCATCGACCCCGAGGGTGCCGGTCGTCCTGCTCACTCCGGCCTCACGCGCGCTGGGCCGCCGCCGAGCAGTTCTCGCAGAGCCCGAAGACGTCGACGACGTGCTTCGCCTCGGTGAACCCGTGCTGCGACGCGACCGAGCGCGCCCAGGCTTCGACCTCGTCGGCCTCGATCTCGATGGTGAGACCACAGTTGCGGCAGATGAGGTGGTGATGGTGGGTGCCCGGCGTGCAGGCGCGGTAGAGGTTCTCGCCCTCAGGCGACTGCAGGGAGTCCGCTTCGCCCTCGACCGCGAGGTCGGAGAGGGCGCGGTACACGGTCGCGAGCCCGATCGGTGAACCGGTGTCGCGGAGTTCGGCGTGCAGGCCCTGGGCGCTGATGAATCCGTCGTTGCCGCCGAGGGCCTCGCGGACAGCTTCTCGCTGCCAGGTGTTGCGCTTCGCCACGGGTGCTCCTGCCTGTCGCTTCAAGGGTACCCGGGAACCGCTCGGAGGAGGCTCCGAAGCAGCTCCACGCGGACGCGGTGCACGGTCCAGGATCATCGTGCGACCTGGGCGTGCCGCGTCTCGCCGACGGGTGCCCGACGACCACGTCTCCCGGACGCGGTGCGCGGCCCGACGATGCGGCAGACGAGGTAGATGAGGAAGGAGATCGTCGTGATGTACGGGCTGATCGGGAGTGATCCACCGATGGCGAGCAGGATGCCGCCGACCGCCGAGACGAAGCCGAAGAGCATGCTTAGCACCGGGACGAGTACGGGCGACGACGACACCCGGAGCGCCGCGGCCGCGGGCGTCACGAGCAGTGCGAGGACGAGTAGCGCACCGATGATCTGCACCGACACCGCGACCGTGAGCCCGAGCAGCACCATGAAGGCGAGCGAGACGAACCGACTCGGCACACCGCGCGCTGCGGCGACGTCCGGGTCGAGGCTGTCGAAGCTGAGCGGCCGCCAGAGGAGCAGGAGCGCGACCAGCACGACGATGCTGATGACGATGAGCAGGCCGAGCTGCGGGTCGTCGACCGAGACGATCTGCCCGGTGAGGAGCCCGAACTTGTTGGCACTCCGTCCCGGATAGAGCGCGAGGAAGAGGATGCCGAGGCCGAGGCCGAACGGCATGAGCACCCCGATGATCGAGTTGCGGTCGCGCGCCTTCGAGCCGAGCAGGCCGATGAGGATCGCGGCGACGAGGGACCCCGCGAGGGACCCGACGACGACGTTGGCCCCGAACAGCAGCGCACCGGCGGCGCCGGCGAAGGACAGCTCGCTGATCCCGTGCACCGCGAACGCCATGTCCCGCTGCATGACGAACACGCCGATGAGGCCGCCGACGATGCCCAGGACCGCGCCGGCGATGATCGAGTTCTGCACGAGTTCGAGCAGGGCGCCGTAGTCCTGGAAGTTGAACAGGCGTCCCCAGAGGTCGTCGGTGTTCATGCGCCGACCCCCACCGCACCGGTGTGCGGATCGTCGTGGTGATGGTGGTGGGTCTCGCTGTCGGGGATGCCGACCACGACGACCCGGCCGTGGCTGCGGAGCACGTCGACGGGCGTGCCGTAGAGCTCGGACAGCACCTCGCTGCGGAGCACCTCGTCGGGGGTGCCCTCCCGGAACCGGCCGCCCGCGAGATACAGGATGCGGTCGACCATGGGGAGCACCGGGTTCACGTCGTGGGTGACGAAGACCACCGCCGTGTCGTGCTCACGTCGGCGACGGTCGATGAGTTCGCTGACCCCACGCTGATGCTGGAGGTCGAGGCTGAGCAGCGGCTCGTCGCAGAGCAGGAGGATCGGGTCGTCCGCGAGCGCCTGGGCGACGCGGAGTCGCTGCTGTTCACCGCCGGACAGGGTGCCGACTGCGCCGTCGGCGTAGGCGGTCGCGCCGACGGAGGCGATCAGCTCGTCGACCCGACGCTTTGTCGCCGCAGTGCGGATGGGAAGTCCGAACCGGTGGCCGTCGACGCCGAGGGCGACGAGATCGCGACCGCGCATCGGCGTGCCGGCCGGGATGAGCTTCTGCTGCGGGATGTAGCCGATGCGGCGGTCGCCTCGGTGCACCGGTCCCCCGGCGACCTTGATGGTCCCGCGGTCGAGCTGCTGCTGCCCGAGGATGGTGCGCAGCAGGCTCGTCTTGCCGGAGCCGTTCGGGCCGAGCACGGCGAGGAACTCCCCCGGTCGCACCGAGAGGTCGAGGCCGTCCCAAAGCGTTCGTCCGCCGAAACCGAGCTCGGCCCCGGCGAGCGCGAGGACGTCGACGGGGCCTGAGCCATTGGTCGGACCGCTGGTCATCGATCCAGGGCGTCCGCCACGGCGTCGACGTTCTCGGTCATCCACGAGAGGTAGTCCTTGCCGTCCGGGAGGGTCTCGGTGAATGACAGCACCGGCACGCCTGCGTTCTCCGCGGCGGTCTTGACCTGCTCGGTCTCGCCGCCACTCGTCTGCTCATTGTAGGCAAGCAGCGCGACCGATCCGCCGCCGAAGAGGTCGAGCGTCTCCTTGAGGACGGTCGGTGACACGTCGGTGCCCTCCTCGATCGCCTCGCTGAACGCCTCTGGGGTGCGGTTCACGAGTCCGGCGCCCTCGAGCAGGTAGAGCGGGACGGGCTCGGTGATGGCGACACCCTCGCCGTCGTGTGCGGTCTTGATCGCGGCCTGGGCCGTCTCGATCGTGCCGAGGGACTCGGTGAACGCCTTCGCGTTCGCGGTGTACGTGGCTGCGTTCGCGCTGTCGAGTTCGCCGAGCTCCTTGGCCAGCTCGTCGGCGAGCTTCGCCATCGTCGGGAGGCTGTACCAGACGTGCTCGTTGAAGCCCTCGATGTGGTCGTGGCCGTCGTCCTCGGCGTGCGCGTCTCCGGTGTGCGCCTCCTCCGTGTGCTCCTCGTCGGCGTGGTCGTCGTCCGGGGCGAGCCCCGACAGGTCGACGACGTTGACGACCTCGACGGACTCGTTCTTGGCGGCATCGAGGAGCGTGTCGACGAACGGGTCGTAGCCGCCACCGTTCTCGATGACGAGGTCGGCGTTCTTGATGGAGAGCTGGTCCTGCGTGCTCGCCTCGTAGGAATGCGGGTCCTGGGCGGCGGACGAGATGAGCGAGGTCACCTCGACGTCCTTGCCGCCGATCTTCGAGGCGATGTCGCCGTACACGTTCGTGGAGGCGACGATGTTGATCTTGCCGTCGTCGGCCGCGCTCGACGCGGTGCCGCCGGAGCAGCCCGCGAGGACGAGGGCGGCTGCCGGGACGATGGCCAAGGTCGGAAGCAGGGTGCGAGCGCGCATTGATGAACCTTCTCGATCGGGGTGAGAGCACCAACGGTACGCCTATTGATACTGATTCTCAAAATCGCCCTTCGACAGGCTCAGGGGCCGAAGGGGAGGCCCAGGGACCGAAGCGAAGGTTCAGCGGCCCCAGTACTCAGTCGAGCAGCAGCGCCGGCTCCTCGATGATCGACGCGACGTCCGCCAGGAAGCGGCTCGCGACGTCGCCGTCCACCACGCGGTGGTCGAACGAGGCGCCGAGCGTCGTCACGAAGCGGCTACGCACCTCGCCGTCGACGACCCACGGCTTCTGCTTGATCGTGCCGAGCGCGACGATGCCGACCTCGCCCGGGTTGAGGATCGGGGTGCCGGTGTCCATGCCGAAGACACCGATGTTCGTCACCGTGATCGTGCCGTTCTGCTGGTCGGCCGGCGGCGTCTTGCCATCGCGGGCCGTGAGCGTGAGGGTCTCGAGGGCGCGCGCCAGCTCGAGCAGGCTCATCGCCTGTGCCTCCTTGACGTTCGGGACGATGAGTCCGCGCGGGGTCGCGGCGGCCACACCGAGGTTCACGTAGTGGCGGACGATGATCTCCTGGTCCGTCCACTCGCTGTTGACCGTGGGGTTCCGGCGGACCGCCCAGATCATCGCCTTGGCCATGATGAGCAGCGGCGAGACCTTGACGCCGGCGAAGTCCGTCGAGTTCTTCAGTCGCTTGACGAACTCCATCGTGCGCGTCGCGTCGACGTCGACGAAGAGCGAGACGTGCGGCGCGGTGAACGCACTGCGGGTCATGGCCGTCGCGATGGCCTTGCGGACGCCCTTGACCGGGATGCGCTCCTCCCGCTCGTCGGCCCACTCCGGTGTCTCGATGTTGCGGAACACGCTCGCCTGGCTGGCTTCGCGGATGACGTCGTCGCGGGTGATCTCCCCCGCGAGCCCGGTGCCCTCGATGGCCGTGAGGTCGACCTCGAGGTCTTTCGCGAGCTTCCGGATCGGCGGCTTGGCGATGACCGGCAGCGCGGATGCGGCGGGGATGCTCGACGGCGGCTGGCGGCGCACGGGCGGCTGCGGGGTGACGGCCGGGCTCGCCGGCTCGACGACCGGCGTCGCGCCACGGCCGCGGCGACGACTCGAGGTGCTGCCGGCGCTGCCGTAGCCGACGAGCACGGCGCCTGGGCGCGGCTCTTCGGCGGGAGAGACGCTCGCCGCGGTGTCGGCGGCCAGCGTGGCCTCCTCCGACTCGACAACCGACGGTGCGGGCGTGGGCGGCTCGGCGGTCGCTGCTCCACCACCGGTGCTCACGCTGATGATGGGCGTCCCGACGTCGACGGTCTGGCCCTCCTCGACGAGCAGGGCGCCGACGGTCCCGGCGAACGGCGACGGGAGTTCGACGAGCGATTTCGCGGTCTCGATCTCGACCAGCACCTGGTTGACCGAGACGGCGTCGCCCGGCGCGACCTTCCATGCGACGATCTCGGCCTCGGTCAGGCCTTCGCCGACGTCCGGCAGTTCGAACTGGAGATCACTCATCGTGGTTCCTCGTCTTCCTTCGGTGTTCAGTACGCCAGCGAGCGATCGACGGCCTCGAGGATGCGGTCGGCATCCGGGAGGTAGACGCCTTCGAGCTTCGCCGGCGGGAACGGGGTGTCGAACCCGGACACCCGCAGAACGGGGGCCTCGAGTGAGTAGAAGGCTCGCTCGGTGACGGTCGCCGCGATCTCCGAGCCGACGCTCGTGAAGCCGGGCGCCTCCTGCACGTAGACGAGGCGGCCGGTCCGGCGGACGGATTCGACGAGCGGGGCGTAGTCGATGGGCGACAACGAGCGCATGTCGACGACCTCGACGCTCGTGCCCTCGGTGGCGGCCAGTTCAGCCGCCTGCAGCATGACGCTGACGATCGCGCCGTGTCCGGCGAGGGTGACCTCCGTGCCGGTGCGGACGACGCGGCTGCCGTGCAGCGGTGCGGCCGAGCCGTCGAGGTCGACCTCGCCCTTCGGCCAGTAGCGGCTCTTCGGCTCGAGGAAGACGACCGGGTCGTTCGAGGCGATGGCCTCCTGGATCATCCAGTAGGCGTCGTTCGGGGTCGACGGACTGACCACGCGGAGGCCGGCCGTGTGGGCGAAGTACGCCTCGGGGCTCTCCTGGTGGTGCTCGACCGCGCCGATGTGTCCGCCGTAGGGGATCCGGATGACGACGGGCATCTGCAGCTTGCCCTCATGCCGGTTGGTGAGCTTCGCGAGCTGCGTCGTGATCTGGTTGAACGCCGGGAACACGAAGCCGTCGAACTGGATCTCGCACACCGGACGGTAGCCGCGCATGGCGAGACCGATCGCGGTGCCGACGATGCCGGACTCCGCGAGCGGGGTGTCGAGGACGCGGTCACCACCGAACTCGGCGTGCAGGCCCTCGGTGACGCGGAAGACGCCGCCGAGCGGGCCGATGTCCTCGCCCATCAGCAGGACCTTGTCGTCTTCGGTCATCGCCTTGCGCAGGCCGGCGTTCAGCGCCTTGGCCATCGGCATGGTGGTCGTCGTCATGCGTTGCCTCCTTCGAGCGAGGCCTCGTAGCGTTCGAGCCAGGCCTGCTGCTCCACCATGAGCGGGTGCGGTTCGGAGTAGACGCCCTCGAACATGAGCTCGGGGCCCGGGGCCTCGAGTGCGAGCGTGCGCACGCGGGTGTCCTCGGCGAGCGCCGCAGCCTCCTCGTCGACCTCGGCGAAGAACGCGTCCGAGGCGCCGAGCCCCTGGAGGTACGTCTTGAACCGGACGATCGGATCGCGGGCGATCCAGGACTGGAGTTCGTCGTCGGTGCGGTACTTGGTCGGGTCGTCGCTCGTGGTGTGCGCGCCGACGCGATAGGTCATCGCCTCGATGAGGCTCGGGCCGTGGCCGGCGCGGGCGTCGTCGAGGTGCTTCGCCGCCGTCGCGTAGCTCGCGAGCACGTCGTTGCCGTCGATGCGGACGCTGTCGAGGCCGAAGCCGGCGGCGCGCTGGTAGAGCGGCTCGCGGGCCTGGCGGGAGACGGGGACGGAGATGGCCCACTGGTTGTTCTGCAGGAAGAACACCTGCGGCGTCTGGTAGCTGGCGGCGTAGATGTACGCCTCGTTCGCGTCACCCTCGGAGCTCGAGCCGTCGCCGAAGTAGACGAGCACGGCCGTGTCGCGGTCGGGGTCGCCGGTGCCGACGGCCTTGTCGAAGTTCAGGCCCATCGCGTAGCCGGTCGCGTGCAGGGTCTGAGCGGCGAGCACGAGGGTGTACAGGTGCATGTTGCCGTTCGACGGATCTGCCGGGTCCCAGCCGCCGTGCGTGTTACCGCGCATGAGGCGGACGATGTCGATGGGGTCGACGCCGCGGATCATCGCGACGACGTGTTCGCGGTAGGAGGGGAAGATGTGGTCCTGGGCTCGCGCCGCACGGGCCGAACCGACCTGCGCCGCCTCCTGCCCGTGACTCGGCGGCCACAGCGCCATCTGGCCCTGACGCTGCAGGTTCGTCGCCTCGATGTCGAAGGCGCGGACGTTCGCCATGTCGCGGTAGAACTGCTGCAGGTCGGTCTCGGTCAGGCGATCGAGGAACGGCTGATAGCGCTCCGCGTGTTCGTTCGGCGCGAAGGTGCCGGCCGCGTCGATGAACTGGACGCTGGGCACGGTGGGGTCGTCTCCGGAACGGCTCATCGTGAGCGCACTCCCTCTCGTGTCGGGTGGTCGGCCGGCAGTCCGGCGAGGATCTCTGCTGCGGCGGCGAGGAGCGGTTCGATCGACTCGGCTTCACCGATCGAGATGCGGACGCCGTCGCCGGGGAAGGCGCGGCCGACGATGCCGTGCGCGAGGAAGGTCTCGTTCGCCGCGGCCGTCTGCTCGCCGAGGCCGAACCAGACGAAGTTGCCCTGAGCGGCGGGGATGAACCAGCCCTGTTCACGGAGTGCGGCGGCGAGGTCGTCGCGTCGTGCGGTGATGACCGCGACGCGCGCTCGGATGTCCTCGGCGTTCGCGAGTCCGGCGATGGCCGCCTGCTGGGCGGGCGCGGTGCTGGAGAGCGGGATGGCCGCGTTGCGGGCACCGTCGAGGACGAGCTCGTGGCCGATGGCCCAGCCGACGCGGAGGCCGGCGAGACCGTAGGCCTTCGAGAAGGTGCGGAGCACGACGAGGTTCGGGTACTCGTCGAGGAGCGGGATGCCGTTGACGGCGTCATCGTCCGTGACGAACTCACGGTAGGCCTCGTCGAGGAGGACGAGCACGTCGGACGGCACGGAGCGGAGGAAGGCGAGGAAGGCGTCGCGCTCGACGACCGGACCCGTGGGGTTGTTCGGCGTGCAGACGATGACGACGCGGGTGCGGTCGGTGACGGCCGCGGACATCGCCCCGAGGTCGTGGGAGCCGTCGGGCCGGTTGGGCACGCGCACGGACGTCGCCCCGGCGACGGTCACGAGACCCGGGTAGGCCTCGAAGGAGCGCCAGGCGAAGACGACCTCGTCTCCCGGACCGGCGGTCGCGGTGATGAACTGGCTGAGGAGCGCGACCGAGCCCGCCCCGATGTGGATGCGTTCCGGCGTGACCCCGTTGGCTTCGGCGAGCGCCGTGCGCAACGCGAGTGCGGCGCCGTCGGGGTAGCGGTGGGAGTTCGCGGCCGTGTCGGTGATGGCCGAGAGGACGGCGTCGAGCGGCGGGAACGGGACCTCGTTGCTGGAGAGCTTGAAGGCGTCGGGTGCGGCCGGCTTACCCTGGCGGTAGGGCGGCAGATCTGCGATCTCCGGACGGAGACGGACCGGGCTCCGGCCCGGCTGAGCGGCCGGCTGGGCGGTGGTTGGCAGGTTGTCACTCACTCGACGAGTCTAGGCCGCGAAGGATACCTGCGTCGGAATGCAGTGCGCCGGTCCGAATCGGCCCTTTGCCCGTCGTGGCAGGGGTGGGAGGATTACCGTCATGGGACGTTTTCTGCTGAACCTGATCGTCAACGGCTTCGCCATCTGGGTCACGACCCTCATCGTCGCGGGAGTGAACGTGACGCCGTACGCGCCCGGCGGCACGCTGGAGACGATCCTGACCTTCGCGCTCGTCGCGCTCATCTTCGCGGTCGTGAACACCATCATCGGCTCGGTCATCAAGGTGCTCGCGTTCCCCCTCTACATCCTCACGCTCGGGCTCATCGGGCTCCTCATCAACGGGCTCCTCCTCCTCATCACCGCAGGCATCAGCGGTTGGTTCGGCTTCGGCCTGACCGTCGACGGCTTCTGGTGGGGCGTCCTCGGGGCGATCGTCATCTCGATCGTGAACTGGCTGCTCGGCATCGTCATCCGCCCGAAGACCAAGGACTGACCGGCGCGAAGAACTCCTCCGATTGCGGTTCACTCCACTCGATCCGCTCGGTACTGCGACGTCTCGCCGTCACCGGCGAGCTCGGAGAGCGGCTTGACGACTTCCTGGAGGCGCGGATCCGACGACGCGTCGGCGAGCCGCGCCGTGTCCCAGTAGTTCTCGAGCCGGTGGGCCGGCAGCGGGTCGTCGCCGCTCGGCGGAGGCGCACCGTCGAACAGCGACCGGCTGACGACCGTTCCTCCATCAGGCTGGCCCTGACGGCGCCCTGACAGCGCTGGGATGACGTCCTCCGTGTGCTCGAAGTGCGCTCGCGGCACGTCTTCGTCGAAGACGATCGTGTTGACCGGCGCCCCGAAGGTGACGAGCGATGAGTCGTAGTCACCGCTGGCTGCGATGGCTGCCGCGACGATCCCACCCTGCGAGTACCCGACGTGCAGCACCGATGCTCCTTTCGGGACACCTGCGAGTTCCATGGCGTCGAGGGTCGCCCTCGTGCTGTCGGCGGCGAGACCCGGGAGGGCTGAAGCGGCCACGGCGTCCAGATTGCTCTGGTTGTCCCACGGCTCCGATCCGGTGTTCGGAAGACCCGTGTCGATCGTGCCGCCCGACCACACGATCCACTGCTCCGACCCGGTGGCGTCGACATGCCGCTCGACCCGGATCTGGGGGCTCCCCTCCCCTCCGTGCGGCATCCGTCGGGCCAGCTCCTCGTACGTTGTCGGCGGGGAGACGCGGTCGTCCTCGCCGTCCGCCCGAGGGACGGGAGAGGTCCGCACCCCGGAGGTCGTCAGGACGCCGGTCGCATCGGCAGTGCGCGCCACGACCAAGGCGGCGAGCGCGACACCCGGCACCCCGTCGGCCGTTGCCATCATGGAGAGGATGCCGGCGGGGAGCCCCCCGGCCCCGACCAACCACTCATCCGCCGACGAGACGATGCGACGCACCGCATCCGCGAAGAGCGGTGTGGCCATGAGGTCACGCAAGCCCCGTTCGGCGGCGGCGTCGAACTGCTCGCCTGCCCCTTCCGACACCGCGCCGACGACCGCGCGGACGACGGATCCGAGCAGCAGCACGGCTCCGATGCCGACGGCGCCGGGCGCCCAGGACACAGGAGACGCGCCCAGCGCCCAGGCGTTGGCGCCATCGGTCAGCTCGAAGAGGGACGCGACCGTGCGCTCGATGTCGCCGTACGCCTCAGCCGACAGGAGGAGTCGTTCTCCGAGGTGAGTCGCCTCGCCCCCGGCTTGCCTGAGCAGGGCTGCTGCCCGCGCGGCGGCCTCCCGGCCCGCCTCTCCGTCGAGCTGTGGGACCAGGAGCGGTCCGGTCGGCGCATGGGAGGCGTCCATGCGACCCACGGCGTCAAGCCGCCCTGCCCATTCCTCGCATGAGGCGCCGAGCGAAACCAGGGTGCGCGCGAGGTTCAGATGGCCGTCCGTCGCGATAGCGACCACCCCTCCACCACGGAGCACGAGGTCGTCGCTCACCGGAGGCTCCCAGCCGATATGGTCCCAGCGGCTCCGAGCGATCTCCGAAGCGCCTCGTCGAGCGCCGACGCTGCTTCACGCAACCGCCCGACGAGGTCGTCCGCCGCCCAGGAGAACTCCATCGCCGCCGGCCCTGCCCAGTCCAATCCGGATCGCCCGTGCATGAAGTCCGTGATGCCGGTGCTCAGCGCGCTCAGGACGGCGTCGACGCACTGCGCCCGCGACTGAAGTGCCGCGAGGGCCTCCTCCGCAGTCCATTCCGACGGGGAATCCATCGCAAACGGGTCGTAGTACTCCAACGTCATGTCCCCTCGCCCTCCGCCCGCCCACCGCCGGCATCACGCTCGACTCTGCCCAACGGGCGGAGCGGTCACGCCAGCACACCGTGCTGATGTGGAGGAAGCCGACCGGAGTGGAGCTGTGGAGTGGAGTCAGCTGGGAACGGTTCGACGGCTCGGGTGCGGTCGGCCAGAATAGATGCATGAACACCCTCGGGGAGGCCGACCCCGGCACGACCCCGTTCCGCGTGTGCTTCGTCTGCGCGGGCAACATCTGTCGATCCCCGATGGCCGAGAGCGTCTTCACCGACCTCGTCGCGGCCGCCGGACTGGAACGGGTCGTGGAGGTCTCCTCCGCCGGCACCGGTGACTGGCACGTCGGCGAGCACGCCGACCACCGCACGGTCACCGCGCTGCGAGCGCACGGCCACGACGCCACCGCCCACCGGGCCAAGCAGTTCGACCCCGATCGCTTCGACAGGTACGACCTCGTCGTCGCCCTCGACCGCAGTCACGAACGCATCCTGCGAGCCTGGGCAGGCAACGACGCCGACCGTTCCAAGGTGCACCTGCTCCTGAGCTTCGACAGCACCTCCGGGACCCGCGACGTCCCCGACCCCTATTACTCGGACGCCCAGATGTTCGAGACCGTCCTCGGCATGATCGACCATGCCTGCAGATCCCTCTTCCACCAGCTCGAACCAGCACTGACCCAGGGAGCCACCCCATGACCGAATTCCCCGCCCAGCCGCTCAGCCCGCTCGACGGTCGCTACCGCCCCGCCGTGACGGCGCTCGGAGAGTACCTCTCGGAGGCCGGCCTGAACCGCGCCCGTGTGCAGGTCGAGGTCGAGTGGCTCGTCTACCTCACCGAGCACTCGATGTTCGGCTCCTCCCCGCTCACCCCGGCGGAGATCGAGCAGCTCCGCGCGCTCTACCTCGACTTCGGCCAGGCCGACATCGACTGGCTGGCCGAGAAGGAGGCCGTCACGCGTCACGATGTGAAGGCCGTCGAGTACCTCGTGCGCCACCGCCTGTCCGAGCTCGGGCTCGACCGTATCGCCGAACTCACCCACATCGCCTGCACGAGCGAGGACATCAACAACCTCTCCTACGCGCTCACCGTGTCGCAGGCGGTCCGCGCCATCTGGCTGCCGAAGCTGCGCCTCGTCCTCGACTCCCTGCGCACCAAGGCCGTCGACTTCCGGGCCGTCCCGATGCTCGCCCGCACGCACGGCCAGCCGGCGACGCCCACCACGATGGGCCGCGAGCTCGCCGTTACGGTCTACCGACTCGAGCGCATCGCCCTCCAGATCGAGGCGAACGAGTACCTCGGCAAGTTCTCCGGCGCGACCGGCACCTTCGCCGCCCATGTCGTCGCCGACCCCGACGCGGACTGGCCCGCCATCTCGCGTGAGTTCGTCGAGGGACTCGGGCTCGACTGGAACCCGCTGACGACGCAGATCGAGTCGCACGACTGGCAGGCCGAGCTCTACGGCAAGATCTCCCACGCCAACCGCGTGCTGCACAACCTCGCCACGGACATGTGGACGTACATCTCCATCGGCTACTTCCGACAGATCCCGGTCGCGGGCGCCACCGGCTCGTCGACCATGCCCCACAAGGTCAACCCGATCCGCTTCGAGAACGCCGAGGCCAACCTGGAGCTGTCGAGCGCGATCCTCGACTCCCTCGCCGCCACCCTCGTCACCTCACGACTCCAGCGCGACCTCACCGACTCGAGCGCCCAGCGCAACATCGGTGTCGGGTTCGGCCACTCGCTGCTCGCCCTCGACAACATCCTCGGCGGCCTCGGAAAGATCGACCTCGCGGAGGACGTGCTTGCCGCGGACCTCGACCACAACTGGGAGGTGCTCGCGGAGGCGATCCAGACGGTCATCCGCGCCGAGGTGACCGCGGGCCGCTCGAGCATCGAGGACCCCTACGCGCTGCTCAAGGAGCTCACGCGCGGCAAGCGTCTCGGCCAGGCGGAGCTCGTCGAGTTCGTCTCCCGACTCGACATCGGCGACGCCGCGAAGCAGCGCCTGCTCGAGCTCACCCCGGCGACGTACCTCGGGCTCTCCGACGACCTGGTGGACTACCTGCCGTAGCCGGACGGTGCTCGTTCGCCCAGGAATGGGCGAACGAGTACCGGGTCGCCCAAGAATGGGCGAATGAAGCCGAAGGTCAGTGGCCGGAGGGGCGCGGCGGACGCTTGTCGTCGCCGTCCTGCTCGTCGAGGTCGAGCTTCTCCTGGAAGTCGGGCTTCACGGCGAGCGCCAGCATCGCGAGGACGACGAGCGAGGCGATGAACGCGATGCCCAGGCCGATGAGCGACAGGACGATCTCGCGGGTCGACATCAGGACGACGACGCCGGTGAAGACCCCCATGACGCCCGAGAGCACGAGGAGTTCTATCGGGCGCAGGACGTCGTCGCGGTTGGGCTTGCTCATGATGCGGCTCCCGCCGTGCCGGTGGTGTCGTCGGTGACTGCGCCGGCGACCGGGCGTTTGCCCGCCCACCGCAGCGACAGTCCGCCGATGACGAGGTAGACGCCGACGATCGCGGCGTATGCCCCGACGAGGCCGACGACGACGATGTCCGCACGGAGGACACCTTCGACACCTCCCGGGGCGGCGAATCGCTGCTCGAGTCCGGGCGGGACGAGGAGCGTCGCGATGGCGAGCAGCACCGTGAAGGCACCGACCGCGGTCCAGTCCTTCGCCGCGGCGAGGCGTCCGCGCCAGCGGATCCCGCTGTACAGTTCGAGGAATCCGGTGAGGGCCGCCCACAGGGTGACGACGTAGAGGAAGATGCTCAGCCCGCCGCCGCTCACGAGCAGGGAGAAGACGCCGGTCACGACGCCGATGATGCCCTGACCGAGGAAGAAGGCGCGCGTCACGGTGTCGGAGAAGTTCGGGAAGGCGAAGGCGCCGACGATCGCGCCGGACAGCAGCGTGAAGACCCCGAAGACCACGAGGCCGAACTGCGAGGAGTGGCCCTGCGTGAAGGTGACGACCCCCGCCGTGGCGAGCGCGATCACCGCACGCAGGATCGGGACCATCCAGTACCGATCGTGCTTGGCGCCGTCGAACGGAATGCTGGGCACGGTGAACGTCTCATCTCTTGCAGGAAGTCCCCTCCAGCTTACGCGGTCCGGCGGGCGACGCGGACCGGGGTCAGGGTGCCCTGGGTGGGACCGACAGGCCCGCGGCGAGTTCCGCGAAGACGGACTCGGCATCGGCCCGATCCCGGGTCAGCAGTGACGCCTGCCCAGTCCAGAAGCCCTGGAGGTCCGCGACGCCCCGCTCGGAGGCGACGGTGCGGAACCGCCCGGTCAGCCAGTTCTGGACCGGGAACGGGGCGACGATCCCCGACGCCTCGATCTGGCGCAACACCCGGTTCGGGACACCCCGGCCGAGCCTGCCGCTCATCGCGCGCGTGAGGACGGTGCCGTCGGCGGGCGTCGAGACGATGGCCGCCCGATGCTCGGCCGTCGCAGCGGAGACGCTCGTGCGGAGGAAGGCGGTCCCGACCTGCACACCGGCGGCGCCGAGCGCCCGTGCGGCGGCGACACCACGTCGGTCGGCGATACCGCCGGCGGCGATCACCGGGACCTCCAAGGCGTCGACGAGCTGCGGGATCAGGGCGACCAGGCCGACGAGGGAGTCCTCGGCTGCTCGCAGGAACGAGACGCGGTGACCGCCGGCTTCCATGCCCGTGCCGACGACGACGTCGACGCCGCCCTCCTGCAGGGCGAGTCCCTCGGCAACCGTGGTCGCCGTCCCGACCACGACGATGCCCCGCTCGTGCGCTGCGTCGACCACCGGCCGCGGCGGAACCCCGAAGACGAAGCTGACCACGGCGGGCCGCGCCTCCAGGACGGCCTCGATCTGCTCGTCGAAGGGCGGCACGTACCGGGCAGGGCGATCGGGCAGCTCGAGCGACAACTCGTCGAACACGGGTCGGAGCGCCTCGACCGCGGCTGCGAAGGACGCCTCGGAGTCGTCGGGCGACAGCTCGTCTCCACGCGGCAGCCACAGGTTCAGGGCAAAGGGCGCCGCGGTCCGCTCGCGGAGCGCGGTGACCGTCCGCTCGATGCGCTCGGCGTCGTAGCCGTACAGACCGAAGGAGCCGAGGCCGCCCAGCTCACTCACCGTCGCGGTGAGCTCGACGGAGGACAGACCTCCGAAGGGGCCGAGCACGATCGGGACGTCGACAGGAAGGGCACGCACGCCACCAGTATGTCCCTCGCCTCTTGCGGGCGAAACCGGATCGAAACATGATGGACATCAAACAACTCACTTTGAGCTGTTTACTGAGTGCATCGACGCACGCCCACAGAGGAGCTCCACCGCCATGACCCTGACCATCGCCGGACTGCAGCACCACGGCGTCCCCGGAGACGTCGAGGCGAACCTCGCGCTCGTCACCGACGCCGCCAGACAGGCATCGGATCGCGGCGCGGATCTGCTCGTCACCCCTGAGATGTTCGTCACCGGGTACAACCTCGGCGACCGCCTCGCCCCGCTCGCCACCCCGGAGCTGGTCGACCGGGTCGCCGCCATCGCCGGCGAGACCGGGATCGCGATCCTCGCGGGCCTCCCCGAACCGCTCCCGGGCGGCGCCGTCGCGAACGCCCTCGTCCTCATCGGTCCTGACGGGACCGAGCTGCTCCGGTACCACAAGACGCACCTGTTCGGCGAGCTCGACCGACAGCTGTTCGTGGCGGGCGACACCCTCGCGCCGACCGTCGACCTGGGCGGTGTCCGCATCGCCGTCCTCATCTGTTACGACGTCGAGTTCCCCGAGACCGTCCGCGCAGCGGCCCTCGACGGCGCCGACGTCGTGATCGTCCCCACCGCCCAGATGGAGCCGTACGCGCACATCGCCGAGCGGCTCATCCCGGTTCGCGCCTGGGAGAACCAGGTCCACCTCGTCTACGTCAACCGCGTCGGTTCCGAAGGGGACCTCACCTACGTCGGCCGCAGCAGCATCGTCGGCCCGGACGGCGTGCTCCTCGACGCACTCGACGCGGACGCCGTCGGTCTCATGATCGCCACGATCGATCCCGAGGCCACCAAGCGCGCCAGGCAGGAGAACCCCTACCTCGCCGACCGTCGCGCCGAGCTGTATTGAACGACTCCGTCCTTCCTCCCCTCCCCCTCCGAGTCCCCCGACTCCCCTGGAAAGTGACCTCATGACCGTGAACCCCATCGCCGAGCCGCGTCAGCGCCTCGACGGCCAGCTCGGTACCGGCTCCATCGTCTTCATGGTGATCGCCGCCGCCGCACCACTCACCGTGATCGGCGGCAACGTCCCCATCGCGATCGGCACCGGCAACGGCGCCGGAGCTCCGATCGGCTTCGCCCTCGCCGCCGTGATCCTCCTCGTCTTCTCCGTCGGTTTCGTCACCATGACGCCGTTCGTGCGCGAGGCCGGCGCGTTCTTCTCCTACGTGACGGCCGGACTCGGCTCGCGCCTCGGTCTCGGTTCCGCGTTCACCGCCCTCGTGGCCTACACGGCGATCCAGGTGGGCGTCTACGGCTACATGGGGTGGGCGCTCGACGACCTCGTCACCTACTTCGGCGGCCCGAGCCTGCCCTGGTGGCTGTACTCCTTCGCGACGATGGCGATCGTCGCGGTGCTCGGCTACCGGCACATCGACCTGAGCGCGAAGGTGCTGGGCATCGCGCTGACGCTCGAGATCCTCGTGGTCGTCGTGCTCGACGTCGTCATCTTCGCGACGGGCGGCGCGGACGGCATCGCGGTCGAGACCTTCGATCCCGCCAACATCTTCACCGGCGGGATCGGCGTCGCCGTGCTCTTCGCCCTCACCGGCTTCATCGGATTCGAGGCGACCGCGGTCTTCCGGGACGAGGCGCGCAACCCGGAACGCACCATCCCGCGAGCCACGTACCTGGCCGTCGTCATCATCGGCGTGTTCTACGCCATCTCCTGCTGGGCGCTCGTGACGGGCGTCGGCGCCGGGAACGCCGTCGCCGTCGCCCAGCAGACGCTCGCCGGCGAGGGCAACCTCCTGCTCGACACGACGACGACCTACCTCGGCCCGATCATGCGCGACGTCGTCCAAGTGCTGCTCATCACGAGCCTGTTCGCCTGCGTGCTGTCGTTCCACAACGTCATCGCGCGCTACCAGTTCACGCTGGCGCAGAAGTCGGTGCTGCCCGCCCGCCTCGGCCGACGCCACCCCGCACACCACTCCCCGTCGACCTCCTCGATCGTGCAGACGGTGACGGCGGCCATCGTCCTCGCCGCGCTCGCCCTCGGCGGCCTCGACCCGCTCGTCGGGGTCTTCGGATCCATGGCCGGTGTGGCGACCGTCGGGATGGTGCTGCTCATGCTGACGACCTCGATCGCCGTCCTCGTGTTCTTCGCGCGCCGGCCCGAGCTGGTCGCCGGTCGCACGTGGGGTGCGCGGGTGTTCCCGATCCTCGCGGTGGTCGGACTCGCGTTCGCACTGTGGCTCGTGCTGTCGAACTTCACGCTCGTCACGGGCGGGAGCGTCGCCGTGAGTGTCGTGCTCGCCCTCATCCCCGTGGTCGCCATGCTGATCGGTATCGTGTTAGGGAAGCGGTTCCCCCTGGACACCGAGCCGGACGGCGCGGTGAGCGAGGCGACCGCCGACCAGCCGACGGCCGGCTGAACCAGGGTCGCGAAGTCGATCAGCGACGAGACGAGGGTGCCATGGATCTGGGTTCGCCCTCACTCGGAGCGATCCGCCGGACGACCGCCGTCGACACCGTCCGCGCACGCATCTCGCTGGCGTTGGAGCTCGGGATGCTGGTGCCCGGCCAACGGCTCCCGGCACCCGAGGAAGCGGCTCGAGCGTTCGGGGTCAGCGAGATGTCGGTGCGGCGCGCCTATCGGGCGCTGAGCGACGAGGGCGTCGTCGTCCGGCGACAGGGCAACACGGGTGGCACGTTCATCGCGGACGCCCCTGCGGTGGGCACCGTGCCCGAGATCGCCGCCTACCGCGAGGACGCCGTCCACGTGCACGCGCTCATCGACCAGCGCGCGACGCTCGAAGCCGGGCTCGCAGCACTGGCTGCCGCTGCACCGGAGGCATCCTCCCTGCGTCGACTCGACGACCTCGTGACGACCATGCGGACCGAGCCGGACTGGAGCCGATTCCGCGAGGCCGATGCGGCGTTCCACGCCGAGCTGGCGGTGTCGGCATGCGTGTCGGGCGCGGCCGACCTCCACGACCGCGTGTCCCGCGAGCTGTACTCCTACTTCATCCCCTACCGGATCGAGTACCTGCGCGCGTCGAACGAAGAGCATGCTCTGCTCGTCGCCGCGCTCCGTGACGGCGATGCGGCAGCAGCGAGTCGCCTCGCCTTCGACCACGTCGCGGAGCTCCACCGCTCGATGTACGTCGGCCTCGCGGGCGCTGGATCCACCGAGAGTGCGCAATCCGCTCCCTGAACAGCGTTGAGCCGACCGAATGCGCGCTCTCGATGGGGGCTGTGGATGACGGGAGCGAGCGTCGGCGCGCGATCGGGAGGATGGAGCGGTGCCTCGCCATCGTCCGCTCCCACCACGGATTGTTGGCACGGCGTTCGCGGTCGGCGACCGCGCGCTGCACGGTGAGACGAACGGAAGACTGCGCGGCAGTGATCTCGACGCACCGTTCTGGGGAGTGCGTTCGGTCGACGTCGACCTGACGAACGTCTTCGGCCGCTGTGCTGCGTTCGCCCCTCGACTCCGACCGGGGTGGGTCTTCAGCCATCTCACTGCGGCGGAACTCCTGGATGCCCCGCTTCCGAACTCCTGCGCGCACGACACGGACCTCCACATCGGCGCGCTCCACGGAGTGCAGCCGGCGCGTGGCCGAGGCATCGTCGGTCACCGGCTTGCCGAGGCGACCCGCACGACACAGGTCCGAGGCTTCACCCTCACCGCCCCGGCCGACACGTTCGCGCTCCTGGCGACGATGCTCGAGCTGCCTGACCTCGTCGCTGTCGGTGACTTCCTCGTATCCGGATCGCGAGTTCGCGGCGGATCTCGTCGCAACATCCACGCGACGATCGACGAGCTCGCTGCCGCCGTGACCGCCTACGGCTCCCGTCGGTCGGCTCGGCTCCTCCGCAATGCCCTTCCACTCGTGCGTGTGGGCGTCGATTCGCGTCCTGAGACGCACCTGCGCCTCGCGCTCATCGAGGCGGGCCTTCCGGAGCCGAGCGTCAACCCACCCGTGCGGGTGGACGGAGGCACTGCGGTACTCCATCCGGATCTCGCCGAACCGTGCCTCCGCATCGCCTATGAATACGAAGGCGATCTGCACCGCACCGACCAACAACGGTTCAGGAACGACATCGTTCGCCGCGAGCGGTTCGAGGCGGCCGGATGGCGGGTCGTCCGCGTCACAGCGCACGACCTCTTCGTCGACCGCGCGTCATTCATCACTCGAGTCCGGCGCCTACGAAGGCTCGTCGAGAGTGCCCATTCCGCTCGCTGATGCCGCCTGGTAGCGCAGAATGCGCACTCTCGGCGAGCCGTCAAGGCTGGGGGCGGAAATCCGACATGCGCCGTACTAAGGCATAGTGGGGACGGGTTCACCCCCGCCGCGAAGGAGTGAGAGCATGATCGACAAGGCCTCGATACAGGACTTCCCGCCGATGACGGCATCGCTGCTGGCGGACAATTCCGGCGTGTTCCGCGTCGGCACCGCCGAGCAGTACCTGACCGCCACCGACGAGGGAACGGCCCGCCGCCAGCTCGTCGAACTGATGCAGGCGGAGGCCCGGAAGTCGGGTCGACCGATCCGCGTGACGGTGACCGACCCCACGAGCGTCACCGTGCTCCTCGTCGGTGTCGACGGCGAACTGCAGGAGGAACCGCAATCCGCAGCGCCCGCGCGCACCGCGCAACGGACCACGCCACCGCCCGCAGCCGCGCAACGGGTGCCGCTCATCCAGGCGCCGCCGTCCACGCCCTCGCAGCCGGCACCCGCGCGTCCGGCTCCGGCTCAGCCGCAGACACCGCCCCGTGCCGCGCCCGTCCAGCCGTCGACACCTGCGCCGGTCCCGGCACAGCCCACGCCGCCAGCCTCCGCGAACCCGCAGGCGACCGCGACGCCGCAGCCCGTCCCCGCGCAACGCCCGACCGTGCAGCAGCCCACCTTCGGCACACCGCCGTTCCAGCCGGTCTCGAACCAGCCGAACGCTCAGCAGGCAGTGTCGGCGCAGCAGCCACCGGTGTCGGCGCAGCAGGCGCCGGCCCAGCGGGCGGTCCCGGCCCAGCCATCGGTGCAGGCACCGCCGACCGCACCCGCGCAGCAGCAACCCCCGGTCCCACAGCAGCAGGTTCCGGGCCAGCCGACCGCACCGGCTCGTCGTGATCTGCGCGATGCGCCCTCGTTCCTCGCGCCGCCCACGATCGGACCCGCGCAGCACGGGCTCGCCGGCCTGCTCAACAAACTCGGCTTCTCGGTGCCGCCGTCCGCGAGCGAGCGCGCCGAACGGGACGACGTCCACGCCGTGTCACGCCACTTCCCGAGGCGTCGCACCATCTCGGTCGCGAATCAGAAGGGCGGCGCCAACAAGACGCCGACCGTCGTCAACCTGTCGTCCGTCTTCGCCCGGTACGGCGGCGGCGGTGTCGCGGCGTGGGACAACAACGAGACCATGGGCACGCTCGGCTGGCGGACCGAGCAGGGCGGGCACGACTCGACCGTCCTCGACCTCCTCGCCGCGGCGGGCGACCTCCTCTCCCCCGGCGCCGAGCGAGCCGACCTGTCGCGGTTCGTCCACCACCAGCCCGGCGACAAGTACGAGGTGCTGCGATCCGCGGCGGACGGCGAGCACGTGGTGACCGCCGACGAGGTCGACCTCGTCCATCGCGTCCTCGCGAAGTACTACCGCCTGATCGTCATGGACTCGGGCAACTCGGCCGGCGCCCCCAACTGGCGGCGCATGGTGGAGCTGACCGACCAGCTCGTCATCCCGACCACGACGGTCGAGGACAAGAAGGAGGGCGCGCGACTCACCCTCACCGCCGTCAGCCGCGTGAGCGAGCGCGGTGCTGAACTCGCGCGCAACGCCGTCGTCATCGTCTCCGAGGCCGAGGCGAAGGACACGTCGATCGCAAACGCGTACGCCGAGGACTTCCGGCCGTACGTGCGCGACGTGGTCGTCGTCCCCTTCGATCCCGCGTTGAAGAACGGCGTCATCCGTCACGATGCCCTGCGGTCGGGCACGCAGCGGGCGTGGCTCGCAGCGGCTGCCGCGGTGTCCCGCGGACTCTGACCGGGCCATGACGCAGGGAGGATCGGAGACCGAGATCATGCGGGCGGCCGCGCTCGGCGACTACCTCAGGGCTCGTCGAGGACTGGTCCGACCGGAGGACGTGGGGTTCGTCCCGGAGGACGGGCGGGTCCGGACGGCGGGACGTCCGGCTGGATGTACTGCTCGACGTCGTCCATGGTGTTCTCCTCCTGATGAGTGTGCGGTCAGAGCTGCAGGGAACGAGCGATGCGACGGCCGTAGTCGCTGATCGCTCGCGCGATCGGGAGCCGCTCGGCCTCGTACTGCGAGAGTGCCGCGTCGACACCGAGCCCCAGGTCCAGGGCCGCGGCGAGCGCGAGTGCATCGCCGGCCGCTTTGGCGGCTCCCCTGGCGGTGTGCGGGCGGACCACGGCTGCAGCGTCTCCGAGAAGCGCGATGCGACCGCTCGTCATGCGCGGCGGCACGTAGTCGTAGATCGCCTGCATGAATGGGCGCGGCTCGGCTGCCACCGCTGCGGCGAACGGCGGTGGGAGGAGTCGCTCCGCCTCGGCGAGGAGTCGTTCGCGGAGCTCGCTCGGCAGGTCGCCGGGCGCGGTCGAGGAGCTCCCGGCCGGGCGGTGCGTCAGCCGCATGAGGTCGGCGACTTCGTGCTCGGACATGCTGCGGTACCAGACCCAGCTGTAGCGGCGTGCGCCGGGCTCGGTCTCCCCGTCCGCGCCGGGGACGAGGTACCCGAGCATGTGCACCCCGGGACCGGAGTAGAAGGCGAAACGTCCGAGCAAGGTGCGTGCGGCGGCGGCTGGGAGCTCGGCTTCGGGGATGAGGCCGCGCCAGGTGATGTACCCGGCGTACCGGTTGCGGTCGTCTTCGGGGGCGACGGCATGCCTGATGACGGAACGGAGTCCGTCGGCGCCGACGACGAGGTCGAACTCGTGCAGCTCCCCCGTCGCCGTCTCGACGGTGGCACCCTCGTCGCGGTCGTGCACGGTGGCGACTGCCTGTCCGAGCCGGTACCCCTCGGGCGGTACGAGGCTGCGGAAGACCGAGTAGGTGTGGTCCCAGGAGACTTGGATCTGCGGTGTGGGGTCGGTCGTCAGGACCCGGCCGTCTCGAGCGAGCGTGATGCGATCGGTGGCGACCACGCCGACGCGGGCCTCGGCGTCACGGCCAACCGCGTGCAGCAGGTCGTTGAGCTCCTGCTGGGCGACGAGCCCCGCGCCGCGGCGTTCGAGCCCGGTCCTGGACCGCTCGAAGACCGTCACGCGATGTCCGCGACGCGTGAGGAGGGAAGCCGCGAACAGGCCACCGAGGGAGCCGCCCACGATCCCGATCGACAGACGCTCTCCAGCAGGTGTCGCTCGCATCGCGCCCCCTTCCGACGGTCTGCTTCCACCGTAGGTCGGGCGGGTCACGCCTCGTTGCGACGTCCGTCGGAAGTCCGGTGCCGAGCCATGAGCGCCGCTCGCCACTGGAAGACCCCGCGTCACCGACGCGCCCGCTGCACGATGGCGTCGAGGGCGTCGAGGTAGGACTCGAAGGCGACCCGGCCCTCCGTCGTGAGGGCGATACGGCGTCCGCGTCGGTCCGTGTCGCTCTTCCCGATCTCGATCACCCCGGCGTCGGCGAGCGCCGAGAGGTGCTTGGACAGCGCCGACTTGCTCACACCGGTGATGCGCAGGAGCGAGGCGAAGTCGGTGTACTCGGCGGGCGCGAGTGCGGACAGCAGGGCGAGTCGGGCAGGCTCATGGAAGAGCGGGTTCAGCGCCTGGCGGCTGACCGCGGCATCCTCGGCTCCGTGGTCGTCAGGCATCGCGCGACCCCGACCATCCGCCGAGCGGCGTGGAGCCGTTCGCGAGGCGCACCAGCGCGGGAAGGCAGGCGGCGAACACGACGACAGCTGCGACGACCGCGGACACCGTGTTCGGTGCGGAGACACCTGCGGAGCGGGCGATCCACTGGGTCACGACGTAGACCACGGCGACCGCCACACCGCTCGCGGTGAGCAGCAGTACACCGGTCTGGTCCGACCAGTCGAGGCGGAGCTTCACCGGGCGCGCGAGGGACAGGGCGACGAACCCGATGGCGACGAGTCCGAGCAGCCAGACCATGTCGAGGTCGACGACGACCCCGAGCGCGATGATGAGTACCGCGGTGAGGATGGCGGTGGTGAGCGCTCCCTGGCGGGCGGAGCGGCGCGAGGCGTCTCGTGCCTGATTCAAGCGGTCCTGTGCGTCTTCATGATCCATGATCGACCTCCAGTCGTTGCGTCTGAAGGAACTATCACAGTGTTTTTCCAAAGGAAACAACCATCGGGCGCGACGCTTGCCATCGCGCCCGGCCGTTCTTAGACGACGAGCGTCACGTGCCGACCGAGCGCTTCGATCGCGGCCTCGTCGCGCTGGTAGTGCGACCACTGGCCGATCCGCGTGCACGTCACGAGGCCGGCGCGCTGGAGCGTGGCCATGAACTGCGAGGCGGTCGATTGTGACACCTCGGCCCTCGCCTGGATGTGCTTGAGGCACACCCCGACCTCGGCCGCCGGCTGATCCTGCGGCGGGAACGACTCGGGATCCTTGAGCCAGCCCAGGATCGCCAGACGGGTCGGGTGGCCGAGCGCCTTGAAGACGGCCACCAGGTCCAAGTCGTCAGCATTCGTCATGGGTTGATGATATCGCAATATCGCGATTCCACGATGTTGTGCCATGCTGTTCATCGGTAAATCACGATCTAACGATGGAGAAGTCATGACGAATAAGACGGCACTGGTGGTCGGAGCCCGCGGGGTGATCGGCGGGAACCTCATCACCCACCTCGAAGGGCTCGGGTGGGACGTGATCGGGCTGTCGCGCCGCGGCGGTACCGATCGGGGATCCGTCAGGCACCTCGCGGTGGACCTCCTCGACCGCGACGCGACCAGCCACCAGCTGAAGGGCCTGTCGGAGGTGACGCACCTGTTCTACGCCGCCTACCAGGACCGCCCCAGCTGGGCAGAGCTCGTCGCACCGAACCTCGCGATGCTCACGAACGTCGTCGACGCCGTCGAACCCATCGCGCCGGGCCTCGAACACATCAGTCTGATGCAGGGCTACAAGGTCTACGGTGCACACCTGGGGCCCTTCGCGACACCCGCGAAGGAATCCGACCCGCCGCACATGCCGCCGGAGTTCAACGTCGACCAGCAGCAGTTCCTCGAACGCCGGCAGCGCGGCGCCACCTGGTCGTGGTCGGCGTTGCGACCGTCGGTCGTCGCCGGGATCGGCCTGGGCAACCCGATGAACCTGGCGATGGTCATCGCCGTCTACGCGTCCATGAGCAAGGAACTCGGCATCCCGCTGCGCTTCCCCGGCAAGCCCGGCGCGTACACGAGCCTGATCGAGATGACGGACGCCGACCTCCTCGCGAAGGCCACCGTGTGGGCGGCGACCACCGAGCATGCCCGCAACGAGGCGTTCAACATCACGAACGGCGACGTGTTCCGGTGGTCGTCGATGTGGCCGAAGATCGCCGCCTTCTTCGACCTCGACGTCGCGCCGCCACTCGAGATGAGCCTCGTCGAGGTGATGGCCGACAAGGAGGCCCTATGGAAGGCGATGGTCGAGCGGCACGGCCTCGCGCCCACCAGCTACGCAGAGGTGTCGTCGTGGGCGTTCGGCGACTTCGTCTTCGCATGGGACTACGACGTCATCGCCGACACCTCGAAGTCCCGCCGAGCCGGGTTCCACGAGTACGTCGAGACCGAGGCGATGTTCCTCCGGATCTTCCAGGACCTGCGGGAGCAGCGACTGATCCCGTAACGGCAGGCCCCGGCTACTGTTCGAAGGCGGCGAGCGCGACGCTCGCCGCCTCCGCGACCAACGCGTCGTCGTACTCGGCGTCCGGGTCGAGTGTGTTCGTGAGGATGGTCAGGACGATCGGGTCACCGCCCGGCCGGTCGATGATCGCGACGTCGTTCCGGATCCCACCTGCACCCCCGGACTTGTCGGCCACCTGCCATCCCGCTGGAGCGCCGGCCCGGATCAGGGTGTCGCCCGTCGCGTTGCCGCTCATCCAGGCGAGGAGCGTCGCCCGGTCGGCCGGCTCCAGGTAGGAGCCGTCGACGAGGCGGGTCAGGTCGTCGGTGAACGCGGCAGGGGTGGTGGTGTCATCGGTGCTGCCCGGTTCGATCACGTTCAACAGCGGCTCGGCGTTGACGACCTCGGTCACCTCATCGCCGAGCGTGACGAGGGCGGCGTCCAGCGCGGCCGGCCCACCGATCCGCGCGAGGACGAGGTTGAGGGCCGTGTTATCGCTCCGCCGGACGGCGGCCTCGGCGAGCTGCGACAGGGTCAGGCCGGTCTCGACCTGTTCACTCGTCACCGGCGAATAGCCGGCCGCCTCGACCTCCTCGGCCGACCACGTGACGATGTCGTCACGCGCCGAGCCGCGCACCTCATGGAGGAAGACGGCTGCGGCGAGCGCCTTGATCGTCGAGGCGTACCCGAAGCGCTCGTCCGCGCGGTAGGACAACCGGGCACCGGTCCCGGTGTCGACGGCGCTGATGCCGACTCGCGCGCTGAACTCAGCCTCCAAGGCTTGGAACTCGACGGACCGGTCGGGCATCGACGTGGACGGGGCCGACGGTGGGGCCGAGACCGGGGAACTCGGTGACATCGACGGGGACGGATTAGCGGAGGCGCACCCCACGAGCCCGAGCACCAGCCCACCGGCCAGGGCGACGGCGACGACGCCACCGGTGCTCCGCGTCATCGAACGCCGGCCCGCCCAGCCACCTGGTGATCAAGGCGCTCGAGGTCCGCCGCGACCATCGCGACGTCACGCGCGAACTGGTCGTCGTCCAGCTCGATCTGTCGCACGGTGAACACCACCTCGGCACCCTCCGGGTGGGCCAGCACGCGGACCGGGTTGGTCACGACCGTCCCGGACGGCAAGGTGACGTCGTGGTCGAGCACGCCGAACCGGTTCCGCTCGACGAACCGGACCTCCACCCGACCCATCGGCGACTCGACGAACAGCGCGTCACCCTCGCGGACCACCGCGGCCTGCGCGAGACCGGCCGCCCACCGTGGGAGGTTGTCGACGTCCGATGCGTACTCGTAGACGGCATCCGGCGAGGCGCTGATGACCCGGCTGACGTGGTGACTTCTCATGGACGGCATCCTGCCACCTCGGAGCGGGAGCCATCTGGTGCGTCCCGCCCGCGGATGATGCTCCGCGAGCGGGATCCTCCTGCGGGCTGACGATTCGAGTGTCGACGGTTCGTAGCCTGGAGGCATGCCCGGCATCACCCGCAGTCGACCGCCCTTGCCATCACCGGCCCCCATGGAGCAGCGACGTCGTCGGCGTCGGCGCGCCCGCATCGCGGCCGTCGTCACGGCATCATTCATCGCGCTGGTGGTCGGCGGCGCCGTCGTCGCCGCGCCGCTCCTGCGGTCGTACGGGATCTACCTCGTCCCGCCGTCGCCGCAGACGTACGCGGAGGTCGCGCTCGACGCCATGCGGCAGGGTGTCGAGGCGACACCGGACCGCTACGGCGAGGTGCGGGCACGGGCCATGGCCTCCGTCG
Source organism: Plantibacter sp. ME-Dv--P-122b (assembly GCF_030209375.1). Classification (GTDB taxonomy): domain Bacteria; phylum Actinomycetota; class Actinomycetes; order Actinomycetales; family Microbacteriaceae; genus Plantibacter. The sequence continues at coordinate 29,834 of NZ_JARVSC010000009.1, forward strand.
CGGACGCCTCCGACTACGCCGACACCTACGGGCCGCTCGCGGAGGCGGCGACCGAGTTGGGCGGTCCGCACACCACCTTCAACGATCCTGCGGCCGCGGCGGAGCTGTTCGGCCCGTCGTCGGGGTCCGAGGCCGGGAACGAACCGCCCACCGTCACGACCGCCGACGGTGTGACGACCATCCGGCTCCCGACGCTCATCGGTGGCGGCTCCGGAAGCGACTCTTTCGGCCAGCGATACATCGACACGGTCGTCGACGCGATCGCCGCCGCCGCGCCCCACACGTCGGCGTGGGTGGTCGATCTGCGGGACAACCATGGCGGCAACGTGTGGCCGATGTTGGCCGCCGTGGCACCCCTGCTCGACGACGGGACCGTCGAGACCTTCGAGTCCGTCGACGGGTCGACGGTCGTCTCGGTGTCGGGCGGCGCCGTCTCGTCCGACGGCAACCGACAGAGCGCGGCGACGAAGCCGCAGCCGAAGGTGGACGGGCCGATCGCCGTGGTCATCGACGGGATGACCGGCAGCTCCGCTGAGGCGGTCGCGATCGCCTTCATCGGGCAGTCGGACGTGCACGTGTTCGGGCAACCGAGCTACGGCTTCAGCACGGCCAACCAGCCGGTCCGCCTCTACGACGGTGCGGTCGTCAATCTGACCGTGGCCGTCGACGCCGATCGCACGGGCAAGCGTTACGGCGTCCCGATCGAGCCCGACACCGCCGTCGAGGACTTCACGCAGCTCCCCGCGGCCATCAACATGTGGCTCGCCGACCGCGACTGAACGATCCGCCCACCGAGAGTGCCCGTTCTGCTCGCCGAACTGCTCCGAAAGCGCAGAACGAGCACTCTCGGCCGAGCGCACTCAGACCGCGGGCGCGTACGGGTCGCGGAGCACGCGTCGGAGCACCGCCCGCTCCGCGACCGTCCACAGTGCGCTCGTCGCGAGGTAGACGGCGGCTGCGAACGGGACGATCGCCGCGAAGCCGACCGACAGGAACGGGAGCCAGCGCATGACGGGACCGATCGCGGCGGCGGGAACGGGCGTCCGCGCCTCCGCAGATTCCTGAGGGAGCGCCGTCCATCGCGCACTCGCCCGTCGCGTCAGCTCGATCGCCAGCCCGAGCAGCGCCAAGACGACGAGGAACGGCCAGACGGCGGTGACCGTGGCGCCGATCAGCTGGAACAGGTTCGAGCCGAGCGGGACACCCCCGACCACTGCGGAGAGCAGCGCGTTGGCATGACCGGCGATGTCCTGATGGACGAACAGCGCGTACACCGCCGAGACGACCGGTGCCTGCGCGAGCAGCGGCAGGCAACCCGCGACCGGCGAGGTGCCGTGGCGCTGGTAGAGCTCGATGATCGCGCGGTTCAGTTCCTCGGGGCGGCCGGCGTAGCGCTTCCGGAGGGCCGCGAGCTCAGGGGCGAGACGGCGCCTCGTGCGTTCGGCGCGCACCTGCGAGACGCCGACCGGGAGCAGGAGCAGGCGCACGAAAACGGTGAGGACGACGATGGCGAGCAGCGGTGCGCACGAGCCGGCAAGCGGTTCGAGGGCGGTGCCGGTCGCTGCGACGAAGCCGGCGAGGCCGTCGAGGATGGCGGAGACGATTGGGATGGTGGAGAAGTCCATGGGTGGGTCCTTCGATCGAGAACGGGAGAGGATCGTTCGACCGCCACGGACCACCGGGGGCGCTACTGCACGCTGAACCCGGCCGTTCTGACGGTCACGATCGCGCTTCCGGGCGCCCGAGACCGGACGTGCCCCGGTGCGTCGGGGTTGTTGTGCGTGACCAGCACGCGCAGGTTCTCGACCTCGCGCAGCTCGACCGGGCCGGTACGTGGCCGGAGCGTCACGCGCACCTGCAGGATGACGGCGATGAGGACAGCCGCCGCGGAAACGGCCCCGATGAACCCGAACACCATGAGGGCCGGGATCACGACGTTCCCGCTGCCCCCTGCTCCCAGCAGCGCGAACGTCCGCGCCACGAGTTCGAGCAGACCGACCATGCTCCGACGCTAGCAGCACCCTCGACGTGACAGCCGCGTCCGGGCTGGTCGACTGCGGCTTTGCGACGAGGCGTTGAACGGTCGACTCAGTCCACCAACGGGTACCAGTGTCGGTCGCGCAGCTGATGCTCGTCATCGTCGAGACGCACCCACGTGCCGTCAGTGATCGGGGCCACGTCCGAAGCCCACACGCCGAAGTGGGCGACCGGTGCCGGCCAGTCGTATCCGTCGGCCGGTGCCTCCACGACGTTGCGCACGGCGCCGATGAACCGAAGGCCAATGGCCTCGCCGGTGATGCGCTGCGCCAGTGCGCATACGGTCACTGTGCCGTCGACGTCATCGGATGCAGCCTCGAGCATTGGCAGATCGAGCCGCCCTGTGCCCTGCCTCGGCACACAGAACACCTGATCGGAGTCGCGGAGGAGCAAACGTACGACCGCCATCGGCCGGGGTGGCGTCGTCCGGCGGATCACCTCGGCCCTGCTTCCCGGGGGAAGCCACGGCGCACCATGCGTCACATGGGCGAGCGTCTCGTCTTCATTCACGCCGCGAGCGTACCCGAATCGTGCACGTGTGACCGGTGCCGCCTGCTCGAGCTCTCGGTCAGATGCGCTCAGCGAGATCGTTCCTCGCTGGCCACTCCGAGCGGCGGGAGGATGCCCTGGGCCGCCGCCACGGCTCGGGCGACGATGAGGGGCGGGTCGACGATCGTTCCGCCCGCGATCATGGCGTCGAGCTCGGACAACGGGATGCGCACGAGCCGCACCTGCTCCGCGGGATCCGACAGGTCGGCCAAGCCGGCACGGACACCTCCAGTCGAGATGAACAGGTGTGTCGGCCAGGACGCTCGCCCCGGATTCATGAAGAAGGTGTGCAGCGGTCGGAGGTCGTCCGGAACGATACCGAGCTCCTCGTCGAGCTCACGCCGGGCGGCCTCGACCGGGGCCTCGTCCGTTCGACCGGCACCGCCCGGCAGGTCGTGGATCCAGCGGTCGAGCGGGTATCGGTACTGCCAGGCGAGGAGCACGTCGTCGCCGTCGATGATCAGCGAGGCGACGGAGAAGGGGACGCTCTCGTCGACGAGATACCTCGATCGCGACCCGTCCGGCAATCGGACCTCGTGATCGACCAAGGCGACCCGACCTCGATGGACCGTCGTCCTCCCGAGCGTGGTCCAACGTGATTCATCCGGAACAGGCATCCGCCCACCCTACGGTCGCGTGCTGTCCGGCGATCATGTCGTCAGCGGAAGTCGCCCAGCTGACGCTCGACAGGCACCGTGCCCTCGACGATCACGTCACCGGTGTGGGCAGTCGTGACGGTCTCGATCAAGACGATCTCGACCTCCTCGTCGGCGATGGGATTGTGCTGCACGCCCCGCGGCACCACGAAGAACTGGCCCGGCGTGAGCACGACTTCCTCATCGTCGGGGAGCTGGATACGGAGCGTGCCCGAGACGACGAGGAACATCTCGTCTTCGTTCGCGTGGTCGTGCCAGACCAACTGGCCGAGGAGCTTCGCGACCTTCACGTATTGATCGTTGACCCGCCCGACCACTCGAGGAGTCCAATGGGCCTCGACCTGTCGGAGTTCGGCGGCGATATCGATTCCGGAGAGAGCGGTCATGCGTCCATCCTCTCCCGGCCGTCGCGCGTCGTGGCGCGGTATCACCCCTCGGTCTCGGTGCGCGCCGGCTCGGTCAGCCGTCCGGCCGGTCCGCCGTCGACGGCTCCTCCGCGCTACGGTTCGCGATCGCACGGACGATCGCCAGGACGTCCTCGACGGCCACCCCGGCCGCATCGCTCGCCTCAATGAGCGCACGCGCCCGTTCGATGACTGCTTGCGGCGCGCGCGAGGCTCCGGGGGCGACGCGGGTGCCGGCCGCGGTCCGGGTCACGACGAGACCCTCCTGTTCGAGCGCCCGATAGGCCTTCGCCGCCGTGGCTTGGGCGACCGCGAAGTCCCGAGCGGTCTGCCGCACCGTCGGGAGGCGTTCGCCGTCTCCCAGCAGCCCTGACCGGATCGCGCCGCGGAAGAGTTCGGTGATCTCGTCGGCCGACAGGTGGTTCATCGAGCCGACCCGGCGAACTCGACGTCCGCGTCGGAGCGCTTTCGTGTGGCGAGCGCCGCTCTGACGGTGTCCACCGCGATTCGGAGCGCCAGAGCGACACCGGCTCCTTGAAGGGCGTAGCCGGCGAGGTTCATCGGGCGGGCGATCGCGCTGTATCCGCCGTCGATGGACAGGCGCGTCCTCGAGACGTTCTCCGACACCCAGTACTCGTCGATCCCGACGAGCGACGTCCCCGCCGACCCCACATGCATCCAGACGGCGCCAAGTGTGGCGGTGAGGCCGGCGAGCATGAGGAGGGTGAACACCCGGGCGGTCGACTCGCGGTCCGGGCGGACACTCGGAGCGGTGGACCGGGCGAGGATCGGCCGGTTGGCGTCGGTGCGGAGCACGAGGACGAGCGTCAGTGCCGCGAGCGCGATGGCGATGACCGTGGCGAGGTGGTTCGGCCACCCCGACCCGGACACGTACCCGAACCCGTTGTTGAAGTTCGTGTAGATCGGCAGGGGCGAATAGTCGGGGACATGTCCGAAGAACTGGCCGTTCTCGGGCGCCGTCGTCGCACTGGCGATCTGCCAGGTGGCGGTCAGGAGGGCGAGCGACGCCGCGATGCCCGCGATCCACAGCGACACCCGCGGTGCGAAGGTGTTCCACGCCCGCAGCGGCGTGATCGCTCGCTCACCCGGCGCGGGCACGGGGACACGACGCAAGGCGAGCGCCGCGATCGCGATCACGAGGGTCGCCACGACGAGCGGTGCCGGTCGCCGCCACCAACCGTCGTATCCGGACGCGTCGTACACGCCGACGTTCAGAGCACTCGCGAGGGTCGCGGTGGCCACGATCGCGACGGCTCCCGCCGTCCCTGCCCAGCGGAGCACGGCGTGACGGAAGCCTCGCTCGGGCAACGAGACGATGCGACGCGGGCGCACCCAGGACAGCGCGAAGATCCCCAGGCCGAAGGTCAGCGCGTTCTCGAGGGGCAGGATCTGCTTGACCTCGAACAGCAGCGTGAGGAGTGTCGTGAGCATCGGTACCTCTCAGAACGTCGGACGGAGCGCAGCGCGCTTGTGCTGACAAGGTAGCACAAACTTGTACTGCGAATGCAGCTCAAGAGTGCACCGCGATCCCGAAAGCGCGCGTTCTGCTCGCTGGAAGGGTCTGATGCAGCAGAACGTGCACTCTGGGCGCACACCTCAGACCAGCCGGTACCGCATGGCGACCGCGCCTGAGCGGAACTCCCCCGGTCGACGAGGTCGAGCTCAATGCGCTCCCTCACGGATCGACGGCCTCCCGACGCGGGGCCCTACCTGCCAGCGAACCACGTCGACGCCCGAATGTCGCTCACGTGTGTCGGGCCACACTGCCAGACTGGCGTCGATGATCATCCGCACCGAACGAACCACCCTCGAACCGATCTCACCGGCGCTCGCGCGACGCATCGTCGAACGCGACGAGCGCGACGGTGACGACTGGCACCCGGAGTATCCCTTCGCCGATGAGCTCAGCCCGCTCCGCCATCTAGCGGAATCGACCGTCGGCGACCCGATCTTCACGATGTACCTGATCCGTGATGCCGACGGTTCGGCCGTCGGTGGACTCGGCTTCTTCGGGCCGCCCGACAGCGATGGCCGCGTCGAGTTCGGCTACGGTCTCGTTCCCGCCGCTCGCGGGGTCGGACTCGCGACGGAAGCGGTCGTCGGCGCACTGTCGTTCGCCGCAGCGCACGGCGCCGAACGGGCGGCCGCTGAGACCGACATCACGAACGTCGCATCCCAGCGGGTCCTCCTGAAGGCGGGACTCGCAGAGACCGGACGCACGGCCACGACGGTGTCGTTCGCGCGCGAGCTCTGACAGCAGATGCAAGCCATGGTCGAGGCCTGATGGCTCCGCTCGCCCGAGCGGAACGTGAGGAGACCGTCGGGGTTCCGGGGATCGACGTATGGATCCCGTGAGGACCGCGGCTCGCGCGGGTGGTGAGGCGTAGACCGGAGGTCATGACCCTCACGACGATCCTGCCCTCGCTCCGCCGCAGCATCCCGGACCCGTTCGCCCCCGACCGCTGGCCGGCACACACCCACCTCAGCACCACGGACGTGATCGTCGACGACGTTCCGATGCTGCGCCTGGTCGAGGAGTGCGGAACCCCGTGCGTCCACTCGGCGGCAGCGGTGATCCCCGGCACGGGCGGATGCCCCTCGCCCGTCGAGCAGACCTCCGTGGTCGTCATGCGCGTCGTCGCTGCGATGTTCGGCGAGGACGGCCATCACCTCACCCTCGACGCCTGCCTCTCAGACGTCGAACCGTGCTGGTCGGAACTCAGGCTGATCGGGCGAGCGTCGACGACGCACACGGTGTCGTTCCACCTCGACAGCGCGGCAGGAACCGAGCAGCGCTTGCTGCTCCCCCGCGACCTCGCGCCCGGCGACCTGCTCGCCGTGCCGTGTCGCGGTGAGGTCACTCAGGCGGTCGGCTCGGCGTCCGGCTTCATCCAGAACGGCGAATAGTGGTACCCGTCGGGGTCGTCGAACTGGCGCTGGTACATGAAGGGATAGTCGTCGATGTCGCCGATCCGTCCACCCGCGGCACCCGCGCGCTCAAGGAGCTCGTCGACCGCCTCGCGGCTCCCGAGGTCGAAGGAGACCGTGACCTTCGAGGGCGTGTCTGGTCCCCCGATCAGCTCCTCGGTTCCGCCGACGCTCGCGTACATCTCACGACTGCCGAGCATGACGTACTGCTCGGGCGCGATCTCGAAACACGACACCTGGTCGGAGGACATCGCGGCATTGCGGGTCCAGCCGAGGGCGTCGTAGAAGGCCGTCGCGCGTTCGACGCTCTCGACCGGACACGTGATGAAGAGGCTCATGCGGTCAAGCTACGCCCGGCGTGAGCACGCCCACAAGAACGTCTTTCCGAGGTTCACTCGTGCGGCGCCCATGGCACGGATGGATCGATCGTCGTCGCGATCCGCGTGCTGATCTCGGCCAGTTGCCGCACCTGCGCCTCCGTGAGCGAGCCGAAGACGAGCTCCTCGACCAGGGCGTGGTGCGCAGGCGTGGACCGAGCGACGTGCGCGTGGCCGTCGTCCGTGAGCACCGCGAGCGTGAACCGTCCATCGGTGGGATCAACCTCGCGTCGCACCCAGCCCTGCCTCTCGAGTCGCGAGATCGCGCGGGAGAGCCGGGAGAGCGTGCTGCTCGCGTACCCGGCGAGCGTACTCATCCGGAGCGTGCGGTCCGGGGCGGTGTCGAGCGCGAAGAGCAGCCCGTGCTCGTAGTGGCTCAGTCCGCTGTCGCGCTGCAGCTGGGCGTCGAGTGCCGCGGGAAGCCGCTCCACCAAAGTGGCGACGGAGGCCCAGGCCGCGAGCCGGTCGCCGCTGAGGCCGGGGCGTTCGGCGGATTCGGTCATGGGGCAAGCCTATTCGACTTGCTTGAGCAAGTGAACCGGCCTAGGGTGACTTGCCTGAGCAAGTGAATCGGCGCATCGCCGACAGAGGGAGACGACATGGACCTACAACTCCGAGGCAAGACGGCCTTCATCAGCGGATCGACCGGTGGCATCGGCGCAGCCATCGCCCGGACGCTCGCCGCGGAGGGTGCACGGGTCATCGTGAACGGGCGCTCCGAGCAGGCGGTGCAGGCTGCGGTCGCCGCGCTTCGGCGCACGCACCCCGATGCCGGCCACGACGGGATCGTCGCGGATTTCGCCGATCCCGCGTCCGTCGAGCGACTGCTCGGTGACCTCGGCGCCGTGGACATCCTCGTGAACAACGTGGGCCAGTTCGGTCTCGCGGCGTTCGAGTCGATCTCGGACGACGAGTGGTCCCACGCCCTCGAGGTCAACCTGATGAGCGGCGTCCGGCTGTCCCGGCACGCCCTGCCAGGCATGTTGGACCGCGGCTGGGGGCGCATCCTCTTCGTCGGCAGCGAGTCCGGCGTGAACATCCCCGCCGACATGATCCACTACGGCGTCACGAAGGCGGCGATGATCGCCCTCGGCAACGGACTCGCGAAGCGGACCCGCGGCACCGCCGTGACGGTCAACACGATCCTCGGCGGCCCGACCTACTCCGACGGCGTCGCAGCGACGATCGAGTCGATCGCCGCCGACCAGGCCGCACCGGTCGACGCCGTGAAGGCCTCGATCATCGGTCGCAACACCACCACCCTGCTCGAACGGTTCATCGAGCCCGGGGAGATCGCCTCGCTGGCGGCCTACCTCGCGAGCCCACTGGCGTCGGCGACGAACGGCGCGGCCCTGCGGGCGGACGGCGGAGTGCTGACCGGGATGCTCTAGCGACAGGGTGTGCCGGGCGCTCTGCGACGATCACGCCAACCACTGGCCGAGCGGGTGGACCAGGTACCGCAACGAGTAAGCCTCCCAGACCGCCCCGATGACCAGGAGGGCCAGCGCCGGCGGGGCGAGCACACCGATCCGCCGCAGCCCCTGCAGATACCCCTGGCGGTGGCGCACCACTCCGGCGGCCGCCGGCCGGACCCAGAACACGCCGTGCAGGTACACGCCGAGGAGCAGAAGGATGTACGCCTGGAGCTCGATGACGAGCGTGAGCGAGTGCGGGATGAGCGCGACCCATCCGTCGGCGGTCAGGGGCACGAGCGTTATCCCGGTCTGGACCGCCCAGAACCCGAAGGCTACGAGCCCCGCGAACGGGACGACGACGGACGGCAGGACGATGGTGAGCAGGCTCAGTCGGAGGACGTTGACCGCGAGGATCATCAGCGCGAACAGCGGCGGCGTGTCCACGAGCTGCGTGACGAGCGCGGCGGTGCCATCCTCGACCATGGCCGACTCCCGGGCACGCGTGAGGTCGGGGAAGGCGAGACCGATGAGGAAACCGACGAGCGTCAGCCCATACGCAAGGGCGTTCAGGACGAGGTAGGCACGTCGGTTCCCGCTGATGACCAGGAACGGTCGGCGTGCTGGTGCGCGCATGCTGCTCCTCGGTCGGTTCGATCGGCCGGACGGGCTCGGCGACATCAGGTCCCCGCTCCGCTGTCGAGCAGCCAGTGGTAACGGAGGCGGGAGGCTCGCTCGATCGCGCCGAGCGCTGCCCCCACCCCGAGGGCGATGTTCAGCCACGGGTCGAGGTGCAGCGGTGATTCGAAGGCGCCGAGGGTGTCGGCGATCGGCGGGATCTGCGAGATCGGCTCCGCGATCTGCAGTGCGTTCAAGCCGACGCCGACAAGCAGGAGGACGATCGACAGCGCGCCGAGGACGGAGCTCGCGACGGGGTGTCGCCGAGCGAGTTGTAGGCGTCGCCCTTCCGCTGAGCGCGGATCCGGCGCCAGCTGCCGCTCGGAGCCGTCGTCGGCGAGGAAGTGGCAACGGCGCAGACCGGATTCGCTCACCCTGACCTCGATGTGTCCGCCGCGCACGGCGAATCGCGCCGGCACCCGGGAGACCAGGTGGAGGGCGCCATCCCGGTAGAGCTTCGCCCTGACGACTCCGTCCGACGCATCACCTCCGTGACGGACATCGACCGTGTGCGCGACGGCTCGGCCGTCGGGTTCGCGGAGGGTGATGGACATCACCGACCGGGTGGTCATCTGCCACCAGCGGAACGGCTTCAACGCACTGCCATCACCGGCCTTCGCTCGGCGCGTCCCCCGACGCTCCCGCCAGCTCTGTTCCATCCGTCACGCTCCTCTCCACACCGTCCGGCGCCCGTCGGGCCACCTCGACACAGCCATCTCTAGTACAGTGTGACAATCGAGGGACACGCTAGCACGCTGTACTAGAACTGAGAAGGGCGCCCTGCACATGACCGAACCGGCAGGCTCCGATACGCGATCCAAGATCCTGATCGCCGCGGCGACGATGCTCGCCGAAGACCCGACCGCGCGGCTGAGCGTCCGTACCGTAGCGGCCAAGGCAGGCGTCAGTACCGGGTCCCTCAGGCACTTCTTCCCGACGCAGCAGGTCCTGCTCGACACCGTCATCGAAGGGCTCCAGACGCTCGACATCCCCGACGACCCCATGGCGGACGCGACGAAGGGGCCAGCCGAACGCCTGCAGGCATGCCTCCAACTCCTCCTCTCCGCCGTCGGCACCGGTGCCGGCGCGCGACAGAACTGGACCGCGCTCCACGACGCATACGTCGCATCACCCACACCCGAGGAGTCCGCCCAGACCTTCCTCGCGATGGAGCGGCTCGCCGTCAGCCGCGTAGACCGGTGGCTCGCCCGACTCCACGAGGAGGGCGCCCTCGTCGACGGCGATCGAGAGCAGCAGTCGCGTTTCCTGCTCTCGGTCGTGAACGGCCTATCACTCGAGCGCGCCTTCCCTGGCGCGCGCGCACGACTCGGGTTCGAGAGCTCGTCCCTCCGACTCGCGGTCACCGCCGTCCTGCGCGCGGACCCCTCGTAGCGACAGGCCGCCTCGTCGACGACAACGGCCGAGCTGGTCCACGAACACCGACCAGGGTCGGCGCGGACGTCACTCGGCGGAGCGACGCTCCCGCACCGCGTCGAAGGTCCGCTGCAGCGCACCGATGGACGCCTCGGAGTCGACCTGGGCGACACCGATGAAGAGGCAGTCCACGACCATCAGCTGTGCGATCCGACTACCGAGCGCTCCTGACCGGAACGCCGTCTCCCGCGCGGAGGTCTGCAGCACGATGTCCGCGCTGCTCGCCAGAGTCGACTCAGCGTGGTTGGTGATCGCGATGGTCGTCGCCCCGGAGCGGGCCGCGAGCCGGAGGTAGTCGACGGTGTCCGCGGTCGCGCCGGAGTGCGAGATCGCGACGGCGACCGCCTGCTCGTCGAGGATCGCCGCAGCGGTCCAGGCGGCATGCGGGTCGGGCCATTCGAGCGCCACCCGCCCGATCCGCGACAGCTTCCGCTGCAGGTCGACGGCGACGATGGAGCTCGCCCCGACGCCGAAGATGTCGACCCGGCGAGCGCCGGCGACCGCGGCGACCGCCCGCGTGAGAGCTGCTGTGTCGAGCGCCTGTGCGGTGTCGGCGATCGAGAGGGATTCGTTCGCGGCGACCTTCGCGACGATGTCGTCGAGGCTGTCTCCGGCCACGATGTCGGGCGATTGCACGTTCGTCCCGGCGAGCGCGAGCCGTTCGCGGAGGTTCTCCTCGGTCAGGTCGTGGCGGAAGTCCTTGAAGCGGTCGTAGCCGATCTTGCGCGTGAAGCGCACGACCGTCGTCGTCGAGGTCGAGGCCTCCTCCGCGATCTCGGCGACCGACCGCGTCGCGAAGGCGCCCGGGTCGGCGAGCAGCGATTCGGCGATCCGCCGCTCGGAGGGACGGAGTTCGTCGAGGCGGGCGCGCACCTCGGTGGACACCGCCCGTGATGTCCGGTGGACGTCGGCTCCCATCGGTGCTCCTCTCGACCGTGAACACTGTACCGTCGGCACCCACCGGCGGGATGTATGGAAATTACCATCCATCGTCAGACTGTGTATGTTTGTTGCAACGACTCGCGACCGGTGCCGTCCTCAGGTGCGGACTGACCGACACGTATAGCGGAGTACCGCGGGTACTGCCGGCATGCACGATCCAGGAACCAAGGGAGGTCCCGTGACCAGCTCCACACCACGCAGCGACGTGATCAGCAGCACCGCCCGACGCCGGGCCATCGTCGCCGGCAGCGTCGGCAACTTCATCGAGTGGTACGAGTTCGGGATCTACGGGTTCCTCGCCACGATCCTGGCCGCACAGTTCTTCAGCGACGGCCAACAGACCGGCATCGAGTCGCTCATCGCGACCTACGCGTCCTTCGCGATCGCCTTCTTCTTCCGCCCGGTCGGGGCGGCGCTCTTCGGCCGGATCGGCGACCGGATCGGCCGGAAGCCGACGCTCATCCTCGTCCTGGTCATGATGTCCGGGGCGACCGCACTCATCGGCATCCTCCCGACGTACGCGTCCATCGGCATCGCGGCGCCCATCCTGCTCACGATCGTGCGCATCCTGCAGGGCCTCTCCGCCGGCGGTGAGTTCGGTGGCGCCGTCTCGGTCATGACCGAGTTCGCCCCGGCCGGGAAGCGCGGCTTCTACGGATCGTGGCAGTCGTTCACGGTCGCGCTCGGACTCCTCGGCGGCGCCGGTACCGTCGCGCTGCTGGCGTCCCTGCTGTCCGAAGCCGACCTGGCGGCGTGGGGCTGGCGGATCGCCTTCCTGCTCGCCATCCCCCTCGGCGCGGTCGCCCTGTTCCTCCGCCTGAAGCTCGAGGAGACCCCGGAGTTCCAGAAGGTCGCCGCCGCCGACACCTCCAAGGTCGCCGAGCCGGTCGTGCGTGCGGGCGCCGCCGAGACCGCCAAGGCGATCCTCCTGGGGATCGGCCGCCTGATGGGCTGGTCCGCCGCCGGGTACACCTTCCTCGTCGTGATGCCCTCCTACCTCCAGAGCAGCCTCAACGCGTCCTTCCAGGAGGCGCTGATCTCCACGGTCCTCGCGAACGCCGGGTTCGCCGCGACGATCCTCCCGGCCGGCTGGCTGTCTGACAAGATCGGTCGGCGTTGGGTGATGCTCGCCGGCACCGGGCTCATCGTGATCCTGGCGCTGCCGCTCCTCAACGTGCTGCAGAACCCGGACCTCGGCGTCGGTGTCCACGGCCTCGCCGTGTTCGTCGCCGGAGCCGTCGTCGGCCTGATCGCAGGCCCCGGCCCCGCCATGCTCGCCGAGATGTTCCCCACCTCCGTGCGGTACACCGGCCTCGGACTGTCCTACTCGATCTCGAACGCCGTCTTCTCCGGCAGCGCCGGCCTCATCATCACCTCGCTGATCGCCTCGACCGGCAACGTCGACGTCCCGGCGTACTACGTGATGGCGACCTGCGTCGTGAGTGCGATCGCGATCGGCACCCTCCGCGGGAACGCGCACCGGGCGGAGCTGCGCAAGTGAGCCGCCCGATGCGCGTCATCGGCCTCATGTCCGGCACCTCGCACGATGCGATCGACGCCGCCGCAGCCGAGATCAGCGTCGACGGTGACACCATCGTCGTCCGCCCGCTCGGGATGATCACCGCCGGGTACGACCCGGAGCTGCGAGCTGCGATCACCGCGGCCCTGCCACCGGCGAAGACCAGTGTCGACGACGTCTGCCGGTTGGACACCCGGATCGGGCAGGCCTTCGCCGATGTCGCCGTCCGGGCCGTCGCCGAACTCCTCCAGGGGGACGCCGATCTGATCGTCTCCCACGGGCAGACGATGTTCCACTGGGTCGAGGACGGCCGGGTCGAAGGCACGCTGCAGCTCGGCCAGCCGGCATGGATCGCCGAGCGCACCGGCTGCACCGTCGTCGCCGACCTGCGTTCGCGCGACGTCGCGGCCGGCGGGCAGGGTGCACCGCTCGTCAGCATGATCGACGCGCTCTGGCTGGGCGGCGAGACCGCTGCGGCCGTCAACCTCGGCGGCATCGCCAACGCCACCATCGTGCGGCCCGGCCAGGACCCGATCGCGTTCGACAGCGGACCGGCGAACGCCCTCATCGACGCCGTCGTCGCCGAGCACACCGGCGGCGCCCGGCAGTTCGACGCCGACGGCGAGCTCGCCGCGCGTGGCACCGTCGACGAGGAGACGCTCGACCTCCTCCTGCGCGAGCCGTACTACCGGCGCCCCGCCCCGAAGTCGACGGGCAAGGAACTGTTCCACCTCGACTACCTCCGCGAGCAGCTCGACGGCCGCCCGACGCTCCCGATCGAGGACCTCGTCGCGACCCTGACCGAGCTGACCGCACGGACCGTCGCCGACGCCGTCCGCGGAGTGGAGCGCGTCATCCTCGCCGGCGGAGGGGTGCGCAATCCTCAGCTCGTCGCGCGCATCCGGGCCGCACTCCCCGAGGCCGACGTCGTCAGCAGCGACGACGCGGGCCTCCCGTCCGACGCGAAGGAGGCGCTCGCCTTCGCCATCCTCGGCTTCCTGACGGTGAACGGCCAGGCGGGATCCCTCCCCTCGGCCACCGGCGCCTCGCACGGCAGCGTCCTCGGCGCGATCGTCCCGGGACACTCACTCCCCGCGCGGACGCTCGACGGACCGCCTGGCTCGCTGCGGTTCGAAGCATGACCGTCGACAGCCCCACGGACCACCACGACGGCATCAGCCCGTCCGACCCAGAACGGAGGGCCGTTCGTGCCTGAAGCATCGAGTACTTTGGCAGCGCTCTCCACCGAGGGACGCAACCCGCGCACGGTCGACCTCGACACGCTGGACACGCTCCGGCTGCTCGAGGTGATCAACGACGAGGACCGACTCGTCGCCGACGCGGTCCGAGCGGAACTGCCGAGCATCGCGCGCGCCGTGGAACGCATCACGGAGGCTCGCCGGCAGGGTGGGCGACTCGTCTACCTCGGTGCAGGGACGAGCGGCCGGATCGGACTGCTCGACGCGGTCGAGTGCCCGCCGACCTTCGGCACCGACCCTTCCGAGGTCCTGGGGCTCATCGCCGGGGGCGAGCACGCCTTCGTCGTCGCCGTCGAGGGTGCCGAGGACGACATCGAGCTCGGCGCCTCGGAACTCATCGCGGCCGACCTCCGCCCCACGGACGTCGTCGTCGGTCTCGCGGCCAGCGGTCGCACCCCGTACGTCATCGGTGGCCTGCGCTACGCACGCCACCTGGGCGCGGGGACGATCGCCGTGTCCTGCAACCGGAACGCCCGGATCAGCGCCGAGGCGGACATCGCCATCGAGGTGATGACCGGCCCTGAGGCGCTCACCGGCTCCACCCGCCTGAAGGCCGGGACCGCGCAGAAGCTCGTGTGCAACATGCTGTCCACCGCGTCCATGGTGCGTTCGGGCAAGGTCTTCTCCAACCTCATGGTCGACGTGAAGCCGACCAACGAGAAGCTCGTCGACCGTGCGCAGCGGATCGTCGCCGACGCCACCGGTGTCGAACGGTCGATCGCCGACGCGGCCCTGGAGCAGGCCGGTGCGCACGCCAAGACCGCCGTCGTCATGCTCCTCGCCGACGTGGACGCAGCGACGGCCGCCCGGCTGCTCGAATCGCACGACGGCGACGTCCGCTCAGCCGTGGCCGCGGCGAGCGCCTGAGCAGGAACGAGAGGACACCGTGGAGATCATCATCCTTCCCGACGCCGCCGAGGTCGGTCGCGTCGCCGGCGCGAAGATCGCGTCGATCGTCGCCGGACGACCCCAGGCCGTCATCGGGCTCGCGACCGGGTCCAGCCCGCAGGGCATCTACGCGGAACTGGCGCGTCGTGTGCAGGCGGGCTCGCTGTCGTTCGCCGAGGCGCGCGGCTTCGCATTGGACGAATACGTGGGCATCCCGGCCGACCACCCCGAGTCGTACGCCAGCGTGATCGCGCGCGAGGTCGTCGCTCCGCTCGGCTTCGACCCGTCGCGCGTCCGCGTCCCGGACGGCCGCGCCGCAGACCTCGCGGCCGCTGCGAACGAGTACGACCGGGCCATCGCCGAGGCCGGCGGCATCGACGTGCAGATCCTCGGCATCGGGTCGAACGGACACATCGGGTTCAACGAGCCCACGTCGTCGTTCGCGTCGCGCACGCGCATCAAGACCCTCGCGCCGAAGACCCGTCAGGACAACGCCCGCTTCTTCGACTCGCCCGACCAGGTGCCGACCCACTGCATGACGCAGGGACTCGGGACCATCCTCGAGGCGCGGGAGCTCGTGCTGGTCGCCCAGGGCGCTGGCAAGGCCGACGCCGTCGCGGCCGCCGTCGAGGGACCGCTCAGCGCGTTCCTTCCCGGGTCGGCGCTCCAGCTGCACGAGCACGCGACCGTCGTCGTCGACGAGGCGGCGGCATCAGGGCTGCGGTTGTCGGACTACTATCGCTACACCTACGACAACCGGCCGGACTGGCAACGCTTCGAATGAATCGGCCGGGCGATGGCCGACGACGCCCCATCCTCTGAGGCGTCCGGCCACCGCAGCCGCACCCGAGCACCCCGCACCCCTGCACCCCGCTGACGCCCGCATTCGAGAAGGAAGCCTCGTGGCACACCCGACCACCGCCCCATCCCGCATCACCGAAGCCATCGGCGGAGCCGTGGGCGACCCCTCCCGGATCCGCACCCGGGCGATCGACCTGGCCGCGTACGCCGGGGATGCATCGCACTACCTGCTGACGCCCGAGGCGGTCGTCATCGCGGAGAGCGCTGCCGAGGTCGCCGCGATCCTCCGAGCGGCGACGCGGTCCGCCGCGCCCGTCACGTTCCGGTCGGGTGGCACCAGCCTGTCGGGTCAGGCCTCCGGTTCCGGCATCATCGTCGACACGAGGCAGCGGTTCAAGTCCATCGAGGTCCTCGACGACGGCAAGCGCGTCCGGGTGCAGCCGGGAGCGACAGTGGCGCAGGTCAACGCGCGACTCACGCGACTCGGCTACCGGCTCGGCCCCGACCCGGCGAGCGAGGTCGCGTGCACGATCGGCGGTGTGATCGCGAACAACTCCAGCGGTATGGCCTGCGGGATCGACGAGAACACCTATCGGACGCTGGAGTCGATGGTGTTCGTCCTCCCGTCGGGCACCATGATCGACACGGCCGATCCGACGGCCGACCGGCAGCTCCACGAAGCGGAACCGGAGCTCGCCGAGGGCATCGAGCGCCTGCAGCGCCGCGTGCGATCGAATCCGGCGTCGGTCGCATCCATCGAGCGCCAGTTCTCCCTGAAGAACACCATGGGGTACGGGATCAACGCGTTCCTGGACTTCGAATCGCCCGTGGACGTCCTGCAGCACCTCATCATCGGCTCGGAGGGCACGCTGGCCTTCGTCGCCGAGGCGACCTTCCGCACCGTCCCCGTCCTCCCGCTGGTGTCGACGGCGCTGGCCGTGTTCCCCTCCCTCGACGCGGCGACGCGCGCGCTGCCCGAGTTGGTCGCGTCCGGAGCCGCCACGCTCGAGCTCATGGACGCCACGTCCCTGACGGTCGGGCAGCGTCTCCCCGGCAGCCCGGCGGAGATCCAGGGCTTCACGCCGCAGGATCACGCGGCACTCCTCGTCGAGTACCGCTCCGAGGACGCCGTCGAACTCAGGGACCGCGCGACGGCGGGCGGTGTGCTCCTGAACGGTCTGGACGTGCACGCGCCGGTGGTGTTCTCGAGCGACGCGTCCCAGCGGTCACGCGCCTGGGCGCTCCGCAAAGGCCTCTACGCCTCGGTCGCGGGAGCGCGACCCTCCGGCACCACGGCCCTCCTCGAGGACATCGTCGTCCCGACCGCCGCCCTCGCCGACACCTGCGCGAGCCTGCAGGAGCTCTTCGTGCAGCACGCCTACCGCGACTCGGTCATCTTCGGCCACGCGAAGGACGGCAACATCCACTTCATGCTCACCGACCGGTTCGAGGGCGACGCCGCGCTCGGCCGGTTCAACGGCTTCACCGAGCAGATGGTCGACCTCGTCCTCGCGGCTGGCGGCAATCTGAAGGCCGAGCACGGCACCGGTCGCGCCATGGCACCGTACGTCCGCCGACAGTACGGCGATGAACTGTACGGGGTGATGCTCGAGCTGAAGCGGTTGGTCGACCCGGCCGGGGTGATGAACCCCGGCGTGCTGATCGACGAGGATCCCGAAGCGCACCTCCAGGGGATCAAGCTCCAGCCGACGGTCGAGGAGGAGGTCGATCGCTGCGTGGAGTGCGGGTACTGCGAACCCGTCTGCCCGAGCCGCGACCTGACGCTGACGCCGCGGCAGCGCATCGTCGTCCGCCGTGCCGAGGAGTCCGCTCGCGCTCGCGGGGACATCGCCCTCGCCGAGGAGCTCGCGGACGACTACGACTACGCCGGCGTGCAGACCTGTGCCGTCGACGGGATGTGTCAGACCGCGTGCCCGGTCCAGATCAACACGGGCGCGCTGGTCAAGCGCATCCGGCGCACGGAGGCGGCTCCGGTCGCCGCCGCGGGCTGGAAGGCGGCCGCCACCGGTTGGGGGCCGGTCACGCGGATCGGTTCGGTCGCACTCTCCGGCGCGAAGCTCCTGCCGGCTCCGGTGGTCGGTGCGGTGACCGACGTGGCCAGGGCCGTGCTCGGTACCGACACCGTGCCGAAGTACTCAGGAGATCTGCCGGGCGGAGGACGCTCGCGGAAGGCACTCGGTCGGACGGTGGGTGCCGGTGACGGTCCGACCGTCGGCATCTACGTCCCGGCGTGCGTGAACAGCATGTTCGGGGCGGCGGACGGCGGGGACGGCGTCATGGGCGCCTTCACCCGGCTGCTCGAGCGAGCAGGCCTGAGCATGATCGTCCCCGACGGCGTCGAGTCGATCTGTTGCGGCACCCCGTGGTCGTCCAAGGGGTTCGCGTCCGGTGCTGCGGTGAACGAGCAGCGCACGGTCGAACGCATCCGAGCGGCCGTCGCCGACAGCGGCCTCGTGGTCGTCAGCGACGCGTCGAGCTGCACCGAGGGCTTCGCGAAGCTCCTCAGCGAGAGCGGCGTGGTCGTCGAGGACGCGGTGGCCTTCGCCGTCCGCGAGATCCTGCCCCGGGTCGACGTCTCAGCGCAGATCGAGCAACTCGTCCTGCACCCGACCTGTTCCTCGCGCCAGATGGGCCTCGACCCGGATCTCGTGCTGATCGGCGAAGCCGTGGCCGAGCGCGTGCACGTCCCGGACGACTGGGGCTGCTGCGCGTTCGCCGGCGACCGCGGCATGCTGCACCCCGAGCTGACGGCGTCGGCTACGAAGGCCGAGGCCGCCGAGGTCGCCGCGCTGGGTGCCGACGCGCACGCCTCCTGCAACCGCACCTGCGAGCTCGGGATGACCCGCGCCACGGGCGAGGACTACCGCCACGTGCTCGAGCTGCTCGACGCCGCGTCGTCTCGCGCGGAGCGCGGGGCGAGCCTGCGATGACGAGCTGAGTCGGTGACCGGTCAAGCACCTGTCACGAGCTCGCCCGGTAATGGCACGTATGCAAGACAAGTGACACTGAGCGGCGCGCCGTGGCACCTGCAGCGGCATCGCGCCGGCTCGTCGAGGAGCTGTCGGCGCCTGCCATCTGGTGGTGGCCGCCGCGCGCACACCGCGACGTCGACGACACCCGGCCCGTGCCCACGGCGCCGAGCCGCTGAAGCGACCGGGACCGCGGGTCGGGACCCGGAGGGAGGCGTCAGGAGGCGATCCGGTCCAGCTCGGCGAGGTCCGCTTCGGCGAGCGTGAGCGCGGCGCCCGCGATGTTCTCGCGGAGATGGGCCACGGATGACGTGCCCGGGATCAGCAAGATGTTGGGTGAGCGCTGCAGCAGCCACGCCAACGCGACGGACATCGGCGAGGCGTCGAGTCGAGCTGCGACCGCGGTGAGCACGTCGGACTGCAGCGGGCTGAACCCACCAAGGGGGAAGAACGGGGTGTAAGCGATCCCTTCGCCGGCGAGTCGGTCGATGAGCGCGTCGTCCCCCCGGTTGGCCAGGTTGTACATGTTCTGCACCGACACGATCGGCGCGATCGCCTGCGCTTCCTCCACCTGCTCGGCGGTGGCGTTGCTCACGCCGAGGTGACGGATGAGTCCCTGTCGCTGCAGGTCGACCAGGGTCTCGAAAGCTTCCGTGACCGGCTCGGGAACCGGTCCGTTCGCATCACCCAGGCGGAGATGGACGAGGTCGAGGACGTCGACACCGAGCGTCTCGAGATTGTCGTCGATCTGGGCTTTGAGCTCATCGGGCTTCCGCGCTGCAGGCCAGCCGCCCTGCGCGTCACGGCGTCCGCCCGCCTTCGTCGCGATGAGCAGTTCCGCGGGATACGGGTGCAGGGCCTCGCGGATGAGTTCGTTGACGACGCGGGGGCCGTAGGTCTCCGCGGTGTCGATGTGGGTGATGCCGGCGCCGGCCGCTTCACGGAGGACAGCGATCGCCGCGTCATGGTCCTTCGGCGGGCCGACCACCCAGGGGCCGGCGAGTTGCATGGCGCCGTAGCCGAAGCGGGAGACCGTGTGGTCGCCCAGGGTCCAGGTGCCGCCGGGCAGGTGTCGGGTGTCGGTGTTCATGAGCGTGCCTTCCGATGGGGGTGGACGAAGTGCCGTCGACCACTCTGGAGGAGTTGCTACCCTTTCGGAAGGAGTTACCTGGAAGTGCGTAGATACCGAAAGCGAGACCATGGCCACCACCACAGCGGCAGATCAGCGGGCGGCGGCGAAGACGCAGTACAACGCGTTCCTCGCCGCCTGCCCGAGCCAGCAGCTCCTCGCGCAGGTGTCCGGCAAGTGGGTGGCTCTCGTGCTGTCCGCGCTCGGGAGCGGTCCGGACTGCGACGGGGAGCCGCGGCCGATGCGGTACTCCGAGCTGGCGCGGACGCTCGCGGGCGTGAGCCCGAAGATGCTGTCGCAGACCTTGAAGTCACTGGAACGCGACGGGCTCATCAGCCGAACGGCGACGGCGACCGTCCCCGTGACGGTGACCTACGACCTGACCGCCCTCGGGCTCTCACTCCACCAGACGGTCCGGCAGCTCAAGGTGTGGTCCGAACTGCACCGCGACGAGGTCTCGGCGCACCAGGCGCGGTTCGACGCCGACCGCTAGGCGGCCGGCCGCTACGTCGTCCGCGTGACCTTCAGCAGCCCGCGGGGCCGATCCGGATCGATGCCGCGGCGGAGCGCGATCGTCATCGCGAGTCGCTGCAGGGGCAGGATCTCCAGGAGCGGCATCAGCTGCTCCGGGAGTCCCGTCGGGAGCGGAACGATGAGTTCGTCCGGTCCGGCGACCTGCGGTCCGATCAGGAGCAACGACGAACCGGTGGCGCGCAGACGCTCGACCACCGGCTCGATCGCCGCACCCCCGCGACCAGGCGGGGCGATCACGATTGAGGCCACCGAAGCGTCGACCATCGCGAGTGGACCGTGCACGAGGTCTGCGCCGGAGAACCCCGCCGCCGAGACGTAGCAGGTCTCCATCAGCTTGAGCGCACCCTCGAGCGCGGTCGCGGACGCGTAACCGCGACCGGTGAGCACGAATCGGTCGCCGGTGAACCGCTGAGCGGCGCGCTCGATGACCTGCTCCACGCTCGCCGCGTCGAGCAGCGCGTCGCCGTACTCGGGCAGCTCGGCGAACCCGCCGCGGGGACTCGCCGACAGCCCGTCGAACAGCATCGCCAGCGCGAGCAGTTCCGCGGTGTAGGACTTCGTGGCCGCGACGGCCAGCTCCTCCCCCGCCCGGAGGTCGAACGCCAGCTCCGCGGCCTGCGCGAGCGGCGATGCGGACACGTTCGTGATGGCGAGGGTGAGGGCTCCCGCCTGCCGTGCCGCCTCGAGGGACTGCACGAGGTCAGGGGACCCGCCCGATTGGCTCACCGCGATCACGAGGCACCGGTTCAGCCGTGGCACGGCTCCGTAGACGGTCGTCGTCGACGGCGACCAGGATCCTGCCGGAAGTCCGCACGTG
Organism: Plantibacter sp. ME-Dv--P-122b; assembly: GCF_030209375.1. Lineage (GTDB taxonomy): Bacteria > Actinomycetota > Actinomycetes > Actinomycetales > Microbacteriaceae > Plantibacter. Next base: position 51,209 of record NZ_JARVSC010000009.1, read on the forward strand.
ACCTCGGCGAGGTACTTGCCATACAGGGCCGCGTGGTCGCTCGTGCCACGGGCGATGAACAGGACGAACGCGGGATCGAAGCGACGGATCCGCTCCACGGTCTCGTCGACCACACCGGCCTGCGCCAGGAGTCGACGCCAGGCGGCCGGCTGCTCGCGGATCTCCCGTTCCATCGCGGCGCCCGGCACCGGTGCGAGGGTCGTCGTGCCGCTCATCGGACGGCTCCCGACGCGAGGACCGGTGCCGCGAAGCCGGATCTGAGCCGGTCCGTCGCCGCCGGTTCCACGTGGACGGCGTCCAACGCGAGCAACGCTGCACCGAGGATGGGCGGGTCGGCCGGGAACAGCAGCTCGGCGTTCGGAGCGACCTCCAGGATCCGGTGCCGGACCTGGTCCTCCAACGCCGGCAGCCGAGCCGCCAGGATGCTGCCGCCGAGGACGATCGGCACAGTCGCGGACGTCAGCCCGAGCCGACGGAGCGCGGCGATGGCGAACGAGGCGATCTCCCCGGCCAGACGCGACACGAGCTCACCGGCGACCTTGTCGCCCGCCGCGGCGGTCGCGAACACCTGCGGGCTGAGCTCGGCGAGGCGTTCCCGCGGGATCTCGCCGAAGTGCAGACGCTCGATCAGGGTGAGCACGTCCGGTTGGTGGAAGTGCTCGAGCACGATCTGCGTGAGCGCGGTGCGCGGGCCTCGCCCGTCCGCATCCCGAGCCGCGGCGGTCATCGCCGAGACACCGAGCTGGAGTCCGCCGCCCCAGTCTCCCGAGATCGGCCCGAGCGACGGGAAGCGGACGGTGCGTCCGTCATCCACGGCGACGCAGTTGATCCCGGCTCCACAGACGACGGCGACGCCGGTGCCTGCGAGCGAGGCGAGTCGCAGCAGGGCGAAGGTGTCGTTGTCCACGGTGACGGTCCGTGACCAGTTCCTGGCGACGATCGAAGCCACCATGTCCGAGCGCTCGCGGACGAGGTCCACGCCCGCGAGGAAGGCCGCCACATGCTCGATGTCGGCCGGCCCGAGGTCTCGGTCGATCGAGCGGAGGGCCTCCTGGATGAGGTCCTCGATCGCGGCCACCGCGCCCGTGGTGCCGAGCACGTGCGGGGAGTAGCCACCGCCCCGCCCCCGCGCGAGCACCGTCCCGTCCGGCGCCAGCACGACCACGTCGGTCTTGCTGTTGCCGCCGTCGACCGCGACGATGAGCCGGGAGCCTACTTCGCCCACGGGAGGAACCTCGCGTTCTCGGCGATCAGCCGATCGGCCAGTCCCTCGGCGAGCTCGTACTGTCCGATGAGCGGGTGCGCGAGCATCGCCTTCACGACGCGGTCGCGACCACCGTGCAGGGCTGCTTCGAGGGCGAGCTCCTCGTACGCCGAGACATGGGCGATGAGGCCCTCCATCGATCGGTCGACCCGCCCGATGGGCAGCGGCACCGGTCCGTCGGCACCGATGCGGGACGCGGCCTCGATGACGGCGTCGTCCGGGAGGAACGGCAGGGTGCCGTTGTTGCGGACGTTGACGACCTGGACGTCGCCGGAGTCCCGCAGCAGCGACGCGACCAGCTGGATGGCCGCAAGCGAGTAGTAGCGACCGCCACGCTCCTGCAGCTGCTGCGGCTTGGTCGTCACGGTGTCGTCCCGATAGAGGTCGAGCAGTTCGCGCTCCACACCCATCACGACCTCCGCGCGGGCCGGTTCGACCTGCTGCTGCCGGAAGACCTCGTCGTGGGCGTAGTAGTAGTGCAGGTAGTAGGAGGGGACGGCCTGCTGGATCCGCAGGTGCTCCGGGGTGATGCGGAAGACCCGCGCCAGGTCGTCGATCCGCTCGTCGAGCAACCGCGGCAGCTGGTCGACGCCGTCGACGAGCACCGCCGTCTCCCAACTCAGGTGGTTCAGGCCGACGTGCTGGAGCTGGATGCGCTCCGGAGCGACGTCGAGGATGCCGGCGAAGTTCCGCTCGAAGTTGATCGCGACGTTGCAGAGGCCGACGGCCCGGTGGCCGGCCTCGAGGAGGCCGCGGGTGACGATGCCGACCGGGTTGGTGAAGTCGACGATCCACGTCCGGTCACCGGCGAGCGCGCGGACCCGGTCGGCGATGTCGAGGACGACTGGCACCGTGCGGAGGGCTTTGGCGAAGCCGCCGGCCCCCGTGGTCTCCTGGCCGATGCATCCGCAGCCGTGCGGGAACGTCTCGTCGGACAGCCGGGTCGACTGCCCGCCGACGCGGAGCTGGATCAGCACGCCGGACGCTCCGTCGACCGCGCGGGCGAGATCGTCGGTCGCGGTGATGACCGTCGCCCTGCCTGCGGCGGCGACCATCCGTCGCGCGAACGTCGAGACCACCTCGAGGCGTTCCTCGTCCGTGTCCATGAGGGCGATCTCGTCGATGGTGAACGAGTCGGACATCTGGAGCAGTCCGTCGATCAGTTCCGGTGTGTAGGTCGACCCGCCGCCGACGACCGTCAACTTCATCCTTTGACTCCTGACAATTTGATTCCTTCGATGAATGATTTCTGGGCGAAGAAGAACAGCACGATGACCGGCACCATGACGAGGACCGTCGCCGCCATCGTGAGGTTCCACTGCACTTGATGGGTGCTCCGGAACGCCGCGAGCCCGAGCGACAGCGTCCAGTGCTCACGGTTCTCGCCCGTGTACAGCAGCGGTCCGAAGTAGTCGTTCCACGTGCGGAGGAACATGAACAGCGCCGCCGCCGCGATGCCCGGGCGTGCCATCGGGATCACGATGCGCGTGAGCACCCCGAACTCGGACGCACCGTCGAGCCGGGCCGAGTCGATGTACGACTGCGGGATGGCGACGAGGAACTGGCGGAGCAGGAAGATGCTGAAGGCGTCCCCGAACAGGTTCGGCAGGATGAGCGGCCACAGCGTCCCGGTGAGACCGGCCTTCGCCCACATCACGTACATCGGGACGGCGATCACCTGCGGAGGCAGCATCATCGCGACGATCACGAGGTAGAAGGCCCAGGTGCGCCCGCGCCACTTGAGCTTCGCCAGACCGTAGGCGATCGGCACGCTCGAGAGCAGCATCGCCACGGTGGCCGTGATCGAGTAGAACAGGCTCTGCCCGAAGTAGCCGAGCATCGGCGCCTTCTCGAAGACGTTCGCGAAGTTCTCCCAGTGCCACTCCCGCGGCCAGAGGTCCTTCGTGAGCGCCTGCTGGTCGCTCATGAAGGCGGTGAGGAGAACGAACACGATCGGTGCGATGAAGGCGATCGCGATCGCGATGGCCACCGCGTGCAGGCCGATCCAGGCGAGGACGCTCCTGGCGACGACGCGAGGGGGACGACTCCGGCGTGCCGGCGGCTGCTGCTGCTGCACCGCGTCCGGACGTTCGAGTACTGCGGTCATGGCTCAGTCCTCCTCTCCCACGCCCGAGACGCGCATGCGCCGGACGAGGATGATGGTGAAAGCGGCGGAGACGATGAACAGCACGATCGCCATGGTCGAGGCGTAGCCCATGTTGTAGGAGTGGAACCCCTGCTCGTAGAGCCACATCGGGAAGGTCAGCGTGGAGTTGTCGGGGTAGCCGAGCGAGGCCGTGTTGCCGACCGCGTCGGAGGAGCCGGAGGCCACCGCACCGGCGACGACCGCCTCGGTGAAGTACTGCAGGCCGACGATGATGGAGTTGACGACGGCGAACAGCAGGACGGGCGAGATCGACGGCAGCGTGATGTGCCAGAACCGTGTCCAGGCGCCGGCTCCGTCCAGGGCGGCCGCCTCGTAGTAGTCGGCCGGCACGTCGAGGAGGGCCGCGAGGAGGATGACCATGATCTCGCCGGACGCCCAGAGCGCCAGCACGGTCAGCGCGGGCTTCGCCAGTGCAGGGTCGTTGAACCAGAGCGGCCCGTCCACACCGAGGGCGGCGAGGACCTGGTTCACCGGCCCGGTCCCCGGGTTGAACAGGAACACGAACGCGAGGGCGGCCGCGACCGGCGGAGCGAGCGCGGGCAGGTAGAACAGGGTGCGGAACACCCCGGCGCCGCGCTTGATCTTCGTGAGGACCATGGCGGTCAGCAGTCCGAAGACCACTCGGCCCACCGTGATCGCGACGACCAGGTAGACGGTGTTCCGGATCGAGACCCAGATGAGCGGGTCCTGCGTGAACATGAAGACGTAGTTCCGCACACCGATGAAGACCGGTTCGTTGATCAGGTCGTAGCTCGTGAAGGAGTAGAACACCGTCGCGAGCAGCGGGTACGCGAAGAAGACGCCGAACCCGATGATCCAGGGCGACATGAAGGCGAGGACCGTCCAGCGGTTCCGGCGGGCCGCGGCACCCTTCCGGCGCTGCGCCGGCCGGCGCGGCGGGAGCGACGTCGACCCTGGTCGGGCCGCCGTCACCCCCGCCCCGTCGTGCATGGTGGACGTCACGGCTTCAGCGCGTCCGCGTTGGTGATCTGCTGGTCGACGTCGGCGAGGCCCTTGTCGAGGTCCGAGACACCGCCGGTCTGCCACTTCACCGCGAAGTCGCTCGCCGTCTTGAGGAAGGCTCCACCGTTGGCCGTCGGCGGCAGCGAGGAGGAGTGTTCACTCTGGAAGATCTCCAGGAAGGGGGCGAGGTTCCCCGTGAACTGGAGGTCCGGGGACTGCAGGGCGTCGAACGTCGTCGGGATGTTCTTCAACCCGTTGGCGAGTTCGACCAGCGGAGCGGTCTCGGTGGTGAGGTACTTGATGAGCTCCCACGCGGCTCCCGCGTGCTTGGCGCCCTTCGGGATGCCGATGATGTTCCCGCCGATGTCGCTCCCGCCGTAGGTGTCGGCAAGGTCGTCCGCGACCGGCAGCGGCGCGGTGCCGAAGTCGATCCCGGGGGCCTGCGACTCGACGAAGCCGGTGCGGAACTCACCGTCGAACATCATGGCGATCTGGCCGGTCTGGAAGGCGTTGTCGGCCGAGTACTTCTGACCGGCGGCGGCTGTGAACGCGGTGAGCTTGTCCTGGCCGTAGAAGTCGGTCATCTCCTGCTGCCAGGTGAAGAGGTCCGTCCAACCGGGGCTGGTCGAGAGGCTGGACTTCCCGTCCTCGTCCTGCCAGTCGGCTCCGAACTGCGGTGCCCACACGTCCAGGCGGTTGTTGTAGAACCCGATGGTGGGCACGAACCCGGCGACCTTGATCGAGCCGTCCGGGTTGAACTCGGTGAGCTTCTCCGCTGCGTCGCGGAGCTCGCTCATGGTCGTCGGCGGCTCGGTGATCCCCGCCTTCGCGAAGAGTTCCTTGTTGTAGTACAGGCCGTAGTCGTCGGCGAGGAGCGGCATGGAGCAACGGACCCCGTCGAATTCGGTGTACGACTGGACCGCCTTCGGGATCTGGTCGAGGTCCACCTTGTCGCGGTCGATGTAGCCGCCGAGGTCCTGGAACGCGCCGGAGCTGCAGTACTGTCCGAGCGCGTTGGCGTTGCTCGAGATGGCGACGTCCGGTGCGGTGCCGCCACGGATGGACTGCGAGATCTTGTCGTCGTCCTGGCTGCCCTCACTCTTGATCGTGATGTTCGGGTGCAGCTTGTGGAAGCCGTCGAGTGCTCCGTTGATGACGTCGAGCTCGGCGTCGGCGAAGCCGCTCCAGACGGTCAGCGTGATCTTCTCGTCGTCGCCGGGAGCCGGCGACACCGATGTCGACGAACCGGCGCTGCCGGAACAGGCGCTGAGGGCGAGGATCGTCGTCGCGACGACGGCGATCGTGGGCAGGACTCTTTTCATGGGTGGCTCCTGGGGGTGAGGTGGCGCAGTTCAGAGAGAGTGGTGCGGGTGGAGACAGGTGAAGCGGGTGGAACGGTCGGTGGTCGCTCGGTGCGCTCAGGAGAGGTCGAGCGTCGAACCCGAGGCGAAGAATCGCTCGCGGGCGTGCCCGAGCGCGGCTTGGACGGCGCCGGCGCGGACGGAACTGGCGTCGTCCCGGCCGGGGACGATCGAGACGGGTGGCTCGACGAGTTCGCGGAGCTCCTCCTTGACGAGCCGGCAGAGGTCGTCACCGCCCGCGACGCAGATGTCGCCGTCAAGCACGATCAACTCCGGGTCGAGGAGGCTCACCACGGCGGCGAGGCCTGCGGACAGGCGGCGGGCGACGTCACGGGGGAAGCCGTCGGGGTCGGCCGCGAAGCCGAGACCGAGCGCTTCCACCGTCCCGTCCGCTTCGATGCCGTGGGCGCGCGCGAGGTCGAGGAGCGCGGTGTCGGTCATGAGGTCGCCGAAGCGGTTGCCGACCGGTGTCGTGGCGGCGAGTGCCAGGTCGGGGACCAGCGTGAAGCCGATCTCGCCAGCGCCGAGGGTCGCACCGCGGATCAGTTCGCCCCCGACGACGACCGAGGATCCGACGCCGCGTTCGGCGACCCAGAGCAGGAGGAAGTCCTTCGTGTTCTGCGCGGCTCCCCTGGCCATCTCGTTGAGGGCCACGAGGTTCACGTCGTTCTCGATGGTCACCGGCACGTCGATCCGGCCCTCGAGCATGTGCAGGAGGTCGACGCCCTTCCAGAGCGGCACCTCGGACGCGTAGCGCAGCTGGCCGGTGAGCTGGTCGACCGCACCCGGGATCCCGATGGAGATGTGTGACAGCGCGGAGGGTTCCACACCGATCTGCGAGCAGGCGGCCTCCAGCGCCTCGAACAGCGCGGCACCCGGCTCGGAGGTCTCAGGTGTGGTGGCGAGGAAGTGCTCTGCGACCACCGAACCGTCGAGGGCGGCGATCGCGACGTCGATCCCGTTGCGGCTCACGTCGATGCCGGCGGCGTGACCGGCGTCCGCCTTGAGGCGCCAGAGCTGCGCCCGCGGCCCGGGGCCCTCAGCCCGGAGCCCGCCACGCTCGACGAGGCCAGCGCGTTCCAGGCGCGTGAGGAGCTGCGATGTGGCCGGCTTGGAGAGGCCGACGAGTGCCTCGAGCTGCGCCCGGGACACCTCCCGCTCCCGCACGAGGACGTCGAGCGCGGCTCGGTCGTTGAGCACGCGGAGCACGCTCGGACTGCCTGATGCTGCCATGACCACTCCTTCGTCGATCAATCGACTAGGAAGTTACCTATCGATTGCGACGACGATACGACAGGTGTTCCGAGTCCGTCAAGAGCGGATCCCCGAGAGCGCGCCCGGCTCGACGCCCTGGGCTTCGTCGATCGCCGCCCGGAGCGCTGCGAGCATGGTGGTTCGCGGCCGTGCCACCATGGAGACCATGAGCAGTGGCCCCCTTGTGCTTCCGAACCTCACCGGCGACCGCGTCACGCTCAGGGCGTGGCGAACCACGGATGTCGGAGTCGTCCAGGAGGCCTCCCAGGACCGGTTCATCACCGCACTGACCACCGTGCCGCAAACGTCCGGAGAGTCGGAGGCGCTCGCGTTCATCGAGCGTCAGCATGAACGACTGCGCTCACGTGAGGCGTACGTCTTCGCGATCGCCGATACGGAGGACCGGGCAGTCGGCCATATCGGGCTCTTCCACGCTGGCGAACGTTGGGCGCGAGCCAGCGTCGGGTATTGGATCGGCCCGTCGCAGCGGCGGCGCGGTTACGCGGCGGACGCGCTCGCGACACTCACGGCCTGGGCCCGCCGGCTCGACGATCTGGACCGGGTGGAGCTGTATGTGGAGCCCTGGAACGAGGGATCATGGCGCGCCGCGGAACGAGCCGGTTACGTCCGCGAAGGCCTTCTTCGCGCGTGGGAACGGGTGGACGGTTCCCCGCAAGACATGTACATGTACGCGCAGGTGACCGAGCGTGTTCAGCACGCTGAGCAGGAGGGGCGGGCGGCGCCATAACCGCTTCGGCACCCGACGTCACAGATGCTCCGTACACCGCGAGCGGGCCCCGGGAAGCTCCCGGGGCCCGCTCGCGGTACTGCGGTCGACTACGCCACGCAGGACTTCAGTCCGTAGACGGAAGCAGCCAGGCCGACGTAGGCGATGACGCCGGTGTCGGAGGTCTGGACGATGCCGTAGGCGAGGAGCGCCCATCGAGAGTGTGCATTCCGCTCGCCGATCCGTGATGAGTGAACCGAATGCGCACTCTCGGCATGGGGCAGCGACATGGTTACGCTGGCGAGATGACCGATCGCGTCCTGCGGAACAGTGACCCGGGTGATCCTGAAGCGGCCGTGCACGCCGAGCTGACGACCCGGCTGTCCGAGCTGCGACGTCAGCCGCGCCTCGATGCCGTGGTCGAGGCCTCCCGCGCGGCGGTCCTCGTGTCCGTGCCGAGGCTCCGCAGCGTCCACGCGCGTCTCACTCGGAACAGCACCGGAGACGGACGTGGAGCGTCTCGCGCACGCTGGGGCGCTCGCGACACGGCGACGGTGGCAGCGCTCCTGCTCGGACTCCTTGCGGCGGGCCTCGTCCTGCCGTCTCCCCGCAACGGCCGGCCAGCGCTCGGTGTCGACGAAGCGGCGGCGTGGGTGGGGCTGTCGGCGATCGCCTCTGCGTCGATCTTCTGGCTCCTCGAACGAGGGAGACTCACGTCGTTCCTGCTCGGTGCGCACACGCGCGGCGCGGCGCGACTGTACGTGGTGTTGGGTGTCGTGTGGACGCTGGTCTTCGCGTACATGGTGGGGAACTGGGATGAGGTCGACCGCTTCGAACCCGCCCGAGCGACCCTGGGGCTCGTGCTCCTCGGCATTGCGGTGGCCGGTATCACTGCACTCGCGGTTGTCGCGCGGCGTCGGGATCGCGTCGCCCTCGCGGATCCGGTCACCGCGGCGAAGGACGAGTGGGGCCACAGCGAAGCGGACGCTGATCCACTCCGGCAGTGGTGGGCTGCGCTCCCCAGCAAGCTCACGCCGGCCGAGCGACTCGCGGCGGATCGTTCCTATGGTGCGACGATCGACGTCTTGGAACGGGAAGGGGTCCTCCGGGCACGGGATGCACGGCGTCTTCGGCGCAAGAATGCCGCCGCGGTCTGGCGGGGTGATGCAGGATGACCGGGCTGAACCACGTCTCCGGCGCGGACAGCGTAATTCGGGGGCTGCGCATCGCCCGGCGATGAACGGTTCGATTCGCGCAGGCGGGGTAGACCGGCGCCGTTGCACGTCCAGGCCCGATGCCGCTCGGCCGCGCCGGCGCGAGCCGCCCATGAAGGATGACCCGTCTGCAGTCCGACCTGACAGCGCAGACCGGACGAGTGGACATGCCGTGGCCGAATCCGTTCAGACGGGAGACGACCAGCGCCAGCCCGAGGACCAGGAAAAGGATCCGCGCCCAGAGATCCTTCGGCGTCCGTTGTCTACCCATCCTCGGGGCCCTCCATGTCGGCCGTGCGGGCGGCCACCGCCGTGGTCGCCGTCCAGTGTGACGGGTGCGACCGCGAACGGGTCCGGCGGCCGCGGGCCAATGACCGCTTCCAGGATGGACAGCAGCGTCCACGCTGCCGCCTGACGGTCAAGCCAGCCGTCCGAGACGGACGCGCCGCCGCTGACTTTGGTCCAGGTGGAGGGACCGACCTGCCGAGCTAGGCGCTTCGCTCGGTCGTCCGGAGCCAGTCCGTGATGGTGGCGACGACGTGGTCGAGGTCGGATTCGAGGAGGAAGTGTCCGCCGTCGACGAGTTCGACGCGAGCATCGGGGGCGTCGCGGGTGAACGCCGTGGCGCCGGCGGCTGCGAAGATCTCGTCGTGACGCCCCCAGATCGCGAGCACCGGTACCTGCGACGTACGGAGCCATTCGTGCACCGCGGGTTAGAGGTCCCGGTTGGTGGCGTAGTCACGGAAGAGGGCCAGCTGCATGTCGTCCTGACCCGGTCGGGCGAGGAGCGCGAGGTCGTGCTCCCAGGCGTCGGGGTCGACGGTCGTCGGGTCCGGGACGCCGTGGTTGTACTGCCACTCGACGGCTCCCGCCCGAGGGCCGGACGGAGCGCGTCGCGCGTCTCGGTGGTCCGTTCGGCGGCGTCGGCCCGGATCGAGTCCCAGAAGCTCGGTACGAAGCCTTCCTCGTAGGCGTTGCCGTTCTGGGAGATGACCCCGACGACGGCAGCGGGGTCGTTGAGGGCCAGTCGCCAGCCGACCGGGGCGCCGTAGTCCTGTTCGACGATCCCCCTTGCAGACCCCCGGAGGTCTTACTGATCGAGCTGTTCACATCCGAAGGTTGCAATCACGCAGAGCATGTCGAACTAGCGGATCACGGCGAAACCGCCGTTCCACCCGATCTTCTCGCTCACCGCGAGCGTGAGCTGCAGGAAGCCGATCGCCTCGAGTTCGCGCGCGCGGCTCAGGGCCCCCGCGTCGAGCGCAGAGACGCCGGCGGCCCTGATCGCCTCGATCAGCGAGGTCTTGGCGTCGGGGTCGTCGCCCGCAACGAGCACGGTGGTCGGCACACCGCCGAGCTGCCTGTTCACGAGGGTGGCGGCGAAGGTGGTGTTGAACGCCTTGAGCACGTGGCTCTCGGGGAGCTCCGCCTGGATGTGGGATGCGGCGGACGCGTCGGCGGGCACCACGAGCGAGTCGAAGGTTGAGAAGTCGAGCGGGTTGGTGATGTCGACGACCGTCTTGCCTGCGAGCTGCGCACCAAAAGCGGTGAGGATGCCGTCGACCTCGGGATGGGGAACGGCGAGCACCACGATGTCTCCCGAGATGGTCGCCCCGGTCTGGCCGTGCGTGACGTAGGCGACATCGCTGCCTCCCGCGGCGAACACCCCTCCGATGGCGTTGCCCATGGAGCCCTTGCCGATGATGGTGATGCGTGTCATGACGATCCCTTGCCCTTCTGATGGTGTGTGCTTGTCGAGTCGATCGGCGCACGGCCGCTCAGGATCGGCTGCCGCCGGTCGCGATGTGATCGTGGACCATCCGCACGACGCTCGCTCCTTCGCCGATCGCCGCCGATATCCGCTTGACCGATTGGCTGCGGACGTCACCGATCGCGAAGACTCCCGCTACCGATGTCTCGAGGGCGGGCCTGCTCGCGCCGGACGGTGTCGTGCCGCTCCCCGTGATCACATAGCCGCGCTCGTCTCGCGCGACGTCCGGGCCGAGCCACGATGTGGCCGGCGACGCCCCGATGAAGACGAAGAGATTCGTCGTGGGGATCTCGGTTCGCGCACCCGAGGGCACGTGCTCGACGACGACCGACTCGAGTTCGGCTTGGCCGTTCGCCTCCACCACCACCGTCTGCAGATGCACCGTGATGCGGGGATGCTCCTCCACCTGCACGATCAAGTAGCGCGACATGCTCGCCGCGAGATCCGCCCCGCGGACGATCAGGTCCACCTGCGACGCGGTGCCGGCGAGGAAGACGGCGGCCTGCCCGGCCGAGTTGCCGCCCCCGACCACGACGACCGGCGCCGCGCCGCTCTGGCGTGCTTCGTTGACCGTGGCGGCGTAGTAGACGCTCGTGTACTCGAAGCGGTCGAGGCCCGCCACAGCGAGGCGGTTGTAGCTCACCCCGGATGCGACCACCACCGCCCGTGTGGTGACGCTCGTTCCGTCTGAGAAACGCACCACGAGCGCGCCTTCATCGACGACGAGGCTCTCGGCGACGGAGGGCGCGACCAGGGTGGCGCCGAACTTCGCGACCTGGAGGGTGGCACGCTCCGCGAGTTCCGCGCCGGAGATGCCGGAGGGGAATCCGAGGTAGTTCTCGATTCGTGCCGACAGCGCTGCCTGTCCTCCGGTCGCGACGGCGTCGGTGAGCAGAACGGAGAGTCCGTCCGAGGCGGCGTAGACCGTCGCAGCGAGACCCGCGGGGCCCGCACCGACGACGAGCACGTCGCTGCTCGCCGGAGGGAGGGCGCTCCGCACGCCGAGCGCCTGTGCGAACTCCATGACGGAGGGGTTCCGGAGCACCCGCGATCCGCCGACGATCACCACCGGCACGTCGGAGGCGCCGAGTCCCAGCCGCCGCAGGATCGCTTCGGCGCCCGGGTCGTGTTCCAGGTCGAGAAGGCGGTGCGGTACCCGGTTTCGTGCCGCGAAGTCGAGCAGCCGACGGGTGTCGGGCGAGAATGGCGATCCGATCACGCGGAGCCCTGCCCCGAACCCGATCGCCATCGACCGGCGGATCAGGTAGGCGCGTAGGATGACGTCGCCGAGCAGCGGCGCCCCGGTCACGATCCTCGTCAGCTCCTCGATCGGCACCGCGAGCGCGACGCCGTCGACCACCGCGGTGGTCGTGCTGAAGGTCGGCTGCCCTTCCAGCAACCCGATGTCGCCCACGAAACGGCCGGGGCCGTGGATGCCGACCTGCTCGCCTTCGGAGATCTCGAGCAGCCCCTCGAGCACCACGAAGAACGAGTCGGGCACGTCGCCCGCCCGCGTGAGCACCTGCCCTTCGGAGACGGGCACGAGCGATCCCACCCCCCTCAGCACCTCCAGCTGCAGAGGTGTGAGCCGGGCATACGCCCCGAGCGTGTCCGGCGTCTCCACGACGACGCGCCCCGATCCGAGGCCCGGCATCAGGCGAAGTCCTCGTCGATGTAGCACCAGCGCCAGGACTCCCCCGGCTCGAGGGAGCGGACGATGGGATGCCCGTCGTGCTGTGCGTGCGCTCGCGCGTGCCTCATCGGCGACGAGTCGCAGCATCCGACCTTGCCGCAGGTCAGACACAGCCGCAGATGCACCCACGGGGTGCCGAGGGCCACGCAGTCCTCGCAGGCGCCGGGAGTGCGGGGAGACACCGGGCGAACGAAGACGAGATGAGGATCGGGGCGGACGGTCATGAGACTCCTCCTTCTTTCGCCATCGCCTCGTCGAACCAGCGGCGCAGCACGCCGACCGGCGCCGCACCGGCCTGCCGGGCTACCTCGCCTCCGTGCAGCACGAGCAGTGTCGGCACGGCCTGGATGCCGAACCGCGACGAAAGACCGGGCGCGCGATCGACATCCACCTTCACGAGCTTCAGCTCGCCCGCTCGCTCGGTGGCCAGCTGCTCCAGGACGGGGCTGACCACGCGGCACGGACCGCACCAGCTCGCCCACATGTCGACGATCACCGGCGGATCGGCCTTCTCGGCGACCTCGGCAAAGGTGTCGTCGAGAGCGTCGACGATCCAGGGAAGGGGCTCGTGGCAGTTCCCGCAGCGCGGCCGCCCCGCGCCGGCCGTGAGCACGCGGTTCTTGTGCCGGCAGTTCGGGCACCGGATGATCGTGGTCGCCGTGGTCGCCGTGGTCGTCATGTCATCACCTCGGCCTCGGTGTCGGCCGCCGCGCGCTCCAGGTCGACCACGAGATCGCCGTCCCGCACGTCGATACGCACGGTGGAGCCCTCACCGACCGATCCGGAGAGGAGGGCCCGGCCCAGCCGCGTCTCGATGTCGTGCGAGATGTACCGCCGCAGCGGCCGCGCACCGTAGAGCGGGTCGTAGCCGCGCTCGGCGATCAGCCACCGGGCTTCGGGAGTGAGTTCGAGCGTGATCTGGCGTTCCGCGAGGCGCCGGCGGAGGTCATCCATCAGCAGCTCGACGATCGACTCGATCTGTTCCAGGCCGAGCGGCGCGAAGACGACGATGTCGTCGACGCGGTTGAGGAACTCCGGGCGGAAGCGGCCGCGCAGTTCGGCGAGCACCTGGTCGCGCACCGCGTCGGTGATGCCCCCGCCGCTGTCGCGAGCGCCGCTGAGGAGGTGGTCGGCGCCGATGTTGGAGGTCATGATCACGACGGTGTTCCGGAAGTCGACCGTGCGGCCCTGGCTGTCGGTGATGCGGCCGTCGTCGAGCACCTGCAGCAGGGTGTTGAACACGTCGGGATGCGCCTTCTCGACCTCGTCGAAGAGCACGACGCAGTACGGCCGCCTCCGCACCGCCTCCGTGAGCTGACCGCCCTCGTCGTATCCGACGTACCCGGGAGGAGCCCCGACCAGGCGGCTGACGGTGTGCCGCTCCTGGTACTCGCTCATGTCGAGACGGATCATCGCCGACTCGCTGTCGAACAGCGCGCCGGCCAGGGCCTTGGCGAGCTCGGTCTTGCCGACGCCCGTCGGCCCCAGGAAGATGAACGACCCGATCGGCCGCCGGGGGTCGCGGATGCCCGACCGGGCACGGATGATCGCATCGGCGACCAGCCTCACGGCCTCCGACTGCCCGACGACGCGCTCCTCGAGCACCTCGTCGAGCTTCAGCACCTTGTCGCGCTCGCCCTCCTGCAGACGGGCGACCGGGATGCCGGTCCAGGCGGCGACAATCTCGGCGATCTCCTCCTCGGTCACGACCTCGCGCAGCATCCGCTGCCGGCCCTGCTTCGATTGGAGCCGCGCCTCCTCGGCGGCGAGGTTGCGCTCGAGGTCGGCGAGCGTGCCGTAGCGCAGTTCCGCCGCACGGTCGAGGTCGTAGTTGCGTTCGGCCTGCTCCGCCTCACGCCGCACCCGCTCGAGTTCGCTGCGCAGCTCCTGCACCTTGCGGATGGCCTGGCGCTCGGCCTCCCACTGCGCTCGCTTCGCATCGGCATCCGCCCGCAGGTCGGCGAGCTCCCGGCGCAGCTCGTGCAGACGGAGGCGGCTCGGCTTGTCCTTCTCCTTCGCCAGCGCGGCCTCCTCGATCTCGAGGCGGGTCACCCGTCGCGTGAGCTCGTCGAGCTCGGCGGGCATCGAGTCGATCTCGGTGCGCAGCCGCGCACAGGCCTCGTCGACGAGGTCGATGGCCTTGTCGGGCAGGAACCGCTCGGTGATGTACCGATGGGAGAGGGTGGCGGCCGCGACGAGCGCGTTGTCCTGGATGCGCACGCCGTGGAAGACCTCGAGGCGCTCGCGCAGTCCGCGGAGGATCGAGATGGCGTCTTCGACACCCGGCTCCTCCACCAGCACGGTCTGGAACCGGCGCTCGAGCGCGGCGTCCTTCTCGATGTGCCGGCGGTACTCGTCGAGCGTCGTCGCGCCGATGAGGTGCAGCTCGCCGCGCGCGAGCATGGGCTTCAGCATGTTGCCCGCATCCATGGCGCCCTCGGTCGCTCCGGCACCGACGAGCGTGTGCAGCTCGTCGATGAAGAGCAGGATGCGCCCGTCCGACGACGTGACCTCGGCCAGAACCGCCTTCATCCGCTCCTCGAACTCGCCGCGGTACTTCGCACCGGCGACCAGAGCCGCGAGGTCGAGCTGGAAGACCGTCTTGTCGCGGAGCCCTTCGGGAACGTCGGTGCGCACGATCCGCTGGGCCAGACCCTCGACGATGGCGGTCTTGCCGACGCCCGGCTCCCCGATCAGCACCGGGTTGTTCTTCGTCTTGCGCGACAGGATCTGGATGACGCGACGGATCTCGTTGTCGCGGCCGATGACCGGGTCGAGGCGCCCGGCCCGGGCGTCGGCCACGAGATCGCGGCCGTACTTCTCCAGGGCCTCGTAGGTCTGCTCGGGGCTAGCGGACGTGACGTGCTGGTTGCCGCGGACGGCGGTGAGCGCGGTCAGGAAGCTCTCGCGCGTGACGCCGTCGCTCTGCAGGAGGCGCGCCGTCGCGCTTCCGGGGTCGTCGGCGAGCGCGAGCAGCAGATGCTCCACCGAGACGTAGGAGTCCTTGAGTCGATCCGCCTCCCTCTCGGCACGGTCGAGGGTCGCTGCCAGGGTCTTCGAGAGGAACACCTGGCCGGGCGTCGCCCCGGGCCCCGTGGCCCTCGGTTTGCGCTCGATCGCGCGCGTCACGTCGCCGAGCAGCACCGGCAGATCGACACCGGATGCTTCCAGCAGCCGCGGTATCAGGCCGCCCTCCTGCGTGATCAGCGCCAGCAGGAGGTGCTCGTTCTCGGTCTCCGTCTGCCCGTTCCGGCTCGCGATGCTCTGCGCCTGCTGAAGGGCTTCCTGGGATTTCTGGGTCAGCTTGTTCATCTCCATGGTGGGGTCCCCTTTCCGGAACGGATCACCCGGCGCCGGCTCTCGAGCACATCGATGCGGGCGAGAAGGTCGATGACGAGGGCGACGGCGGTGTAGTTGAGCGACAGGTCGGCGTGCAGCCGCACGATCCGCCGCACCAGTCCGGGTGCGGACGGGTCGAACCACAACCGGCCCGCGCCGTCCCAGTGCGCCGGGACGAGGCCGAGCTCGACGAACCGCGCGACGAGTTCGGGGTGGGTGCCGGAGGCGGCGGCGACCATCCCGATGTCGAGGCGGGGTGGGAGCGCCGGAAGCAGCGGGGAGCTCATGATGTGGCCCTCGGATCGTAGGCGGACTCGTGCCCGAGCTCCTCGAAGAGCTCGCGTTCACGGTCGGTGAGGTGCGGGGGGACCATGATCTTGACCTTCGCGAAGAGGTCGCCCGGCTTCCCGCCGGACTGCGGCATGCCCTGACCCTTCAGCCTCAGGCGGCGGCCGCTGGACGAGCCGGGCGGAACCCGCACGGTGAGTGGGCCGCTGGGGGCCTGGGTCGAGACGCTCGACCCGAGCGCGGCCTCCCAGGGCGAGATCGGCAGGTCCATCTCGATGTTCTTCCCGTCGAGCCGCAGGCGACGGTCGGGCCGCACGCGGAACGTGACGACGAGGTCGCCGGCCCCGCCGGCGTCTCGGCCTGCGCCCCCGCCGCCGGTCACCCGCATCCGTTGGCCGTCGAGGACGCCTGCCGGGATCTGGATGTCGAACGTCTGGCGGTCGCCGTCGGGGCCCGAGACGACGACCGTTCGGGCACCGCCACGGAAGGCCTCCTCGACGGTGAGCTCGAGGGTGGCTTCGTTGTCCATTCCCCGCGTCGAGCCGAAGACGTCGCCGAAGAGATCTCCCCAGTCGACGGAGGCGCTGCCCGGGCCGGCGCCGCCTTGAGCGCTCGACCAGGTGTATCCCGAAGGCCCGGGGCGCGCTCGGGTTCGGCCGCCACCGCCCGCCGCGCCGGCCCGCGTCTGCGAGGCGTGCTCGCGCTCGGCTCCCGCGGCGTACTGACGGAAGTCCGGGCCGAACCGGTCGTACTGCGCGCGCGAATCGGGATCGGCCAGCACGTGGTATGCCTCGCTGATCTGCTTGAACCGGTCTTCCGCGCCCGCCTCCTTGTTGACGTCGGGGTGGTACGTGCGGGCCAGTTTGCGGTAGGCGCGCTGGATCTCCTTGGCGTCGGCCGATCGCGAGACGCCGAGCAGTCGGTAGTAGTCGTCGGCCGCCACGATGTCACTCCTCGGCTGAGGTGACGACGACTCCGGCGGCCCGCAGCAGCCGATCCGGGGTTCCGAACCCGAGCCGGGCGATGACCACGACCGTTCGCGGCGGCCGGTCGTCCCGGCCTGCCACCGACACGACCTCGTGGATGCGCGGGTCGAAGGGCACCCCGACCTCGTCGATGCGGGGGTAGCCGAGGCGCTCGAGCGCGGCGATGGCCTGTTCCCGGATCGCCTGCATGCCTTCGGCCAGGCCGGCGCTCTGCCCTCGGGCGTAGGTGACCGCATCCTCGAGCCCGTCGACGACGGGGAGGAAGACGGATGCGGCCTGGGCACGCTCGGAGTCGCGGACGAATTCGATCTCCCGTGCCGCCCGCTTCCTCAGGTTGTCGAGGTCGGCGACCGCACGGCGCCAGCGGTCCTCGAGGTCGGCGAGACGAAGGTCCGGCTCGTCGGGTGCTACGGGCTGGGCCGACGCGGCACCCGCGGCGGTGTCGGTGTCGGTGTCGGTGTCGGGGCCGTCCGTGTCGTCCATGTCACGGTCCCTCAGCTTCGATCGAACTCGGCGTCGACGACGTCGTCGTCAGACTCGTCCTCGGGCTGAGCCTCGGAGGACGGCCCATTGGATGCCCGGGCGACGGACAGGGCGGCGTCCATTTGCTGCAGCTCGCTGGTCAGCTCTCGCGATTCGGATGCCGAGGCCTCCCGGCCGACGGCCTCGCGAGCCTGCCCGACCAACATCTCGGCCCGGGCGCGCTCGTGCTGGGGCACGGAATCGCCGTGCTCGGCGAGCGTGCGCTCGACCCGGTAGGCGGCGGCGTCGAGCTCGTTGCGGGCGTCGACGTCTCCGCGCAGCTGCTGGTCCTCGGCGCGATGCTGTTCGGCCTCCTGCACCATGCGCTCGATCTCGGCCTGGTCGAGGTTCGTCGTGCCGCTGATCGTGATGCCCTGCTCCGCACCGGTGTCCTTGTCGCGCGCCTTCACGTTCAGGATGCCGTTCGCGTCGATGTCGAAGGTGACCTCGACCTGGGGTTCGCCGCGCGGCGCCGGCCGGATGCCGGTCAGGGTGAACCGGCCGAGCACGCGGTTGTCGGCGGCACGCTCCCGCTCCCCCTGCAGCACGACGATCTCGACGGAGTCCTGGCTGTCCTGCGCGGTGGAGAACACCTCGCTCCGTCGCGCCGGGATGGTGGTGTTGCGCTCGATGATCGTGGTCATCAGACCGCCGCGCGTCTCGACGCCGAGCGACAGCGGGGTCACGTCGAGCAGGAGCACGTCGCTGACCTCCCCCTTCAGCACGCCCGCCTGGATGGCCGCACCGACGGCGACCACCTCGTCTGGATTGACCGTCATGTTGGGGTCTCTGCCCCCGGTGAGCCGGGTGACGAGGTTCTGCACCGCCGGGATCCTCGTCGAACCGCCGACCAGGATGACCTCGTCGATGTCGTTCTCGGTGACCTTCGCGTCGTCCATGGCCTGCCGCACCGGGCCGAGGCACCGTTCGACGAGATCGGCGGTGATGTTGTCGAAGGTCGCGCGCTTCAGCGTCGTCGTCAGGTGTTTCGGGCCGGCGGCATCCGCCGTGATGAACGGCAGACTGACCTGGGTCTGGCTCACGGTGCTGAGTTCGACCTTGGCCTTCTCGGCCGCCTCGAACAGGCGCTGGAGCGCTTGCGGGTCTTTGCGCAGGTCGATGCCCTCCACCTTCTGGAACTCGTCGGCGAGGTAGTCGACCACACGACGGTCGAAGTCGTCACCGCCGAGATGGGTGTCGCCCGCGGTCGAGCGCACCTCCACCACGCCGTCACCGACATCCAGGAGGCTCACGTCGAAGGTGCCGCCGCCGAGGTCGAACACGAGCACGGTCTCGTGCTCCTTCTTGTCCATGCCGTAGGCGAGGGCGGCCGCGGTCGGCTCGTTGATGATGCGCAGCACCTCGAGTCCGGCGATACGGCCGGCGTCCTTCGTCGCGGTGCGCTGGGCGTCGTTGAAGTAGGCGGGAACCGTGATGACCGCCTCGGTCACCTTCTCGCCGAGGAACTTGGCGGCGTCGTCGACGAGCTTGCGCAGCACGAGGGCGCTTATCTCCTCCGGCGAGTGGAGCTTGTCACGGATCATGAACCGGGCCTCGCCGTTCGGCCCCGGCGCGATATCGAAGCCGACCGCCTTGGACTCCTCGCCGATCTCGTCGAACGTGCGCCCGATGAACCTCTTGGCCGACGAGATCGTGCCCTTCGGATTCAGGATCGCCTGCCGCCGTGCGAGCTGCCCGACGAGTCGCTCGCCGGTGTCGGTGAACGCGACGACGGACGGGGTCGTGCGGGCCCCCTCAGCGTTCGGGATGACTTTCGCCTCTCCGCCTTCCCAGACCGCGATCACCGAGTTGGTCGTGCCGAGGTCGATGCCGACTGCTTTGGCCATCACAGTTCTCCTTTCGTCGAGCGGTCGGGCTCTCCGCCCGGCGGCGGGGCCGGGAGCGGTTCCGCTGAGGCCGATTGTGCGCCGTCTGGGGCGGCGGCTCTTCGCCCTGGCAGAACGAAAGAAGCGGTCGATGTCGCCCTATCGGGCCGGTGCCGAAGCGGCTAGCGTTAGCCCTGCGGAGTCCACCATCATGTGCGCACTGAGCGACCCAGACCTCGTCGTACAAGCTGACCTCGATGCCAAGGCACGGTCGGACTTGTACGGCCTCTTCAGAGCGGGTTCGAGGGCGTCTGAACAGCCGACGATCCGCCGCACCTTCCGTCTCGCGACCGCCGCCGCGAGGGCGATCTCCGGATGCACGGTCCCCGCCGTCTACACCGCCGAGCGTGGTCGTCTGGTGCGCTATTCGGGCAGAGCCAACCGCCGACTCGACGAGCTGATGGAGGCACGTGCCGGCACCAGCGGCGAGCTGGAGAGCGGTCGGGCCTGGCAGTACGCCCTGTTCTTCCGAGGCGCCGGCGAGACGATCGCGGGTGCGTTCGTGCTGCGGCTGACGGTCGAGCCCTCGAGTGAGACGCTGGTGCTGCTGAGCTCGCTGGCCGAGCCGACCAGCGCGGGGCTCGCCATGGCCGAGCTCATCGTCCGGCAACGCCGGCAGGTGCACGAGCTGCGTGAACTCGGTCTCGCCCAGGTGCAACTGAATCGCACCTTGGCGGCGAACATCCTGCGATTCGACAGCCATCAGCGCATCCGCGACACCTTGATCGCCGCTGTCGGAGCGAGGGACGGCGACGGTGAGTCACGGCTCGTCGCCGCGTTGAGCGGGCTTACGCGACGATCCGTCGTGCTCCAGGATTCCCTTGGTCATCAGCGAGCGTTCGTCAGGGCGGACGACGCCCCCGTGCCATCCAACCTGCGAGCTCTCATCCTCCGTCACCCGGCCCGCCCTTCGCCGACCGGATGGCGCCCGATGGAGATCCGCTCGGGCGAGGAGACCGTCGGCGTGATCGGGCTCTACGACCCGGATGACGACCGGACCGATGACGACCGATTCGCCGTCGAGCACGCCATGGCGATGATCGCCGTCGAGCTCGTGCACCACCGCAGCATCGCGCAGGTCGAGATCCGGCTGGGCCGCAACCTGGCCGACGATCTCGTCGTCGGCACCGATGTGGTCGATGCCCTCGCTCGCGCCGAGATGCTCCGTTTCGACCTCGGCGGCTCGCTGCGGGCGCTGCTCGTCTCATGGGAGCACACGTCGCCGAACGGCATCGACCTCGGCGCGGCGGTGGGCCACGCGCTCTCGGCGATGCGCGTTCCCACGCTTATCTCGCGCCGGCCCGACGGCGTGCTCGCGATCGTCGCCGACCGCTCAGACCTCTCGACTCTTTACGGCAGGCTGTCGTCGACGATGTTCAGCGCCCGGGGCACGATCGGGGTCGGCTCAGCGGGCCCGGTCGAAGATCTCCCGCGCTCCTTCGCCGGGGCCGGTCGGGCTGTGAAGATCAGGATCGGGTCGCGACGGCCCTACGGCGTCTCCGACTACGACCGCCTCGGCATCCTGCGCATCCTCGACATGTCGGACGACGGTGCCGAACTCGCCGGGTACCTCGATGAATGGCTCGGCCCGCTCCTGGCGCACGACCGGGAACACCACTCGGATCTCGTCCACACGCTCGCGCTGTACCTGGACTCCGGCGGCAACTACGACCGTGCGGCGGATGCGCTGACCATCCACCGCAGCACCCTTCGTTACCGGCTCGGGCGCATCCGCGAATTGAGCGGTCGCGACCTCACCGACCCGGAGCACCGGCTCAACCTGCACATCGCCGTGCGCGCCCAGGCGGCCCTGCGGGGCGGCCGGCGCTGATCAGCGCCGGCCCGATGACGCAATGAAGGAGGAACCCCGTGACATCCGACCCACGCGAGGCAGAGTTCGTCGGCGAAGGACGGCAAGCGATCGTGGCCGGCCTCCTCGACGTGTTCGATCGAGCACAGGCAGACCGGCGGCCCGTCTGGGTCTCGCTGGAGGCGCCGACCGGCTGGGGCAAGACGCGCATCGTCCGGGAGTTCTACTCTGCGCTGGCGCAGTCGCGCCAGACCGAGCCGGCGTACTGGCCATCGGCGATCGGCACCGATCATGCCAAGGTCTCGGAACGACGCAAGACCATCAACCCACCCGACTTCGAGCACGTGCCGATGAGCCGACCGGATTACGTGTGGTGGGGAATCGCCTGCGGCAGGCGCAACGGCACGGCCACCGAGTCGCTGCTGCAAGACGTCGGCGTGCTGCGCAAGCACATCGACCATCTCGAGAACGCGTGGTGGTACCGGGCGGGCTTCGTGGAGAAGTTCGCCTACCCCGCCTTCCTCGCGCTGCGTGCGAAGGTGCTCGAGGAGGGCAAGACCGCGGTCGTCGACTTCGGCGTCACGAAAGCCGCTGAGATGGTCGGGGGCGCGCTCCCGGGTTTCTCGGCGATGAGCTGGCTGATCCGCAAGGGGATGGCGGGGACGAGAGCTGCCCGGGCCCGCAGCAAGAACCTCAGGAGCGCGGAGGGGATCGTGTACCGGCCCTCCGAGGTCGACGAGGTGGAGTCGTTCCTCACCAAGATCGCCCCGCTGGTTCCCGTCGTGCTCGTCGTGGAGGACGTGCACGATGCCGATGAGCTTCTCCTCGACCTGCTCGAGCGTTTGATCCGGCGCGACGCCCCGGTGATGATCCTGACGACCGGATGGCCCGGGTTCGTCGACGCCGACCCCGGCCTCGTGCGCGTCATGCAGGGTGCGGGCGAGCGGTTGATCCGCATCGACGAGGAGTCGACGACTCTTCCGCCCCCGTTCTCACCCGATGCCTCGCTACATGCCCTGGACATTGAGGACCTCGAATCGATCGTGCACGCGCATCACGCGCAGGTCGGTGCGGCCACCCGCGACGCGCTGGTGTCCACCTACCGCAATCCGTTCGCGCTGGAGCTGGTGCTGGAGACGTACGGCGACCCCGACGACGACGTGCTCGAGATCGATCCGAGGGATCTCGAGCGGCTGTCGGGCAAGGTCGAGGACCTCTACAAGACGGCGTGGGAGCGGCTCAGCGACCCCGACCGCGAAGCGTTGACGCTGGCGACCCTGGCCATCCCCGCCATCGTCTCGGCCGACGCGGCCGCCGATCGATCGTGGGATCGGGAGATGCTGGCGACCGCGCTCGCGCAACTCGGCGACGACCGCGGCGATCCCACCTCGGGGAGGAGTGTGACCGACCGCGCCTGGGTACGCACGGTCGACGAGTTCTTCTGCCAGTTCCACGACGTGGCGCAGATGAAGCTCGCCGCCAACGACTTCGCGAAGGCGCCGCGACGGCTACGGGTGCGCCGTGCACTCATCGAGCAGGCCAAAGACCTCATCGCCGATCGCGACACTCCTGCGCATCGAGCGGCGCAGGCCGGCCGGCTGTTGCTGGCCTACAGAGCCGACCTCGACGACAGCGAGTTCGTCGATGCGAGTCGCGCGCTGCTCGGAATTCTCGCCGATCTGCACGAGGAGAACCGGGCGATCGAGCGCTTGGGCGATGACGCCCTCTCTCGACTCGACCTGCGCGACGAACGCGACCGCGAGCTGCAGTGGACCTTCGCTCAGACGCAGCGACAACTCGGCAACCCGAGGCGGGCGATCGAGCTGCTCGAAGAGCTTCTTAGCGCGGAGAAGGACGTCTACGGTCCGGACGCCTCGGAGGTTCTGGGGACTCGCCGGTCGATCGCGAGCGCCATGGCGCTCGACGGGCGACCGAAGGCCGCGGTGGAGATGCTCGAATCGGTGCTGGCTCAGCAACTGACCACACGCACTGAATCCGATGCCGACGTGCTCGACACCCGAGCAGAACTCGCCCTCGCCCTCTCGGACTCCGACCGCCCGTTGGACGCCATCCGGGTCACGGAAGACATTCTCGCCATCCAGGCGAAGACTCTGGGCAGCGACAGCGCGGACCTCATCACCACCCGCGGCCGATTGGCCTCGGCGCTCGTGGACTCGGGTCGGGCGGCTGAAGCGCTTCCTCTCTGGGAGCAGGTCGCAACCGCACTCGCCGCGAGGTCAGGCCAAGACAGTCCCGACGCACTCGCCGCGAGGTCGGGCGTGGCTCGCGCCACCGAGCACGCCCTCGGTGCGGAACAGGCGATCGGGCTGTACACCGCGCAGCTCGCCGACGAGCGCCGGCTGCTCGGCCCAGACGATCCCCGCGTGCTCATCACGCGCGAGAACCTCGCGCGATCCACCGACGACGCCGGCGACCATGCGACGACAGCGGCCCTGTACGAAGATCCCTCAGGCGACAGGCCACCAACGACCATTTGAATGTCCGTGCGATGGCGGCCGGAGGATACTCCCGGAAAGCGAAACCTTTACGAGACACCAGATTGGAGTAAGGCCATTCACCACCCTTTCCAGGAGGGCTCGTGCACGGTGCGGTGCGATATGGCGTTCAGGGACGGTCCGGTCGACGGTGCCACCGCGTGTGCGCAAGCTGGCGACTCTTCAGCCCAGACGCCTGACTGATCTCTTCCCAGGTAGGCACACCCACCGTGAGCGATCGCGCGTTCCTTACGCTTTCATCCAAGTTCGCATTGGCTATGCGGACAGCGTCGGCGCACTCGGAGATTGATCGGACCGCTATGGCGTGGTGGGCGTGGGCGAGCCAGGCCAACTGCAATTGAGGGAGGAAAGCAGCGCCAAGAGGATCTGAACTCCCCCGAGCTCGTCGTGTCAGCGGGCTGCGCCAACCACACAGGCCCGCTCATCGTCGACGGTGGACTCACGACAGTGCCCGTCATCCAGAAGACCTGATAGGCGTGAACCAGGCGGTTTCGACGCGAAGCGGGGGCCGAGACGTTGACGTCACGGCAGCCAAATCGGACTAGCCGGCGGCCAATATTGCAGGCTCGGCGATTCCGAGGGAGATGGCAAATTTGCCAAACGCCTGCCAAGTACACGTGGAATATGCCATCTTCACCTGGAACCTACAAGAGGGCTACATCCCCGGCGCCATGTCGGCGAAGCGGCTGAAGTGCCCGTGGAAGCCGACGGTGATCGTTCGCGTCGGGCCGTTCCGGTGCTTGGCGATGATGAGGTCGGCCTCGCCGGCTCGCGGGCTGTCCTTCTCGTAGGCGGACTCGCGGTGCAGGAGCACCACCATGTCGGCGTCCTGCTCGATCGAGCCCGACTCACGGAGGTCGGACAGTGCCGGCATCTTGTCGGCGCGCTGCTCCGCACCACGGTTCAGCTGCGACAGCGCGATGACGGGGACCTGGAGCTCCTTCGCCATGAGCTTCAGCGCGCGGGAGAACTCCGAGACCTCCTGCTGACGGCTCTCGACACGCTTACCGGACGTCAACAGCTGCAGGTAGTCGATGACGACCATCTTCAGCCCCACACGCTGCTTGAGTCGCCGGCACTTCGCGCGGATCTCGACGAGCGTCATGTTCGGGCTGTCGTCGATGTAGAGCGGTGCGTCGTTGATGCGGCCACGCACCTGCGCGATCTTGGTCCAGTCCTGCGAGTCGACGGTGCCCTTCCGCATGAGCTGCAGCGGCACCGACGCCTCCGCACTCATGAGACGCATCGCGATCTCGCTGCGCCCCATCTCGAGCGAGAAGAAGATCGACGGCTGGTTGTAGTGGACCGAGGCTGCGCGAGCGAAGTCGAGCGCGAGCGTGGACTTACCGATAGCGGGTCGGGCGGCGACGATGATGAGCTGGCCAGGGTGCAGACCGTTCGTCAGTTCGTCGAGCTCGCGGAAGCCCGTCGGCACGCCGGTCATGGAACCGTCGGTGTGCTTGGCGGCCTCGATCTCGTCGATCGCCGCGCTCACCGCGTCGGTCAGCGGGACGTAGTCCTCGACCTCCTGGTTGCCCGAGACGGCGTAGATCTCGGCCTGCGCGGAGTTGACCAGCTCGACGGCCTCACCCTCTGCGGCGTACCCCATCTGCACGATGCGGGTGCCAGCCTCGACGAGACGACGCAGCAGCGCGCGCTCCGCGACGATGCGGGCGTAATAGCCGGCGTTGGCCGCCGTCGGCACGAGGCTCGTGAGCGTGTGGAGGTAGTCCGCGCCACCCGCGCGAGACAGCTCGCCCGTCTTGACGAGCTCGTCGGTCACGGTGATGACGTCGGTGGGCTCACCGTGCGAGTACAGCGTCAGCAGGGCGTCGTAGATGACCTCGTGCTTGGGGATGTAGAAGTCCACACCACGGAGCGTCTCGACCACATCGGCGACCGCGTCCTTCGACAGCAGCATGCCACCGAGGGCACTCTGCTCCGCGAGGAGGTCGTGCGGAGGGACCCGCTCGTTGCCGCGCGGCTCGTCGTACGAACCGCCGCCTTCGGAGCGGTTGAGGTGAGCGATCGACAAGTGGACATCCCTTCTCGATGTTGACTCGGGTGGTGCGGGTGGTGACGACTCAGGTGTAGCAGGAGCATGCGACACGCACGGGCCCTGCAGGGCGCCCGAGGGCTACGGACGAGGGCTGCTCAGCCTGCTCGCCCGGCCGTTCCGAGACGCCGATGACTCACGATAGGGCCACTCGTCTCCACAACCAACTCTGCCTGTGGATAACTCTGTGGAGAGATCGGGGGAAACGCCGCGTGTCGTGTGCACAAGCTGTGGGAAACCCTGTGGAGAGAGAAGTTTTTCTGCCGCGCAATACGTCGCTGACCAGGAGATTCTGATTCCACAGGCTGTGTGTGGAAAGTTCTTTCGATCCTGTGTCGAACGTTGGGGAGAACGGGGGTCACCTGTGTACAACTTGCTTGACGCAGAGGGCGAAACGGGTGTAGCACACAGGTGTCGGGGCGACGCGTCACCCCTGTTCCGGGCACAGAAAAACGCGATGGCGGCAGACCTCTCGGTCCACCGCCATCGCGCTCAATACGACGTGCATGTGACGCCGGACCCGAAGGCCCGACACCGCACGGCGGGTACTACTTGGCCGCGACCACCTGAAGGGTGATCGTGGCGACGATCTCGTCGCGGAGGCTGATGGTGGCCTCGTGCTCGCCGACGTACTTGATCGGGGTGTGGATCTCGATCTTGCGCTTGTCGACCTCGCCCAGCCCGGCTTCCGCCACGGCCTTCGCGATGTCGGCAGGCTTCACGGAACCGAACAGACGGCCTTCGCCACCCGTCTTGACCGTGAGCTTGACCTTGGTTGCCTGGAGGCGAGCCTTCAGGTCCTGGGCCTCTTCGATCGTGGCGTGCTCGCGCGCAGCGCGGGCCGACTTGATCTGCTCGACCTGCTTCTCGCCACCGCGGGTCCACGGGGTCGCGAAACCCTGGGGCACGAGGAAGTTGCGAGCGTAGCCGTTCTTGACGTCGACGACGTCACCAGCGGAGCCGAGGCCGGAGACCTCGTGCGTCAGAATCACTTTCGACATGTGCGGCGCCTCCTAGCGGCCAGAGCCGGCGTAGGGCAGGAGCGCCATCTCGCGTGCGTTCTTGACCGCACGTGCGATGAGTCGCTGCTCCTGGACGTTGACACCGGTGATACGACGAGCGCGGATCTTTCCCCGCTCGGAGATGAACTTGCGAAGCGTGGCGACATCCTTGTAATCGATGACACCAACGCGGATCGCCTTCGCGGGAGCGACGTTCTTGCCGCCCTTAGCACCGCGGGCAGGCTTGCGGCGGTCGCCGCTCGACTTTCCAGCCATGGTTGTTCCTTTGCGTGTGAATGGAGTGATCGGCTAGCCGGCAGCACCGGACCGATCGAATCTGTTTAGAAGGGGGTCTCGTCGCTGTAGCTGCCCGGAGTGTTCCAGGCATCTGCACCGCCGTTGCCGCCGGAAGCTGCGGGTGCGCTCTGAGCCCAGGGCTCGTTCTGCTGCACCTGCGGAGCTCCGCCGCCGCGCTGCTGACCACCGCCGCCGCCACCCGAGGGTGCGCGGCTGATGGTCGCGGTCGCGTACCGGAGCGAAGGGCCGATCTCGTCGACTTCGAGTTCCATCGAAGTCCGCTTCTCGCCTTCCTTCGTCTCGTAGGAACGCTGCTTGAGACGCCCGGTCGCGATGACGCGGCTTCCCTTGGTGAGCGATCCGGCCACGTGCTCGGCGAATTCACGCCAGACGCTCGCGCGCAGGAACAGCGCTTCGCCGTCCTTCCATTCGTTCGTCGCGCGATCGAAGTTGCGCGGCGTGGAAGCGATGGTGAAGTTGGCGACAGCCAGGCCGTTCTGCGTGAAACGCAGTTCCGGATCGCTGGTCAGGTTGCCCACCACGGTGATGACGGTCTCGCCGGCCATGAGCCCTAGGCTTCCTTGGTCTCAGCCGCAGCCGGAGCCGCGTCTGCCTTGGGAGCCGCGGCGACAGCAGCAGCGGGCTTGGCGGCAGCCTTGCGGGCGGCCTTCTCTTCGCTGCGCTTCGTCTCGGTGGCGACCTGAGCGATGGCCTCTTCGGCACGCAGCACCTTGGTGCGCATGACGGCCTCGGAGAGCTTCAGCTGGCGGTCGAGCTCCTGCGTGGCAGTGCTCGATGCAGTGAAGTCCACGACGGCGTAGATGCCTTCGGTCTTCTTGTTGATCTCGTAAGCGAGACGACGACGGCCCCAGATGTCGACCTTGTCGATGGTTCCACCATCGTTGCGGATGACGTTGAGGAACTTGTCGAGGCTCGGTGCAACCGTGCGCTCGTCAATCTCGGGGTCGAGGATGACCATGAGTTCGTACTGATGCGTCACTAACCCACCTCCTTCGGACTCGAACGGCCACAGACTTTCTGTGGCAGGAGGGTGTAAGCATCGTTGCGATCGGGCGAGAACAGAGCGGACGCACCCGGGCAACCTTCACAGCGTACCGGACGGGAGCTCGTACCGCCACCGCGGGCCTGTCGCCGAGCCGCCACGCGTGGGATGCTGGACCCGATGAGCAGCCCAGCCAGCCGACAGCGCGCCGACCGACTGATCGGTCTCGACCTCGCGCGGTTCCTCGCGCTCATCGGCATGATGGCCACGCACGTCTGGGCCTTCGACATCGCGACCGGCGGACACACGCCGATCACGGAGGTCCTCTCCGGCAAGGCTGCCGCCCTGTTCGCCGTGCTGGCCGGGATCGGGATCGTCCTCACGAGCCGCCGCGACCTCGCCGCCGGATCCCCCGCCGCAGCGCGCCTCAACCTCTTCGGACGCGGCTTCGCCCTGCTCGTCCTCGGCCTCACCCTCGGCGTCCTGCCCGGCGGCATCTACGTGATCATCGCCTACTACGGCGTGACCTTCTGGCTCGCGATCCCGGCCGTCACGTGGCGTCCGCGCACGTTGCTGATCGTCGCGGCCGTCTGGGCGGTGGTCTGGCCGATCTGCTCGCAGGCGCTCCGCGTGCCGCTCAGTGGCGTCGACTCCCCCGAGATCGGCAGTGCGTCCTGGTTCGACGTCTCCGGCGGCGGGTTCGCCCGCGGGCTGCTCCTCACCGGGGTGTACCCGGCGCTCACCTGGATCGTCTACGTCCTCGTCGGGATGGCGGTCGGCCGGCTGCTCATGGATGCGCGGGCGAATGGGGCCCTGCGACGGTTCGCACTCCGACTCGCGGCGATCGGAATCGTCGTCGCCATCGCCGCGGATCGCCTCGCCGCCCTGCTCCTCGGTCCCGTCGGCGGCGTCCGGGGCATCGCGCGCGCCTGGACCGGCGGCCTCGAGCCCGACCCGACGACGATCACCGCGGTCGAGGACGCCCTCGCCGAAGGGATGTACGGCACGAGCCCCACGGAGTCCTTCTGGTGGCTCGTCGCCCGCGCCCCGCACTCGGGCACCACGCTCGACCTCGTCTTCACGATCGGCATCGCGGCGGTCGTCATCGGCCTGTGCCTGGCGCTCGGCACCGTCCTGAACCGCGGTTGGTCGCTCGCACTCCTGCCGGCGACCGGGGCCGGGGCCGCTCCGCTCACCGTCTACTCCGCGCACGTCTTCATGGCCTCGGTAGGCGCCTTGATCGCCGCGATCGCCGGGACGTATGCCGACACGGCGTGGCTCATCTCGAGCCCGCAGCTCTGGCTCATCCATGTCGCCGGTGCGCTCCTCCTCGGCTGGATCATCGCCCTCACCAAGCGTCGCGGCCCGCTCGAGGCCCTGGTCCACGCGGCCGGCCGGGCACTCACGGTCGTCGCGAACCGCCCTGGTCGGACGCCCGCGACGACGACGCCGGCGCCCGTACCCCACGGAACACCCGACATGCGATGACCGCTCCGACGACTCGGACCGCGACGCTGGATACGCGACCGCTCACCGAACGGATCGACCGACGGGCACTCCGCGAGTACCGCACGAGCCTCCCGGGCGAGGTGCGTCCACCACTCATGGCGGCGATCTGGCCCGCCGTCGTGCTGGCGGTGCTGCCGATCCTCTTCCTCTCCGCCTGGTGGTTCGTACTCGAAGACGGCTCGATGCCGGATGAGCCATGGGACTGGTCGGCGCTGATCCTCTTGCCCTACCTCGCACTGCCCGTCGGCATGCTCGTCCTGCTGGTCCGGACGGTCCGACGACGCAGCGGCGTCCGCCAGTACCGGCTGGACCGGTTCGCGCGGGCGAACGGCCTGAGCTACCGACCGTTCGCCATCCCGGTGGCGTTGCCCGGCCTGATCTTCACGATGGGCGGGACGAGCGTCGTCAGGGACCTGCTGTGGCGGGGTGGCAGGTCGCCGCTGTCCATCGGGAACCAGCGCACGACCATCGGCTCGGGACGGAACCGCAAGGAGCACCGCTGGGGATACGTGGCGCTCCGGCTGCCCGTGGCGCTCCCCCACATCGTCTTGGACGCCGTCGGCAACAACTCACTTCTGCACCCCCGGCTGCCGGTCACCTACGACAGGGACCAGCGGCTGTCGCTCGAGGGCGACTTCGACCGCCACTTCGCGCTGTACTGCCCGCGCGGATACGAGACGGACGCCCTCTACCTCTTCACACCCGACATCATGGCGAGGTTCATCGACACCGTCGCCGAGCTCGATGTCGAGATCGTCGACGACCATCTCTTCCTCTACTCGCCCAAGGACCTCTCGACGCTCGATCCCGAGGTGTGGGCCTGGCTGATCTCGGTCGTCGACATCCTGTCCGAGCGCATCGCGCAATGGGAGCGCTGGCAGGATCGCCGACTGGAACCGGTCGACGCGGCGTCGATGGCGCCTTCGTTCCCACTGATCCGTCCACCACGAGGAGTGGCACGGCAGGGACGGCGCCTGTCCCGTCGGACGGAATGGTGGTGGCTCATCGGTCTGGCCCTCGGCGTCTACGGCTGGTACCTCATCATCACCGACGCCGTCCGGGCGATCACCGGCGGCTGAACCTCCCATCCCAGCCCGCGAACTGTCACTACGGAACAGTGCGGGCCGCTCACACCCGCATCAACTGACAGTTCGCGGGCTACTTGGCGTCGGCGTAGGAGGTGACGACGGCGGTGGTGACCGGGAACTCGACCGGCGCGGTGCCGAAGATCAGGCGACCGGCCTCGGCCGCCGCCTCGCGCACGAGGGCGACGACCCGCTCGATCTGGTGCTCGGGGCAGTGGACGACGATCTCGTCGTGGAGGAAGAAGACGAGGTGGGCCGACTCGGTGAGCGCGGCCGCCGGACCGACCGACTCTGCGGCGAGCGCCTGCAGCCGCGTCCGGAGGCCGGCCATCCAGCACAGCGCCCATTCGGCGGCGGTGCCCTGCACCACGAAGTTGCGGGTGAAGCGACCCCAGCTGCGCGCCTCCATGCGGGCGCGCTGGGTCGCGGCGGCATTCGCCCCCTCCATCGATGCGGCCGACTGGATCTCCCGCCAGGTCTCGCCGGGTAGCGGTGAGGTGCGGCCGAGCCGGGTGCTGACCCGTTCCCCGCGCTCCCCGGCACGGGCGGCGGCCTCGACGAACTCGATCGCCCGCGGGAACGCCCTCGTGAGCCGGGGCAGGAGGCGCCCGCTCTCCCCCGTCGTCGCGCCGTACATGGCACCGAGCATCGCGATCTTCGCGTGTGGTCTGGTGTCGACCGCGCCGACGTCGACCATGCCCTGGTAGAGGTCGACGCCGCGTCCGGCATCGGCCATCGCGCGGTCGCCGGACATCGCGGTGAGGATGCGTGGCTCGAGCTGCGCGGCGTCGGCGACGACGAAACGCCAGCCCTCGTCCGCGAGGACGGCACCGCGGACCTGGTGCGGAAGCTGGAGGGCACCGCCACCGTCGGACGCCCAGCGGCCCGTGACGACCCCGCCGGGCACGTACGTGGGGCGGAAGCGTCCGTCCTTCACCCAGGTCTCGACCCACATCCAGCCGTTTGCGGTGAGGAGTCGGGACAGCTTCTTGTACCGGAGCAGCGGTTCGATGACGGGGTGCTCGATCTCCTGCAGCTCCCACTGCCGGGTGGACGTCGCGTTGATGCCGGCACGCTGGAGCGCCTTGAGGAGCTCGCCAGGTGACTCGGGGCTGAGCTCCTGTACCCCGAGGGCGGCCTTGACCTCCTCGAGGACCGCGGCCAGCTTCGCCGGTCGGACGCCGGGTGGCACCTTGGGACCGAGGGCGTCGGCGAGGATGCGGTCGTGGGCCTCGGCGTCCCACGGGAGACCGGCGAAGGTCATCTCCGCGGCGATGAGGGCTCCGGCGGACTCGGCGGCGAGGAGGAGTCCGAGCTGCGAGCGCCCCTGCGGTGTCGCGCCCTCGACGGCGTCTCGCTGGAGGGTGAACTCGGCGACGGGATCGCGGTCGCCGCCCGGGAGGTCGAGGTCGAAAAGCGTCCCGACCGCCTCAGCACGCTGGGCGACGCGTGGGTCGAGGACCTCGTCCCACGGGCCGGCCGGAGCCGTCGCGAGGGCGGAGTCGGCGGTGAAGGCGGCATTGCGGAGGAGGTTGTGTGAGAGCCGGAGGTCGACGCAGCGGGCGACCCGGACACCCGCGGCGAGGAGCGCCGGGTACCAGAGCGTGGTGTCGTCCCAGACCCAGCGCGGCGGATTCGGCTCGGCTTCGAGACGCCGGACGAAGGCCGCGAGGTCGGCGCGCGGGATGGTGGTCTCGGAGACCGGAGGTGGTTCGCCGGACGGAATGGGGCGGTCCTCGAGGTGCACGACGCGCACGCGGGCGCCGTCGAGCTGCTGGAGGACGATGTGCACCACCCCAGTCTGCCGTCACCCGCCGACCTCGCCCGACGCGCGCACTCGCTGGAGACACGAGACCCGGACGGAATCACGCGTTCCGTCCGGGTCTCGTGCAGGTAGCTCTCGGGCGTTCAGCGTCTCCGGCCGCGGGCCAGGTTCACCCGCGTCATGACCAGGTACGCCGCGAGAAGCAGCTCGGCGAAACAGAGCGCCATGCCGAAATACTCCGCGATACCGAACCCTGCCCGGATGCCGATGACGATCGTCATCACAGCACCGACGATCGATCCCGCGGTGAAGCCCTGGCGAATCTGGAGCGACTGTGGGCCGTGCGTGGTGATCAGCGATTCGGGGTTCGACATACAGATATATTAGCTTGCCCTCGTGTTGGCCGCCTCGACAGCCTTGGCGCACGATGTCGGGGGCCCTGAGCCCCTCGAAGGGTGAGGCGCCACGGTGCTTGCACTTCGACAAGCTCAGTGACCGGGGAAGGCTCAGCGACCGGGGGAAGGTCAGCGACCGGGGGAAGGTCGGTGACCCGGGAAAGGTCGGTGACCGGGGTACGGCCCTGGAGACCGGGACATCCCCCCTATGGGGGCGGGCGCAGCGGTGCCAGACTGCGAGCATGCTGATCTCGACGATGAACGATGTCCCCGGCCGCCAGGTCACCGAGGTGCTGGGCGAGGTGACCGGACTCACGGTCCGTGCACGCAACGCCGGCGTGCAGCTCGGCGCCAACTTCAAGGCGCTCCTGGGCGGTGAGCTCTCCGGGCTCACCAAGCAGCTCGCTGAGAGCCGCGAGGAGGCGAAGCAGCGACTCATCGAGGCGGCCACCGCCCTCGGCGCCGACGCGGTGCTCGCGATGCGGTTCGACGCGGCCGAGGTCGGCCAGAACTACCAGGAGGTCGTCGCCTACGGCACCGCCGTCAAGCTCGGCTGAGCACGGGCCTGAACCGACGCGGTCCCTGAGCTGTCGAAGGGCGCACTTCGACAGCTCAGGGACCGGGGGTGAGGGTCAGGCGCGGAGGCGCTTGAGCTCCTCGCGACGGACGGCCTGCTCGGCCGGGTCTGGCACGGGGAGCGACGCGAGGAGACGACGCGTGTAGACGTCGCTCGGCGCACCGAGCACCGCCGAACCGGGCCCCTCCTCGACGATGTCGCCGCGGTACAGCACCACGATGCGATCGGCGAGGATGTCGACGACGGCGAGGTCGTGGCTGATGAACAGCGACGCGAACCCGAACTCGCGCTGCAGCTCGGCGAAGAGCTCCAGCACACGGGCCTGGACCGACACGTCGAGTGCCGAGGTCGGTTCGTCGGCGACCAGCAGGGCCGGTTCGAGCGCCAACGCCCGCGCGAGCGAAGCGCGCTGCCGCTGCCCACCGGAGAGCTCGTGCGGGAAGCGGTCGCCGAACGCCTTCGGCAGCTGCACCGCTTCGAGCAGCTCGTCCACCCGGCGTCGGGCCGCCCGTGCATCGCCGAAGCGGCCGTGGACGATGAGCGGTTCGGCCACGCACTCCGCGATCGTGAGCAGCGGGTTGAAGCTCGTCGCCGGGTCCTGGAACACGAACCCGATCTCACGACGCTTCGGAGCGAACTCGCGCTCCTTCACCCGGTTCATCTCCACACCGAGCACCGACAGCGAGCCGCCGGTCACCTTGGTGAGCCCGGCGATCGCGCGGCCGATCGTGGTCTTGCCCGACCCCGACTCCCCAACCAGGCCGAGGACCTCGCCCGCATGGATCGTGAAGTCGACACCCTTGACCGCCCGGAACCCGGCACGGCCGAAACGACCCGGGTACTCGATCTCGAGGCCCTTCGCGACCACAACTGGCTCACCGAGCTGCAACTGCTTGCCGCGCTCGACCTCGGCTGGCGCGGAGCTCTTGCCGCGGCCGACGTGCGGCACCGACGACAGGAGCTTCTTCGTGTACTCGGCTTTCGGTGAGGAGAACAGCTCCTGGACGGGAGCCTCCTCGACGATGTCGCCCTGGTACATGACCACGACGCGGTCGGCGAGGTCGGCGACGACGCCCATGTTGTGGGTGATGAGGACGATGGCCGTGCCGAACTCGTCGCGGCACCGACGCAGGAGGTCGAGGATCTCCGCCTGCACCGTGACGTCGAGCGCGGTCGTCGGCTCGTCGGCCACGATGAGACCGGGGTCGAGCACGAGCGCCATCGCGATGACGATGCGCTGCTTCTGCCCGCCGGAGAACTGGTGCGGGAAGTAGTCGACCCGCTCCTCCGGCTCCGGGATGCCGACGCGACGCAGGATGTCGATGGC
The DNA here is from genome assembly GCF_030209375.1 of Plantibacter sp. ME-Dv--P-122b. GTDB lineage: Bacteria > Actinomycetota > Actinomycetes > Actinomycetales > Microbacteriaceae > Plantibacter. The sequence continues at coordinate 85,985 of NZ_JARVSC010000009.1, forward strand.
CTTGGCCCGGGCCTCGGCTTTCGTGTACGACCCGTGCGCGCGGAGACCTTCGGCGATCTGCCAGCCCACCTTGTAGACGGGGTTGAGGGCCGTCGACGGTTCCTGGAACACCATCGCCGCGTCGCTGCCGCGGATGGACCGCAGCTGCTCCGCCGACGCCGTGACGACGTCCTGCTCGGTCGAACCGTCGCGAGAGCGCAGGACGACGGCACCCGAGGCGGTCGCCGTCTCCGGGAGCAGACCAAGGATGGTCTTGGCCGTGACCGTCTTGCCCGAGCCGGACTCGCCGACGATCGCGACGATCTCGCGCGGTGCGACCGACAGCGAGATGTCGTTGATCGCCTTCACGGCGCCGGCGTCGGTCGAGAACGAGACCCCGAGGTCGCGGATGCTGACGATGTCCTTGGTGCCGAGGTCGCGTGGACCGGTGGTCGGCGTCGACTGGCTCATGAGCGCTCGTCCTCTCTTCGGTTCTCCAGATCGCTGTCCGCCGCGGCGTCGCTCACGGCTCCCAGCGACTCGGCGTCCATCATCCCGGCGCCACCGGGGCTGTCGGGCGTGCCTCCGGTGGTCGTGATGCTCGACGTCGCAGCGACCGATCCACTCGACGCGCCGACCCGACGACGGCTGCGCAGACGCGGGTCGGACAGGTCGTTGAGGCTCTCACCGACGAGCGTGATGCCGAGCACGACGAGCACGATCGCGAGGCCGGGGAACAGCGCGGTCCACCAGATGCCGCTCGTGACGTCGGAGACGGACCGGTTGAGGTCGTAGCCCCACTCGGCGGCAGCGGTCGGCTCGATGCCGAAGCCGAGGAAGCCGAGCCCCGCGAGCGTGAGGATGGCCTCGGAGGCGTTGAGGGTGATGATGAGCGGCAGCGTCCGCGTCGCGTTCCGCAACACGTGCCGGAACATGATGCGGGAGCTCGACGCACCGATGACCTTCGCCGACTCGACGAACGCCTCGCTCTTGATGCGCACGACCTCGGAGCGGATCACCCGGAAGTACTGCGGGATGAAGACCACGGTGATCGAGATCGCTGCGGCGAGGATGCCGCCCCAGAGACTCGACTGGCCACGGCTGATGACGATCGACATGACGATCGCGAGCAGCAGTGACGGGAACGCGTAGACCGCGTCGCACACCACGACGAGCACGCGGTCGAGCCAGCCGCCGAAGTACCCGGCGACGAGGCCGAGCAGCACGCCCGCGAAGATCGACAGGATGATCGCTGCCACGATGACGAACAGCGCGGTCTGGGCACCCCAGAGCACGCGGGACAGGACGTCGTACCCGCCGACGGTCGTCCCGAGGAGGTTCGTCGCGTTCGGCGCCTGCTGCGTACCGAACGAACCGTCGTCGCCGCGCAGCTGATTGAACCGGTAGGGCGCGACGAGCGGGGCGAGGATCGCGATGAGCACGAACACACCCGTGACGACGAGACCGATGACGAGCATCGCCCGCTGCAGCCCGACGGACTGGCGGAACTGCTTGACGACGGGCAGGCGGTCGCGCAGCGGACGCTTCGCGGGCGCGGTGTGCACGGCGGTGGTGGCTGTCGGAGCACTCATGCTCAGTACCTCACCCTCGGGTCGATGATCGCCGCGATGATGTCGACGATGAAGTTGGTCAGGGCGACGATGACGGCCAGCAGCGCGACGATCCCCTGGACGGCGACGAAGTCACGTGCCTTGAGGTACTCGCTCAGCATGAAGCCGAGGCCCTTCCATTCGAACGTCGTCTCGGTGAGGACCGCGCCCGCGAGGAGGAGCGCGATCTGCAGGCCGATGACCGTGATGATCGGGATGAGCGCCGGACGGTAGGCGTGCTTCGTCACGAGCCGGAACTCGCTGACGCCGCGCGACCGGGCCGCGTCGACGTAGCCGGAACCGAGCGTGCCGATGACGTTGGTGCGGACCAGCCGCAGGAAGACGCCGGCCGTCAGCAGGCCGAGGGCGATCGCCGGGAGCACCGCATGGGCGAGGACGTCACTGATCGCCGTCGGGTCGCCGAGGCGGATCGCGTCGATCAGGTAGATGCCGGACGGGTTGGAGATCGTCTGGAGCGTCAGCTCGGTGCCGGTGCTGGCTCGACCGGCGACCGGGAGGATTCCGAGCCACACGGAGAAGATGAGCTTGAGCAGCAGGCCGGCGAAGAACACGGGGGTCGCGTAGCTGAGGATCGCGAAGACGCGCAGGCCCGCGTCCTGCCAGCGGTCGCGGCGCGCGGCGGCGAGCATACCGAGCGGGATGCCGACGATGAACGCGACGATGAGGGCGTAGATCGCGAGCTCGAGCGTCGCGGAGCCGTACGTGAGGAGGACCTCGATGACCGGCCGGTTGTCGGAGATCGTCGTGCCGAAGTTGCCGACCGCGATCTGTCCGAGGAACTCGACGTACTGGACGAAGAGCGGCCGGTCGTAGCCGGCCGCGCTGATGCGTTCGGCGAGCTGATCGGCCGGGAGTCGGCCTCCGAGCGCCGCCGTGATCGGGTCACCGGTCAGGCGCATCAGGAAGAAGACCATGGTGACGAGGATGAACACCGTCGGGATGATCAACAGGAAGCGGATGACGAGGTACCGCCAGAGTCCGCCACCTCCGGAACGTCTGGCCGCCTTGGGGGGTGGGGTTGCGACAGCTGCCGTCATTGCAGTGGATCCTCCTCGATCACCGACTCGGTAGAGCCCGGACAGACGATCGGGGCGGCTCTGTGGAGCCACCCCGATCGCGACGTCCGACTCACTGTAGTCGGATATCAGTTGGTCAGGCTACTCAGCCCTTGGTGATGGGTGCGTAGCGGAACTTGAACGACGCGTCGAGGACGGTGCCGGAGATGTCCTTGCCGACGACCGCGACCTGGGCGCCCTGGAGCAGCGGGATGGTCGACAGGTCGGCCGCCTCCGCGTCCTGGATCTGCTCGATGAGCTTGGTGCGTGCGTCCGCGTCCGTCGTGGAGCGCTGCTGGTTGATCAGGTCGTTGACGGCCGGGTTGTCGTAGTGGTTCGCGAGGAAGTTGTCCGTGGCGAAGAACGGCGTCAGGTAGTTGTCCGCGTCGGAGTAGTCCGGGAACCAACCCAGCTGGTAGGCAGGGTAGACGTCCGTGGTGCGGTCCTTCGAGTACTGCACCCACTCGGTCTGCTGCAGGTTGACGGTGAACAGGCCGTCGGCCTCCAGCTGGTCCTTGATGAGCGCGTACTCGTCGCCGGAGCCGGAACCGTAGTGGTCACCGTTGTACTGGAGGTTGAGCGCGACCGGAACGGTCACACCGGCTGCCTCGAGCGTCTCCTTGGCCTTCGCGGCATCCGGGCCGCCGTCGCCGTCGCCGTAGAGGCCCTTGAGGGACTCGGTGGCGCCGGTCAAGCCGGCGGGCACGTAGGAGTAGAGCGGGGTGTACGTGTCCTTGTAGACGTCCTTCGCGATCGCTGCGCGGTCGATCAGGTCGGCAGCGGCCTGGCGGACGGCGAGCGCCTTCGCCGGGTCGGCGTCAGCGGTGGTGGCACCGTAGGGCATCGTGTCGAAGTTGAAGACGAAGTAGCGGATCTCGCCACCGGGGCCGTCGACGACCTTGACGTTCTTGTCCTTCTTCAGGTCTTCGATGTCGGTCGCCGAGAGGCTGCGCGACGCGACGTCGATGTTGCCCTGCTTGACGTCGAGCTTCAGGTTGGATTCGTCGGTGTAGTACTTCACGTTGACGGTGTCGTTCTTCGCCTCGCCGAGGAGGCCCTGGTAGTCGGCGTACTTCTTGTACGAGATGAGCTCGTTGAACTTGTAGCTGTCGATCGTGTACTGGCCGGCGAAGGCCTTGCCCTTGACGATGTCGTTGTCGGGCGTGACCTCGGTGGCGGAGAAGACGTCCTCGTCGACGATCGGGCCGACGGGGCTCGAGAGCACCTGCGGGAAGGTCTGGTCGTTCTCGGTCTTCAGCGTGAAGACGACGGTGAGGTCGTCGGGCGCGTCGGTCTTCTCGAGGTTGCTGAGGAGCGACGACGGGCCGTTGTCATCGGCGATGGCCAGCTGGCGATCGAAGCTGAACTTCACGTCCGAGGAGGTGAGGTCGTTGCCGTTCGCCCACTTGAGGCCCTTCTTGAGCTTCACCGTGTACTCGGTCGGCGAGGTGAACTCGGCCGACTCGGCGATGTCGGGCTCGACGTCGGGGCTGTTGTACGGCGTGTTCAGGAGGAACGGGAAGACCTGGTTCATGACGGCGAAGGAGCCGTTGTCGTAGGATCCGGCCGGGTCGAGCGTCGTGACCTTGTCGGTCGTACCGATGACGATCGTGCCGCTGGCACCGCTGCTGGAACCGCCATCGTTGCCGGCGGCGCAGCCGGCGAGGGCGAGAGCGGTGATGGACAGACCCGCGAGCGCGACGGCGCTCTTCCGGAATCCACTACGTGGGGATGACATTGATGTCGACCTCATTTTCTGTGTGTGAGAGACGGCACGGCTGTGTGCAGGTTCTTCGCACGTGCTTGTAGAGGATTACAGCACGCTCCGAACAAATCCCTCAAACCCAGGGGCCTTCCGGTGCTGATTCGTTACGAGCACGAAACGTGCGCGTGCGGAAGCCCCGACGCAAGGACCGGGCGTTTCCGCCCGATCCGACGAGCGTCGGCTTCTGACGCGGATCATGGATCACCGGTTGTCGATAGTATACAGTCTACAGATGACAGGTCCGGATGAGGCGGACCTCACTGTTCTGAGGAGCTCGTATGTCTGTGCACCCGCCTGCGGCCACCACCGCCCAGCTCGGCGACGACACGCCAACCGCTCCCGGCCTGCGTCCGGCGCAGAGCGCGCGCGTGGCTCGAACGCATCTCACCTATCGCGAGGCCGCTCCCGGGCTCTCCGTCCGCGAAGCCGACCTCTCCCTCCGCCTTGACGGCGGAGGCCACGGCCTGCTGGACACGACCCACTTCGACACCGTGCGCTTCCCACCGCCGGCCTGGGCGGACGAGGCCATCCGCGAGGCGGTCGCCACCGGTGCGTGGGCGTACACGCCGTACCGCGGCGACCCGGGCGTCCTGGCCGAGCTCGCCACGGCGATCGGCGGCTTCCTCGGCAGCCACGTCGGTGCCGACAACCTCGCCCTGACGCCCGGCACGCAGGGGGCGCTGTTCACGACGCTGTCGTCGATCATCGACGAGGGCGACCTCGTCCTCCTCGCCGACCCCGACTACCTGTTCTGCGAGCGGATCCTCGCCTTCCTCGGAGCGCGGGTCGAGCGCATCCCACTCGTCTTGGACGGCGAGCACCCGAGCCTCGACCTCGACGCGGTGGAGCAGTTCCTCCCCGAGCAGCCGAAGCTGCTCATGTTCTCCCACCCGAACAACCCCACCGGCGCCGTCTACCCCGCGACGATGATCTCCCGGGTCGCCGAACTCGCCGTCGCCGGCGGTTTCCGCGTCCTGGTCGACGAGCTGTACAGCCGACTCCTCTACACGGACACCCCGTTCCCGCACCTGCGCTCCGAGCCCGGCATGGCCGACCGCACCATCACCCTCCTCGGTCCGTCGAAGACCGAGTCCATGAGCGGTTTCCGCATCGGCGTCGTCGTCGCGCCGGAGGACGTGATCGCGTCGGTCGAGCAGACCCTCGCCATGACCTCGCTCCGCGCGCCCGCCTACGCGCAGCGCATGCTCGCCCGGTGGCTCGTCGACGACGACGACTTCCTCCGTGAGCGCATCGCCGACCTCGAGGCGATCAAGCGGACCACGGTCGAGACCCTCTCCCGCGTACCGGGGTTGCGGATGAGCCCCCAGGACGGCACGGCCTACCTGTTCCTCGACGTCTCCGCGTTCGGGGTGTCCGACGTCGAGGTCGCCGGCGCCCTGCAGCGCGAGGCGCAGGTCGTCGTCTCACCCGGCTACCAGTTCGGTCCGTCCGGCACCGGGCACTTCCGGATCTGCTACGCCCGCGACGAGACCCAGTGGGCCGCCGCGCTCGACCGCATGGTCGTGTGCCTGACCGGACTCGCGACCGCAGCCGGCATCCACGCGTGACGGACGAGGCAGCCCGCGACGCGGGACTCCGTCCGGCCGGCGCCTACTCGGTCGCGAGGCTCGTCGGCGAGCTGGTCCACACCGCCGGCATGACCCCACGGGTCGACGGCGCGCTCGTGGCGACCGGCCGGATCGGTCGCGAACTCGACGACGCCCAGGCGCTGGCCGCCACCCGGATCGCGACCGAGCGCGCCCTCGCCGCGGCGGCGAGCGCCGTTCCCGAGGGTGCCATCCTCACCGAGGTGATCTCCCTGACCGTCTACCTCGCGGTGGCCGACGGTTTCGTCCGGCTGAGTGAGATCGCCGACGCGGCGAGCGCCGTGGTCGTCGAACGGTTCCCCGACGCCTCACTGCCCGTCCGCGCCGCCCTCGGGGTCGCCGCGCTTCCCGGCGATGCACCCGTCGAGATCCAGCTCGTCGCGCGGTGCACCGGCGGGCCGATCACCTGAGCAGCGCCCAGCGGTCGACGCGTGTGGTCTGATGGTGGTCATGGCCGTCTCATTCAGCTTCACCGTCGGGGTCGACGAGCCCCATCACGTCACCGTGCGGGTCGCCGGGATCCGGAACCGGGTGACGATCGAGGTCGACGGGTGGCTGGCGGCCGACAGCGGGGGCAATCTGGGGCGCATCATGCCGAACGTCTTCGACGTCGAGGTCGGGGTGCAGGAACGACACATGGTGTCGGTTCGGGTGATCATCCAGGAACCGATCGACGGTGGCGCACGCTACATCGACGTGTTCATCGACGGCCGCTTCGCCGCGCGGCACGACTGGCGGGCGATCCGCGAGTCGTGATCGTGGCCGAGCGGTCAGTAGCCCCGGTCGGCGTCGAAGCGGTTGAGCAGCGGCTCCCCCGCGCGGTACCGGGCGAGGTTCTCGATGAAGAGCGCGGTGAGCGTCGCGTTCTCGCTCTCCACCGTGGACGCGGAGTGCGGTGAGATGAGCACGTTGTCGAGGTCCCAGAGGGGCGAGTCGGCGGGCAGGGGCTCCTCGCGGAACACGTCGAGGGCGGCACCGCCGAGTCGACCCGAGCGGAGGGCCTCGATGAGGGCGTCCTCGTCGATCACCTGACCGCGCGAGATGTTGACGACGGCTGCCCCCTCGGGGAGGAGTGCGATCCGGTCCGCACTGATGAGGTTCTCGGTCTCGGGGGTGAGCGCCGTGCAGAGCACCAGCACGTCCGTGGTCGGCAGCACCTCGTCGAGCCGGTCGACATCGCTCAGCTCGACGCCCTCCGGCAGCTCGTAGCTCCCGCCCACGCGACCCACCGCGGTCACGCGGGCACCGATCGCGTCGAAGGTCCGGACCACGTTCGAGCCCATCCCGCCGACGCCGACGACCGTGACGCGCATGCCGGCGAGCTGCCTCGTGGTGTACCGCTCGAACCGGTGCTCGCGCTGCTGACGCTGCAGGTACGGCAGGCCCTTCACGACGAAGAGCGCGCCGGTCAGGGCGAACTCGGCGAGCGGCACGGCGTGCACGCCACCGGCCGTCGTCGCGACGATGCCGCTCCGGTCGAGACCCGTGCGACGCATGAACGCGCCGATGCCCGCACTCGTGGCCTGGATCCATTTCAGGTTCGGTGCCCGCTGCGGCAGGGCAGCCGGATCCTGCCAGTCGAAGTCGAACGCCACCTCGGCCCGCGCGAGCATGTCCTCCCACTGCTGCTGCTCAGCGGCGGAGAGCCGGGGCGTCGGACCGTGGTGGTCGGCCACGTACTGCGGGACGCCGATGAGCGACGGGTCGTAGAGCACCTCGACGTCCGGGTGCGAGGCGCGGATCGCCTCGACGTGCTCGGGTTCGAGGTGGCTGGCGATGAGAATCTGCATGATGGTCCATCCTGCCGCGGGCGCGGCGATGCGTCGGTCGTGGCGCGGTGCGTCGCGCGTTCCTTCGGTCGGTCAGTCGGTCGGCCAGGGCGCGACCGCCGCGAGCCGCTCCGCCGTGAGCGCAGGCCGGACACCGCCTGCCTCCTCGCTGACGGTCCGGGGCTGGAGGACCGACCGTGGACCGCAGGCGATCGGGACGAATCCGGGACCGTGACCGGGCATGGGCGAGCCGCCGTGGACGATGATCCCCACGGTGATCCAGTCCCGCCGGTACCCCATGTTGTGGCGGACGTCGAGGTGCTCGACCGCGAACAGGTCCCCGAGCCGCATGTCGATCCCGGCGAGTTCGGGCGATTCCGGCACCACGGCGAGGTCGACGTCCCACTGGTGCGCGGGTCGGCCGATACCGTTGCCGGCCACCTTGCCCGGCAGCACCCCGACCACGTCGAAGCCCGCGACACCGTCCTCGACGCGCAGCGGAAGCGCGTCGAGGAGGGCGGGGTCGATGTTCAGCAGGACGATCTCCTCGGGCAGGTCCTCGCGGCGCAGGCCCTGACCCATGGCGTGCACCGCGATCCGGTCCCCGGGCAGCAGGGCGGCCATCGTCTCGTCGTCGAAGGAGACGATGACCCGGCCCGCCTCACCGCGCTTGCCGACGACGGACCCCGTCGCCCCGGTCGCCGCACCGGACCGGACGGTCGCGCGGTTCCCGATGCAGGCGAAGGACGTCAGTCCGAAGCGCGACCCGGCGTCCGGGTGCACGAGCGTGACCCCGGGTGCGACGTGGTCGGTGTCTGAGGCGAAGACCGAGTCTCCCAGGTGCACGCCGAGGACGACCCCGCCGTCGCCGATCGGCACGTAGGGGTGTCCGTCGCGGTCGATCCGGTAGGACACCATGGGGGTGAGGCCGGCGTGCTCGACGAAGCCGAGCAGGTTGTTGGCGATGATCGAGCTCATGCGGCCGTCTCCGTCGTGGTCGTAGTCGTGGTCGTGGTCGTCGCTCGGCCCATGCCGGCGAGCGCGGTGCCGAGGTTGGCGGCGCGGTCGTCGACGACCGTGAACGCCGACACCGGTCCCGACAGCAGGGTCGACGGGCCGGGACCGTGCCCGAAGAGGCGGCACTCGCCGGTGGAGATGACCCCGATCGTGATCCAGCCGGGCCGGTAGCCGCGTCCGTAGGAGTGGTCCTGGTCCTCGAGGACGACGATGTCGCCGATGCGGAGGGACTCGAGGCCGAGCGACAGGTCCTCGCTGAGGCCCGGGTAGGCGCCCATGAGGTCGGTGTTGGCGAACTCGGAGAGCATGCCGCCACCGGCGCCGGCCGCCTCGGCCGGGACGCGCATGGCCACGCCGACCTCGAGCGTGCCGTCGGCCGCCGTCGAGAACGGCAGGTGCGGCAGGAGCCGCGGGTCCAGGTTCTTCACCCGGACGTCCGGGTGGTCGAGGAGGCGCAGGCCCTGACCGCGGGCCTCGACGCTCACGGCGTCGCCGGTCGTCACCTGGCGGAGCGCCCCGTCGGCGAAGTCGGCGAGGACGTAGGCGTGCTGGCCGATGACGACACCCTCGGCTCCTGCCGCCGCCCCCGAGCGCACCGTCACGATGTTGCCCACGCAGCTGAGGAACTGCAGTGCGGCGTTCGCCTCGGCGCCCGCGTGCCGGATCGACAGGCCGGGTTCGAGGTGGTCGCTTGCATGCCCCGTTGCGGCCTCACCGACGTGCGCACCCATCGTCACCCCGCCCATGCCGGGCAGGATGAAGGGGTGGCCGTCGGGGTCGACCCGGTAGCCGTGACGGTCGGCCTGGGGCGGCCAGACCTCTCCGGTGAGGATCTGCGTGACCAGGCGGTCCTCGTTGGTCCTGAGGCTCATGCCGTCGCTCCCTTCGGGGCCGGGGCTGTGCCGAGGGCGAAGCCGCGGATGCGGAGTGGTGGCGCGGTCGCGGCACCGTTGAACACGTTCATGAGCGGCTGGCTCAGCGAGACCGATCCGACGCCGTCGACCCGCGCGAGACTGTCGAGCACGCTCACCGTGAAGCGCTGCGACTCGACCGGCCGCGTGATGCGACCGTTCTCGATGAGGAAGCACGCGTCGCGCGTGACCCCCGTGATCGTGGAGCGGACCGGATCGACGGTGCGCGTGTACCAGAAGCGCTGCAGGTACACCCCGCGTTCGACGCCCGCGATGAGGTCGAGCTCGGTCGTGTCGGCTGCACGGAGGATGACGTTCATCGGGATCGCATGGGGCGCCTCCTCCCGGGCGATGTGGAAGTTTCCGGTCGATGCCGTCCCGAGCGCGAAGGCGGTCTCCCGGTCGGTGACGACCTCCGCGACCCGGCCGTGGTCGAGGAACGGGACGTCGCGCTTCGTGGTGCCCTGGAAGTCGAACGGGAACGGCAGTCCGAGGTCGGCCGTCGCGTCGTCGTGCACCGAGACGAGCGACGAGGCCGCCTGTTCACCGGCGCGGGTCGCGGGGGTGCCGAACCCGGACGCCAGCGCCCCGCCGGTGAAGCCGAAAGCGCCGAAGAAGTCGAGGAACTCTCCGGCGGCGAGCGCCCCGAGCACGACGTCGTACTCGCCGGGGGCGAGCGGGGCGCGACCCCGGGTGGCGGACGCCTCGGAGAGCGTCCGCTCGACGGACTCCGCCGCCAGCAGGCGGTCCGACGACCGGGAGAGGTCCTTCCAGTGCGAGGATCCGTCGTCGATGCGGACGGTGAGGGAACCCTGCGCCTCGGTCGCCGCGGCGTACCGGGAGGTCCCGCGCTCGCGGTCGTGGAAGGCGACCTCCGTGACCGCGCGGCCGAACATGCCTGCGGCCACACCACCGGCGCGGTCGGCCTCCGTCATCGCGCGATCGGCGAGGGCGACGTGTTCACCGACGTCCCAGGCCGCCGTGTCCTCGCCCCAGAGCAGGGCGCCGGACGCGGTGCGTCCCGACACGACGGGTTCGTCGACCGGGCCGGGCTCGGCTCGTGGCGGTGCGGCTGGGAGCCCTCGCTCGGCCTGCTCCCGCGCGGCGGTGCTCGCGTTCGCGACCGCCCGGCCGATCCCGGCGATCGAACTGGCAGCGGCGAGCGACGCCCGCCCGTCCACCTCGGCGCGGACCATGATCTGCACCTCGTCGATGGCCTGACTCTGGTGCACCCGACGACCGGCGAAGCGGGTGAAGTCCCCTCGTCGACCGGTGAGGAACGCCTCGATCCGGTCCGCCGGGGCGTCGCGCAGGGCCGCCTCGAGCGCCTCGGCGGCTCGCTCGCCGCCGACGACGGGCCCGAAGGCGGTGGTGGTCGTGCTGTCGGTGTCGCTCATCGGTCCACTCCGATCCGGAGGTTCCGCACGAGCGTCGGCGAGGCGCCGTGCCCGAGGAAGCCCCATTGCTTGGGTTCGCCCTTGCCGCAGGGCATGCCGAAGGCCTTGAACTCCTCGGGTCCCGCGACCGCCTCGACGGACTGCCAGAACTCGGGCGTCGTGCCGCCGTACGAGAAGCCACGCAGCAGGCGACCCCGCCGACCGTTCTTCACCTCGTACGCCACCTCGGTGCCGAACTGGAAGTTGTGTCGCCGCTCGTCGATCGACCAGCTGCGGTTGTCGTCGATGTAGTAGCCGTCTCCGAGACGCTCCTGCAGTTCCTCGGTCGACCCGCTGCCGGGTTCGAGGAACACGTTCGTCGCGAAGCACACGGGCGTGTACCCCCAGCCGTCGGAGCGGGCGGCGCCGATCGACGGCACCCCGATCCGGGCGGCCGAGTCCCGCGTCGAGAGGAAGTTGCGGATGATCCCCTCCGAGATGAGCGGCTGGCGGGACGCCGGGACGCCCTCGTCGTCGAACGCGAAGGAGCCTCGGGTGCCGGGCACCGTCGGGTCGGAGGTGATGTTCACCGCCTCGGAGCCGTATCGGAGCGAGCCGACCGCGTCGGGCCCGATGAACGAGGTGCCCGCGTAGTTCGCCTCGTCGCCGAGGATGCGGTCGAGCTCGAGGGCGTGACCCGTGGACTCGTGGATCTGGAGGGCCATCTGCGCCGGGCCGACGATGACGTCGGCCGTGCCCTGCGGCGCGAGCGGCGCCGTCAACAGCTCGACGGCCTCCCGCCCGATCCGATCGGCCTCCTCGACCATCCGGAGGCCTTCGACGTACTCCCACCCCGCCTGCGCGGTGTTGCCGTGGAAGGAGTTCGGGAAGGAACGCCGTTGCATCGTGCCGTGGCCGACCGCGTTCACGAGCGCCATCGCCCCGCTCTCGATGAGGTGCTGGTGCTGCATCGAGCCCTCCGTGTTGGCGAAGTGCCGGTGCTGTCGCTTCGCGTTCAGGCCGGCCTGGGCCATCACCACCTCGACGGGCGCGCTCGCGGCGCTCAGGATGTCGCCGAGCAGCGCCTGCCGGGTCGACGCCGACACCGCGAAGGGGTCGAGCACGACGTCGGTCGCGTACCGGCCGCTCACCGCCGGCATCGGCGGCAGTTCCGTGCGGTACGCGTCGGAGACCCGATCGGCGTTGCGCGCATTGGCGAGCGCGCGATGAGCCGCGAGCGTGAGGTCGTCGGCGTCGTCGATCGGAACGGAGGCGAACCCCCAGCTGCCGTTGAAGAGCACACGCACGCCGACACCGAGGTTGTGCTCGATCCGCTCGTCGAGTCCGGACTCGAGCGTCGAGTACAGGCGCACCTCCTCGGCCTCGATGAGCCGGGCGTCGGCGTAGCTCACGCCCGGGACGTCGACCGCTGCGAGCACCCTGGTGAGCATCGTCGCCGCCGCCTGATCGTCGGCGAGTTCGCCCCAGGCGTGGGCCGCCGCGTCGACCGCTGCGAGCGGCACGACCGTCTCGGCGTCCGTCACGCGCGGGCCGCCTCGGCGTCGTTCGCATCCGACGGGGCGAGCGCGAGCGGGAAGTCGCACCAGGCGCGCGTGCGGAACGACAGCTCGAACGCGTTGATCGTCTCCTGGACGAGCGCGCCCTGGTCGAAGTTGCCCTGGTTGAAGTCCTCGCCGGACAGGATCTCGGTGGCGAAGTCCTTGCAGAGGTTCGAGTAGAAGAGGAACGGCCAGGGCTCGGTGGACGCCCCACCCTCGGGGAAGAACTCCTGCGGGATCTCGAGCTCCTCGAACTCGACCTGGTCCTTCTTCGCGACCTTGATCGTCTGGCAGATGCCGGCCTCCTCGACCAGGCGGACGATGATCGCACCCTCCGAGCCGTAGATGCGGGCCTCGATGCCGGGGAAGTTGCCGACGGTGACGTAGGACGACTGGATGGACGCCAGGCGACCCTGCTCGAACTCGGCGATCCACATGTCGCCGTCGTCGATGTTCATGCGCTGCATGGCACCGGTGTCGCGGACCATCCGCTCAGGGACGAAGTTGCGCATCGTGCCGACGACGCTCGTCATGGGCGCGTCGAGCCACCAGTGCATGATGTCGATGATCGGAGCACCGTACCCCTCGATGGAGGAGACGGCGATCACCTCGGGGTCGGCGTCAGGGTCCACCTGGCGCAGCGGGGTCTTCGGGTCGATCCACTGGCTGTTCTGCTCGTAGCCGTTGAAGATGTAGGGCTCGCCGATGAAGCCCTGGTCGATGAGGTGCTTCGCGTACTGGATCGCGGGGGCGAAGCGGAAGGTGAAACCGAGCTTCGTCTTGACGCCACGCTCGGCGGCGAGCGCCGCGGCACGACGGGTCTCGGTGTAGTCGCTGTTGACGGGCTTCTCACACAGCACGTGCTTGCCCGCCGCGATGGCCGCCATGGAGATCTCGAAGTGCATGGCGTTGCCGGTCGCGACGTCGATGACGTCGATGTCGGGGTCGTCGATCAGTTCCCGGTAGTCGGTCACCGCACGCTCGATCCCGAACTCCGCGGCCGCCGAGGCGAGCGCCTCCTCGTCGATCTCGGCCAACGCGACGACCTCGACGCGCGGGTCGCGCTGCCAGCCGGGGATGTGGGAGCGGACGGCCCAGCGGCCGGCACCGACGACGGCGACTCGGAGCTTGCGATCGGACATGGTGGTTCTCCTTCTGCGGGTGCCGGCATCGTGCGATGCGCGGACGGTGGTGGGATCGGTCGGAGGTTCAGGTCACGCGCGCTGGAGGCGGACGCGTGGGTCGATGACGGAGTAGAGGAGGTCGACGATGAAGTTGACGACCACGATGAACAGGGCCGAGAACAGCACCGTGCCGACGATCATCGGGGTGTCGAGGTTGGAGATCGCGTCGAAGGCGAGCCGGCCGATGCCGTTCAGTCCGAACACGGTCTCGACGATCACGACGCCGCCGAGGAAGTAGCCGAAGTCGAGCCCGATCATCGTGACGAGCGGGATGGCGACGTGCCGGAAGCAGTGGCGCCACAGGATGGTGCGCTCCGGCATGCCCTTCGCCCGGGCCATGCGGACGAACGGCGAGTCGAGCGTCTCGATCATGTTGGTGCGCGTCATGCGGGCGTACCAGGCGCCGCCGCCCGAGCCGAGCGTGAAGGTCGGCAGCACGAGGTACCAGATGATCGGATCGCCGAGCCCGTTGAGCGGGAACAGGCCCCAGCTGAACGCGAAGTAGTAGATGAGGAGCAGGCCGAGCCAGAACGACGGTGCCGAGAGGCCGATGAGGGAGACGAAGGTCACCGTGCGGTCGACCCAGCCACCGCGACGGTAGGCCGCGTAGATGCCGGCCGGGACCCCGAGGACGATCTGCCAGATGAGCCCGCCGATGGCCACGAGGACCGTCGTGGGCAGCGCGGAGACGATCCGCTCGAACACGCTCGTCTCGCGCAGGACGTAGGAGGTGCCGAGGTCACCGCTTAGGAGCCGCCCGATGAAGCCGAGGTACTGCTCCCACAGCGGCGCGTCGAGGCCGAGCTGCGCACGGATGGACGCGATCGTCTCGGCGCTCGCGTTCGGACCAGCGAGCGTGGCCGCAGGGTCCGCAGGCACGGCGTAGACGAGGAGGAACGCGAGGCTGACCACCCCGAAGAGGACGAGGGCCATCTGCCCGAGTCGTCGTGCAAGCCACCAGAACACGGTCTACCTCGCCATCGGTGCTGCTGAGTCGAGCATCTCGGACAACCAGTCGCCGACCAGGTTGAACGCCATTACCGTGACGATGAGGCAGATGCCGGGGATGAAGAGCATCCAGGGGGCGATCTGGAAGTAGGTGCTGCCGTCGGAGATCATCTGGCCCCAGGACGCCTGCGGGATCGGGACGCCGATGCCGAGGAAGGACAGGGCGCTCTCGATGAGGATCGAGGACGCGACACCGAGGGTCGCGTAGACGATGATCGCCGGCAGCAGGTGAGGGATGATGTGCTTCCACATGATCCGCAGGTGCCCGACCCCGAGCGTCCGGGTCGCGATGACGAACTCCCGGTGCTTCAGTGAGATGACCATCCCGCGGATGATCCGCGCGAGCGTCGTCCAGTAGATGAGGGCGATGACGATGATGACGTTCGTCGTGCTCCGGGTCGTGACCGCGATGAGGGCGGTGCACAGCAGCAGGATCGGGAACGAGATCACGACGTCGGTGATCCGCATGAGCACGGCCTCGACGATGCCGCCGAAGTACCCGGCGATGACGCCGACCGTCACCCCCACGATGGTCGCGAGCCCGTTGGCGACGATGCCGATCACGAGCGACACCTGCGTCCCGGAGATGAGGCGGGAGAGCACGTCGCGACCGAGCGCGTCGGTGCCGAGCAGGAAGCCCGGCGTGCCGGGCGGGAGCGGCTGGCCCTGTGGTCCGAGCCCGATGTCGTTGTAGGTCTGCAGGGGGTCGTGCGGGGTGATGAGTGGTGCCAGCACCGCGATCAGCGCGATGAGGAGGAGCACGACGAGCGAGACGAGGGCCGCGGGGTCGCGACGGAGACTGCGCAGCACCTCGCGGGCGCGCATGGGTCGGTCGTCGTCGGTCGCCGCCAGGTCGACACCCTGGCCGATGACGGGTGGGAGGGCTTCGCTCATGCGTCGGCTCCGATCCGGGAGGGCTCCGGCACCAGCACCGGGTCCGCGAAGTGGCAGGCGGCGGCCTGACCGGAGGCCGTCGTCCGCAGGGGCGGCGCCACCGTGCCGCAGACCTCCTGGGCCATGGGGCACCGCGGGTGGAAGCTGCACCCGCTCGGCGGGTTCGCGGCGCTCGGCGGTTCACCCGTCAGGCGGACCCGTGGGAGGCGGGTCGAGCGGTCGCGGACGATCGGCTCCGGCACCGCCGAGAGCAGCGCCCTCGTGTACGGGTGCTGCGGGTTGTCGAAGATCTCGTCCCGCGTCCCGATCTCGACGAGGCGTCCGAGGTACATGATGCCGACGTGGTCGGCCATGAAGCGGAGTGTGGACAGGTCGTGCGAGATGAAGAGGTAGGCGAGGCCGAGGTCCTCCTGCAGGTCCTTGAGCAGGTTGAGCACCTGCGCCCGCACCGAGACGTCGAGGGCTGAGACGGCCTCGTCGCAGAGGATGAGGCGGGGGTCGACGCAGAGCGCGCGGGCGATCGACACGCGTTGGCGCTGGCCGCCAGACAGCTCGCGCGGTCGCCGTTCGATGAAGCTGCGCGACAGGCCGACCTGGTCGAGGATGCCCTCGACCGCCCGCCGGGGATCGGTCGGCTTGGTGGTGCGGAGCGAGATCGCCTCCAGGAGCGTCTCCCCCACCTTCATGCGCGGGTCGAGCGAATCGTACGGGTCCTGGAAGATCATCTGCATCGTGCGCCGGTACTCGGCGAGCCGACGACCGCGCAGCGCCCCGACGTCCTCACCGTTCAAGCGCATGCTGCCGCCGGACGCCTGGTTGATGCCCATGAGCGTCCTGGCGATGGTGCTCTTGCCGGAGCCCGACTCGCCGGCGATGCCGAGGGTCTCACCGGCCCGCAGCTCGAAACTGACGCCCTGGACGGCGGGCACCCGGGAGGCGCGTCGGCCGATGCCGCCTGAGCGCCGGAAGGTGACCTCGAGGTCCTGCACCTGCAACAGGGCCTCCCCGGCCCGCGACCGGCTGCTCGGACCGTTGACGAGGTCCGATCCGTCGAGCCGGCTCATGCGGCCGACTCCTGCTCGACGGCGAACGCCTCGGGGGCGACGACGCCGCACGCGACCCGTTGACCGGTCCCGCCGAGCGGCGCCTGGACGAGCGCCGGGTCGTTGGTCAGACACGTGTCGACGGCGGCCGGACAGCGCGGGGCGAACGCACAGCCGGTCGGCCGACGGCCGGCGGTGGGCGGCGCCCCGGAGATGGTGCGCAGCCGTGGCGGGATCGGCTCGGAGAGCTTGAGGATCGAGCCGAGGAGCGCGTGGGTGTACGGGTGCTGCGGGTCGCCGACGATCTGCTCGGCGGTGCCCTGCTCGACGATGCGGCCGGCGTACATCACGAGGATGCGGTCACAGAAACTGGAGATGACGCCGAGGTCGTGGCTGATCAGGATCACGCCCGTGTCCTGCTCCGAGACCATGTCGTCGAGCAGGTCGAGCACCTGGGCCTGCACGGTCACGTCGAGTGCCGTGGTCGGCTCGTCCGCGATCAGGAGCTTCGGCGAACAGGCGGTGGCGATGGCGATGCAGACGCGCTGCCGCATCCCGCCGGAGAAGGCGCCCGGGAAGTCGTTCATGCGAGCCTCGGCGTCAGGGATGCCGACCCGTCGCAGCAGGTCGACGGCGCGTGCCCGGGCGGCGACACGCCCCATGCCGAGGTGCGTCTCGAGCGACTCGGTGATCTGCCGACCGACCCGCATGAGCGGGTTGAGGCTCGACATCGGGTCCTGGAAGACCATGGCCACCTGCGAGCCGCGCCACTGCTGCAACGCGCGGTCGGAGTACGCGAGGACGTCCTCGCCCCCGAACCGCACTGAGCCACCGGCGATGACCCCGGGGTCCGACACGAGCCGCATGACGGCCTGGGAGGTGAGGGACTTGCCGGAACCCGACTCCCCGACGATGCCGACGCGCTCACCGGCCGAGACCTGGAACGAGACGCCGTCGACGGCGTGGAAGGGGTCCCCCGAGGAGGTCGGGAAGTCGACCACGAGGTTGGAGACGTCGAGCAGCGCACTCATGTCGCGTCCTTTCGGTGGGGGCGCCGCGGGTGGTCCGTCGAGGGGACCACCCGCGGGTCGGGTGCCGGAGTTCCGTGGTGCGGTGATGCGGGTGGCGCGTCGGTGCGCCGGGTGGGGTGGACCGGCTGCGGTTACCGCTTGGCGGTGCCGTCCGACTTCCAGTACTCGGCCATGTCCCAGCCCCAGATCGGCTGCGGGAAGTACCCCTCGATGCCGGTGCTGTGGAGCTCGGTCTTGGTGCCGAAGTACAGCGGCACGATCGGGTTGTCCGCGAGCATGAGCTTCGACGCCTCCTCGTACTTCGCGGTGGCCGCGTCCGGGTCGGTCTCGGCGAGCGCCTGGGCGACCAGCTCGTCCATCTCCGGGTTGCAGTAGTACGCGTAGTTGTGGCCCTGTGGGACCGCCGACGCGCACGACATGAGTGCCTGCAGGAAGTCCGAACCCTCCGGGTAGTCGGCCACCCAGAACGTCAGGGCGAGCGGTGCCTTGCCGGCTCCAGCCAACTCACTGAAGGTGTTCGGGGCGAGCGTCTGCAGGTTCACGTCGATCCCGATGGCCTTGAGGTCCTGCTGCATCTGCGGCGCAAGGGCCGAGAAGGGCGGGACGTTCCAGGCGTACATGTCGGTCGAGATGCCGTCGGCGAAGCCCGCCTCCGCGAGCAGCTCCTTGGCCTTCTCGACGTCCTGCTCGTGGGTCATCTCGTCGCCCGTGTAGCCGAGGACCTTCGGCGGGATGAACTCGGTGGCCGCCGAGCCCTGACCGTTGACGAGCTTGAGCAGCGCCTTCCGGTCGAAGGCGAGGGAGACGGCCTCACGGACCTTCGGGTTGTCGAAGGGAGCCGTGTTGACGTTCATCGTGAGGTAGTAGGTGCTCGGCTTCTCGATCTCGACGAGCTGGTCCTTGAGCTTCGGGTCCGAGGTGACCTGGATGAACTTCGCGGGCGGGATCGGGCTGCCCATCAGGTCGATGTCACCCTTCTGCAGCATGAGGACCTGGTTGTCGGGGTCGACGCCGAGGATCATGCGGATGTGGTCGGCGTACGGACGCGGGGAGTCCCAGTAGTCGGGGTTGCGATCGAGCGTGATCTCCTTGCCCGCGCTGAAGGTGTTCAGCGTGAACGGCCCGGAGCCGATGGGCTCGGTCGCGACGGTGCCGCCGCTGCCCTCGGGGATGATCGAGCCGGCGGGCATGGCGAGGATGTACTTGAACGAGGAGTTGGGCGTCGTCAGCGAGATCTTCAGGGTCTGATCGTCGACGACCTCGATGCCGCTCGGGAGTCCGGTCGGGTTCGCGGCGTACTCCTCGGCGCCGGCGATGCCGCGCCAGAACTCGGCGAGGCCCGCCTTCGTGGCGGGGTCGAGGACGCGTGCGTAGGAGTAGGCGACGTCCTTGGCTGTGAGCGGGTCGCCGTTGCTGAAGGTGAGTCCCTCCTTGAGCTTCATCGTGTAGGTGAGGCCGTCGTCGCTCACCTCCGGGAAGGACTCGGCCGCCTGGAGCTTCAGCTCACTGGTGTCGCGGTCGTAGTCGTACATGCGGTCGAACATCATCCGCATCATGTTCCAACACGTCGCGCCCGTGCAGACGGCCGGGTCGAAGGTCTCGGGGTCGGATGCGGCGGCGGTCGTGATCGTGCCGCCGTACTTGGGGTCGCCGCCTGCGGCGGAGGTGCTGCCGCCGCCCGCACCGCCGGCGCTACACGCCGTCAGGGCGACCGCGAGCGCTGCACCGAGCAGCGCGCCTCGCAGTGTCTTCTTCACTGAGTACTCCTGTCAGGGTTGTGCCGGACCTCCTGAGGAAGCGAGCCGCCGACGGAACGTTCATGTGCTGTTGGTGGACGATATCACAGACTGCACACTGTCGACAATCGACAAGAAGGAATGTGTTGAGCTAGGATTCGGGCATGGAAACTCTCGAACGAACCGGGTTGACAGGGGCCGCGGTCAACGAGCTGCGGGAGGCGATCCTGGAGGGTCGCCTCGTCCAAGGGGAACGCCTGAGCGAGGTGAACCTCTCGACGACGCTCGGAGTCAGTCGCGCGCCGGTCCGGGAAGCACTGCTCCACCTCGAGCAGGAGGGCCTCGTCGTGTCACTGCCCTACAAGGGCGCGTCGGTGGTCACGCTGTCGCCTCAGGACTTCCTCGAGCTGTCCACGCTGCGGACCGCGCTCGAACGACTCGCCTGGTCGCGCGCGATCGAGCGTGCCGGTGACGACGAGGTGGCCGCCATGCGCGCCATCATCGAGGAGATGCGGGTCGCGGTCGAGACGGATCAGAAGGCCAAGCTCGTCCGACTCGACATCGACTTCCACGACCAGGTCTTCCTCCTCGCGGACCATTCGCGGCTCTACACCGCCTGGCAGGCGATCAAGTGGCAGGTCGCGCTCTTCCTCCTCACGCGACGCGTGAAAGTGGACGATTACCACAGCATCATCGTGCAGGAGCACACCGAGCTCCTCGACCTGCTCCACGAACGGCGGACGGCAGCCATCGACGAGACGATCGAGCGGCACATCGGCTCCGGATACGGTCGCGTCAGCGAGCGGCTCGCCGGAGACGCTCGTGCCGCCCACGATTCCGGGCCGGCCGTCGCCACCTCGTGAGCCCCGACTGACCGCCGAGTGCCCGGGTCGTCGTCGGCGACTCAGTCGTTGATGGCGGCGTTGGCCGCCTCCTGCGCCTTCTTGAGACCGTCGGCCACCGGCGTCGTGCCGGCGAAGATCTCCTTGAAGATCGGGTCGTAGGCGGCGAGTCCCTTCGCGTACCCGGCACCCGTCGGCGGCGCGATGGTCTTCGCGTCGTCGGCGATCACGTCGAAGAAGGGCTGCACGTCGACGTCCTGACCCTTCCAGTAGTCGAAGTACTGCTTCTGAGCCGCGGTCACGGCGGGGACCGCCGAGCCGGACGCACCGACGGGTGCGTTGCCCTCGGCGCTACCCAGCCAGGCGAGCACCTTCTTCACCTGGTCGGGGTGCTTCGTGGCCGCGTTGCCCGCTGCGGCGATCCCGTTCGTGACGCTGACCTTGCCCGCAGGGCCGGCCGGGAGCTCTGCGACACCCCAGCGGAAGTCGGCGCCGTCGTGCACGGCCTTCAGGCTGTAGAGCCCCGACTGGAACATGGCGACCTTGCCCTGGAGGAAGGCGTCGCGGGCGAAGTCGCCGTCGGCGTTCGTGGAGGCGGCCGGCGGGGCGACCTTGGCGCCGTTGATCGCGTTGACGAGGTAGCTCACGGACTCGCTCGTCTTCGGGTCGTTGAACGCGAAGTCGTCGCCGTCCTGGTACTTGCCGCCGTTCGAGCCGATGAACGGCAGGAGCACGGCCTGCAGGTCGTACCCGAGGCCGGTGCCGTAGGTGGCGGGCGCCGCCGGGTTGAAGCCGGGCTGGTCGGCCGAGACCCCGGCCGCGTCCTTCGTCAGCTTCTTCGCCAAGGGCAGGAAGGTGTCCTTCGTCGCGTCGGGCGACCAGGTCGCGTCCTCGAGGTCGGCGGGTTTCACGCCGGCCGCGTCGAGGAGGTCGGCGTTGTAGTAGACCGCGATGCCGGCGTCGGACAGCTGCGGGACGGCCCAGAGCTTGTCGTTCCTCGTGAACTGGCTGACCACGCTCGGCGCCCAGTCCTTCGAGGCGTCCTTGCCGAGCGTCTGCCCGACGTCGAGGACGCTCCCGCTGTCCGCGTATCCGGCGAGGTAGGAGTTGTTCAACCAGAAGACATCGGGAGCGGTGTCCGCCGCGACGTCGGTACGGAGCTTCGTCCAGTAGTCCGCCCATTCGACGACGTCGACGCGGACGCGGATGTCGGGGTTCTCGCGCTCGAAGGCGGCGAACGAGGTCTCGTAGGCGTCGGCGACGGCGGAATCCCAGACGCGCACGGTGACGGTCGTGCGCTCCGTGGATCCGGCGGAGCAACCGCTCAGCATCAGGGCGGAGGCGGCCGCGATCGCGAGGGCGGCGTGGCGCTTGAGCATGAGAATCCTTCGTTCCGTGAACCTCAGGGAGGCTAGCAGTTCAGTCTGAACGCCCGCGAGCTGTCAGAAACGGTCAGTGCGACGCCGTCTGATTGTGCGTTTGTGACAGTTCGCGGGCAGGTGGGGCGGTCACCGGGAGGACCACCAGTCGAGGAGGCGGCGGGTGGCCTCCTCCTCGCCGAGCGGGCCCTCGTCGAGGCGCAGCTCCAGCAACCAGCGGTACGCCTCGCCGACCTCGCGACCGGGTGCGATGCCGAGCACCTCCTGGATGCGGTTGCCGTCGAGGTCGGGCCGGACGGACTCGAGCTCCTCCTGCTCCTGGAGCTCGACGATGCGCTGCTCGAGGTCGTCGTAGGCGAAGCCGAGGCGGTCGGCCTTGCGCCGGTTGCGGGTCGTCACGTCGGCGCGGACCAGCATGTGCAGCCGCTCGAGCAGCGGACCGGCGTCGCGGACGTAGCGTCGCACCGCGGAGTCGGCCCACACACCCTCGGAGTAGCCGAAGAACCGCATGTGCAGTTCGACGAGCCGCGCGACGCTCTTGATCGTGTCGCCGTCGTAGCGGAGTGCGGTGAGGCGCTTCTTCGCCAGCTTCGCTCCCACGAGGTCGTGGTGGTAGAAGGTGACGGCGGCGCCGGGGCCGGTCTTCTTCGTCGCCGGCTTGCCGATGTCGTGGAGCAGCGCCGCCCAACGCAGGACGAGGTCGGGCGCCTCGCCGGGGTGCCGCGAGTGCTCGTAGCCGATCGCCTGCTCGAGCACGGTGAGCGAGTGCTGGTAGACGTCCTTGTGGTGGTGGTGCTCGTCGGGCTCCAGCCGGAGGGCGGGCAGCTCGGGCAGCACGAGCTCGGCGATGCCGGTGTCGACGAGGAGTTCGAGGCCCGCACGCGGGTGGTCGGTCGCGAGCAGCTTGCCGAGCTCGGCCTGGATGCGCTCGGGGCTCACGATGGAGATGGTCTCGCGACGCTCCTCCATGGCCTCGATCACGTCGTCGGTGGGCCGGAAGCCGAGCTGCGAGGCGAACCGCGCGGCCCGGAGCATGCGCAGCGGGTCGTCGCCGAAGGAGACCTCGGGCGAGCTCGGCGTCCGCAGCAGGTGGGCGACGAGGTCCTCGACGCCGCCGGACGGGTCGACGAGGGTGATCTCGGGGATGCGGAGCGCCATCGAGTTGACGGTGAAGTCGCGCCGGCGCAGATCGTCTTCGAGGGTGTCGCCGAACGCGACGACCGGCTTGCGGGTCACGCCGTCGTAGGCGTCGGCCCGATAGGTGGTGATCTCGACCGTGTCGGCGTGCTCGACGCCGTCGTCGTCGGTGACGGTGACCTTCGCGCCGATCGTCCCGAAGTCGCGGCCGACGTCCCACCAGGCGCTCGCCATCGGCTTGAGGACCGCGAGGATCTGGTCGGGCGAGGCGTTCGACGTGAAGTCGAGGTCGCTCACGGTGCGACCGAGCATCGCATCGCGAACCGGTCCACCGACGAGGGCCAGTTCGTACCCGGCTTCGGCGAACGCCGACGCCACCCGAGCGACCACGGGCGACGAGGCCAGGTCCTGCAGGCGCACCAAGGATTCCGCCACGCTCACCATGGGGTCAATCGTACCCGGACGCCGCCTGCGACCCCGTCGCAGTCAAGCCGCGAGCGGTCCCGGGCGACGGCCGTACAATAACGAGGAACCCACTCCCCAGCAGACCAGAGGCGGACACGATCACGAACGAACTCGACGACCAGCGGCCAACCGTCGGCACTCAGGCACCGACGGCCTTCACCAGTACCGTGAAGGACCCGATTCCGCCGGAACTCCCGTTCACCACCGCCCCTGAGCTCGTCCTCGTCACCGGTGGCTCACGATCCCAGCGCTTCGACCGCCCCGACGTCGTGCAGCGCAAGGGCGTCTACACCCTCATCAACGGTCACCTGACCCCGCAGCAGTCGATGGTCGAGGACCTCCTCGCCGTCGCCGACGTGCTCGACGCGGCCGAGATCGAGTACCTCCTCATCCGGGGCGAGCACGACCGCCCCGTGATCGTCGTCGACCGCTCCCTGCGCAAGCGCCTGCAGACCGCACTCGCGGAGGCGTTCGCCGATGAGCCCTTCTACAGCGTGCCGCTCAAGGCACGCATGTCGTCGGTGAAGCCGGCCGGTGATCCGCACCTCCTCGCCGACGGCCTGCTCACCGGCGCCCGCAAGGCGGAGGTGTTCCGGCTGTACCGACCGCGCATCGAACCACTCGGCCGCCTCCGCTACGGCATGGAGACCGCGCTGCAGCTCGAACTCTGGCGCTTCGGCGACGAGGAGATCACCGCGCCCGTGGAGAACGTCCTCATGCGGACGTACATGCCGCGGACGGAGGCCGTCGAGACGACCGTCGAACGCTACGGCCGCAGCTGGCGGACGCTCGAGCACATGTTCGGCGCGCTCGCGAGCGACGTCACCTTCGACATCGACCTCGTCTTCTCGTGGGTGGACGGCTCCTCCGAGGAGTTCCAGCGCGCCCGCGCCAAGCGGATGCAGAGCTACGTCGTCGGCGACGGCGACGACTCCGACGCCCGCTTCCGCCAGATCAACGAGCTCAAGTACGCCCTCCGCAGCGTGCACACCTTCGCCCCGTGGATCCGGCGCATCTTCATCGCGACCGACTCCCCCGCGCCCGAATGGCTGGCCGAGCACCCGAAGGTCACCATCGTGCGCAGCGAGGAGTTCTTCCGCGACCTCGACGCCCTGCCGACGCACAACTCCATGGCCGTCGAGAGCCAGCTCCACCGCATCGAGGGGCTGTCGGAGCACTTCCTCTACTCCAACGACGACATGTTCCTCGGCCGACCGATCAGCCCCGAGCTGTTCTTCTCGCCGGGCGGCATCAGCAAGTTCGTCGAGGCGACCACCCGCATCGGCCTCGGGGCGAACGACCCCTCCCGCAGCGGCTTCGAGAACGCGGCCCGCGTGAACCGTCGGCTCCTGCACGAGCGCTTCGGACGCGTCACCACCCGTCACCTCGAGCACTGCGCCGCGCCCCTCCGCCGGAGCATCATGGCGGAGATGGAGCAGGAGTTCGCCGAGGAGTTCCGCGCGACCGCCCACAGCGCCTTCCGTGCGGCCGACAACATCTCGGTGACGAACTCGTTCTACCACTACTACGGCCTCATGACGGGTCGCGCGGTGCAGCAGACCCAGGCGAAGGTCCGCTACATCGAGACGACGCTGAAGCAGTCGCTCGGGCAGATGGAGCGACTCCTCAAGCGACGCGACCAGGACATGTTCTGCCTGAACGACGGCAGCCGCCCGGAGATCTCGGTGGAGCAGCGCACCACCGCGGTGATCGACTTCCTCGAGCGGTACTTCCCGTTCCCGGCACCGTGGGAGCGCGAGGCTGCCGTGCCGACCGCGCTGGAGGTCGAGCCCGCCAAGCTCAGCTGACCGCCCTTCGTTCCCCGAGGACGTCACCCGGTCACTGAGCTTGTCGAAGTGCGGCCCTTCGACAAGCTCAGGGACCGGGACGGTCGCCACCGTTCGACAAGCTCAGGGACCGGGATGGGCGCTCGGGGGCCGGACGGGCCCTCAGGGCCTGGAGGCCGGGGTACTCAGGGGACGATGCGCTCCTCGCGGAGGCGGTCGAAGATCGCGGTGAATGCATCGAGCGTCCGGCGATAGCCGGTGAAGCCGGCGAGTCGGCTCTTGCTCATGTCGGTGACGACCTCGATGTCCCGGCCGAGGTCGCCGTCGGTGTGCCACCACGACGCCACGCGCGAGAGGTCGGCCTCGACGAGACCGTGTTCGGCCACCAGCTCGGCCCAGGTGCCCTCGATTCCCGCCATCTGCTGTTCGAGCGGGCGCGGCGCGGTGTCGAAGCCCTCGGGCTCGACGCCGAGGTGAGCCGCCAGTCGGGGCCACATCCAGCGCCAGCGGAAGACGTCGCCGTTGACGATGTTGAACGCCTCGTCCGCACCGGCCGGTGAGGTCGCCGCCCAGAGCATCTGCTCGGCGAGGAGGCCGGCGTCGGTCATGTCGGTGAGGCCGTTCCACTGGGTCTCAGAACCGGGGAACACGAACGGTCGGTCGAGCCGTTTGCAGAGCGCCGCCTGCACCGCGAGCGTGGACGCCATGTTCATCGCGTTGCCGACCGCGTGCCCGATCACGGTGTGGGAACGGTGCACCGACCAGGTGAACCCCGCTCGCGCGGCCGCGGCGAAGAGCTCGTCCTCCTGCTCGTAGTAGAAGTTGGGCGTGTCCAGCCGGTCCTCGTCCTCGTGGAACGGGGTGTCGGGCATCTCGCCCGCCGCATAGGCCTCGAACGGGCCGAGGTAGTGCTTCAAGCCGGTGACCAGGGCGACGTGCTGAACGGGCTCGGCGGAGAGGGCGGCCAGGAGGTCGCGCACCATGCCGCCGTTGACGCGGATGTTCTCGGCCTCGGTGTCCTGGCGCGACCAAGCGGTGAAGAACACGTGGGTGACGCCGGTGCCGCCGAGCGCGCGCGCGAGGTCGTCCGCGTCCCGGAGGTCGGCCGCGACGTGTTCGACCTGCGGGTGGGCCGCCGGCGCGCGGCGAGCGAGGGCGAGGATCCGCCAGCCGCCGTCCTCGAGGAGCTGCGACACGATCGCGGAACCGGTGATGCCGCTGGCGCCGACGACGAGTGCGGTGCGGGGTGCTTCTGGGGAGGTCATCCGTCCACGATAGGCGCGTCGGACCAGCGAGGCTCCCGGAACGGCGGACCCGCCGGGCTGCGGTACCCTGCCGGCTGCCGCCCTTCGACAAGCTCAGGAACCGGAAGGGGAGCTCAGGGACCGGAGGGGGAGTTCAGGGACCGGGGCTGCCTCAGGGACGACGGTCGCTAGACCAGGACGCCGATCGGCATCGTCAGCGGCGGCTCCGGCTGCACGGGCACCGTGTCGGACACGGGCAGCTCGATGCCGTCGCGAGCGAGGAGGCGCGCACTCTCCTCTGCGTCGATGTAGTGCAGCGGCGGGGTCTCCCCCAGCGGCACCACCGAGTGCAGGACCGTCTTGCCGTAGACGTGGACGAGGTTGAAGGCCCGCGCGCCGTCGCGACCACGGGTCCCGCCGACGGGCACGTTGAGGTCCTGCGTGTAGCAGGTGGCCGACGCTACGGAGACGGGGATGCCGGCGAAGGTCGCGGTCGACGAGTAGTGCAGGTGCCCGGCGATGATGCTCCGGACGTCGGACCCCTCGAGCACTTCGGCGAGCTTCGCCTGATCGCGCAGCTCGACGCTCACGGCGAGGTCGAGCACACTCGGGACGGGCGGGTGGTGCATCGCGAGGATCGTGCCGTGGGGCGCCTTCGTCGAGAGTTCCTCGGCGAGCCAGTCGAGCTGCTCGTCCGACACCTCACCGTGGTGGTGCCCGGGGACGCTCGAGTCGAGGGTGATGACG
This sequence comes from Plantibacter sp. ME-Dv--P-122b, assembly GCF_030209375.1. GTDB lineage: Bacteria > Actinomycetota > Actinomycetes > Actinomycetales > Microbacteriaceae > Plantibacter. The sequence continues at coordinate 113,151 of NZ_JARVSC010000009.1, forward strand.
CGGAGGCCGTTGACGTCGTACACGCGGTCGACCGGGCGGGTGGTCGGCACCTCACCGAACAGCCCGGCCCGGAACGCCTGGCGGTCGTCGTGGTTGCCCATCACCCAGATGACCTGCGATCCGAGGCGCTCGGCGACCGGCTCGACGATCGAGCGGATGCGGTCGTACGCGTCGGGTTCGCCCTTGTCGGCGAGGTCGCCCGTGAAGACGATCGCTTCGGGCCGACCGCCGGACGCCTCGAACTCGGCGAACAGGTGACGCAGGTGCGTCTCACTGTCGACGCTGTCGTAGAGGCTCCCCCCACCGGCGAGGAGGTGCGTGTCGCTCACATGGAGCAGGAAGTGATCGGGCCTCGGGTACTCGGCCGTGCGAAGACTCACGTGACAACTCTCGTTCGAGCGATGCTCTCCGAACCGCATCGCAGCTGTTTGACCATCTGACCAGACTCGGTTGAACGGCAACGGAACGCCACGCTACGACGCGGGAAACTCGTGAGCAAGGTCAGAGGCCGACATCCAGGGGACTCACACCTGACGGTGGGCTGCGGGAGGATGTCCGCATGCCCTACCTCGACGACGATGAGCAGCCGCTGCAGCGGATCGATCTGGCGCAGATCCCCCCGACCGGACGCCGCTTCCGGCTCGAGCGGCGGATCGGGTTCCAGGAGCACGCCCCGGACGGTCCCGTCGTGTGGGCACCGGCGTCCGACGACGGGCGCGACGGCGACCGCGCGGAGGGATGGACCGACCTCGCGTCCGTCCCGGGCGTCCTGTGGAGCTTCATCGGCAGCTACGGCCGGCAGTCCGCGCCGGCCGTCGTGCACGACCACCGGGCACTCCTCGCACTCGGGCTCCCGCCGGACCAGGCACTCGAGCAGCGTCTCGAGGACGACAGACAGTTCCGCGTCGGCCTCCGCCACCAGCGGGTGCCGCTCCTCCGGGCCTGGCTCATGTGGGCCGTCGTGTCGGTCGAGCGGTACGTCAGGCACGCTCCAGGCGTCGCCGCCGTGCTGATCGGACAGTCGGTCCTCGGGGTCCTGGCCGTCTGGGTCGCGACGATCGGACTCGTCACGCCCGTGCTCGGCGCTCCGACACCCGGGTGGCTCGGTCTCGCGGTGGCACCCGCGGTCCTCGCCGTATGCTGGCGGGAGGAGCGGAGACTCCTCGTCTGGTTGCCGTACGCGGGTGCGCTCCTCGGGCCACTCCTCCTCGTCCAGCTCGCAGCGGTCGGGGCGTTCCGGCTCCTCGAACTGCTCGTCCGGGAGACGATCGACCGCCCGTTCATCGACGACTCCCCCGGCCCCGTCGGCCCGCCGACCCTCCGCTGACCGGTTCCCTGTCTCAGGAACGCCTCGGCGTGTCGAGCGCGGGGGACCCGACACGCCGAGACGCTCCTGAGACAGGGACGGAGCAGAGGTCCGGCTAGGCGCCCGGGAGGGTGCCGAGTCCGTCGACGACCGGGATCGCCGCGAGGAGCCGCTGCGTGTAGGCGTCCTGCGGGTCGGACCAGACGCGGTCGACCGGACCGTATTCGACGATGCGACCGGCGCTCATGACCGCCACGTCGTCCGCGATGACCCGGACGACGGACAGGTCGTGACTGATGAAGAGGAGCGCCGCGCCCGTCTCGACCGCGAGCTTCCGCATGAGCTTCGCCACCCGTGCCTGCAGGGAGGCGTCGAGCGACGCGATCGGCTCGTCACCGATGAGCAGTTCGGGACCCGCCGCGATGGCTCGTGCGATCGCGATGCGCTGTCGCTGGCCACCCGAGAACTGGTGCGGGTAGCGGGTGCGGCTGGCGGCGTCGAGCTCGACGTGCTCCAGCAGCTGACCGACGTCCCACGCGTCGCGCACCGGGTTGACCCGGAGGCCGTCCTCGATCTGGCTCCCGATCGTGCGGCGCGGGTTGAGCGAGGCGTACGGGTTCTGGAAGACCATCTGGATCCGCAACAGCTCCGGTGCGCGCTTCCGGAGACCCAGCTTGCCGATCGGCGTCCCGTTGAACGTGATCGCGCCACCCGAGGTCGGTTCCAGCCCGCAGACCGCTCGCGCGAGGGTCGACTTGCCGCAGCCCGACTCCCCCACCAGCCCGAGCACCTGTCGCGGTTCGAGGTCGAAGCTCACGCCGTCGACCGCGTTCAGCGTGCCACGACCGGGCAGCTTGTACGTCACATGGACGTCGTCGAGGTGCAGCAGCGTCATGACGCCGCCTCCGTTCCCGTGTCGGGCAGCGCGTCGATGAGCGCCTTGGTGTACTCGTGCTGCGGATCGGTGATGACCTGGTACCGACTGCCGTGCTCGACGATCTCGCCGAGCCGCATGACCGCGATCGTGTCGGCGAGCGCCGACATCACCCCGAGGTCGTGGGTGACGAGGATGATCGCGATCCCGAGCTCGTCGCACAGCTTCCGCAGCAGGCGGAGGATGCCGGCCTGAACGGTGACGTCGAGCGCTGTCGTCGGTTCGTCGGCGATGAGCACGGACGGCTCGCACATGAGCGCCGAGGCGATCGCGATGCGCTGCAGCTGCCCGCCCGAGAACTGGTGCGGGTACTTGCGCAGCGCCGCCTCCGGGTTCGGGACGGCGACGAGGCCGAGCATCTCCAGCGCCCGCGCGTGGGCGGCCGCCTTCGAGGCTCCCGTGTGGTGCCGGTAGTGATCGACGAGCTGGGCCTCGACCGTGAGCATGGGGTGCAGGCTCGCGGTCGGGTCCTGGAAGATCATCGCGATCTCCGTGCCGCGGTACCGGTTCATGGTGCGCTGCTTGAGCCCCACGAGTTCGGTGCCGTCGAAGCGGATGCTGCCGCCGAGGTCCGCCCCGGCCGGCAGGAGGCCGCAGATCGCGAGCCCGGTCATGGTCTTGCCGGACCCCGACTCACCGGCCAGCCCCGTGATGCGACCGGCGGGGACCTCGAGGTCGATGCCGCGGAGGATCTGCTTGGCGGCGGCGCCGCGACCGAAGCCGAGCGTGAGCCCCTCGATGACGATCCCGCCACCGCCACCGCCTGCTGACTGGGTCATGTCGCGTCCTTTCGGATCGGTCACTCCGTGCTCGCCGCTCACAGCGCGCGCCCCTGCACGGCTTCCTGCGACCGCGGGTCGAGGGCGTCGCGGAGGGCGTCGCCGAGGAAGTTGAAGGCGAGCACCACCGTGAGGATGGCGAGTCCCGGGAAGACCGCGATCCACCAGGAGGAGAAGTTCTGCACCCCGTCGGACACCATCGCACCCCAGTCCGGCGTCGGCGGGACGGCACCGAGGCCGAGGAAGGAGAGACCCGACAGCAGCAGGATGGCCGTACCGACGTCGAGTGTGGCGAGGACGACGACCGGCGACACGACGTTCGGCAGGATGTCCTTGCCGAGCGAGGTGAACGGCCCGTTGCCGAGCAGACGACCGGCGATGACGTACTCGGCACCCCTGGCTCCGATGACGAGTGAACGCGTCACGCGGGCGTACGCCGGCCACGACACGATGAGCATCGCGATGACGGCGTTCGTGAGGCTCGGGCCGAGCGCCGCGGCGATGACCATCGCGAGGATGATCGTCGGGAACGCGAACACGAGGTCGGCGATCCGCATGATGGTCTCGTCGAGCGCCTTGCCGAAGTAGCCGGCGATCGCCCCGAGGAGCGAACCGATCAGCATCGCGAAGATCACGAGCATGAGGGCGAGCGGGATCGAGACCTGCGCGCCGCTGACGACCCGGGACAGGACGTCGCGGCCCACCTGGTCGGTGCCGAACCAGTGCGCGGCACTCGGGGCCTGCAGCCGGTCGAAGTCCTGGGCGAGCGGGTCGAACGGCCGGATCCACGGCGCGAGCACCGCGACGAGCAGCCAGAAGAGCACGATGACACCACCCGCGACGGCGAGCGGGGTGCGCAGCTGCTTCGAGATGTGGAGGCGGCCCTTGCGCTTGGTCTGGACGGCGAGGACGTCGGTCATGCCACCCTCACTCTCGGGTCGATGAAGCCGTACAGCACGTCGACCAGGAAGTTCAGGCCGATGTACACGAAGCCGACGATGAGCCCGACGCCCATGATCGCGGGCAGGTCGAGTTTGGTCGCCGCGGAGTACGCGTACTCGCCGAGGCCGTGCCACGAGTACACCTTCTCGACGAGGACCGTCCCGGACAGCAACGACCCGAAGGCGACGCCGAGCACGGTGATGATCGGCACGAGTGCCCCGCGGAGGACGTACCGGGTCACGACGACGTGGCCGGGAAGGCCCTTCGCCCGCGCTGCACGGACGTAGTCGAGGTCGAGCACCTCGAGGATCGCCGACCGCGCGAACCGGGTGAGCAGGCCGATCGTGTAGAGCGCCAGGACCGAGGCGGGCAGGATCAGGTGGGCGATGGCGTCGCCGAAGGTCGACCACTGGCCGGCGAGCAACGCGTCGATCGTGTACATCCCGGTGACCTTCGGCGGCGGGATCGCCGCGGGCGAAAGCCGTCCGGAGCCCGGGAACCAGTGCAGCTGGGAGAAGAACACGAAGTAGACGACGAGTGCGAGCCAGAACGACGGCACCGAGATACCGATGAGGCTCACGACCCGGATGACCTGGTCGGTGATCGTCTTCCGGCGCAGCGCGGCCCACATGCCGAGGCCGACGCCGATGATGATCGAGATGACGATGGCGGTGAGCGCCAGTTCGGCCGTGGCCGGGAAGGCGCGACCGAGTTCGTCCGCGACGGCGCCGCGGGTCTGCTGCGAGGTCCCGAGGTCGCCCTGGAACAGGTTCGCGACGTAGGTGACGTACTGCACGGGCAGTGGCTTGTCGAGGCCGGCGCTCTCGCGGAACTGCGCGACGATCGTCGGATCAGCCGCGGCCTGCTCACCGAGCGCCGCCTGCACGGGGTCCGCGGGGACGAGGTTGGTCAGCGTGAAGGTGACGAGCGTCACCCCGAACATCAGGAGGACCGTGAGGCCGAGCCGGATGCCGAGGTAGCGCGCGAGCGGGTGGAGACCCGCTCGCGCGCTGGACGTCGTCGGTGCGACGCTACTTGATTCCGGCAAGATCGACGGTCCACGTCGGGTTCAGCGGAACCTCGGTGATCGTGGTCGCGGTGACCACGTTCTGCGCCGGCTGCAGGAGCGGGATGAACGGTCCGCTCGCGTTCTGCGCCTTCTGGAGGTCCTGGTACGCGGCGGCACGGGCGTCCGTGTCGGTCGCGGCGAGCGCCGCGTTCGCGAGGTCGGTCACGGTCGGGTCGGCGCCTGCCGGCCAGCCCGCACGGAGGCCGACGAGCTCACCCGGCGTGAACGCGAGGTAGTTCGACGGGTCCGGGAAGTCCGGGCCCCAGTACCAGAGACCCACGGTCTCCTTGCCGTCGCGGTAGGCGTCCAGCTCGGTGGCGACCGGAGCCGGGGCCAGCGTGATGGTGATGCCGACCGACTTCAGCTGCGCCTGGACCGACTCGGCGATGCTCTGGAGCGAGAGCCCCTGCACCGTGATGTCGTTCGGGAAGTTCAGCGTGACGGCTTCGCCGGCGTAGCCAGACTCCTTGAGGGCCGCCTTCGCCGCATCGGCGTCGAACTGGTTGCCGTCGGCGGCGTCGAGCGCACCGTTGAAGATCGAGGGGATGAAGCCACCGGGACGGACGGAACCGTCGCCGGCGAGGTCGACGATCTTGTCGTAGTCGATACCGAGCTTGACGGCCTCGAGGAACTTCGGGTTGCTCGTGATGTCGCTGATCGCGGGGTCCTGGTTGAGCATGAGGAAGATCATGTAGCGCGAGGGGTTCGCGATGATCTTCACCTTCGAGTCGTCGAGCTCGGAGACCTGGTCCGGGTTGAGGTCGAGGGCGACCTGGGAGTCACCGGCCTCGACGTTGAGCTTCTGGGTCGGGCCCTGCACGTTGCGGAGGACGACGCGCTCGTACGCGGGCTTGGTCCCCGTGTACTCGGGGTTCGCCGTGAAGACGACCTGCGAGGCGGCGTCGAAGGACTCGAGCTGGTACGGGCCGGAGCCCGCGGAGGTGGTGTTGAGGAACGACTCGGCCGCGTCGTCGGCGGTCGCACTGCCACCGTTCTCCTCGACGACCTTCTTGTTCACGACGCCGAGGGCCGGGTTCGGCAGGATGAACGGGAGGGCCGGGTTCGGCGTCGCCGAGGTGAGCGTGAGGGTCGTGTCCGAGGTCTTCTCGATCGTGACGCCGTCGAGCAGGAAGGACGGGTTGCCCTTCACGCCCTGGACGCGCTGCAGCGAGAACACCGCGTCGTCGACGGTCACGTCGGAGCCGTCGGAGAACTTCTTGCCGTCCTTCATCGTGAGGGTCATCACCGTGTTGTCGGCGTTCATCTCGTAGCTCGCGAGGCCGTCGACGGGGGTGGTGACGTCGTCGTCCTTGAACGTGAGGAGGGTCTCGTAGAGCGCCTTCGCGACGATCGAGCCGGTCGTCTCGTACTCGCGGTTCGGGTCGGCGGTCTTGAGGTCGAAGGACGCGTCGACGACGAGCGACTTGCCCGCGCTGTCATCGAAGCCGCCTGAGGGGGAGCAGGCGCTGAGCGCGAGGCCGGCGGCGAGGGCGAGGCCGAGGGCCGCCATGCCGCGCCGGCTCGTGCGGCTGAAGGATCGTGACAAGGTGGAGCTCCTTATCTGGTTGGAGGGATGAGCTGAAAGTAGTGCGATACGCGATCATTCGTCAATCCACAAGCCGTTACCAAAGAATAATTGTCTCGATTTCGCGGCGAATCTGCCATATTCTCTCAAACGACCGCCAGGACCACCGCTGAATCTGGACGTTTGGAGCAATCGATGCAACTCGACGACACCCACATCCGCATGTTGGAGCTGCTCCGAGAGGACGGCCGGGCTTCGGTCGCCGCACTCGCCGAGGAACTCGGGATCTCCCGCTCGAACGCCTACTCACGCTACGAGGCGATGCTCCGCGCGGGCGTCCTGAAGGGGGTCCACGCGGAGATCGAGCCGGCCACGGTCGGGCTCGGCGTCGCGGCGATGGTCTTCATCACGCTGCGCCAGAGTCAGTGGGCGGACTTCCGCGCGCGGTTGTCCTCGGTCCCGGAGCTGGAGTACTTCGCCGTCACGACCGGCGAGCACGACGCGATGATGCTGATCCGGGCCCCCGACGTGGCGGCGATCCACGAACTGGTCGCCACCCGGCTCGCACAGTGGCCGTCCATCAAGGCGACGACGACCGTCTTCCTCATGGACGAGGAGCGGTCGAACGTGTCGCTCCGCATGACGAGGTCCGAACGCACGAGCGTCGAGGACTCCGGCGAGCGCTTCGGCATGACGCGGTTCGTCCGAACGAGCGACGAGCGCGCCCAGCGGGTGCCGGAGCGCCGCGGACGCTGACCCGCCGGCGGTGGCGCACCGATCCTGACGGGCTCAGGCGGCGGCGATCTCCCGACAGACGCTGACGTGCGACTGACCGTCCGGGCCGATGAAGTCCTCGGTGAGGATGAACGAGCCGTCCTCGGCGCGGGAGATGATCGAGCTCGCTTCGCCGCGCGTCGTCAGGTCGCCGGCACGGTTGCGGTGCACGAACGAGATGTCGATGCGTTCGCCGGTGCGCACCCCGCAGAACCGTCCGACAGAGACGGTGTCGCCGACGTATTCGCCCCACAGCACGCCGTGCGTCTCGTGGTAGACGAATCGCGTGGGCGCGTCGGCGTCGACGACGCTCGCGGACGACGACACCATGTCGAACACCTTCGCATCGAGGTTGAAATCGAGCGCGGCGCTGGTGCCGGTGTCGGCGGTTCCTGTCATGCCGTCATTCTGCGGAGGCGTCCGAACAGGTGTCAACCTGCCGACGATCCGTCCATCCCGTCCGTCACCTGAGCCGGTCGGACAGGACGAAACGCCGGATCCGACGGTACGGACGGGATGTTCCGCTGGCTCCGACTGCCACAGCTTGACGGCGTCCGCCGCTGGTGGCTTACTGATCTCCATGTGTCCAGACAGCCTCCAGTTCCGCGACCCCCGCACCCAGCCACTCCCCCGGGACGACGCGTTCCGCGAGTACCTCGCGACGGGCTGGGGCGCGGTGGACCGCTCCGTCGACCTCGCCGAGGGGGCCGGCGCAGCCGCCGGGCGTCACCGTGACGCCATCAGCGCCCAGTTCCCCGGCCGCTGGCTCGTGATCACCGCAGGACGCGCCGTGACGCGCGCGAACGACACCGAGTTCCCGTTCCGTCCGGACAGCGACTTCGTGTGGGTCACCTCCTGTCAGGCGGAGGGCGCGGTCCTCGTCATGCGGCCGACCACTGGTGGTCACGACGCGACGCTGTACCTCGCCGAACCCGTCGGTCCCGGTGAGGAGGCGTTCTACGCCGACGCCATGCGCGGCGAGCTCTGGATCGGCCCGTCCGCCGGACTCCCCCAGTGGGCCGAGGCGCTCGGTATCGAGGTCCGCTCCCTCGAGGTGCTCGACGAGGCCCTCGCGCTCGTCCCCGCCGACGCCCTCCGCGCGGGTGCTCCGGAGCCTCGCGTCGACGGTCGACTCGCGGCGTCGCGGGAGCTCCTCGTCGCCCTGTCCGCCGCGAAGCTCGTCAAGGACGACTGGGAGATCGCGCAGCTCCGTGCCGCGGTGGACGCCACGGTCGGCGGGTTCCGCTCCGTCGCACGCGAACTGCCCGCCGCCATCGAGTTCGGCGGAGAACGCTGGTTGCAGTCGACCTTCGAGCGCCACGCCCGCACCTTCGGCAACGGCGTCGGGTACTCGACCATCATCGGCAGCGGACCACACGCTCCCACGCTGCACTGGACGCGCTGCGACGGTCCGGTCCTCCCCGAGCACCTCATCCTCATGGACGCCGGTGTCGAAGCCCGCTCCCTGTACACCGCCGACGTGACGAGGACCTTCCCCGCGAGCGGGTCCTACACCGCGGCGCAGCGCGAGGTCCACGACCACGTCGAGCGGGCCCATCGCGCCGCGATGTCGCAGGTCGGCCCCGGCCGGTCGTTCATCGACATGCGGAACACGGCCTACGAGCAGATCGCCACGAGCCTCCGCGACCTCGGCATCCTGCAGGTGTCGGTCGACGAGGCGATGTCGCCGAACGGCCAGCAGCACCGCCGCTACCTGCCGAGCGGCACCGGCCACCACCTCGGACTCGACGTGCACGACTGCGCCCGCATCGGCGACGAGCGGTACCTCGACGAGCCGTTGCAGCCGGGCGCCGTCCTGACCGTCGAGCCCGGTCTCTACTTCCACGCGAACGACCTCACCGTCCCGCCGGAGCTGCGCGGTATCGGCGTCCGCATCGAGGACGACCTGCTCGTGACCGCCACCGGCCACGAGGTCCTCTCCGCAGCACTCCCGATCAGCGCAGACGGTCTCGAGGCCTGGTTGCGGAGCTGATCCTCGGTTCACAACTCAGGACGGTCGTCGCGTGTCGCGGCGCGCCCCTCCGGCGCGAGCGGCGACACGTCCGGTGCGTCCTGCGTTGCGAACGAGCCTAGGCTTGCACGGTGAGTCAGCCCGACGCCCCCATGCGCACCGCCGTCCGCCCGAGCCCCGGCGTCATCGCGACCCTGCGGAACCCCAGGGCCTTCAGTGTCGAGATCCTCGCCGGGATCGTGACGACGCTGGCGCTCATCCCCGAGGTCATCTCCTTCTCGATCATCGCGGGCGTCGACCCGAAAGTCAGCCTCATCGCGTCCGTCGTGCTCGCGATCTCGATGTCGATCCTCGGCGGGCGTCCGGCGATGATCACTGCCGCCGCGGGAGCCGTCGCCCTCGTCGTCGCGCCGCTCGTCAAGGAACACGGCGTGGAGTACCTGCTCCCCGCCGTCATCCTCGCTGGCCTCATCCAGATCGTGTTCGGCGTGACCGGTCTCTCCCGGCTCATGCGGTTCATCCCCCGCTCGGTGATGATCGGCTTCGTCAACGCGCTCGGCATCCTCATCTTCGTCGCCCAGGTCCCCCACCTCCTCGGCGTCCCGTGGCTCGTCTACCCGCTGTTCGTCGTCACGGTGCTGATCGTCCTGCTGCTCCCCAAGCTCACGACCGCAGTGCCGGCGCCGCTCGTCGCCATCGTCGTCGTCACCGCGATCACGATGATCGCGCACGCCGCCGTACCGACCGTCGGCGACCAGGGTGACGTCTCCGGTGGCCTCCCCGGGCTGACCGCGCTGCTCGTTCCGCTGAACCTCGAGACGCTCGGCATCATCTGGCCGACCGCGCTGAGCGTCGCGTTCGTGGGGCTCATGGAGACCCTCCTCACCGCGAAGCTCGTCGATGACATCACCGACACGACGTCGTCGAAGGGGCGCGAATCGTGGGCCCTCGGCGTCGCCAACATCCTGGCCGGGTGGTACGGCGGGATCGCCGGTTGCGCGATGATCGGTCAGACGGTCGTGAACGTCAAACTGGGGCGCGCTCGGACGCGGATCTCCACCTTCGTCGCCGGCGTCTTCCTCCTGCTGCTCGTGACCGCGCTCAGCCCGGTGATGGCGCAGATCCCGATGGTCGCGCTGGCGGCCGTGATGATGATCGTCGCCATCAAGACCGTCGACTGGCACAGCGTGCGCCCGGCGACCCTGCGACGGATGCCGATCCCCGAGACGGTCGTGATGGTGGTGACCGTCGCGGTGGTCGTCATCACCCACAACCTCGCGATCGGCGTCGCTGCAGGAGCCGTCCTCGCGATGGTGCTCTTCGCGCGGCGCGTGGCTCACGTGATCCGCGTCCGCCGGGTCCTCGCGGACGACGCCGCCTCCGTCCGGTACAGCGTCATCGGCCCCCTGTTCTTCGGCAGCAGCAACGACCTGGTCGAACAGTTCGACTACGCGGCCGATCCCGCGGACGTCGTCGTCGACTTCACCGCCTCGCAGATCTGGGACGCCTCGAGCGTCGCCGTCCTCGACGCCGTGCAGGAGAAGTACGCCGCACACGGCAAGCAGGTCGTGTTCACCGGACTCGACGAACGCAGCTCCGCCTTCCACGGGAAGCTCACCGGCCACCTCTGAGCCGGTCGACCCGGCACCACCTCAGAGGTTCAGCACTCGACGGAGCCCCGCGTCCAGGTCCAGTGACAGGGTGACGGGCACCCTTCCGGCGGCCGGACCGAGGTCGTCCTCATCGAGGGTGAGCAGCTGCGTGGTGTTCACGACCGAGTCCTTCGGCAGTCCGGAAGCCGTCGCAGGGAGGAACACGTTGCCCGGGAGCTCGGCGAGCGCTGTGTTCGACGTGACGACCGCGACGATCACGGTTCGGAGTGCGCTCCGCGTGTAGGCGTCATGTTGGACGACGACGACCGGGCGCCGCCCGGCGGGCGCACTCCCCCGTTCGCGAGGGCCGAGATCGACCCACCGGATGTCACCGCGGCGGATCACCAATCGTCACCCGCAGTGAGTGCGGCAAGGCGGTCGCGTCCGGCCGCGGCGACGCCCCGCACTTCCTCCGCCGAAGCGACTCCCGCGTGCCGCAGCGCGGTGTCCACTGCGGCAGTGAGACCGGCGGCATCGGTCTCGTCGAGATACCGACTCGCCGCCGCTGCGAAGAATTCGGACCGGTTGACACCGAGCTCGGCGGCGCGAGCCTCGACGCGGGTGAACAGTTCATCGGGCAACGAGATGGCGGTCTTCACAGGTCAGAGTATAACCGGGTATAACTTTGGTTGCGACCCTGGGCTGAAGATGTCGACGGCGTGACTGGGCATGCGACCACGGTACGCAGCCCAGGTCGGTCACGGCCTGGCCGGCGCAGCAGCGGTGGAGAGGAGCCCCCACAAGCCGGTCTGTGGAGGACTGAAGTCGCCGATTCGCAGGCCACCAGAGGATGATGGAGTCATGGCAGAAACCGGAACGCCCAGAGTCGCGGTCTACATCGACTTCGACAACATCGTCATCTCGCGCTACAACCAGCTCTACGGGAAGGCGGCGTTCAGCCGGGATCGCGCGCGGTCCCACGTGCCCTCCGCCGCACCCGAAGGCGACGAGATCTCCGAGCGTCTGCAGGCCGCGCGGGTCGACGTGGGCGCCATCCTCGACTACACCTCGTCGTTCGGGAACATCGTCATCAGCCGTTCCTACGCCGACTGGTCCGAGCCGGTCAACTCCGCGTACCAGAAGGACCTCGTGGACCGCGCGGTCGACCTGACGCAGATGTTCCCCACGACGAAGGCGATGAAGAACGGTGCCGACATCCGCCTCGCCGTCGACGTCGTCGAGGACCTCTTCCGCCTCCCCGACCTCACGCACATCGTGATCGTCGCCGGCGACTCGGACTACATCTCCCTCGCGCAGCGCTGCCGACGCCTCGGACGCCACGTGATCGGGATCGGTGTCGCCGGTGCGACGAGTCGTGCGCTCATGGCGGCGTGTGACGAGTTCTCCGACTACGACGACATCCCTGGGATCGTCCGCCCGGTCGTCACGCGCACGCCCCGGACCCCTGCCGCCGTCGAGAACACGGCTGAGGTCTCGGCTGAGGAGACACCGAAGTCCACGCCCAAGTCCGGCGGGCGTCGTCGCGCCTCGTCCGGGTCCACGCCGACGGCCGAAGCTCCGGTCGCCCAGACACCTCCGCGGATCGGCGGCCTCTTCACCGAGCCGGTCTTCAGCCACCGTGACGCCGACGACCTGGACGACACCGACGACGAGACCGCGGACCCCTCCGGCCCCGACGCACAGCGTGCGGCGACCGAGCTCCTCGTGCGGGCGCTCCGCCTCGTGCACGCGAAGAACGACGACGAGGACTGGCTGCTGAACGCCGAGGTGAAGAACCAGATGATCCGTATGGATCCGGCGTTCAAGGAGAAGCCGCTCGGCTACCGCTCGTTCAGCGACTTCATCAACTCGCGCTCGGACCTCGTCGAGGTGAACCCGGACGCGAGCCCCGACGGACGTCGTCTGCGGCTGCGCGAACTGGGCTGAGCCCGGCCCCGCAGCAGGAGATCAGCGTCGCAGCAGGACCGTCCGCCTCGCGGCGTCCTGTTCCGACGCGGATCTCTCGCTGCGGCGTGGCTCAGGCGCCCCGGAAGAACGCCTGGACCGCTGCGCTCAGAGCGGTCGGGTCGTCGATGTGGCACAGCTCGCGGGCGGAGTGCATCGACAGCAGCGGCGTCCCGACGTCGACCGTCCGGATGCCGAGTCGCGTCGCAGTGAGCGGGCCGATGGTCGAGCCGCACGGCACCGTGTTGTTCGACACGAAGTCCTGCGAGACCACTCCGGCCGCGGCGCAGCTCCGCGCCCACAACGCGGCCCCGAGGGCGTCCGTGGCGTAGCACTGGTTCGCGTTGATCTTGAGCAGTGGACCACCACCGGCGATCGGCCGGTTGGCCGGGTCGTGGCGTTCCGGGTAGTTCGGGTGGATCGCGTGCCCGGCGTCGGCGGACAGGCACCAGGAGGCGGCGTACGCCTGGAGTCGTTCGGACGTCGTCGCGCCGAGCGACGCGCCGATGCGGGTGAGGACGTCGTCGAGGAACGGACCGCTGGCACCGGAGGTCGAGGCCGAACCGAGCTCCTCGTGGTCGAAGGCGGCGAAGACCGTGATGTGTCCGGCCTCGTCCGTCGCTCCCCCGTCGCTCGCGGCCAGCAACGCCACGAGTCCAGCGTGGACCGAGGTCAGGTTGTCCATCCGGCCGGCGGCGAACAACTGACCGTCGAGACCGAATCGCCGGGGCTCCTGGGTGTCGGCGACGAGCACGTCGTACCCGGCGACCATCGACGCGTCGATGCCGGCGATCCCTGCAAGATGCGCGAGCACGTCGGCGCCGGCGAGGTCACCGACCCCGTAGACCGGCTGCAGGTGGCGCTGGCGATCGAGGACGAGGCCGTCGTTGGCGCTTCGATCGAGGTGCACGGCGAGCTGCGGGATACGGAGGAACGGACCGGTCCGGACGAGGTGCACGGTCCCGTCGAGCGTCACCAGGCGTCCGGCGAGTTCGAGCTCACGGTCGAGCCAGGAGTTGAGGAGCGGTCCGCCGTAGACCTCCACCCCGGCCTGCAGCCACCCGTGCGCGCCGGTCGTCGGCTTCGGCTTGAGTTTGAAGCTCGGCGAGTCCGTGTGCGAGCCGAGGATGCGGAACGGCGTCGTGGCGTGGGCTTGCGCGGGCTGCACCCAGGCGATCACCGCGCCCTCGCGTTCGACGAAGAACCGGCCGGCGCCACCGTCCCAGGACTCGGTCTCGAGCCGCCGGGTGAAGCCGGCCGCCGTGAGGCGCCGAGCACCCTCCGCGACCGCGTGATACGAGGTGGGCGAGGCGACGATGAAGTCGGCGAGGTCGGTGATGTGGGCGACGGAGTCCATCCCACCATCCTCCCACCACCCACGCACCCGGCACGTGGATGCACCAGGCCCTACCCTGGACGGGTGACGAAGACCCGCAGCGACCTCATCGGGCCGGCAAGCGGCCTGTCCGAAGATCGTCGCGGTCGAATCGCACGCATCGTCGACGGTTGGTTCTTCGCCTTCGGCACGGCTGCGGCCGTCTTCCTGGCGTACGTGTTGCTCACCGAGGCGTTCGCCCGCGGTTGGGCCCAGGCCTGGTTCATCCTCGTCATCTACCTCGTCATCGCCTACCTGATCCTCCCCCGCCTCCACACGGTGCTCTCCCGCGTCTATCTGCCCGACTACTTCATCGGGCGGACCCGCACGCGTGAAGGCATCCTCGGCGATCCCGTGAACCTCGGCCTCCGAGGTCGGGAGGAGCAGATCCACACGGCGATGCTCTCGGCGGGTTGGACGCTCGCCGACGACCTCGGCCTCCGTGCGAACCTCCGGATCGTGACGTCGACGCTGACCAGGCGCAGCTACTCCGAGGCGCCCGTCTCGTCGCTCTACCTGTTCGGTCGTCGCCAGGCGTTCTGCTACCAGCAGGAGGTCGACGGGAGCCCGGGCAAGCGGCACCACGTCCGGTTCTGGCCGACCCCGGCGGGCTGGTTGCTCCCGGGCGGGTACCAGGCGGATTGGCTGGCCGCCGGGACGTACGACCGATCGGTCGGCATCAGCATCTTCACACTGCAGGTGACCCACCGGATCGCCGATGACGTCGACGACGAACGTGATCACATCGTCGCGTCCATCGAGGCTGCGGACCTCGGGGCGTCGAGGTCCGTGATCGACAACTTCTCCACTGGGTACCACTCGCGGAACGGCGGAGGCGACGCGATCGTCACCGACGGCGACCTGCCGATCATCGATCTCAGCGCCGTGGTCGTGCCGCCCGCGGCGACCCTGCCGGCCGCCGACGCTCCCCCGACGCGCTCCCTCATCCGTGCCGGCGAGCCGCGACCCCTGGACACCACCGTCGGTGTGGTCCTCATGGTCGTCGCGGCACTGTCCACCGTGCTCTCCGGCGTCCTCCTGGTCTCCGATTGGAAGCAGGTCATCGCGGAGGCCCGCGCGACGGCTGCGACGGCTGACGACGTCGTCCTCATCCCGTGGGTCGTCGGGGCCATACTGGCCCTGTCGGCCGTGGTGACGCTCTGTTACCTCGTCCTCGCCTGGCGGGTCCATCGTGGAGGCAACCTCGCGCGCCTGCTCGCCATGGCGTTCAGCTCGACGTCCATCGCCACGCTCGCTACGACCTACCTGGCGGGCGCCGGCGGATTGACGCTGCAGACCAACCTGATCGGCTTCGCGGTCGACTGTTCCATCATCCTCGCCCTCTCCGGAACCGAGGCCCGCGACTGGGCTCGTGGGCGACAACGACGCACCCGGAGGACGAAGGCATGACCGACGCACCCGACCAGACGGACGAGGGGCCACGCCCCGCCACCTCGCTCAAGCGCGCGCTGCTCCTCGGCGCAGCCATCATCACGATCGTCGCCGGCCTGACGGTGCACTGGTCGGTGGCGGCAGCCTGGGCGAACCCCGTGACCAACGCGCTGTACACCGTGCTCGTCGCGCTCCTCCTGGCTTTCGCCGCCCCACGGCGTCCGCTGTGGCAGATCGCCCTCGGCGCCTTCGGCTTCTCGGCGGCGATCGAGTGCTTCCAGGCCACAGGGGTTCCCGCCGCACTCGCGGACCAGTGGCCGCCCTCGGCGCTCGTGCTCGGCACGACGTTCATCCCGACGGACTTCATCTCCTACGCCCTGGGCGCGGCGGCGTTCCTGTTCCTGTCCCTCGCCATGTCGCTGGTGATCCGCTGGGTTCGCAACGACCTCCTCGAGCGACGCGCGCGCGCGGACCGCGAGACACGGCGCCGATCGGACTCAGGACCCGCCTGACGGGTGCCCTAGCCCCGAGTCGTCTCGCCGTACTGGACGTGTTCGAGGTCGAAGACCGCTTCCGCAAGCGCGGACCTCGCAGCTTCGAACTCGACGTCGTCGGGGTGGCCCACCACCCGGGCGTGTTCGAGGTGCCAGGTGGCACTGCGCAGGAGTTCGACGGTCGTCGGAGCGGGGGAGGGCGCTCGCGTCGAGGCCGCGGGTGACGCGTCGGCGTTCGCCGCTCCACCGGGGACGAACTCGATCGTGTTCGATTCCGCCGGAGCGTCGTTCTGGGCGTATTCCTTCTTCTTCATATGTCCTTCATCGAGATCGTGAACTGTTGTGGCTTGCCGTGCGACCGGCTCCACTGGCTGCAAGGATGCCGGTTGTGGAGCCGAAGTGATATATGCCGATATGGGAATGTTCGGTTTCGAGCGCTGTTCGGCTCGCGCCATGGCGAGGAGCGACGGGACACGCCCACGGTCGTCCGGAGCATCCGAGGCGCCGAGGATCTGGAACCGTTCGAGCCCCCAGCAGAACCAGGCGGATGCCGTCCACGCGCAGATGGCAGCGTCGATGAGGTCCTCACGGTGCTTGTGCGCCGATTCCTTCAGCGGCGAGGGTTCCGCGATGAGGTGCGCCGTCACCGGGTGGGTGTCGAGGTCGAGTGGTGGTGTGGCCGAAGTCAGCGCCTGCAGGCGCGAGACGAGGTCGTCGCAGACCTCCGCGCGGCGTCGCCGTCGCTCGGCGACAGGGAGACCGGGGTCGAGGCGTTTGTAGCGGGGCCGCGCATCCGGGTACCCGAACTCCTCGGCACCCACCAGCGTGGTGTGGGGATAGGCCTCGAAGAACACGACGGCGTCCGCCTCGGGCGTACTCAGGCCGTCGAAGTACTGGAACCCCGCCGCCTCCAGCGCCGTGAAGAGCGCGACACCGCCGAGCGCGGGCAAGCGGAGGTTCGACGGGTAGGCCGAGACCTGCCAGCGCCCGTACCGCTGCCCGACCTCACGTTCACAGAGACGCATGCCGGTCTCGTTCCGAACGAGCAGCGGGGCATCGACCGCGATCACGGAGCCCGGTGAGGCGGTGGCGACGATCCAGGCGACGACGGCGTCGATCCCCACGGCCCAGCCCGCATCGATGACGGTGCCGGTCTCGTCGATGCAGACCAGTCCCGATTCGTTCGCCGCGCGGGAGTCGGTCCCCTCGCCCCAGGCGAGGTCGACTCCGAGGAAGCGGGTCACGAGCGGTTCCTTCCGGTGGACGCGGCGAGGCGCCGCCTCCCGAGCCTACTGGGCAGATGTCGGCGACTCCTCGGATCCGACGGCGGGCCGGATCCGAGGAGCCGCCGAGTGTCCCGAACGCCCGATCAGGCGACCGGGCCCTCGATCAGCGTCACATCCGCGGTCTGGGAGGCACCCGTCGCCGTGGTCCAGGTGACGGACACCGTCTGGCCGGGCTGGAGCGTCGCCATGGTCGCGGTCAGGGTCTCGGCGGAGTCGATGGCGGCTCCGTTGAGGCCGGTGATGACATCGCCGACTGCGAGGCCGATCGACGCCGCCGGCGTGTTCTCGATCACCGAACCGACCACGGCGCCCGGCACGGTCTGGGCTGCGCCGGACGCGGCCAGACCGATCCCGATGAAGGCCGGGTAGCCGATCGAGACCGTGTCGGTCTCGACGCCGGTGCGGATCTGATCGACGATGGACAACGCGTCGTCGATCGGGATGGCGAAGCCGTCGATGTCGGTCCCACCGGAGGAGGCAGCGGTGTCGACGCCGACGACCTCGCCCTCCGAGTCGTAGAGCGGCCCGCCGGAGTCGCCCGACTGGATGTCCGCGTCCGTCTGGATCAATCCGGTCAGCTGCTTGCCCGCCCCGGTCGTCTCATCCTGGACCGTGATGTCCTGGTCGAGGGCGGTGACGGACCCGTCCGCCGCGCTGGGCGTCCCACCCGTGCCGCCCGCGTTCCCGACCCCGGTGACGGCGTCACCGACGCCTGCGCCGCCGTCGTCGTCGATCGTGACGGTGTCCAGCCCTGAGGCGCCATCGAGCTGCAGGAGCGCGACGTCGTTCGTGGCATCCGTCCCGACGACGCGTGCGTCGTACTTCTCACCGGTCGCCACGACGGTCACGACGATGCTCGTCGCTCCCGCGACGACGTGGTTGTTGGTCAGGATCTGGCCGCCTGCGGTGAGGATCATCCCGGTTCCCGCGGCGGCGGCCCCCTGGTAGGCCAGCTCGGTGTCGATGTCGACGACGCCCACGGACTCCGCGGCGGTGGCACTCCGGGTGTTCGCCGTCGCGGCATCCGGCGTCGCCTGCTGCGGGCCAGGCTGACCGCCGGGCGCGCGGAAGCTCTGACCGCCCTCGTCCGGCACCGTCTCCGTCACCTGCGAGGAGGCGGCGACGCTCTGGAACGCGCCGGCCGCGAGCGAGGCGAGGCCGAGGCCACCGGTCACGAGGGACACGACCGTGGCGGCCGTCGCGGCGGCGATGATCCAGCCGATGGGCTGCCTCCTCGCCGGGGTGCCCGTGGTCGACGGCGGCTGGGGGATCGTCTGCTGTCCGTACGGTTGGGGCTGCCACGCGCCGGGCTGCGTGGAGGGGTGTCGGCCGTCGCCGAAGCGACCGTACGGGCCGTGAGGTTCCTGGGGGTGACCGGACGGCTGCTGGCCGTGCATCGCGTGGGGAGCCGTTGCGTATCCGAAGGGAGTGGTGGGGTCGGGTCTCTGACCGCCGCCGGTCGTGTTGCCGGGGTAGCCGGGCGGGGGAGTGACATCCACCCCGGGCTGGGGCTGATACGAGCCGGTGGGCGGCTGGTACGGGTCGGGTGCGGGCGACGGCTGCGGTGCTTGCGTGCCGGCCGCGGGACGTGGCTCAGAGCGTTCTGGGTCTGGGGTGGTGTTCACGGGGATTCCTCTCGGCGGGGGTGCTGAGATCATCTGACTCCCGCAATCCGAGTGAATCGTCTGGTTCGGCCATGAACGACCTTTGAGCTTCCCGACCGTTTCCCGGATGAAGATCGTGTACAGGCTCCATGCGAGACGCCACCTCAGGGTCGCGTGAGCAACGCCTCGAGCGCGGGGCGGGCCTCCACCTCGGAGATGTGTCCGGCGACGACGAGTTCCGCGAGCCCGTGGACCGCGGCCCATACCGCCGTGGTCAAGGCGGCGATGACCTGCGGATCGGCGCCGGGGGCCAGCGACGCCGTCGTCTCGGCGAGCAGCGCTTCGACGCCACCGATGAGTGGCGCCATAGCCTCGCTCGGTGAGCCGGGGACACAGACCTCGGGGTCGTAGATCAGGCGGAACCGCTCCGGATGCTGCGCCGCGTAGTGCACATACGTCGAACCGATCCGGACGGCCGCCTCCCGTGGGTCTCGACCCGCCGTCGCCTCCCGCTCCTCGCGCATGGCGTCCAAGAGCTCGGCCATGCCGCGTTCACTCAGCCGCTTCAGGAGCGCGGTCCGGTCGCCGAAGTGGTGGTACGGCGCGTTGTGACTGACCCCGGCACGGCGGGCGACCTCTCGCAGGCTCAGCGTGGCATGGCCCTGCGTCCGCATGAGTTCGAGCGCAGCGTCCTCGAGCGCCGGCCCGAGGTTGCCGTGGTGGTAAGCCGTCGTCGATCTTGACACAAGCAACATCGTACCCGTACAGTCGGTTTCGGCCAGAAGTGGACAGTGTCCAGATTCTTGGCACTGTCCAGACCTACAACTGTTGGAGACCTCATGCCCGCCCTCGTCATCGACGGCCATCCGAACCCCGGATCGCTGTGCGCCGCCCTCGCCACGAGCTATGCCGAGGCGCACGGCGACGCGACCGTCCTCGCGGTCCGCGACCTCGCGTTCGACACGAACCTCCGCCTCGGGTACACCCACCGACAGGACCTTGAACCCGACCTCGAACGCGCGTGGGAGCAGATCCTCGCCGCGGACCACATCGTGATCGTCGCTCCGGTCTGGTGGGGATCGGTACCGGCGCTGCTCAAGGGCTTCTTCGACCGACTGCTGCTGCCCCGCCGCGCCTATCAGACGAAGGCCAACGGTCTCCCCGAGGGTCTCCTCGCCGGCCGTTCGGGGCGGGTGATCGTCACGACCGACTCGCCGTGGTGGTACCTCCCGCTCGTCGGCGACACGACGGTGAAGCAACTCCGCACCACCACCCTCCGGTTCTGCGCGATCAAGCCGGTCGCAGCGAGCCGATTCGGTCCGGTGAAAGGCTCGACGGACGAGCAGCGGCGGCGATGGCTCGCGAAGGCGGCGCAGCACGGGCGCGCGGATGCGGCCCGCCGGAACCGCCGCCCCGCTGCCGCCTCGACCGAGCTCGTCAGAAGCCGTCGACCAACCGGATGAAGGCGCTGAGCTCGGCGACACCCTCCGGCGTGACCGGCAGGTACTCGGTGAGTGCAGGGGAGTGCACGAGGTAGGCCGCCCACTGGGCACGGGAGATGCCGACGTTCAGCCGGTTCTTCATCAACAGGAAGGACATGCCCCGCGGGACGTCGGCGGGAGAGGACGCGGCCAGGGACACGATCGCGATGACGGCCTCCTGTCCCTGGAACTTGTCGACGGTCCCGACGCGCACCGCGTCGAACCCCGCCGCGTCGAGCGTCGCTCGCACCGCGGCGACGTGGGCGTTGTAGGGACAGACGACGATGATGTCCTCCTGGCCCAGCGAATCGTCGACGCGTCCGCCGTCGGGGTCGGTCCAGCGGAGCCCGAGGCTCGCCCGGACGATGTCGGCGACGCGGTCGGCCTCCTCCTGCGAACTCGTGGCGTTTCCGACGTGATGGACCTCGACGACGTGTAGCCCCGGGGTGAGCCCGTCCAGACGCCGCTTCGTCGTCGCTGCGGCGGACCGCAGCTCGCCACCGTACGACAATCGCGAGACCGGCTCGGTGACCGCGGCATCCATCCGCCAGGTCTCGTGGAGGAAGTAACCGAGTTCCGGAGGGAGGACGTCGCGACCGTCGGCCACGAATCCGAGGGCAGAGGTGTCGATCGGTTCGGGATGCGTCCCCTGGCTCACCTGCGGCAGCTGCTGCGGGTCGCCCAGGAGCAGGAGGTTCCGCGCGGCGACGCTCGCCGCGATCGTGTACGCGAGCGAGAACTGACCGGCTTCGTCGACGACGAGCAGGTCGAGCGACCTCCGGTCGAACCGGTTGGGGTTGCTGAAGTCCCAGGCCGTCCCGCCGATGACGAAGCCGCTGGTCTGCTCGGCCATGAACGCGCCATGACCATTGGCCGGAAGGACCGTGTAGCCGCGCTCCGCATCCGGATCGGCACCGGATCGCAGGGTCTTCGCCACGAGCGCGGGGGAGAGCCCCGCCTTCACCACACGCTCGAGGAGGTTCTCGACGACGTCGTGCGACTGCGCCACGACCCCGATCCGCCAGCCGTGTTGCTGCACGAGGGCCGTGATGACGTGCGAGGCGACGTAGGTCTTGCCGGTTCCGGGCGGTCCCTGGACGGCGAGCGCCGAGTCGTCGAGGTCGAGCAACGCGGCGGTCACGTCCTCGATCGTCCGCCCGTCTCCGCGGTGGGGGAGCGGCTCACCCGAGCTGGTGCGGGGCGGCCGTCGCCGCAGGATGTCGACGACGCCGTCGTCCGGCCACCCTGGAGAGGCGTCGAGGACCGCTTGCCCCCACTCGGCGATCGCGTCGACCTGTGTTCCGGGTCGCGGGGGAGGAGACGGCGTGAGCGCGACCGGCAGCTCCGTGTAGGGCTCACGATCCGTCTTGAGCGTCTCCTGGATGAGCAGGGAGTCGTCGTCGACCTCGAGGACCGTGATCTGCCCGGCCGGTCGTGAGCCGGGCTCGGCGCGGGGGAGCGTGTACGGTCCCGGGTGGTCGTAGACCGCGAACGGGTCGGCGCCGACCTTCACGCTGCTGCCGGGAGCCCATCGGCCGCGGAGTCGGACGTGACGGCGGTCGCTGCGCTGCCGTCCCTCGCGGAACCAGTCGCGCTCGACGACTCCCGAGGTGACGGTGAAGACGTTCCGGGTGTCCTCCCACTCGTCGCGCGCGGCGATGAGTCGGGAGAAGTGCTCCTGCCAGAACGACTTGTGCTCGCGCCGGTGGTAGTCGATGGCGGCCGCCGCGAGCGCATACGCGGTGGCGTCGTCGGAGCGTTCGGGGTCGAGGGGGTCTCCGGCCAACGCCGTCAGCGCGTCGTGGAGCGGCGTCGGTTCGTCCACGAGGGGCTCGGGTGCGTCGGTGACGAAGGTGCCCGGCAGCACTCCCCGTTCCGCACCGAGGTCGAGCAACCAGTTCCGCAGCCGACGGGTCGACTCGCAGTCGTACGCGTTGTACTCGGCGATCTCGGCGAGCTTCCGTTCGCCTTCGGCGACGAGCTCCGGGTCGTCGCTCCGACTCAGCTCGCGCGCCTCCGCGTAGGCCGTGATGGATGCCGCGGCGTCGGTGACGTCGCTGTCGCGGTGCTCCTCACCCATGTAGAGCGGCTCGAGCTTCTTGATCGAGTAGGACCGCGATCCGACACGCACCGTCTTGCGGACGAACGGGTAGAGGTCGAACAGCACGGCCTCGCGGAGGAGGTCGTCGATCGTGTCCTCCCCGACCCCGTGCCGGGCGGCCAGCGAGAGCAGGTGCGTCCGCTCATAGGCGGCGTAGTGGTACACGTGCATGCCCGGGAACTCGGCACGGCGGGCGGTGAGGTAGGCGAGGAAGTCGATGAGGGCCGTGCGCTCCTCATGGAAGTCGTGCGCCCACCAGGATCGGAACCGGCCGTCGGTGTCGACGAGACCGAACAGGTAGTCGATGCCCCATCTCGTGCGGTCGCCCCGGCGGGCGTCTCCCGGCTCGCCCTCGGTGTACAGCGGGTCGCCCTCGAAGTCGAAGAAGACGTCGCCCGGATCGGGTTGCGGCAGGAGCCCGAGCGCCGTGGCGTCGTGCACGCGGAACGCCGGCACGCCGGCGGCGGGTGACGGCTCGAGCTGCAGGTGCGCCTGCTCGCGCAGCGCAGCGAGCGTGCTCTCGGCGATGCCGTCGACCGTCCCGCCGGCGCCACCCGACGGCTCGTGCGGCCCTGGTCGCTCGGTCGATCCGGTGAGCGTGAGCGATGCCAGATCGTCGATCGTGGCGATGCCGGCCGCCAGCAGGCGGTCGCGCTGCGTCAACCGGAGCCCGGCCACCAGCAGGACGTCGCGTGAGGCCGTGATCTCGGCGTCGCACCACGCGCATCGTCCGCAGACGCTGTAGCGCTGAGCCCCCCAGGCCACCGGAGCGTCGGCTTCGAGCCGTTCGGCGACGATCCGCAGCAGGCGCGCACGACGGCGACGGTACACCGGCAGGATGTCGGCCACCGCGTGGGTGCTGACGGTGCCGTCTCCCAGGATGAGGTCGACGTCGTCGTCGACCGGGATCCCGGCCGTCTCCAGCTGCTCCACGTAGGCGGCGAGCTGGAGGAGGGCGGTGACCTTCGGTGAGCGCGCGAGTTTGGTGTCCTGCACGCGATACCGGCCGTCGGGCCGGCGAACGATGAAGTCGGCGAAGCCGATGAACGACCCGTCGAAGAACGCGGCCTGGAAGACGACCGGGGCTCCGTCGCGGAACGCCGTGATCGTCGACTCGACGGCTGCGGCGAGCGCCACCGCGTCTCGGACGTCGGGGCGGTCGAGCTCGACGACACCGGTGCCGAACTCGGCGCGGTACGACTCAAGGACGCGCAGCTCGTGCTGGTCGCCGAGCTTGGAGGTCCGCATGAGCATCTCGTCCTCGGGCTCGACGATCGGTTCGATCCGACCGAGCTTCGCGTCGACCGTGCGCAGGAAGGCGAACTCGCAGGAGGAGGCGTTGGAGAGGTCGCTGGCGCTCGTGATGGCGGAACCGTCGAGGAGGAACATCGGTGCGGTGGGTGCCTTTCGAGACGACTGCTGCGGGGGCTGGTCCGCCTCCGATCGCTGTCAGTCTGGCACGCACCACCGACCACAGCGCCGCCGCGGGACGCAGGCTGTCGTCAGCCGAGGGGGAGCCGCCTGTGGAGCGGCGCCGGGCGTCCTCGATCCCACGTCCCCTAGCCTGGACACCGACCACGACGCCATGGGACGGGAGCGCATCATGACCACCACGATCCAGGTCGTCGCGGGTGTTGCCTCACGAGGCGACACCGTACTCGCGTGTCGACGGTCACCCGGGCGGGCGTCCGGTGGACTATGGGAGTTCCCCGGCGGCAAGGTCGAGCCCGGCGAGCAACCGCAGGACGCACTGACCCGCGAGCTGCGCGAGGAGCTCCACGCCGACGTCGCTGTGGGGGCGCTGCTGGACCGCTCCGCCGTCACCGTGGGCGAGCTCGTCATCGACCTCGCCTGCTATGAGGTCACCTTCCGCGGGGCGCCCCCGGTCCACAGCACGGACCACGACGAACTGCGCTGGGTCACGCGCGAGCAGCTCGGCGAACTCGACTGGGCGACCCCCGACCTCCCGATGGTCAGGCGACTCACCGCGAGCTGACCCCGGAGACGCGGCGTGTCAATCGGCCGCGTGGAGCGGGATGCGCGCGAGCGTGCGTCCACTGAGCACGAGATCGTCGTTGGTCGAGGTGATCGCCAGCTCGGTGACCGTCCACTCGAACAGGGTGACGTCGCGCCAACGCTCGAGGAATGCGGCGAGCGCCGCGGTCTCGGCAGCGTCGAGCTCATCGCGGAAGTGGTGCAGGCCCACCCCGACGAGCGGTGCTGGACGGCCGCCGACGGCCCGCTGGATGGGGGCGAAGGCGTCCGCGATGGCGGGGAGGTAACAGCGTCCCCGGTTGAAGCCGCCGATGACGGGGCCCGCCAGCCTGACCCGGAAGGGCGTGAACGCGCCGACGCTCGTCCGCAGCCCGTCGAGGAACCCGGAGTCCGCGTCGATGGACGAGAGCGTCGCGTGCAAGCGGTGGGCGCGTCGGAGCTCGATGCCTCGGGCGAGTTTGGGGGCGAAGGGTGCCGAGGCGAGATCGGCCTCGTAGCTCAGGAAGATCGGATCGACGAACAGTCGTTCGATCGGGACGGGGACGACGACCGCCAGGCGCGCCTCGGCGTACCGCCCGCCACGGTAGACGCCGTCAGGACTTGCGGCGAGCGCGAGCGGGTGGTCGGCGTCGATCAGGGGGAGCTGGGCATACCGGTAGCGCTCGTCGAAAGTGAGTGCCTCACCTGGGCGGAAGGTGGAGCGGACGACGTCCCAGCTGCGGAGGGCGTCGTGCGAGTGCGCCGACGTGTCCGCAACGCTCGTGGCCGTTTCGGGGACATCGACCTCGAACGCCCGGTCGCCGGATCCCCCGGTCACCGTCCGGATCAGACCCGTCGCGACGCCGGTCGGCAGCGCACCGATCGTGTTTCCGGACGCACCGGCGGGAGAGGGCATGTCGTGAGGTTAGTGGAGTGCTCGACGCAGCGCGTCGGGGACACCCCGAATTCGGGTGATCGACCCAATTCTCGGCGCGGTCGATCAGAACGCCGACACCGAGGCTACCCCTGACTCAGGTCACTCCTACTTGGAGGAATCGGGTGAGGCGGCGGCGACCTTCCGCGAACGGGCGTCGAGCAGCGCGAAGACGAGCGCCACGACCACGAAGCCGATCGTGACGAGGGTGCTGTTGCGATACGCGTCGTGATAGACGTCGAGCGACGCACCCGAGGCACCGCCGTCGTTCTCGGAGTACACCGTCGCGTAGAACGTCGCCGTCGCGGCGGCGAGCCCCACCGCGGTGCCGATGCGCTGGCCGAGCTGACCGATCGATCCGGCGACACCACCGGAGGCCACGGGGATGTCCGCGAGCATCAGCGTCTGGTTGGGAGAGATCACCGCGCCGCCGCCGATGCCGGCGAGCAGCATCGCGGCACCCATCGCGTACGGCGTGATCTCCGGGGGTGTGATGAACGCGAGGAGCGAGTTGAGACTGAACCCCACCACGACCAGCACGAGCCCGCCGACGACCAGGGGGCGTCCGAGGCGGTCGACGACCCGCCCGCTCAACCACGAGCTGACGGCGGAGGCGAGAGCGAAGGGGATCGTGATCATGCCTGCGAAGACCGGCTCGAGCCCCAGCCCCTGCTGCACGAACAGCGTGAGCGTGAGGAAGGTGGCCGGCATCGCCGCGAAGTACGTCGTGGAGATCAGCACACCGTTGCGATAGCTGCCGAGCTTGAACAACGAGAAGTCGACGACGGGTGTCTTCCCGGCGCGTTGGTAGCGACCCTCCCACCAGGCGAAGAGACCGGCGAAGACGGCGAACGCGACCAGGAGCCACCAGCGCGACGGGTCGTCGTCCGGGGAACCGGTCGTCAGGACGAACGGCAGCATGAGCGACAGCACGGCGAGACCGAGGAACACGATGCCCACCGGGTCGAGCGACCCGGCACCCGCCTCGTGCGGCTGCTGCTTGGGCAGCAGTCGGGCGGCGATCGGCAACAGGATGATCGCGAGCGGGACGTTCATCCAGAACAGGAGTCGCCAGCCGTCCTCCGGGCCGCCGATGGCGATGAGCAGACCGCCGAGCGTCGGTCCGAACGCCGTCGAGAGGCCGATGATGGCTCCGAACAGACCGAAGGCGCGGCCACGCTCCTTGCCCACGAACAACTGCTGGATGAGCCCGATGACCTGCGGCATCAGCAGGCCGGCGGCGATGCCCTGGAGGATCCGACCGCCGATGAGGATCCCGACGCTCGGTGCGACGGCGCAGGCGAGACTGGCCGCGCCGAACACGCTGAGGCCGATCATGAACATGCGACGCCGCGAGTGCAGGTCGCCGTAGCGCCCGGCGGGCACGAGGATGAGACCGAAGGCCAGGGCGTACCCGGCGACGATCAGCTGCAGGGCGGTCGGGCCGGCGTCGAGCGCCTGCTCGATCGACGGCAGTCCGACGTTGACCTTCGAGAGGTCGAGGATCGTGAGGGCGGCGACCGACACGCAGATGGCGAACGCGCGCCACTTCGTCCGGTCGTCGGGGGCGGTTCGCTCGTCAGTCATCCTGGCCAGCCTAGGCCTGCGTCAACCCGGTCCGCCCCGGCTTGACGTGCACGAATCCACCGTCCTGTGCAGCACCTTCAGCCTCGGAACCGGCTCAGACGATGACGGAGCACCCGTCACGGGCTACGCTCGGAAGATGCATATGGATGCCCCTCGCGGGCTGCAGGACCCCGACGAACTGGCCGAACGACACCGCATGCTGGCCGAGTCGCCGGCACTCGCGCCGCTGCGCGACTGGTCTGACGCGATGATGACCCGGCGAGGACGGCGGCAGGCGGACCTCGTCCTCCCGCTCGTCGACCCGGCGGACGCGGCCGTCAACGCGAAGACGCTGATCCTCCTCGACGCTCCGGGAACGCTCGCTCCCGACAGCCTCGAGGCTCCAGGATCCGGCTTCGCCTCGGTCGACAACGACGACCCGATCGCCGAGAGCCTCTGGAATCTGCGGAACGACATCGGCTTCGACGACGTCATGGTCTGGAACATCGTGCCGTGGTACCTGAGCGCCGGCCGGAAGAAGCCGAACGCACCCGAGGTCGCCCAAGGCGCGATGGAACTGCGTGCCCTCCTGCCCCTCCTCAAGAACCTGCGCGTCGTCGTCCTGTGCGGACCGCATGCGCAGGACGGCTGGTGGAAGCACGTCGAGCCACTGCTCGGCAACACCTACAGCGCCTTCAACGCTCCGCACCCCTCGCCGTTGTCGCTGAAGCAGCCGGGGCGACGCGAGGAGATCGAGAAGGTCTTCGCCCGCGCCAAACAGGTCGCCGGCTGATCGCACACCCTCGTTCCGCAACCCCCTCGCCCGTCGGGCGAGGGGGTTGCGTGCATCCGAGGCCTCGTTAGGGTCGATGGACGAGGAGAGGAGCATCACATGGACATCGGCACCATCGTCATCCTCGCCGCGCTCGTCCTCCTGGCGATCGCGGCCGTCTGGTACGTGTCACGGCGCGACCGCGCCGCCCGCTCGGCCGACGAACACCACTCGCACGACAACGACGCGGAGGTCGAGCGCGAACGCGCCAGGGGCCTCGCGGAGGGCACCGGCGGCGTTCCGCGCCGTGGCGGCGGCCCGATGGGCATCTGAGCCCGCGAGAGCGCAGAAACGGTCGCCATCCATGAGGAATGGCGACCGTTTCTGCGCTCTCGGCGGCGGGCTCTAGACGAGCGGCGGGAGGCCCGCTGCGACGCGTGCGCCCAGCGTGCCGTCCACGGCGGTCCAGTAGGCGATGACCCGCGCACGGAGCTCGGGGCGCGTCACCTTCGAGACGTGACCGATGATGTTGCCGACGAGACGGTCGCGGGCGGCGTCGTCGAGCACCTCGCGCACGAGGGTCCCGGCCTGGCCGAAGTCGTCGTCCTCGGCGTGCAGCGTCGCGGCTGCCCGCACGAGCTCGCCGTCGGACTGCCAGCCGTTGGACTCAGCGGCACGCGCAGGGTCGGCGTGGGCGCCACCGACCGAGTTGGGTGCGTAGACCGGCGCGTTCGCATCGTTGAAGGTGTAGCGCATGGCGCCCTCCTTCGAGTACGTGTGCACCGGCGCGTGCGGCGCGTTGACCGGCAGCTGCGCGTGGTTGGTGCCCACGCGGTAGCGGTGTGCGTCCGCGTAGCTGAAGATGCGGGCGAGGAGCATCTTGTCGGGGCTCGCAGCGATTCCGGGGACGAAGTTCGAGGGCGCGAAGGTCGCCTGCTCGATCTGCGCGAAGTAGTTCTCCGGGTTGCGGTCGAGGGTCATCTTGCCGACCTCGATGAGCGGGTAGTCGCTGTGCGGCCAGACCTTGGTGAGGTCGAACGGGTTGAAGCGGTAGCCCGCGGCGTCGGCGTAGGGCATGACCTGCACGGACAGCGTCCAGCTCGGGTGCTCACCGCGGGTGATCGCCTCGGAGAGGTCGCGGATGTGGAAGTCGGCGTCCTCGCCGGCGATCTGGTCGGCCTGGTCCTGCGTGAGGAT
Source organism: Plantibacter sp. ME-Dv--P-122b (assembly GCF_030209375.1). Classification (GTDB taxonomy): domain Bacteria; phylum Actinomycetota; class Actinomycetes; order Actinomycetales; family Microbacteriaceae; genus Plantibacter. The sequence goes on from NZ_JARVSC010000009.1 coordinate 142,185, forward strand.
CTCGATGCCCTGGTCGGTCTTGAAGTGGTACTTCACCCAGAAGCGCTCGCCGGCGGCGTTGACCCACTGGTAGGTGTGCGACCCGAACCCGTCCATGTGCCGCCAGGAGCCCGGCAGGCCGCGGTCGCCCATGAGCCAGGTGACCTGGTGCGCGCTCTCGGGGGAGAGCGTCCAGAAGTCCCACTGCATGTCGTGGTCGCGCAGGTGCGAGCCCGGCAGACGCTTCTGCGAGCGGATGAAGTCGGGGAACTTGATGCCGTCGCGGATGAAGAACACCGGCGTGTTGTTGCCGACGAGGTCGTAGTTGCCCTCGCTCGTGTAGAACTTCAACGCGAAGCCGCGGGGGTCGCGCCAGGTGTCGGGGCTGCCCTGCTCACCGGCGACCGTCGAGAACCGTGCGAGCATCTCGGTCTCGACGCCCGGCTGGAACAGCGCGGCGCGCGTGAACTGCGAGACGTCGCCGGTCGTGACGAAGCGTCCGAACGCGCCGCCGCCCTTGGCGTGGACGACGCGCTCCGGGACCCGTTCGCGGTTGAACTGCGCGAGCTTCTCGACCAGGTAGTGGTCGTGGAGCGCGATCGCTCCGTCTGCGCCGACGCTCTGGGAGTGCTCGTCGCTCGCGACGGGTGCTCCGCTGTTGGTGGTGGTGTAGCTGGTCTCGGACATGTCTCTCCTCGAGGGTGGGGCTGGTCGGACGGTCGGATGGATTCAGCACTGCCACCTTGGCGGTGACAGCTGACGATCGGCATGGAGGTGCCGTCGAGTGGTCTGTGGAACGGCGTCAGGCGGCATCCGCCTGGCACGCGGGGCACACTCCCCAGAACGTGATCTCGGCCGTGTCGATGACGTACCCCGCCGCGTCGTCGGGGTGCATGCACGGCGCCGCACCCTGTGTGCAGTCGACGTCGACGACGGCGCCGCATGAGCTGCAGACCAGGTGATGGTGGTTGTCGTCGACACGCAGCTCGTACCGGCCGGGATGGCCGTCCGGTTCGATCCTGCGCACGAGACCGGCTGCGACGAAGGCGTTGAGCACGCTGTACACGGCCTGTGGCGAGGTCTGCGGGGCGCGCGGTTTCAAGGACGCGACCACCTGCTCCACATCGGCATGCGGTGTCCGGGCGAGGATCTCGAGGACGGCGAGGCGTCCCGTGGTCACCCGGAGCCCGGCTGCCCGGATCTTCGTGTTGAAGTCGTTCGTCGCCGACTCCACCTCCGATCCGTTCATGCAGCCACCGTATCGAGTTGTTTTGAATTAGTCAAAATAAGGACTTCCCCTCCGCGTTGTCCCGCAGCCACCCCAACTCTAATATCAGATATGAGTCGTGGACCGACGGGCGACGCGGATGTGGAGAACTCCCGGTCACGGCGGGGGAGTGCGGGCTACAGCTCGACGGTCAGCAGCGGCCGCAGCGAACGGCGGGTCTCTTCGGCCATGTCCACCGAGTCGCGATCGAGCAGCCATTGCAACTGGAGGCCGTCCATCATCGCGATGAGCATACGCGCCGCACTCGCGGGCTCGACGCCGGCCACCAGCTGGCCCTCGCGCGCCATCACCTCGAAGGAGAGGGTCATCCCGTCGATCAACCAGCTGTACCGCCGGACGAAGTGCTCGTGCGCCGGGTGGTCCGGTGAGGTCGCCTCGGCGGACAGGACGCAGTGGAGCTCGACGAGACCGGGGACGCGCATGTTGTGCTCGACGAGGCGGAGGAGCCCGCGGATGCCTTCGATGCCGCTCCCGATCTCGATGCCGGACTCCTCGCGGTCCCGGTCGTCGCGGAAGTCGAGGATCGCAGCGAGCAGGTCGTTCTTGGTAGAGAAGTGGTGCAGGAGGCCGGCCTGGCTCATGCCCACGCGCTCCGCGACCTCACGGAGGGATCCACTGCGGAACCCCTGCTCGGCGAAGACGTCCATCCCCGCCTCGAGGATCTCCCGGCGTCTTGCCGCCGTCTTGGCGTAGCTGCCGCGCGAGCGGCCCGTCTGCGTCACCGTCATCCTGCGATCGTATCGGGCGTGTGGTCGGACGACGAAGGGGTTCCCGAAGCGCCCTAGCCCGGTGCTTCCCCGGGTGTCCACCCCGGTACTTCCCCAGGTCACTGTCGTACGGTGTCGCCATGAGACGCCCCATCGAGCCCGTGTACGACACCGCTGTCGGTGTCGGTCGCTCCCTCTTCGGCTTCTGGCGCCTGCGCCGTCACACCACCGGCATCGAGCACCTGCCCGACGAGGGAGGCGCGGTGATCGCGATGACCCACTTCGGCTACCTCGAGTTCGCACTCGTCGAGTGGGCGACCGTCCTCCACAACCGCCGCCGCATCCGATTCATGGCCAAGCAGGGTGCCTTCGACCAGCCCATCGTGGGCCGCCTCCTCCGGAGTATGCGGCACATCGCGGTCGACATGCGTGCCGGTGCGGCCGCCTACGCCGACGCCGTCGCCGCATTGCGCAGCGGCGAGCTGGTCGGGGTCTTCCCCGAGGCCGGTGTCAGCGCCTCGTTCACCGTCCGCGACCTCAAGTCGGGCGCCGTCCGCCTCGCGCAGGAGGCCGGCGTGCCGATCATCCCCGTCGCGGTCTGGGGCGGTCATCGCCTCCTGACGAAGAACCACCGGGTCGGCTTCCGCGAGCGGTTCGGGGTCCCCGTGCACTTCTCGTTCGGCGAGCCGATCATCGTCGCGCCCGGTGATGACGTCGGCACGAGCACCGAGCAGCTCCGCGACCGCCTGCAGGGCATGGTCGACGAACTGCAACGCGACTATCCCGTCGACGGCACCGGGGCGTGGTGGCAACCTCGCACCCTGGGCGGAACGGCACCGACACCTGCCGAGGCTGCAACCGCGGACCTCGAACGCGAGCGCCGACGCGAGGCGCGTCGGCAGACGGCGAGCTGAGCGTACGTCCGCCGCGGTCTATCCTGTGGAGGTGCCACCTCTGACCTCGTCGACCCACCCCGCAGGGCATCGTCGCTCTGCCAGCCCGCGCTCCGATCGGAGCGTGGCGCAGTGAGTCGCGGGTGGAACGGCTTCGTCGCGAAGTCGACCTGGCTCCCGAAGGCCTGGCGCGAACGCGCTGAACGTGCGCTCTCGGAGGACTCCGCGACGCCGGCCACACCGAATACGAACGACGCCGATCCCTCCGCGGACCACTCGCCGCGGCGCACGCCCGATCCGGCACCGCGGACGACGCCGACACCTCCTGCTCAGCAACCGACCGACTCGGAGTCACCGGACCCCGTCGACGAGGCATCGTCAACCGGCGAGCGCTCCGCGACCCGCCTGGTGGACCCGGTCGCACTCCCCGTCACCGCGTCGGCCCCGGTCGTCCCGCTGAGCGTCGCCATCACCGATTTCGAGCTCGCCGACGATTCCGTCATCGGCCCGGCATCGGTCCTCGACAACCTCGAGCTCACGAAGGCGGCCGTGACCCGCGTCGCGTCGACGATCCTCACGACCGAGGGCCCGATCGCCGTCCCGCGACTCGTGACCATCGTCGCCCGGCGCTTCGGCGTCGACCGACCGACCGAGGAGTCGCGCACCGAGCTGTCAGCGCTGGTGACCGAGGCGTTCGTCGTCCAGAACGGCTTCGCCTGGCCCACCGGGCTCGACGTCGTCACCTGGCGAGGTGTCCGCCGGGTCGTGCACCGCGACCACCGCGCGGTCACCGACATCAGTCCCGCGGAGATCTGCAACGCCATGGAGCTCGTGATCACCGCGAGCCCCGAGCACGAGGTCGACCGCGAGCAACTGCCGATGCAGGCGGCGTCGGTGCTCGGCTACGGTCGCCTCGGTGAGACTGCTCGGCGTTGGCTCGACCTGACGCTCGCCCAGGCGGTGCTCCACGGTCGTCTCGTCGAGGACGGCGACCGCATCCGCCTTCCCTGACACAGGGCATTCAGCGGACGGGCGGACCCTGCTGCCCGAACGGCAGACTCGTATCGGTGACGCCGTCGATGAAGGCGTCCATGCGCTGGAGGTTGAACCGGCCCTGGTCGTTGAGCAGGAACTGGTACTCGTGCTCGAGCCCTGGACGGAAGTCCGGGTTGAAGATCATCGATTGCACGTCCACACCGAGACCCTGGAGCTTCGCCTTGAACTCGACCGACTGCGGGTAGAGCGGATCCCAGTTGCCGACCGTGATGTACGTGGGCGGGTACTTCGCCGTCAGGTAGTCGACGACGGACGCGGACGCCACCTCCGGTCGGGTCTTGTAGTCGCGCGCTCCGAAGTACGACCAGAGCACCGTGTCGAGGAACCACCCGAAGCTGCCCTCGGCGTTGACCAGGCTGAGGTCGTAGGCCCCGCACGCGAGGACCACCCCGGCGAGCTGCTCCGGTTCGATCGGCGATTCGACCTTGATGGAGCTCGCGTACTCGGAACTCGTGACCACGTTCGCGACCTGGGCGGCGATCTGCGCACCGGCGGAGTCGCCGGCGAGGATGAGCTTGGACGAATCCACGTTGAACGCGCGTGCGTTGGCGTCGAGATAGCCGAGCGAATCGGCGACCTGCTCGATGGGCAACGGGTATTGCCCCTCCGGCGCGATCGTGTACTCGACCGCGACCGCCGTGTACCCCTCGCCCGCCAGCACACGCATGTAGTTGGAGATGAGTTCCTTGCTCCCGGAGATCCAAGCTCCGCCGTGCACCCACACGATCGTCGGGAGGGCGGCGCCACTGCCGCGGACGCCGTCGGGCGTGTAGACGTCGAGCAATGCGTCGGCGTCGCCGGAGCGGTACGGGATGTCCTGTCGGACGTCGACTCCGTCGGGTACGTACTTCACGAGATCGGACTGCACGACCTTCGCACGCTCGTCGAACGCCATGCGGATGACCATCGAGCCCGGCCACGGGGTCAACTGCAACCAGACGAAGATCACCAGCGCGATGGCGAGGATCACGCCGATGATCCAGAACATCGTGTTGCGGACGACACGCAGGAAGCGCGCGAAGCCCGAGCGAGGGGATGCTGTCCTCAAGCGATTCACCTCCTGGCGGGTCTGGACGGCGGCGCTGCCTGGCTGAACACGAACCTCCAGTCTCGCATTCGATCGGTCACCGCCGACGCCCCGGAAGTTTTTCAACGGATTCCGTGACGAATGGTCGCGGAGCTGCGTCTTACCCGTTGACCGGACATCATCACCGGTTTCCAACGCAGACGAAGGAGAACGCCATGAGTGCATCGGACAAGATCCAGAACGCCGCTGAGGACCTCGCGGGCAAGGCGAAGGAAGCCCTGGGCAAGGTCACCGGCGACGACAGCAAGGTCGCAGAGGGCAAGGCCGACCAGACGAAGGCTGACGCCAAGAAGGCCGGCGAGAATGTCAAGGACGCGTTCAAGCACTAGTCCTCGCGATACAGTGGCTGCCCCCGCCCACCGGCGGGGGCAGTAACACGGTCGACCGGCACCCCGTTCGATCCAGCAATCACATTTGGAGACATCATGAGTTTTCTCGGCTTCCTGTTGCTCGGCCTCATCGCCGGCGCCATCGCCAAGGCCATCCTTCCGGGCCGCCAGGGCGGCGGCTGGTTGATCACGCTGCTGCTCGGCGTCGTCGGCGCACTGCTCGGCGGCTGGCTCGGCGGCATCCTCTTCGGCGTGAACCTGCAGGAGTTCTTCTCGCTGCAGACGTGGCTCCTCGCCATCGGCGGATCCATCGTCGTGCTGCTCATCTACGGCGCACTGACCCGCAACAAGAAGGCGTAAGCGCCTCCACACAGCACTCGAACGCCCGGTCCCTCCGAGGGGCCGGGCGTTCGTGCGCGTCGGACGGGCGAACGCCGACGGCATGTCCGCCGTTTCGGGGACTGTGTGACGACCTGCCTTCTGACAAGATTTCTCATGTTTCATTTCAGTGTTCAACATGAGAGGAGGGGGTCTCTTGGACTTCTACCGAAAGCTGCTCGAGCTGCTTCGCGCGATCTGCGGCTGGGTCTGACCCGCACGGACGAACGCCCGGTCCACCAGGACCGGGCGTTCGCGTGTCTCAGTGCAAGCGACGTCAGGCGTGCTGGCCGTCGTGCTCGCCCTCACCGATCTCCTCAACGAGCTTCGCGTTGAAGGCCGGGAGGTCGTCGGGCGTCCGGCTCGACACGAGTCCCTGGTCGACGACGACCTCCTCGTCCACCCAGGATGCACCCGCGTTCCGCAGATCCGTCTTGAGGCTCGGGTAGCTCGTCAGCTCACGCCCGCGGACGACATCCGCCTCGATGAGGATCCACGCGCCGTGGCAGATCACCCCGACCGGCTTGCCCTGCTCGAAGAACGCCTTCGCGAAGGCGACCGAGTTCTCGTCCACGCGGAGGTCGTCCGCATTGACGACGCCGCCCGGCAGCACGAGTGCGTGGAAGTCGTCGGAGGACGCCTCGGCGACCGCGACGTCGACGGGCTGGACGTGTCCGTTCTTCCCGGTCACGTCCTGGGTGGCGGGCGACACCAGTCGAGCGGTCGCTCCGGCTCCGGTGACCGCTTCCCAGGGGCTCGTCAGTTCACTGTCCTCGTAGCCGTCCGTGAGCAGGAAGGCCACCTGCTTGCCGTTGAGTTCTGCGCTCATCGTCGCTCCAATCCGTCAGCGTCGAGGCACCGTCCGGCGCCTCGCCAGCGACGATACGCTCGGCCCCACCCTGTCGACCCGGCCTTCAGCCGAGGGCGAACGGGGTTGCTCGAGGGTCATGTCAGACTCCGACGAAGCGGATGGTCTGCTGCAGGCGCGTGCGGATGTCGAACAGTTGGTTGCCACCCATGCGGTCGACGCCCGGGAGACCGGTGCGGACGAGGTCGGCCAGCCGGGAGCGCTCGACGAGGACCGTGACCGGATGCTTGCGACCGATGAACTCCACCGACTCCGGGGTGGCGCCGTCCGGCACGACGATGACGGAAGCCGTGAACTTCACCCGGGCCGCCTTCGCGACGGTCCGCGCCGAGCGCACGATCGACCGGACGGGCTCCTCGCGAGGATCGAGCGTCTCACCGACGACCTCTCCGCGGTGCACCCGGACCGGGCCACCCCAGTCCTCCGATTTGACCGCGAAGAGGCCGGTCGGGCCGAGGACGACGTGGTCGAGCTTCGCCTCGCCCGGCGCCAGGACGTCGTGCCAGACCGTGTATCCGATGCCGAGCGTCGCCACGGTGCGCGCCGTCTGCTCCTCGGCGAGCGCGTTGGCCAGCTGGTGCCGGATCTCGCGCGGAGCCGAGCGGACGAGCTTCGGGTCGTAGGGGTCGTCGAGCGGGACACCGCGGCCGACCCACTCGCGGATGAGCCCGAGGTAGGCCTCCCGCGAGTCTCCGCCGGGGTGCCCGTAGGCACGAGCGCGAGGTCGCGAGTCGGCGCGCTGCGTACCCGAACGACCGGTGGTCGACGCCGACCAGGTCGGAGCATCGTCGTCGCCTGCGTCGGAGGACGGCACGTTGCGCCCGCGGTCGTAGGCGGCCCGGTCCTGCTCGGTTCCGACGCGCTCCCAGGCGAGCTGGACGGCGTTGAACTGCCGCGCGCTTCCGCCGAGGTCGGGGTGGGTCTCGCGCATGAGCCGTCGGTAGGCCCTCCGGAGCTCGTCCTGCGTCGCCGTCGTGCTCACGCCGAGCACCTCGTACGGGCTGGCTGAGAGTGGGCTCTCCGGCATGGAGGGTGGTCGCTTTCGTCGGCGGCGTCGGTCGGTCCGACACGGCAGACTATCGCCATCACCTGGAAGACCGCCCGAACCGGCACCCTGTCGGGGCTGTGGACAACTCCAGCGAGCAGACGTACAGTTTGTTGTACTTGGAGGATGTTGATGCGTACCCTCAGTTATTCGGAATCCCGCGCGAACTACGCGGCCACCCTCGATTCGGTCCTCGACGACCGCGAGGAGGTGATCATCACCAGAGCGGGGCGCGACCCGGTCGTGATCGTCGCGCTCGACGACTACGAGTCCTTGAAGGAATCGGCGTATCTGCTCCGGACGCCGTCGAACGCGCGTCGGCTCATCCAGGCCATCGACGACCTCGAGGCCGGCGAGGGCTCCGAGCACGACCTGGTCGAGTAGTCGGCGTGCGGCTCATCTGGTCCGACGCCGCCAGGGAGGACTACTGCCACTGGCAGCAACAGGATCGGCGCATCGTCAAACGGATCAATCTCCTCCTGAAGGACATCATCCGGAACGGCAACGAGGGCATCGGCAAACCTGAGGCGCTCAAGCACGGCTTCCAGGGATTCTGGTCGCGGCGGATCACCGACGAGCATCGACTGGTCTACCGCCTCACGGACGACGGCGTCCTCATCGCCCAGGCACGCTTTCACTACGAGTAGGGCCAGCGTGCCGGAACGCCTCAGGAGCTCGGCAGGAGGATGCCGTCGTCCAGCAGTGCGCGGACGCGGGGGAGGAGTTCGGCGCGGAGTTCCGACGCGTCGACCTCGACGAGCTGGGCGATCGCATCGATGATCGCCCCGAGGGTCAGCTCGCCGTCACAGGCGCCGACGAGCCCCGCCAGGCCGGTGTCGATCCCCACGGAGCGCGCCAAGCCGCCGCCCTGCCGCAGGGTCATCGCCGTCGGATCCTCGTCCCCGGGCCAGTAGTGGCGCTCCTCGGTGACGTCGCCCGCGAGGACGACGCGTTCGCCGAGCAGCTGTCCGTCGTCGAGCGCGGTCTGCCAGTCGTGAGCGAGGAGACACACGGCGAGGTGCGCACCCAGCCCGGCGGAGTTCGAGCCCGCCTGCCCGTGCAGCCGCTCGAATCGGCGTAGTGCAGTGGACGGGTCCGATCGACGGAGCAGCACGTACCCGAACCCGACGCCGGTCACCGCCCGGGCCGCGAAGTCGTCGAGCCAGGCTCCCGCCAAGCGCTCGAACTCCGGCGTCCCGAGCCGTGTGCCACCGTCCCGGATCCAGGTCTCCGCGTATTCGGCGGGATCCTGCACCTCGCGCTCGATGACCCAGGCGTCGACCGGTTCCGGACTGCGCTCCACCCACCCGGCGACGCGCTCCAGCCCGTCGGCGCCGTCGCGGTACTCCCAGTTCCCGAGGAACTGCGCGACGCCGCCGGGCGTCAGATGCCGGGCGACCTCGAGGAACACGGACTCGACGAGCGCGTCACCGACGAGACCGCCGTCGCGGTACTCGTAGCTCGGCACGCCCTCGGCACGCGGGGTGATGACGAACGGCGGGTTGGAGACGATGCGGTCGAACCGTTCGCCGGCGACGGGTTCGAACATGCTGCCGTGGCGGAACTCGATCGAGTCGATGCCGTTGAGGCGCGCGTTGAGTGCCGCGAGCTCGAGGGCTCGCTCGGAGATGTCCGTCGCGACCACGTGATCCGCGATCCGCGACAGGTGGAGCGCCTGGATGCCGCACCCGGTCCCGAGGTCGAGTGCCGTTCCGATCCGCTCAGGGAGGATGATGCCGCTCAAGGTCATCGACGCGCCGCCGACCCCGAGGACGTGCTCCTCGCCGAGCTCGTGACCCAGCGCGAGCTCGCCGAGGTCGGAGGCGATCCACCAGGCACCGCTCCCGTTGGCGTCGACCCAGGCGTAGGGGCGCAGGTCGATGGCCGGGACGACCGATCCGTCGTCGCCCAGGCCGAGAAGGCCGAGCGCCACCGCGCCGTCGAGACCGAGCGACGGCAGTGCACGCGTCGCATCGTCGGCCCCGACGGCGACCCCGAGCACGAACAGCGTCGCCAGTGTCGCGAGCGGTTCCGCTCCCGCCGTCCGGCGGCGTTCGTCGAGCGAGCGGATCGCCACGACCCGGTTGGAGCGGTGGAGCGCGGCCTCCGCCGTCTCACCCCAGAGGCCGCGCACCCGTTCGACCGTGTACCCGGCCGCGTCGAGGTCGGAACGGAGGAGGTCGATCAGTCGCTGGTCCACGCCCACCAGTGTGCCAGCTGCGGGGTGGGCCGGATCGCCCGCCCCGCAGCCGTGGTCAGCGATCCGTGGTGAGGATCGCGTCCAGGTCCTCGTCGGTCTGCTCGTCGTGCTCCTCCGCCTCGTGCCGAGCGGCCTTCGCTTCGCGCTTCCGCTCGCGCTTCGCCAGGCGACGCTCGGTCCGGCGCTCCAGGAGCAGGTACAGCACGGGCACGAGGATGAGCGTCAGGAGGGTCGACGACACCAGGCCGCCGATCACGACGATCGCGAGCGACTGCGAGATGAACACGCCACCGCCGGTGAGGCCGAGCGACATCGGCACGAGCGCGAAGATGGTCGCGCAGGCGGTCATGATGATCGGCCGGAGACGGAGCCTGGCCCCGTGCAAGACCGCGTCGTCGATGCTGTCGCCTCGAGCCCGGTACGAGTTGACCAGGTCGATGAGGACGATCGCGTTCGTGACGACGATGCCGATGAGCATGAGGAGGCCGATCATCGACGGGATGCCGAGCGGCGTCCCCGTGATGAGCAGGGCCGCGATCGCGCCGGTCGCCGCGAAGGGCACGGAGACCAGCAGGATGAGCGGCTGCAGGAGGCTCCGGAACGTCGCCACCATGACGATGAAGACGAGCACGATCGCGATGAGCATCGCGAGGCCGAGCTGCGCGAACGACTCCTCCTGCTCTTGGGCGACACCACCGACCGAGGCCGTGACCCCGCTCGGCAGGTCCAGGCCGTCGAGGCCATCCCGGACAGCGAGCGTCGTCGCGCTGAGGTCGTCGCCCGTCGGCGTCGCCGACACGGTCACGGTCCGGACGCCGTCGATGCGCGTGATCGCCGCTGCGGCACGTTCCTCGCCGACCTGCGCGACGGCGCTGACCGGGATCGGGACGGCGCTGACGTTGGCGAGGTCCTTCTGCGCCTGGGTGAGGCGGTCAGCCTCCGCCTGCTGTTCGGCGGCCTCGGTCTCGGCATCCCGCATCGCGGTCAGCTGCTCGTCGATGGTCGTGATCGAGCCCTGGAGCTGGGAGATGGCGTCGCTCAACCCGGCGAGTTGGGCGGCGCGTGCCTCGTAGGCCTGTCGTGCCGCCTCCTCCTCCGGCGTCGTGGGCGTGACCGGCGGCACCTCGACGGGAGCCGCTTGCAGGGCGCTCAGCTGAGCCCGCAGGGCGTCGAGCTGCGACGCCGCGGTCGAGCGGGCCTCCTGGAGTTCGGAGCGCTGGGTCGCGGCCTGGGATGCCGCCTCGTCCTTCGCACGCTGGGTGGCCTCGTCCTGCTCGGCCGTGAGGGCGTCGCTCGCGGCCTTCTGGGCCGCGGCCTGCTGCAAGGCGCTGACCGGAAGGGGGAGCGCGGCGATCTCGGCCGGTGTCGTGCCGACCCGCTGCGAGCGCACGATGATGTCGCGAGACGCTCCCTCGAGGATGACGGAACCCATCGGTGTGCCTCGGAGCGCACTGGCGATGGCCTGGCCGACCTGTTCCTGCGTGAAGCCGTACCGGGCGGCGGCTGCGCGGTCGACGTTCACCTTGAGCAGGCCCTGCTCGTCGGCGAGGTCGCTCGTCGCATCGCGGAGACCGTCCGTACCGCCGAGCATGTCCTGCACCGCGGCCGCCGCCGTTGCGAGTGCCTCGGGGTCCTCACCCTGCAGCGTGACCTCCATGCCTCCTCCGCCACCGGTGAATCCACCGGCGGCGTCACCGACGGTGACCTCGCCGACGTCGTCGAGCTTCGCCACGGCCTTCCGGATGGTGTCGGCTACGCCCTCGCGTGAGCTCTCCTCACCGACGGTCACGCTGATCTGTGCCGTGTTGCTCGACCCGTTCCCACCGACGGTGGTCAGGTACCCGGAGACGCCCGCGGTCTTCGCGAGGACCGCTTCGACGGCGGCGGCCGCGTCGCTGGTCACGTCGAGGCTCGTCCCCTCCGGGAGCTCCTGCGTGACCGTGACGGTGTTCTCGCCCCCGATGTCGCCGAGGTAGTCGGTCTTCAGGAATCCGGCCGAGACGATCGTCCCGGCGAACACGACCGCCGCCACGAGCAAAGTGACGACCGGACGCTTCAGGGCGGTGCGCAGGACCGGCAGATAGGCCCGCTGGAGCTTGGAGTACGCCTCGGACTCGTCTTCGACCGCGGATGCCACGACGCCGGCCTCCCCGCCGTCGGCCATGCCCGCGGCCGGGGCGGACGACCCACGCATGAACCAGTAGGCGAGCACGGGCACGATCGTGAGCGACACCACGAGGGACGCGATGAGCGCGACCGAAACGGTGACGGCGAACGGTCGGAACAGCTCGCCGACCGTCCCGCCGACGAAGGCGACCGGAAGGAACACGGCCACCGTCGTGATCGTCGACGCGGTCACGGCCCCGGCGACCTCGCGGACAGCTTCGACGACACTCGTGGTCGTCATCGCCCGCCCGGTGTGCCGACGTTTGATGTTCTCGATCACCACGATGGAGTCGTCGACCACCCGGCCGACGGCGACGGTCAGCGCTGCGAGCGTGAAGATGTTGAGCGAATAGTCGCCGATCCACAGTCCGATCATCGCGATGAGGAGGGAGAGCGGGATCGACACGGCCGTGATGATCGTGGACCGGATCGACAGCAGGAAGACCAGGATCACGATGATCGCGAACAACAGCCCGAGCCCGCCCTCGACGGAGAGGTCGTGGATGGACTGCTCGACCATCGGCGACTGGTCGAAGACGACGGTGAAGGCCGCACCCGAGCCGAGTTCCTGCTCCAGCCCGGGGAGGGCGTCGCGGATGGTGTGGGCGAGTTGGACGGCGTTGGCCGACGGGTCCTTGAGGATCGTGAGCGACAGCGACGGGAGACCGTCCGCCCGGGCGATGGAGGTCTCGGCTGCGGGTACGAGCTCGACGTCCGCGACGGCGGAGAGCGCGAAGGGCCCATCCTCGTGCTGGATGGGGAGTGCCTGTACCTCGGCCAGCGAGCCGACGGCCGAGCCGACCTCGATCGAGAGCTCCTTGCCCGCGTCGACACTCGTTCCGGCAGCCGTGATGACACCGCTCGCCTGGACGGCCGCCATGACCTCCTCGGCGGTCACCTTCTTGGCCGCGAGGTCGGCCGGACGCATCGTGATGACGAGCTGTGTGGCGTTCTCACCCGCGAGATCGACCTGGCGCACGCCGGCGATCCCACGGAGCGCGGGGAGCACGGTGGTCTCCACTTTGCCTGCGAAGTCACCCGACTCGTCCTCGGACGCGACCGCGAGCTGAAGCACCGGGATGTCGTCGCTCCCGCCGGCGTAGACCTCGGTGGTCGTGTCGTTCGGGAGGGCGCTCTTCAGGCCGGCCAGAGCGCTGCGGATGTCGCCGACGATCTTCTCGTCGTCCTGGCCGAAGTCCCAGCTGACCTGCACGGACGTGGAACCGCTGACCGAGGTCGAGGTGACGCCGGTGACGCCTTTGACCCCCTGCACCGCCTGCTCGACGGGCTTCGTGACCTCGCGCTCCACCGACGACGGCGAGGCGCCGGGGTAGGTCGCGGCCACGACGGCACCCGGCTGCTGCACGGACGGCAGCAGTTCCTGCTTCAGGGAACCGACCGCGAAGAGTCCGAAGGCCACGATCGCCGCGGTGATGAGGCCGACGATCAGTCGATTGGCGAGGCTGAGCCTCGTGAGGAATGACATGGACGGGCTGGCCTCTCGGTCGCGGTGCGGGCGTGATCGGCCCCACTCCACGCTATGGAGCGCTACGACCGGCCACATCCGCACGAGGACGGACCTCCTGCGACCCCGGCATCCGCCGATCGGACGACATCGGTGGTCCTGGGGTACCAGCCTCGGCCGCGAGGGAGCTGGGCCTTGACGGCACCACCCTCCGATACCGGGCGTACCCTTGATACCCGAGTGCGCGCCGCGGGGTGCGCCGGAGCGAGGAGGGTACGTGGATCTGCAGGCCGTCGACCTCCCGAAGTTGCGCCGCGACGCACAGCTCGAACGCGAGGTGATCATCGAGCACCGCGCCCGCGACGGCGAGGACCCCTGGGACTTCCTGCCCTCGATGCCGACGGTCGACGAACTCGTCGTCGCCGTCCTCCGGGACGACGCACTGCACGCACGGGGTCTGGCCGCCCAGCACGCGATGGCGCGGCTGGCCGGGTACTCGTCACTCGACGACGCACAGGACCACCGCGACAACGCGGATCACCTGGAGTACGAGGTGCTCCGCGAGATCGCCCGCGTGCACCCCGAGTTGACCCGAGCGGTGTGGCGGATGTCCGGCAAGGTCGCCCGGCCGCCGTGGGAGGGCGACGACGCGGAGTAGATCGACGCCGCCGCCCGGGTCACAGCGCCACGGCGGCCCCCAGGAGCACGGCGGGGAGGGCACTGGTCCCGGACGGATGTCCTGCCGGGTGTATACCTGATCCGGCATATATACTCCCGGCGGCATGACCCGCCATGGTGCACACGAGCGCCGCCATGATGACAAGACCGCCTGAGGTGTGCACGGCCATCGCCGCGCGGTGGCGCTTGACGGCGAGCGCCAGAGCGTCGTCGAACGGAGCCGGCAGCCCGGCGATGGACCGAAGCCGGACCGCCGAGGCGACAGCGAGAACGGTGCCCAGCAACCGCTCCTCGTCTAACCGCTGGATGCTCGTGTGACATCAGCCTCGAGCAGGCGCATAATCAGAATATGCAGCCAGCTGATCGTTTCCGCGCATGACGGAGTCCACGCCTTCCGCGAAGCCTGAGCGCTCGCCGTCGGACCGTCGCAAATGGTTCGGTCTCGTCGTCATCAGCATCGCCGTCGCCCTCATCATCGTCGACTCGACGATCGTCAACGTGGCGATCCCGTCGATCGTCGACGACCTCGGGATCTCCTCGACCCAGGTGCAGTGGGTCCAGGAGTCCTACACGCTCGTCTTCGCCGCACTGCTCATCGTGTTCGGCACGCTCGCCGACCGGTTCGGCCGTCGTCGCATGCTGCTCGTCGGCATCGTGGTCTTCGCCGGAGCCTCCGTCTTCGCCGCCCTCGCGGCGACAGGCGACCTCCTGATCCTGTCCCGGGTCATCCAGGGCGTCGGCGGCGCGATGATCCTGCCGACGACCCTCTCGATCATCAACGCGACCTTCCGAGGTCGCGACCGTGCGATCGCCTTCGCGGTGTGGGGCTCCACGATCGGGGGCATGGTGGCGGTCGGTCCGCTCCTCGGCGGCTGGCTCACCACCGACTTCTCCTGGCGCTGGGCGTTCGGGATCAACGTGCCGCTCGGTGTCCTCATCATCGTCGGACTCCTCCTGTTCGTGGTGGAGTCACGGGAACCCGCGACCGACCGCATCGACGTCGTCGGCGCCGTCCTGTCGATCCTGACGAGCGCGTCCCTCGTCTACGGACTCATCGAGGGCCGGAGTCTCGGGTGGTGGCTCACGGACAACCCGCTCGTCATCGGGGACTGGACCTGGCCGTTCAGCCTCTCCCCGGTACCCGTGGCACTCATGGTCACGGTCGTCGCAGGTCTTGCGTTCGTCCTCTGGGGACGCCACCGGATGCGCCAGGGGCGCAGCACGATCATCGCGTTCTCCCTGTTCTCGCTGCCGTCGTTCCGGAACGGCAACATCGCCGCCCTCATCGTCTCGCTGGGGGAGTTCGGCATCATCCTCTCGCTGCCGATCTGGCTCCAGTTCGTCCTCGGCTACAGCGCACTGCAGACCGGACTGATCCTCCTGGCGCTCGCGATCGGTTCCTTCGTCGCGAGCGGGTTCGCCGGCGCGTTCGGCAACCGGGTCGCGCCCGTCCTCATCGTCCGCGTCGGTATCGTCGCGGAGATCATCGGCGTCGCGGGCATCGGGCTGGTCGTCGGGCCGGCCACCGAATGGTTCGCGATCGTGCCGTTCCTGTTCGTCTACGGCTTCGGCGTCGGTCTCGCCACCGCACAGCTGACGGGCGTCGTCCTGAAGGACGTGCCCGTCGAGCAGAGCGGCCAGGGCTCCGGGACGCAGAGCACGGCCAGGCAGATCGGCTCGGCACTCGGTATCGCCGTCCTCGGGACCATCCTCTTCGTGAGCACGGCGTCGGTCCTCGACGGACGACTCGAGGACGCCGGTGTGCCGGCCGCGCAGCGCGACACCCTCGTGACGAGCGTCGTCGACAGCTCGGGTGCCGCCATCGCCGGTCTCGACGCGAACCCGGCGACGGCGACGGTGGCCGACGACGCCAGGATCGCCCTGTCGGACGGCACCCGCTTCGCAGCGTTCGCGGCCGCAGGATTCCTGGCGGTCGGCTTCCTCGCCACCCTGTCGCTCGGCGCCGGGCGCCGGGAGGACCGACCGGGCGAAGCCGGAGCACGAGGGGACGGGACGGACTCCTCCGAGACGTACGACCCGACCCCGCGGACGTAGGGGTCGAGGCCGCCTCACACCGTCGCCGGCGTCGCATCGGCCTCTCTAGGGACACAAGCACCCAGGTTCGACTGGGAGGCCCCCGTACAATCGTCACCGGACGGCTCCGCCCGAGCGGACCGTCCACACCGCCCATGACACGCCACCGCCACCGCTCACGCCTCCTCAGCGCCCTCGCCGCAGCCGCGCTGTCGTTCGCCGTGGTGTCCGTCGGCGGCTGGTCCACGGGGTCCAGCGCGGTCGCCTCGCCCGAGCTGAGCGCGAACACGGCATCGACACCCGACGGCCTCGTGTCCGTGGAGGTGAGCCCGAGCGACGGGGGAGCGGTCGAACCCTCGTCCCTCACCTCGTTCGGCATCACGCTCACGAACGGCACCGACGCCGATCTCCCCGCCGGCTCCGTGTCCGTGGCGGTCACCACGGCGAGGATCACCGGCACGGCGACGCTCGACGCCTGGCTCGACACGACCGGGGCGGACGCGGCCGCGACGCCCGCCGGCACCACCGTGGTGCGGACGATCGACATCCCCGAGCTCATCGCCGGACAGCAGTACGTCGTCAGCGGGCTCGACTTCACGCCTCCGGCGCTGGGGTTGGACGACACCGACGCGTGGGGCTCCTACGGCGTCTCGGCCGGCTACGTCGCGGGTGACACCGCAGCCGGAGGTCGGACGGCGCTCGTCTGGCGGGCGCAAGGCCAACCCACGTCCGCCTCGGTCGCGCTCGTCGCTCCGCTCACCGTGCCCCTCAGCTACGGCGGACTCCTCGACGCGGACGAACTCACCGAGCTCACGGCCGACGACGGTGCGCTCACGACGGAGCTCGACGCACTCTTCGGCGAGCAGATCGCGCTCGGGATCGACCCACGCATCATCGCGTCCATCCGGGCGCTCGGCACGCGCGCACCGGAAAGCGCGGTCGCCTGGCTCGCCCGCCTCGAGGCCGCTCCGAACGAGACCTTCGCCCTCCAGTACGGCGACGCCGAACCCGCCGTGCAGGCCGAAGCCGGCCTCGACCGACTGCTGACCCCGAGCTCGTTCTCCTTCGCCCTGAACGTCGCCGACTTCCCCGTCGTGCAGCCGACCGAGACGCCCACCCCGACCGGGTCGCCGACCACCGGGCCCGACGACGTCCAGCCGACGCCGCAGGCCGGCTCCTCACCGGCCACGTCCACCGACCCGTCGGCGGCAGTCACTCCGTCGGAGGAACCGGCACCCACACCGAGCCCGTCCGGGACTCCCGGGCAGGCGGTGCCGACCGTTCCGACGATGGACGAGCTCCTCAGCTGGAGGTACTCGCTCCCCAGCATCGTGTGGGCGGGAGGTGCGGTGACCGATGCGGATCTCGCCGTCTTCGCAGCATCGGGTGGAACGGTCACGATGCTCGACTCCGCGAACACGACTGACACCGGACAGACCGTGCGCGCCTCGGCGACGGTCGGCACGGCGCAGACGCTGCTGTCCGACCACGGCCTCGCGGAGTCGCTGGGCGACGCCGCAGCCGCCACGACCGACGCCGCGTTCGAGAGCGCCATCGCCGACGTGAACGCGCGGGCGGCCGCCATCGGCACGGAGGGTTCGTCCGGCGGGACGGTCGTCGCCGTGCTGCCGCGCGGGGTGGACGCGACCCTCCCCGCCCTCGGTGAAACCGTGAACGCGCTCCGCTCCCTGCCGGCCACGGCGCAGACCTCCCTGGCGGCGACGCTCGCCGAGCCCCCGGCCGCGGCGACGCTCGGGGCGATGGAACCCGACAGCGAACGCGTGTCCGACGTGCAGGTCCTCCTCGACGAGGAACAAGACGTCACCGCCTTCTCCTCGGTGCTCGACGAACCCGAGCTGCTGACCGGACGGGAGCGCGCCACCCTGCTCTCCAGCCTCGCGGCCGGCTGGCTGCGTGCGGAGGGCGACTGGGGATCGGCGGTCACCGCGCAGCAGGAACGGACGAACACGGTCCTCGCGTCGGTGCGCGTCACCGACAGCAGTCGCATCAACATGGTCGGCGGCGAGGTGTCCCTGCCGTTCGCCGTGCGCAACGACCTGCCCTATCCCGTCACCGTGGTCATGGAGGCCTCACCGAGCAACGGTCGATTGAGCATCTCGGGTTCCGTGACGCAGGAGATCGCCGCGGACTCACGCGCCACCGTGCTCGTCCCGGTGCAGTCGCAGATCGGCAACGGCGACGTCACCCTCCGTCTGCAACTCTTCAGCACCAGCGGGCAGGCGATCGGTGAGCAGTCCTTCGTGGGCGTGAACGTCCGCGCCGACTGGGAGGGCATCGGTGCCGTCGTCCTCGCCCTGCTCGTCGCCCTGCTGTTCGTCAGCGGTGTGGTCCGCATGGTGCTCAGCCGACGAGCCAAGCGACGCCGCTCGGGTGCCGCCTCCGCCGCCTCCGCGGATGCTCCGGACAGCGGTCAGCCCCCAGGCGGTGAGCCCCCGGTAGAGTCGTCACCCGGACGACAGGAGACGAATGGCTGACGGCATCGGCAGGGCGAGCGCGCTCCTCGCCTCGGGAACCCTCGTCTCCCGACTGCTCGGCTTCGTCAAGGCGATCCTCGTGGCTCAGGCCATCGGCGTCCTGGTCATCGGCGACACCTTCGCGATCGCCAACCAGCTCCCGAACACGATCTACGTCATCATCGGTGGCGGCGTGCTGAGCGCGGTACTCGTGCCGCAGATCGTCCGTGCGGGGATCCATGCCGACGGTGGCAACGCGTACATCAACAAGCTCGTCACCATCACCCTCGTCTTCATCGGTGGGGCCACCGCGCTCATCACCCTGCTCGCACCCGTGTTCGTGTTCATCGTCGCCGCGACGCTGTCGCCTGAGCAGTTCGCGCTCGCGACGGCGTTCGCCTACTGGTGTCTCCCGCAGATCCTGTTCTACGCGCTCTACACCGTCCTCGGGGAGGTCCTGAACGCACGCAAGATGTTCGGGCCGTTCACCTGGGCACCGGTGCTCAACAACGTCATCGCGATCGCCGGGTTGATCGCCTTCATCACCCTGTACGGCAGCGGCGACCTCGCGGTCAGCGAGTGGACCGACGGCCGAACAGTGCTCCTCGCAGGCTCCGCCACCCTCGGCGTCGTCGTCCAGGCCGCCTTCCTCATGCTGTTCTGGCGTCGAGCCGGACTGCGTTTCCGACCGGACTTCCACTGGCGAGGCGTCGGCCTCCGCGCCACTGGGCGGATCGCCAGCTGGACCTTCGGCATGCTGCTCCTGACGACCGGTGCGGGGATCGTCGAAACCCAGATCGTCGCTTCCGTGAGCAAGCAGGGACCCTCGGTCGCGATCCTCAACTACGCCTGGCTGATCTTCATGCTTCCGCACTCGATCATCACCGTCTCGATCGCGACGGCCTATTTCACGCGGATGAGCGAGCACGCGCAGGGCACACGCGATCGCGGACGGGACATCCAGCGGCTGCAGGCCGACATCTCCGGGGCCATCCGCGTCGTGAGCGTCCTCATCGTGCTCGCAGCGGCCGTGATCATGGTGGTCGCCGTGCCGTTCGGCAGTGTCTTCGCCGAGACGTTCGAACAGGCACAGGCGATGGGCGGCATCATCATCGCGTTCGTCATCGGACTCGTGCCCTTCTGCATCCTCTTCGTCCTCCAGCGCGCCTTCTACGCCCTCGGAGACACGAAGACGCCCTTCTTCTTCACCCTGTTCCAGACCCTCCTGTTCATCCTCCTGGCGCTGATCGTGCTCCTGGTCCTCCCGCCGCATCTGGTGGGCGCTGGCGTCGCACTCGCCATCACCATCGCGTGTATCGCGCAGACCGTGGTCGCCGCACTGCTGCTCCGTCGCCGGCTGGGGGGTCTCGACGGCCGGCGCATCGTCCTGAGCCTGGTGCGATTCATCGCGGCCGCCGTGCCTGCGGCCGTGGTCGGCGTCGTCGTGCTGCTGCTGCTCGGCGGTGTCAGCGAGGAGGGCTTCCCGACCGCCACGATCCCCGGCGCCATCGTCACCATGGCCGTCATCGGAGCGGTGATGGCCGCCGTGTACCTCGCGGTGCTGGCCCTCCTGCGCACACCGGAGCTCAAGGCTGCCTTGGCGCCGGTCCTCGCCCGGTTCGGGCGCTGACACCCACGCGTCGACACCACCTCATGCACACCGGCTGAGAGCTGCCCGAGGCCCCGGGGGAGCGGAATAGCGGCCGGTTAGGATGTGTTACACCACTCGGAACCCCGGAACCCACCTGGTCCGGGAGCCCACGAACCACTGAGGAGCATCGTGCGTCAGGTCATCATCATCGGATCAGGACCCGCCGGCTACACCGCGGCGATCTACGCTGCCCGTGCCTCGCTGCAGCCGCTGCTCGTCGCGTCATCGGTCGAGGCCGGCGGCGAGCTCATGAACACCACCGAGATCGAGAACTTCCCCGGCTTCCCCGAGGGCATCCAGGGCCCCGAGCTCATGATGAAGCTCCAGGAACAGGCCGAGCGGTTCGGCACCGAGGTCCTCTACGACGACGTCACCGAGCTCAAGCTCGACGGCGACGTCAAGACGGTCACGCTCGGCAACGGACAGGTGCACGAGGCACACACCGTGATCTTCGCCACCGGCTCCGCCTACCGCAAGCTCGGTCTGCACGACGAAGAGCGACTCTCCGGCCACGGTGTGTCCTGGTGCGCCACCTGCGACGGCTTCTTCTTCAAGGAGAAGACGATCGCGGTCATCGGCGGCGGCGACAGCGCCATGGAAGAGGCCACCTTCCTCACGCGGTTCGCGTCGAAGGTCTACGTCATCCACCGCAAGGACACCCTCCGCGCGTCGAAGATCATGCAGGACCGCGCGTTCGCGAATGAGAAGATCGAGTTCATCTGGAACAGCGAAGTCGCCGGCATCACCGGTGCCGACGCGGTCGACGGCGTGACGCTGCGCTCGACCACCGACGGCACGGAGACCCATCTGCCGCTCGGTGGCCTGTTCATCGCGATCGGCAACGACCCGCGGACGCACCTCATCCACGGCCAGCTGGAGCTCGCGCCCGAGGGCACGATCGCCGTCAAGGGCCGCTCGTCGAAGACCAACCTCCCCGGCGTCTTCGCCGCGGGCGACGTCATCGACCCCACGTACCGACAGGCCATCACCGCGGCCGGCAGCGGCACCATCGCCGCCCTCGACGCGGAGCACTACCTCGCAGACCTCGAGCAGGCTGCCGGGGAAGCGTCGGCCATCGGCGAAGCACAGACGGCCGGTCGTCCGCAGCCGGCCGACCCCGTGCTCACCACCACCGTTTGATCGACGGCCAGGCTGTCGGCCTGGCCACCACGAAGGAGAACACTCATGTCAGATGCAGTCACCGAGGCCACGTTCGACGAACTGGTCATCAACAGCGACAAGCCCGTCCTCGTCGACTTCTGGGCCGCCTGGTGCGGTCCGTGTCGCGCGGTCGGCCCGATCCTCGACACGATCGGCTCTGAGAACAGCGACAAGATCACCGTCCTCAAGCTGAACGTCGACGAGAACCCGAACCTGGCCATGAAGTACCAGATCACCTCCATCCCCGCGATGAAGGTCTTCAAGGGCGGCGAGGTCGTGCAGACCGTCATCGGCGCCAAGCCGAAGGCAGCACTCGAGAAGGATCTCGCAGCTTTCCTTGCCTGATCAGGTTTTTCTGAACCAACGAACCGCCCGGCTCATCAGAGCCGGGCGGTTCTTCGTGGTCTAGGCGTTCCACGTGAAACATCCTTGATGATGATTCTGATCAGGGATTGTCAGTCACAAATCGCGCGCGTGGCACTTCGACAAGCTCAGTGACCGAGATGGGGCGAACGTCCGCCGATCCAAGGATCCCACCGCCTTGGTCCCTGAGCTGGTCGAAGGGCGGAGGATCCTCTGGGCGGGTACGCCCATGTTTCACGTGAAACAGGGTCAGGAGGTCTGACCGAATCCCGACTCGCCAAGCTCGCTCAGAATGCGGTTGAGGTCGGCGATGGTCGCGAACTCCACGACCATTTGGCCCTTCTTCGCACCGAGCGTCACCTTCACGCGGGTGTTCAGACGGTCGCCGAGACGGTCTGCGATCTCATCGAGTTGCCCGCGTCGCGATCCGGCCACCGGCCGCGGCTTCTTCGCCTGGACACCCTGCGCCGCCGCGGCCTCGGCCGCGCGCACGGACAGGTCCTCGTTCACGATCTTGTCGGCCAAACGCTGCTGTGCCTCAGGATCGGTCAGCGACAGGATGGCACGCGCGTGTCCGGCGCTCAGCACGCCGGCGGCGACACGCTGCTGCACGGCCGCCGGCAGCTTGAGCAGGCGGATGGTGTTGCTGATCTGGGGACGTGACCGCCCGATGCGGTTGGCGAGCTCGTCCTGGGTGATGCCGAAGTCTGCCAGGAGCTGCTGGTAGGCAGAAGCCTCCTCGAGCGGGTTCAGTTCCGAGCGGTGCAGGTTCTCGAGCAGCGCATCGCGCAGCATGTCCTCGTCGGCGGTGTCCTTGATGATCGCGGGGATACGGTCGAGACCCACCTCCTTCGAGGCACGAAGACGCCGCTCACCCATGATGAGCTCGTATCGTTCGTCGTCGCCGGGAATCGGCCGAACCACGATCGGCTGCAGTACGCCGACCTCGCGGATGCTCGTGACGAGTTCAGCGAGGTGGTCCTCATCGAACACCGTGCGCGGCTGGTTGGCGTTCGGCACGATCAGTTCGGGGGAGAGGTACGCCAGACGGGCACCGGGAACGGCCACGAGCTGCGGTCCATCGGCTGCGGTGACAGGAGCGTCCGGTCCGGTGGGGGCGTCGACCGCCGCCGCCTCTGCTGCGGCCGCGTCCGCGGCGGCGGTCGCAGCGTCTTTCGCCGCCTTGCGGGCAGTGCCCTGGTTGTCGGGGAAGAAGACGTCGACGGGACGGTTCGCCTGCGAGTCTGAACTCGTCGTCGGAATGAGTGCACCGATCCCGCGACCGAGTCCAGTTCGTTTCGTTGCCATCAGTGACTGACTCCCTCAGGGTGGTTCGTATCGGGTGTATCGGAGGAGCCTGCGGCCCATCGGTTGGCGATCTCCGCCGCTGCTTCGAGATAGGACACCGCGCCGAGCGACGTGGGGTCGTAGCTGATGACGCTCTGCCCGAAGCTGGGCGCCTCGGAGATGCGCACCGCTCGTGGGATGACGGATTCGAGGACCTGTCCCGTGAAGTGGTCCCGGACGTCCTGGGCCACCTGCTGTGCAAGGTTGGTGCGGCCGTCGTACATCGTCAAGAGAATGGTGCTGACGGCGAGCCCGGGGTTCAGGTGCCGTTGGATCAGCTGGATGCTACTGAGGAGCTGACTCAAGCCCTCGAGCGCGTAGTACTCGCACTGGATGGGGATGAGCACCTCTTTGGCCGCAACGAAAGCATTGATCGTCAGGAGCCCGAGCGACGGTGGGCAATCGATCAGGACGTAGTGGAACGGCTCCTCGGCGTCCTGGATGAACTGCTCGAGCGCCGTGCGGAGTCGGTGCTCACGGGCAACCTGCGATACGAGTTCGATCTCCGCACCGGCGAGATGAATCGTCGAGGGCGCGCAGAACAGCGTGGGGAACTCAGGGCTCTGCTGGACGACATCGGCCAGGGGGAAGTCGTCGATCAGGACGTCGTAGACGCTCGGGACGTCGGAATGGTGTTCGACGCCAAGTGCGGTGGACGCGTTCCCCTGAGGGTCCAGATCGATTACCAGGACACGCGCGCCCGAACGAGCGAGCGCGGCGCCGATGTTGACGGTGGTGGTCGTCTTGCCGACTCCACCCTTCTGGTTGGAGACCGTGAAGACCCGAGTGTGGTCGGGCGTCGGCAGGGTTGCGTGAGCCAAGGCTTTACGCCTCTCAGTCAAATGGTGGAGCTCGCGAGCCAACGGCGTGGACGCGTCGAAGGCGCTACCAACGGAGTCGCGCTCGGGAGCCGCGGAATGCGTTGGTTCGGGTTGTTTCACGTGAAACCTTCTTGCTCGAAACGTGTACATCAACCGTACCAGCGTGGGCTGACGCCAGGGGAGCGATCTCCGACAGTGATCGGGGGAGTGCGGACGCGTCGCGTCCCTTGAGCGCCGTTTCGCGACACCCGCATCTCGTCGATCGCCCCGCATGATGCTCAGAAAGGAACCCGCGCCCTCCTTCTTCCACAGGGTTATCCACAGGGCTCCGGGATGCCCGACGCCGCGTAACCGCGTGCGCCTCGGGTGTGCAGGTCGAAGCTGGTCAGATCAATACGAGACGAGGCCGACGGACGTGTGTTGACAATGATGGATGAGAACCCTCTGTGATCAAGCAGAGATCCGCGTCTTTCCGCGGAAGTTTGCACCAGAAGGCCCCACTCCGGGTCCGGTAGGTCCAGGCTCTTGCCCCGGTGCGGGTTGCCCACAGTGCGGTGATACGCCGATTGGGGCCCGCTTCTTCACGGAGGATCACCAGTTCCTCCGGTTAAGCGCGAGAACTGTCCACAGAGTTATCCACAGGCGCCATCTCGACACGCTCGGACGATGAAGAGGTGTACGACTGGCACAAGTTCGCGCCAGCGTTTCACGTGAAACCTCGATTTCGCCCATGCCGAAGCGTCGAACAGCTCGCATCGATCTGCGGCCTTCCAGCCTCTAGTCACGGCCTGCTATCCGCCTCACCGGTGTGACCCGAAACCGGGGGAGCGGTAGCGACGAAGCATCACACAGTCGGCCCGATCCCACGCTCGGACCGACGTACCGGCCGCGGTTTCACGTGAAACACTCTCGACAGGACCAACACGACCGATGGATGTGATCTCAAGCCAGCCTGCGACCGCGCACTGTGCTCGTTGAAGCTCACCTGTCTCCGCCACCGCGTTGCAGTCATGCCGGAGCGGACCGACACCCATGTTCCACGTGAAACTTCGAAACCGTGTCGGTCCAGCTACACCGACCTCACTCGGGCGGGCATTCACTGAACGAACTGGGTCACACGAATCCAGGGCGACAAGAACCACCTCTGAGAACGAACAACTCAAGCAGGTGGCATCCTCCCACGTTTCACGTGAAACGTCGCTCGATCTCACACTTCAGGCAACAAGCGCCTTCCGCAGTGCCTATCTGGGCGCAGAATCATGCATCGTCAATAGGGAGTATGCCTGCTCCTTCCAAGCTGACAGGAGTCACGAGCACGACCTCCGCAGTGCCGACGCACTTCGACACATCGTTACGCCGAATGGCCGCCGTGCACCGCACGACGCTGCCCCGTCGGGGAGGGCGCTAGGAGCAGCAGGGTGCTCCAATGTGACCGCACCGCACGGAGCCGGAATCTCCAAGAGGGGAGCGCCTTCGACGCACGCGATAGCGGCGGGCCGCCCATCCTCTCCTTCTTCGGCCGGCAGCTCACCCACCACCTCAGCCAACACCGACCCGCCGGTGGACATGAACCTGCCGACGGTCGCGCGCCAGTCGGCCTGCAGGCACATAAAGGAACTGGCGGAGTGCGCATCTCGCAGCGGGTGCCCAACGCGGTCCGCCACGTGATGCACCACCGCGAGTCAGTTGAACCTTTGGGACGGGGCGACGCATCTTGCAACCAAGGACCGCCTTGGGACTTACCCGGGATTCGAACGAAGGCCTCAGATCCCTGACGAGCCCGACCGGATCACCAATCTGAGAGGTCCACCGTTGCCACCCGCACTCGTCCGTCATCTCCGAAGGGGCAGCTAGCTGGCCGGCGACCGCGCATAGCATCGACGTCTGGGTGCGCCGACCACCGGAGCGCGGAGCATCGCCGCCCGTCGATGGCGGTGCCGGCGCCGCGTCACGAGACTGCAGCTATAGACCAAGTCAAGAACATATATGAGATACCAGGAGCAACACTGCTGGCAAACGTCAGAAAACACCTGAATCCGGCCCGCCCAGCGCCCCAAATTCGTGTCCGAATGGAGCGGAGAATCGTTCCTGACGAACTCAGGACCTCTGAACTGGCCGCATGTTCCCGACCGGTTCGTCAGGAGCCATTCTCCCGCGAGCTCGCAAACCGCCAAATATCGGCCGAGGTGCGCACGCGGCTACTCCGAGAGCTCCCGACGGACTTCAGCCGCGGACGGTACCCACGATGACTCGGGTCGGCTCCGCGAGCACGCCCTCGCCGAGCGTTCGAACCTCGACGCCGGAGACCCGGTACTTGCGAAGCTCCTTGGTCGACGCGTCGACCTCCGCCTGCGCGCCGGCGCCCTTCATCAGAACCAGCTCTCCGCCGTCCTGAAGCAGGGGAGCGGTGAGGGGGAGCAACTTGCGGAGCGCGCTGACGGCTCGCGCGGTCACCTGGTCGAGGGGCTCATCGAGGCGAACCTCTTCAGCACGAGCTCGCACGACGTTGACGTTCTCAAGACCGAGGACACCGACCTGGTCGTTGAGCCAGGCGACCCGACGCTCCATCGGTTCGATGAGCACGAACTCGACGTCCGGCCGGGCGATCGCAAGGACCAGTCCAGGCAGCCCCGCACCAGTGCCGACGTCCCCGACACGTCCGGGACGAAGGAGTGGAGCCACGATCACGCTGTTGAGGATGTGTCGTGTCCAGAGACGCGGAAGCTCGAGAGGCCCGATCAGCCCGAGAGGTTCGCCGAACTCAGCCAGGTTCGCGGCGAAAGCACGACCGACATCGATGCGGTCGCCGAACAGCTCGGCTGCTTCCGCCGGTTCCGGCTCGAGTCCTGCAGGCACGTCAGTCATCGCAGTTTCACGTGAAACGATCAGGCCGCGTCAGCCGCGGGTGATGACGGTGTGACGGTCGCGGCCTTCACCGTGCGACTCGGACACGAAGCCGCGAGCCGACACGATGTCGTGGACGAGCTTGCGCTCGTAGCTCGACATCGGGGGGAGTGCCGCCTCGGTGGAACCGGCCTCGATGCGCTCGACCGCTCGCTCCACGAGGGCCCCGAGCTCCTGCTGACGGGCTTCGCGTGATCCGCCGATGTCGAGGATGAGGCGGGAGAAGCCACCGGTCCGGTTCTGAACAGCCAGGCGGGTCAGCTCCTGCAGCGCGTTGACGGTGTCAGGACGTGACAGGAGACGCAGGTTGCTCTCCGTGGGGGAGTCGATCGACACATAAGCACGACCATTGCGGGCATCGATGTCGATATCGCCATCGATATCGCAGATGTCGAGGAACTCCTCGATGTAGTCCGCTGCGACGTCGCCCTCTTCTTCGAGCTGCGTGATGGTGGGTGCTTCGTCCTGGGCCGGGGCCAGTTCCTGGTCAGTCACCGATACTCCTACTTGTCTCGTCCGTCGGTCTGCTGCTTCTTCGCGCGCGCCTTGCCCATGGGCTGCTGGCGCTGCGTCGGGGTCTTCTTCTCGGGTACCGGCGCCTCGGAGATCGAGATGACGTCGCCGTTCGGCGTCATGAGCTTGCCCTTCCGCGCGAGACGCTCTTCACGAGCCTTCGCTGCGTCGGAACCGGGCGTCGGCATGTTCCGGATGACGAGGAACTGCTGCACCATCGTCCACGCGTTGGACGTCAGCCAGTAGAACATGACGCCGAGCGGGAAGGCGAAGCCGGAGAAGAGGAACACGAACGGCAGGATGTAGAGGAGGATCCGCTGCTGCTTGAACTGCGGGCTGGCCTTCGTCTCGGCCGACATGTTCTTCGACACGATCTGCAGCTGCGTGATGAACTGCGACGCGCACATGAGGATGACCATGACGGCGGCGATGATGACGACCGCCCAATTCACCGGGTTGCCGGCGAGTGCCGCCTGCATGCTCGTGTGCAACGGTGCGATCCCGAACAGGTTCGCGTCGCCGAACTGCACCGCGAGGGTCTCGTTCAGGGGGCCGACGCCGGCCTTGCTCTTCTGGGCGTCGTTGAGCACGGAGAACAGGGCGAAGAAGATCGGCATCTGGACGAGCAGCGGCAGACATCCGCTGACGGGGGAGGTGCCGTGCTTCTTGTACAGCTCCATCGTCTCGCGGGACATCGCCTCGCGACTGGCCTGGTCGCGCTTGCCCTTGTACTTCTCCTGCACCTTCTTCATCTGCGGCGCGATCTCGAGCATCTTGCGCTGGCTCTTGATCTGCTTGATGAACAGGGGGATGAGCGCCGCACGGACGACGAGGACGAGCCCGACGATCGAGAGGACCCAGGTGAGACCGGCCGCAGGGTCGAGTCCGATGGCCGTCCACAGCAGGTGCCAGCCCACGAGGAGCAGCTCGACCGCCCACTTGAGCGGCCAGAGAATTGTGCCGATGATGTCCATAGGTGCGGGTCAGCCCTTTCCGTGGCTCGGTTGCACGACAAATCCGTGAGAAGTGACGCTGTACCGGAAGTTCTTCTTGGGTGGTACCTCGTCGAAACGAGGTGCTGCCCAGGGGTGGCATCTCGCGATGCGGGCCGCTGCCATCGCCGAACCGACAACGACACCGTGTTGCTGCACCGCTCCCAGAGCGTACGCGGAACAGCTGGGGTAATACCGGCAGACGTCCCCGTAGAGCGGCGAGATCGCGGCGCGGTACCCGCGAAGCGCCAACACCGCAGCATTGCGGGGCGCGAGGCAGGTGGCAGCGAGGACGCCGTTCATCGGTGCGCGTCCGAAGCCGGGGCGATGACGCCGCGTTTGGCGAAGGCGCGATCGACCTCGGCATGGAGCGAGGCGAACGGAGCCGTCGCTGCAGACGGCATCGCACGGATGACCACGTCAGCCCCGCGGGCAGCGTGAACGACGCTGTCGTGGCAGATGGCCTTCAGGCGGCGTCTGACGAGATTGCGGGTCACTGCGTTTCCGACCGTTTTCGCAACGATGAACCCGAAGCGCGGCTGTCCGCCCTTCGGGTTCATGCGTACGTACGTGACCGTGTGCTCGCCGACGAACCGGGACCCGCGACGAACCACCCCTCGGTAGTCGTCGCCGGACGTGATCCGGCTCGCACGCTCGAGCACGACGGCTCTACGCGGAGAGTTCGGTGCGGCCCTTGGCGCGACGAGCCGACAGGATGCCGCGGCCGGCACGCGTGCGCATGCGCAGACGGAAGCCGTGCTTCTTGGCGCGACGACGGTTGTTCGGCTGGAAGGTTCTCTTGCTCATAATTACGATCTCCGGATCATGACCCACCACTGCACAGGTGGCAGCAGGGTACGGAAGGGTGCCCGTGGGCAGAAGTCAACTGATTAAACCTACGGTCTACTCGCGCGAAGGTCAAACCAGCGGCGCCCAAACGAATGATTATCCACAGGATTCTCAGAAATTGTAGCAGTGACACGCAGGGCGGCCGTACAGTGATTTGGGACTGGGGCGACGTGTTGTTAGCGTAAGCCCTCGGGTTATGCACAGCGTGTGGATAGCACCGCGCTCAGCCCCGAATACTCAGGGGAGAGCCTGTGGATGAACCTGTGAGTATGTGTGGGGAGAACTATGTCGGACGCCGACGATGCGATCGCTGAGACCTGGCAATCGGTGCTCGAGATCCTCTCCGTCGACGACCGCATCACCCCGCCACTCCGCGGGTTCCTCAACCTCATCGTCCCCAAGGGCATCATGGGCGGCACCTTCTACCTGGAGGTGCCCAACGAGTTCACGATGGGCATGCTCAACCAGCGCATGCGGGCACCGATCCTCGCCGCACTCGCGTCCATCGTCGATGGTGGTCCCGTCGGCAACTACGCGATCGTCGTCAACCCCGACATCGTCGAGGAACGATACGAGCAGACCGGCTTCCAGCACATCGACCCGGCACCGCTCGAGTCGCCGCAGCCGCAGCTGACCCCGACGCCCACGCTGCCGGCTCGCGAGAACGACACCCGACTCAACCCGAAGTACAGCTTCGACAACTTCGTCATCGGCCAGTCCAACCGGTTCGCGCACGCGGCCGCGGTGGCCGTGGCTGAAGCGCCGGCCAAGGCCTACAACCCGTTGTTCGTGTACGGCGACTCCGGGCTCGGCAAGACCCACCTCCTCCACGCCATCGGCCACTACGCGATGAACCTCTACGCGGGGATCCGCGTCCGGTACGTGTCCAGCGAGGAGTTCACGAACGACTTCATCAACTCGATCGCCAACAACCGTGGATCGTTCTTCCAGTCGCGGTACCGCGACATCGACATCCTGCTGATCGACGACATCCAGTTCCTCCAGGGCAAGGCGGAGACGCAGGAGGCGTTCTTCCACACCTTCAACACCCTGCACGATCACAACAAGCAGGTGGTCATCACCAGCGACCTGCCGCCGAAAGCACTCACCGGCTTCGAGGAGCGGATGCGTTCACGCTTCGAGTGGGGGCTCATCACCGACGTCCAGGCCCCCGACCTCGAGACGCGCATCGCGATCCTGCGCAAGAAGGCGCAGAACGAGAAGCTGCACATCCCGGACGAGGTCCTCGAGTTCATCGCCACCAAGGTGTCGAGCAACATCCGTGAGCTGGAGGGCACGCTCATCCGGGTCGTCGCGTTCGCGAGCCTGAACCGGACGGCCGTCGACATGACGCTGGCCCAGACGGTGCTGAAGGACGTCATCAGCCTCGACGACGACAACGTCATCTCGCCGATCGACATCATCAACACGACAGCCGACTACTTCAAGCTCTCGGTCGACGACCTGTACGGCTCGAGTCGGTCGCAGGCGGTGGCGACGGCGCGTCAGATCGCGATGTACCTCTGTCGCGAGCTCACGAACCTCTCGCTCCCGAAGATCGGTCAGCTGTTCGGCAACCGGGACCACACGACGGTCATGTACGCCAACCGGAAGATCACCGACCTCATGCAGGAGAAGCGTTCGATCTACAACCAGGTGACCGAGCTCACGAGCCGCATCAAGCAGAACCTGCGCTACGGCGCCTGACCCCTGTCCGGTCACTGAGCCTGTCGAAGTGCCGCCCCTCGACAGGCTCGGGGACCGGGGAACCGCTACGGCGCCTGAGGCGTCCTGGTGAACGTTTCCGGCCCCTCGACGCACTCGGTGCGCTCGAGGGGCCGATTTCGTTCATCAGGCGACGACGAGCGCACATTCCACGACATGATCCGCGACCGATCTCTCCACATTCCGACCTCGCAGCCCTGTGGATAACCTGTGGAGGGATGTGGAAGCTCCGGGCAGGCTTGTGAGTGAACATCGTTCACCGGCCTCCGCGTCCCACACCCTCGTGTCGTTCTCTCCACAGGCCACCACCAAGTTACACACATGTAGTTCCCTGTGTTCGAGCGGGTTCGGCGGACTTATCCACAGTTTCCACACCGGTTAAGACTGTTAACCGTTAATTCAATGATCTCTCCGCCAAACAACCTTTCCCCAGGCTCGCTTCTCCACAGCACCCCGTCCCACTCGACCCCGGAAGCGGACCCACTAGCATTGGTGACGTCATCGAGAGCCAGAGACAGGGGACTTGTCGTGCGATTCAGCGTCAACCGGGATGTATTCAGCGAAGCCGTCTCGTTCGCAGTGAAGCTGCTCCCGCAGCGCCCGACGCTGCCGATCCTGAACGGCATCCTCATCGAAGCCGGTGACGACGGTCTCATCCTGTCCTCCTTCGACTACGAGGTCTCCAGCCAGACCGGCATCGCGGCCGAGGTCGAGGAGGCCGGTACGGCACTCGTCAACGGTCGGCTCCTCTCGGAGATCGCCAGCCGACTCCCGAACGCGCCCGTCCGGTTCAGCAAGGTCGAGAACCGCATCGAGGTCACCTGTGGTTCGGCCCGCTTCACCCTCGGATCGATGCCCGTCGAGGAGTACCCGACGATCCCGCAGGTCGACGCCGACTTCGGCCTCGTCCCCGCCGACGAGTTCGCCACCGCAGTGAGCCAGGTCGCCGTCGCCGCCAGCCGCGACGACGTGACCCCGGTCATCACCGGCGTGCAGCTCGAGGTCTCCAAGACGAGCCTCAGCCTCGTCGCGACCGACCGCTACCGGGTCGCGGTCCGCGAGATCGACTGGGATTCGGGCCAGGGCGACGGTTCCAGCGAGACGATCACGGCTCTCGTGCCGGCTCGCACCCTGCAGGAGGTCGGCAAGACCTTCGGCCACAGCGGCAACATCAACGTCGCGATCACGAATCGCGACGATCGCGAGCTCATCGCGTTCCGGGCTGACCGCAAGACGGTCACCTCGTTGCTGATCAAGGGCAACTTCCCGCCGGTCAAGCGGCTCTTCCCCGAGACGACCGACAACTACGCGATCATCAACACCGCGGAACTCATCGAGGCGACCAGGCGTATGTCGCTCGTCCTCGAGCGCGAAGCGGCCCTCCGCTTCACCTTCACCATCGACGGCCTCACGCTCGAGGCCGTCGGATCCGAGCAGGCGCAGGCATCCGAGGGCATCGACGCCCTCCTCACCGGCGACGACATCGTGCTCTCCCTCAAGCCGCAGTTCCTGATCGACGGTCTGACCGCGGTCCGGAGCGAGTACGTGCGGTTCTCGTTCACGAAGACGGAGAACACGAACAAGCCGGGACCCATGCTCATCACGAGCCAATCCTCCAAGGATCAGCCGGGTGCCGACAGCTACAAGTACCTGCTGCAGCCGAACCTGCTGCTGCGCTGACACGCAAAGGATCCACCATGCACATCGGTCTCGTCGGTCTCGGCAAGATGGGCAACAACATGCGCACGCGTCTGCGTGCGAACGGCATCGAGGTCACCGGTTTCGACCGGAACCCCGATGTCACCGACGTCGCGACGATCAGCGACCTCGTCGCTGCGCTCCCGGCACCTCGCACGGTCTGGGTCATGGTCCCCGCCGGGGCCATCACCGACTCCGTCGTCGAGGAGCTGAACGGCCTGCTCGAGGCCGGCGACCTGATCATCGACGGCGGCAACAGCCGCTTCACGGACGACTTCAAACACGCTGAACTGCTGTCGGCGAAGGGCATCGACTACATCGATGCCGGCGTCTCCGGCGGTGTCTGGGGTGTCGACAACGGCTACGGCCTCATGGTCGGCGGTTCCAAGGAGCAGGTGGAGCGGGTCATGCCCGTCTTCGACGCCCTGCGCCCGGAAGGCCCGCGCGATGAGGGCTTCGTCCACGTCGGAGAGGTCGGCGCCGGCCACTACGCGAAGATGGTGCACAACGGCATCGAGTACGCGCTCATGCAGGCGTACGCCGAGGGCTTCGAGCTCCTCGACAAGCGCGAGGACATCATCAAGGACGTGCCCGGCACCTTCAAGGCCTGGCAGCGCGGCACCGTCGTGCGGTCCTGGCTGCTCGAGCTCCTCGTCCGCGCCCTCGAGGAGGACCCGGACTTCGAGCAGATCGAGGGCTACGTCGAGGACTCGGGTGAGGGCCGCTGGACGATCGAGGAGGCCATCGCGAACGCGGTGCCCGTCCCGACCATCTCGGCATCGATCTTCGCCCGCTTCGTGTCGCGCCAGGAGGACTCACCGGCCATGAAGGCGGTCGCCGCACTCCGCAACCAGTTCGGCGGTCACGCGGTCAAGAAGGCCGACGACTGACGACACGACGTCTTCTGACGAACGAAATCGACCCTCCCGGAGCCTTCCGCTCCGCTGGAGGGTCGATTTCGTTCACCCTGCGTCGGCGTGACGGGCACGCTCGGACGTCCGACGGCGCCCAGACCCGTTCGGCGTCAGGGCGAGGCGGTAGGGTGACGTGGTGATCGTGCGGCACTTGAATCTCACCGACTACCGCAACTACGCGGTGGTCGACGTGGCGCTCGAACCTGGACCCAATCTGTTCGTAGGTCGCAATGGCCAAGGCAAGACCAACCTCGTCGAGGCGATCGGATACCTCAGCAGCCTCGGGTCCCATCGGGTCTCCTCCGAACAGGCGCTCATCCGACACGGTGCCGACGCGGCGATCATCAGGGCGCGCATCGTGCACGACGGTCGTGAGCTGCTCGCCGAAGTGCAGCTCAACCGGGGTTCGGCCAACCGCGCGCAGGTGAACCGGTCCCAGATCAAGCCGCGCGAACTACCGCGGTACGTGTCCACCGTGCTGTTCGCCCCGGAAGACCTCTTGATCGTGCGCGGCGACCCGTCGGCGCGCCGGCGGTTCATCGACCAGCTCCTCGTGCAGCGGATCCCCCGGCTGGCCGGCGTGATGGCCGACTACGACCGCTCCCTGAAGCAGCGCAACTCGCTCCTCAAGTCGGCGAGGGCCCGAGGGCTGAAGTCCGGTCCGCTGGCGACGCTCGACCTCTGGGACGACCGACTCGTGCAGTACGGGACGGAGATCATCGCCGAACGTCTGCAGCTCCTGGCCATGCTCGGTGGGCCAATGCGTGCCGCGTACGAAGCCGTGGCCGGAGACGATCACCGACCGGTCCTCCTGCCCGTGCTCAGCATCGCCGGCACCGATGCCGAGGACGAGTCGGCAGCCGCCGATCCGACGGAGGGCGTCGAGCCGGGTGCGCCCGTCGATCTGGCGCGCATCGCGGACCGGTTCCGTGCGGCGCTCGCGCAGCGCCGGTCGGCCGAGCTCGAGCGGGGCCTGACGCTCGTCGGACCGCACCGCGACGACGTGTTCTTCGGTCTCAACGGGCTCCCGGTCAAGGGGTACGCGAGCCACGGCGAATCGTGGTCGTTCGCGCTGGCCGCCAAACTCGCGTCAGCCGAGCTCCTCCGCGCCGACTCGTCCCTCGGCGATCCGGTGCTCATCCTCGACGACGTCTTCGCCGAGCTGGATTCGCGTCGCCGGGAACGACTCGCGGCCGCGGTCGCGGAGTACGACCAGGTGATCATCACCGCAGCGGTGTTCGACGACGTCCCCGAACGCTTCACCGCGCACGTCGTGCGCATCGAGGCCGGTCGGATCGTGGACGGTCCGGACGAGGTGGCCGCCGCCGTGGGCGAGCCGCTCCCCGCGGAGTCGACGCATGACTGAGCCGCGTCGACTCGGACGGGATGCCGACCCCGCGGGGGAACTCTCCGCCACGGTGTACCTCCGGTTCAAGGAGATCTTCGGTGGCGAACGGGTCTCGCGTGATCGCAAACGCCGCGAGCGTTCGGCCGAGGGGCCACAGGATTCGGTGCCGTACGGTGTCGGTCGCGACCCCAAGGGCCTCGGGACGGTCATCGATTCACTGACCGCCGGCCTCGGTTGGAACTCGCCACTCGCCCAGCACGAGGTCCTCGGGAACTGGGCGGAGTTGTGCGGCGAGGACACCGCCAGATACTCCGAACCGGTGTCGATCGCGGACGGTGTGCTGCTCGTCCAATGCCAGTCGACGGCCTGGGCGACACAGCTGCGACACATGCGCCACGAGATCCTCGTCCGGATCGCCGAACGCTATCCCGACGCCGGTGTCGACACGATCCGTTTCCAGGGCCCCGGAGCACCCTCCTGGAAAAGAGGCCCCAGGTCGATCCCAGGGCGTGGTCCACGCGATACTTACGGCTAGGGAGGCAAATACGGCCTCCAGGCGTGAAAAAGTGCCTCAAACGGGCGTTTTCTCGCGGCTTCACGGGGTCTGTTTGGTAGGATGGAACGGTCGAATCTCGACGGTTTGGAGCCCTCTTTTCCTATGACATCAGAACCCAACACGCACGCCCAAGACTCTGATTACGGCGCAAGTGCCATCCAGGTTCTCGAAGGTCTCGAAGCCGTCCGGAAGCGGCCCGGTATGTACATCGGGTCCACCGGTCCGCGTGGTCTGCACCACCTGGTCTACGAGATCGTCGACAACTCCGTGGACGAGGCCCTCGCCGGCTACTGCGACACGATCCTCGTGACCATCCTGGAGGACGGCGGCGTCCGCGTCATCGACAACGGTCGAGGCATCCCGGTCGACATCCACCCGGTGGAGAAGAAGTCGACCGTCGAGGTCGTCCTCACCATCCTGCACGCCGGCGGCAAGTTCGGTGGCGGCGGGTACGCGGTCTCCGGTGGTCTGCACGGCGTCGGTTCGTCCGTCGTCAACGCACTGTCGACGCGCCTCTCCGTCGAGGTCCGTCGTCAGGGTTCGGTCTGGCGCCAGAGCTTCCAGCACGGTGTCCCCGACGCCCCCCTCCACGAGGACGAGCCGTCCTCCGAGACGGGCACCACGATCACCTTCTGGCCGAGCGCCGAGACGTTCGAGACGACGGAGTTCGACTACGAGACGCTGCGGACCCGCTTCCAGCAGATGGCGTTCCTCAACAAGGGCCTCCGCATCGAGCTCGCCGACGAGCGTCCGTTGCGCGACGCCATCGAGGCCGACGACGTCGACGACAACTCGGCGGCCCACTCGCAGCGCAAGGACGTCTTCTTCTACGAGCGCGGTCTCGAGGACTACGTCGAGTACCTGAACAAGGCCAAGCGTGCCGAGCTCGTCCACGACGAGATCATCTCCTTCGAGTCGGAGAACTCCGAGCGCAAGATCGCGCTCGAGGTCGCGATGCAGTGGACGACGGCATACAACGAGAGCGTCCACACCTACGCGAACACGATCAACACGCACGAGGGCGGCACCCACGAAGAAGGGTTCCGTGCGGCGCTCACCACGCTCGTGAACCGCTACGCACGTGAGAAGGGCATCCTCAAGGAGAAGGACGACAACCTCTCCGGCGACGACGTCCGCGAGGGCCTCACCGCCGTCATCTCCGTCAAGCTCTCCGAGCCGCAGTTCGAGGGCCAGACGAAGACCAAGCTCGGCAACACCGAGGCGAAGGCGTTCGTGCAGAAGGTCGTCAGCGAGCAGCTCAACGACTGGTTCGACCGCAACCCCAACCAGGCCAAGGAGATCATCCGGAAGGCGCTGCAGGCCGCGACCGCTCGACTCGCCGCCCGCAAGGCCCGCGAGACGGCCCGCCGCAAGGGCCTCCTCGAGGGTGGCGGCATGCCCGGCAAGCTCAAGGACTGCCAGTCGAAAGACCCGTCGCTGTCCGAGATCTTCATCGTCGAGGGTGACTCCGCAGGCGGCTCCGCCGTGCAGGGTCGCAACCCGGAGACCCAGGCGATCCTCCCGCTCCGTGGCAAGATCCTCAACGTCGAGAAGGCACGCCTCGACCGCGCGCTCGCGAACAACGAGGTCCAGGCCATGATCACGGCCTTCGGCGCCGGCATCGGTGAGGACTTCAACCCCGACAAGGTGCGGTACCACAAGATCGTGCTCATGGCCGATGCCGACGTCGACGGTCAGCACATCACGACGCTGCTGCTGACCCTCCTGTTCCGGTACATGCGTCCGCTCGTCGACCTCGGCTACGTGTACCTCGCACAGCCGCCGCTCTACCGCCTGAAGTGGTCGAACGCCGACCACCAGTACGTGTACAGCGACCGCGAACGCGACGCCCTCCTCACCGACGGTGTCGCCTCGGGCAAGCGCATCCCGAAGGAGAACGGGATCCAGCGCTACAAGGGTCTCGGCGAGATGAACTACAAGGAGCTGTGGGAGACCACCATGGACCCGCAGACGCGGACGCTCCTCCAGGTCACCCTCGACGACGCCGCGGCTGCCGATGAGATCTTCTCCACGCTCATGGGTGAAGACGTGGAGTCCCGCCGGACCTTCATCCAGAAGAACGCGAAGGACGTCCGCTTCCTCGACATCTGAGTGGCACGAACCACCCTCATCCACCGGTCACCGAGCTTGTCGACGTGATCCACCTCGCACCAGACAGGCCCTTCGACAAGCTCAGGGACCAGGAGAAGTAAGAGAACATGGCAGACGAAACCAACGACGAGATCACGGTCCCGGACGAGGACCACGGCGTGCACGGACGGATCGACCAGGTCGACCTGCAGCTCGAGATGCAGCGCAGCTACCTCGACTACGCGATGAGTGTCATCGTCGGTCGTGCCCTGCCCGACGTCCGCGACGGCCTGAAGCCCGTCCACCGCCGCGTGATCTACGCGATGTACGACGGCGGCTACCGCCCCGACCGCTCGTTCTCCAAGTGCGCGCGCGTCGTCGGCGACGTCATGGGTCAGTTCCACCCGCACGGCGACTCGGCCATCTACGACGCGCTCGTGCGCCTCGTCCAGCCGTGGAGTCTGCGGTACCCGTTGGCGCTCGGCCAGGGCAACTTCGGCTCACCCGGCAACGACGGCGCGGCCGCCCCTCGATACACCGAGACCAAGATGGCCCCGCTCGCCATGGAGATGGTGCGCGACATCGACGAGGAGACCGTCGACTTCCAGCCCAACTACGACGGCGAGTCCCAGGAGCCGGTCGTCCTGCCGGCGCGCTTCCCGAACCTGCTCGTCAACGGGTCCGTCGGCATCGCGGTCGGCATGGCCACGAACATCCCGCCGCACAACCTCCGCGAGGTCGCCGACGGTGCCCTCTGGCACCTGGCGAACCCCGAGGCGAGCCGGGAAGAGCTCCTCGAGGCGCTCATGCAGCGCATCAAGGGGCCGGACTTCCCGACCGGTGCGCAGATCCTCGGTGTCAAGGGCATCCAGGACGCGTACCGCACGGGTCGCGGTTCCATCACGATGCGTGCCGTCGTGAACGTCGAGGAGATCCAGGGCCGGACCTGCCTCGTCGTCACCGAGCTCCCATACCAGGTGAACCCCGACAACCTCGCGCTGAAGATCGCCGACCTCGTCAAGGAGGGTCGCCTCGGCGGCGTCGCCGACATCCGCGACGAGACCTCCGGTCGCACCGGCCAGCGGCTCGTCATCGTGCTGAAGCGCGATGCGGTCGCGAAGGTCGTCCTCAACAACCTCTACAAGCACACGCAGCTGCAGGACAACTTCGGCGCGAACATGCTCGCGATCGTCGACGGCATCCCGCGCACGCTGCCGCTCGACGGCTTCATCACCAACTGGGTGACGCACCAGGTCGAGGTCATCGTCCGCCGCACCGTGTTCCGCCTCCGCAAGAAGGAGGAGCGTGCACACATCCTCCGCGGTTACCTGAAGGCGCTCGACGCCCTGGACGAGGTCATCGCGCTCATCCGTCGCTCCCCGTCCGCCGATGAGGCACGCTCGGGCCTCATGGACCTCCTCGAGATCGACGAACTCCAGGCCAGCGCGATCCTCGACATGCAGCTGCGTCGCCTCGCGGCCCTCGAGCGTCAGAAGATCATCGACGAGGCCGCCGAGATCGAAGCGCAGATCGCCGACCTCAAGGACATCCTCGCGAAGCCGGTCCGCCAGCGCGAGATCGTCAGCGAGGAACTGACCGCGATCGTCGACAAGTACGGCGACGACCGCCGCACCGAGATCATGTTCGGTTTCGACGGCGACATGAACATGGAAGACCTGATCCCCGAAGAGGAGATGGTCATCACCGTCACCCGCGGTGGGTACATCAAGCGCACGCGCAGCGACAACTACCGTCAGCAGCACCGCGGCGGCAAGGGCGTCAAGGGTGCCCAGCTGCGCGCGGACGACGTGGTCGACCACTTCTTCGTGACGACGACGCACCACTGGCTCCTCTTCTTCACGACGAAGGGCCGCGTGTACCGCGCGAAGGCCTATGAGCTGCAGGAGGCCGGCCGCGACGCCAAGGGCCAGCACGTCGCCAACCTGCTCGCCATGCAGCCCGACGAGGAGATCGCCGAGATCCTCGACATCCGCGACTACGAGGCCGCGACGTACCTGGTCCTCGCGACGCACGACGGCCTCGTCAAGAAGACGGCGCTCTCGGAGTACGACACGAACCGCTCGGGTGGCATCATCGCGATCAACCTGCGCGAGGGTGACGAGCTCACCTCCGCACTGCTGGTGGAGAACGACAGCGACGTCCTGCTCGTGTCCCGCAAGGGCATGTCGATCCGCTTCACGGCGAGCGACGAGACGCTGCGGCCGATGGGACGCGCGACGAGCGGCGTCATCGGCATGCACTTCCGCGACGACGACAAGCTGCTCTCGGCGTCGGTGCTGCCGTCCGTCGAGGGCGAGGAACGCGAGGCGTACGTCTTCGTCGTCACCGAGGGCGGCTACGCGAAGCGCACCAACATCGACCAGTACCGCGGCCAGAACCGCGGCGGCCTGGGCATCAAGGTGGCCAAGCTGAACGACGATCGAGGCACCCTCGCGGGCGCCCTGATCGTCGACGAGAGCGACGAGGTCCTTGTGGTTCTTGCCAGTGGCAAGGTGGTAAGGTCTGCCGTGGCCGAAGTTCCAGCGAAGGGGCGCGACACGATGGGCGTCGTCTTCGCACGTTTCGCGGAGAGCGACCGAATCATCGCGCTGGCCAAGAACAGTGACCGAAACCTTGAGACCCAGGATGTTCCGGAGACGGTTGCAGACGCAGCCGCCCCGGAGGGTGCAGCACCCGAGGCATCCGTGCCGGACGAGACTCCGGCGATGAAGGAAGAAGTAGATGAGCAGTAGCGTCGCAGAGAAGTTGGCCAAGAAGTCGACCAAACGCACCAGCACCAAGCAGGTGCGCCTGAAGCTGGTGTACATCGACTTCTGGTCGGCGGTGAAGCTGTCGTTCCTGGCGGCGATCGCGGTCGCCGTGGTCATCGTGGTGTTCTTCTTCCTCGTCTACACGGTGCTCAACACCACCGGTGTCTTCACGAAGGTCGGTGGCCTGTTCACCGACATCGCCGGCCCGGGGAACAACATCCTCCAGTACGTCAACCTGCCGCAGGTCATGGCCTTCGCCGGCATCGTGGCGCTGCTCAACCTCATCGTCATCACGCTGATGGGGGCCCTCCTCGCGGGGCTCTACAACCTGAGCGTGAAGATCACGGGTGGCCTCCTCGTCGGGTTCACCAACAACTGACGCTCCGTCGGGTCGGCGCCGCCCCGTGCGGCGCCGCTCGATTATGAGTTGCGGCGGGAATCGGGTAGTCTCAACAAGGTTCAAAACGGGGCTATAGCTCAGGCGGTTAGAGCGCTTCGCTGATAACGAAGAGGTCCCAGGTTCAAGTCCTGGTAGCCCCACCCTGCACGACCAGCAACACACCGATTGGATCGGATCTCCGGATCTGTTCCATCCGGGGCCTTAGCTCAGTTGGTAGAGCGCCTGCTTTGCAAGCAGGATGTCGGGAGTTCGATTCTCCCAGGCTCCACAGTCCAGAAACGCCCTCGGCAGATGCCGGGGGCGTTCTCCGTTGTCGCAGGGACCGGCGGTTAGGCTGGCGGCATGGATATCCGCGTCGCTGCATATGCCGTCATCGTCGACGAACGGGGCATGCTCCTCTCCCACTGGAACGAGAGCGGACACAGCGGATGGACTCTCCCCGGTGGCGGGATCGACCCCGGTGAGGACCCGGCCGACGCGGCCGTCCGCGAGGTGTTCGAGGAGACCGGCTATCACGCGGAGCTCGACGACCTGATCGGCGTCGACTCGCAGCTCGTACCGGCGGAGCGCCGCCTCAGCACGACCGCAACGGGGCCGCTGCACACGCTGCGCATCGTCTATCGGGCGCACCTCACCGGCGGCACGCTGACCTACGAGGCCGACGGCAGCACGGATTACGCCGCGTGGTACCCGCTCGAGGAGGTCGGCTCACTCGACCGCGTCAGCCTCGTCGACGTCGGACGACGGTTCGCCGGCCTCATCTGAGTACGGCCGCAACAACACGAAGCCCCTCCCCGGTCGGAACCGGCGAGGGGCTGCGTCGTGCGAAGCGAGATCAGGAAGCGGCGGGCTCCTCGTCGGAGACCCACAGCTCGTCGTCTGCGCGGAACGTCTGCCAGACGGCGTAGGCGACACCGGCAGCGGCGAGGACGCCGAGGCCGATCGCGATGACGGTACCGGCGCTCGCGCCCTTCTTGGCGGGCAGCACCTGCTCGGGGACGTGGAGGCGGCGGAGCGCCGCCTGCACGCGGGTGTCCTTGGCGATGTCGCCGATGCTCAGCACCGTACCGACGACGCCACCGACAGCGGGGACGACGCCATCCGAGATGCCCTTGCGCACGCCGTCGACGGCGTGGCGGGAAACCTTGATCCCCCGGTCGACCGTGGGGACGACGCGGTGTTCGTAGGTGTCGCGCACGACGGGGACCACCTGCTCCTTCGAGAAGTTCCCGAGCTGACGGCTCACCTCACGAGCGACTTCGTTGGCGTGGTTCAGGACATCCTGCTGGGAGTCCCAGAGGTCGGCAGCGGAACCCTTGAGCTTCTTGAGCTCTTTCCGGCGCTTGCGTGACAGGCTCATGTGGTCATCTCCAATGATCGCGGCAACAACGTAACCTCCATCTTGCCACTTAGACCCCTGGATACCATCCGAGAGTCCCGAACCCTTGTGCAAGAATTGGGAGTATGTCAAAGCACACCGCAGTCGCCACGTTGCACACCAACCACGGTGAGATCAAGGTCAACCTCTTCGGGGACCACGCTCCCAAGACGGTCAAGAACTTCACCGACCTGGCGACCGGCGGGCGCGAGTGGACGGACTCGAAGACGGGCCAGACCCGGAACGACGCGCTGTACAGCGACCTCATCTTCCACCGCATCATCCCCGCGTTCATGATCCAGGGCGGCGACCCGCTCGGAACCGGCACCGGTGGCCCCGGCTACAACTTCGACGACGAGATCCACCCCGAGCTCAACTTCGACGAGCCCTACATCCTCGCCATGGCGAACGCCGGCAAGCGCCGCAACGCCATCACGGGTGCCGTCGAGGGCACGAACGGTTCGCAGTTCTTCATCACCACCGTTCCCACGCAGTGGCTCCAGGGCAAGCACACCATCTTCGGTGAGGTCGCCGACGCCGAGTCCCGCGCGGTCGTCGACGCCATCCAGGCCGTCCCGACCGGTGCCGGCGACAAGCCGATCGAGCCCGTCGTCCTCGAGAGCGTCACCATCTCCGAGGCCTAGACCCCGCTCGGAGGACAGACCGTGACCCTGCCCCGGGATCCGTCGGCCAACTTCTGCTATCGCCACCCCGACCGACAGAGCTTCGTGCTCTGCCAGCGTTGCGGTCGGACGATCTGCGGAGAGTGCCAGACGCCCGGGGCAGTCGGTTTCATCTGTCCGGAGGACATGAAGGCGCAACGACAGAGCGCCCCTCGCAACCGTCTGGGCGCGAGGATCAGCAACTCCTCCCCCATCGTCACGTACGCGATCATCGCCGTGACGGCGTTCGTGTTCCTGCTGCAGTGGATCCCAGGTCTCGGTGTGACGAACGCGCTCCTCTACGCCGGCGTGTACTCCGATCCGTCGTACGGTGCCTTCCAACCCTGGCGGATGCTGACCGCCGTGTTCGTGCACTCGCAGGGGTTCATCTTCCACATCCTGCTGAACATGTACACACTCTGGATCTTCGGCCGGATCCTCGAGACGATGCTCGGGCACTGGCGGTTCCTCGCGCTGTACCTGGTCGCCGGGTTCGCCGGCTCGGTCGGCGTCCTCTTCCTCGCCGACCCGCGGACGGCCGTCGTCGGCGCCTCGGGCGCGATCTTCGGTCTGCTCGGCGCGTTCCTGGTCATCCAGCGACGCATGGGTGCTGACACCCGCGGGCTGCTGGTGCTCCTGGGGATCAACCTCGTCATCGGCTTCATCCCCGGCGTGAACATCGCCTGGCAGGCCCACCTGGGCGGGCTCGTCGGCGGTGCGCTCATCGGCCTCATCCTCGTCAACACCCGCAAGCGCACCCAGCAGCCACTCCAAGCGGTGCTGATCGGCGCCTTGAGCGTCGTCCTCGTCGGCGCCAGCCTGTTGCCCGCCCTGCTCTGAGCGGGACCGCACTTCGACAGGCTCAGTGACCGGGTTCGGCTCAGTGACCGGGTGTGGCTCGGTGTGCCGGCTCGGATCCGTGACCGGGTGCTGCCCGGTGACCTGCGTCGACCAGTGGTGCGCCCGGCCAAGAGGCGCAACCATGCAGCAGACGTTGAAGGTTGCCGGAGTTATCCACAGAGTTATGAACACTGGGGATAATTACACCGGTGTGGTTCCCCGTGTTTCCGGGGCTCCCCGCGGTTGTCCACACCAGCATGTGGATAACTGGGAAGTTCTCCACATTCCTGTGGAGAACTCGATGCGACCGATGTCCGGTACAACGAAACAGCGGGCCGTCCGAGAGGACGACCCGCTGTGCACGACGTGAAGTGGGGGCGGCTAGCGCCACCTGGTGGTCATGAGGAAGCCGATGAAGGCGATACCGAAGCCGACGAGGATGTTCCACGGGCCGAGTGACTGGATCGGGAGCAGCGTGCCGCTCAGGTAGTAGACGACGATCCAGGCGAGGCCGAGCAGCATGAAGCCGAACATGACCGGCTTGAACCAGACCGCGTTCGGTGCGGGTTCGCCGCTCGTCTGCTCGGGTTCGCGGGACGGTTTGCTTCGTGACTTCGTGCGTGCCATGCCGACATTCTACCTGTTCACCCCAATCGGTGCCTTGGGGATCAGCCGATCCCCGGTTCTTCTCGGTAGAATCCATGCGTGACCGACGACCTACCTTCGCGAGCGAGCGCACGCGCCGCGGAGCGCAGAGCGCCGTCGAAGCACCGCATCAGCGTCTTCGGGGTCGCCGGCGAGCTCCTCATCACCGCTGGCATGGTGGTCCTGCTGTTCCTCGCCTGGCAGCTCTGGTGGAACGACATGATCATGGCCGGCAGCCAGGCGAACGCCGCGTCGAGCCAGTCGCAGGAGTGGATCAAGAACGCCGAGACCGCTCCCGCTCCCGAACCGACCGTCGACGCGAGTGGGGCGCCGAACTACGGCGAGCCGCCCGTGACCGCCCGGCCCGCGCCCGGCGACCCGTTCGCGGTGCTCTATGTGCCGCGGTACGGCGCCGACTACCGTCGCGTGGTCGCCGAGGGCGTCGACACCGCTACCGTCCTCAACAGCTTCGACCTCGGCGTCGGCCACTACCCGAGCACCCAGATGCCCGGAGAGGTCGGCAACTTCGTCGTCGCCGGTCACCGCAAGGCCTACGGCGGCGCGATGACCTTGATCAGCGACCTGCAGATCGGCGACAAG
This sequence comes from Plantibacter sp. ME-Dv--P-122b, assembly GCF_030209375.1. GTDB lineage: Bacteria > Actinomycetota > Actinomycetes > Actinomycetales > Microbacteriaceae > Plantibacter. Next base: position 187,061 of record NZ_JARVSC010000009.1, read on the forward strand.
GTCTACGTCCAGACGGCCGACGGCTACTACACCTACGTGTTCCGGAACATCACCTACGTGCTGCCCACCCAGGTGGACGTCCTCAACCCCGTCCCCCAGGTCAACGGCGTCGCACCGACGCAGCGCATCCTCACCCTGACCACCTGCAACCCGCTCTACTCGACGGCGGAACGCAGTATCGCTTACGCGGTGTACGAGTCCTGGCAGCCGCTGTCCGCCGGGCCACCCGCCGAGATCGCCGCGTCCGTCGCGGCCGCTGGAGGCTGACGATGTACGGCGCACTCTGGAGGGTCCTGCCCGGACCCGTCTGGCTGAGGATCATCATCCTCGTCGTCCTGTTCGTGGCAGTCGTGGCCGCACTCTTCACCTGGGTGTTCCCCTACGTGGACTCGTTCATCGTCGACCAGAATGTGACCGTCGGCGACGAATGACCCGCATCCTGGTCATCGACAACTACGACAGCTTCGTCTACACGCTGAACGGGTACGTCGAGCAGCTGGGTGCCGAGACCGTCGTGGTCCGGAACGACGACATCGTCCTCGACGATCTCGAGCAGTGGATCCGCGGGTTCGACGGCGTGCTCGTCTCGCCCGGACCTGGACGGCCCTCGGACGCCGGGATCTCACTGGCCAGCGTGCACGCGGCGTACCGCAGCGGAACACCGCTGCTCGGGGTGTGCCTCGGACATCAGGCGATCGCGGAGGCGTTCGGCGCGACCGTGCACACCGCTGGCGAGCTCATGCACGGGCAGAGCTCGCTCGTGGAACACGACGGCAGTGTCCTCTACCGTGGCATCCCGCAGCGGTTCAACGCCACGAGATACCACTCGCTCGCCGTCGTTGACCGCACCGTACCCGACGAACTCGTCGTGACGAGCCGGACCCCCGGTGGCGTGATCATGGGGCTCCGCCACCGTGACGCCTCGATCCACGGCGTCCAGTTCCATCCGGAGTCGGTGCTTTCCGAGGGCGGCTACCAGCTCCTGGCGAACTGGCTCGAGATGGCCGGGCTCACCGAAGCACATCAGCGGGCTCGAGGGCTCAGTCCGCTCATGACGCGGTAGCCCTTCGACAGGCTCAGGGACCGGAGAGACTGCTCAGGGACCGGTGAGACTGCTCAGGGACCGGAGAGCGTGCGCAGAAACCAGCGCAGCCTATGGTCCGGTGCAGTAGGTGAGCGTGATGACGGACTTCTGCGGGATGTCGCCTGGTGCGGGTGACATGGCCGTGACCGGGTCGCCGGCGACGGCCTTGCACGTCGCGTCTGCCTGCGGCTGCACGGTGAACTGCCTCGTCGCGTCCTGGAGGTAGTTCGTCGCGTCGAGGAGCGGCTGCCCGACGACGTCCGTCAGTGTGACGTTCCCGCTGGAGACGACGAGGTTCACGGTGGAGCCTTGGTCGACGGAGGTGCCGGCTCCTGGATCCATGCGCAGCACTACGCCTGCCGGGACCGTCGGTGAGTTCTCGCGCGTCACCGAGCCCTGCGTCAGCCCCGCAGCGGTGACTGCGGCCCACGCTGCCTCGGATGACTGGTTGGTGACGTCGGGTACCTCGACCTGAGCACGTCCCGTCGACACGTACACCTTGATCTGCGTGTTCTTGGTGACCGTGGTGCCGCCGGGCGGGTCGGTACGGATGACATGACCAGCCTTGTAGTCGCTGCTCGCTTCATCGAACTTGGTGGGGACGAGTTCGAGCTGTTCGATCGTGCTGTTCGCACTCTCCCACGTGGCGTCGACGAGGTCCGGGACCTCTCTGGAGTCCGTGGAGATGCTCGTCGCAGGCGGAAGCTGCACCACCCAGAACACGAGCGAGAAGAGGATGACGGCGATTCCGGCGATGGCGGCCCAGATCCACACGACCGGTGGTCGGCGCTGGGTACGCGTCACGGTGTCGTCCGAGGTGAGCTGACGGATCGCCTGCTCGGTGCTGGACGCCGCCGTCGGCGATGGGCCGAACAGCGAGTCGTGGTCGTCGCGTCGGACCGGCACATGGCCGGCTCCGGCCTCGTCGAGATCCTCGCGGAACTCGACGGCACTCTGGTACCGCTCGAAGCGATCCTTCGCGAGGGCTCGGAGGACGACCTGGTCGAGCGCCGGCGACACCTTCGGGTTGATCGAGCTCGGTTTCACCGGGCGCTCGCTCACGTGCTGGTAGGCGACGGCGACGGCGGTGTCGCCGCGGAACGGCGCCTTGCCAGTCAGCATCTCGAAGAGGACGACGCCGGTGGAGTAGAGGTCGGTCCGCGCGTCGACCGTCTCGCCCTTGGCCTGTTCGGGAGAGAAGTACGCGGCCGTGCCGAGGATGGCGGTCGTCTGGGCGACGGTCGTGGATGAATCGGATACGGCGCGTGCGATGCCGAAGTCGGTGACCTTGACGTCGCCGGCCGTGGTGATCATGACGTTGCCCGGCTTGATGTCGCGGTGGACGACGCCGGCTCGGTGGGAGTACTCCAGCGCGGTGAGGATGCTGTGCGCGATGCGCACCGCCTCCGCGGACTCGACGGGACCCTCGGCGATGAGGTCTTTGAGCATGCGTCCTTCGACGTACTCCATGACGATGAACGGCTCGATGAGGTCGTGCCCCGAGCCGTCCTTCACCCGCTCTTCGCCGGCGTCATAGACGCGGACGATCGTGGGGTGCGCCATCCGCGAGGCGGCCTGTGCCTCCTGGCGGAAGCGGGACCGGAATGCGGGGTCGGTGGCGAGCGTGGACTTCAGGACCTTGATGGCGACGGTGCGACCGAGCTTGGTGTCCACGCCGCGGAAGACGTTGGACATGCCCCCGCGACCGATGAGGTCGCCGACGACGTATCGGCCTGCGAGCAGGCGTTGATCGTCAGCCACGTACCACCCCTGAATTCGCTTGGAGGACAAACACTAACAGCTTACCCGGGCACCCTTCGAGTGCTCTCAGGGATGGCCCTGAGAGCACTCCTCGAAGCGGTATTAGGAAGTCGCCTTGACGACGGTGATGGGCGACGGTGCAGGGGAACCCGAGGAGGTGCCGGTGCTGCACCGCACCGCGTACGTCGCCGACAGGGATCCGGGGGTGTCCACGGTGACCGTACCGAACGTGGTGTTGGCGTCGAACTCACCCGAGGTGTTGTTCTGGAACGTTCCTCCGGTGACCGTCACGGTGTAGCCCAGGAAGTCGGTTCCGGTCGGGCAGGCGTTCTGCACGGCGAGCCAGTCGACCCGGATCGTCGTCGATGTCGCGTCCTTCGGGATCTCGAGCTGGCCGCCGTCGTTGAGCACGGACTGGTCGAACTTCGGTGCTTCGGAGGGAGGGTCGATGACCGCGATCTCGCCGTACACGGTGAGGGTGATCGCCGACCCCGTCTTCACGTTACCCGTCGGGTTGACGTCGTACACCGTGTTGACCTGCTCCGGTGAGGTCGCGGCGTTGCCGACGTTCTTCGAGACGCTGAAGTTGTACGGCGGTGCGCTGAAGATCGTGTTCAGTTCGTCGAAGGATCGGCCCTGGAGGTCGCTCAGGTTGATCGGGAAGACCGTCGGTGTCGGTGTCGGCGTCGGAGACGGAGACTTCGTCGGCTTCGGCGCCGCGGACGTCGTCGGCGGCGGCGTGGTGCCCCCGGCGTCGCTGCCCTGGTTGGCGAAGACGGCGATCAGCGAGCCGACCAGCACGATGACGAGCAGGGCGACGAGACCGATGAGCGGCCAGGTCCACTTGCTGCGTTTCTTCTTCTCGCCATCGCCCTCGACGTCGTCCTCGAGCTGGTCCGCTTCGGCGGCGGACAGCAACTGCGTGGTCGCGTCGTCGGCTGCGGGCATCCGGCGGGTCTGGTCCATGACGGTGGTCGCGGCGTCGCCGGCCCCACCGAGGATCATCGGCACGGCTGCGGCCGCGGCGTTGAGGTCGCCTCGACGGAGCGCCTGGGCGGCACGCGCGACGTGGGCGGAGGATGCCGGGCGGTCGACGGGGTTCTTCGCGATCATCGACATGACGAACCGGCGGACCGGCTCGGCGATCGTGACGGGGAGTTCCGGCGGCTGCTCGTTGATCTGGGCCATCGCGATGGCGACCTGCGACTCGCCCGTGAACGGACGGCGTCCCGCGAGACACTCGTACGCGACGATGCCGAGCGAGTAGATGTCCGTCGACGGTGAGGCGGGGTGCCCGCTCGCCTGCTCGGGCGAGAGGTACTGCACGGTGCCCATGACCTGACCGGTGGCCGTGAGCGGCACCTGGTCGGCGATGCGGGCGATGCCGAAGTCGGTGATCTTGACGCGGCCGTCCGGCGTGATGAGCAGGTTGCCCGGCTTGATGTCACGGTGGACGAGGCCTGCGGCGTGCGCGGCCTGGAGAGCCGACGAGGTCTGCGCGACGATGTCGAGCACCTTGTCGGTGGGCAGGACGCGCTCGCGTTCGAGCACGGTGGACAGCGCCTCACCGGGCACGAGTTCCATGACGAGGAACGCGCTGCCGTCCTCCTCGCCGTAGTCGAAGACGTTGGCGATGCCCTCGTGGTTCACGAGTGCGGCGTGTCGTGCCTCAGCACGGAACCGCTCGAGGAACCCGGGGTCCCCCATGTACTCGTCCTTGAGGATCTTGATGGCGATGGTCCGGCCGATGACCAGGTCAGTGGCCTGCCACACCTCGCCCATGCCACCGATCGCAATGCGAGATTGCAGTTCGTAGCGACCCCCGAAGGTCAGCCCGGCTGTCGGTCTCATTTGTTCAGCACCGCCTCTAGTACTTTCTTCGCGATCGGAGCGGCCACGAGGTTGCCGTAACCGTCCTGTCCGAGTCCACCGCCATCTTCAACAACGACCGCCACGGCGACCTTGGGGTCGTCCGCAGGCGCGAAACCGGTGAACCACAGCGTGTACGGATCGTCGGATCCGTTCTGTGCCGTGCCTGTCTTTCCAGCCACATCGACCCCATCTATTCTTGCATTAGTCGCAGCACCGCTCTGGACGCCCTGGACCATGATGTCCGTGATCTCCTTGGCCACCGAACTCGAGATCGGCTGCGACAGCTGCGCCGGTTCGAACTCCTTGAGGACGCTCAGATCGGGGTTCACGACGCGGTTCACCAGCTGCGGGTTGCAGACGATGCCACCGTTCGCGATGCCGGCCGAGACCATGGCCATCTGGAGTGCCGAGGCGCGCACGGTGTACTGCCCGAAGGCGGCCATGGCGGTCTGGTCGTCGCTCAGCGCGTTGGGGAACGTGCTCGGCTGCATCGGCATCGGGTTGAGTCCCGTTCCGGTGATGTTGACGTCCATGTTGAAGCCGAAGCTCTGCGCCATGTCCCGGATCTTCTCGTACCCGAGCTCGACACCGAGTTCCGCCAGCGGGATGTTGCAGCTGAGTTCGACGGCTGTCGCGATGGACACCGTCGCGCCGCCGCCGCAGCTTCCGCCCTCGGAGTTGCGGATGACGGTGCTCGTGCCGGGGAGCGTGTAGGTGGACGGGTTCGGGAACTCCGACTCCGGTGTGTAGTCGCCCGATGCGAACGCTGCGGCCGCGGTGACGAGCTTGAACGTGGAACCGGGCGGATCGAGGTCGCCGTCGACGCCCTTGTTGAGGAGCGGCTGGCGGTCGTCGTCGTCGAGGAGGCGGTAGGCATCGAGCACGGCCGCGTTGTCGTGGCTGGCGAGGACGTTCGGATCGTAGCCGGGGCTCGACACCGAGGCAAGGATCTTGCCCGTCTTCGGCTCGATCGCGACGATCGCGCCCTCCTGATCGCCGAGCGCGTCGAAGGCAGCCTGCTGGACGACAGGGTCGATCGTGACCTCCACCGCCGCGCCCTTGGGCGCCTGTCCGGAGATGAGGCGGTTGATGGAGTCGAGGAACTGCGAGTTCGAGGTGCCGCTCAAAAGGTCGTTCGTCGCGAGTTCGAGCCCGGATGACCCCTGGGTGGGCGAGAAGTACCCGGTGACCGGCGCGTACAGGGGGCCGTTGGCGTAGACGCGCTGGTACTTGTACTCGTCGTCGCTCGCGACGGAGGAGGCGATGGCGGTGCCGTCCGCGAGGAGGATGGGACCACGCTCGGTGCGGTAGCTGTCGTAGAGGGTCCGCGTGTTGCGGCCGTCGGCGTTCAGGGTGTCGGCCTGGAACATCTGGATGATGGTGGTCGACCCGAAGAGCGCCAGGAACATCGCCAGGACGACGATGCTCACCCGCTTGAGTTCGCGATTCACGAGACCACCGCCTTGGGTTGGGTTCGGACCGTGTCGGAGATGCGGAGCAGGACGGCGATGATGATCCAGTTCGCGACGAGCGACGACCCGCCGGCCGCCAGGAAGGGTGTGGTGAGCCCGGTGAGCGGGATGATGCGGGTCACGCCGCCGACGACGACGAAGACCTGCAGTGCGACGGTGAACGCGAGGCCGATCGAGAGGAGCTTGCCGAAGTCGTCGGTTCCGGCGTAGCCGACCCGGAAGCCCCGCGAGACGAGCAGCAGGTAGAGCGCGAAGATCGCGAAGAGGCCCGCGAGACCGAGCTCTTCACCGAGGCTCGCGATGATGTAGTCGCTCTGCGGGACGGGGGTGATCTCGGGCATGCCCTGGCCGAGACCGGTGCCGAGCAGCCCGCCGTGGGCGAGGCCGAAGATGCCCTGTACCAGCTGGTAGCTGCCGCCGTCGCGGTCGAAGACCTCCGGGTTGAAGGCGTCCCACCAGTTGTGGAATCGACCGGCCACGTAGGACAGCGTCTGGCCGGCGATGAAGGCACCGGCGAAGAACATCGTCAGGCCGATGATGATCCAGCTCGCGCGGCTCGTCGCGACGTACAGCATCACGAGGAACATGCCGAAGTAGAGCAGACCGGTTCCGAGGTCGCGCTGGAAGACGATCACGCCCATCGCCATCGCCCAGACCACGAGGATCGGGCCGAGGTCGCGCAGCCGGGGGAACTGGATCCCGAGGAACTTCTTGCCGACCATCGAGAGGCTGTCGCGCGTGCGCACGAGGTAACCGGCGAAGAACACCGCGAGAGCGATCTTCGCGATCTCGCCGGGCTGGAAGGTGACCGCGTCGCCGATGCCGATCCAGACGCGGGCGCCGTTGACCTCGCGACCGATGCCCGGCAACAGGGGCAGCAGGAGGAGGACGAAGGCGAAGAGTCCGGCGATGTACGTGTATTTGAAGAGGACGCGGTGGTTGCGGATGATCAGGACCACGGCGATGGCCCCGGCGATCGCGATCGCACTCCACACCATCTGTCGGACCGCGGCGCTCGCCCAACCGGAGTCGCCGAGGGCGATGTCGATCCGGTAGATCTCGGCGATGCCGACGCCGCCGAGCACGGTGGCGATCGGCAGCAGGAAGGGGTCGGCCTCCGCCGCGGTGTAGCGCAGCACGATGTGGAAGGCGAGGACCAGCAGTGACAGGCCCGAGCCGAAGGTGATCAGGGCGAAGTCGAGGTGTCCGAGGGCCCCGAGCTGCACGAGCATGACCGCGACCGCGTTGATGGCGAACGCGAAGATGAGCAGGGCGAGCTCGAGGTTGCGGAGCTTCTTCGGCAGCCGGAGTCGGCGCATCGTCTTGATGACGCCGGTGTCGGCTTGGATGGGGGCTGCGACGTCACTGGTCATCGGTCACCCGCAGACGTTTCACGATGTCGAGGGCCTCGGTGAAGGAGGAGGCGCTGATGGTCTGGTCGACGGCCTGGCGATCGAAGTCGGAGAGCGAGCCGAGCGGGATGCCGGTGTCCTCCTTGACGCTCGACAGCTGGATGGGGCCGACGTCCTGCTGGATGCCCTGGTAGATGACGACGGTGTCGTCGTCGCCGCCGACGAAGTAGCGGGTCTGGGTCCAGGCGTACCCGAGCACGACACCGCCGACGATCGCGATGATGACCACGATGAGCCCGACGAGCCAGGTGATGCGCCGACGTCTCGCGCGGCGCTCGTCCTCCTCGATGAGCTCGTCGAGATAGTCCTCGGAGGCCGGCTCGAAGTGGGAGTTGCCGAGCGAGGTGACGCGGCCGGGGTGCAGCCAGCTGTTGGGGATGAGCGATGGCTTCTTCACCGACGGGGTGAGCGCGAAGGCCACGGGCTTCGAGGCCGAACCGACGACGACGGGCTCACCGTCACCCACCGGCTCGTCGACGATGTCAACGACCACGACGGTGACGTTGTCCGGTGCGCCGCGGTCGAGGCTCTGCCGGACGAGCTTCTCGGCGGTGCGCTGCGCTGACAGCTTCTCGGTGAGGGTCGCGGTGATGTGCGTCTCGTCGACCACGCCCGAGAGACCGTCCGAGCAGAGGATCCAGCGGTCACCCGGCTGCGTCCCGAGTGTCATCGTGTCGATCTCGGGAGAGGCGTCGACGTCGCCGAGGACGCGCATCAGCACCGATCGGCGGGGATGGACCATCGCCTCCTCGGCCGTGATTCGGCCTGAGTCCACGAGGCGCTGGACGAAGGTGTGGTCGACCGTGATCTGGCTGAGCTCGCCCTCACGGAAGAGGTAGATCCGGGAGTCGCCGATGTGGGCGATGGCGACCTCGTTGCCGATGACCGCGAGCGCGGAGACCGTGGTTCCCATGCCCGTCAGCTCGCGGTGCTTCGAGACCGTATCGCCCAGGATCGAGTTCGCCGCGAGGATCGCCGACTGGAGCGTCGCCTCAGCGGCCTCGGAGGACGGGTACGGCTCGTCCGCCTCGATGATGCGGTTGAGGGCCATCGCCGAGGCGACGTCACCACCGGCGTGGCCACCCATGCCGTCGGCGACGACGAACAGGTGGTGCCCGGAGTAGCCGGAATCCTGGTTGTTTGAGCGCACTTTACCCACGTGGGAGAGCGCTGCGCCGGCGCCGCTGGTCGTCACCGGGTTACCGCCGCAACTCGAAACTGGTCTGGCCGACCTTGACGGGGGTGTCGAGTGGGATCTGCGTCGGGACGCTCACGCGCTTGCCGGCGAGGAAGGTGCCGTTGGTGGAATCGAGGTCCTGGACCATCCACTCGTCGTTCCAGAGCATGAGGCGCGCGTGATGCGTGGACGTGTAGTCGTCGCGGATGATGAGGCCGGAGTCCGCGGAGCGGCCGATGGTGATCGGCTCGCGGCCGAGGGGGAGCTCGGTGCCCTGCTTCGGGCCGGACACGATCACGAGGCGCGAGGTGTTGTCGACCGTGGCGCGCGGAGGCGTTCCGCTCGATCCAGCGGCGGCGGGCCGGCTGGGGGCAGGGGCGGTCGCGGCGCGCATCGGTTGCGGAGGGGTGGCAGGAGCACCGTTCGACGACTGCTGCTGCGGCTTCCGGACGCGCGGTCCGAAGAGGTCGGTGCGGAGGGCGTAGACGATGCCGAAGACGAACGTCCAGAGCAGGAGCAGGAAGCCGATGCGGAGGACCAGCAGGGTCAGTTCGCTCACGCGCCGTCCCCCCACGAGTCGCCGAAGGACGACACATCGTGACGTCGGGTCGCATCGCTCATCTGGCGATCGGAGCCGCCGGCCTTGGCGACCACCCGGAACACGATCCTGGTGCGGCCGATCTCGATGACGGAGTCGGGGGAGAGGGCCGCCTGGCGGAAGGGCTGGCCGTTGAGCTTCGAGCCGTTCGTCGAGCCGAGGTCGCGCGCCTGACCGGCGTTGCCGTCCCAGAGGATCTCGACGTGCTTCCGCGAGGTGCCGGTGTCGGGGATCGTGATGTCGGCTTCGGTACCGCGGCCGATGACCGTGCGGGCCTGCGTGATCGGGTAGCGCTTGCCGCCGATGTCGAGCACGGGCGCCCAGGTGACGGAGCCCTTGAGGTTGACGCTGTCGATCTGGACGAGGCCGTCGGGGAGGGAGCGGTCGCTGGAGAGCTTGATGGTCACGGCACCGGGGAAGGAGTAGCCCTGACTCTTGGCGTGCTTCTGGACGAGCGAACCGAGCTCGTCGATCAGGGAGGGACCGATGGCGTCCATGCGCTCGAAGTCGGTGGGCGACATGCGGACGGTGAACTTGTTCGGCACGAGGATGCGGTCGCGGGACACGACGGCGGCCTTGGTGTCGAGCTCGCGTCGGAGCGCGCTCGTGATCTCGACCGGCTGGAGTCCGGACTTGAAGGTCTTCGCGAAGGCGCCGTTGACGGCGCGCTCGAGTCCCTTCTCGAAGTTGTCCAGAATGCCCACGGTCTCTCGATTCGTGTCGGTGTCCAGGCAATGTTAGACGGTTTGCCTGCACACGAGGCCAATCGACGCGGGCGCCGACGCCAGGTGTTCACCCGCTCGGCGGCAGGAGATCAGCATCGGCACCGGACCGTCGGGGTCGTTTCCTCCTGCCCTGGCGCGGATCTCCGGTGTTCTGCCACCCGGGCTCCGCGTGCTATCCTCGATAAGTTGCCGCGAGAGCGGTGACGTCTGGTGTCTCGCGCGAGTGGCGGAATTGGCAGACGCGCTGGCTTCAGGTGCCAGTGCTCGAAAGGGCGTGCGGGTTCAAGTCCCGCCTCGCGCACCAGTGGATGTGACACGAAGGCCCCCGAGGAATCGGGGGCCTTCGTCGTTGTCGGCGTCGATCGACGAGTCGGCTCCCGGCGCTCGTGGCGCCGAGGGGGTGCCCGCCGAACGCTGACAAGGGCACTTGACACGTGGCTTGATGACAAGCATGCTTGACGTATGTCAGGTTTCCTTGTCATTTTCGGTCCCGCGAACGAGTCGGGTCGATGACACCCGTCGACGGGCGGCGTGCGGGTCGGCGGAGCGCAGCGTTCCGGCGGCTGGCGTCGATGAGCGCTCGCGACGTGCTCAGGAACCCGCTCACCGGGATCTCGATGTGGTTCATGACCGGCATCATCCTCGTGATCTACGTCTCCATGTGGCTCGCCTTCGTCGTCCTGGGCCCTGCTCCGGTCGTCGCGCTGGACACGGACGACCCGGGAGTCTCATCGGCTCTGGAGCGGGCCGGTGTGCGGATGGTCGCCGACGGCGCTCCCGATCGGAACGCGCGGGTGACCGTGCGCGAGGGGCGCGCCCTGGTCGTGCTCGACGCTGGGGACCAGGCTGCGTGGGACCCGATCTGGCGAGGGCTGCGCGACGCAGGTATCCCTGCGCACGGGGTGACGGTGACGGACGACGAGGGCGACGTGAAGATCGACCCGCTTCAGGAGAACCTCGGAATCGTGGCCCTGGTCGGGGTCGCGAGCCTGGCGTTCATCGGGACGACCGTCCCGCTCGTGGCGATGCGGGAGCGCGGGTTGCTCCGGCTGCTCGGTGTGACGCCGCTCCGACGGTCGACCTTCCTCTTCGCCCAGCTGCCCTTGCGTGCGCTGGTGGCGGTGGGGATCCTGGTGCTGACGACCGGGATCGCGGTCTGGCGCAGGTACGTCGACGGTGTGGACCTCCTGGCCCTCGGAGCCTCGTTCCTCCTCGGTGCAGCGATGCTGTTCGCTGTCGCTCTCCTGTTCGCCGCCCGATCGCGGAACGCCGAGGCCACGCAACAGACGATGGTGATGGTGACGATCGGGCTCGTGTTCGCGTCGGGTGGGCTCCTGCCGCAGTCCATCCTCCCCGTCGCCGTGCAGGTCGCCATGAACTGCCTGCCGACCACCTGGTTCGCCGTGGCCGCGAGTGCCTCGCTGACCGGGGCCGAACCGTTCCTCCCCGTTCCCGCGCTCTGGGGGCTCATGTCGCTCGTCACCGTCGCAGCAGGCGCGCTCGCCGTGCGGCGGTTCGAGTGGGATCAGTCCGAGCCCGCGGGACGGGCGATCACCAAGACCAGCACGCAACGAGAGGTGGCTGTATGAACGAGCACACGACACGGGGATCGACGCCGCAGGAGCGTCGTGCGTCTCGCAGATACCTGTGGGAGATCGCGGCAGGTGCCGTCGGGTTCCTCGTGACGTTCCTCTTCCTGCCGGAGCTGTTCCCCACGGAGCCGGGATCGCCCGCAGCCGTCGCGGTCGCACTCGTCCCGCTCGTGCCGGTGGTGTGGATCGTGATCGCACTCGTCCGGCACGTGCGCCGGGTCGACGAACTGCAGCGCGGTGTGATCGTGCTGAGTCTCGCCATCGGGTTCGGTGCGGCGATGCTGATCAGCCTCGCGGTCGTGTTCCTGTCGACCGCCGGTGTCGTCGTGCCGCAACCGGAGTGGTGGGTGTTCATCGGCGGGATGGCGGTCTGGGGCGTCAGTGTCGCCATCGTCTTCGCTCGGGCCACCCGGTGAAGAACGACGTCCGCGCCCTGCGCACCGAACGCGGGTGGACGCAGGTCCAGTTCGCTGAAGCACTCGGCGTCTCCAGGCAGACGGTGAACGCCCTCGAGACCGGGCGCTACGACCCGTCCCTGCCGTTGGCGTTCCGGGTCTCCGCCCTGCTCTCCCGCCCGATCGAGGAGATCTTCTTCCCGGGTGAACACGATGCCCCGCCGTCTGGAGGACGACGATGAACGAATCGGCCCGGGCGGTCGTCACCGTCGACCGGCTCAGCAAGCGCTACGGCGACCGGAGCGTCCTGCGCGACGTCTCCCTCCGGGTCCACACGGGCGAGGTGTTCGGACTGCTGGGACCGAACGGCGCCGGGAAGACCACCACGCTCGAGACCATCGTCGGACTCCGACGGCCCACAGCCGGAACCGTCCGCGTGCTCGGGCGAGACCCGTCGGTCGACCGCCGATACGTGACCGAGCGGATGGCGGTGCAGCCGCAGGCCGCCACCCTGTTCCCGACGCTGACGGTCGCGGAGACCCTCGACCTCTTCGCGTCGTTCTACCGCGACGCGCGACGTCCCGAGGAGGTCTTGGACGAGCTCGATCTGGGGGAGGCACGGCGCGTGCGCGTCAAGCACCTCTCGGGAGGACAGGAGCGTCGCCTGCTGATCGCCATCGCGTTGATCGGCAATCCCGAGATCGTCGTCCTCGACGAACCATCCGCCGGTCTCGACCCGCAGGCCCGGCGGAACCTCTGGGACATCATCCGGCGCCAGCAGGAACGCGGGACGACGATCCTGCTCTCGACGCACCACATGGACGAGGCCACCCAGGTCTGCGACCGGATCGCCGTCCTCGTGGACGGTTCGATCGCCGCCACGGGAGAACCGGAGACCCTCGTCAGGGAACACGCCGTCACGGCCACGGTGACCTTCGAGGTCCCCGGCCGGACCACCGCGGACGAGTTGCGTTCGCACGACATCCCCGGCGAGATCACCGTGACGGCGAAGGGTGCCGTCAGCCTGGTCGGGATCGTGACCGACGACCCCGACGCCGTGCTGCGCCGACTCACCTTCTCCACCGGTCTCAGACCGCGCGGGTTCCGAGTGGCGCACGGGTCACTCGAGGATCTGTTCATCGATCTCGCGAGTCGGCCGACGTCCGCAGCCGAGGGCGACCGCGCCCACAGCCCATGAGCACGACGCATGCGTTCCCAGCGCAGGTCCGGAGCTTCGCCGCGGCCCACGCGCACGACCTCGTGCGGGACCCGCGCTCGATCATCGCGCTCGCGGCGAGTTTCCTGGCCTTGATCGGACTGCTCTGGGGTGTGGACGTCCTCGTGGCGTCAGCGTCCGGCAGCCCTGCCGGCGTACTGGAGCGCGGCCTCCCGCTCGTTTCGAGCACGGGATCGATGGCGATCGCGTTCATGCTCACCACGGTGCCGCTGGTCCGGCATCGCAGCACCGGCCTGCTGCGGGCGCTGTCGACCTCGCCGGCCCGTCGCGACGCGTACCTGCTCGGACATCTGCCGATCCGCGTGGGGTTGGTCGTCGTCGAGGCCGCGGTGATCATCGCCCTGGCCGCCTGGACGGTGCCCACCCGCCCGTTCGCCGACCTCGTCGCGATCGCCGGCACGATCCTGCTCGGTGGCGCGATGCTGCTCGGCTTCGGCTACCTCCTCGCGGCGCGGTTGACGAACCCGGACATCGCCATGCAACTCGCGTATCTGCTGCCGATGCTCGCTCTCACCACGTCCGGGGCCCTCTTTCCGCTCGCGGTCCTTCCGGAGTGGGTCGCCGGTCTCTTCGGGCTCCTGCCCACGACCTGGATCGTCGGCGCACTCGAGGCGACCATCTCCCAAGGCCCTCAGCCCGTGCCACTCGCGGTGGTCTGGAGTCTGATGGCGGCGTTCGCGCTCGTGTCGGGTCTCGCGGCCGCCCGACTCCACCGATGGGACGCCGGCTGACCGGGGGAGCTGCCGTCCGCCGCGTCAGTCCCGGTGCGGGGGTGCCGTCGAATCGCGCACGATGAGCTGCGAGTCGAGACTGGCGACCGAACGGGGCGACGCTCCTGCCATGGCCTGGAGGAGCACCTCGACCGCCAACGACCCGCACCGGTTGATCGCGAGCCGCACGGTGGTGAGACCGGGCTGGCGGATGGACGCCATCTCGATGTCGTCGGTGCCGATGATGCTGATGTCCTCGGGGCAGCGCTTGCCCATCGACGTGACGCCGGCGTCGATGCCGAGGGCGACCAGGTCGTTGTAGGCGATGACCGCCGTCGCGCCGCTCGCCACGATCGTGGCCGCTGCGGCGAGTCCGCCCTGGATCGAGGCCGCCTGGTGGCCCAGGCGGGTGAACTCGATGTCGAGCTGCGCGCATGCCGCCGCGACCGCGTCGCCGCGGCGGAGGTCCGCCCAGGAGTGCCTTGGACCGGCCGCGTAGGCGATGTGTCGGTGACCCAGGGCGGCGAGGTGCTCGACCGCCTGCCGTGGCCCGCTCTCGGTGTCCATCACGACGTAGGGCAGTCCGTCGATGATGCGGTTGACCACCACGACGGGGGTGTCGCCCACGAGCGCGCGGATCTCGTCGTCGGGGAGGCGTGGCGAGCAGAGGAGCATCCCGTTGAGCTTCCGCGCCAGTTCGAGCTGCTCGTGCTCCCGGTGCAGGTCTTCATCGGTGTCGAACAACACCGGGCGGTGGCGTCCCTGCCAGGCCTGGGCGTGGACGCCCTTCAGGAGCGTCGCGTAGACCGGGCTGGCGATGTCGGGGACGATGACGCCGAAGGTCTTCTCGGCCGTCGATCCGTTCGGGTTCGAGTACCCGAGGTCGGCCGCCGCCGTGAGGACCCGTTCGAGCGTCGCGTTCGCAAGGCGATCCGGCTCGCCGAACGCCCGGGACGCGGTCGCGATGGAGACGCCCGCGTGACGGGCGACATCGGTGAGGGTGGCGGTCACGGTTGATCCTTCGCGGGGTCGGGTGTACTCATGATGCGGCATCGTGCTGCCATGAAACTACTTGACAAACTTTGTACAAACCATTCAGAATCGCTTTCATGATGATCGACGCGGATCTCCTCCAGCCGACGACGCAGTGCCTCGAGGCTCGGCGATGACGGCCCTGCCGCCGCGACTGGGCGCTGGTTCCGGCCCACGTCCGAAGCACTCGACACCGTCGGCCGCCGGTGTCCTGCACCTCGGCCTCGGTAACTTCCACCGAGCGCACCAGGCCGTCTACACGGCGGCTGCGCTCAGCGCGGGAAGCGATGAATGGGGCATCGTCGGTGTCGCATCCCGGTCCCGGGCGGTCGTCGACGCCATGCAGGCGCAGGATCTCCGCTACACGGTCGCCGAGATCTCACCCACCGGGGCCACGTTCTCCGTGCCCGCCGTGCACACCGACGCGTTCGTCGCGGCGGAGGAACCGGAGCGCGTGGTCGGCACCCTCGCGGACGACCGCATCCAGGTCGTCACGCTGACTGTGACGGAGCACGGCTACAGCGCCTCGCCGTCGACCGGCCTCCTCGACCTGAACGACGCGCTGATCGCAGCCGATCTCCGCGGCGGCGCGCCGCAGACGACCATCGGCCAACTCGCTCGCGGTCTGCAGCGGCGGGCTTCGGGTGGTGGAGCGCCGATCACGATCCTGAGCTGCGACAACCTGAGCGAGAACGGCGCTCGCACGGAGGCGCTCGTCCGGGCGTTCCTCTCCGAACTGCGCGGCACCGAGGGGGCGGAAGCGCTCGCCTACCTCGACAGCGCGGTCGCCTTCCCGTCCAGCATGGTCGACCGCATCGTCCCGGCGACGACCCCGCAGCTGCGCGAGCTCGTGACCGCCCGCCTCGGCGTCCGGGACGACGCACCCGTCTCCGCCGAGCCGTTCACGATGTGGGCGATCGAGGACCGCTTCGCGGCCGCCCGCCCAGCGTGGGAGGCCGGAGGCGCCGTGTTCACCGACGAGGTGGGGGCGTACGAGCAGATGAAGGTGCGGCTCCTCAACGGGACGCACTCGCTCATCGCCTACCTCGGCGCGCTTCGCGGGGTGGCCACGATCTCGGCGTCGATCGCCGACACCGTCGTCGAATCCGCCGCGCTGGCGATCCTCCGCGATGAGTACGAACCGTCGGTGCGGTTCCCGTCCGGCGTCGACGTCCGCACGTATGAGGGGCAGCTCTTCGAACGCTGGGCGAACCACTCGCTCGGGCACCGCACGGCGCAGGTGGGCACCGACGGGTCGGTGAAGCTCCGCCAGCGCATCCCGGAACCCGCCCTCCGCCTGCTCGAGGCCGGATCCGTCCCGCACCTCATCGCCCTCACGGTCGCGGCCTACCTGTCCTGCATCGCTCCGATGCCCGGGTTCGATCCCGGTCCGCACGCGCGTGCCATGGTCGATCCGGCCCGCGAGGAGCTCGCCCGGCTGGCGGACACGTCGACGGACGGCCGGCACCTCGCGCATCGGGTGATCGCGGAGCTGCACCTCTTCGGGCAGGACCTCGCCGGGCAGCCGACCTTCATCTCGAGGGTCGGCGAACTGATCGACACCATCCACCGACACGGCGTCGACGCGGCCATCCGCGACAGCCTCGCCGCGACACAGGCGACCGCGACCACGACAGGAGCCCACCGATGAAGACGCTCGCGATCCACGGCGCGGAGGACATCCGCTGGGAGGACGCCGTCACCCCGGAACCGCGCGACGGCGAGGTCCGCCTGCGGGTGCGGTACGTGGGCATCTGCGGCTCCGACCTGCACTACTACTTCAACGGAGCGAACGGCGAGTACGTCATCCGTGAACCGCTCACCCCCGGCCACGAGCTCTCGGCCGTCGTCGACGTGGACCCCTCCGGGCGGCTCGCCCCCGGCACCCGGGTCACCGTGCACCCGGCGCGCTACGGCCCGAGCCTGCCGGGCCTCGAGGACCGCCCACACCTGCGACCCGGGGGCGACTACCTCGGGAGCGCCGCAGCGGACCCGCACCGGCAGGGCGGTGCCTCGGAGTACCTGATCGTCGAGCACTCGATGGTGCGCGTCCTGCCCGACGGACTCCCGCTCGAGCGGGCGGCGCTCGCCGAACCCCTCGCGGTCGCCATGCACGCGGTCGGACTGGCCGGCGACGTGCGTGGCGCGCGGGTCCTCGTCATCGGAGCAGGCCCCATCGGTCTGCTCGTGATCGCCGCCGCCGGACGGGCCGGCGCCGCGACCATCGCGGCGAGCGACATGCGCGAACAGGCCCTCGAACGTGCCGCGACCGTCGGAGCCGGCGAGCTCCTGCTCGTGGGACGTGACGCCGTCGCCGACGAGGCCTACGACGTCGTCTTCGAGTGCTCCGGTGCTCCGGTCGCGCTGACCCAGGCGGTCCGGGCCGCCAGACGAGGCGGGTCGATCGTCCAGGTCGGCATGCTCCCCGACGCCGCGAGCCCGATCAACCTCGCCCCCATGCTCGCCAAGGAGCTCACCATCCGCGGGGCGTTCCGCTTCTCCACCGAGATCGACGACGCCATCGCGTTCCTCGCCGAGGGCGATCTCCTCGACGCCGTCGTGACCCAAGTCATCCCAGCCGAGGAAGCGGTCGACGCCTTCGCCGTCGCTCGGGACTCGTCCCGCTCGGCCAAGGTGCTCCTCGCCTTCTGAGCCGTCCACCGAACACCGCTCCACTCTGCTCCACCCCACCCCCACTCCCGCTTCATCCCGCAGGTCCGAAGGAGTACCTCATGTCTGAACCCAAGTCGTCCGTCGCCACCGGCGACCCGACCGCGAACCGATCCGTCCGCGACCTCGTCAGAGCCGCCATCTCCGGTTGGCTCGGCACCGCGCTCGAGTTCATGGACTACCAGCTCTACTCGCTGGCAGCTGCGCTCGTGTTCGCCGACCTCTTCTTCTCCAACGAGGACCCGGCCATGGCCGTCGTCGCCGCGATGGCGACCTACGGCGTCGGGTACGTCGCCCGTCCGGTCGGTGCGTTCTTCTTCGCCCGGCTCGGCGACAAGACCGGTCGGACCAAAGTCCTCTTCTACACGATCCTGCTCATGGGTCTGTCGACGACGCTCATCGGCTTCCTGCCGACCTACTCGCAGGTCGGCCTCCTCGCGCCGATCCTGCTGGTCCTCCTGAGGATCGCGCAGGGCTTCGGAGCCGGTGCCGAGATCTCGGGTGCCGGCGTCATGCTCGCCGAGTACGCTCCGGCCAAGCGGCGCGGCATCATCGCGTCGCTCGTCGCGCTCGGGACCAACTGCGGAACCCTGCTCGCCTCCGCGCTGTGGGCCGGTCTGCTCCTGGCGTTCAGCGAGGACGAGGTCATCGCCTGGGCCTGGCGCATCCCCTTCATCGGCAGCGTCGTGATCATGCTCTTCGCCGTGTGGGTCCGCTTCAACCTCAAGGAGAGCCCGGTCTTCGAGGAGCGCGACGACGTCGTCGACGGCAAGGCGCTCACCAAGCAGGAGACCATCGCCCTCGCGACCGAGACCGGCAACCTCCGCACGCTCGAGGCCATGAACCGCAAGCCGATCAAGGCGTTCAGCATCGCGCTCCTGCTGCGGTTCGGCCAGGCCGGCAACTCGGGACTCGTCCAGACGTACCTCATCAGCTACATCACCGTCGTCCTCCTGCTGGACCGCTCGATCGGGGTGAACGCCGTCATCGTCTCCTCGCTCGTCGCCTTCATCACGGTGCCGCTCTCCGGCTGGCTCGGCGACCGGTACGGGCGGAAGCGCATGTACGTGGTGTGGGCGATCATCGCGCTCATCGTCATCGTCCCGACCATGCTCATGATCCATAGCAAGGAGACCGTCCTGGTGTTCGTCGGCTACGTCGTCCTGCACAACCTGGCCGTGATGAGCTTCGCGTCGCTCGAGAACCTGACCCTGCCGGAACTCTTCGGCGCGCGGAACCGCTACACCTACACGGCGATGGCCCGGGAGATCGCCGCGATCGTCGCGACCGGTGCGGGCCCCGTCATCGCCGCCGCCTGGGTGTCCGCCGCCACCGGTTCGTTCATCCCGATCATCATCATGCTCGGCGTCTTCACCCTCTGCGCCCTGGTCGCGTCCATCTGGATGCCCGAGGTCGCCGGTCGGGACCTCACGGACCCGCGCGACGCCATCTGACCGGCACCCGACCTCTCGAAAGGAACCCCCATGAGCATCGAACGCGCGGACGTCATCGTCACGAGCCCCGGCCGGAACTTCGTCACCCTGAAGATCACCACCAGCGACGGTGTCGTGGGCTGGGGCGACGCGACCCTCAACGGGCGCGAGCTCGCCGTCGCGTCGTACCTCGGCGACCACGTCGCGTCGATGCTGATCGGCCGCGACGAGGACCGCATCGAGGACACCTGGCAGTGCCTGTACCGCGGACCGTACTGGCGGCGCGGCCCGGTCACGATGGCGGCCATCGCCGCGGTGGACATGGCGCTCTGGGACATCAAGGCGAAGAAGGCCGGGGTGCCGCTGTATCAGCTGCTCGGCGGGGCGAGCCGGTCGGGGATCCGGGCGTACGCCCACGCCTCGGGGACGGACTACCAGGCGCTCGCCAACGCGATCACCGGGTACCAGGAGCTCGGGTTCACCGCGGTCCGCGTCCAGACCGGTGTGCCGGGCCTCGGGCAGGTCTACGGGGTGTCCGCCTCAGGGCCCGGTGTCCGCTACGACTACGAGCCGGCCAAGCGAGCGTCCGACGGCTCGGCCGCCACGGCACCGACCGAGGAGTCCTGGGACACCGCGGGCTACCTCGCGCACATGCCGGGCGTCTTCGAGCAGATCCGCCAGGACTTCGGGACGGGTCTCCGGATCCTGCACGACGGACACCACCGCATGTCGCCGATCGAGGCCGCGCGGTTCGCGAAGGACATCGAGCCGTACAAGCTCTTCTGGCTGGAGGACTGCACACCGGGGGAGGACCAGACCGCCCTGCGACTCGTCCGCCAGCACTCGACCACGCCGTTGGCGATCGGCGAGGTCTTCAACTCGGTGTACGACTACCAGACCCTCATCACCGAGCGCCTCATCGACTACGTCCGCTCGGCGGTGACGCATACCGGTGGCATCACGGCGATGAAGAAACTGCTCGACTTCGCGGCGATCTACGGCATCCGTTCCGGCATCCACGGCCCCACCGACATCTCGCCCATCGGGATGGCCGCAGCGCTGCACCTCGACCTCGCGATCCACAACTTCGGGATCCAGGAGTACATGCCGCACAACGAGCAGACCCTCGAGGTGTTCCAGACCTCCTTCACCTTCGACGACGGCTTCCTGCACCCCGGCGAGCAGCCCGGCCTCGGCGTCGAACTCGATGAGGACGCGGCAGCGGCGTTCGAGTACACGAAGGCGTACCTGCCGGTGAACCGGCTGACGGACGGCACCGTCCACGACTGGTGAGCGGCGGCGCCATACGCCGGCGGCAGCCCTCGGTGCCGCCGACGATAGGGTGAGGACCCGTGACGACCGCCCTTCCCCCTGAGCATCGCGAGACGACGCCCCGCGGGGTCCTCGTCTCCGTCGTCGCCTCGTTCCTGTTCGCGGCGCTGTTCTTCCTGCCACCGCTGCTGGAGCCGTTCGGGGCGAACGAGATCTTCGCCTGGCGCGTCATCGCGACGGTGCCGGTGCTGGCGACGCTCATCGCGGTGTTCGGGTGGTGGCGAGACGTCCGCGACATCGCGGTCCGTCTCGCACGTCGTCCGCTCCTCGTCCTCGTGGTCGTCGCCGACGGGCTCCTGCTGTCCCTCCAGCTGTGGCTCTTCGGTTGGGCACCGCAGACGGGGCACGGGCTCGAACTCGCGCTCGGCTACCTCCTGATGCCGCTGGCGATGGTCGTGGTCGGCGTCGTCCTGCATCGGGAGCGACTCGCACCGCTCCGGATCGCCGCGGTCGCCGCAGCCGCCGTCGGTGTCACCGCCGCGATCGTCGTGGCCGGTGGGCTGTCCTGGGCGACCATCGCGGTCGCGGTCGGATACCCGGTCTACTTCGCGATCCGGCGCCGGGCCGAGCTCGACTCCATCGGTGCGTTCTGCTTCGAGTTGGCGGTCCTCGTCCCCGTCGCGATCGTGCTGGCGCTGCAACCGTCCTCACTCGCCGTCCTGGGCGCGCACCCGCAGCTGGGCTGGGGGATCGTGCTCCTCGGGGTGATCGGCGGCGTCGCCCTCGTGCTGTACCTCGTCGCGAGTCGTCTGCTGTCGTTCGGCGTCTTCGGGCTGCTCAGCTACCTGGAACCGGTGCTGCTGGTCCTCGTTGCGGTCCTCCTCCTCGGCGAATCGCTGACGCTCGCCGACGGGTTCGTCTACGGCCCGATCGTGGTCGCCCTCGTGCTGCTGGGGCTCGAGACGGTGCGTCGCCCGTCGCGCTGATCGTTCGCCTGCAGCCCGGCGCGTCGCCGCGAACCTGTGAAGTCAAGCCTCGGGACGTGTTCCGCGAGCGCGCCTAGCCTGATGGCATGGTTACGAAGCATGCTCCTGCACTGTCGCTCGAGTCGCCGTTTCCTCCAGCGCGAGACTCGTCCGAACGGCACCACGTCGTCCCGATCGGTGCCCGGCAATGGCGGATCTCGAACGACGCCGATCCCTCCTCACCCGAATGCTGTCTCGCGTACGTCGAGGCGCAGGGAACCGGCTACGACGTCCTCATCGTCGCGCCCAGTCCGCCCGAATGGCTGCACGTGGACACCTTCGACGAGGCCAAGCGCGCCGCGATCCGACGGCCCTCGCCGCAGCTCTGAGTCGCTCCACCGGCATTCGTTCGCCCATGTTTGGGCGACGGAGTGCTGGTTCGCCCAAGGATGGGCGAATGAATGGGATCAGAGTGGAACCTCAACGAGGCGAGCGAGTCGGAGCTCGAGTTGATCGCCGCATGGACAGCGCCGATCCGGCACTGCACGCGCACGGGGTGATCGCCCAGGACTGCTCGTCCGATCGTCGCGCAGGTGGCGCTCACCGCACCGCTGATGGCGATCCCCGCACCGCTGCGCGTGCCCGGCCTCGATCCCGAACCCTGAATGGGGAGTGGTGCCCATGCCCGGGTTCAGTCCGCGAGGAGATCGGGCGGAGTGACGACCAAGCAGAGGACGCCCCAGAACATCGCGCCGAACACCGAGAGGACGACCGGCAGCGCGACCAGGTCGGCTCCCGTGCCGGCCAACCGGGTGAACTCCACCGACCACAGCAAGACGACGAGACCCAGCACGGCTGCTCCTCCAGCGAGTGCTCGCTGCACCCGACGGTTCGCCTGCCACGACTCGCGGAGCCCGGCGAGGCCGAGGATCGCGGCGACCACGGACAGCGCGAGCGGGACTGCGACCATGAGCCAGGTCGGCGCGGTGCCGTCGACCACTCCGTTCCGGTCGACGTGGACGTCGAGCGTCGGGGGTGCGGTCGGGAGAACGGTCCAAGCAGTGACGACCCCAGCTGCCAGCGGGAGGCACATCAGCCCGGCCGAGACGACCTCGCGGACGGTCCTGCTCATCGGTTCGCCCCCCAGCGCCTCCGGCGTGTGTTCATTCGCCCATATTTGGGCGAAGGTGTGCTCGTTCGCCCATATTTGGGCGAACGAAGCGCGGCTGCGCGATCAGTCGATGCCGATGTCCTCGCCGACGACGGTGATCTGGGCCGGGACGGGCCACGGGTGGTCGCCGACGGGGGCGAGACGGACGAGCTCGGTGACCCGGGGCGCCGGCGCACCCGCGGAACCGATGAGCCAACCGCCCACGAGGAAGGTGGTGCCGGGGACCGACCAGACGGCGATACTGGTCACGCCGAAGTCGCCGTACGCGCTGTCGGAGAACCGCACCGTGACGAGGTCGCCGTGCGAGAGGTCGGCGAGCTGAGCGGCGACGGCACGCGGGTCGGGGTCGACGGGGTCGAGCTCGGGGATCGACTCGAGCACCTGCAAGGGCTTGGTCGGCTTGCCGTTCTGATCGAGTGCCGTGCCGGCCAGGAGGAGGCCGCCGATGATCGGCGAGCGGCGGGCCCGGCCGACGAGGTCGAACACGCCGTAGCGGGGCACGCTCAGACGCGCTTGCAGTGAAGCAGCGTCCTCGGCCGACTCGATGGCGGCCGTGAGGCCTTTGATGTCGCGGCGAGCAGGAGCGCTGAGGTCGTAGTTCACGGTTCCACTCTCCCATGCGAGGTCGGGAGACGAGCAACCTGCCCATCCCGATCACCGGGCGCCGTCGTATCGTCCGATCGCTGGACCGAGTGAGAGGGTGGAGGGATGATCGCCGCGCTCGCCCTCCCCGTCACGCTCACCACGCCCCGACAGGAGCTGGTGCTGCGTCGCGCGCGTCCCGAGGACCTCGACGCGCTCATGGCGCTGTTGTCCGACGATCCGATCAGCGCCGCACGCGGAGACCGCGCCGAACAGGACGACCTGCCGGCGTACGGGCAAGCGCTGGTGGAGGTGACGGAGGACCCGTCGAACGACCTCCTGCTCGTCGAGGACGCCGCCGGAGCCGTGATCGCGACGATGCAGCTGACCCGCATCCCCGGCATGGCCCGTCGCGGCTCGACGCGCCTGCTCGTCGAAGCGGTGCGTGTGTCCTCGAGCCTGCGCTCCGGTGGTGTCGGATCGGCCATGATGCGCTGGGTGACGGACGTCGCCGCCCCGGCGACCGGTTCGTCGATCGTGCAGTTGACCTCCGACGAGGCCCGGGTCGACGCCCACCGCTTCTACGAGCGACTCGGCTTCGTCGGCTCGCACCGCGGCTTCAAGTACGCCGTCGACGCCGCACCTCGGCGGGCTCGGTGACCGGTAGCGGTGAGCAAAGTCCGCTCCATGGATGATGAGCGCTCGGAGAGTGGTCGACGCCACGACGTGGTCTGCGCGGTCCTGATCCGGCATCGACAGGTCCTCCTCGCGCATCGAGCCGCGACGAACGACTGGTACCCGGACGTCTGGGACCTCCCGGGTGGTCATGTGGAGTCGGGCGAGACCGGTACGCAAGCGCTGATTCGCGAGCTGCGCGAAGAACTCGGGGTGTCGATCAGCGAACTCGGCGACCCGCCGGTCGCGGAACTCCGACTCGAGGACATGACCCTGCGGATCTGGCGCGTCGACACTTGGCTCGGTGAGCCGCAGAACCAAGCTCCCGAGGAGCACGACACCGTGGGATGGTTCGACCTCGCGGAGGTTTCAGTGCTGGAGCTGGCGTCTGCCGAATACCGTCCGCTCCTGCATCGCCTGCTCGAATGATGCCGTTCCGCGAGCCGACGGTGCGCGGCGGCTGCTGATCGGCCGGTGGCGTCGATGCGCCGAATCCACCAGGCAGTCTGAGCACCACACCGGTGCGTCCGGTCGTCGGGTCGTCGGGTCGGCCAGCAGGGCGCTTCGCTTACGCTCTGAGGATGGGTATCGTCCGTACACTCGCCCGCTGGCTCCTCGGAGCTGCCCTCGTCTTCGCCGGCGTCGGCCACCTCACGTTCGCCCGGCAGTCGTTCGTCGCCCAGGTGCCGCAGTGGCTGCCGCTCCCGGTCGACCTGGTCGTCGTCGCGTCCGGGGTGGTCGAGATCCTCCTCGGCCTCTCGCTGATCCTGCTCGCCCGGTACCGCGTCGCCGTCGGCTGGATCGTCGCCGCGTTCTTCGTCGCGGTGTTCCCTGGCAACATCGAGCAGTTCGTCCGAGGCACCGACGCCTTCGGGCTCGACAGCGACGTCGCACGCTGTGTCCGGCTGGCCTTCCAGCCCCTCCTCGTCGTCTGGGCGCTCTGGTCGACGGGTGCATGGCGAGCGTGGCGGACCAGCCGCCGTCGGACGTCCCCGGCCGAGCCTGGCCTCGAGCGGGCCTAGTCATCCGGCCCCACCGGGTGTCAAGGGGCCTGAATTTCGAGTCACCATCCGGCAGGGTTGATGCATGCGATGCATTACATACGCGGGTGAGAATGTTGTGACGACCGACGAGGTCGCGGCCCTCCTGGTGGAGCTGACGGCTGAGCTCGCCAAGCGCGGACGAGCCGAAGCAATCACGATTCCGATCGTCGTGGAAGACGACGTCGATGGCGACACCTCCGCCCAGCTCGTGATCGGGCTCGGCAACGACGTGCTGTCGGTCCCGCAGTCCTGGGACCAGGACGTGCCGGACTTCGCGGACGCCGAGACCCGCCTGCAGGGCTACCTCGACGACCTCCGCCCGTCCACAACGGCATACGAGCCGCGCGACTCCCTCGAGACCACGGACGTCCTCGAAGACCCGGACCTCGACCTGCGCGACTTCTCCCGCTGAGTCGGGCCCGTACGACAGCGCCGGCGTCGACCCCTCGGGTCGACGCCGGCGTCCGTTCGGATCGCTCAGCGCGGGAGCGGCAGCTTGGCCGTCTCGCGCGCCCGCAGCACGACGATCAAGGTGATGAGCGCGGCCGCCATCACGTAGAACGCAGGGGCGAACCGGTTGCCGGTCGAGGCGATGAGGAACGTCGCGAAGTAGGGCGTGATCCCGCCGAACACGGCGACCGACAGGTTGTACGCGATCGCCATGGAGCCGTATCGGATGTTCGTGGGGAACAGCTCCGCCATCGCGGCACTCGAGGCGCCGTCGTATGCGGCCATGAACACGCCGAGGATCACCATGGCGATGGCCGCGGCCGCGAAGTTGCCGGCGCTCATGAGCATCAGCGTCGGGTAGGTGAGGACCAGGAACCCGACGCAACCGGCGATCATCACCGGCTTCCGGCCGATGCGGTCGCTCAGCAGTCCCATGAACGGGACGAGGATCGCGATCGCGAGTAGCCCGAGCACCGTGACCCCGTAGCTGAGCGGCTGTGAGTAGCCGAGATCGGTCTGCAGGTACGACGGCATGAAGGTCTGCAGGATCCAGTGGCCGACGGCCTTGATGACGACGAAGCCGACGCAGAAGAGCAGTGCCTTCCAGGACGTGCGCAACGAGGTCCGCAACGGTGACTTCGAGACGGCCCCCTTGGCCTGGATCGCCTGGAACTCCGGGGTGTCCTCGAGTTTGTTCCGCAGGTAGAGGCCGGCGAGACCGAGCGGCAGGGCGAGGAAGAACAGGACACGCCAGCCCCACTCGTTGAGCGCGTCAGCGCCGAGTGTCGATGTGAACAGCAGGACGAGGCCGGCACCGACCACGAAGGCGGCGAACCCGAACACGTCGATGAAGCTCGTCACGAAGCCGCATCGGTTGGACGGGGCGTACTCGGCGAGCAGCGTCGTGGCACCCGAGCTCTCGCCCCCGGCGGCGAAGCCCTGCACGAGCCGCACGATCACGAGCAGGATCGGCGCCCAGAGGCCGATGAGGTCGAAGGTCGGCAGGAGCCCCATGACCACGGTCGCTCCGGAGGTGACCAGGATGACCGTCGCGAGAATCGTCTTCCGACCGATGCGATCGCCGAGCGAACCCCAGAAGAGGCCACCGAGTGGCCGCATGACGAACCCGGCGCCGAAGACGGCGAACGCCGAGAGGAGTGCCGCCTGCGGGTTGCCCTGCTGGAAGAAGTTGAGACTGATGACGGTCGCGAGCGTGCCGTAGAGGCCGAAGTCGAACCACTCGACGAAGTGGCCGGCGCCGGCCGCCCAGATCACTTTGCGCATCCGGCGCGAGCGTTCCGCGTCGTCGTAGGGGGTCTCGGCGCTACGCGCCTCAGCCTCGGCGGTAATCGCTCCAGGCTGCGTTCTGCTGTCGCTCATCGGTCCTCACATCATTGTCGGGCGGCGCGTCGATTATCGCCTACCGGAGATTATGACCCACTGAATGGGAAAGTGCTACCACTGAGTGATAACTTGGTGTCACCGGTGCTCGTCAGGCCGAACAGTCTCCAGAATTCCGCATCACGAAGGAGTGTCATGCAGCACCGCACCCAGACCACAGACGTCGTCGTCATCGGCGGTGGCCTCGCAGGAGTGTCAGCAGCCGTCGCCGCTGCCCGGCTCGGATCCCGGGTCTCGCTCGTCACCAATCGTCCGGTGCTCGGTGGCAACTCGTCGAGCGAGGTGCGGGTGTGGGTGGTCGGAGCGACCGCGCACGGCCACCAGCGGTTCGCGCGGGAGACCGGGATCATGGGCGAGCTCTTCCTCGAGAACCAGTACCGCAACCCGGAAGGCAACCCGTTCTACTGGGACCAGACCGTCCTCGACCTCGTGCGCGCCGAGCCGAACCTGCAGCTGCACCTCAACACCGACGTCCGCATCGTCACGATGGAGGAGCCGGCGGTCGGTGAGGAGTCGCCGTCGCCACGGATCACGTCCGTCACCGGATGGACGATGGGCAGCGAGATCGAGACCGAGTTCATCGCCCCCGTCTTCATCGACTGCACGGGAGACGGGCTGGTGGGACATCTCGCGGGTGCGACCTCCCGCATCGGGCGCGAGGGCCGCGCCGAGCTCGGTGAGCCGTGGGCGCCCGAGGTGGCGGACGACGAACTCCTCGGCAGCTCGATCTTCTTCTACACGAAGGATGCGGGTCGCCCGGAGCGGTTCGTCGCCCCCGACATCGCGCGCGACATCCGTGACACCCCGATCCTCACCAACCGGATCATCCGGACCGGCGACAACGGCTGCAACTACTGGTGGATCGAGTGGGGCGGCGAGCTCGACACCGTGGCCGAGAACGAGCAGATCCGCGACGAGCTGTGGAGCGTCGTCTTCGGGATCTGGGACTACATCAAGAACTCCGGCGAGTTCGACGCCGACACCCTGACGCTCGAGTGGGTCGGGTCGATCCCGGGCAAGCGCGAGTACCGGCGGCTGCTCGGCGACCACACCCTCACGCAGAACGACCTGCTCGACCAGGTCGACTTCGAGGACACCGTGGCCTTCGGAGGGTGGTCCATCGACCTGCACCCCGTCGAGGGCGTCTATGCCGAGACCGCCGGTGCGCAGCAGCGCTTCAGCAACGGCACCTACGGGATACCCTTCCGCAGCCTGTACTCGCGAGACGTCGGCAACCTGCTGTTCGCCGGACGCAACATCTCCGCCTCACACGTCGCGTTCGGGTCCACCCGCGTCATGGCGACCTGCGCCACGCAGGGCCAGGCGGTGGGGACGGCTGCGGCACTCATCGCCCGCGACGGACTGACGCCCCGGGAGCTCGCCGGGCACGCACTCCCGCTCCTGCAGCGCACCCTGCTCCGCGAGGACGCCCCGGTCATCGGCATCACCACGGACGACCCCGACGACCTGGCCGGACGGGCGACGGTCTCCGCCTCGAGCGCGCTCGACACGATCTCCACCCTGGAGCACCTCGGCTCCGGCGAGCGGTTCACGCTCGACCGCGACGTCGCGATCCTCGTGCCCGTCGCTCCGTCACTCGACCAGATCACCCTGCTCGTCGACGCCGCACGCGAGACCACCCTCCGCGTCGAACTGTGGAGCACGGGCAAGCGTCAGAACGCCGTCCCGGTCGAGCACCTCCTCGACGGGGCTGCGGACATCGCCGCCGGGGTGGGCGTGTCGGCCACCGTCCGCTTCGGATGGACGCCGGATGTCGAGCAGAACGCGGTGCTCGTCGTCCGTGCCAACCCGGACGTCAGCCTGCTCCTCACGGAGGGCCACCCCTACGGGCTCCTCGTCCTGACCGCGAAGCACGCGTCCGACGAGGTGTTCGACGACCACATCCCCGAGGAGCAGGACCAGGCGATCCTCGACTGGAACGCCCGGAAGCTCCGCGGCCGGAGCGTCGCGCTGACCGTCGGTGGGGACACCACGGCGTACCGCCCGGAGCGGATCGTCGACGGCTACCAGCGACCCTACGGCGGACCGCACCTGTGGTCCTCGGAGCGGCTCGCGGAGGGCCGCGACCTGGTCGCCGAGCCCGAGGTCCTCGCCCTGCACTGGGACGAGCCGGTCGATGTCGCGTCCGTCCGGATCGTGTTCAACGACGACGTCGACGTGGACCTCATCAATCTGCACCACCATCGCACGGACTTCGAGGCGGTGCCCGAGCTCGTCGCCTCCTACCGGCTCGAAGCGCGACCGGCGGGTGCAGCCGAGGGGACGTGGACGGTGTTGGCCGAGGTCGAGGGGAACCGGCACCGCCACCGGATCCACGACGTCGAACCCGTGCGGGTCGACGCCCTCCGTGTCGTCGTCACGGCCACGAACGGGTCGCCCTACGTGAGTGTCGCGAGTGTGAAGGTCTTCGACCAGCCGAGCGGGCGCACCACCCGGCCGCGCCGAGCCCGAGCGCTACGCTGAACACGGCCTCCGAGGCCGGACATCCGAATCGACACCGACACCGTGGAGGACCCGTGGCAGGCGAGATCCAGCAGGGCATCGGCCGTGCGGCATCCGTGCTCGCCGTTCTCGGCGCATCGACCACCGGGCCGTTGAGAGCTTCAGACATCGCCCGGGCGACCGGTCTCGGCACCTCGACGACGGCTCGCCTGCTCGGCACGCTCGAAGAGCTGGGGTATGTGACGAAGGCGGCCGACAGCCCGTCCTACGCGATCGGCGCGACCATCCTGGCGCTCGCGAGCGAGGGGCTCAATCAGAACCCGGTGCACCGGGAGTCGCGTGCTCCTGCCCAGGAGCTCGCGCAACGGATCGGACTCAGCGTCAACGTCGGCGTGCTCGACGGCTCGAGCCTCATCTACCTGTGCCACTTCGAGGGCGCCCTCGCACCGAAGTCGCACTCCATGATCGGGCTGCGCCAGCCGCTCCACGCGTCCGCGCTCGGGAAGTGCCTGCTCCTCGACCTCGACACCGACGGTCTCCGCTCACTGCTCGGCGAGGAACCGCTCCCGCGGTACACCGCGAACACCATCACCGAGCACGCGGCCCTCGCCGCCGAGCTCGCCACGGCGCGGGAACGCGGCGTCTGCATGGAGGACCAGGAGCTCGCGCTGGGTCGTCTCGGGATCGCGGCGCCGATCCGCGACGCGAACGCCAGAGTCGTGGCGGCGATCTCCATCTCGGGTCGGCTGAGCCTGATGCGTGAGCGCGACCTCGACGTCCTCACCGAGGACCTCATCGAAGTGGCGGACCGGATCAGCGTCGGTCTCGGCCTCATCTCCGCGATTCCCTCCTCCTGACCAGTACCCGGCAAACCGACCTCACGAACCGAAGGTGACCAGTGGCGCAATTCGACCTCCCCCTCGCCCAGCTCCAGCAGTACCTGCCCGACCGCGAAGAGGCGTCGGACTTCGACACCTTCTGGGCGGACACGCTCGCCGAGGCCCACGCCCTCGCACAGCCGACGGTGCGTGAACGGTCCAACCCGGAGCTGACGGGTCTCGTCGTCGAGGATGTCACGTTCTCCGGATTCGGGGGCGACCCGATCAAGGGCTGGTTCATCCGTCCTGCCGGCGCGACCGAGCCACTCCCGTGCATCGTGCACTACATCGGGTACAGCGGCGGTCGCGGTTTCGCCCACCAGTGGACGACGCTGCCGTCGGCCGGGTACGCGATGTTCGTCATGGACACCCGCGGTCAGGGGAGTGCGAACCTGCCGGGCGCGACGGCCGACCCGTTCGGAAGCGGTCCGCAGGTCGCCGGCAAGATGAGCGCCGGGCTCGACAGCCCCGAGACCTACTACTACCGCCGGGTCTTCACCGACGCCGCGCTGGCGGTCGACGTGGTGCGCAGCTTCCCCGAGGTCGATCCCGCTCGCGTGGTCGTCTCGGGCGTCAGCCAGGGTGGAGGCATCGCGCTCGCCGCGGCCGGGCTCTGCGAGGGGCTGGCGGCGGCGCTCGTCGACGTCCCGTTCCTGTCGCACTTCCGTCGTGCCCTGCAGATCACGGACGCGAGCCCCTTCGCCGAGCTGAAGACGTACCTCATCAGCCGACGCGGCCACGAGGAGGAGGTCTTCCGGACGCTCTCCTACTTCGACGCGACGAACTTCGCCGCGCGCGCGACGGTCCCGGCGCTGTTCTCCGTGGCGCTGTGCGACGCCGTGTGCCCGCCCTCGACGGTGTACGCGGCGTTCAACCACTACGCGGGCACGCAGAAGGACATCGCCGTCTACCCGTACAACGGGCATGAGGGTGGCGGGCCGGTGCAGCAGCAGGCGCAGCTGACCTTCCTCACGGAACTCCTCGCCTGAGCCCTCGTTCGCCCGACGATGGGCGAACGGGCGTGGGACGATGTGCACGTGACTGAGACCGGCGGCACGGACCCGACCCTGACGACCACCCGGCGTCGGACGCGGGCCGGCATGATCGCGGCGATGGCGCTCGTGCTCTCCTTCGCGGCCGGAGCGACCGACGCGTTCGCGTTCCTCCAGCTCGGCGGCGTCTTCACCGCGAACATGACCGGCAACTTCGTGCTGGCCGGACTCACGAGCCGGCCAGACTTCGCGGAGGTCCTGCTCGGGGCGACGGTCGCCGTGTTGCTGTTCTCCGTCGGGACGTTCCTTGCCTTCCGGTTCACGAGGCTCGTCGCCACCGCCGACCGACCGACCCCGGAGGCACCGCAGCACCGGCTCGTCCTCGTGCTCGCCGGTGCGGTGGTCGCGCAGGCGTGCGTCCTCATCGGATGGATCGTGTCCTCCGACCTGCGCACGACGCCGGTGATCTGCGTCCTCATCGCGCTCTCCACGCTCGCGATGGCGGGGCAGACAGCTGTCGCTCGTCGCATCGAGCGTTCGGGCGTGACCACCACCTTCGTCACCGGCACGCTCACGAGTCTCATGCAGAGCCTCGCCGACGGTGTCCACGACCACCACCTCATCCGCATCGGCGCGATCGTGCTGCTCGTGACGGGCGCCCTCTGCGGCTCGCTCCTCACCGGCGTGGACCCGGTGTTCGGTGCCGCGCTGCCCCTCCTCCCGTCGATCGTCGGGCTGGTGCTCCTCCGGCTCGCGCCGACGGCCTCCAGAGACTGACGACGAGCGCCGGCACCGATCGGTGTCAGGCGACGGCGGCGGTCGCCTCGATCTCGACGAGCTGGTCGTCGTAGCCGAGCACGGTGACCCCGAGGAGCGTCGACGGCACGTCGTGATCGCCGAAGGCGGCGCGCACGACCTCCCACGCGGTGACGAGGTCGGACTGCTTCGTCGACGCGACGAGCACTCGGGTACTGGCCACGTCGCCGAGCCTCGCACCGGCGGCCTCGAGGGCGATGACGAGGTTCTCGACGCACTTCTCCGCCTGCCCGGCGACGTCACCGACGGCAGCGGTCGAGCCGTCGACGTTGAGCGGGCAGGATCCGGCCAGGAACAACAGCCGGGCGCTCGCCGGAACGGATGACGCGTAGGCGTACTCCGCGGCGTCGGAGAGCTCGTCGGATCGGATCAGCGTGACGACGGACATGGTTCCTCCTCGTGGTGCGCGCGCGATCGCACGACCGCTCTCGATCCATCGTGCCCGACATCGATGGACGGCGTCGGTGAGGACCCCGGCGTCGGATCGCCGTCAGTGGGTGAGCTGCGCCCGGATGAGGATGGGGAAGTGGTCGCTGGCCTCCGAGGTGGGGTCCTGCTCGTCGACGAGGGCTTCGATCGGTTCCAGTCGGGTGTGCGGAGCGACACTGCCTGAGCGACCCAGCACCCAGTCGATGCGTGCGTTCCCGGGACGCTGCGGACCGTAGCCCTGGAACGTGCCGATGCCGTCGCTCTCGACCGGTGAGAGGTCGACGAAGCCGGCGTCAGCCAAGGCGTCGTGCGCCGCCGATCCGCGTTCGGTGTTGAAGTCGCCGGTGAGGAGGACGGGGACGTCGACGCCGGAGAAGCGGTCGGCGATCAGCTTCGCGCTGCGCGTGCGGACGTCGTCGCCGTGCGGTGAGCTCTCATGGTCGAGGTGGGTGTTGGCGAAGACGAGCTCGTCGCCGGTGCGTCGCTCGCGGAGCCGGACCCAGGTGACGAACCGCGCGTGCAGCGACGGCCAGGTGTTCGAGCCCGGCTCATCGGGGGTGTCCGACAGCCAGAACTCGCCGGCGTCGAGCTGTTCGAACCGCGAGCGGCGGAAGCACACCGGGCCGTACTCGCCGGCCGAACCGCCGTCGCGACCCTGCCCGAACCAGTCGTACTCGGCGAGACCCGGGAGCAGGTCGTGCAGCTGGTGTTCGCGGACCTCCTGCAGCCCGAGGAGGTCGGGTGCGTTGCGGGCGATGACCTGTGAGACGAGCGGTGCACGATCCACCCACTCGTGACCGGGCTGGGCGACGGCGGTGCGGATGTTGTAGCTCATGACGGTCAGGACGTTCCGGGTCAGGATGGATTCGCTCACCCGGCCAGCGTAGGGGAGCCGGGTGACGGGGAGCTGTCCCCATGTCGCCGACCGGTCCGCCTGCCTAGACTCGCCCCATGACCTTCGACCTCCGCGACGCCCAGGCCCGGATCCTCGCGCTCAACAGCGAAGAACTCCCCTTCATCTACGACCCGACACCCGACGGCATCGTCGCGCACTGGCGGTACGCCGACCAGCGCTGGCTCGGCTTCATCGGTGCCGGCATGTTCAGTGCCGAGTACGAGCTGCGGGTCGAGCTGCACCCCGAGGACGGCGAGTGGGAGTTCCACGAGCAGTCGTCCTCCTCGAAGACGACGCTCGGCGTCGACGGACTCTCGACGAAGCGCACCTGGCAGTCCGGCCCGCAGAAGTCCTTCTCCTTCGGACGGAGCGTCGCGCCGATCTCGCAGTCCACCGACCGCGATGGCACGACGACCGGCCAGTTCATGGGCTACGACTTCACGACCGACGAGGTCAAGCAGCCCGTGATCGACGCCCTGACCGCCGCCGGCTGGAAGCCGCGCAAGGGGTTCTTCGGCAAGCTCTTCGGCGGCTGATCAGCCGGCCCTGAGTCGCCCAAAACTGCACGGAAGTCGCTGAATTCCGTGCAGATCCGGGCGACTCACGCACGCGCGACGACCGCGGCTAGGCTTTCAGGAACCTCGCCGCCGACCGGACGGATGGACCTGTGCTCGTCACCATCACCTCGACCGCGCCCTCGGCCGCCGACCTGGGGCACCTCGTCCGCAAACATCCCGCGCGGGCGCAGAGCTTCGACCTCAGCGTCGGGCGCGCCCACGTGTTCTACCCGGAGGCGACCGACGAGCGGTGCACCATCGCCCTGCTGCTCGAGGTCGACGCGATCGCGATCGTCCGTCAGAAGCGCTTCGGCGGCGGTGACAGCGCGTCGCTCTCGCAGTACGTGAACGACCGACCGTACGCGTCGTCGTCGATGGTCGCCGTCGCGATCGGGCAGGTGTTCCGCAGCGCCATGACCGGCCGCAGCGACTCCCACCCGGAGCTCGCCGCCGCAGCGCTCCCGCTGACGATCACGGTCGCGGCGGTGCCGTCGCGAGGTCTGGAGCAGCTGGCGACCCGACTCTTCAGCCCGCTCGGCTGGACCGTCGTCGAACGGGCGATCCCACTCGACCCGACGGTTCCCGCATGGGGTGACTCGCGATACGTCGACCTCGAGCTGACCGGTGATCTCCGTCTCGCAGACGCGCTCCGCCAGCTCTACGTGCTGCTGCCCGTGCTCGACGACGCCAAGCACTACTGGGTCTCCGACGACGAGGTCGGCAAGCTTCTCCGCGCCGGCGAGGGGTGGCTGGCCGATCACCCCGACCGGGACCTGATCACCAAGCGGTATCTCGCGCACCAGTCGCGGATGGTCACCGATGCGCAGTCGCAGCTCGACCCGGAGGCGCGGACCGACGGTGCCGACGGGGACGACGCTGCCACCGCGTCACGGACGAAGCGCGCCCCGGCACTCGCCGGCCTGCGTGCCGAGGCGGTCCTGCAGGCGCTCACCGACGTGCGAGCACGTTCGGTCGCCGACGTCGGCTGCGGCGAGGGTGCCCTCCTCACGCGATTGCTGGCGGATCCTCTGGTCACCACGGTGATCGGTACCGACGTCTCCGCACGCGCGCTCGCATCCGCGTCGCAGCGGCTCGGGCTCCGCGACGCGAGCGATCGCGTCCGTGAGCGGGTCCAGCTGCTGCAGTCCTCGGCGACCTATGCGGACACCCGGCTGGGCGGACTCGACGCGATCGTGCTCATGGAGGTCGTCGAGCACATCGACGCCGAGCGCCTCGATGCACTCGAGGCTTCGGTCTTCGGAGCTGCGGCCCCCGAAGCCGTGATCGTCACGACGCCGAACCGCGAGTACAACGCGTTGTATCCCTCGTTGCCGGCGGGTTCGTTCCGGCACCCCGACCACCGGTTCGAATGGGACCGCCAGGAGTTCGCGACCTGGTGCACCACTGCGGCCGAGCGGTACGGCTACGGCGTCGAGCACCGCACGGTCGGCGACGTCGACGCGCAGCTCGGCTCGCCGACGCAGCTCGCCATCTTCCGGAAGGCCATCTCATGAGCGACCTCGAGCAGACCCCCGCCGCGCTTCCGATCCCCGAACTGTCGCTCGTGGTCCTCATCGGCGTGAGCGGATCCGGCAAGTCGACCTTCGCCGCCACGCACTTCGGTCGGTTCGAGACCCTGTCGAGCGACTTCTTCCGTGGGCTCGTCTCCAACGACGAGAACAACCAGGCCGCCAGCGCCGACGCCTTCGCCGCGCTCCGCGACGTGGCCGCGCGCCGTCTCGACGCCGGGCTCCTCACGGTCATCGACGCGACCAACGTCCAGCCCGCCTCGCGGAAGTCGCTGATCGATCTGGCGCGCAACCACGACGTCCTCCCCGTCGCCGTGGTCCTCGACGTCCCGGAGCGCGTCTGCATCGAGCGCAACGAGGCTCGCGAGGACCGCTCCTTCGGCGCGGCCGTCATCACGCGGCAGCAGGACCAACTGCGCCGGTCGATGCGGCACCTCAGCAAGGAGGGCTTCCGGAAGGTCCACGTGCTGTCCGGGGTGGAGGCGATCGCGCAGGCGTCGTTCGTCCGTGAGCCGCTGCTCAACGACCGCCGTCAGGAGCGCGGTCCCTTCGACGCGATCGGCGACGTGCACGGGTGCCGGAGCGAGCTCGAGACGCTGCTCACGAAGCTCGGATACGTGATCGAGCGCGATGTCGAGGGTCGGCCGATCGACGCCGCGCACCCCGAGGGTCGCCGCGCGATCTTCCTCGGCGACCTCGTCGACCGCGGGCCCGACACGCCTGGCGTGCTGCGACTGGCGATGGGGATGGTCGGCGCGGGGCATGCCCTGGCGGTGCCCGGGAACCACGAATCGAAGCTCGTCCGCGCGTTGCAGGGCAAGCGAGTGCAGACCAGTCACGGGCTCGCCGAGTCGCTCGCGCAACTGGCCGAGGAGTCGGAGGAGTTCCGTGCCGAGGTCGAGCGGTTCTGTCGCGAGCTCGTCGCGCACCTCGTCCTCGACGACGGGAAGCTCGTCGTCGCACACGCCGGCCTGATCGAGCAGTATCACGGACGCGCCTCCGGGCGAGTGCGGTCGTTCGCGCTGTACGGCGACACCACGGGGGAGACCGACGAGTACGGCCTGCCCGTGCGGCTGCCGTGGGCGGAGGACTACCGCGGCAAGGCGACCGTCCTCTACGGCCACGTGCCGACCGTCGACGCCGAGTGGGTCAACAACACGATGTGCCTCGACACCGGCGTCGTCTTCGGCGGCAAGCTGAGTGCCCTGCGGTGGCCGGAGCGCGAGGTCGTCGACGTCCCGGCCGAGCAGGTCTGGTACGAACCCGTCGTGCCGCTCGGCCGCCCCACCGGTCCTGCCGGTGAGCAGCGGGATCCCGGGCTGCTGCGCATCGACGACGTCCTCGGCAAGCAGGTCGTCGAGACCCGCGTCTCGGGCCGGGTCGGCATCCGCGAGGACGCGGCTGCCGGCGCACTCGAGGTCATGAGCCGGTTCGCGATCGACCCGCGGCGCCTGGTCTATCTGCCACCGACGATGAGTCCGCCGAGCACCTCGCAGCGGAAGGACCTGCTGGAGCACCCGGCTGAGGCCTTCGAGGCGTATCGCCGGGATGGGCTCGACCGGGTGGTCTGCGAGGAGAAGCACATGGGCTCGCGAGCCGTCGTGCTGCTCACCCGTGATCCGGAACCCTTCGGTGCTCCCACGGGATGGCGTGGCACAGTTCACACCCGCACCGGTCGGCCGTTCTTCGACGAGGAGACGACGCAGACGCTCCTGACCCGGCTCGACGCCGCCGCGGAGCGAGCCGGTCTCTGGGAGGAGCTCGACACCTCCTGGCTGCTGTTCGACAGCGAGCTGCTGCCGTGGTCGGTGAAGGCGGAGAGCCTGATCCGCGACCACTACGCCTCGGTCGGAGCTGCCGCGACTGCTGCACTCCCGGCGGCCGTGCACGTGCTGGAGCAGGCGGCGACGACCGGTGTCGACGTCTCGGACCTGCTCGAGCGGACGCGACGACGGGCCGAGGCCGCCGACGCCTACGTCGCGGCCTACCGCCCGTACACCGCGCCCTCGAACGGCTTGGAGGGCGTGCAGCTCGCGCCGTTCCAGCTGCTCGCCTCGACCGGGACGAGTCATCTCGATCGTGACCACGCCTGGCACCTCTCGGTCGCCGACCGCCTCGCGGACGCCGACCCGGAACTCATCCGCCGGACCCGCTCGATCGAGGTCGACCTCACCTCGCCGGCCTCCGAGGACGCCGCGACCACGTGGTGGGAGGAGCTGACCGGCGCGGGTGGTGAGGGCATGGTGGTGAAGCCTGTGGCCGGTCTCGTCCGCGGTGCGAAGTCGCTCGTGCAGCCCGGCATCAAGGTGCGGGGCCGTGAGTACCTGCGCATCATCTACGGTCCCGACTACACGGAGCCGCACAACCTCGAGCGCCTGCGAGATCGGGACATCGGCCACAAGCGGTCGATGGCGCTGCGCGAGTACGCGCTCGGCGTGGAGGCGGTCGAACGGTTCGTCGCCGGTGAACCGACCTGGCGGGTGCACCAGGCCGTCTTCGGCGTCCTCGCCATGGAGTCCGAGCCGATCGACCCGCGCCTCTAGCGTCGGCCCTGGCGGGTCGTCAGCGGAGGACGGAACTCAGCAGGAGGCTCGTCTCGCTGTTGACGACGCCCTCGATGCGCCGGATCCCGCCGAGCACGCGGTCGAAGTCGGTCAGCGTCTCGGTGCGGAGTTCCGCGACGAGGTCCCACCCGCCGTTGGTGGTGTGGAGCGCGCTGATCTCCGGGAACCCGCGGAGCTGGCGGATGACGTGATCGGTGGTGCGACCCTCGACCTCGATGAACGCGATCGCGCGGATGGTGCCGGGGTCGAGTTCGTCGCGCACCCGGACGGAGAACCCGACGACCGTGCCGGAGGAGATGAGTCGCTCCAGGCGGCTGTTCACGGTCGCCCGCGCGACGTCGAGCGACCGGGCCAGGCTCGCGACCGACGCACGGCCGTCGGCTCGGAGGGCAGCCAACAGCCTCCGGTCCAGATCGTCCAGCGCAGCCATGAACACAATGTACAACCGAGTTACTCACATTGTGCAT
The DNA here is from genome assembly GCF_030209375.1 of Plantibacter sp. ME-Dv--P-122b. Taxonomy (GTDB): domain Bacteria; phylum Actinomycetota; class Actinomycetes; order Actinomycetales; family Microbacteriaceae; genus Plantibacter. The sequence continues at coordinate 225,380 of NZ_JARVSC010000009.1, forward strand.
AAACTGTGCACAAATCGCGCAGCTCTGGAATAGAAAGTGCAGATCGTCGAAACCTAGGCTCGAAGCAACCGAGAGTGGTCCACTCCGGTCGGCTCCGAGCCCGAACTCGTCTGGAAGGGAACGTCATGACGCGTTTCGTCGATGTCCGCAACATGGTCCGCTGGACGGCCGACCGAGGCCCTGAGCGCATCATCGCCGGCATGATCGACTACCTCGAGGCCGACTTCCGCCGCTGGCCGTCGTTCGACAAGAGCCCGCGCGTCGCGAGTCACACACCGTTCGGCGTCATCGAGCTCATGCCGACGAGCGACCACGAGACCTACGCCTTCAAGTACGTGAACGGCCACCCGTCCAACCCGGCCCGGGGCTACCAGACGGTCACGGCGTTCGGCGTCCTCGCCGACGTGCACAACGGCTATCCCACCTTCCTCGCCGAGATGACGCTCCTCACGGCCCTCCGCACCGCCGCGACGTCGGGCATGGTCGCGAAGCACCTCGCCCGTCCCGACTCGAGCGTCCACGCGCTCATCGGCGCCGGCAGCCAGGCCGAGTTCCAAGCCCTCGGCATGCGGGCCGCCCTCGGGATCAACACCGTCCGGATCTGGGACGTCGACCCGCTCGCGATGGACAAGTTCGCACGCAACCTGGAGCCGCTCGGGTTCGAGGTCGTCATCGGGACGAGTGCCGCCGACGTCGTGGCGGGCGCGGACGTCGTCACGACCTGCACGGCCGACAAGGCGCTCGCGACCGTGCTCACGAACGACCTGGTCGAGCCCGGCATGCACCTGAACGCCATCGGTGGCGACTGCCCCGGCAAGACGGAGCTCGAGGCGTCGATCCTCGATCGCGCCGAGGTGTTCGTCGAATTCCCGCCGCAGACCCGCATCGAGGGAGAGATCCAGCAGATGGCTCCCGACTTCCCGGTGATCGAGTTCTGGCAGGTCCTCACGGGCGCCGTCCCCGGCCGCAGCTCGCGGGAGCAGATCACGCTCTTCGACTCCGTCGGTTTCGCGATCGAGGACTTCACCGCGCTGCGCTTCCTCCGCGACTCCGTCGACGGCAGCGAGTACTTCGAGGAGATCGATCTCGTCGCCGCCCCTGACGACCCGAAGGACCTCTTCGGGCTCGTCGGCGCGCTCTCTCCCGTCGGCTGAGTCCGACATGTCCGTGCAGGCGCCGTCGGCCGTGGTACTCATCCGGCCGCACCGCTTCACGCCGAACCCGCTGACCGCGGCCGACAACGTCTTCCAAGTCGCCGACGGCGTCCCGTCGGCGGCTGAGGCCGGGGTGGCTCACGCGGCCTTCGACGAGGTCACCGCCGTGGCGCAGGCGCTCGATGCGGCGGGCGTCCGCGTCCACCTGTTCGACGATGCGGACCCCGACCGTCCCGACAGCGTCTTCCCCAACAACTGGCTGTCCACCCATGCGGGCGGGCACCTGGCGGTCTACCCGATGTACGCGGTGAACCGCCGACGCGAGCGCCGGTGGGACATCGTCGAGATGCTGAAGCGCGAGTACCGTGTGCAGGACGTCATCGACTACTCGGGGCTGGAACTCGACGACGTGTTCCTCGAGGGCACCGGTGCGATGGTGCTCGACCACGCAGCGCGAGTGGCGTTCGTCGCGCGCTCCCACCGAGCCGACCCGATCGCCCTCGAGCGGTTCTGCACCAACTTCGGCTACGAGCCGCTCGTCTTCGACGCGGTCGACCCGCACGGGGTCCCGATCTACCACACCAACGTCATGATGGGCGTGGCGACCGAGTTCGCGCTCGTCGGCCTCGACCTGATCGCCTCGCCGGCGCGGCGCGATCAGGTGATCGAGCGGCTCACCGCCCACGGGCGGACGATCGTCGACCTCGACTACGGACAGGTCTGCGACTTCGCCGGCAACGCGATCGAGCTGCGGTCGGCGACGGGGGAGCGCCTCCTCGCGATCTCGAGTCGCGCCGTCCAGAGCCTGCGGGCGGATCAACTGGCGGTCATCGAGCGCAGCTGCCGGATCCTGCCGCTGGACGTCCCGACCATCGAGCTCGCCGGGGGTTCCGTCCGCTGCATGATCGCCGGAATCCATCTGGACCGCCGCCCGGCCGTGACGGAGACCGCGCCGACACCGACCCCGCAGTTCGCACGCTCCTGACCTCGACGGCTCAGTCGTCTGGAGAACGCACATCCGCTCCTGAAACGTGGTGGGGGAGCGCCACGATGGTCCGACGATGGCTGATCGCGCCTGCATGGGTTAGATTGACGATCGATCAGCTGATCGACGTGGAATCCGGCCGACGTCCTCTCTGACCGAGCTGGAGAGAGTGGGCGATCATGCCGCTGTTGGAACATGAAGCCTCCCGGCGCGGCCGACTCCGGGTGTTCGCCCGCGCACAGCTGCCGTTCGCGATCGCTTTCGGCATCGTCGCGGTCCTGGTCGCGATCGTCCTGCCTGAGCGGTTCTTCACGGTCGCCGTCCTGTCGGGCACCGCTCTCGCGGCGATCAGCACCCTCCTGGCGGGCTTCCTGCCCTGGGAACGCTGGCCGACGCACGCGATGGCCGTGGTCGCCGTCCTCGATCTGCTCGCCGTCGCCTGCATCCGGCTCGAGCTCATCAGCGTGGCCCCGGGCGCGAGTCTCCTCTGCATCTTCCCCGTACTGTGGCTGGCCTTCGGGTTCACCCCGCGGATGATCATCCTGGCCGTCGTCGGCACGCTCTTCATCAGCAGCGCTCCCTATGTCCTCCGCGCTCGTACGCCGGAGACCGCCGTGGACTGGCTCAACGTCGCGCTGCTCCCCATGCTCACGATCGGTATCGCGGTCGCCGTGAACATCGGAGCCCGCCAGCTGAGACGGAGTCGACAGGCCATCCAGGAGCAGGCCGCGCAGCTCGAACGTTCGCTCGCCAGGGCGCTCGACGCGGAGGCGCTCGCCGAGTCGATCCTCGAGACGGTGGACGCGGGCGTGGCCTTCTACACGGCGGACGGGACCCTGGGTGTCGCCAACGCGCACGCCGCCGACATGGTCGCCGCCGTCGGCTTCCGGCTCGACACCCCGCCGTACGCCGGGGAACACGTCTTGCAAGCCGACCGTCGGACGCCCATCCCGTTCGACGAGCAGATCATCCCGAGAGCGCTGCGGGGCGAGTTGCTCTCGAATCATCTCGAATGGGTGGGGGAGGCCGGGCGACAGCGTGCGATCCTCGCCAGCTCCACGCGGGTCATGCGCAACGGCGACACGCACCTGGGAACGGTCATCGTCGCGCACGACGTCACCGAACTCGCCAACGCGATCAACGTCCGAGAGGCGTTCCTGACGACGGTGTCGCACGAGCTGCGCACACCGCTCACCTCCATCCACGGCTACCTCGAACTGATCATGGACGACGCCGAGGTCGACGCCCCCGGTCTGCTCCCGGCCCTGCGGGTGGTCCAGCGCAACGCGGTCGCGCTGGAGCGACGGGTGCAGGAACTGCTGACCGCCTCCGACTCGACGGTCCAGATCGAGCCGAGCCGTATCGACCTCACGGACGTCGCCGCGCGCGCGGTCGAGACGGCGACCGCAGGAGTCCCGGGTCCGGGCGTCCGACTGCACGCAGACGCGGCGGCGGTCGTCTCCGCGGACCCCGAGCAGGTCCACCGTGCGATCACGGAGCTCGTCGTCAACGCCGTGAAGTTCACGCCGGCCGATGGGACGGTCGACGTGGTCGTCGAGCCGAGTGCCTCGCACGTCGAGGTGACCGTCAGCGACACGGGCGTCGGGATGAGCGCCGATGAACTCCGTCAGGCGTTCGACAAGTTCTATCGGGCCGATTACGCCCGGGACCAGGCGGTGCAGGGTGTGGGTCTCGGACTGCCGGCGGCCCGGACGATCGCCGACGCGCACGGCGGCTCCGTGACCCTGCGGAGCACTCCCGCGAGGGCCGGGGCCCCCGGTGCGACCGTGGCGACCCTCGTCCTGCCGCTGGAGCCGTCGGTCATCACGTCACGATGACGCGAACGCTCGCTCCGTCAGTCTGCTGACGGCTCACCGAGGAGCGCCGATCGTGCCGCGTCGAGGCCGGTGACCTCGGCGGTCCAGTCGGGCCGTACGAACTCGTCGCGGTGCAGCCGGAGACCCTGCGACTCGACGAGCTCGCCTGGCCGCCCGATGAAGCGTTGCAGGCCGTTGTCCCGATAGCCGAGTCGACGCGAGACGCCGAGCGATGCGCCGTTCCAGACGGCCGCGTCCGACACCGCGACCTGCGCGTCGAGGTGGTCGAAGGCGAACTGGAGCATGCCCGCCCGCATCTCGATGCCGAGCCCCTTGCCCTGCTGTGCCTGCGTCAACCAAGAACCGCTCCCGACCGTCCGCGTGACGGCGAAGTCGCGGGCGCCGATGTCCTGCAGACCGATCGGCGTCCCGTCCAGGAGGATCGCGAGGTTGAGCGTCCAGGACGATGGTGTCGCGCCCGCTCGCTGGGTCCAGAGGTGCCGGGCTGTCTCTCGGATGAGCTGTTCGCGCGGCTGGTCGGTCCACGGCGTGGAGAACGGCATGACGGCGGGATCATGGACGCCGGCGAGGGCGGCCTCGATCAATCCGGGGAGGTCCTCGTCGCGCACGAGGCGCAGGACGAGTCGCGGTGTGCGGATCTCCAGGCCGAACAGCGGCCAGACGTCGGTGAGGCTGAGCATCGTGCCACGGTATCGCCTCGGGCTGTAGCCGGTCGAGGCCGCCCTGTCGAGCCGGGGGTGTGGCGGGCGGCTTCCGTGACACACTCGACGCGCCGCGGGATCGCGGCCCGGTTCGACGATGAGAAGGGCTCCACGATGAAGTACACGCACCTCGGCCGCACGGGGACGACGGTCTCCCGGATCGTGCTCGGCACCATGAACTTCGGCGACCGGACCAGCGAGGAGGACTCGTTCGCGATCATGGACCGGGCGTTCGACCTCGGCGTCAACTTCTTCGACACGGCGAACGCGTATGGCGGCAGCGCCGGTCGCGGAGCGACGGAGGAGATCATCGGCCGGTGGTTCGCAGCCCGCCCCGGCGTCCGTGACGACATCGTCCTGGCGACGAAGGTCCACTCGCCCATGGCCGCCCCGAACGACGACGGCTCGGATGTCGTGAACGCCCGTGGCGCGTCGGCTTGGCAGGTGCGTCGTGAGGCGATCGCGTCGCTCGAGCGCCTGCAGACGGACCGGATCGACCTGTATCAGTTCCACCACATCGACCGGCACATCTCCTGGCAGGAGCTCTGGCAGGCGATGGAGGTGCTCGTCGCGCGGGGCGAGGTCGTCTACACGGGTAGCTCGAACTTCGCCGCCTGGAACATCGCGCAGGCGAACGAGGTGGCGTCACAGCGACACTTCCTCGGCCTCGTCAGCGAGCAGTCGCTCTACAACCTCGCGCAGCGCTCGATCGAACTCGAGGTCATCCCGGCCGCACAGCACTACGGGCTCGGCATCCTGCCCTGGTCGCCGTTGTCCGGCGGCCTCTTGAGTGGAGGCTCCTCCGACAAGCGCGCGCGGTCGGGCGAGTCCCGCATCACCGAAGCCCGTGCCAAGCAGCAGGACCAGCTCGACGCCTACGACCGTTTCGCGGCGGAGCGTGGCTGGACCTCGGCGTCGCTCGGTCTCGCGTGGCTCCTGCATCAGCCCGGCGTCACCGGCCCGATCATCGGACCGCGCACGATCGAGCAGCTGGAGTCCGCCGTCGCAGCAGTCGACATCGAACTGAGCGCCGACGACCTCACCGCCCTCGACGAGCTCTTCCCCGGCCCCGGTGGCCAGGCTCCGGAGGCCTACGCCTGGTAGGCGCGTGCGATGCGGCCGACCGCCTCGGTGATGGTGGTCGGCCCGTTGTTCAGTTCCAGGATCCGCCGGCTGATGGCCGGTTCGAGGATGAGCGCTTCGAGAACGGCGGCCACGTCGTCGCGCGCGATCTCGTCGTGGAACTCAGCGGGCCCCAGGGCGACCGTTCCCTGGCCCGGGCCGTCGGTCAGCAGGGACGGGCGGAGGATGACCCAGTCGATCGGCTGGCGGGTGAGCGCGATCTCCGCCCGCTTCTTGACGGCGAAGTAGTGCTCTTCGTCGTCGCTCAGCTGCCGCTCGCGCCAGGCCTCCGGCATGACGGAGAGCAGGATCAGGCGCTTCCTCGGCGTCGTGGCGACCGAGTCCGACACGCGCCGGAGCGCCGCGTCGTCGATGTCGTCCGTCACGCTCTGGGCTCCGGCGTTCGACCCTGCCGCGAAGACGACGACGTCCGAGTCCGAGATCATCGCGGTGATATCGCTCGTGGTCGCGGCACCGAGCTCTCCCGTGACGGTCGTCATGCCCTCGGCTTCGAGCGCGCTGTCCGGCAGCGACGACCGCGAGAGGCCTGAGACGATGGCCCCTCTGGTGCGGAGCCTGGTCGCCAGGAGTCGGCCGACTCTGCCCGTGATCCCGAAGATGAAGACGCGCATGGTGGGTGCGGCTGAATCGTCGAGGCATGCGCGCTCCGTCGCGGCGGTGGTGTCTCGTGACGTCATGGTTGATCCTCTCGATCCATTACTTACCGATAGTAACTTACTAAAGGTAGATAGGATCGAGGGATGGAAGCCACCGTGGACAACAGTCTGAGGTCTGCGCCGAGGCGTCGCCTCTCGTGGGACGCACGGCACGCGCAGTTGCTCGACGCGTTCCGCGACCTTCTCCGCACGCATGACCTGTCGGACGTCACGCTGGCGCGAGTGGCCGCGCACGCCGGCGTGACGAAGCCCGTGGCCTACGACCACTTCGGCGATCTGTCGGGCTTGCTGTCCGAGGTCTACCGAGCCTTCGAATCCCATCAGCGGGATGCCCTGGTGGCGGCGCTCGCGCGTGCACCGCAGGATCTCACCGCCGTCGCGGACCTGGTCGCCGAGGCCTACATCGGCTGCTGCATCGCGGAAGGGATGGAGCTTGCAGCCGTCGTGTCCGCACTTCGCGGATCGACGACCTTGAGTGCCCTGCGGTCGGAGGCGGAGCTGGCGTATCTCGAGATCTGTCGCGAGGCGCTGGAACCATGGACCGGCGCAATCGACCCGGCGCCGTTGAGTGCCGTCCCTGGCGCCGGGGACGCCCTCGCCCGAAGCGTCCTGTCCGGGGCCCTCTCGACTGCTCAGGCCTGCGCGACCCTCGCAGCGGTGGTTCGGGCCGCCGCGTCGGCCTCGGCCGTTCCGGGTGCGACTCGAGAGCTCGGCACCTGAGCGGCGGCTTCCTCAGCGTGGGCTGCCCCCGTTATGGTTGCTCCATGGCCCGCGCACCCTGGAATCGACCCGGCGAATCTCCACAGACGCGGCGGCTTCGCATCGCGATGTTCTGGACCGCCGTCGTCCTTGTCGTGGCATTCGTCGCCATCCTCGTGTACTTCGTCGTGCGATCGGCTGAGATCGCCGGTCTGTGAGGGCGGCTCGCGGCGAGCCGCTCGGGCTCGATCCGACAACGGCCTCTTCGCTGTCGCGGCCCTCGGGGGCCTTCCCGGAGACGGGGTCGGTCACCGCCCCTTGGGGAAGCAGATCGAGCGCAGCTCGGGTGCCAGGTTCTCCCACTGCCAGGCGCGCTCAGTTTCCAGAGCGGCCTTACCGTCTCCGTTGAGGCCCACGGCTCTCGCCGCGTAGGTCGCGGCGTGCGGAGCGTGGTCGAACATGTGGGCTACCGCGCATGCCTGACCGGCTGCGCGAGCAGCAGCGACGGCCGCGGTTGCTCCGCCTTCGGTCGCATCTCGCGCGGCCGCATGTGCTGCAAATGCGGCGGTGCGGCACGCCGTCATCGGAAGTTCACCGCGCTCCCATGCTCGGAGTGCCGCGATCGCTGCACGTGGTCGATCGTCGCCGGGGCGCTGTTCTTCGAAGATCGGCAGGGCTCGCTCTGCGCAGTTCGCCGCCCACAGTGCGATCGCGTGATGAATCGGCGGCTCAGGGTTCGCCCACGTCGGTTTGGTCTCCTCGCTCACTCCTCGATCGTCTCAGGGATCGAGCCGACAAAGATCGGCCCGACGCAGGTTGTGTCGAAAGGGTGCGCGCGTACGTCATGGAAGTGGCCCGGAAATCATGGTGGTCTCAACTGGTCACGCGCCACCCAGAATCGATCTAGGGGTTCGTGTGTTCACGAAGGTCCAGGTCAACGCTTTCTGGAACGAGTGGAAGGCCGGACAGTCTCGCTGCGGGTGGTCAGAACCCGAACGTGAGGACCGCTGACCTGCGCCCCTCGCGCAAGGCGTCCAGTGCGAGCCGCTCGTGAGCGGGCAGGTTGAGCGGTAGGTCGTCGAGGCGAAACCACGACAGTTCTGCGCACTTGGTTGGTTCTCGGATCAGTGGTTCGCCACCCCAGACGTCGCAGACGAAGAACCAGTCGACGCGCTGTTCCATCGGGTTCGCTGTTCCATCGGTGCGCTGCATGACACCCACGGCCGATAGTGCCTCGGGTGCCACGCGGACGCCAAGTTCTTCCGTCGCCTCGCGGATTGCGGCAGACGTCGCAGTTTCACCAAGTTCCACATGACCGGCGGCACCCGCTGACCAACAATCGTCCATGTAGCCGGTGTTCTGCCGTCGTTGCAACAGGACCGATCGATCGCGGCGCAGGAAGACATACGACGCGGGAACAACGGAGAAGTGGCTCATAGGAGTCAAACCCTATGCCGCATAGCCGCCATAGACGATGGTTCCCGGGAACCTTTCCGCGCTCGTTGCGTTCGAACGACCGCACGCTGTCCCGTGTCGAATCCACGGCGTGGGACAGGGCCCTGGAAGACTCCCGGCGATAGACGTCCACTGACCACCCGGGCATGATGGCTTCGATGAGGCTGCAACTCACGTCCACGGATGACTTCACCACGCTTCGTCGCCTGTTCGATGATCCTTCCTTCCACGGGTGGGGAGGTCCGGGACGGCTGTCCGACGAACTCATCCGCACCAAGTACCTGGGGGCGCGACTGCCCGACGTCGAGTGCTACCTCGTCCTCGTCGAGGAGCAGGCGGTCGGACTCGTTCAGCTGTACGTGGACGGGGCTGGCGTCGGTGGGATCGACCTCATTTTGTCGCCCTCCGCGCGAGGCCAAGGCACCGGTCGTCGGGTGGTCGAGGCCATGCTCTCCCGCGCGCGAGCCAGGAACATCGCTCGACTCACCGTCGACCCGGAGGTCGGGAACGAGCGCGGCGTCCGGTTCTGGCGAGCCGTCGGGTTCGAGCCACGTCAGACGGTCACCGACCACGCTGGACGAGCGCCCTATGTGGTGCTGTCGCGCGGCACCGAGGCGGCAGCGATCGGCTGCTGCAGTTCCGTGACCCAGTCGGACTGATCCTCCGACACCGCCCGCACGTACAGCTCCCGGCAGGGCCCCGACGGCACGAACCCCCGGGCGATGATCTCGGCGTGGATCGACTGCCAGCTCTCGGCGATCCGGTCCATCGACCCGAGATGGATGCCGCAGATCGCCAGGTGCTCGGCCGGCAGCTCGACGACCTCGAAGCCTTCACGGGCCGCGCCGTTGTAGGCGTAACCGACGACGACTTCGGTGCCGTCCTCGCTCGCGCTGTACTGCGCGATCGGCGTGGTCAGCGAACCGCTCTCGTCGCCGATGATGGACGCGACCGCGTCGAACGAGGGTCCGACGAAGTCCGCGATGTCCGGCTGGGAGGGGACGACGCCACGACGGGCGGCCAGGCGAACGGCGGGCAGGGGCTTCTCGATGATCTCGATCTCTGACATGTGATGCTCTCTTTCGATGAGGTGGAGCCGCCGTTCCACATCGACGAGTCGTGCGGCCGCGACGCGATGCTCTCGTTCGACCTCGGCTCGACGCACCTGCAACAACCGGGCGATGCGCGCAGCATCCACCCCTTGGTCGAGGATCAGGGCGACGTCCTCGAGACCGAAGCCGAGATGGCGAAGCGCCACGATCCGATGCAGTCGTTCCAACTGCGAAGGATCGTACGAGCGGTAACCGCTGGACTCGTCCACCTGGGCAGGCACGAGCAGACCTGCGGTGTCCCAATGCCGGAGCATCCGGTGGGTCACCTGGCCGATCTGCGCGAACGCTCCGATGGACAACATGTCTCAGTTCTCCCTCCTCACACGGTGTCAGAGTCAAGCATCTCGATCACTCCACCGTGAGCACCCGGTGGGGAATCATCAGCATGCTCCTTCGCCGCCGGGATACGCGCCATGGAGCCACCGCGGAATACGGCCTCGCGGACGAGCTCAAAGCGTCGGCGGTGGAGAAATCCTAGTTCCCGCTGATGACGCTCACCGCTTGCAGGCCGACGACGATGGCATTGACCGGTACGGCGATGATGAGCACGACGACTGCGCCGATGACGGCGATGATCGAGTGTCGAGGCGTCCGCTTGTGGACCTGCGCCTGCAGGATGAGCACGACGATGGGCGAACCGATAGCGATCGCGGCGCCGAGCACGAACCCGCCGAGCGTTCCGACCCCGCTGAGCCGGTCCTCGGATGGACCGAACTCGCCCTGCAGCGCGAACGAGAGTTGGACGAGCCAGCTCACGATCAGCAGCCCGAACAGGAGCAGCGTGACTCCGACGCCGGTCGCGCGCCCGGTGACCGGTCCGTCCTGGTCGGCCGCTCCGGTTTCGGCGGCTGACACGGATCCGGGGTCCGACACGGTTGGCTTCGTGGCTGAACTCGGCCCTGGCGGCGGTTCGACCGGCGGCCGCAGTCCGTCTCCGGTGCTCGGTTCGTCGCTCACTGCTCGCCCCTCATCACTCGATCTGACGCCGCGGTTCCGGCATCCTCGCCAGCCTATTGGTCGACCGTTCGTCGACCGCGCTCAGTGGCGGGTGCGGGGACGGGGTTCCGCATCGGCGCCGGAAACGCCGCGAGCTCTCGCGGGGCGTGTTCGAGCGGACTCGCATGCCTCGAGTGGCGCGAACGGGTCAGGCTCGAGCGATCGGGGCGGCGTCCGATGAATGCTCCGTGCTCGGTCCGTCGGTTTCGGCGACCATGGCGGAGGGTTCCTTGCCCGGGTGTCTGCGCGCCTGCACGATGAGGAGAGCGACCCCCAGCACGATCGCCACGAACGATGCCCAGATGTTCGCCGGGATCCCCAGGAACCCGTCGCTGGTGGGATCGATGCGGATCGCCTCCAGCCAGCTCCGGCCGAGGCCGTACCAGATGAGGTACACGCCGAACACTCGGCCCCATTGGAGCGAGAATCGGCGTTCGACGGCGAGGATGATGCCGACTCCGATCAGGTTCCAGATGATCTCGTACAAGAACAACGGGTGGAAGAGTGTGCCGTCGGGGAGTCCCACCGGGAACTTGGGATTGCTCGCTTCGATCTGCAGGCCCCACGGCAGTGTCGTGGGCAGGCCGAAGAGTTCGTGGTTGAAGTAGTTGCCGATCCGTCCCATCGACTGGGCGACGAGCATCGCTGGGGCGAGCGCGTCGGCGAACGACCAGAAGCGCACTCCCGTGCGCTTGCACCCGATCCACGCGCCGACCGCTCCACCGATCAGTGACCCGTACAACGCGTTCCCGCCGTCCCAGATCGCGAAGACGTCCCACAGGTTCGCGCCGGGGTAGAAGTAATCACCGATGTGCGTGAACACGTGATAGAAACGGGCGCCGACGATGCCGAGTGGCACGGCCCAGATGATGATGTCGAGGACGACGCCCCGGGGTGCGCCGTGTCTGCCGAGTCGTTGTTGGGTGATGGCGATGGCCGCGGCGATCCCCGCCAGGATGCACAGCGCGTAGGTGTGCACCGTCAAGGGGCCGAGCGAGAACTGCGACCAGGCCGGATCCGGGCTCGGGATACTCGCGACGAACATCAGGCTCTCCCTCTCCGTGGGCACATGCCCGAACGCGCAGCGAGTCTAAGCCCTGCCCCGGTGTCCGGCCTGACCGCTCTCGATCAGCGATCGGATGCGGGAGCCTGGACCCGCGCGCGTTCGACGGGGTGCTCAGTGCCACTCATCGGCCGAGGAGTCGGGCGAAGAAACCGCCCTCGCGTGTCGGCCGCTCATGCCCTTCGCATCGGTCACGGCGAGCCACACCCCGCATGACCTGGTCGACGTGCTGCCCGCAGCCCGCCCATGTCGTCTTCCCGCACGTCTTGCACGTCACTTGTCTGCACATCGTCCTGCTCATCTCCGTCTGGTTCCGCGATCACTCGATCGTTTGCGGCAACTATACCCCCGGGGGTATTCTCGATCCATGAGGACAATCATCGTCGGTGGTGTCGCTGGGGGCATGTCCACGGCCACGCGGCTTCGACGGCTCGACGAGTTCCGGCGGATCACCGTGTACGAGCGCGGCGCGCACGTGTCGTTCGCGAATTGCGGGCTGCCGTACCACGTCGGTGGAGTGATTGCGGAGCGGTCGTCGCTGCTGCTGCAGACACCGGAGTCACTGGCGGCCCGGTTCGCCCTCGATGTGCACGTCCACGCGGAGGTCATCGGGGTGGACGCGGCAGCTCAGACCGTCACTGTCCGGGACGTCCGCTCGGGAGTCGAATCGATCGAGCACTATGACGAGCTCGTGCTCGCGACCGGGGCAGGTGCCGAGCCTGGGCCGAGCTCCGGGATCATCCCCACGCACACACTCCGCAGCGTCGACGATGTCGATCGCGTCGTGGACGTGCTCGATCAGGCCGGCGACACCCCTCGGGTCGTCGTGGTCGGAGCTGGATTCATCGGACTCGAAGCGGTCGAGAACCTGCTGCAGCGCGGTGTATCGGTGACGCTCATCACCCGCGGCGACCAGGTGCTGTCCCCGCTCGACGCCGAGATGGCAGCCCCGATACTCGCTGAGCTGCGTGCCGCCGGCGCAGACGTCCGGTTCGGTGTCACCGTCACCGGAGCATGTGACGGATCCGTGACCCTCAGTGACGGCGGTGCCGTCCCCGCCGATCTCGTGATCGAGGCCAGCGGTGTCCGTCCGGACCGTCGTCTCGCTGATACTGCCGGAGTGCGAATCGGCCCGACGGGTGGCATCGCTGTCGACGGCCGGCATCGGACCTCCGTGCCGAAGGTCTGGGCGGTCGGTGACGGAGTCGAGAAGATCGACCTCCTCGATCGGCATCCGACGCTGGTCACGATGGCGGGCCTTGCGAATCGGCACGGCCGTGCCGTGGCCGACGACATCGCCGGTGTCGAACCCGACGACGCGGCCCCGTCGCTCGGCACGGCGATCCTCGGCATCTTCGGAGTGACGGTCGGTCTGGTGGGCTGGAGCGAGCGTCGGCTCGTCGCGGCCGGACGCCCGCACCGCATCGTGCACACGCACCCCGCGTCCCACGCCACGTACTACCCGGGCGCGGAGTCGATGTCGATGAAGCTCCTCATCGATCCGTCCACGGACCGGATCCTCGGCGCGCAGATCGTCGGCGGCGAGGGGGTGGACAAGCGCATCGATGTGATCGCCGTGGCGATGGCCGCCGGGCTCACCGCCTCGGCGCTGTCGCGGCTCGAACTCGCTTACGCGCCGCAATACGGATCTGCGAAGGATCCGGTGAACATGCTGGGCTATGTCGCCGAGAACACCGCGACGGGCACCACGCGAACCTTGCAATGGCACGAACTCGCAGCCGTCCAGGCTCGTGGGACGACCGTCGTCGACGTCCGCTCTCCGACCGAGTACGCCGCTGGGGCGATCCCCGGCGCGGTGAACATCCCGCTTGATGAGCTCCGCGCCCGACACGACGAGCTCTCGAGTGGGCCCGTCGTCGTGCATTGCCAGGTGGGTCAGCGCGGACACACTGCCGCGCGCATCCTCGACCAGCTGGGGCACGATGTGAGGAACCTCGACGGCGGCTACCGCACCTGGGCCGCCGGGACCGCCGCCTGACCACCACCTTCCGCCCATCATCGATCCCACCGGAGCAGCCATGAAGCAGATCACCGACGATGAACTCGCAGCCGTGTCGACGACGACCGTCATCGACGTCGACGAACCGGACGATCCACGAGCCGTTCACGGGGTGGTGGTGGCATGAGCGCCGCAGACGGGTCGCTGCGCGATGCGGAAGCGGTCCGGAAGGTCGCCAACCGCCTCAAGCGTGCACAGGGGCAGCTCGCCGGGGTGATCGCCGCGGTCGAGGGTGGCGGCGACTGCCGTGACGTGGTCACGCAACTCGCCGCGGTCAGCAGCGCGCTCGATCGCGCGGGGTTCGCGATCATCTCCACCGCCCTCCGCGAGTGCATCACGGAGGCTCCCGCCGACGAGAAGCAGTCCGACGGCGCGGATCGGCGGCTGACCGTCGCGGAGCTGGAGAAGCTCTTCCTCACCCTCGCTTGACACGCGGGCATCGGTCGGAGGCCACGGTTGGCGTTCGTCCGGCATGCTCCGTGGCTCGGATGCCGGTCTCCGAGGCCAGGTCGGGTCGCGCTAGCTGAGCGCCGCCCGCACCTGCGCGGCGAGGAGTGGAACCGTCTCCTCCTGGAACCAGGGGTTCTTACTGCGCCAGCCGCGTGCGAGCGGCGACGGGTGCACGATCGGGAAGAGCGGGAGGTGGGTCTCCGCGGCCCGGACGTTCTCCGTCAGGGTGCGTCCGGCTCGCGGTCCGAGGTAGGCGCGCTGGGCGTAGGCGCCGATGAGGATCGTCAGGCGCACCTCGGTCAGCTGCTCGAGCAGGCGCGGATGCCAGCGCGGCGCGAAGTCCCGGCGCGGCGGCAGGTCGCCGCTCACGCCCTTGCCCGGGAAGTAGAAGTCCATCGGGATGATCGCGACGTTCGCCGGGTCGTAGAACTCCTCGGGGGTCACACCCATCCATGAGCGGAGGAGGACGCCGCTCGGGTCGTTCCACGGGATGCCCGACTCCTGCGCCAGGCGACCAGGCGCCTGACTGATGATGAGCACGCGGGCCGCGGGGGAGGCGACGACGAGCGGTTCCCACCCGAGCTCGGTGGCCCAGGCGTTCGACTCGTGCGCGGCGACCTCGGCTCGGAGTCGATCGATCGGATGCATCCCTGCAGTCTCCCACCCGCCGCGCAATACAGTGAGGGGATGGACGACGACCAGCGGCGACGGCGACTCATCCCCGAGCCGGTGGACCGGTTCGCGACCGGCGAGGAGTACCCCGAGTACCGCGTCGACCTCGAGCGCATCCGGTTCTCCCCGTACTTCGCCCGGTTGTCCGCGGTCACGCAGGTCGTCTCGCCCTCCGGCGTCGGTCAGGTCGTCCACAACCGGCTCACGCACTCGATCAAGGTGACCGCGGTCGCCCGCGCCATCGCCATGCAGCTCACCACGACCGATCCCGAGCAGAGCGCCATCGTCGAGCGGCTCGGCGGTTGCGACCCGGTCGTCGTGCAGGCCGCCGCCTCCGCCCACGACCTCGGCCACCCGCCGTTCGGCCACCTCGGCGAGCAGGTCCTCGACCGCCTGGCTCGCGAGCGGCTCGGTCTCGCCGAGGGCTTCGAAGGGAACGCGCAGTCGTTCCGCATCCTCTCCGCGCTCGACGTGTGCGAGACGGTGAAGGAGGGCCTCAACCTCACGGCCGCCTCCCGCGCCGCCGTGCTCAAGTACCCCTGGGGCCGCACCATCCACCGCCCCGACCTCGACCCGGCCGACCCCACCCGGATGCCGCGCGGATCCACCGCCAGTCGCTGGGAGACCGCGCCGCCGAAGTTCTCCGCCTACACCCTCGACCTCGACGACATGCTCGACGCCCGCAGTGCGTTCACCGCGATCGCGCCCTGGCAGCAGACCGTCGAATGCTCCGTGATGGACGTCGCCGACGACATCGCCTACTCCCTGCACGACCTCGACGACTTCTACCGGGCCGGCGTCCTGCAGCAGGCGGCGGTGGCGGTCGAGTTCCGCACCTTCCTCCGCGACCAGCACACCCTCGCCGCGCTCGACGCCGACGAACTCTGGAACCGGGCGCCCGGCCACTCCCTCGAGCTGCTGCGCCGGCGGATCGTCTCGCGCGACCCGTGGATCGCCAGCGACGAGCACTTCCGGGCGTCGGTCCAGCGGGTCGCGACCGAACTCGTCGAAGGGCTCCTCGCGGTCCCCTTCGACGGTTCCAGCCGAACCGAGCGCGCCATCGAATCGTTCGTGTCCTCCTGGATCGGTCGCCTCCAGCGTTCCGTCCTCGTCGTCGAGGAGCCGAACGTGCGCTCCGGCCATGTGTCGCTCCTCCCCGAGGCGTGGCACGACGTCACCGTGCTGAAATTCGTCCACACCCGGTTCGTCATCGACCGGCCGGACTTCGCCACCTACCAGCGAGGCCAGTCGCGGGTGCTCGACGTGCTCGTCACCGAACTGGACAGCTGGCTCGACGACCCCCGCGACGGCCCGCGCGCGCCGCAGAAGCTCCTCGACTTCGTCGAGCTCGCCACCGACGGCTACTTCCGGCTGCGAGCGGACAACCCCGACTGGCTCCCGGCGGACCCCGAGTC
The DNA here is from genome assembly GCF_030209375.1 of Plantibacter sp. ME-Dv--P-122b. Lineage (GTDB taxonomy): Bacteria > Actinomycetota > Actinomycetes > Actinomycetales > Microbacteriaceae > Plantibacter. The sequence goes on from NZ_JARVSC010000009.1 coordinate 241,739, forward strand.
CGACAGTGGTCGCCCGCAGAGCGACCCGCGCGCCCTCGGGCGGCTCGGACGGGCCCGCGGCATCCTCGACTACGTCGCTTCGCTGACCGACGAGCAGGCGACGGCGCTCGCCGCCCGACTGCGTGGAGACCGCGAGGCCTGGGCCTTCGGCAGCTGATCCTCCGTGCGCTGCACAGGCTCCACGACGGGTGTCGGCGCATTTCGGATAGTTCCGAGCGCCGGAATGCTAGACCGTCTAGCGTTATCGACGGCGCCGGGAACCAGCCCGGCACCGGAACAGAACGGATGGCGCGCCTCATGGGAAACCTCCTCTACGGAACCCCTCCGACCCCGCACGAGATCGAAGACCGACTGCTCGCTCACCTGCAGACGGTCATCTTCACGAAGTTCCGACGCAACGAGAGCTTCGCGTTCCACCTCGAAGCCGTTCCAGGCCGTGGGACCGGACGTCAGTCGCTCTGGCTGAACCCGATGATCCCCCTCCAGTTCTCGTTCTACGGCAGCCGTGCCCCCGAGCTCAACCGCGAGTGGTTGGCCGCGCTCCTCGAGCAGGCGAACAGTGCCAAGGGCATGCGTGTCGTCCCCGAGCCGGCACCCGGCGCCACGAAGCGCGTCGAGTCCGCGGCCTAGGTCCGAGCGTCCGCTCCGGCGGATCGATCAACGCCACGACGAGCTCCGGCCGTCGGGCATCTGCGAAACACCAGTAGGGGGTGGGACCATGACGACCTGGACTCCCAGCGCGCCCGACTTCCTCGCCCTGGACGATGCGCGCACCACCGGCCGACTCCTCGACCGGACCGACATCGTCTTCGAGACCTCGCATGCCGGGGCCGAGTCCGTCGGCGGCCTGTCGCTCAGCCGCGCTGCCATCGCCTTGGACGTCGACGGCGACACCGTCCGCGTCCTCACCCGGCACATCGTCGCGTGGTCGCTCCGCGCCGAGGGCGGACTGATCGTCGTGACCGTCTGGTCCGAACGCCCGACCGCCGTCCACGAGACGACGGTCCTGCCGCGCTTCGCCAGCATGACGTCGTCAGCGATGACCGACGTCCTGGGCGCTGAACACGGTTTCCTGCAAGGGACCGCCTGACATCGAGTTGGACTGCTCTGCGTCTGAACGACCCCGCCAAGGGTGACAGTTCAGGATCGTCGTGAGATTCTATGAGCGATGAGCGAACACACGGGACCCGTCGAGCGGTCCGAGGTCGCAGGTCGCGATGTCGATGAGGCCCGCGACCTGTTCGCCGGTGCCTACAACGCCGGGTCGATGGTCATCGAACCCACCGAGTCGGACTTCACCTTCCGATACACCGCCATCGGTGACGACGAGCTGACCCTGCGCGGCACACAGTTCGACGGCCACGTCACGGGCACGGTCCTGACGCAGGGTGAGTACATCGTCTCGTGGTTGACCGGGGGCAGCGGCGTCACCGACCTCGCCGGCGATCCGGTGCGGCTCGTGCACGGGCAGCCGGCGATGTTCGCGAACAACCGGCTCGCCGAGTTCGACTTCACGGACTACCGGCAGAACCTCATGCACTTCGACGGGACGTTCCTCGAGCGGGTGGCCGGCGAGGTGGAGGGCACGAGCGGTCCGATCCTCTTCGACACGACGGCCCGTCCGACCGGCGAGCACCTCCGTCGCTGGGCCGCTTCGGTGACGTCCGTCGCCCGGGTCATCTACGACGACGCGAGCCCGGCGCTCCTGCGGGCCGAGGCGAACCGGGCGGCAGCGGTCGCGCTCCTGGAGACCTTTCCGCACACCGCGCTGCATGCGCCGGTCGAGATCGGGGTGCCGAGTGGCGGGAAGACGCGCGCCGCCGTCGAGTTCATGATCGCCAACGCGCATCTCCCCATCCGCACGGAGGACGTGGCCGAAGCGATCGGCATGAGTCAGCGCAGTCTCCAGAGCGCCTTCCGCAAGGAACACGACATCACTGCGATCGATTATCTGCGGCGCGTGCGGCTCGACCGCGTGCAGGAGGAGCTTCGCAAGGCCGACCCGGGGCGGGCCACGGTCGCAGAGATCGCCAACCGATGGGGCTTCGCCCATCTCGGACGCTTCTCCGCGTCGTACGTCAACCGTTTCGGCGAGTACCCGAGCGCGACGCTCGGCTCATAGCCGTCGAGGCCGATCGGGGCTGGTCGGGTCAGAACTCGCCGAACTCGTCGTACTCGTCGAGACCGGACAGGGTCCCCGTCTCGATCGTGGGCACGATCTCCAGCGCACGGTTCGCGAACGACTCCACCGTGATGTGCAGGCCAGGGCTGACGAGCACGTCGATGGTCCGGTCGGAGGAGAGCGGCACGCGCACGAATCGGCCACCGGCTTGGACGGCGGTCTCGATCTCGGACATGAGCGCAGGCAGGTCGACACCCGGTTCGATGTCGTAGGTGGCGCGGCCGATGGCGATGCTGTACTGCAGGACCATCACCTCCGAGCTCGGGTTGTTGATGCCAGCGTAGGGAACGGTCCTGAGTACGGCGGTGGGTTGACCAAGGCGGCGACTCATGCAGGGGGTGTCGCCTCAGGCTTCCTCCTGGGCGGTGAAACTGCGGCGACACCCGCTACCGCGCACGGGAGACGCGCGTCTCCTCCCAGACGGGCTCGTCGGAGGCCTGCACCCGGCCGTCGGAGCCGAAGACGAGGAAGCGGTCGAAGCCGCGCGCGAACCAACGGTCGTGGGTGACCGCGATCACGGTGCCCTCGAAGCCCGCCAGGCCCTGCTCGAGCGCCTCCGCCGAGACGAGGTCGAGGTTGTCGGTCGGCTCGTCGAGCAGGAGCAGCGTGGCACCGGAGAGTTCGAGCAGGAGGATCTGCAGGCGCGCCTGCTGTCCGCCTGAGAGCGACTCGAACGACTGCTCGGCCGCGCCTGCCAGACCGTAGCGGTCGAGGACGCGGCTCGCGGCCTCCCGGGGGAGACCGGACCGGTGCTCGTCGCCGCGGTGCAGGATGTCGAGGAGGGTCCGTCCGGTGAGTTCCGGGTGGCGGTGCGATTGCGCGAACCACCCCGGCTGCACGCGCGCGCCGAGCTTGGCGTCACCGTCGTGCTCGACCGGGACGAGCGCGTCGCCCGCTGCAGCGAGGTGGCCGGCGCCCGGATCGGGATCCGTTCCGCCGCCGGCGAGCAACCGGAGGAAGTGGGACTTGCCCGAACCGTTCGAACCCAGCACGCCGATGCGCTCACCGAACCAGATCTCCGCGTCGAACGGCTGCATGAGCCCGGTCAGTTCCAGCCCGGTGCAGACGATCGCACGACGACCCGTGCGTGCGCCGCGGAGCCGCATCGTGACCTGCTGGTCCTTCGGCCGCTCCTCAGGCGGACCGGCCTCCTCGAACTTGGCGAGTCGGGTCTGCGCGGCCCGGTAGCGGGAGGCCATGGAGTCGTTGAACTTGGCCTGCTCGCGCAGACGCAGCACGAGGGCGCGCAGCTTCACGCGGTCCTCGTCCCAGCGCCGGCGGAGTTCGTCGAGTCGGTCGAGGCGGGCGTCGCGGGCCTCGTGGTAGCTGCGGAAGCTCGCGCCGTGGGTCCACGTCGTGCTGCCGGCCGCGCCGACCTCGAGGGTGATGATGCGGGTCGCCGCCTGTGCCAGGAGCTCGCGGTCGTGCGAGACGAGGAGGACGGTCTTCCGCGTCTCGGCGAGCATCCCCTCGAGCCAGCGCTTCGTCGGGACGTCGAGGGAGTTGTCGGGTTCGTCGAGGAGGAGGACCTGCTCAGGGCCGCGGAACAGGGCCTCCAGGACGAGCCGCTTCTGCTCGCCGCCGGACAGCGTGCCGAGCGTCCGCCACTGCGCGCGGTCGTAGGGCACCCCGAGCGCCGCCTCGCAACAGCTGTCCCAGAGCACCTCCTGGTCGTACCCGCCGGCGTCGGCGTACTCGGCGAGCGTCGTCGCGTAGGCCATCTGCGTCGCCTCGACGTCGTCCTCCATGAGGGCGAGCTCGGCGCGGTCGACCGCCTCCGCCGCCGCACGGACCCGCGGAGGCGCGACCTGGACGAGCAGGTCGCGGACCGTCCGGTCGTCGTCACCGCGCCCGACGAACTGGTCCATCACACCGAGGCCGCCGTCGATGGAGACGACCCCGGAGTCTGGCTGGAGTTCGCCGCGGATGATCCGCAGGAGCGTCGTCTTGCCGGCGCCGTTTGCGCCGATGAGCGCGGCGATCGCCCCCTCGCCGACGCGGAACGAGACCTCGTCCAGCAGGGTCCGTCCGTCGCTCAGCGTGTAACTGAGGTCGCTGACGTCGATGTAGCCCATGGTGCGCACTCCCCAGGGAGCCGATCGCTCCCGAACGGGCCCGCGCTCATTCGCGCCGGGCCGCCCACCGCCTGGCGAGCCGACCAGTCTAGCCGCGCCGGTCCGGCCGCGCGCAACGTACGCGCACCGAGCGCGCCCGTTCCGGTCACGGTGCGCGCCCGTTCCGGCCGCTGAGCCCCCAACCCCGGTCGCTGAGCCCCTACCCCGGTCGCTGAGCTACCCCGGTCGCTGAGCCTGTCGAAGTGCCCACGACCGCCCTTCGACAAGCTCAGGGACCGAAGGAGGTCGGCTCAGGGACCCCGGGGAGTCGCGCGGGTCAGGCGAGCGAGGCCGTGATGTCACCGATCCACGTGCGCACCGAGGCGTCGTGCTCGTCGAACCAGTCACCCTCATAGCCACGCGGGATGCCTTCGACCACCATGACGAGCGCGAGGTACAAGGACCACAGCCGTGCGCGGGTCCGGGCGTCCTCATCGGGGAGCAGCTCGCGGCCCGAGGTCTCGCGGTAGGCGCGGAGGAGCTCCGTGTCGGCGGCGACCGTCTCCGGCACGTCGGTGAAGAGCGCCAGCGAGACGAGGTCGGCGGTGGGGTCGGCCCAGTGCGCGCGCTCATGGTCGATGACGCCGGTCAGTTGGGCGGCCTCCGCCCCGTGCTCGGGCATGACGAGGAGGTTGCCCTCCCAGAGGTCGAAGTGGACGAGCGTCGGCTCCGTCACGCTGTCGAAGGCCGGTGACGCGGTGTCGATCAGGTGTCGGATCTCGTCGGCAGCGACCGGGAGGTCGACCTCGAAGCGGGCGGCGTCGGTGAGCACCGCCTCCACGAGGAGACGGTAGGCGTCCCGGGCGCTCGCCGCCTGGAGCTCAGGGCGGAAGGGGTAGCCGTGACGGTTCCCCTCGGTGAGGCCGGTCGACGGACTGGTGGACGCCGACTCGGCGGGGACGTCGACGTCGCCTGGTTCCACGTGGAACGGCGTGCGTCCCGCCTCGTGCAGGCGGGCGAGGGTGCGGCCGAGGACGTCGCGGGCGAGGGGGACGGTCTCGGTGCTGTTCGCCGGTCGACCGGTGAGCTCCGTCATCACGAGGGCGTCGCGTCCGTCGAGCGTCGCCTCGAAGACGATCTCCGGCTGCGGCACCTCCGCGCGGCCGAGGATGCGCAGCGCGAGGGCCTCGGTCGCCATGAGTGAGCGTTCGTAGGTGAGGCCGGTGGCGTCCGCGGGGGAGAGCTTCACGATGACCCGCTCGCCGCCGTCGAGCTCGACCGCTGCGACCTCGTTGGCCGTGCCCGCTCCGAGCATCGTGATGGTCGGGCTGCCGGGCTGCATCGCCGGTCGCTCGGCCGCCCAGTGTTCGGCGACCGCGATCATGGTGTCACTGGGGCGAGGGGTTCGGCTCATCCGCCCACGGTAGTGGAGCCGGTCCCGGTCCGGCTCGCACGCGCCGTCGGCTCAGCGGATCGATCCAGGGCCGGCGCGTCCTGCTTCGCATCCCTGCGTCGTCCGAGCTTGCAGATGACGCAGGCGATCAGCGCTCCCAGGAGGGCTCCGACCGCGTTCATGAGCCAGTCGTTCGTGTCGCAGCGGCGACCGATTCCGGGGAGCAGCGCCTGGACGACCTCGATGACGGCGGACAGGCTCCCGACCCCGAGGAGGACCGTCAACGGACGGTTCATCGCCACCCCGAGCAGGAGCGCGAGCGGCAGCGTCAGGGCGATGTTCGCGAGCGTCTCGATGCCTTGGAACGGGACGGAGAACTGGATCGTGCAACTCAGGCCTCCCGGACGCGAGCCGTCGGGCACGAAAGTGAGGGCGAGCAGCCCCACGAGCGCGACGCCTGAGAGCCCGAGGAGGACACCTCGGAGCCGCCGGCGATGCAGCGCCCACGTGATCGCCGTGACCACCACCACGGTGATCCAGAAGCCGAGGCCGACCAACGGCGCGTGTTCGACGAGGAAGGTGGAGATCACCGGGGGGCGTCGCTCTCCTCGTCCATCCGCCGGAGCCACACGCGCATGAGTGCGGACTCCTCCGGGAGCAGCGGTCCTGACCCGCCCTCGTCGAGCTGCGCGCGCAGCTGTCGGCGAGCCGCCGCGCCGGGGTCGAGCGCGTCCGTCTCCGAGGACACGACGAGGACGCCGCTGAGCACCGCGTCGCGGAGCGCGTCGGCGACCGTATCGGCGCGTCCTGGACGCGGGCTCGCGATCTCGTCCAGAGCGAGTCCGACGTTCGCCGCCAGGAGCATGGTCGCCGCGACGTCGACGTCGACGGCCAGCAGGCCTGCCGCCGCACATCGGGAGAGCGTCCGCTCCAGGAGCGTCATCACGCCATCCTTCGCACGGCTGCTCGTCCATGGGCGCGGGGCGAACATCAAGCGGTACACCGCCGGGTTCTCCCGAGCGAACGCCAGATGGTCGGCCCAACCGCGACGCAGATCGGCCGCGGGGTCGTCGGACACCTCGAGTTCGGCCTTCCGTGCCGCGTACCGCTGCAGACCGACCTCGGCGAGGGCGTCGAGCAGGCCCCGCTTGTCGCCGAACAGTCGGTACAGCACCGGTTGGGTCACTCCGACCGCCTCGCAGACCGCCCGCGTGGCGATCTCCCCGTCGGTGGCGGCCACGAGTTGCTCCTCGGCCGCTTGGAGCAGTGCGCTCCGGAGGTCGTCGTCGGATCGGGTCATACGGTCGATCATATCGCATCTGGTATCGCCGATCGTAACTGTGCTAGCGTGGCGTATCAGCGAAATGAAACAACCATTTCGACGAAAGGGATCACATGGACAGCAAGAACCGTTCGCAGCGCGTCGCGATCGTCACCGGCGGCTCCCGGGGCATCGGACGTGCCATCTCCACCCGCCTCGCCCGAGAAGGCTTCGCGGTGGTCGTCAACTCCGACACCGGTGGCGACGCGGCCGCAGCCACGATCGACGACATCGTGCGCGCAGGAGGTCGCGCCGTCGCCGTACAGGCCGACGTCGCCGACGAGCACGCGGTCGCAGCGATGTTCGACCAGGCGGAGGATGAGTTCGGCGGAGTGGACGTCGTCGCGCATTCGGCCGGACGCCTCGCACTGTCGAGCATCGCCGAACAGGACCTGGACGTGCTCGACGCGCTGCATCGGACGAACATCCGCGGCACCTTCGTCGTCGCGCAGCAGGCGGCGCGTCGGCTGCGGGCCGGCGGTGCGTTCATCGGCATGTCGACCTCGGTCGTCGGTACGCAGTTCCCCACCTACGGCGCCTACGTGGCGAGCAAGAGCGCGGTCGAGGGGATGACGCTGATCCTGGCGAAGGAACTCCGTGGTCGAGACGTCACGGCCAATGTGGTCGCGCCTGGGCCCACGGGCACGGAGCTGTTCCTGAACGGGAAGACCGACGAGCAGATCGACGCACTCGCGAGGGCGGTCCCTCTCGAGCGCCTCGGCAGGCCGGAGGACATCGCCGGTGTCGTCGCGTTCCTCGCCGGACCCGACGGGCACTGGGTGAACGGGCAGGTCATCCGCGCGAACGGCGGGTTGGTCTGATGTCGTCGGTCAAGGTCGTCCTGATCTCGGGTGCGTCCAGTGGGTTCGGCCGCGAGACGGCGGTGGCACTCGCGCGCTCGGGGAACGTCGTCTTCGCAGGCATGCGGGCGATCGCCGGCCGTAACGCGGCGAACCGGGCGGCGCTCGATGAGCTGGCGCGGGCCGAAGGGCTCCGGCTGCACGTGGTCGACCTCGACGTGCAGTCGGAGCGATCCGTGACTGACGCCGTCGAACACGTCCTCCAGGCCCATGGACGCCTCGACGTCCTCGTGCAGAACGCCGGCCATATGGCCTTCGGCCCGGCTGAAGCATTCACGCCGGATCAGTTCGCTCACTTGTACGACGTGAACGTCCTCGGAGCCCACCGCCTGGCGCGCGCCGTCCTGCCGCAGATGCGGTCCCGACGCGAGGGCTTCATCGTCTGGGTCGGCAGCTCGTCCACTCGAGGCGGACACCCGCCCTTCCTGGCGCCGTACTTCGCGGCGAAGGCCGGCATGGACGCCCTCGCCGAGAGTTACGCGGCGGAATCGATCCGCTTCGGTGTCGAGAGCACCATCGTCGTGCCGGGGGCCTTCACCGCTGGGACGAACCACTTCACGAACGCCTCCGCCCCGGACGACACGGCACGCGTGATCGAGCATGACGCCGAGTACGGTGCGCTCCGTCAGGAACTCACCGGGCGCTTGTCAGCGATCGTGCCGGTCGACGCCGACGTGCAGCAGGTCGCCGACGAGATCGTCCGCCTCGTCGGCCTGCCGGGAGGAACCCGCCCGTTCCGAACGCACGTCGACCCCTCCCGAGACGGGAGTGAGGTCGTGTCGGCCGTCGCGGACCGCATCCGCGCGGAGTTCTATCACCGCATCGGCATCGAGGACCTGCTGTCCGCGAACGCCGCACTCTGACCCCCGGACCATCCGGGCCCTACCGAAAGGAACATCATGCCCTTCGCCAACCTGAAGATCCCTGCAGGCACCCTCACCCCCGAGTCGAAGACGAAGCTCCAGGACGCCGTCACCGAGGCCATCGTCGACGTCTACGGAGAGCGGGCGCGTCCGACGACGCTGGTCATCCTCGATGAAGTCGCCGACGGTGGCTGGATGCTCGGCGGTACCATTCTCAACGAAGCGATGCTCGGCCGCGTCTGAGACCGCCACGAGGGTGACGGGGCCGTGAGGTTCGGGTTCCCGTCACTCTCGGGGGCGCCGAGAGCGGGCGAGGTCGCGCATCACCGGGCCCGGGCCCGGTGCCGATCGCCGGTGCTCAGACCGTGTGCGCGGCCGCTGCGAGGGACGCAGTGGGGGGCTCCTCCTGCTGGAGTGGTCGTGGCTGGGAGCGCTTCGCGGCGACGGCTGCGGCGGTGATGACGATCAGCCCGAGGAGCGTCATCACCGCACCGGCCCAGATCGGCGAGGTGTAGCCGAGGCCTGCCGTGATGGTGATGCCGCCGAGCCAAGCGCCGAGCGCGTTGCCGAGGTTGAACGCGGCGATGTTCGCTCCCGAGGCGAGCGTCGGAGCGGCCGACGCGTACCGCATGACCCGCATCTGCAGCGCGGGGACGGTCGCGAATCCGAAGCCGCCCATGAGGACGAGGGCGATCACGGTGGCGACGGGCGACTGCGCGGTCGCGGCGAAGGCGACCAGGATCACGGTCAGCACCGCGATCACGACGATGAGCGTCCGGTCGATGTTCCGGTCCGCCGCCTTACCGCCCACGATGTTGCCGACCAGGAGTCCGACGCCGAAGAGGATGAGCAGCCACGGCACCGTGGTCGATGCGAAGCCGCTGACCTCCGTGAGCGTGTAGGCGATGTAGGTGAACGCGCCGAACATGCCGCCGTAGCCGAGGACCGTGACAGCGATCGAGAGCCAGACCTGGCCGGAACGGAACGCGCGCAGCTCGGCGAGGAGCGATGCCGGGACTTCGTCACGCTTCGGCTTCGGCACGAGTGTCAGGATGCCGATGAAGGCGATGAGCCCGATCACCGTGATGGCCCAGAAGGTCGAGCGCCAGCCGAAGTGCTGGCCGAGCAGCGTGCCGAAGGGGACGCCGAGCACGTTCGCCGCGGTGAGGCCGGTGAACATGATCGCGATCGCGCCGGCCTGTTTGTGGGCCGGGACCATCGCCGCCGCCAGCACCGAACCGATGCCGAAGAACGCTCCGTGGCTGAGGGCGGCGAGGATGCGGCCGGCGAGCATGACCTGGTAGTCGCCGGCGAGTGCCGAGACGAGGTTGCCGGCGATGAAGAGCACCATCAGGGCCAGGAGGACGGGCTTCTTCGGCAGTCGGATGACCGCAGCGGTGAGGGCGAGCGCCCCGACGACGACGGCCAGGGCGTAGCCGGAGATGAGCCAGCCGGCTGCGGCCTCCGAGACGCCGAAGTCGGCCGCCACCTCGGGCAGCAGGCCCATGATGACGAACTCCGTGAGGCCGATGCCGAAGCCGCCGAGGGCGAGGGCGATGAGACCGAGTGGCATGACGATTCCTGCGATTCCTGGGGGCCGTGGCGAGAGTGCTGGTGGCCGGTGGCCGGTGGGCGGGACGCGTACGCTGATAGTTGCAGACGCGCGATAGATATCGTTGCACGCGCTAGGTAATAGCGCAAGCAACTACGTGCGCCTGCAATCAATTGATCGATGTTCGAACCGAGGAGTCCCGATGGGCATCGCCGACGACGCTGTTGAGATCCGCGCGCAGGGGTGGCGGACGCTCGCCGCCCTGTACGGATCGATCGAGTCCGATCTGGAACGTGCGCTGCAGGCCGAGGCCCGACTCTCGGTGGTCGAGTACACCGTGCTGGACGCCCTGGGGCGCCAGGACGGCTGGCACATGCGCATGCAGCAGCTCGCCCGCGCGACGGCCCTGTCTCCGAGCGCCACCACCCGGCTCGTCAACCGCCTCGAGGACCGCGCGCTCCTCACCCGCGTGCTGTGCGCCGATGACCGCCGCGGTGTCTACACCGAGCTCACTGCGGCCGGGAAGGCGCTGCTCGAGGAGGCCCGACCGGTGCACGACCGCGCCCTGGAGGAGTCGCTCACCACAGCCGAGTCCCTCCCGGAACTCGCGCCGCTCGTGGAGGCGATCCACCGGCTGGAGCCCGTCGCCACCACCGCTTGACCTGTTCGCAATTCAGGATGCCTCCGGCGTGTCCGTGCTGCGGCGCGGCGGAACCGGCGAGACACGCGGGGTCGTCCTGAATTGCGAACACGGCGTCGGTGGGTGATGCCAAGCTGAGTCGTCCGACTCGAGGGAGCACGATGAGCACCGCAGCACCGAACACCCGTGTCACCGCGCTCGTCGCACCAGGGTCCCGCAGGGTGCTGGGCGCCTATCTCGGCGCAGCGCTCATCTGGGGTGCCAGCTTCCTCTTCATGAAGACCGGCCTGACCGGACTCGCTCCGGCGCAGGTCGCCCTGTCCCGTGTGGTGCTCGGTGCCCTTACCCTCTGCATCATCATGCTCGTCACCCGACGCCGCTGGCCGCGAGAGCGTCGGCTCTGGGCGCACCTCGCCGTCGTCTCCGTCTTCCTCTGCGTCGCCCCGTTCCTCCTGTTCTCCTGGGCTGGACAGTTCCTGCCGTCCGGCCTGTCGAGCATCCTCAACGCGACCACGCCGATCATGACGCTCGCCGTCGGCGCCGTGTTCCTCCCGAAGGAACGACTGAACGGCCTGCAGGTGTTCGGCATCTTCGTCGGCGCCCTCGGCGTCGCGATCGTCGTCGGCCCCTGGCGTGTCCTGGCCGACCCGGCGATCCTCGAGTCCATCCCGGCGCAGCTCGCCTGCCTCGGCGCGACCCTCTGCTACGGCATCGCCTTCGTCTACCTCCGGAAGTTCGTCCTCGGCACCCACAGCTACGACGCGGTCGTCATCTCGGCCGTGGAGATCTCGCTCGCCGCCGTCATCATGCTCGTGCTCTCGCCGTTCATCGCGATGCAGCCCGTGTCACTCGACGCCCCGGTCGTCCTCAGCATGCTCGCGCTGGGAGCGCTCGGCACCGGCGTCGCCTACATCTGGATGACGACGATCGTCGACTCCTGGGGCGCGACGGCGGCGTCCACCGTCACGTACCTCACGCCCCTGGTCGGTGTCGTCCTCGGCATCCTCGTCCTCGGCGAGATCCTGCACTGGAACGAGCCTGTCGGTGGCGTGATCGTCGTGCTCGGCATCCTCGTGAGTCAGGGCCGGCTCCGGCTCCGGCGGCGCACGCCCCCACTCTCGGCATAGGGTGGCTGGACGGCCGCGCGCTGACGGTCGCGGCCCTTCCCACGGAACGAGGTTTCACATGCGCATCGCATCCGGGCAGTTCTCCGCCGGAACGGACATCGACGAGAACCTCGCCAGCGTGGTCGCCCTGCTCGGTGAGGCCGCGGCGGGTGGCGCCGAACTGCTCGTGCTGCCGGAGATGAGCAGCTACGGCACCTCGGAGCCGCCGAGTGCGCTCGCCGCGATCGCCCAACCCCTCGACGGTCCCTTCATCACGGGCGTCGCCGCCGCAGCGGCCGCGCGCTCCCTCCCGACGGTCGTCGGCACCATCGAGGAGAACCCCGGCGGGTTGCCCTACAACACGCTCGTGGCGATCGACGCCGAGGGGAACATCACCGCGACGTACCGGAAGGTGCACCTCTACGACGCCTTCGGCTATGCCGAGAGCGACGGCATCACGGCCGGCGAGCTCACCGACCCCTTCGTCCTCGAGCTCGGCGACCTCCGCATCGGTGCGTTCACCTGCTACGACCTCCGCTTCCCGGAGAGTGCCCGGCGCCTCATCGACGCCGGTGCCAACGTCATCCTGCTGCCAGCGATGTGGATCGTCGGCCCCGGCAAGGAGGACGCCTGGACGACCCTCGTGCGCGCCCGGGCGATCGAGAACACCGCCTACGTCGTGAGCGCCAACCAGACCGGCCCGCTCGCCACCGGGAACTCGATCATCGTCGACCCCGCAGGCGTCGTCATCGCCGCCGCCGGCGAGGCACCCGGGGTGGTCTTCGCCGAGCTCGATCCGGCGCGACTCGACGCCGTCCGCGCGCGGGTGCCCTCGCTCGCCAACCGTCGGTTCACCGTGGTCCCGCGGAACGCGGAATGAGCGTGGGCGAACGCGTGGGCGACCCGGTCGGTCTCTCGGAGGTCGTCTCCATCACGCGCGACCTCATCCGGATCGACACCTCGAACTACGGTGGCGGTCGTGCCGTCGGCGAGTCGCGCGCGGCGGACCTCGTGGAACGTCTGCTCGGTGAGGTCGGGATCGTGTGCGAGCGCTTCGAGGCCGAGCCCGGCCGGACGAATCTCGTCGCGCGGTGGCCTGGGCGCGATCGCACCCTCCCCGGCCTCCTGCTGCACGGGCACCTCGACGTCGTCCCGGTCGACGCTGCCGCGTGGACGGTCGACCCGTTCGGCGGCGAGATCACCGACGGCATGCTGTGGGGCCGCGGCGCCGTGGACATGAAGAACATGGTGGCGATGATCGTCGCGTCGGTCCGGCGCATGGTCACGGCGGGGGAGCAGCCCGAGCGCGACGTCGTCCTGGCGTTCTTCGCCGACGAGGAGGCGGGGTGCGTCCTCGGCTCGCAGTGGATGGTGGAGCATCACCCGGAGCAGTTCGCCGGCGTCCGCGACGCGATCAGCGAGGGCGGCGGGTACAGCGTCACCCTCGGTGAACGAGCCGAGGCGCGTGCCTACCTGCTCAACACCGGCGAGAAGGGCGTGCTCTGGCTGCGGCTGACCGCCCACGGTGCCGCCGGTCACGCCTCCCTCGCGAGCCAGGATTCGGCGATCGTCAAGCTCGCGGCCGCCGTCGGCCGGATCGGCGCGCTCGACTGGCCGGTGTCGTTCACCGAGACCACGACGCACCTGTTCCAGCGGCTGCGCGAACTGACCGGAGCGTCCCCCGAGCTGTCGCCGTTCGAACTCGCTGCGCTCGTCGGCCCGAGCGCGTCGCGGCTGCGCGCCGGCCTGCAGAACGTGGCGAACGTCACCCTGATCTCCGGCGGGTACAAGGAGAACGTGATCCCCGAGTCCGCGACCGCGACGGTCGACGCCCGGTTCCTGCCCGGCCAGCGGGACGAGGTCATCGCGCGCATCCGCGAGGCGGCGGGTGAGGGGGTCGACGTCGAGGTCCAGCTGGAGCTCATCGCGATGGAGTCCCCGAACGACGGCGAGCTCGTCTCGGTGATCGAGGCGGTCATCGAGCGGCACGACCCCGGAGCGACCGTGCTCCCGCACCTCATCCCCGGCGGCACCGACGCGAAGGCGCTCAGCCGACTCGGCATCACGGGGTACGGCTTCATCCCGCTCCGGTTGCCGGCGGACTTCGACTTCCCCGGCATGTTCCACGGTGTCGACGAACGCGTGCCACTCGACGCGCTCGACTTCGGCTGCGCGGTGCTCACGGACATCATCCGTTCGGCCTGACGGCAGGGGACCGGGCGGCCGACCGGTGTTCGGGTTCGCCGATCGGCCACCCGGAGTCGGGTGGCACGGTGTTCTGGCGAGCTCGGGGTCCGGGAGTCTCAGCGGTACTAGCGTGCGGGCGGTGCAGGCGGAACAGGCGTCGGTGCCGTCGCGAACGGGCCGGAGAGCCTCGCCCACTGCAGCAGCATGATGGTCTTCGCGTCGATGATGTCGTCGCCGATGCGGGCGATGGCGTCGTCGATGTCGAGTTCGAGGAGTTCGATCTCCTCGCCCTCCTCGGCGAGCCCGCCCCAATCGCCGCGACGCGCAGCGGGGTCGTACTCGGCCGCGTAGAAGTGCAGGCGCTCGGTCACGGAGCCGGGGCTCATGAAGGCGTCGAAGACGTGCTGGACGGTCTCGACCGCGAACCCGGTCTCCTCGCGGGCCTCGCGGGCGACCGCCGTCTCGGGATCGTCGTCGTCGAGCAGGCCGGCGGCCGTCTCGATGAGCTCGCCGGTCGGGTGTCCGTTGACGTACGCCGGGTAGCGGAACTGCCTGGTGAGCAGGACCTTCCGGGAGGCACCGTGGTAGAGCAGGATGGTCGCGCCGTTGCCGCGGTCGTAGGTCTCGCGCTGCTGCGTCGACCAGGTGCCTGAGCGGTCCTGGACCCGCAGGGTCGTCCGGCGGAGGACGTGCCAGGCGGCGGCGACCAGTTCCACATCGGTCACCTGGACGCGTGGGTTCCCGGTGAGATCGAGGCCGGTCCGGTGCAGACCGGTGCGTCCCCGGGCGTCGGGGAGGTCTGCTCCGGGTTGCGGCTCCCGGACCGTCGTGGGATCGGCCATCCACCGAGTGTACGACCGCCCGTGAACGGCGGACCAGGGGAATCCCCCGGGTGCGCCGCTCGGCTGGCGACGACGCGACCGGCGTCCGACGGATCGAATGGCGACCGCTCTTCGGTTTTCGCGGGTTCTGCAACATACTGGTGGGAGCACCGGTCGCGGTCCACGGAGGACCCCCCTCGAAAGGCACTCGATGACGAGCAGCAGTCCCGCCAACAGCCACAGCGCCACCGCGTCGACGCGCTCGGTCGCCTGGGTCGTCACCACTCAGGACGTCCTCTGGCAGAAACAGGAACCGCTCGGGTTCGGCCGGTTGGCGGGGATGCCGAACGTCGTGGTCGACGTGGCGAACCCGCAGCAGACCGTCGACGGCATCGGCGGGTGTTTCAACGAACTCGGCTGGACGGCGCTGGGGCTCCTGTCTGAGGAGGACCGCGAGGGCATCCTGTCGGACCTCTTCACGCCGGGTGCAGGATTGAACTTCTCGCTCTGCCGTATGCCCGTCGGTGCCAACGACTTCTCCACCGACTGGTACTCCTACGACGAGGTCGACGGCGACTTCGACCTCGAGCACTTCAGCATCGATCACGACCGCGCGACGCTCGTCCCCTTCATCCAGGCGGCGCAGCGGTACCAGGGCGACCTGCGTCTTTGGGCGTCGCCGTGGAGCCCGCCCACCTGGATGAAGACGAACGGGCACTACGCGGCCGCGCGCCCATGGCCGGGGTCCGGCGTCGACAACGGCATCCGTGACGACCAGCTGGGCGCCGAGGGGACCGATCTGTTCATCCTCGAAGACCGCTACCTCGAGACCTACGCCCGGTACTTCGCCCGCTTCGTCGAGGCCTACGGCCAGGAGGGCATCCGCGTCGAGATGGTCATGCCGCAGAACGAGTTCAACTCGGCGCAGGTGTTCCCGAGCTGCGTGTGGACGGCCGAGGGGCTCGCGCGGTTCATCGCGGTCCTCGGGCCGGAGATGGACCGTCTCGGAGTGCGGGTCTTCCTCGGCACACAGGAGCGGCCGCACGACGCGCAGATCGAGACTGTGCTCCAGGATCCGGCGGCCGGCCCATGGGTCGCCGGAGTCGGATTCCAGTGGGCGGGCAAGGGCGCGATCGCTGCCGTACATCACGCCCACCCGGACCTCGCGCTCTACCAGACCGAGCAGGAGTGCGGCGACGGCCGGAACGACTGGCGCTTCGTGCGGCACACCTGGGGACTCATGCGACACTTCTTCACGAACGGTGCGCAGGCCTACACGTACTGGAACCTCGCGCTCACGGAGGGCGGGGTCAGCCGCTGGGGCTGGGCGCAGAACTCGCTCGTCGTCGTGGACCCCGAGACCCGGACCTTCCGCTACACCCACGAGTACTTCCTCATGCGGCACCTGGGGCACTTCCTGCAACCGGGGGCACAGCGGCTCGCCACGATGAGCTGGACCGGGCACGAGAACCTGCTCGCCTTCCGCAACCCGGACGGCGGCGTCGTGCTCGTGATGCAGAACGACCTCGGTGAACCGCTCCCGGTCCAGATCGTGGTGGGCGACGACGTCATCACCCCGACCCTGCCGGCCGACTCCTTCGCGACGCTCGTCATCCCGCCCGCCTGACCGCGGTGCTGGAGCCACCCCTTGTGGGCGGTCGCCTCTGCGGCCTAGCCTCTCGCGTACCGGCACTGGCGACGGAGGACACATGGGAAGGCTCATCTACTCGGCGATCAGCTCGCTCGACGGCTACCTCGCCGATGAGGAGGGCCGCTTCGACTGGAGCGCACCGGACGCCGAGGTGCACGCCTTCGTGAACGAGCTCTCCCGGCCGATCGGCACCTACCTGTTCGGCCGACGCATGTACGAGATCATGACGTTCTGGGAGACGGCGGACGAGCTGCCGGACGAGCCTCGCGAGATCACCGACTTCGCGGCACTGTGGCTCGCAGCCGACAAGGTCGTGTACTCGACGTCGCTCGATGCGGTATCGACGGCCCGGACGACGCTCGAGCGATCGTTCGACCCGGAGGCCGTGCGCCGGTGGAAGGCGGAATCGGACCGCGACCTCAGCGTCGGTGGCCCGCATCTCGCAGCCGAGGCGATGGCCGCTGGGCTCGTCGACGAGGTGCAGCTGTTCCTCTCGCCGGTGATCGTCGGTGGCGGCCTGCGTGCGCTGCCGGCCAACCTCCGGCGACGCCTGGAACTCGTCGACGAGCGTCGCTTCGAGGCCGGCGTCGTGCACCTCCGCTATACCGTCACCGGCGAGCCCGTCTGAGGTGAGTCAGTCTGTCGCGGGGATGCCCCGGGAGCGACCAGACGCGTCATCTCGCGGATCAGACGGCCTCGAGGATGATCGCGGAGCCCTGGCCGCCACCGCCGCAGATGCCGGCGGCACCGATCGAACCCGAGCCGGCGGCGGCGAGGCGCCGGGCGAGGTGCCCGACGATCCGGGTACCGGAGGCGCCGATCGGGTGGCCGAGGGCGATCGCGCCGCCGTTCGCGTTCACGATCGCGGGGTCCACGCCGAGCTCGTCGGTCGAGTGGACCGACACGGCGGCGAACGCCTCGTTGATCTCGACCGCCGCGAGGTCACTCGTCGTGTGCGACGTCTTGGCGAGGGCCGCGACGATCGCATTGGAGGGCTGGGCGTGCAGGCTGACGTCAGGTCCGGCGACGAGCGCGTGCGCGACCACGCGGGCGATCGGGGTGAGTCCGCGGGCCGCAGCCGCCTCCTCGCTCATGAGCACGACCGCGGCCGCTCCATCGGTGATCTGAGAGGAGTTGCCAGCAGTGATCGTGCCCTCGCCGCCGAATGCGGGACGCAGCCCGGCCAGCGACTCGGCGGTGGTGTCGGCGCGGAGGCCGTCGTCGGCGCTCACGACCGTCGGACCCTTGCGGGCGGGCACGGAGAAGGGTTCGATCTCCTCGGCCTGGATGTCCGCCGCCGCTGCGAGCCGCTGGTGCGACCCGGCCGCCCAGGCGTCCTGCTCCGGGCGTGCGATGCCGAGCGAGCCGTTGCGCTCCTCGGTGGACGACCCCATCGACCGGTGCTCGAACGCATCGGTCAGGCCGTCGTGGTCGAGGGTGTCGACGAGCTCGATGGCGCCGTAGCGCTTGCCGGCGCGCGAGCCCGACCAGGCGTGCGGGGCGAGGCTCATCGACTCCTGGCCGAGCGCGACGACGACGTCGACCTCGCCGGCGTCGATGAGACGCGTACCGGTGACGATCGCCTCCATGCCGGAGAGGCACACGGCGTTGACGGTGATGGCGGGGACGGTGAAGGGGATGTCGGCGCCGACGGCGGACTGCCGAGCGGGGTTCTGGCCGGCGGCGCCCTGCAGCACCTGGCCGGCGATCACCTGCTGGACGTCGGCGGCGTCCACTCCCGCCCGCGACAGTGCCGCGCGGATGGCGTGGGCGCCGAGCTCGGTGGCCGGCACGGACGCGAACGCCCCGTTGAACTTCACGAACGGGGTGCGGGCGTACCCGACGATGACGGTGCTCATGCGTGTGCCTCCTGAGGCGTGGCGGGTGCGGTCGGCACCTCGCCGGTGGTGGTGGGGTCGAGTTCGACGGAGAACTCCGCGCCCGTCAGGGTGCGCAGCTCGGCGACGCTCGTGTCGGGCGCGAAGGCCCGCAGGACGAGCGCCCCCTCGACGATATCGAAGACGGCGCGGTCGCTGATGATGCGGTCGACGACACCGACGCCGGTCAACGGCAGATCGCACCGCTCGACGATCTTCGGGCTGCCGTCCTTCGCGACGTGCTCGGTGACGACGACCACCCGCGGCGTCCCGGCCACGAGGTCCATCGCACCGCCCATCCCCTTGACGAGCTTGCCCGGGATCGTCCAGTTCGCGAGGTCGCCGGCACCCGACACCTGCAGCGCGCCGAGGATGGCCAGCTGCACGTGACCGCCGCGGATCATGCCGAACGAGGTCGCCGAGTCGAAGTAGCTCCCGCCGTCGAGGAGCGTGACCGTCTGCTTCCCGGCGTTGATGAGGTCGGCGTCCTCCTCGCCCTCGATCGGGAACGGACCCATGCCGAGGAGGCCGTTCTCGCTCTGCAGCGTGACGTGGATCCCCGGTGGGACGTGGTTCGCGACGAGCGTGGGGATGCCGATGCCGAGGTTCACGTACTCGCCGTCGCGGAGTTCGGTCGCCGCGATCGCGGCCATGTCGTCTCTCGTCCACATGATGATCAGGCTCCTGCCGGTGTCGTGGTGGCGGCCGCCGGACGGACGGTGCGCTGTTCGATGTCCTTCACCCGCGGCGTCGCCGTGACGAGGCGCTGGACGAAGATGCCGGGGGTGACGACGGTGTTCGGATCGAGGTAGCCGTCCTCGACGACCTCCTCGGCCTCGGCGATCGTCAGTCGGCCGGCGGTCGCGACGATCGGGTTGAAGTTCCGTGCCGTGTGGCGGAAGACGAGGTTGCCCTCGCGGTCGGCGCGGAACGCGTGCACGAGGGCCAGGTCGGCCACGATGCCGCGCTCGAGGACGTAGGTCTCGCCGTCGAACACCTCCGTCGGCTTGCCCTCGGCGACCGGGGTGCCGACGCCGGTCTTCGTGTAGAACCCGGCGATACCGGCACCGCCCGCACGCAGCCGCTCGGCGAGCGTGCCCTGCGGGGTGAACTCGACCTCGAGCTCGCCGTCGAGGAACTGCTTGGCGAAGAGCTTGTTCTCGCCCACGTACGACGCGACGACCTTCCGCACTTGACGGTTCTCGAGGAGGATGCCGAGACCCTTGCCGTCGACGCCCATGTTGTTGGAGACGATCGTGAGGTCGGTGGCACCCGTGTCCCGGAGGGCCTCGATGAGGTCCGTCGGGTTGCCGCTCAGGCCGAAACCGCCGACCGCGATGGTCGCTCCGTCCCGGACGACCTCGTGCAGCGCCTCGGCGGCGCTCGACCAGTGTTTCGTCATGTCACTCCCTTGTGGATGGCGGACCGGCCTGCCCACATGGTGGTTCCGGCCGGTCGTCTCTCCAGTAGTCAGTCACAGCGTTCCTGCGGTGTCAAAGGTGGCATCGGGCCCGATCCAGGATTTACTCATGACGTGGTCCCGGCTGCGGCGTAGGCTCACCATGTGGACAAGCTGATGGTGCGACGTGGCTGAGGGGATGCGCGGCGCCCAGGTCGTCTCACGAGTGAGCCGGATCCTGAAGATCGTGTCGGAGCATCCCGGTGGGGCGTCGTCTTCGGCGGTGGCCGCGGCCGCCGGACTCACCCGGCCGACGGCGCACCGCCTGCTCGCCTCGCTCGCCGCCGAGGGCTTCCTCGACCACGACGCCCGCGCGGCCCGGTGGCACCTCGGTCCTGAGCTGTTCCTCCTCGGATCGCTCGCCGCGGAGCGGTACGACGTCGCCGAGCTCGCCCGGGAGAGCGTGCGGATCCTCGCGCACGAGAGCGGCGAGAGCGCCTTCCTCTCGGTGCGTCGCGGCTTCGAGACCGTGTGCCTGCTGCGGGAGGAGGGGAGCTTCCCGGTGCGCTCGTTCGTGCTGACGGAGGGCGTCCGCTTCCCGCTGGGGGTCGCGTCGGCTGGGCTGGCGATCCTCGCGTTCTCGAGCGACGAGGAGATCGACGACTACCTGGGTCGCGCCGACCTCGTCGAGCGGTGGGGCGAGGCCCACGCCGCCGACCGCGTGCGCGACCGGATCCGCGAGACGCGCGAGCGCGGGTACGCGGTGAACCCGGCGCTCATCCTGGAGGGCAGCTGGGGGATGGGTGCGGCGGTCTTCGATGCGGCGGGGAAGCCCGCCTGGGCGCTCAGTCTCACCGGGATCGAATCCCGGTTCCGGCCTGAGCGCCAGGCGTTCCTCGGTGGTCTGCTGCTGGAGCAGGCGCACGAACTGTCCAAGCGGCTCCGCTGAGCCGGGTGGTCGGGTCCCTGATCTGCGCCGCACTTCGACAAGCTCAGTGGCCACGGTCCGGTCCCTGAGCCTGTCGAAGGGCGGTGTCCGGCGGTGCGGTCCCTGCGCCTGTCGAGGGGCGGTGGAAGCACTACTCCGAGACGGCGGACAGCTCCTCGAACTCGTCGTCGGTGAGCTCGATCGTCGCGCCCTGCAGGTTGTCCTCGAGGTGCTCGATGCTCGACGTCCCCGGGATCGGGAGCATGACGGGCGAGCGCTTGAGCAGCCAGGCCAGCGCGAGCTGCGATGGGGTCGCGTCGTGTCGCTCGGCGAGCTGCGTGAGCGGGCCGTCCTCCTTGCTGAGGGCGCCGGTCGCCAGCGGGAACCACGGGATGAAGGCGACGCCGTGCTCGGTCGACCAGTCGAGGAGGTCCTCAGAGGAGCGGTCGGTGAGGTTGTAGAGGTTCTGCACCGACGCGATCGGAGCGATCTGCTGGGCCGCTTCGACCTCGGCGACGCTGACCTGGCTGAGGCCGATGTGCCGGATCTTGCCCTCGTCCTGCAGCTTGCGCAGCTCGCCGATCTGGTCCTCGAACGGCACGGTCGGGTCGATCCGGTGCAACTGCAGCAGGTCGATGCGGTCGACGGCGAGGCGGCGGAGGCCGAGCTCGACCTGCTGGCGGAGGTAGGCGGGAACGCCGGTGGGCGTCCACTCGCCGGGACCCTGTCGCGTCTGTCCGACCTTCGTCGCGATCACGATGTCGTCGTAGGGGTGCAGTGCCTCGCGGAGAAGGGTGTCGGTGACGTCGGGGCCATAGGCGTCGGCGCTGTCGAAGAAGTTCACGCCGAGCTCAGCTGCGCGCTTGATCAGGCGGATGGCGCCGTCGCGGTCGTCGGGCTCGCCCCAGACGCCCTCGCCGGTGAGCTGCATGGTGCCGTAGCCGAGTCGGTTGACGGTGAGGTCGCCGCCGAGGGCGAAGGTGCCTGCGGCGGTTGCGGGACGGGTGGTGGTGTCGGTCATGCGGGTGCTCCTTCGGAGGAATGCGGGAGTTCCAGCCAAGCACCGGAGGCTGGGAGGCGCACCCCCCTTGCGCGCCGCGTTCGCTGGCAGCGTTCCCGCCCGTCCCGGCTATGCCGCCGCTGCCTCGAGGGCGGCGCGGAAGGCGACGATCGCCGGGCGGGTGACCCCGGCCTCGCGCGCGGAGGTGAAGATGGTGCGTCGCGGGAGGTCGGGCAGGTCGACGAGGCGACAGCTGGCCGGTTCGCCCGCCCACTGGAGGTCGGGGATGAGGGCGACCGCGTTGCCGGACTCGATCAACCGGATCTGCGCCTGGAGGTCGGCGGTCTGGTAACGGACGTCGGGCTCGAACCCGGCACGGCGGCACAACTGCTCGGCGAAGTGTCGCGACGCCGCCCCGTGCGGCTCCATCACCCAGGGGAGGTCGGCCGCGTCCTCGATGCGCAGGACCGGGTGGATCTCGTTCGCGACCGGCGGGCACGCGAGTCGGATCGGGTCGGTGGCGAGCTGACGGCGGTCGAGTCCGGGGTGCCGTGGTGCGGCGTGGGCGGGGTATTGCTCCGCGACCACGACGTCGAAGTCGCGCGCCCAGGTCTCGGCCAGGGCGGTCTCCGGTTCGTGCTGCACCATCTCCACGCGGACGTCCGGGTGGTCGCGTCGCATGGCGCTGAGGGCAGCCGGCATGAGTGCGAGCGCCGCCGACTGGAAGACCGCGACGCGGATGGTGCCCGACACGGTCGTGAGGGACGCCCCGAGGTCGGCCTCGGCGCGCTCGAGCGTGTCGAGGAGGGCGTCCGTGTGTCCCACGAGGATCTCTGCCTGCGGAGTGAGCTGCACCCGTCGACCGACCTTCCGCAGGAGCTCGACACCGGTCTCCTGCTCGAGGACGGAGAGCTGCTGCGACACGGAGGAGGGGCTGAAGTTGAGGGCGTCGGCGACCTCGGCGATCGTCCCGCGGATCTTGAGTTCGCGCAGGAGGCGGAGCCGTCGGACGTCCAGCACGGTGCCCCCCCAAACCATCGGCTCAACCGAAGGATATCATTCGAAAACCTTCGCTGTATCTTATTGGTCCGGACGCCGATACTGGCACCATGACCGACACTCTTGCATCGACGCAGCAGCTCGACCGCGACGCCCTCGCCACCGAGGCCATCGCCCTCGTCCGCCGCTGGCTCCAGACGGCCTCGACGATCCCCGCCGACGCCTCCGCGCAGCAGCTCGCCGGTGTGCTGAAGGACCCGACCGGCCTCGAGTTCACGGTCGGCTTCGTCGACGGCGTCGTGCGTCCGGAGGACCTCCGCGTCGCGGCCCGCACCCTGCAGACGATCGCTCCGAAGGTGCCCGCGTTCCTCCCCTGGTACTTGAAGGCGGCCGTCCGCTGCGGCGGTGCGTTCGCCCCGATCCTGCCCGGCGTCGTCATCCCGATCTCCCGCAAGGTGCTCCGCAACATGGTCGGTCATCTCGTCGTCGACGCCACCGACAAGAAGCTCGGTCCCGCCATCGCGAAGATCAAGACGCCCGGCACCCGGCTCAACGTCAACCTGCTCGGCGAGGCCGTCCTCGGTACGGGTGAAGCCGCGCGTCGTCTCGAGGGCACGCACAAGCTGCTCGCGCGCCCCGACGTCGACTACGTGTCGATCAAGGTGTCGTCGACGGTCAGCCCGCACTCGGTGTGGGCGTTCGACGAAGCGGTCGAGCACGTCGTCACGAGCCTCACCCCGCTGTTCGAGCGTGCCGCCAAAGCCACACCTGCGAAGTTCATCAACCTCGACATGGAGGAGTACAAGGACCTCGACCTCACCATCGCGGTCTTCACCAAGCTCCTCGACCTCCCGCAGTTCCACGACCTCGAGGCCGGCATCGTCCTGCAGGCCTACCTGCCCGATGCCCTCTCCGCGATGATCCGTCTCCAGGAGTGGTCGGCCGGTCGTCGTGCCGCGGGCGGCGCCGGCATCAAGGTGCGCATCGTCAAGGGCGCCAACCTCCCCATGGAGCAGGTCGAGTCGTCCCTCCACGACTGGCCGCTCGCCACCTGGTCCACCAAGCAGGATTCCGACACCAACTACAAGCGCGTCGTCGAGTACGCCCTGCACCCCGACCGCATCGACAACGTGCGCATCGGTGTCGCCGGCCACAACCTCTTCGACATCGCCTTCGCCTGGCTGCTCGCCAAGCAGCGGGGCGTCGAGCGTGGCGTCGAGTTCGAGATGCTGCTCGGCATGGCCCAGGGGCAGGCCGAGGCTGTGAAGCGCGACGTCGGCGAGCTCCTGCTCTACACGCCGGTCGTGCACCCGCAGGAGTTCGACGTCGCCATCGCGTACCTCATCCGTCGCCTGGAGGAGGGTGCGAGCCAGGACAACTTCATGTCCGCCGTGTTCGAGCTGAGCGAGAACGAGACCCTCTTCGCCCGTGAGGAGCAGCGGTTCCTCGCGTCGCTCGCGGAGCTGGACACCACCGTCCCCGCGCCGAACCGGCAGCAGGACCGCACGAAGCCCGCCGAGGCCTCCCCGGTCGACGCGTTCGAGAACACCCCCGACACCGACCCCTCGCTCCCGGCGAACCGGGTGTGGGGACGCGACATCCTCACCCGCGTCACCGAGTCGCGGCTCGGGAACGACACCGTCGCCGCGTCCATCCTCGACAGCATCGAAGCCCTCGACGCCGTCATCGACGGAGCGACCGCAGCGGGTGCCTCGTGGGGCTCGCTCTCCGGCGCCGAGCGCGCGGTCATCCTGCACCGCGCCGGCGACGTCCTCGAGCAGCGTCGTGCCGACCTCATGGAGGTCATGGCCTCCGAGACCGGCAAGACCCTCGACCAGTCCGACCCCGAGGTGTCCGAGGCGATCGACTTCGCCCACTACTACGCCGAGCGCGCCCGCGAGCTCGACCACGTGGACGGCGCGACCTTCACCCCCGCGAAGCTCACCGTCGTCACCCCGCCGTGGAACTTCCCCGTCGCCATCCCCGCCGGCTCGACCCTCGCGGCGCTCGCCGCCGGCTCGCCCGTCATCATCAAGCCCGCCCGTCAGGCCCGCCGCAGCGGTGCCGTCATGATCGAGGCGCTGTGGGAGGCCGGCGTGCCGCGCGAGGTGCTCCGCTTCGCGCAGCTGGCCGACAACTCGCTCGGTGAGCGCCTGATCGCCCACCCCGCGGTGGAGCGCGTCATCCTCACCGGTGGCTACGAGACCGCGGAGCTGTTCCGCTCCTTCCGGCCCGAGCTGCCGCTCCTCGCCGAGACGTCCGGCAAGAACGCGATCATCGTCACGCCGAGCGCCGACCTCGACCTCGCGGTGAAGGACGTCGTCGCATCGGCCTTCGGTCACGCCGGCCAGAAGTGCTCGGCCGCGTCGCTCGTGATCCTCGTCGGGTCGGTCGCGTCCTCGCGCCGCTTCCGTCACCAGCTCGTCGACGCCGTCACGTCGCTCAAGGTCGGCTACCCGGTCGACCCGACCACGCAGATGGGTCCGATCATCGAGCCGGCGAAGGGCAAGCTGCTCGGTGGCCTGACGACGCTCGGCTCCGGTGAGTCGTGGCTCGTCGAGCCGAAGCAGCTCGACGACAGCGGCAAGCTGTGGAGCCCCGGCGTGCGTGCCGGTGTCGCCCGCGGCTCCGAGTACCACCTGACCGAGTACTTCGGCCCGATCCTCGGTGTCATGACGGCCGAGACCCTCGAGGAGGCCATCGCCATCCAGAACGAGATCGACTACGGCCTCACCGCCGGCCTGCACTCGCTGAACCCGGCCGAGCTGCGCCTCTGGCTCGACGGCATCCAGGCCGGCAACCTGTACGTGAACCGCGGCATCACCGGCGCGATCGTGCAGCGTCAGCCGTTCGGAGGTTGGAAGAAGTCCGCGGTCGGTGCGGGGACGAAGGCCGGTGGGCCGAACTACCTCATCGGCCTCGGCTCGTGGTCGAGCGCCGAGAGCACGGCTGAGCGCACCGTCGGTCGGTCGGCGGAGCGCCGTGGCCCGAAGCCTGCTGTCGCCTCGTTGCTGCGTGCCGCTGACGCGGTGCTCACCGCCGACGAGTTCGCGTTCCTGCGCCGGTCGGTCGCGAGTGACGCAGCCGCGTGGGCGGACGAGTTCGGGGTCGCGAAGGACGTCTCGAAGCTGACCGCCGAGCGCAACGTGTTCCGGTACGTGCCGCGTGAGGTGCACGTGCGTCTCGTCGACGGCGGTTCGGTCGCGGAACTCCTCCGCGTCGTCGCCGCCGGTGCGACCGCGGGCGCGACCGTGCACGTGTCCTCCGCCGTCGCGTTGCCCCCGAAGCTCGTCCCCGCCGTCGAGGCCATCGCCGGTGGGATCACCGTCGAGAGCGAGGACCGCTGGTACGTGACCGCCGCCTCGCTCGTCGGGACGAAAGCCGGCGCACGCGTCCGGATCATCGGTGGGACGACCGAGGGTGTCGCCCACGCGACCTCCGGCAGCCCCGACGTCGCGATCTACGCGGGCGACGTCACCGAGGCCGGCCGCATCGAGCTGCTGCCGTTCCTCCAGGAGCAGGCGGTCTCGATCACGGCGCACCGCTTCGGCACGCCGAACCACCTCTCGGACGACCTCATCTGACCCGACCCCGCTCGGTTCGCAACTCAGGAACGCCCCGGCGTGTCATCCCGACACGCCGGGGCGTTCTGCGCGACGCGCCGTCGTCCTCCTGAGTTGTGAACCTGTCTCAGGAGGGCTGCGGCGTGTCGGGTGGGTGCGGGGGTGACGCGCCGGGGGCGTCCTGAGACAGGGACAGAGCGAGGGGGTCGGGCGAAGTGAGCTGAGGTCAGCGGAGGGTGCCGTGGACGGCGAACTCGTCGATGCGGGCGAGCTCGGCGTCGTCGAAGTCCAGGCGGTGGATCGCCGCGTAGTTGCCCTCGAGCTGCTCGACCGAGCTGGCGCCGATGATCGCCGACGTGACCGTGTCGCGACGCAGCACCCACGAGAGCGCCAGCTGCGCGAGCGTCTGGCCACGTTCCTCGGCGATCGTCTGGAGGCCGCGGGCGCGCTGGAGGTAGGTGTCCGTGATCGACTCCTCGTTGAGGAAGTGGCTCGTCGCCGCACGTGAGTCCGACGGGACCGTTCCGCCGAGGTAGCGGTCGGTCAGCATGCCCTGCGCGAGCGGGCTGAACACGACGGCGCCGAGACCGAGGTCGTCGAGGGTGTCGAGCAAGCCGTCCTCGACCTCGCGGGAGAACATCGAGTAGCGCGGCTGGTGCACGAGCAGCGGGACACCGTGCTCACGAAGCGCGGCCGCCGCGGCGATGGTCTGCTCCGGGGAGTAGTTCGAGATGCCCGCGTACAGCGCCTTGCCCTGCTTGACCGCCGTCGCGAGCGCGCCCATCGTCTCCTCGATCGGGGTCTCCGGGTCGGGGCGGTGCGAGTAGAAGACGTCGACGTACTCGACGCCGATACGGCCGAGGCTCTGGTCGAGCGAGGACAGCATGGTCTTGCGCGAGCCCCACTCGCCGTAGGGCCCCTGCCACATGTAATAGCCGGCCTTCGAGGTGATGATGATCTCGTCACGGTGCGCCGCGAGATCCTCGGCGAAGATGCGGCCGAACGCGGTCTCGGCGGAACCGGCGGGCGGGCCGTAGTTGTTGGCGAGGTCGAAGTGGGTGATTCCGAGGTCGAAGGCGCGGCGCACGATGGCCCGCTGGACCTCGATGCTGCGGCCTTCGCCGAAGTTGTGCCAGAGACCGAGGGACAGCGCGGGGAGGCGCAGTCCGCTGCGGCCGACGCGGCGGTAGGTCATGTCGTCGTAACGGGTTTCGGCTGCTTCGTAGGGCATGGTCTGCGCTTTCATCATCGAATCGTCGTGGTGCCGGGAGCAAGCGTACCGTGATCGTTCACGGCCGAACCGGTGCGGCGTCGAGTAGCGTGAGCACGTGTCGACCACCCCGCTTTCCTCACCGGAACAACCCGTCTACCACCCGCGCTCCGGGTGCGGTGTCGCGATCGTCCGCGGCGGTCGGATACTCCTCCTCGAGCGCCTCCGCGAACCCGAGGCGGGCTCCTGGGGCATCCCCGGCGGGAAGGTCGACTGGATGGAACGCCTCGAGGACGCCGTCCGTCGCGAGGCATTGGAGGAGACCGGGCTCGAGCTCGGACCGATCGAGCTGTTGTGCGTCGTCGACCATTTCGAGGAGGCACTGCACCAGCACTGGATCTCGCCGGTGTACCTCGCGGAGGGCGCCGTCGGCGAACCTGAACTCCGAGAGCCGGAGAAGCACGGCGGTCTCCGGTGGTTCCCGTTCGACGCGTTGCCGGAACGGGTGACCCTGTCGACGGTGGCGGCGGTCGAAGCGATCGCGCGGTCTCGCGGACCCAGGCGCCCGGACGACGCCGACTCGTAGACTCGGGCGCGTGACCGATCACCCGTCGTCCGACGCCCGCAACGACTTCGTCACCTTCGACGCGCTCCGGGCGGAGGCCGTCGAGCAGCCGGTCCGACGCGGCAGCGGCGCCTGGGGGTTCTTCGGCACGGTGGCGATCGTGATCGGCGCCCTGTTGATCCCGGTCGCCCTCGTCAGCACCTGGGCGGACACGATGCTCCGCGACACCGACACGTTCGTGAACACACTCGCCCCGCTCGCCACGGACCCCGCCGTCCAGGCATTCGTGGGGGACCAGGCGCTCGCCGCGCTGGAGAGTCAGGTCGACCTCGATGCGGCGGCTGCAGCACCGGCCGACCTCGCGGCGACCCTCTCGCTCCCGCCGGCGATCTCGGAGGTGCTGGGCGCGATCGGTGGCGACACCGCGGACGCGCTTCGGGAGGTCCTGCGTCGGAACATCGCCGAGTTCGCGGCCTCGCCGGCGTTCGCGACCGCCTGGGCCGAGGCCCTCCGCGTCACGCATGAGCAGCTTGTCGCGGGCGTCTCCGGTTCCCAGGGCGCCGTCATCGACGTCTCGGCCGAACAGGGCCTGGGCGTGCAGTTGGGACCGATCGTCTCCGCGACCCGCACATGGCTGGTCGACGCTGGGTTCGGTTTCGCGGCACTCATCCCGGACGTCGACCGCGTGGTCGACGTCGTCCCGGCGTCGCAGGTCGCGCCGGTGCTCGGTGTGATCCAGGTGATCGAGACGGCGGCCGGTTGGTCGTCCTGGCTCGCGATCGGGCTCCTCGCCCTCGGGGTGGTCCTGCTCTGGCTGGGGCGCCGCAACCCGAGCCGGACGGTCGCCGGAGCCGCGATCGGCGTCCTGCTCGCGGCGGGTCTGACACTCATCCTGCTCGGCGCTGCTCGGCTCGCCCTCGTGGTCGCGGTGTCGGTCGCGATCCCCGGCGGCGTCGGGGACGCGGCGGCCTCGCTGCTGCTGGGCCCGCCCACCGATGCAGCGTGGTCCGTGCTCTGGGTGTCGCTCGCCGTAGCGGTACTCGCCTTCGTCAGCGCCGCGGTGCGGCTCCCCGAGCGCATCGCGGCGGGCGTCCGGGCGGCGCGGCGTCCGTTGTCGGGTACGAACGCCTAGGCGCCGGCGGCCGATCCGTCGGCAGGGACGACCCGGCTCGTCCGCGGCGCGGCGAGTCTCCGATGCCACGGCACCTCCACGAGCGTGTGAAGTAGCCAGGAGGCGGCGAGGATCGAGCCGAACCAGGCCAGCAGGATCGGGGCCCGGAGGAGGAGTGGCATGCCGTCGACGGCGCTCGGCGTGATCGCCTTCGCCAGCAGGATGAGCACGAAGACGTGCACGAGATATGTGCAGAACGAGAGCTGCCCCAGGATGCGCGCCGGGCGACAGCGCAACACCGCGGTGGAACGCGGACTCGCGACCGCGAGGCCTCCGACGATGATCCCTGCGAAGGTGATCGCAGCCCACGCCCGTGGTGCTCCGGGTTCGAGTGCGATCGCCGCCACCACGAGACCGACGGCGCCTCCCGCCGCGACCCATGCCGCTCGTCGGGTGACCGGGAGGGCTGCCGTCCACTCCGCCACACAGCTGCCGAGCACGAAACAGCACAGCACCCTGAGCGCCGGGGGCGCCATGCCGTTCATCGCCGACGGGGCGATGGCGGCGGCGATCGTCGTCGAGGAGATGAGCGCGACAGCGAGGACGATCGCCGGGACCGGGCCGCGCATCCGCCCGCGGAGGGCGAGGGCGAACACCGGGAACAGGATGAACGCGAGGAACTGGGCCGACAGCGACCAGGCGGGTGGATTCCACCAGAGTGCGTCGCCGAACCACGCGCGGGTGAGGGTGAGCTCGGTGAGGAGGCCGATGGGCGGGAACGCCCCGTCTTCCGCCTGGACGCCGGCCATCGCCCCGCCGACACAGAGCAACACGAAGGCGAGGAGCACGGCCACGTGTGCCGGGTAGAGGCGCGCCACGCGGTTCCGGAGGTAGCGACCGTAGGCGGGCCAGGTCCAGCGCCGATCCAGGTAGGCCCGGGCGATCGTGTACCCGCTCAGGACGAAGAAGACGTCCACGGCGAGCCCGGTGTGGGCCATCGGCGCGAGCCACGAGAGTTCGGGGAGCACGGAGAACAGCCAGTCCGCGGAGTGTGAGAACACCACCCACCAGGCGGCGATGGCACGGGCGCCGGCGAAGGCGGTGTGATCGACGCGGGGTGTCGGTCGGCGGGTGTGTCGCGGGTCTCCGGTCGCGCGGTTCTCCGGTGACGGCATGGTGCTCCTGAATGATCGGACGGCGGTGATCACGCCGGACTTCGACTCTACGATGCTTCTGTGCCTCATGGTTCTGTACTGTGTGGATTGTGGACAAGACAGCATGGCGCGACGGAACAGCTCGGTGGCGGGGGACCGGACCGGAACCCGAACCGGTCCCGGAACCCGAACCGACGGCCCTCGATCCCGATCTCGAATCCGACCCCGAGGCCCCGTCGTCACCGCCCGACCCCGACCCCGCGCCGTCGGCGCCGACCGGGAGCGCGGACGCCCAGGCCGCCCCGCCCGTCGAGCTCGTGCTCGAGGGTCCCGGGATCGACCCGACCGGTGCTTCCGTCAGCACCGCCGCGGTCGTCGCCTGGTTCGCGGCCGTCCCGGCCGGCAGCACCGTGATCGTCCGCGGCGGCGACGTCATCGCCGTGGACGCGACGATCAGGATCGACCGTCGCGTGCACCTCCGCGGACGAGGGGAGCTGCGGTTCGTCGGAGGTGTGGAGGCGGCACCCGCGCTGAAGCTCATCGTGGCGGGCAGCTCGGTGACCGGCATCCGGGTCGGTTACGCGGGCCCGACGCCGTCGAGCACGGGTGAGCGCAACACCGGGATCAGCATCTGGGCGAGCGACGTCCTGATCGACGGCGTCACCGTCGACGGGTTCCAGAACGGCATCGCCGTGCAACCGTCAGGTGAGTTCGAGGGCGTCGTCATCTCCGCGTGCCATGTCCTGAACATCGTCGGCTCAGGCGGAGGGCGGGGCTCCACCTCGTCTGCGGGTGAGGATCGCGGCGACGGCATCACCGTGTGGGGTGCGCGTTCGGCGGTCGTCGGCAACATCGTCTCGGCCGCCCCCGGCACCGACGCACGGGTCGGGATCCAC
Organism: Plantibacter sp. ME-Dv--P-122b; assembly: GCF_030209375.1. Classification (GTDB taxonomy): domain Bacteria; phylum Actinomycetota; class Actinomycetes; order Actinomycetales; family Microbacteriaceae; genus Plantibacter. Next base: position 273,071 of record NZ_JARVSC010000009.1, read on the forward strand.
GCCGAGAACCTGCCTGACTTCGCGGTCGACCCCGGGTCCTGGGCCGACTCGATGGTCACGATCGAGGGCAACGTCGTCACCGGGCCGTTCCGCCGGTCCATCGCCGTCGAGGGCATGGCCCACACCGTCGTGACCGGCAACACCGTGTCCGACGCGACCTGGTGGGGTCTCGCCGTCATCGACACCCGATCGGTCGCCCTGGTCGCGAACACGGTGCGCTGGACACGGACGGCCGATGACGACCACGGGTCCGCCTGGAGGCCCAAGCGCTGCCCCGTGATGCTCTACCGCGACGCGCAGGGAACCGTGGTCTCGGGGAACCTCATCGAGATCCGCGGTGTCGCGGCCGCGGGCATCATGGCTCAGGCCGCACCGCCGCCTCGGGGCTCGGACACCATCATCAGTGCTGTCGACGCGCTCATCACCGACAACGTGGTCCGCATCGCAGGCGGCACCTGTCCGATCGGGATCGCGCTCGATCGGACGAGACAACCGGTCGTCTCAGGCAACCGCGTCGCCGTCACGCTCGCATCGGGCTCGGTGGGCGGTGTCGTGTCGTACCTCACCGAGGACGCAGTGGTCTCCGGCAACTCCGTCACCGGCGCCGCGACCTCCAACGGGTTCGGGGTGCTCCACCAGGGTGCCGGCTCGATCGTGGTCACGGGGAACCGCATCGACCGCATCCGCGTCGCGGTCGCCGTGAGCAACTGCACCGGTGGTGCGACCATCATCGGCAACACCGCGCGCGAGTGCGAGTACGGCCTCGACACCTTCGGCACGACCGGGCATTCGGTGGTGCAGGGCAACCGCTGGGAGTCGAACAACACGGCGCACGCGAACGCGCAGCCGAACACGAGCTACCTCTCCACGCGGCACATGGGGCTCGCGCGGCCGTACGGCGGTCGCTCCGGCGACATCCTCATCGGGAACGGACGACTGTGGGTGAACGATCAGGGCACCTGGCGGTCGACGACCATCAGCTGACGCGGCGGGCGGGCACTCGCAGATCGAGCGTCCACCCGCCGAGTGGTCGGTGTCGTCGTCGGATCAGCTGCGCTGCGCGGGCGCCGCGTCTGAACCGCTCGCCGCGGCCGCGTCGAGCGCGGACTGCTCCTCCCCGCCGCGGAACTGCGTGCGGTAGAGCTCGGCGTACGCGCCGTCGACCTCGAGGAGCTGCGCGTGCGAACCCTGCTCGACGATCCTGCCGTTCTCCATCACGAGGATCGTGTCCGCGTCGCGGATGGTCGACAGTCGGTGGGCGATGACGAACGAGGTGCGGTCGGAACGCAGTGCGGCCATCGCGTGTTGCACGAGCAGCTCCGTCCGGGTGTCGACGGAGGACGTCGCCTCGTCGAGGATGAGCAGCTTCGGCTTCGCGATGAACGCGCGGGCGATCGTGATGAGCTGGCGCTCACCGGCTGAGACACTGCCGCCGTCCGCGTCGAGCACGGTGTCGTACCCGTCGGGCAGCTGGCGCACGAAGCGGTCGACCATCGTCGCCTCAGCGGCCTCGACGACCTCTGCGTCGCTCGCGTCGAGTCGGCCGTACCGGATGTTCTCGCGGATCGTCCCATCGAACAACCAGGCGTCCTGCAGCACCATCCCGACCTGGGACCGCAGCTCGGCGCGCGTCAGGGCGGTGATGTCGACGCCGTCGAGCAGGATGCGACCGCCCGTGAGCTCGTAGAACCGCATGACGAGGTTCACGAGGGTCGTCTTCCCGGCCCCGGTCGGGCCGACGATCGCGACGGTCTGACCCGGCTGCGCGGAGAAGGAGAGGTCCTCGATGAGCGGCTTCTCGGGGTCGTAGCTGAAGGAGACGCCGTCGAACTCGACGTGGCCGTCGGTGTGCTCGGGCAGGTGTGCGTCCGCGGTCTCCGGGTCCTGTTCCTCGGCGTCGAGCAGCTCGAAGGTGCGCTCGGCCGACGCGACGCCCGACTGCAGCTGGTTCGCCATGCCGGCGATCTGGCTGAGCGGCTGCGAGAACTCACGCGAGTACTGGATGAACGCGGTCGCGTCGCCGAGGGTCATCTGGCCGGAGGCGACCCGGAGGCCCCCCACGACGGCGATGAGCACGTAGGACAGGTACGACACGAAGGTCATCGCCGGCATGATCATGCCGGACACGAACTGCGCGCCGAACGCCGCCGTGTAGAGCTTCTCGTTGCGCTCGTCGAACTCGGCGAGCATCTCCTTGTCGCGACCGAAGACCCGCACGAGCTCGAGACCCGAGAACGACTCCTCGATGTGCCCGTTGAGCGAGCCGGTGTTCTTCCACTGCGCCGTGAAGAGCTTCTGCGACCGTGAGCCGATGACCCCGGCGATCAGAGCGGACAGCGGCAGCGCGATCAGCGCGATGAGTGCGAGCTGCCACGACACGATGAACATCATCGCCGTGATGCCGAGCACCGTGAGGGCCGACTGCACGAGCTGCGAGAACGCCTGCTGGAGGGCGGTCTGGATGTTGTCGACGTCGTTCGTGACACGCGACATGAGGTCGCCGCGCTGACGGGTGTCGAAGTAGCTCAGCGGAAGGCGGTTGAGCTTGCGCTCGATGTCCCGACGGAGGTTGTAGACGACGCGCATGACGAGCCCGTTGAGGATGTACCCCTGCGCCCAGTTGAGGATCGACGCGACGATGTACATGCCGAGCACGATGATGATCAGACGGCCCAGCAGGGTGAAGTCGATGCCCTGCCCCGGGGTGATGTCCGACTTCTCGAGCATGTCGGCGTACTGGTCGTTGCCGGATGCGCGTGCCTGGTCGACGACCTGGTCGAGTGTCGCGCCGGCCGGGAGCTGCGAGCCCATCACGCCGTTGAAGATCGCGTCCATCGCGAGACCGAGGATCTTCGGGGCGATGACCGTGAGTACGACCGAGAGCACGACGAGCCCGACGACGATGCTCATCTTGACCTTCTCGGGGGCGAGGAGACCGACGAGTCGCTTCGCGGAGGGCCAGAACTGCTCGGCCTTCTTCGACGGGGTGCCGCCGAACACGTCGCCGTCGGACTCGCCCGGGGTGAACTCCGGTGCGAGGGCCTCCTCCTCGACCGCGTTCAGCTCGGGAGCCTGAGCGGTGTCCTTCGAGGCGCCGGAGGAGCGCTTGTCACGTGGTGAACGGGCCATGGTCACGCCACCCCTTCCACAGCGAGCTGCGATTGGACGATCTGGCGATACGTCTCGTTGGATTCCAGGAGTTCGTCGTGGGTGCCGCGGCCGACGATGCCGCCGTCGTTCATGACGATGATGTGGTCGGCCTCCCGGATCGTCGCGATGCGCTGCGCGACGATGATGACGGTCGCGTCGGCGGTGCTGTCGCCGAGGGCTGCCCGGAGTCGGGCGTCGGTCGCGACGTCGAGGGCCGAGAACGAGTCGTCGAAGAGGTAGACCCGGGGCTTCGCGACGAGAGCCCGGGCGATGCACAGGCGTTGACGCTGACCGCCGGAGACGTTCGTGCCACCCTGGGCGACGCCGTCGTTGAGCATCTTCGGCTTCGCGCGGACGAAGTCCTCCGCCTGCGCGACGTCGAGCGCGCTCCACAGCTCGTCGTCGGAGGCCTCGGGACGCCCGAACCGGAGGTTCGAGGCGATCGTGCCCGAGAACAGGTACGGCTTCTGCGGCACGATCCCGACGACCCCGGCGATCTGCTGCCTGGTGAGCTGCGAGACGGGGACGCCGTCGATGGTGACGTGGCCCTGCTGCGGGTCGTACAGGCGCGGGATGAGCGAGAGGAGCGTCGTCTTGCCGGAGCCGGTCGAGCCGACGATCGCGGTGGTCTTGCCGGGCTCCGCCGTGAACGTGATGTCCGACAGGACCGGCCGCTCCGCTCCGGGGTAGCCGAAGGTGACGCCGGTGAACTCGACTCGTCCGACCGACGGCACGCGGATGTCGGTGTTCGTCGGCACGGTGAGGCTCGGCTCGGTGTCGAGGACGCTCTGGATGCGCTCGGCGCACACGACCGCGCGAGGGATCATCATGACCATGAAGACGCCCATCATCACCGAGGTGAGGATCTGGAGCAGGTACTGGAGGAACGCGGTGAGGGAACCGACCTGCATCTGGCCGGCGTCCACCCGCTGGCCACCGAACCAGAGCACGGCAGCCGTCGCCAGGTGCAGGACCATCATGATGACGGGGAACATGAGGACGAAGATGTTGCCGACCTTGATCGACACGCGCGTGAGCGCCTCGTTCGCGCGGTTGTACCGCTCCGACTCGAACGGCTCGCGGACGAACGCCCGGACCACGCGGATGCCGATGATCTGCTCGCGCAGCACGCTGTTGATGCCGTCGATGCGGTCCTGCATCTGACGGAACAGCGGCATGAGGAGGTAGACGAGGAACCCGACGATGATGAACAGCACCGGCACGGAGACCCACACGAGCCACGACAGCCCGGCGTCCTCGCGGAGCGCCATGATGATGCCGCCGACGCACATGATGGGCGCGGACACCATGAAGTTGAGGGTCATGAGGACGAGCATCTGGACCTGCTGGACGTCGTTCGTGCCGCGCGTGATGAGCGTCGCGCTGCCGAAGCCGCCGATCTCGAGTGCGCCGAGCGAGTCGACCTTCCGGTAGAACTCCCGGCGCAGGTCGCGGCCGATGGCCATGGCCGTGCGGGCGCCGAAGTAGACCCCGCCGATGGCTGCGGCCACCTGGACGAGGCAGACGAGCAGCATGGTCATGCCGGTGGACCAGATGAAGTCCGTGTCGCCCCGGGAGACGCCCTGGTCGATGATCTGGGCGTTCAGGCTGGGGAGGTAGAGGGCCGCGATCGTCGAGACGAGCTGCAGCACGAAGACCGCGACGACCCAAGCCGCGTACGGTTTGGCGTGTCTGAGGGCGAGGGAGAGGAGGGCCACGTGAGGTCCTTTGTGGTTCATGTCCGGTGCGGAGCACGCGCGCGGACGGAGGAGGGCGGAGCTGGGCTGGCGCGAGGCCAGTGCCTCCGACGGCGGCGCAAACGGTCGGAGAGCATGAAGGACGTGCCCGAGTGACGATACTCCGAGCCGGTGACACGGTGGTGTCCCGGTTCGGAATCGTGATCATCGCCTGGTCAGTCGACGCCCACGGTGATCGTGTGCCAGCCCTCTGCGCCGTCGGGGACGACGTCGACGGGGGTCTCGCTCTGCGTCTTCCCGCTCGCATCGGTCGCGCGGACGGCGATGGTGTGGTCGCCGGCCGGGGCGTCCCATTGGAGGACCCACTGCACCCAGGTGTCGTCGGAGATCGCGGTCGCGAGGGTCGTGTCGAGCCACTCACCGTCGTCGATGCGGACCTGGACCCGGTTCACGCCCGTGTGCTGTGCCCAGGCGACACCGGCGATCGCGACGTTCCCCGCCGCGACCCGTCCGCCGTTGCGGGGCACGTCGATGCGTGACTCGGTCTTGATGGGCCCGCGCTCCGACCAGCCACGGTCGGTCCAGTAGGCGCGGGCGTCCGCGTAGCGGGTCACCTCCAGCTCGACGACCCACTTCGTGGCGGAGACGTAGCCGTACAGGCCCGGGACGACCATGCGCACCGGGAAGCCGTGCTGCAGCGGGAGCGGCTGTCCGTTCATCCCGACGGCGAGGAGGCTGTCGCGGTCCTCGTCCTGCAGGACCTCGAGCGGGGTGCCGGCGGTGAACCCGTCGATGCTCCGCGACAGGACCATGTCTGCCCCGGCCTTGGGCTTCGCGCGGGCGAGCAGCTCGCGGATCGGGTATCCGAGCCAGAGCGCGTTGCCGATGAGGTCGCCGCCGACGGGGTTGGAGACGCAGGTCAGCGTGATGATCGACTCCTGGAGCGGCAGGGCGAGGAGTTCCTCGAACCCGATCTCGACCTCCTGTTCGACCATGCCCGTGATCTTGAGGCTCCAGGTCGAGGGGTCGATGTTCGGCACCTGGAGGGCGGTGTCGATGCGGTAGAAGGAGTCGTTCGCCGACACGACCGGGGTGAGTCCGTCGATGCCGAGTTCGGCTCCGGCCGGGACCGGCGGTGCGGCGACGGCGGCCGTCGGGAGCTTGAGCGCCTTGCGGATGCTCTCCACGGCGACCGCTCCCGCCGAGGCCACGCGAGCGCCGACGCCGATGACGAGGGCACCGACCGCGGTGCCGCCGAGCAGGACGAGGAAGGAGCGTCGGGGGAGTTCGGCCCGCGAGGCGCCGACGACCGGCCGGGCCTCGTCCGCGACCGTCGCATCGTCCCAGGTGCGGAGTCGGGTCACGAGCAGTCGCAGGACGAGGATGCCGACCGCGGTGCCGACGACGCTCGGGAACGCCCAGTCGAGGCCTGCGTCCGCTCGGGTGATCGCTGCGACGACCGCGACGACACCGACGAGCGCGAGCGCGATGCTCCCGACCACCGGGCGGCGCTCCTCGAGGACACCGATCCCGACGGCGAGGGCCGCGACCAGGACACCGAGCACGACGAGCAGCACGAGCTTGTCATTGGTGCCGAACAGGGCGATGACGAGGTCCTTCACCCAGCCGGGCACGAGGTCGATCACGAGGGAACCTACGGCGAGCAGTGGCGAGCTCGCGGGGGCGACGAACGCCGCGACGGCCTCTGCCGAGCCGAGGGTGGCGACGGCTGCGACGACGCCGGACGCACCGGCGAGCAGGGTGCGGCGGCGGGGCTCCATGTCCGTCATGCTACGCGCGCCCGCTGGGCATTCCGCCCTGAAGCGGCCCTTGGGGGTCAAGTCGGCCGTCCATCCCCGTACCCTGGGGGGATGACCACTGTCGGGCTCGGAATCCCACGCATCGGGTCGCCGCTCAGGCACATCCCGGATGCTGCCGGACGCCCCGACGTCGACGGCCTCATCGACCGCTTCGGCCGGGTCGCCCGCGACCTCCGGGTGTCGATCACGGAGAAGTGCTCCTTGCGGTGCACATACTGCATGCCGGAGCAGGGGCTCCCGGCCATCGCCCGCGACGACCTGCTGACGCCGACCGAGATCGGCCGCCTCGTCGAGATCGCCGTCCGCGACCTCGGGGTGCACGACATCCGCTTCACGGGCGGGGAGCCGCTCATGCGTCCTGACCTCGCGGAGATCATCGCCCGCAGCTCCGCGGTCGCCGGCGACGCCTCGATCTCCATGACGACGAACGGCATCGGACTCGACAAGCGCGTCGACGAGCTCGTGGCCGCCGGGCTCACCCGCGTGAACATCTCCCTCGACACCGTCGACCGCGACCACTTCGCGCGACTCACGCGTCGCGACCGCCTCCCCGCCGTCCTGGCCGGCATCGAGGCCGCCAAGCGCGCCGGGCTGACGCCGCTGAAGATCAACGCCGTCCTCATGCGCGACACGCTCGACGGCGCGGTCGCCTTGCTCTCCTGGGCGATCGAGAACGGTTGCCGTCTCCGCTTCATCGAGCAGATGCCGCTCGACGCCGACGAGGCCTGGGTGCGCGAGAACATGGTCGACGCGGCCGAGCTGCTCGACGTCCTCGGTTCCCGCTTCACGCTCACGGCTCCGCACCGCGAGGACCCCTCCGCTCCCGCCGAGGAGTGGCTCGTCGACGGCGGCCCGGCGACGGTCGGCATCATCGCCTCGGTCACGCGCTCGTTCTGCGACGACTGCGACCGAACCCGGCTCACGGCCGAGGGCACGATCCGCTCCTGCCTCTTCGGTGACGACGAGACCGACCTCCGGGGCATGCTGCGTTCGGGGGCCGACGACGTCGAGATCGCGGACCGCTGGCGCGCGGCCATGTGGCACAAGCAGGCCGGGCACCGCATCGCGTCGCCCGACTTCGTCCGTCCGGAGCGGAGCATGGGAGCGATCGGTGGCTGAGACGACGACGCTGCAGGTGCTCGTGCGCTACTTCGCCGCTGCCGAGGAGGCAGCCGGCGTCCCCGAGGAGTCCTTGCCGGCGGTGGCGACGGTCGGCGAACTGAAGTCCGTGCTGCTCGAGCGCTACGGCGACGCGATGGCGAAGGTCCTGGCTTCGGGGTCGTTCCTCGTCGACGGCGTCGTCAGTCGCGACGACGGCCGTCCGCTCGGTGCCCGGGTCGACGTCCTCCCGCCCTTCGCCGGCGGCTGAGTCGTCGTCGGACGACCGGACAGCGCCGGATGGACCGAGGCGGGCCGTCTAGGACGCTGCCGACGGGTGGCGTTCGGAGAGCGCTCGGGCGGCACGGGCCTGCAGCCATCGGACGAGGTCCGGGACGCCGCGCGTCCGGGTGTCCGCGGACGCGCCGCCGCCGCCCATCGCGTCGATTCCGGGGATGGTGTCGACCGGATAGTCGTCGAGTCGCTCGCATCGCATCCGCCAGTCCGGGAACTGGCGGAACGGCACGGTCTCGTCGTTCAGGATGCGCATGTCGGTGTGGCGGGGGTCCCGACGGAGACTCGCCAGGAGCGCGGAGATGCCCGCTTCCGGTCCTTCGACCACCTGGAAGAAGTCGTCGCCGCGCACGGCGAGCATGCCGGTGAGCCCGGAGCGCTCGTTGTTCGCGCGGCTCTCGAGGAGCAGGGCTTCGAGTGACGTCTGCGTCAGCGGGGTGGCGGCCCGGCTCACGTACGTCACCGATCGGACCGGCGCTTCAGCATGCATCACGATTCGCACAGTACATGGTCGGTGGGCCGACTTCGTCCCCCCGATCGGGTCTCCCCAGGATGTTCCCCCTCAGTGGGCGGTGAGGGGACCGCTTCATCGTGAGGCCTGCCAGGCGCGACGGGCGATCCCGGCCGACCGGAACATCATGACGAGCGAGGAGATCGTGCCGACGAGGGTCGCCAGGAACGCCGCGAGCGCGAGCAGCTGGAGCAGTCCGCCGACCGTCGACGACCGGCCGACGTACGGCGGGATCTCGTCCGACACGGTGTTCCCGACGCCGAAGCCGGCGACGAACATCGCGATGAGACCGAGCCAGACGAGCATCGAGCCGAGGGTCGCGACGTGCACCCAGTGCGTGCCGAGTCGGCCGCGCCATCCGAAGGAGGCGAACACCAGGATGGCCGTGAGGCCGAGCAGGAACGCGATCGCGACACCGACGAGGCCGACGATCAGGGTCGTGGGCGTGAACACCCCGTAGATCGCCTCGATGCCGTAGGAGTCGTCCGTCATCGCGAGCGGCGCCCAGATGAGTTCCTCGATGGGAGCCAGCATCAGCATCACCGTCGCGGCGACCGCCCAGACGACGACGGCGATGCGCTGGGCGCGGAGGTCACGGCGTGCATCGGTCGTCGACATGGACTCCACGCTAGGCGCTCGGTGACGGTGCCGCTCCGAGCAACGCCAACCGCTTCGCCAGATATGGTGCGGTGCGGCTGTCGGGGTCTGCGGCGACGGTGTCCGGGGTGCCTGCGGCCACGATGCGTCCACCAGCGTCGCCGCCGGACGGTCCGAGGTCGATCACCCAGTCGGCCGCGGCGACGACGTCCATCTCGTGCTCGACCACGACGACCGTGTCGCCGGAGTCGACGAGTGCGTTGAGCTGCGCCAGCAGACGACGGACGTCGGCCGGGTGGAGGCCGGTCGTCGGCTCGTCGAGGAGGTAGAGGGTGTGACCGCGTCGCACCCGCTGGAGTTCCGTCGCGAGCTTGATGCGCTGCGCCTCACCGCCCGACAGCTCGGTGGCCGGCTGGCCGAGCCGCAGGTACCCCAGGCCGACCTCGAGCAGGGTGCGGAGGCTCCGTGCCGCCGCCGGGACGGCCGCGAGGAATTCGGCCGCCTGCTCGACGGTGAGTGCGAGGACGTCTGCGATCGACTTCCCGTCGTAGGTGACCTCGAGGGTCTCGGCGTTGTACCGGGCGCCGTCACAGGTCGGGCACTTCCCGTAGCTGCCGGGGAGGAACAGCAGCTCGACCGACACGAAGCCCTCGCCGAGGCAGGTCTCGCAGCGACCTCCCGCGACGTTGAACGAGAACCGGCCGGCCGTGTAGCCGCGCTCGCGGGCGAGGTCCGTGGCGGCGAAGGCCGCGCGGACGGCGTCGAAGAGGCCGGTGTAGGTCGCGAGGTTCGACCGCGGCGTTCGGCCGATGGGCTTCTGGTCGACCCGGACGAGGCGGTCGATGTGCTCGAGCCCTCGCACGCGGCGGACGGTGAGCGTGTCGGCGTGGCCGTCCGGCACCGTCGCCTCGGCCAGGCCGGAACCATCGGTCGCATCCGGATCGGTGGACACGTCGTCGTCATCGTCTGTGACGTCGTCCGTCGTCCGGCCGTCCGCGCGCAGGTGATCGCGCACGACGTCGCGGAGGACGCGGCTCACCAGGGTCGACTTGCCGGAACCGGAGACGCCGGTGACGGCGACGAAGGTCCCGAGGGGGATCGAGGCGTCGACGCCGGCGAGGTTGTGGAGCGTGATGCCCTCGACCTCGAGCCAGTCGCGCGCCTCACGCAGTGCTCGGCGTACGGGAGCTGAGCCGTGCTGCTCGGGGAAGAGGAACGGGCGGGTCGCCGAGGCCTCGACGTCGGCGAGACCCTCGACGGCGCCGCTGTAGAGGACGTCGCCGCCGCCCTCACCCGCACCGGGGCCGACGTCGACGATCCAGTCCGCGTTCCGGACGACGTCCATGTTGTGCTCGACGACGTAGACCGAGTTGCCCGAGCGCTTGAGCTGCTCCAGCACCTCGAGGAGCGGCTCCGCGTCGGCCGGGTGCAGGCCGGCGGACGGCTCGTCGAGGACGTAGACCACACCGAAGAGGCCGGAACGCAGCTGCGTCGCGAGTCGGAGCCGCTGCATCTCTCCCGGGGAGAGGGTCGTCGTGACGCGTCCGAGCCCCAGGTAGCCGAGTCCGAGGTCGGTGAGCACGCGGATGCGCGCGAAGAGGTCGGTCGTGATGGCGACGGCGACGTCGGTGCGCTCGCCGGAGAGCGTGGTGGGGAGGGCCGGTGCGGGGTCGGTGAGCTCGGTGGTGGGCCGGATGACCTCGGCGAGTTCCGTCATCGGCAATGCGTTGAGCTCGGCGATCGTGCGGCCGGCGAAGGTGACCGCGAGTGCCTCACGGCGGAGTCCCGTGCCGTGGCAGAGCGGGCACGGACCCGAGCGCACGAACTGCAGCACCTTGTTCCGCATCATCTGGCTCTTGGAGTCGGAGAGGGTGTGGAAGACGTACTGTTTGGCGCTCCAGAACATCCCGTTGTACGGCTTCGCGACGCGGTCGCGCTGCGGCGTGATCTGCACGACCGGCTGCTCCTCGGTGAAGAGGAGCCAGTCTCGGTCCGCTTGGTCGAGTTCGCGCCAGGGACGGTCGACGTCGTAGCCGAGCGCGATGGTGATGTCGCGGAGGTTCTTCGCCTGCCAGGCCCCGGGCCATGCGGCGATGGCGCCCTCGCGGATGCTCAGCGACGGGTCGGGGACGAGGGAGTCCTCGGTGACCGTGTGCGCGACGCCGATGCCGTGGCACTCCGGGCAGGCGCCGACGGCGGTGTTGGGCGAGAAGGCGTCGGAGTCGAGTCGCGTCGTGAACCCCTCGGGGAAGGTCCCGGCACGCGAGAAGAGCATGCGGAGCGAGTTCGACAGAGTCGTCACCGTGCCGACGCTGGAGCGCGAGCTCGGGGCGCCGCGGCGCTGCTGCAGGGCGACCGCCGGTGGCAGCCCGGAGATCGAGTCGACGTGCGGGTCGTGACCCTGCTGGATCAGTCGCCTGGCGTACGGGGCGACGGACTCGAGGTACCGCCGCTGCGCCTCGGTGAAGATGGTGCCGAACGCGAGCGAGGACTTGCCCGAGCCGGAGACCCCGGTGAAGGCGACGATCGCGTCGCGCGGCACGTCGACGTCCACGTTGCGGAGGTTGTTCTCGTTGGCTCCCCGGACGCGGACGAACGGGTCGGATGCTTCGGGGGCGTGTTCGGGCATCAGATCACCTTACGTCGCTCGCTACCGCGATGCGGAGTGGTTGACGCGTCCCCGCAGGTGTGCGGGCGGCGGTCGACGTGCGCTCAGCCGACGAGGGTCGCCCGCGCGTCAGAGACCAACAGGTACAGGGCACGACTCGAACCGGGAAATCGTTCGAAGCCGAATCGCTCGTAGAACGGGATGACGTCGTCGGTCAGGGCGTGGACCAGGATCGCTCGCATCCCGATGATCTCCGCCGCGCTGATCGCTTGGAGGACGGCATGCTGCAGGAGGGCGGTTCCGAGGCCGAGGCCGATGAACTCCTGATCGATGGCGAGCCGGCCGATCAGGACGACGGGGATCGGATCGGGTGCTCGGCGTGCGAGCGGCTGTGGCGCCTCCTCTCGGACGAGCGAACTCGCCGAGAGGCAGTAGTAGCCCGCGACGCGACCCTCGGTCGTCGCCGAGACCATCGTCTTCGACCCACCACTGCGGTCGTTGTTCCGTGCGTATCCACGGAGCCAGCTGTCGAGGACGTCGACGCCACAGCGGAACTCCGACAGGACGTCTCCAGTGGCCAGCGGTCGTGGAGTCCGGAACTCAGTCAACGAAGATCGTGGGTCGGTTCAGGAGGTCGCGGAGTCCGTCGATCGAGCGCGCTGGGCGTTCCAGGATCGCTTCGAACTGCTCGAAGGCGGCCGCGTCCACGCGGATGTCGCGCTCACGGCGGATGACATCGGCCGCCCGTTCCGTAGCGGCGGACGTGGTGAAATCGGTGATGGACCGACCTTCGATCGCGGCGGCGGCGGCGATCGCGTCCTTCTGTGCGCTGGTGACGCGGACCTCGATGCGCTTGTCTTTCAGTGGAGATGCCATGCCGTCATTGTACGGCAATCTTCCGTACGGAGTCGATGTCGGAGGTTGGGGGCAGAATCACCCTCATGACTCGTGAACGTTCCTGGCACGGTTGTGTCTTCATCGGCGTGAGCCTCGACGGTTACATCGCGGGGCCCGACGGCGACCTCGGCTGGCTCACGGAGCTCGAGCCGCGGGAGCATGCCGCGGATGCACCTGGGGAGCACCCGGCGCTCGACTGGGATTCGTTCTTCCCGACGATCGACACCCTCGTGATGGGACGCACCACCTACGACACCGTCCTCGGCTTCGGCGAGTGGCCGTTCGACGGCAAGCGGGTCGTCGTGCTGAGCGCCACGCTCGAGGCCGGGGACGACCGCATCACGGTCGCCGGTTCGCTCGACGAGGCGGCCGCCCTGCTCGACGAGGCCGGTGCCGGCCGCGTCTACATCGACGGCGGCAGGACCATTCAGGCGTTCCTCGGTGCGGGCCTCGTCGATGAGATCACCGTGTCGGTCGCGCCGGTGCTCATCGGCTCGGGCGCCCGCCTCTTCGGCGACCTCGACGCCGACGTCCGCCTGCGACTCCGCGGCACCCACGCGACGCCCGAGGACGGACTCGTGCGCATCACCTACGACGTGCTGCCGCGCTGACAGCCCGGCTCCGACCGGGAGTGCCTCAGTCGACCGGAGCCGAGGTCCGATGAGCGATGGTGAGCTTGCCGGGCAGACCGCTGCGTTCGAATGCAGCGGCGATTCGATCCTCGAGCGTCGGCTCAGCGATGAGGAGTTCGACGCGCGTGATCGGTCCGTCGTCCGACGTCTGATGGCGGATCTTCACCGCGGTGGACATCGTCGAGAGCGCCGGTTCGAGCACCTCGAGGAACGAGGCGAGTTCCGTCGGCGGTGTCCCGTCCGTTTCGATGTCGACCGAGTGGTACGGAGCCTGGTCGAGCGACCAGGAGGTTTTCCAGACCACCGGGCCGATCGAGTCCTCGAGGCGGTCGCCCGCGGTGAATACTCGCAGGGCCTCGAGATACCGTGTCACGGAGTCGGCCGTGATCTGGGGGACGACGGATGCGGGAGCATCGTCGCGACGGACACTGATGGTCTCGCGACCGCGGCTGAGGTGCCCCGCGATCGCTGTCCACTGGTCGGCGGTGAATGCGGCCGTCGAGCCGAGCAGCAGCGTGGAACCGTTGGCGAGTCCGAGCGACGACATCTCGCAGGGCGAGATGGTCCGCTCGGAGGCGAGTGTCGTCAGCAGGTCGCCGACCTCGGCGGCGGACGTGTCCTCGTGCACCGACACCCGGAGGTCACACCTCGGCATGACGTTGATCTTCGGCTCGATCGTCCGGACCGTCACCGTCCCACGACCGCCGAGCTCGGCTTCGACCGTGGCCTTCGCGCCGATCGCGGCGATCGTCATCGGCGCACAGGCGCGGACGAGCAGCGCCACGAGCAGGATGAGGCCGAGCGCGATCGCCACTCTGACGACGGTCTTCCGGCGCGCTGTCTTCTGTCGTTCCGGCGGCGTCCGTCCCCCGTCCATCACTCGATGTCGATCTCGTACTGCCGCTGAATGAATGCGGCCATGTTCGGAACGGTGAACGAGACGCGTCCGCGTTCCGGCATGTAGATGATCCCTTTGTCGATGAGGCTCTGGCGAGCGGGGGAAAGACTCGTCGCCCTCGTTTCGAGTCGCACGGCGACGTCGGCCGTGCGCGTTCCACGGTCGCCGTCGATCGACATGGCTCGGAGGTACTGGCGCTCAGCTGGCGTCGCGCGGTCCCAGCGTGCGGGAAAGAAGCCCATGTCCAACGACGCGTTGCCATCGATGACGGCCGCCGCCGCGTCTTCGCGCGATATCGTGCGCTCTGATGCGATCTCCCAAGAGGCTTGGCCGTAGGTCTGGAGGAAATACGGGTACCCATTGGCCGCATGAACGATGTCTTCGGCAGCTCCACTCTCGAACGAGGCGCCTTGTCGGGTGGCGGGCACGGTGAGCGCCTCGAAGGCGGCAGCAGGATCGAGGGCGCCGATCTCGCGGTAGTTGAACAACCGCTCGGCGTACGATCGGGCTTCGCTCAGCACGGACGGTAGGGATGGCAGGCCGGCCCCGAAGATGTAGAACGGCCATCCCTTCTGCCCGGCACGATGCTGAGCCGCAAGGAGCGCGATGATCAGCTCCGGGTCGATGTCCTGCATCTCGTCGATGAACAGCGCGAACGCTGTGGACGTCTCCATCAGCGCAGGCGCGAGGTCTTCGACGACCTCCTCGAAGTCGATCTCGATCTGGCCTGAGTCTGCCCTGCCCGGCAGGGCCTCGAGTCCGATGTCGATGGACGCCACCCCAAGAGACAGGCTGAACGACTTGACCGTTCGCAGGGCATGTCTGACGGCTGTAGTCGCATGCTTCGTGCGCTGGAGCTTTCTGCTCGCCAGCAGCAGCGATCGCCCCAGCTTCTGTCGAACAGCCTCGTTTCCCAGCTCGGATGAGCGGCCTTCCAGTTCGATGATGAACCAATCCGCGCGCTCTGCCTGCTCACGGAAGCGATTCAGCAGCACGGTCTTCCCGACACCCCTCAGGCCGTGCAGGACGATGCCGCGACTATGGAGGCGCCTCCGGGACCGAGCGACGATGAGATCGAACATCTCGATCTCGTTCTCGCGGCCTACGAGATAGGGAGGCGTGAGGCCTGATCCAGGCGAGTACGGGTTCAGTTCCGCGCGCATGCTCGAATCATACCGTTTTCTAGCCGATTATTGCATTTTCGCAATAATGCATAATTATACGCGATTCACCGAAGTGGCCTGTCACAGGCCGACCCACTCCGTCTCGCCGTCGGCCAGGTGCTGGCGCTTCCAGATGGGGACGGTGCGCTTGATCTCCTCGACCAGCCGCTCGCAGGCGGCGAAGGCCTCGGCCCGGTGCGCGGCGGCGACGGCGGCCACGAGGGCCAGGTCGCCGACGACGAGCGACCCGACGCGGTGCGCTGCTGCCACTCGAAGACCGGTCTCCGCGGCGACCGTCCGGCAGCAGTCCTCCAGGAACCGTTGGGCGTCGGGGTGGGCCCGGTAGTCGAGGGCGTCGACCGCCTCGCCGTGGTCGTGGTCGCGCACGATGCCTCGGAAGGCCACGAGCGCACCGTTGGCGGGTGCCGCGACGAAGTCCTCGATCGCGTGCGCGTCGAGGGGCGACTCGGAGATGAGGGCGAGGACCTCGGGAACCGTCGACTCACTCATGCGCGCCACCTCCGGCGATCTGGGCGACGAGATGGTCGAGCAGGCCGTCGAGGACCGCGAGTCCGTCCTTGACGCCGCCGGTCGACCCGGGGAGGTTCACGACGACGGTGCCGCCGGACACCCCGGCGAGCCCGCGACTGAGCGCCGCGGTCGGGGTCTTGGTCGACCCGAGGGCACGGATCGCCTCCGCGATGCCGGGCAGTTCGCGGTCGAGGTGGGGCTGCGTCGCCTCCGGGGTGCGGTCGCTCGGCGAGAGGCCGGTGCCGCCCGTCGTGATGAGCACCGCGGGCGCAGCGTCCAGGGCTGCCGTGATCGCGTGGTGCACGTCGGCGTCGGACACGACCGTCACCGCATCGACCGCGTAGTCGTGCTCGGACAACCAGGCGGAGATGCGCGGCCCCGTGAGGTCCTCGCGCGTGCCCGCCGCGCCGGCGGTCGACGCGACGATCACGGCTGCCGTGCGCGGGCGGACGGTTCGTGCCGCCGGTGCCTCGACCGGGTCGGAGGCCTCGGGCGTCCAGTTCCCGCGCTTGCCGCCGGACTTCTCCAGCAGCCGGATGTCGCCGAGGACCGAGGCCGGGTCGACGGCCTTGACCATGTCGTGCAGGGTCAGGCCGGCGATCGACGCGGCCGTCAGGGCCTCCATCTCGACCCCGGTCTGGCCGGTCGTCTTGGCCGTCGCGGTGATGACGATCGAGTCCTCAGTGAACGCGAAGTCGAGGCTCACGGACGACAGTGCGAGCTGGTGGCACAGCGGAATGAGCTCGCTCGTCCGCTTGGCTCCGGCGATCCCCGCGATGCGGGCCGTCGCGATGACGTCCGCCTTCGGCAGACCGTCCGCCTGCACGAGCGCGATCACGTCCGGTCGGGTGGTGAACGTCGCCGTCGCCGTCGCGACCCGCTTCGTCGTGGCCTTGTCGCCGACATCGACCATACGTGCGCGGCCGTCGTCGTCGAGGTGGGTGAGCCCGGTCATAGTGCCCATGCTTCCACAGTGGCACCCGCGTCGAGCTCGAGGACGTCCTCCGGGATCACGAGCAGCACGTCGGAGGCCGCGAGCCCGGCCACGAGGTGGGAGCCGGGGCCTGCGACCGGCTCGACCCGGCCGTCGTCACGCCGGCGTCCGCGCAGGAACTGGCGCTTGCCGGGCACCGAACGCACGGCGATCGCGAGCTCGGCCGGCTCGCGCGACGCCTGTGGTAAGCCGGCGACCCGACGGAGGACCGGTGCGACGAAGACCTCAAACGAGAGTTGCGTGCTCACCGGGTTGCCGGGGAACGCGATGATCGGGACGCCCCGGTGGGCACCGAGCGCCTGTGGTCCGCCGGGCTGCATCGCGACCGAACCGATCCAGCCACCCAGCGGCCCGAGGACGTCACGGACGACCTCGTGCTCGCCCATGGAGATCCCGCCGGAGGTGAGGATGAGATCGACCTCGCCGTGGAGGTCGTCGAGCAGGGCGAGCAGGACGTCGGCGTCGTCGACGACGCGCGCACGGTCGGCGACCTCGGCTCCGGCAGCGACAACGGCGGCCGCCAGTGCGGTCCCGTTGGAGTCGAAGGTCTGGCCGAGGGTCGGCGTCTCGCCGGGTTCGACGAGTTCGGCACCGGTCGTGACGATCGCGACCCGAACCCGCCGCCGCACCTCGACGGTCGTGATCCCGGCCGCTGCCAGGACGGCGAGGTGTCGTGAAGCGAGGCGCACGCCGGCCGGAAGCAGCTCCTCACCGGCGCGGACGTCGCTCCCGCGCTCCCGGACGAACAGTCCCACCGGGCGCTCTCCGCCGCTGCGCGGACGACCGAGGACGACGGTCTCGACACCGTGGGAATCCGTCTCGACCTCGCTCTCCTCGACCGGCACGACGACGTCCGCTCCCGGCGGCACGACCGCGCCGGTCATGATGCGTACCGACGTCCCCGGTTCGAGCGGCGCGGGGTCGATCGGACGCGCGGCGATCTCGCCCACCACCCGCAACCGCGTCTCATCGCCCGTGAGGTCTGTTGCCCGAACCGCGAAGCCGTCCATCTGCGAGTTGCGGAACAGCGGCAGGTCGACCGGTGACGGCACCGCCACGCCCGTCACCCGACCTGCCGCCTCGTCGATCGGCACGTGCTCGGCGCCGGTGTCGGTCACGGCGTCGAGGAGGGCGGCGACGTCGGAGGCATGCTGCTCGACGGTCTTCCGACTCGTGGGCGCTGGCGTCGTCATGGTGGTTCCCGTCGTCGAGGTCGGTCGGTGGGGCTGCACGGGGTGTTCGGAGCCGCGGTCAGTAGCGGGGGACGGTCGGATCCACGAGGCGCGACCACGCGTCGATGCCGCCCTCGAGGTGGACGGCCGAGTAGCCGCGCTCGAGGAGCAGGCGGAGCGCCGACTCGGATCGGATGCCGTGGTGGCAGTAGACGACCACGGGCGTCTCGGGGTCGAGACCGTGGAGCGTCTCGGGGAGCGAGCCGAGCGGCATCAGGGTCGAACCGGGCAGCCGGGCGATCTCCGCCTCCCACGGCTCGCGGACATCGAGCAGCACGGCCTCATCGTCGCTCGCCGCGAGCTGCGGTGCGGTGATCGTGCGGCCGGCGTGTCGCGGCTCGTGAGGGGCTGCCGCTGCGGCGCTCGCCGCGTCCCCTCCTGGCATCCGATGCAGATGCTCGTCGAGCGACACCTGCCGGGCACCCGCGGGGTCGCGCTCGTATCGGAGTTCGCGGAACCCGCCGCTCAGCCCGTCGAACATCGTCACCCGGCCGAGCGAGAGGATCCCGACTCCCGTGAGCACTTTGATCGCCTCGGTGGCCATGATGGACCCGATGACCCCGACCGTGGTGGGCAGGACGCCGCCGGCCTCGCAGGAGAGCACCGAACCGTCCGTCGGCGGGTGGGGGAAGAGGTCGCGGTAGCGCGGGCCGCGAGACGACCAGCTGAGCCCGGCCTGCCCGCCGTACTGCGAGACCGCGCCCCAGACGAGCGGGACGTCGGCGAGCGTCGCGGCGTCGTCGACGAGGTACCGGGTATCGAAGTTGTCGCTGCCGTCGATGACGAGGTCGATCTCGGCGTCGGCGAGGAGCCCCATGATCTCGCCGGGTCCGAGACGGAGGCGGTGCCTGAGGATCGTCGCATCGGTGTTCACGGCGACGGCGCGGTCGGCGGCCGAGTCGACCTTCGGCCGGCCGACGTCCGCGGTGCTGTGGACGGTCTGCCGATGCAGGTTGCTGAGCTCGACCGTGTCGTCGTCCACGAGGTGGATCGCGCCGTCGCCGGAACCGACACCGGCAGCGGCGAGCGCCGGGATGACGATGCTGCCGAGGCCGCCGGCGCCGACGATCAGCACCCGTGCGTCGGCGAGGCGCTGCTGCGCCGTCAGTCCGAACCCGGGGAGGGCGAGCTGCCTGGCGTACCGCGCGGTCGAGGACATGCGCCGATTATCCCACCGGCACGGTGCCCGCCGGCCCTCAGACTGCATCCGCCCGCGTCCGCCGGAGGCAGCAGGCGCCGCCGCAGGAAACCGACAGGAGTGGTGCAGTGGCTCGACGCGTCGATCGATGCTGGGATGGAGGCATGGATGACCACCTCCCCATCGTCGAGTTCGCGTTCCCCGGCCCGCTGCGGGACAGGCTGGTGGCGGCGATCGAGTCCGGCGAGAAGGTCGCGACGAGTTCGCTGGCGCACGAGTACGAGGTGGCAGCCGAGGAGTTGCCGGCGGTCGGGCAGCGCGGAATCGTCGTCGATTCCGATGGCGCTCACCGCTTCGTCATCGAGACGGTGGGTGTCGAGGTGGTACCGCTGGGCGAGGTGCCGCTGGCCCACGCTCTGGCGGAGGGCGAAGGCTACACGTCGGTCGCCGACTGGCGTTCCGGCCACGAACGGTTCTGGACCTCACCGGAGATGCAGGCCGAACTCGGCCCCGGCTTCCAGCTCGACGACACGACGCTCGTCGTCCTCGAACGGTTCGCCCTCATCGCGCGGGACTGAGGCCGATCAGACCGGCTTGACCGGCGTGCGCAGGAGGCAGAAGGCGTTGCCCTCGGGATCGGCGAGGACGTGCCACGACTCGTCGCCCGTCTGTCCGATGTCCGTCGGGCGTGCACCGAGGGCCAGCAGGCGCTCGAGCTCGGCGTCCTGGTCGCCGTCGGTCGGGCTGACGTCGATGTGGAGCTTCGACTTCGGCTGTGGCGGGTCGTCGCTGCGGCTGAGGATGATGGTCGGCTGCGATCCACCGAAGCCGTCCCGCGCTCCGATCTCCACCCCGTCCTCGTCCCGGTCGAGCACGACGAAGTCGAGGACCTCGCACCAGAAGCGGGCGAGCGCTTCCGGATCGCGGCAGTCCAGGACGAGTTCACTGATGCGACATGACATGACGGCAATGTACCGGCGCGATCCTCGTGGCGGAAGCCGTTGCGGAGCTACCGGCCGTCGGACACGCCGCTGTCCGTCTGGGCCCAAGAGGTCAGCGTGATGACGAAACCACGGACGAGGCGGTCGAAGCTGCGGTCGAGGTCTCGGTCGAGCCCGAAGGAGCCTGCCGCCTCGAGCGACACGAAACCGTGCAGGGTGGAGCGGAACGCTCGGATCGCGTCGATGGCGTCGTCACCGCGGAGTTCGTAGGCCGTGAGGACGTCGCTGATGACCTGGATGGCGCCGAGCGATGCCGCCGTGTCCTCCTCGTCCTCCGGTCCGGCGATCCACTGCGCGGCCGTGTAGCGTGCCGGGTGCTCCAGGGCCCACTCCCGGTAGGCCCCGGCCATCACCGTGATCGCGTCCGCGCCCGAACGGCCGACGGCCGCGCGCAGCAGGACGTCGCCGAGCTCGCCCTTCGCCTTGAGGGAGATGCTCCGGCGGAGTCCGGCGAGCGAGTCGAGGTGCTTGTAGAGCGAGGGCTGCCGGACGCCGAGCCGTTCGGCGAGGGCGGCGAGGGTCAGCCCCTCGAGCCCGACCTCGTCGGCGAGTTCGGCCGCTTCGTCCACCACGCGCGCGCGGCTGAGTCCCGCCCTAGGCACGGTGCAGCGCCGACTGGAGGAAGCCGAGGACGGCCTGCGAGGTGACCTCGGGCTGCTGGGCCTGCGGGTAGTGGCCGGCGTCCTCGACGAGGACGACCTCCGCGTGCAGGGTGTCGCCGATCCAGCGGGCCTCAGCCGCGGGGTCGGGGAAGTCGGGGTCCTTGGTGCCCATGATCACGAGCGTCGGAGCGCTCACGCCGGGGAGCGCAGCCTCGGCCGGAGCATGGTCGGTCTGTCTCGTCGTCTGCGAGAAGGCCTTGCCGTATGCGGGTCGACGCAGGCTCGCGAAGACGTCGGCGAGGTGGTCGTCGAAGTCGACCGGCTTCCGGCCCGCGTTCAGCGTGGGGAGGTAGGCCTTCCAGACCCGCGCGATCCACAGCGGGGCCATCATGGCGCGGAAGACCGCCTGCATGACGGCGCCCGCCTTCGGCTTGCGGACGAAGGGCCCGACGAGGACGAGACCGGACACGTCATCCGGGTGCTCGGCGGCGACGATCACGCCGGCGCCGGCAGCGAGCGAGTTGCCGACGATGACGGCCGGGGCACCCAGTTCGCGGATGAGGGCGTGGACGTCCGAGGCGGTCGCGACGTCGCCATAGGCGGAGAACGTCGTGTCGCTGTCGCCGTGACCACGGAGGTCGGTGGAGGCGACGCGGTACCCGGCCTGGACGAGCGCGGGAGCGAGGAAACGGTAGGAGGAGCGGAGCTCGCCCATTCCCGGGACGAGGACGACGAGCGGGCCGTCGCCCTGGATCTCGTAGGCGATCTTGCCTTCGGGACGCTCGAGGGTGCGGGTGGCAGGCCCTGTCGATGCCGGGTTCGTGTTCATGAAGCTAGTCTGCATCGCCGTTTGGCTAATGTCAATAGCTTTGATGGATGACCCTCATTCGCCCAAATTTGGGCGCCCGAGGTTCCGTTCGCCCAAGCATGGGCGAACGAGTGCGAGGGAGGGGCGTCAGCCGAGGTCCGTCCACCAGCGGACGCCGTCGAGGGTGACACGCGTGGTCTCCTCGTGATGGAGGACGACCAGCAGGACGTCGTCGCAGTGCCGACAGCGCACCACCCAGGCATCCGGGGTGCCGAACGCCAGCTCCGCGGCGAGGGGCGAGACGTCGCGGCACCCGAGGCACTGCGACATTGTCCCGCTCGGGTCGGTGCCGGTCAGTTCCGACAGGGTTCCGGCGAGGACGTTCCCGTCGAGATGCGAGGTCATCACGCGCCTCCGAACCGCTCGGTCTTGATGCGGGCGGGATCATGGCCGATCGCGACCAGGGTGTCGGCGACCGCCTCGACGAAGCCGGTCGGTCCGCAGACGAACACCGACGGGGTCTCGCCACCGGTGGCCTCGAGCGCCTGCAGGTCGGCTGCGGCCAGGCGTCCGGCGGGACGCGGCCAGCCGTCGGGGGCTCGCCGGGTGTAGATCCAGGTGACCTCGACCCCGGTCGCCGCAGCGAGCTCGTCGGCGAAGAATGCGTCCTGCGGTGAGCGGACCGAGTACACGAGTCGGAACGGCGTCGTGCTCCCGGCCGCTTCGTGCGCTCGCACCATCGCCATGAGCGGCACGATGCCCGACCCGCCGCCGATCAGGAGGACCGGCTCCGTGTCCTCGAGGCGCCAGACGAACCAGCCGCCCAGCGGGCCGCGCACCTCCACCTGGTCGCCGACCTCGATCGCGTCGACGAGGAACGGGGAGACCTCGCCGTCCGGGACCCGGTCGACGGCGATCTCGATGCGGTCACCGGCATCCGCGGAGGCGATCGAGTAGGAGCGCACCGCCTGGTAGCCGTCGGGCGCGGTGAGGCGGACGTCGGCGTGCTGTCCGGCCAGGTTTCCGCCCCAGCCGGGGACGTCCAGGATGAGGCTCCGCCCCGAGGGCGTCAGCTGCGTCGCCGTGACCACGGTGGCCGGCTTCCAGACGTCGACATGGTTCGTGCGCCTCACGAGTACCGCTGTTCGAGCCAGGGGTCACCGTAGGCGTGATAGCCGTTCTGCTCCCAGAACCCCGGTTCGTCGTCCTGCTGCATGACGAGCCCGCGGATCCACTTCGCGCTCTTCCAGAAGTAGAGGTGCGGGATGAGGAGTCGCGCCGGGCCGCCGTGCTCCGCGGCGAGCGGCTCGCCGTCGAAGCCGGTGGCGATCCAGGCCTTGCCGTCCAGGAGGTCGTCGAGTGGGACGTTGGTCGTGTAGCCGCCGTAGGAGTGGGCCATCACGAAGTCGTAGCCGCTCTCGACCTCGGCGAAGAGCGTGTCGAGGGAGACGCCCTGCCAGCTCGTGCCGAGTTTCGTCCAGCGGGTCACGCAGTGGATGTCGCGGGTGATGTCGTCCTGCTGCAGGGCCTGCATGGCCGCCCAGTCCCAGCGGTGGGTCTCGCCCGTCTCCGTCCGGATCTGGAACTCCCACTCATCGGTGTCGATCCGCGGCGTGGGCCCGGCGGACAGCACCGGGAAGTCCTCGGTGAGGAACTGACCGGGCGGGAGTCGGTCGTCCTGCTCCCGTGCCCGTCCTCCGAAACCGCGTGTGAACACCGCCATGTCGACCTCCTCTGGATGGTCAACACCCTAGTGAGCAGGTGTCGGTGAAGCCAGACCTTCCTGTTCAGGAACCGCCCGGGTGGTAGTCCGGACGAAGTCAGCGATCGAGTGGCCCGGGGTGGAGCA
This sequence comes from Plantibacter sp. ME-Dv--P-122b, assembly GCF_030209375.1. Taxonomy (GTDB): domain Bacteria; phylum Actinomycetota; class Actinomycetes; order Actinomycetales; family Microbacteriaceae; genus Plantibacter. The sequence continues at coordinate 296,591 of NZ_JARVSC010000009.1, forward strand.
GTGCGTCGGTCATGACCCGCGCCGTCCGTCGGGCTGCGGCGATGATGGCGGCGTCGGTCGCGTCCGTGTTCGCCGCGGCCGAGACGGCGGCGTTGATGGACAGCAACGCCATCCGCAGCATGACCACCGACTCGGGGTTCGTGTCGGGGAGCAGTCGGCCCAGGTCGTCTGCGAGTTGGGACAGGCCGGTGCCGACGCGAGGCTCGTCGCCGTCGTGTGCCAGGCCGGCGAAGAGCAGGGGGTTCGCGGAGAGGAACCGGATGCCCTGCAGTTTCTCGGCGGTGAAGGAATCGACCCATCGGGTCACCGCTTCGGCGAGGAGGGCGGGGGTCGCAGGCTGGTCGCGAACCCAGTCGAGGAGGTCCTCCGCCTCGTCTCCGCGCTGATCGAGCAAGGACTGCACGATCGCCTCCTTGCCGTCGAAGTGATAGTACAGCGAGGCCTTGTTGATCCCGAGCTCGTCCGCGATCTGTCGCAGCGAGGTCGCCTCATAGCCCTGCTCCGTGAAGAGTCGCAGTGCCACTCGCCTGGCCGCCTCGCGGGTCTGTGCGCCACCACGGCTTCGCACGACCGTGTCCTGGTGCTCGCTCATGCCCCCATCGTACCTACCGCGCGGTAGATTAACTACCTACCGATAGGTAGGCTGGCGGCTTCTGACGTGAAAGGTGAACGACATGACCGAATACACCGTGGTCCGCGAGTACCCCTATCCCATCGAGGAGGTCTGGGCTGTCCTGACCGAGCCTGAACAGGTCGCGCGCTGGACGACGACGGGGCAGGGCGGCCGGCCGGAGGGCTTCGCGCCCGTTCCGGGGACGCCGTTCCGGTTCGTCGGCAAACCGACGATCGGCTGGGACGGGGTCGTGCACTGCGAGGTGGTCTCCGTCGATGCGCCCGCGGCGCTCCACTACACGTGGAATGGCGACGCGGACACCGACGACGTCACCGACGTGACCTACCGCCTGGAGGCGACGCCTGACGGCACCCGCTTCACCTGGCACCACACCGGCTTCACCGGGATCGGCGGCTTCTTCATGTCGAGGCTGCTCGGCAACGTCCGGAAGAGGATGCTGACCGAGGGGCTGCCGCCGGTCTTGGAGGCGTATCACCGGGCGCTGTCGTGAGCACCTTGCTCGAGGTGCGGGTGTCGGAGTGCGCCTCGGCGCTCGCCCCGTCGCTCAGCCCGTGATGAGGTTCGACAGGGCGTCGATCGAGTGGACGACGGCGAGGGCGCCGGTGGCCTCTGCCGGCGAGCCGTAGCCCCACTCGACGAGGATCGTCGGGATCCCGTGCGCTGCCGCTCCCTCGATGTCGTGGAGGCGGTCGCCGACCAGCACGGTGCGGGACGTGTCGACGCCAGCGGCCGTGAGGCGCCGGACGGCCTCACCGACGACGTCGGCCTTGCTGCTGCGGACCTCGTCCTCGGAGGCGCCCGTGACGACGGTGAAGTACTGGCTCAGGCCGAAGTGGTCGAGGATGGTGTTCGCCTGCGACTCGGGCTTCGAGGTCGCGAGCCCGATGGGGATCCCGGCCTCGGAGATGCGCGCGAGCAGCCCGGCGACGCCTGGGAACACCGCGGTGCCGACCTCGGCGCCCTCGATGGCGACCTGGCGACGGTACTCGGTGAGGGCGAGCTGCGACTGCAGTGGGTCCATGTCCGCGAAATCGCGGAAGGAGTCGAGCAGCGGCGGCCCGACCCAACGCAGCAGCGATTCGTCGGACGGCACGACGGCACCGACGTTCGCCAGGGTCGTCTTCATGCGGGAGATGATGCCGGGAGCCGAGTCCACGATCGTGCCGTCGAGATCGAACAGCACGCAGGACCAGCTGCGGTGGAAGGACACGGTCGTACTCGCGAGGTAGAGATCGGTCACACGCTCCATCCTAGGGCGACCCCTCGGCCCGGGTTCATGCCCAGCGCGGTGCGCTGGGGTGAGCGCGGGTATGGCGGCGTGAGCGCGGGTGTCCGGGCGTGAGTGCGCGCGTCGCGGCCTCAGCGCGGTGCTGGTGCGAGAGCGCGGGTCTCCGGAGGGGCGCGCTCGAGTCTGTACCCCGCGCTCGCGTCAGCGCACCGCGCTGGCCGCACCACCGGGGAGGGTTGTCAACCGGTTGCCAGAGCCGTAGGCTGACAGGGCCGGCAGCCCGACTGTCTGGTTCCCGATGACGAGGACGAACGCGAAGGCGGAAGCGCACGTGAATGCACAACACCCGGTGAGCTGGACCCTGTCGGGCTTCGGCGACGAGATCGACACCGACCCGACGACGCAGATCGCCGTGCTCGAGGCACTCGGCGCATCGCACATCGAGGTCCGGAGCGCGTGGGGCGTCAACATCATCGACCTCGACGCCGACCAGCTCGCCCGACTCGGTGCGCAACTGCAGCGGTCGGGCATGGGCGTGTCCGCCATCGGATCGCCGATCGGCAAGGTCGACGTGGCCCTCGACGCCGAGCTGGAGGTCGCCCGCCTCGCGCGGGCGATCGCCGCTGCACACGCCCTCGGGACCTCGAACATCCGCATCTTCTCCTTCTTCCGCGGCGAGGGCGTGCCGGTGGAGGCCACCCGCGACGACGTCCTGGTCCGCATGCGCCTGCTCGCCGACCTGGCCGAACGTGAGGGGGTCGTGCTCCTGCACGAGAACGAGAAGGACATCTACGGCGACGTCCCGGAGCGCATCCTCGACCTCGTCGAGTCCGTCGGATCGCCGGCACTCCGCCTCGCCTGGGACAACGCGAACTTCGTCCAGGTGGGCGTCGCCCCGTTCGACGACGGCTACGCGATGCTGCGCCCGTACCTCGACTACCTGCAGGTCAAGGACGCGGTCGCCGAGAGCGGGCAGGTCGTGCCGTCCGGCGAGGGCGACGGGCAATTGCGCGAGACGCTGACCGCGTTGCGCGACGACGGCTACGCCGGGTTCGCCTCGCTCGAGCCGCACCTCTCCGACACCCACGCGCTCGGCGGCTTCTCCGGTCCCGCCTCGTTCGGCGTGGCCGCCCGGGCCTTCCGGAGGCTCACCGACGAGCTGGGGATCGAGCTGCGATGACTCGCGGGCCCGCACCCGTCCTCCGTCGCGTCGCCGTGATCGGGTGCGGCGACATCGCCGCCCTCCACCTCGCGGCGATCGAGACGGTCCCCGGTGCGCAGCTCGTGGCGGTGTGCGACGTCGACGCCGACCGGCTCGATGCGGCGACGGCTGCGACGGGTGTCCCCGGCTTCACCGAGCTCGACCGGCTGTTCGACGAGGCACGACCCGACGTCGTCCACATCTGCACCCCGCACCACCTGCACGCCGACCAGGCGATCCGGGCACTCGAGCGCGGGATCGACGTCATCCTCGAGAAGCCCCTCGCTCACACGCGCGAGGAAGCCGAGCGGCTCCTGGCTGCGGCGGAGCACAGCCGCGCGAAGATCGCCGTGTGCTTCCAGAACCGCTACAACCGGCCCGCGGAGCGCGCGAAGGAACTCCTCGACTCCGGCGAGCTCGGCGCAGTGCTCGGCGCTTCGGCGGTCGTGCCGTGGCATCGGACGGCGGCCTACTACGAGGATCGCCCGTGGCGCGGTCGCTGGGAGACCGGCGGCGGCGGACTCCTCATGAACCAGGCGATCCACACGATCGACCTCGTGCAGTGGTTGGTCGGCGACCCGCTCGAGGCGACGGGGTCGATCGCCACCCGTGCCCTCGCCGCGACGATCGAGGTGGAGGACACGGCCGAGCTGCGCATCGTGCACGCCGGTGGCGCGACGAGCACGGTCTACGCGACAGTCGCCGGGGTCGCGAACCTGCCCGTGAGGATCGACGTCGTCTGCGAGCTGGGCACGCTGAGCTTGGGGGCCGAACTCACCGCGCGCTTCGCCGACGGGCGCGTCGAGACCACCGTTGAACGTGTGACGGCCAGCGGAGCGCGCTCCTACTGGGGCGTCTCCCATGAGCGGCTGATCCAGGACTTCTACGCGGGGCTCGACGAACCGGGCGCCTTCTGGCTCCACCCCGCAGAAGCGCGGAAGGCGTTCGACGTGATCCAGGACGTCTACGACGCGGCGATCCCCGAGCGCCGCGAAGTGACGTCGGTCCTCGCCGCGCAGCTCGACGGTCGCTGAACCACCACCCGTCGCGGGCGGCGATGGCTCAGGACGCTGCGGTCCGCTTGACGAGCTGCAGTGCTCCGGCCGGGTCGGGGAACCGCTCCGAGTCACGGACCGCCGCCTCCAGGGCGCTGTCGAGGTGTCGGGACGCCAGGCTGACGCCACCCATCGCCACCGCCTCCGAACCGAGCGAGGAGACGACCACGTCCGGTGGCAGTGGGCAGATCTCGCCGAGGGTGCGGATGAAGCGCGGCAGGAAGACGTCCGCGCCCGGCGCGCTGCCGCCGCCGACCACGAGGAGGTCTGGATCGAGAGCGAGGACCATCGCCGCCGCGCCGGTGGCCAGGTCGTCGGCGAACTCGTCCATCGCCGTCAGGGCGCTCCGATCCCCGGCGCGAGCCGCCTCGAAGATCTCCTCGCGGGACGGCCGTGGCGAGCCGAGCACCGACTCGCCGTACCGCTCGTTCAGGCGGTACCACCGGAGTTCGGGCATCTCACCGACGATCCCTGCCGCACCGTGCACGCCGCGATGCACCTTGCCGTCGACGATGGAGGCCGCGCTGGTGCGCACGCCGCAGAGGAGGTAGACGACGTCGCGGTGGCCCTGTGCCGCGCCGACGGTCAGTTCCGCGCGGGCACCGAGCGCGACGTCGCCCTCCACCAGGACGGCCCCGTCGAACTCCTGCTCGAACCGTTCGCGCAGGTTCAGCCCGACCCAGTCCGGGAGACCGGTCCCGCCGAAGTGCAGTACCTCGCCGTGCCGGCCGATCGCGCCCGGGGATCCCACGGCGACGATCCACACCGATCCACGGGTGACGCCGAGGGTGCCGAGCACCTCATCGCCGGTCGCCAGTGCCAGGGCGATGCGCTCGGGCGCACCGGTGTCCTCGGGCAGGCGAGCGGTGCGCCGGCCCAGGACGGCACCGGCGAGGTCGGACACGACGGCGTGGATGTGGTTCGCGCCGATGTCGAGCGACAGGAGGTGGCCGAGTCCGGCCCGCACGTGGAAGGCGGTGGCGGGTCTGCCGATCCGGGATGCCGGGGCGCGTTCGACGGCTTCGAGCCAGCCCATCTCGACGAGGTCCGTCACGATCGCGTCGATGGCCGTCCGAGACAACCCGGACGCGTCCGCCAGTTTCCGCAGGGTGAGCGGCGCCGCGAGCAGGGCGCGCAGTACACCGAGCGAGTTCATCCTCCGGAGCAACGACCGACTGCCCATCGATCCGCCGGATGTCTCCACCATCGCCTCTCGAGGCATTCCTCTTCCCCTCTTGCGACTTTTCACGGCACGTTGCAGTATTAACTCCGCCTCCTCGACTCTACCCGCGGCAGCCCCGCGGCGGTGGTCGGGAAACCCGCGTCGACTCCGAGCGCGCGCCCACTCACACAGAAAGTCGGCCATGCTGCACACCTTCACCTTCGGTGACCTCCGCATCCCCGCGAACGTCGCCGGCGAACCGACCGCCACCAGCACCGGGTTCGTCGTACCCGCCGGTCCGCTCGCGCTCCTCCACCCCTTCGGCGACACCGGCTTCTACCGGCACGGCTGGAACTCGTGGAGCCCGAGCGGGTGGACCACCACGGACGGCGAGACCATCGGCATCAAGGACAGCCCCGACCGGCTGCTCACCGCCGACGACGCGGTCAACGAGACCCCGCACCTCCACTCCGGCAGTGGTGTCGGTGCCATCGAGGGACCCGACGGCACCGTGCTGCTCATCGGGACCCTCGGGCTCGGCAACCCCCGGGTCGGTGCCGACCGCAACACGATCTGGGCGCGGAGCGAGACCGACGAAGCCGAGTGGTTCGTCACGTGCGGACCGGAGCAGCAGGCCTTCGCCGACTATGCGGCGATCCTGTCCGAACGACTCGGGCGGCGCTCGCAGCGCGCCGGTCGCGTCTGGAGCAGTTGGTACTCCTACTACGAGGGCATCGACGAGGAGCTGGTCGCCCGCACCGTCGCCGACCTCACCGGGTACCCCTTCGACGTGTTCCAGCTCGACGACGGCTGGGAGCCGATCGTGGGCGACTGGACGGCCGGCCCGGACTTCCCGTCGGGCATGCAGGCGACCGCCGGGCGTATCACCGAAGCCGGGTTCCGCCCGGGGCTCTGGCTCGCACCGATGATCGCGCTGCCCGACTCCACGATCGCGCGGGAGCGCCCCGACCTCCTCGTGCAGGACGACGCCGGCCGGCCGCTGGCGACCGGCTACAACTGGAACTCCCACTACTACTCACTCGACACCACGCAGCGGGAGGTGCAGGACCACCTCCGCGAGGTCTTCGAGCGCGTCACCGGGTGGGGCTTCAGCTACCTCAAGCTCGACTTCATGTACGCGGGCGCCGTCACCGGTCGGCGGCACCAGGACATCCACCGCGAGACCGCCTATCGGGACGCGATCTCGTTCATCAGGGAGACCGTCGGCGACGACGTGTACCTGCTCGGCTGCGGCGTTCCGATGATCCCGTCCATCGGCGTGTTCGACGGCGCGCGAGTGGGGCCGGATGTCGGTCCGTTCTGGGACAACGCCGAACGGGTCGGCGATCCGTCGGGCGTCGGGGCGTGGAACTCGATCGTCGACTCCGTCAACCGCGTCTGGCTCAAAGACGTCTACGAGGTCGACCCCGACGCCGTCTACTTCCGCAGTGCCCGGAACCTCCTCGACCCCGTCGAACGTCGCATGCTCCAGGACGTCGCCGCCATCCTCGAGTTCAAGTCGACCTCCGACCCGGTGGTCTGGCTGCACGAGAGCGAACGCGCCGAACTCCGCCAGTACCTCACCGAGACGCCGACGGTCGAGCAGACGGGGCGGTTCACCTTCCGGCTCGACGGCCGCGAGGTCGACCTGACGGCGGTCGTGGCGGGAGAGGCCCGCTCCGACACCTCGTACGTCGGGTGATGCCTGGCGCCAGGCGGCGACCCGGCGTTATCCGATAAACGAACGTTGACCGCCCGGAAGTGGAGCTGCGGCGCAGCCGTGAGATTCTGAGCAGGATGAGCGTGAAACCAGGGTCGGCGGAGCGGTTCGAGGCCGCGGGGAGTGACGTCGACGACGCACGCGAGCTGTACGGTGCCGCGTACAACATCGGCCGCATGACCGTCGAGCCCACCGCCGACGCGTTCGGATACCGCTTCACCTCCATCGGCGACGACGACTTGTCGCTGCGTGCGTCACAGGTGGAGGGTCGCATCACCGGGGCCTCGCTCACCCAGGGCGAGTACATCGTCTCCTGGCTCACGCGCGGCGAGGGTGTCTCGGATCTGCTCGGCTCGCCGATGACGTTCGAGCAGGGCCTGCCGGCGATGTTCGCGAATGACCGCCCCGCGCAGTTCGACCTCATCGACTACCGGCTCAACATGATGCACTTCGGCGGCGCGTATCTCGAGGGCATCGCGGGGGAGACCGAGGGGTCGGTGGGTCCGATCCGGTTCGACACGACGTTCCGTCCGTCGGGCGACGCCCTGCGGCGCTGGACCGAGACGGTGGCGACAGTCGCCCGGGTCGTCTACGACGAGGGCAGTTCCGCGGTGCTGCGCGCCGAGGCGAACCGTGCCGCCGCCGTCACCCTCCTCGAGACGTTCCCCCACCTCGCTCTGCGACCGCGATCGGACCTGGCCGTTCCGCCAGGTCGGAAGACGCGCGCCGCGGTGGAGTTCATGATCGCGAACGCGCACCGCCCCCTGGGGACCGATGAGATCGCCGCGGCAGCCGGGCTGAGCCTACGCAGCCTGCAGGCGGCGTTCCGTCGCGAGTACGACATCACGGCCACCGACTACCTGCGATCGATCCGGCTTGATCGCGTCCGGCAGGAGCTGCGGGATGCCGAACCGGGCCTCGCCACGGTCGCCGAGGTGGCCAGGCGGTGGGGCTTCACCCATCTCGGCCGATTCGCGGCGACCTACACGGGTCGTTTCGGCGAGTACCCGAGTGTCACCCTCGCGTCGAGCCGCGGCGCAACCCACCCGCGTTCCCGAGGCTGACGTCTCCCCAGCGCCAGCGCCGGATCCCTGAGCCTCGCCCGGACTCTGAGCCTCGCCCGGTCTCTGAGCCTCGCCGGTCTCTGAGCCTGTCGAAGGGCAGTGCCTACTTGTCCCACGCCGTGGTCGGCGGTAGCCCCCGGCTCGTCCGCTCCTCGTTCAACAGCTCCTCGATGAGCGGGAGCTTCGCGGCAGTGTACGCCCGGCCGTCGTCGGTCGCGGCCAGCCGGTGCTTGAGCGCTCCGTAGCGATGCCGGGCGGCGGCATCGTGCAGCAGCTTGTCCCGGAACAGCCGCTGGTTGCAGTGCTCCCACGCGTCTGAGTCGAACACGTGGAGGATGTGCGTGCGACGGGCTCCCTCCGAGCGGACGTACACGGCATGCGTCTTCGGTCCCGCGGCGTTCGGCTCGTACCCGAGCCCGGCCAGGAGCGGTCCGAGGGCGAACGGGTCGCCGGCTGCCGTCGCTCTCGCGGCGAGGTCGACGATCGGCTTGGCGACGAGGCCCGGGACGGCGGTGCTCCCGATGTGCTCGATCGCGTCGACGCGCCCGTGGAGGACGTCCGAGAGCCGCGCCGCTTCATGTCGGAACGCCGCCGCCCACTCCGTCCGGTGCGGGCTCAGCTCGATCATCGGATCGAGCGTACCCGCCGGTCCGTCCCCGCGCGAGGCCGCTCCTGAGCCCTTCCCGGACCCTGAGTCACCTCTTCCGGTCCCTGAGTCATCTCTTCCGGTCCCTGAGTCACCTCTTCCGGTCCCTGAGCTACCTCTTCCGGTCCCTGAGCCTGTCGAAGGGCGCCAGCGCCTCAGCCCGTGGCCGGCGGCGGGGCGGTCGACTCGCGCATGATGAGCGTGGTCGCGAGGTCGGTGATGGTCGGCACGTCTGTGCCCCCGAGATGCGCGAAGAGTGTGCGCACGGCGTAGGAGCCGGAGGCGATGTGCGGGCTCCGGATCGAAGTGAGTGCCGGTGTCGTGAAGTCCGAACCGAAGATGTCGTCGAAGCCGATGAGGCTCAGCTGGGCGGGCATCTCGACGCCTCGTGAGCGCAGCTCCAGCATGATGCCGATGGCCAGGAGGTCGTTGTAGGCGAGGACGGCGGTGGCGCCCGTCTCGAGCACGGCCGTGGCCGCCGCCCTCCCCGCGGCCATGTCGGGCTGCGTCGACGGCACCCGCACCGTCTCGATGCCGCGTTCGGCGCACAGCTCCCGCGTCCGGCTCCACCGATGCCGCGACATCCAGGACCGATCGGGGCCGGAGACGAACGCGAGGCGGCGATGCCCGAGGGCGGCGAGGTGGTCGATCGCCTCGGTGAGGCCCGGGTCGATGTCCGCGACGATGCTGTCGACCTCGTCGACCTGACGGTTGATCACGACGACGGGTTTCTCCTGGCCCAGCGCGCGGACGTCGTCGGGCAGGAGCCGCGAGGTCGCGAGGATGAGCCCGTCGACGGAGGGCATGAGCCGCCTGGCGGTCAGCAGCTCCATCTCCGCCGACTCCTTGAACTCCGCGAGCACGAGCGTGTAGTTGCGTTCGGCGGCCTCGCGCTCCGCGCCGCGGACGACGTCGAAGAACATCGGGTTCGTGATGTCGGCGACGATGAGGCCGAGCGTGCCGGTGCGCCCGGTGGGGAGCGCCCGGGCGGCGGGGTTCGCCACGTAGTTGAGCTGCTTGGCGGCGTCGTGGATCTTCTGCGCCGTCTTCTCGTTGATGCGGCCAGGACGGCTCAGCGCCCGAGAAACGGTCGACGGGTTGACCCCGGCGAGCTGCGCGATGTCGTAGATCGTCGCAGCGCGTCTCGTCTTCGCGACCCCCGCCGTGGGTTCGGGTGTTCCGGGCTCGGGAGCGACCGTCTCAGCGGATGCGTCAGAGGTGCTCATGGGCCCCGCTCCTCTCGATCGCCGCCCTCGGCGACCTGAGCCATCGTACTGCCGCGGCCTCGGCGGAACGGCTCAAGTCGGCCTGGTCAGCGGGTCGCGACATCGAGTGCGTGGCTGGCCCATTCGTACGACAGGCGGTGCGACTCGTAGACGCTCTCGACGCTCGGGAAGTCGACCTCGATCATGTAGTCGCCGTCGTAGTCATCGGGCATCGCCGCGACGATCGCGTCGAAGTCGAGCACACCGAGCCCGGGTTCCGCCCACAGCCGCTTCGTCTGCGACGTCTCGTGGTAGCTCAGCGAGCCGTCCGCTGCGCCGTCGAGGTGATCGGCGTAGACGTCCTTGATGTGGATGCCGCCGACGCGGTCGCGGTAGTCGGTGATCATCGCGACCGGGTCCGCTCCCGCCCAGCGGAGGTGTCCGGTGTCGGGTCCGAACCCGATCAGGTCCGGTCCGAGGGTGTCGAGCAGACTGCGGATCTCGTGCTCGGTCTCGAAGACGCCACCGACGTGCGAATGGTGCAGGGGGCGGATCCCCTCGGCGAGCAGGACCTCGCAGGTCCGGCCGGCGTTCTCGATCGCCAGGTCGAGACGCTCCTGGGAGAAGTCGGCGCCGATGGCCGGCGTCGCCATGCGGGCCGGGATCGCCATCGAGGAGATCATCGTGCGGTCGAGTCCGAGGGAGGCCTGGGCCGCCCCGAACGCCTTCGCCGCCTCGAGGACCTCGGCCAGGTCGACCGTCTCGTCGAACGCGCTGCTGAAGAGGCTGAGCGACGGTGCGAGCCCGTAGCCGTCGATCCACGTCCGGTACTCGTCCGCGGTCATGCCCTCGGGGATGTCGGCCTTCACCGCGGTGAAGCCGATGCGCTGGAAGTCGGCGAAGGCCTCCTCGAACACCTCGCGGGTCTTGCCGCGGGCGCTCCAGTACGGGATGGGGTTCGCCGCCACGCGGTTCGTCCGCTGCGCGCTCATCGGGTCACCGCCGCCGCGGCGTCGAGGCGGACCGGCTGACCCGTCCGCGCGGATTCGTAGAGGCCCGTGATGATCGAGATCGCCTGGCGGTTCTCCGCGAGGGTCACCCGGAGCGGCTCCTCCCCGCGGATCGCTGCGAGCACGTTCCGGTACTGGTGCAGGTGCGCGTCCGACATCTGTCCCGCGACGCTCGAGCCCGCCTGCGTCTCGTCGGCGAACTGCGCCGCCTGGTTCGTGTCCTTCCCCTGCGAGCCGAAGAAGGCCTCGGCGCGCTCCACCCCCGCGGGAGTGGAGTGGAAGTACGTCAGCTGGTCGTTCTCGATGACCGCGGAGCCGCGGTCACCGTGGACCTGCAGCCGCGCGACGAGGCCCGGGTAGACGGCCGTCGAGCCGTGGATGACGCCGAGCGCGCCGGATGCGAAGCGGACGACACCGACCGCGACGTCTTCCGTCTCGATGCGCTCGTGGGCGAGGAGCGCGGTGTACCCGAAGACCTCGACGGGGCGTCCGAGGAGGGCGACCAGGAGGTCGACCGTGTGCACGCCCTGGTTCATGAGCGCACCACCGCCGTCGAGCGCCCAGGTGCCGCGCCAGTCGCCGGAGTCGTAGTAGCTCTGCCCGCGCCACCAGTCGACCGAGGCGATGCCCGAGGTGATGCGCCCGAGGTCTCCGCGTTCGGCGGCGGCGAGGACGATCTCCGTCGACGGGTCGAAGCGGTGCTGGGAGATGACGGTCACGACGGTGCCGGCGCGCTCCTGGGCGGCGATGATGTCGTCCGTCCGCGACACGGTGACGTCTGCCGGCTTCTCGATGATGACGTGCTTGCCGGCCTCGAGCGCCTCGATGGCGAGGTCGGCGTGCAGCCCGGTGGGCGTGCAGACGACCACGATGTCGGGGTCGGTCTGCGCCAGCGCCTCCGCGAGGGTCGTGAACGCCCGTCCGCCGCGCTCGGCGACGAGGGCCTCCGCCTTCGCGAGCTCCGGGTCGGCGACGGCGACGAGTTCCAGCTCGTCGCGCAGCTGGTCGATGACGATGCCGTGCTGTTTCGAGATGATGCCGGCGCCGGCGATGGCGATGCGGTGCGGTCGGGACATGCGGGGGTTCGCTCCAGTTCTGTGCGTGGGGTGGGTCGGTGCCGGCTCAGGCGAGCTGACGGAGGTCTGCGAGGGCGGCTTCGAGCTCCGGTTCGAAATCCTCGAAGAGGCACTCCACGGTTATGGGGCCGTCGTAGCCGCCGTCACGCAGGGCCGTGATGAACCCGGTGAGCGGCCAGTCGCCCTGGCCGGGTGGCCGACGGTCGGTGTCGGCGATGTGGGCGTGACCGATGCGGGCACCCAGGGCTTGTGCGACGTCGAGCGGCTCCTCCTCCAGCATGATGTGGAAGAGGTCGGCGACGACGGGCACGCGGTCGATCCCGATCTCGTCGAGGAAGGCGACCGTCTCCTCGAGCGAGTTGAGCAGGTTCGACTCGTCCCGGTTCAGTGGTTCGAGGACGATCTGCAGTCCGTTCCGCTCTGCCGCGTCGCGCGTCTCGACGACGACCTCTGCGAACCTCGCCCGGGCGGCCGTGACGTCCACCCCGGCGGGGATGGTGCGCGCCGTCCCGCTCCCGAACACGATCTTCGCGCCGGGCTCCGAGACCGAACCGATGATCGGCATGACGGCGTCGAGGTACGCGGTGACGCGTTCCGACGGGAAGCCGGGGTCGGCGAGTGACAGGTCGCCGGGGAACAGGATGGCGAACGAGCCGCGTCGGACGCTCGCGTCGTAGTCGGGATGGCGCATCCACCCGGCTCCGTCGGCGACGACGAGGTTGCCGACGATGGTCGGTTCGGCGTAGTCGGCTCCGGAGGCGAACGCACCGGGGATGCGTTCGGAGGCGACGATCACGCCGTACCCGGTGAGTGGGTGCCGCTGGGCGGTCGGGATGCCGTTACGAACGCTGCCTGCCACTGCGATCTCCTGTGATAGCGGGTTGACTCCTCGCGGCTTTGAAGCGTTCGAGCTGTGCTCGACCACGACGGGTCAGGCGGAAGTGGGATCAGTCTGGCAGACGGTCATCACCCTGGCAAACGATTGCCACTCGTCTTTGGCAATCGGTTGACAGGTCGTTCAGTCCCGGTTTCAATGGAGGCGTGCCAACGACGCTGCAGAACGATCCAGACCGCCTCCTCCCCGCCGACCCGGGGACGCGCGACGTCGCCAGGGCGCTCTACCGCTCGGTCGAGGCCCTGCCGATCATCTCGCCGCACGGACACGTGGATCCGGCGATCCTCGTCGAGGACACCCCGTTCGCGAACGCCACCGAGCTGTTCCTCCGGCACGACCACTACGTCACCCGCCTGCTGCACGCCGCCGGATTCTCCCTCGCGGACGTCGGTGTGCCCGACCTCGCGGAGGGTGGTGCCGTCGCCGCGCCGCGGGACGCCTGGCGACGCTTCTGCGAGCACTGGCACCTGTACGCCGGCACCGCTTCCGGGTACTGGCTGAGCTCGATCCTCGGTGAGCAGTTCGGTGTCACTGAGCAGCCGGACGGAGCGAACGCTGATCGGCTCTTCGACGCGATCCAGGACGCACTCCGGGCGCCGTCGTTCCGTCCCCGTGCGCTGTTCGACCACTTCCGCATCGAGGTGCTCGCGACCACCGACGACCCGATGGACGACCTCGCCGCACATGCCGCCCTCGCGGCGGACCCCACCTTCAGCGGCCGCGTGCTGCCGACCTTCCGCCCCGACGCGTACCTCGATCCGTCGACGGCCGGTTGGGCGGAGCGGGTCGCGGCGCTCGCCGCCTGGAACGGGACGCCGGAGGGCAGCTACCGCGGCTATCTCGAGGCGCTCGCCGGGCGCCGTCGCCACTTCATCGAGCACGGGGCGGTGTCGGCCGACCACGGTGTCCCGCAGCCCCTCACGATCGAACTCGACGAGGCGGACGCCGCAGCGCTGTTCGACCGCGCCCTGTCGGGGACCGCCGACGCCACCGACCTCGAGCGCTTCGCCGCGCACATGCTGTTCGAGAGCGCCCGGATGAGCGTCGAGGACGGCCTCGTCATGACGGTGCACCCCGGTGTCCACCGCAACCACCACGCGCCGACGCTCGCCCGCTTCGGACCGGACACCGGGCACGACCTCCCGGTCCGCACCGACTACGTCCGCCCACTGCGTCCGCTGCTGGAGCGGTTCGGCACGGCTCCGGGGTTCCACCTCGTCCTCTTCAGCGTCGACGAGACGAGCTACTCGCGGGAGATCGCGCCGCTCGCCGGGTTCTACCCGAGTGTCTTCATCGGCGCACCGTGGTGGTTCCTCGACGCGCCCGACGCCGTCCTGCGCTTCCGGTCCGCCGTCACGGAGACGGCCGGGTTCTCGCGCGGATCGGGCTTCATCGACGACACGCGGGCGTTCCTGTCGATCCCCGCCCGACACGACATGTCCCGGCGCCTCGACGCGTCCTTCCTCGCGCGACTCGTGCGGGAGGGGCGCATCGACCAGGCGACGGCCGAACGCATCATCCTCGACCTCGTCGTCGACCAGCCACGACGGGTGTTCAAGCTGTGAGCACCGTGACGAACGTCGACAGCGCTGCCGGAGGGCCGGGGGACGAGGCGGTCCCGCGTCTGTCCCGCGTGCGGCTGCCCGAGTTCCCATCGGCACCGGTCCGGATCGTCCACCTCGGACTCGGCGCCTTCCACCGCGCCCACCAAGCCTGGTACACCCAGCTCGTCGACCCCGATCACGAGTGGGGCATCGCCGCCTTCACCGGTCGGAGTCCGCAGGCCGCCGTCGACCTGGATGCCCAGGACTGCCTCTACACGGTTGTCGAGCGATCGGCGGACGGTGACGCTGCCACGATCGTCGGTTCGATCGTCGAGGCGCGGGACGGTACCGAGGTCGCACGACTCCACGACCTCCTCGCCGCCGAGACCACCGCCATCGTCACCCTCACCGTCACCGAGTCCGGGTACCGGCTCGATGCCGAGGGCAGGCCGGACGCGTCGGATCCGGCGGTCGAGCATGACGTCGCCCTGCTGTCCGAGGCCTTCGCCGAGCGGGCGGACCTCCGCGACGCCCGACCGACGACGACGCTCGGCAGACTGCTCCTCGGCCTCGAAGCGCGTCGTCGTGCAGGGGCCGGTCCGATCGCGGTCGTCCCCTGCGACAACATCGCCGACGGCGGTGCGCTCGTCCGTCGCGCGATGCTCGCTTTCGCCGACCGGGTCCGCCCGGAGACCGCTCGGTGGATCGATGACGAGGTCTCGTTCGTCTCGTCCTCGGTCGACCGCATCACCCCGCGTCCCACGACCGCCGACGAAGTGACGGCCACGACGCTCACCGGATTCAGCGATGCCGCTCCCGTCGTCACCGAGCCCTTCACCGACTGGGTGCTGAGCGGCGACTTCCCCGCCGGGCGGCCGGCGTGGGAGTCCGCGGGTGCCCGGTTCGTCGACGACCTCGAACCCTACGAGCAACGCAAGCTCCGGCTGCTCAACGGCGCCCACAGCCTCCTCGCCTACGCGGGCCCGCTGCGCGGTCATGCGACGGTCGCCGAGGCGGTCGGTGACGAGCAGTGCCGGGCCTGGGTCGAGGAGTACTGGGACGAGACGGAGCGCCACCTGCCGGACGACCTCGGGCTGACGGCGTATCGCACCGCCCTCCTGGAGCGCTTCGGCAACGCGCGCATCGAGCATCGACTGCAGCAGATCGCCCTCGAGGGGGTCACGAAACTGCGGGTGCGGATCGTGTCGACCCTCCTGGCGGAACGGGCCGCCGGTCGGCCGGGAACCGGGTCCCTGCGCGTGATCGCCGCGTGGGTGGCGGCCGTGCAGGGCGACGACCGCCCAGGCGACGCGAGCGGTGCCGCCGTCACCGAGGCGCTCCGGTTCCGGGGTCGGGAGCGGACCGTGGCGCTCGTTCGCCTGATCGACCCCCGCCTCCTCGACTCGGAGCCGGACGACGGTTCCACGCTCGTCACCGAGGTGGAGCACCTGGTCGACGAGCTTGCTCTTCCGGTCCCTGAGAGCCCTCTTCCGGTCCCTGAGCCTGTCGAAGGGCCCACCCCTGACGACCCCTCCCGGTCCCCCTGAGTCCGGAACCACCCCGGCCACATCGGCCGCAACGCACGAAGGAGTAGTACCCATGAACATCGACAAGGCCGAGGTCATCGTCACGAGTCCCGACCGGAACTTCGTGACGCTCAAGCTCACGACCGACGACGGCCTCACCGGCCTGGGGGACGCGACGCTCAACGGGCGCGAGCTCGCGGTGGTGGCGTATCTGACCGAGCATGTGGTGCCGCTGCTGCTCGGGCGCGATGCGTCGCGGATCGAGGACACCTGGCAGTTCCTGTACCGCTCGGCGTACTGGCGGCGGGGCCCGGTGACGATGGCGGCGATCGCGGCGGTCGACATGGCGCTGTGGGACATCAAGGGCAAGGCCGCGGGCATGCCGGTGTACCAGCTGCTCGGCGGTGCGTCCCGGACAGGGCTGCTCGCCTACGGGCACGCGTCGGGCAAGACGAACGAGGAGCTGTTCGACAGCGTGCGCGAGCATCAGGCGCAGGGCTACAAGGCCATCCGCATCCAGACGGCGGTGCCGGGGCTGAAGTCGATCTACGGCATCGCCTCCAACGCGACGTTCGAGGGCAACACCGGTGTCCGCTACGACCACGAGCCGGCGCAGCGCGGTGGCCTGCCGAACGAGGAGGACTGGGACACCCGGTCGTACCTGCGTCACCTGCCGACGGTGTTCGAGGCGGTGCGGAACGAGTTCGGTCCGGAGCTGCCGTTGCTGCACGACGGGCACCACCGGATGACGCCGATCCAGGCCGCGAAGCTCGGCAAGAGCCTCGAACCGTACGACCTGTTCTGGTTGGAGGACTGCACGCCGGCGGAGAACCCGGAGGCGTTGCGCCTCGTGCGGCAGCACACGACGACGCCGTTGGCGATCGGAGAGATCTTCAACACGGTGTGGGACTACCAGCAGATCATCCGCGAGCAGCTCATCGACTACGTCCGCAGCGCGGTCACGCACACCGGCGGGATCACGCATCTGAAGAAGGTGCTCGACTACGCCTCGCAGTACCAGATCAAGTCGGGCATGCACGGACCGACGGACATCTCCCCGGTCGGGATGGCCGCCGCGATGCACCTCGGCTTGTCGATCCACAACTTCGGCATCCAGGAGTATATGAAGCACGGCGAGAAGACCGACGCGGTGTTCCAGCAGTCCTACACCTGGGAGAACGGCATGCTGCACCCGGGAGAAGCACCTGGCCTGGGTGTCGAGTTGAACGTCGACGAGGCGGGCAAGTACCCGTACCAGCGCGCCTACCTGCCCTACAACCGCCTCGCCGACGGCACCGTCCACGACTGGTGACCCCTGCGGCCAGCGCGGTGCGCTGACCCGACCGCGCCCCTGTGGCGTGAGCGCGCCCCTCCGGAGGCCCGCGCTCACGTCACAGGGGCGCGCTCGTGTCACAACCTCGTCACCCAAGCGCCTCTGGTATTTCAGGTTCCAGCGGGTTACCGTGGTGCGGTACGAGGACGCGCACGACGGTTCGGGGGAGCAGATGACGAGCGACGACACCCAGCCACCGGAGGTCCAGCCCGACCCTGCCCCGTCGCCGACACCAGACCCGTCACCCGAGCCTCCCGCCCCTACACCCGATGCCCCGGAGACGCCCACCGAGGCCGATCCGGCAGCGCCCTCGACGCAGGCGGCGGACGACGGCACGATCGTCCTGGCCGGTGACGGCATCGATCCGACCGGCGCGACCGTCTCGACGACCGCGGTCCAAGCGCTGTTGTCCGCGGCGCCGGACGGCAGCACGATCATCGTCCCAGGCGGCGCCGCCATCGCCCTCGACGCGACCCTCCTGCTCGACCGTCGGCTGGCATTGCGGGGGAGCGGCGAATTGCGGTGGACGGCCGGCATCACGAACGCCCCAGGCCTTCGCATCACCGCTCCGGGGTCGACCGTGCGAGAGGTGCGCCTCACGAACCCGAACCACCTCGGTTCCGCCACGGGTGCGCGCAACATCGGCATCGACATCCGGACGAGTGACGTCATCGTCGACGGGGTGCGGGTCGTCGGCTTCCAGAACGGCGTGGTGAACGAGCCCACCGGCGAGTTCGAAGGCGTCATCGTCACGAACTGCCACATCGTCGACATCGTCGGCGTCGGCGGTGGACGCGGTTCGACGTCGAGGGCCGGCGAGGATCGCGGTGACGGCATCACCATCTGGGGTGCGCGTGCGCTCGTCTCCGGCAACGTCGTGAACGCGCTCGCCGGCACGGACGCGCGGATCGGCATTCACGCGGAGGGCCTGTCGGACTACGAGGTCGACCCGGGGCTCTACCCCGACGCGATGTTCTCGATCAACGACAATGTCGTCAGCGGTCCGTTCCGCCGCGGCATCGCGTTGGAGGCGGTGTCGCACGCCACCGTGTCGGGGAACACCGTCACCGGGAGCACCTGGTGGGGCATCGCCGCGATCGACACGCGCTCGACCGGGATCTCCAACAACACGGTGCGCTGGACGCGGGCGGCCGAGGACGACCAGGGGTCGGTCTGGGGTCCGTCGCGCGGGCCGATCATGGTCTACCGCAGCGCGGAGGCCACGGTGGTGGACGGCAACGTGATGGAGATCCGCGGCGTCGCCTCCGCTGCCATCCGCCTGCAGGACGCCACCATGCCCTCGGGCGACACCACGACGCCCGTCGGTTCGACCGACACGGTGATCACCGACAACGTCATCCGGCTCGCCGGCGGCACGTGTCCGAGTGGGGTGGTGCTGCAACGCGCGATCCGGCCGCTCGTCGTCGGCAACCGGCTCAGCGTGACCACGCCCAGCGGGACCGCGGGCGGCGTCGTCTCGTATCTCAGCAGCGACCTCGTCGTCGCCGACAACTCGCTCCTCGGTGCAGGTGAGGCCAGCGGGTACGGGGTGCAGCATCAGGGTGCCGGAGCCGTGCAGGTCACCGGCAACCGGGTGGAGGGGTTCCGGATCGGGCTCGCCGTCACCAATTCGACGGGCGGGGTGACCATCGTCGGCAACACGGTTCTCGCGTGCGCGACCGGGATCGACACCTACGGGTCCACCGGCCGCTCCATGGTCGCGGCCAACCATCTCTCGGTGTCCGGCAGTGCCCATATCAATGCGCAGCCCGCGACCAGCTACGTCACGACCAGGCACATGGGCACCGCGCGCCCGGCCGGTGGTGGGACGGGCGACCTGCTCGTCGGCAACGGGCTGCTCTGGGTGAACGACCAGGGCACCTGGCGCTCGGTGAAGGTCACCTGAGGCGGTCGTCGCGGTGGTCCGCGCCGGCGCCCGGGTGTCCGGTGATCAGCCCGCGAGGAGGGCGACGCCGATCACGACGACGGTCGCCGCGGCGATCCGGCGGACGGGTCGGCCCTCGCGGAGCACGAGTGCGCCGAACAGGCTCACGAGGATGACGCTCACCTCGCGCATCGGTGCAACGAGCGCGACCGGTGCCATCGTGATGGCCACGAGCACGAGGATGTATGACATCGGCGAGAGCACCCCGAACGCGAGGATGCGCGGCCAGTGCGCGCGCAGCACCGCCGGCAGCTCATGTGCCCGCCGGCCGAGCGAACCGGAGAACAGCACGACCTCGACCGCGGTGCAGCCGACCATGAATGCGACCGGGGAGGCGCCCCAGGTGCGGACGGCGTGCGCGTCCCAGATCGTGTATGCCGCGATCGCGACCCCGGTGAGGAGTCCGAAGGCGACCGCGGGGTCGATGCGTCGACGGGTGGCGCGTACGTCGACGGTGACCGGTGCCGGGTCGCTCCCGCGGTCGACGAACCCGATCGCGACGACGCCGACGACGATCGCCGCGACGCCGAGGAGCGCGAGCAACGACGGCCGTTCGCCGAGGATGAGGACGGCGATGATCACGCTGATCGTCGGGCCGGTGCCGCGTGCCGTGGCGTAGACGGTGGAGAGGCGTCCGCTGGCATAGCCACGCTGCAGCACGAGCATGTAGACGTAGTGCAGCACGGCCGAGACCACGACGCCGATGGCGAAGCCGGTGAGGTCGCCCGTACCCAGCCCGCCCGTGAACGGGATGACGATCGCCCACAGCACGGTGCTCGACACGGCTCCCCACCAGAGGAACGGCATGCCGATCCGGCTGACACCGTGGGCGACGATGTTCCACGCCGCATGGCAGACCGCGGCGGCGAGGACGATGGTGACGGCGAGCAGAGACACGTGAGACCCTTCCGATCCTCGCGGGCGCGACGATCAGGGTCCTCCGGGCTTTTATCCTGTCAGATGACGGTCGTCGGCTGGCCGCCGGCCGTGGCGCCGCTCGGACCAGTCGAGCTGTCGCTCCGGAACCCTAGGCGCTATCGCGCACCACGCTACCAGCCTCCCGGCGAGGCGTGTCCGCTCGCCCAGTTCTGGGCGAACGAACACTCGGTCGCCCGAATTTGGGCGAATGAACCCGCGTCAGTCGACGATGGCGATGGCGTCGATCTCGACGAGCATCTCCTCGCGGGGAAGGCCGGTGAAGACCGTGGTGCGGGAGGGCAGGACGCCACCCTTCACCCGCGAACCGACGAACTCGCCGTAAGCGTCGTTCATGATCGCGAAGTCCTCGCGCTTGGTGAGGTAGACGCGCAGCATCATGACGTCGTCGAAGGTCGCGCCGCCCGCCGCGAGGATCGCCTCGACGTTCTGCAGGGTGCGGGTGGTCTGCGCGGCGACGTCGCCCGGGAACAGGTACTCGTTCGTCGCGGGGTCGACGGGGCCCTGGCCGGAGACCTGGACGAAGTTGCCCTTGCGGACCCCCTGGGAGAAGGTGTGCGCGGGAGCCGGGGCGTCGGTGGTGGAGATGGCGGTGCGTTCGGTCATGGGGTGTGTCCTTCGGTTGGTGGCCCTTCGACAAGCTCAGGGACCGGGGTAGGTGGTCAGGGACCGGAGTAGGTGGTCAGAGACCGGATGGTGGGGCTCAGGGACCGGGGTTGGTGGGGGGGGGGGGGGGCTCAGGAACGGGACGGACGGGGGGTCAGGCGGTCGCGGGGGCCTCGGCGGGCGCCGGCGGTACGTAGCCGAGTTCGG
>NZ_JARVSC010000005.1 GCF_030209375.1 Plantibacter sp. ME-Dv--P-122b
TCTTCGTTGAAATGGCCACCCAAGGTTCTTGGGTGGCCATTTTGCGTTAAGTCGTCGTTTCGCGGGTACCGTGGGACAAGAATTCAACAGTAGGTTGACGCCGGGTGACGGCGTCCGAGCACCGTGGAGATCATCGTGAGTGACCAGTCAGCAGACCAGCCCGACAAGGGTGAGCGACGTCCTCCGAGATCTTCCGGTGACAACCGTGGGAACGGTGGTGCTCCGCGCCGCGATGATCGCGCTCGTGGCACCGACCGCCCGCAGCGGTCCGATGCGCCCAGGGGCGATCGTCCGCGCACGGATCGACCGCAGCGATCCGACCGTCCTGCACGCAGCGGCGACCGTCCGTCATCCGGGGATCGTCCGCAGCGCTCGGATCGTCCGGCATGGCAGAAAGATCGCCCGGCGTCGGGGGACCGTCCGCAGCGCTCGGACCGTCCTGCGCGCAGTGGCGACCGTCCGTCATCCGGTGATCGTCCGCAGCGCTCTGATCGTCCCGCGTGGCAGAAGGATCGTCCAGCCTCTGGCGACCGTCCGCAGCGCTCGGACCGTCCCGCGCGCAGCGGTGACCGTCCGTCGTCCGGTGATCGTCCGGACCGCGGAAACCGCACCGACCGGGGACACTCCTCTGAGCGTGGTGGCCGTCCCGACCGCGGGCGCGAGAGCGGTGGACGTGAGCTGTGGACGCGCGACGGCGCTCCGGCTCGCGGCGACCGAGACGCGTTCCGGCGCGAGCGCGAGCTGACCGAGGAAGAGCGCATCGCCTTCGAGCTCAAGTCGATCCGTCCGCGCCACGACGACCCGGAGATCCCTGACGACGTCACGCCGCAGGACCTCGACAAGGGTGCGCGGAACGAGCTGAAGACCTTGAGCAAGGAGAACGCGGACGGCGTCGCCCAGCACCTCGCGATGGCGGCGCGTCTGATCGACAGCGATCCTGCGTTGGCCCACCTCCACGCGATGTCCGCTGCCCGTCGGGCCGGCCGGATCGCGATGGTCCGCGAGACCCTCGCGATCACCGCGTACGAGACCGGGGACTACGCCCTCGCGCTTCGTGAGCTGCGGACCTATCGCCGTATCTCCGGCAAGGACGACCAGTTGCCACTCATGGTCGACAGTGAACGCGGCGTCGGCCGACCGGAGCGTGCCCTGGAGCTCGGACGGTCCGTCGATCGCTCGACCCTCGACGTGCCGGTGCGTGTGGCCCTCGCGATCGCGATGTCGGGTGCCCGACTCGACCTCGGGCAGACCGAGGACGCACTGCTCGAGCTCCAGATCCCGCAGCTCGACCCGAAGCGTGCGTTCTCCTACAGCCCGGCCCTGTTCAACGCGTACGCCGAGACCCTCGAGGTCCTCGGTCGTGAGGAGGAGGCGGCCGTCTGGCACGACCGGGCGATGATCGCTTCCGAGGCGATCGAGCAGTCCGCTGCGGACGACGAGGGCGAGACGATGGTGGTCGTGGAGGAGTTCATCGAGTTCGACGACGAACCCGAGTCGCCCACGGCTGATGCCGCTGCATCCGACGATCAGCCCGGGGAGGAGCCGTCCGGTGAGTCCGCTGCTGACGAGAAGGCCTAAGCCCGTGACCCCGCTCGACGGCGTCGACGTGGTCCTCGCGGATCTGGACGGCGTGGTCTATGCCGGCCCGAACCCGATCCCGCACGCAATTGAATCGCTGAACCTGGCGGCGGAGCACGTTCGCGTCGGATACATCACGAACAACGCGTCCCGGACGGACGCCTCCGTCGCGCAGCACCTGACCGATCTCGGTCTCAGCGTCGCGCCGGCAGAGGTCGTCACGAGCCCACAGGCTGCGGTCCGGCTGCTGGCCGGCCTGGTGCCCGCCGGGTCCACGATCCTGGTCGTCGGTGGCGCGGGGCTCGTCGACGAGGTCGAGAAGGGTGGCTTCGTCGTCACCCGCTCGGCTGAAGACTCGCCGGCTGCGGTGATCCAGGGCTTCGCTCCCGAGGTCGGCTGGTCGCAGCTGGCCGAAGCGGCGTTCGCGCTGCAGACGCCGACCGCTGACGGTTCCGAGCTGCCGTGGGTCGCGACGAACACGGACTGGACCATCCCGCAGGCTCGTGGGATCGCTCCGGGCAACGGGACGCTGGTGTCGGCCGTCCACACGGCGGTCGGCCGTCTTGCGACCGTCGCCGGGAAGCCGGAGGTACCGATCTTCGACGAGGCGAAGGTGCGTTTCGGCGCATCGAAGCCGCTCTTCATCGGCGACCGACTCGACACCGACATCCTCGGCGCGAACCGCGCCGGAATCGCGTCAGCCCTCGTCCTGACCGGCATCGATCGAGCCAAGCACGTCCTCGCGGCCGATCAACACTCCCGGCCGACCTTCATCCTCGAGGACCTGCGGCAGCTGCACGAGCCGTATCCGGCCACCACCATGTCGCGCGACGGCAAGGCGGCGACGGTCGGTGCGGCCACGGTGCGGATCCACGGGAACGACGTCGTGGTGGAGTCGGACGGCCCGTCCCGGATCGACCTGTTGCGCGCCGCGTGTGCCGCGATCTGGGCGTCCGGCCGTGCCATCTACGGACTCAACGTCCCGGAGCACCTGTACGCGGAGTGACGCGGGCCCCTCGGGAAGCGCGGGTCGCCACCGGTGTTCGCCCACAGCGGTTCCCGGGGGCGGCGACGGTGGCGGCCGGTAGGGTTGCCCTGTGACGAACGAACCGGAGCACCCGACCGACGGCCTCGTGTCCCGCGTCCACCTCATCGACGAGCAGCCGCTCGAGGAGCGGGCCACCGCATACAGCCAGCTCGTCGACGAACTGCGGGCGACGCTCGAGGGGAGCGACTCGCCGAAGACCTCGGCGTAGCGCATGGAGCACACACCCGGACCACCAGCCGTAGCAGCGTCGCCGGACGGCGCCGCGCAGCCCGCCCGCCTCGACGCCGCCCTCGCCGCGCGAGGACTCGCCCGCTCCAGGACCCACGCGGCCCAGCTCATCGCCGACGGGCTCGTGAGCGTCGACGACCGCACGATCGTGAAGGCCTCCCACCGGGTCCACCCGGATGCTCGGGTCGTCGTCGCCGGCGCCGACCACTACGTCAGTCGAGCCGCCCACAAGTTGCTCGCCGCCCTGGACGCCTTCCCGGTCGTCGTCGACGACGCACTCGTCCTCGACGCCGGCGCCTCCACCGGCGGATTCACCCAGGTCCTGCTCGAGCGTGGAGCGCGTCGGGTGATCGCGCTCGACGTCGGGCACGACCAGCTCGTGCCGCAGCTCCGAGCAGACGAGCGGGTGCGGGTCGTCGAGGGGTGCAACGTCCGCTTCCTGACGCCGGAGCAGCTCAGCGAGCTCACCGGCCTGGACGAGCGTCCGTCGCTCGTGGTCGGCGACCTCTCGTTCATCTCCCTCACGCAGGTGCTCCCGGCACTCGTGTCGGTCGTCGCGTCACCGGCGGAACTCCTCCTGCTCGTCAAACCGCAGTTCGAGGTCGGTCGTGGTGGCGTCCGTGAGGGCGTCGTCACCGATCCCGGGCTCCGTGCCGACGCCGTCGCCGGCGTCCTGTGGGCGGCCTGGGACCTCGGTCTCGGGACGGCCGGGCTCATCCCGTCGCCGATCGTCGGCACCCACGGCAACCGCGAGTACGTGGTGTGGATATCGGCGGAGCACGGAACCAATCCGACAGAATGGATGCAGCAGATCACCTCGATGGCTGGAGCGTAACCCGATGGCACATTCCACCGATCCTGCGGTCGCGGCGAGGAACATCCTGATCGTCGCGCACACCGGCCGCGACGACTCGCGCGATGCCGCCGTGCTCGTCTCCAGGCTGCTCCTGGAGGCGGGCGTCCGCCCGGTCCTCAGCGCGCTGGAGCGGGCCGACCTCATCGCCGTCGACCCGGAGCTCGACGTCGTCTCCATCCTCGACGAGGAGGTCTCCCTCGGCGACATCGAGCTGGCGATCGTCCTCGGTGGCGACGGCACGATCCTGCGAGCGGCCGAGGTCACACGTGGATCGGCGGCGCCATTGCTCGGGGTGAACCTCGGTCACATCGGCTTCCTCGCCGAGAGCGAGCGCGACGACCTCGCCGAGACGGTCGAGCGGGTCGTCCGACGCGACTACTTCGTCGAGGAGCGCATGACGCTCTCCGTCCGGGTCAAGGTCGGCGCCGAGGTCGTCTACGAGACCTGGGCCCTCAACGAGGCCACGGTCGAGAAGGCGAGCCGGGAACGCATGCTCGAGGTCGTGATCGAGGTCGATCAGCGTCCGCTCTCCTCCTTCGGGTGCGACGGGGTGGTCATCTCGACCCCGACCGGTTCCACCGCCTACAACTTCTCGGCGGGCGGCCCGGTCGTGTGGCCGTCGGTGGAGGCCATCACCCTCGTCCCGCTGAGCGCGCACGCCCTGTTCGCGAAGCCGCTCGTGGTCGGCCCGGAGTCGTCCCTCGCCGTCGAGGTGCTGGAACGCACCGACGGCCTCGGGGTGCTCTGGTGCGACGGCCGCCGAGCCAAGGACCTCCAGCCGGGCGCCCGGGTGGTCGTCAGACGCTCCTCGGTGCCGGTCCGCCTCGCGCGCCTCCACGAGAGCACCTTCACCGATCGACTCGTCAACAAGTTCCGGCTGCCGGTCACCGGTTGGCGTGGCCCCGTCGGACGTGAGGAGCCGATGACCGGCACGATCCACCTCCCGGCCTCCACGGCCACCCGACCCCACAGCGATCAGGAGGGCACCGCATGATCGAGGAGATCGAGATCCGCGACCTCGGCGTCATCGCGTCCGGGACGCTCCCACTCGGACCCGGTTTCACCGCCGTGACGGGTGAGACCGGCGCAGGCAAGACGATGGTGGTCACCGCCCTCGGGCTGCTGCTCGGTCAGCGGTCGGACAGCGGGGTCGTGCGAGCGGGCCAGAAGCAGACGAGCGTCCAGGGACGTTGGTTGGTGCCGGGCGACGGCGCGGTCGCGGAGCGCGTCCGCGAGGCCGGGGGAGACCTCGATCCCGCGGGTGATGCGGCAGAGCTGTTGCTCGGTCGGATCGTGACCGCCGAGGGCCGCGGTCGAGCGATCGTCGGTGGCCGGACGGCGCCCATCGGGATCCTCTCCGAACTCGGCGAGCAGCTCGTCGTCGTGCACGGGCAATCCGACCAGATCCGCCTGCGGGCCGCGCCGGCCCAGCGGGACGCCCTGGACCGCTTCGCCGGTGAACCGCTCCAACTGGCCCTCGGCGACTACCAGCGGCGCTACACGGAGCTCCTGGAGCTGCGGACGGAACTCGAGACCCTGACGAGCGAACGCGACACGCGGCTCCTGGAGGCCGAGCAGCTGCGCGTCGCGCTGGCCGAGATCGAGCAGGCCGACCCGCAGCCAGGCGAGGACGCCGAGCTGGCCGAGCGCGCCGATCGACTGACCAACCTCGAGGAGCTCCGTCTCTCGGCGGCCGGCGCCCGAGAACTCGTCTCGGCCGAGGCGGGCGAGGAGAGCGACGTCGTCGGGCTGCTCGAAGGCGCGCGGCGGCAGCTCGACCGGGCCTCGGTGCACGATCCCGCCCTCGGCGCGATCGCCGCGAGTGTCGCCAATGCGAGCTACCTGGCCGCGGAGATCGCCGCCGAGCTCTCGAGCTACCTCGCCGGACTCGACGAGGACGGCGCTCGCGAACTCGAGGTCGTCCAGGAGCGTCGCGCCACCCTCGCGACGCTCGCCAGGAAGTACGGCCCGACGCCCGAGGACGTCCTGCACCTGCTCGAGACGGGCAGCACGCGCCTGATGGAACTCGACGGCGACTCCGACCGCATCACCCAGCTCGAGGGCGACGTCGAACGACTCTCCGGGGAGGTCGACGCCGCTGCCGCGACGTTGAGCGCCGTCCGGGTCGAAGCCGCCGCTCGACTCGGCGCAGCCGCGAGCGCGGAACTGCGCTCGCTCGCCATGGCCGAGGCTGAGCTGGTCGTCGAGGTGTCCGATCGCGACGACCTCACGCTGCACGGCAAGGACGTGATCGCCTTCCTCCTCCGGCCGCACGTGGGTGCCGAGCCCCGACCGCTCGGCAAGGGCGCCTCGGGTGGAGAGCTGTCGCGCGTGATGCTCGCCCTCGAGGTCGTCATCGCCGGTGCCGACCCCGTGCCCACCTTCGTGTTCGACGAGGTCGACGCCGGCGTCGGCGGAGCCGCGGCGATCGAGATCGGCCGTCGCCTCGCGGCCCTCGCCGAGCGCTCGCAGGTGATCGTCGTCACCCACCTCGCGCAGGTCGCGGCCTTCGCTAACAACCACCTGAGCGTGGTCAAGGGCGGAGACGGTTCGGTGACCGCGTCGAGCGTGCGCCAGCTCGTCGGCGCCGAGCGGGAGGCGGAGATGGCGCGGCTGCTCTCCGGGCTGGCAGAGTCCGACAGCGGCCTCGCCCACGCCCGCGAACTGCTCGCCCTCGCAGCCTCCTGACGACGCGACCGCGAAGGAAGCGACACATGAACCCGAACTGGATGGTAGGATAAAAGCCCGTGGTGAATACTTCTGAAGCGGGCAACCTGAACTCTCCGATCGACGGCATCGTCTCGGGCTCCAACGGCACGACCAAGCACATCTTCGTGACTGGTGGTGTCGTTTCTTCGTTGGGCAAGGGGCTCACCGCAGCCAGCCTCGGCAACCTGCTGACGGCGCGCGGGCTCCGGGTGGTCATGCAGAAGCTCGACCCCTACCTCAACGTCGACCCGGGCACGATGAACCCGTTCCAGCACGGCGAGGTCTTCGTGACCGACGACGGCGCCGAGACCGACCTCGACATCGGCCACTACGAGCGGTTCCTCGACATCGAGCTGAGCCAGGCCGCGAACGTGACGACCGGTCAGATCTACTCGACGGTCATCGCGAAGGAGCGTCGCGGCGAGTACCTCGGCGACACCGTGCAGGTGATCCCGCACATCACGGACGAGATCAAGCGCCGCATGCGCCTGCAGGCGTCCGAGACGCCCCAGCCCGACGTGATCATCACCGAGATCGGTGGCACGGTCGGCGACATCGAGTCGCAGCCGTTCATCGAGTCGGCACGGCAGATCCGCCACGAGCTCGGCCGGAACAACGTGTTCTTCGTCCACGTCTCGCTCGTGCCGTACATGGGCGCGTCCGGTGAGCAGAAGACGAAGCCGACGCAGCACTCGGTCGCGGCCCTCCGGTCCATCGGGATCCAGCCCGACGCCCTCGTGCTCCGCAGCGACCGCCCGGTGACCGAGAGCAACAAGCGCAAGATCGCCCTCATGTGCGACGTCGACGAGGACGCGGTCGTGAACGCGGTCGACGTCCCGAGCATCTACGACATCCCCACCATGCTGAACGACCAGGGCCTCGACGCCTACATCGCCGACCGCCTGGGTCTCGTCACGAACGAGGTCGACTGGAGCGGCTGGGCCGACCTCCTCGAGGCCGTCCACCACCCGAAGCACGCCGTCACCATCGGCCTCGTCGGCAAGTACATCGACCTGCCCGACGCCTACCTGTCCGTGACCGAGGCGCTCAAGGCCGGCGGCTTCGCCCACGACACCAAGGTCAGCATCCGCTGGATCCCGTCCGACGACTGCGAGACCGTCGAGGGAGCGATCAAGGCGCTCGCCGACGTCGACGGCATCTGCGTCCCCGGCGGCTTCGGCATCCGCGGCATCGAGGGCAAGCTCGGCGCCCTGAAGTTCGCCCGCGAGAACGGCATCCCGGTGCTCGGCCTCTGCCTCGGCCTGCAGTGCATGGTCATCGAGTACGCGCGGAACGTCGTCGGGCTCGAGGGCGCCAGCTCCTCCGAGTTCGACCCCGACACGCAGTTCCCCGTCATCGCGACGATGGCCGAGCAGGTCGAGATCATCGCCGGCGGCGACCTCGGCGGCACGATGCGCCTCGGTCTGTACGCGGCGAAGCTCGACGAGGGCTCGATCGTCGCCGAGCTGTACGGTGCTGACGAGGTGTCCGAGCGTCACCGTCACCGCTACGAGGTGAACAACGGCTACCGCCAGCAGATCGCGGACGCCGGCCTCCAGTTCTCCGGCCTGTCGCCCGACGGCACCCTGGTGGAGTACGTCGAGCTGCCGCGCGAGGTGCACCCGTTCTACGTCGCGACGCAGGCGCACCCCGAGCTGCGGTCGCGCCCGAACCACGCGCACCCGCTGTTCGCCGGTCTCGTCGGTGCTTCGCTCGAGCGTCAGCAGGCGAGCCGTCTGTTCGACGTCGCCAATGGTTGAGCCGATCGGCGACGCCGCGTCGTTGCGCGACGAGTCGCACCCCGTCGAGGTGGTGTCCTCCGAGCGCGCGTTCGCGGGCAAAGTCTGGGACATCCGTCGAGAGACGTTCCGCTACGGCGACGGCGAGGTCGTGCGCGAGTTCGTCGACCACACCGGGGCGGTCGCGGTGTTGGCGCTCGACGCCGACGAGCGCGTCCTGCTCATCCAGCAGTACCGCCACCCGATCGGTGAGCGCGACTGGGAGCTGCCCGCCGGCCTGCTCGACATCGCGGAGGAGGACCCGGCCGTGGCCGCGGGCCGCGAGCTGGAGGAGGAGGCCGACCTCGTCGCCGGTTCGCTCCAGCTGCTGACGGAGTTCTACACGACGCCCGGTGGCAGCAACGAGTCGATCCGCATCTACCTCGCGCGCGACCTCACCGCGACCGCCGAGGCCTTCGCCCGTGCTGAGGAGGAGGCGGACATCCTCGTGGAGTGGGTGCCCCTCGACGACGCCGTGGCCGCGGTGCTCGACGGCCGGCTCCACAACTCGATCCTGATGCTCGGCGTCCTCACGGCCGCCGCGGCTCGCGATCGCGGGTGGTCGACGCTGCGCGACAGCGGCGACTCCACGATCGGGCCGGGCGGAGCCTGAGGCGTGGCGCTCGATCGCGCGGTCGCCGACTACCTGCGGCACATCGCGATCGAGCGCGGCCTGTCGGCCAACACGCAGGCCGCCTACCGACGGGATCTCGAGGGCTATCTCGCCTGGCTCGGCGCGCACGGCGTCGTCGAGGCACCGGCCGTCACCGCTGCGCACGTGTCGGAGTACACGGCGTCGCTCCGGACACCGGAGGGGCAGCCGGTGCGTGCGTCCTCGCTCGCCAGGGTGCTGTCGTCCATCCGCGGCCTCCATCGGTTCCTGCTCGACGAACAGCTCGTCGAGGTCGACGTCGCACGTGAGGTGCGGCCGCCGAAGCTCCCGGGGCGGCTCCCGAAGGCGATCACGATCGACCAGGTCCGTGCGCTGCTCGAGACGACCGACGGCGACGGCCTGCTGGCCGTTCGCGACAAGGCGCTCCTCGAACTGCTCTACGCGACGGGGGCCCGCGTCTCCGAGGCCGTCGGTCTGAACGTCGACGACGTCATCGACACCGACATCGTCCGGCTCCTCGGCAAGGGCGGCAAGCAGCGGATCGTGCCACTCGGCAGCTTCGCCCGTGACGCCGTTGACCGCTACCTCGTGCGCGTCCGGCCCGTCTTCTCCGGCCTCGGTCGATCCACGCCGGCGCTCTTCCTCGGGCAGCGCGGTGCGCGGCTGTCCCGGCAGAGCGCGTGGCTCGTCCTCCAACGCGCCGCCGAGCGCGCAGGACTCGAATCGCACGTCTCACCGCACACCCTCCGACACTCCTTCGCGACGCACCTGCTGCAGGGTGGAGCCGACGTCCGGGTCGTGCAGGAACTCCTCGGTCACTCCTCGGTGGCGACGACGCAGCTGTACACGCTGGTGACGGTCGACAACCTCCGCGACGTGTACACGCAGTCCCATCCCCGGGCCAGATGGACCACGGGCGGAGCGGCACCGCAGGCCTGACCCGTGGCCCGGTAGACTCGTCACTCGAACGACAGCAAGCGGGAGCGAGGCAACACCGGTGGCCGGTACGAAGCACACGAGCGCAGTGCAGGATTCTGCGCGCAAGACCGCCGCCGAACTGAACCCGAACGGCCCGACCGGCCGCCCGCGTCGTGAGTTCGCGGTGCCGCCCACGCTGGCGCAGCACGGTCCGGCACGCATCATCTCGCTCTGCAACCAGAAGGGTGGCGTCGGCAAGACGACGACCACCATCAGTCTGTCCGCCGCGCTCGCCGAATACGGCCGCCGGGTGCTCGTCGTCGACTTCGACCCGCAGGGCGCGCTGTCCGCCGGTCTCGGCATCTCCACCCACGACTCCAACACCGTGTACGACCTGCTGCTGGGCACCGTCAAGGACCCGGCCGAGGTCATCCAGCACACCGCCATCGAGGGTCTCGACGTGCTCCCGGCCAACATCGACCTCTCGGCCGCCGAGGTCCACCTCGTCAACGAGGTCGCGCGCGAGACGATCCTGGCCCGGGTGCTCCGCAAGGTGTCCGACGACTACGACGTCATCCTGATCGACTGCCAGCCCTCGCTCGGCCTGCTCACGGTCAACGCCCTCACCGCCAGCCACGGGGTCCTCATCCCGCTCGAGTGCGAGTTCTTCGCGCTCCGCGGTGTCGCGCTGCTCATCGAGACCATCGACAAGGTGCGCGACCGCCTCAACCCGGCGATCGAGCTCGACGGCATCCTCGCCACCATGTACGACTCCCGGACCCTGCACTCGCGTGAGGTCCTCGAGCGCGTCGTCGACGCGTTCGGAGAGAAGGTCCTCGAGACGGTCATCGGACGGACGGTGAAGTTCCCCGACGCGAGCGTCGCCGGAACCCCGATCACCGAGTTCGCGCCGGAGCACGCCGCCGCGAAGGCCTACCGTCAGCTCGCGAGAGAGCTCATCTCCCGTGGCGCGATCGCCTGATCCCGCGCGGACGCCCGTGGCCGTCCTCCCTCCGGCCGGCGACACCGGCTCGCGCTCCGCTGAGGCGACGACCGTCGACCCCGCACCGGCACCGTCGTTCCGGGTGTCGTTCGAGGGCTTCGAAGGGCCCTTCGACCTCCTGCTGACCCTCATCGGCAAGCACGAACTCGACATCACCGAGGTCTCGCTCAGCCGCGTGACCGACGAGTTCATCGCCTACCTGCGCACGCTCGAGGCCGACGACGAACTCGACCAGGCGAGCGAGTTCCTCGTCGTCGCGGCCACCCTGCTCGACCTCAAGATCGCGGGGCTGCTGCCGCAGGGTGAGCTCGTCGACGCGGAGGACGTCGCCCTGCTGGAGGCGCGGGACCTGCTGTTCGCGCGCCTGCTGCAGTACCGCGCCTTCAAGCAGGCGTCGGCGTGGTTCGCGGAGCGCCTCGACCTGGAGGCGGCGCGCCACTTCCGGGCGGTCCGGCTGGAGGAGCAGTACCGTCAGCAGACCCCGGAACTCGTCTGGACGCTGACCGCGCAGGACTTCGGCGCACTCGCGACGCTCGCGTTCACGCCGCGTGAGGTCCCGACGGTGGGCCTCGACCACCTGCACGCACCGCTCGTGAGCATCCGGGAGCAGGCGGCGCACGTCGTCGCCATCCTGCGCCGCGGCGGGTCCCACACCTTCCGCGAGCTCGTGGCCGGCACGGAGCTGAAGGGCGTCGTCATCGCGCGCTTCATCGCCGTGCTCGAACTGTACCGACACGCCGCGCTGTCCTTCGAGCAGATCGAACCGCTCGGCGAGCTCACGCTCCGCTGGACCGCCGAGACCTGGAACGACGACAGCCTCGCCAACCTGGGAGCCGAATACGATGCCTGACGCGACACCCGAGTCGATCGAGCGGCCGACGGACGCTGCCCAGGGCCTGCCGGCCGAGCCCGCGCCGGTGCCCGCACCGGACGTCCCGAGGGCGCTCGAGGCGATCCTCATGGTCGCCGACGAACCGCAGAGCCTCGTGAACCTCGCCGCCGCCGTGCACGTCCCGGTCGGCGCCGTCCGACGCGCCATCGCCGAACTCGTCGCCGACTACGACGGCGAACGCGGTGGCGTCCGACGCGGGTTCGAACTCCGCGAGGTCGGTGGCGGCTGGCGGATCTACGTCCGAGCCGACTACGACGCGCTCGTCACCGACTACGTCGTGACCCAGAACCCGACGAAGCTGTCGCAGGCGGCGCTCGAGACCCTGGCCGTGATCGCCTACAAGCAGCCGATCAGCCGCGGCGCGATCGCCTCGATCCGCGCCGTCAACGTCGACTCCGTCGTCCGCACCCTCCTCGGTCGCGGACTCATCACGGAGATGTTCACCGACAGTGAGACGGGTGCCATCAACTACGGCACCACCGATCTCCTGCTCACCCAACTTGGTATCAACGCCATCGAGGAGCTGCCGCGGATCTCGCCGTTGCTCGACGATGGCCGGGAAGGATTCGACAGTGACCAGCACTGAATCAGAAGGCATCCGCTTGCAGAAGGTGCTGGCGAACGCCGGCGTCGCCTCGAGGCGCGTGTCTGAGCAACTCATCGAGGACGGCCGTGTGGAGGTGAACGGCGTCGTCGTCACCGAGCTCGGCTCGCGGATCGACCCGGAGCACGATCTCGTTTCCGTCGACGGCAGCGCCATCCAGCTCGACGCCTCGAAGCGCTACCTCATGCTCAACAAGCCGGTGGGCATCTACAGCTCGCTGAAGGACGACCGCGGTCGCCCCGACCTGCGCCGCTTCACCGAGCAGTACGAGGAACGACTCTTCAACGTCGGCCGCCTCGACGCCGAGACGAGCGGTCTGCTCATCCTCACCAACGACGGCGACCTCGCGCACGTGCTCGCGCACCCGTCGTTCGGTGTGCAGAAGACGTACATCGCGAAGGTCACCGGCAAGGTGACCCCGCAGGTCCTCGCGAAGCTGACCGCGGGCATCGACCTCGAGGACGGACCGATCTCCGCCGACAAGGCCCGCCTGCTCGGGAACGAGGACGGCTTCAGCCTCGTGGAGCTCACGCTGCACTCCGGTCGGAACCGCATCGTCCGTCGCATGCTCGACGCCGTCGGCCACCCGGTCGTCGACCTCGTGCGCCGTCAGTTCGGCCCCCTGCATCTCGGGACACTCGGATCCGGCCAGCTGCGCGAGCTGAGCAAGGACGAACTCGGCGCCATCCTGACCATCGCCCGCGCTCACGGTCCTGAAGCCCGCGCGGCCGACGGCACGGCAGCGGAGGCGTCGGAGCCGACGGCATGAGCGACCTGAGTTCCGCGCCCGCGCGCGTGCAGGGGTCGGTCCGCATCGTCGGAGCCGGCCTCCTCGGTGCGAGCATCGGACTCGCGCTGCGCACCAAAGGCGTCGACATCATCCTCGACGACGCGTCGCCCAGCCAGTTGCGCCTCGCCATCGACTACGGCGCGGGTCGTGCGGCGGAATCCACCGACGACCCGTCCGTCGTCGTCATCTGCGTCCCGCCGGACGTCACCGCCCGCGTCATCGAGGCCGAACTCGCCGCGTTCCCGAGCGCCGTCGTCACCGACGTCGCGAGCGTGAAGCTCGAACCGTACCGGGCACTGCTCGAGCGCGGTGTCGACCTCACCCGCTACATCGGGTCCCACCCGCTTGCCGGTCGTGAGCGCGGGGGAGCGATCTCGGCGCGCGCCGACCTCTTCCTCGGCCGCCCGTGGGTGATCTGCCGCGACGCCGAGACACCCGCCTGGGCACTGTCGCAGGTGGAGGGCCTCGCGCTCGACCTCGGCACCATCCCGATGGAGATGACGCCGGACGAGCACGACCGCTTCGTCGCGCTCGTCTCGCACACGCCGCAACTCGTCGCGAGCCTCCTGGCCGCCCAGCTGCAGGACGCCGAGGAGGGCGCGATCCAGCTCGCCGGGCAGGGTCTGCGCGACACCGTCCGTATCGCCTCGAGCGCTCCGGAGCTCTGGGTGCAGATCCTCAGTGCCAACCACGCCGAGGTCCTCCCCGTGCTGGAGCAGCTGTCCACCGACCTCGCGTCGGTCATCTCGGCACTCCGGGACCCGGAGGTGCCGGGCGCTCGCCGCACGATCGCGGACACGATCGCCGCCGGCAACACCGGCGTCGCACGGCTCCCGGGCAAGCACGGCCAGAACCGCCGGTTCGCGAGCATCGTCGTCCTCCTCGACGACCGCCCCGGCCAGCTGGGCGCCCTGTTCACGGAGCTCGGGGAGATCGGCGTCAACATCGAGGACCTGCGTCTGGAGCACTCGCCCGGCGCGAACATCGGTCTCGCGGAGGTCCAGGTCCTCCCCGAGGTGAAGCAGCGCACCGTCGACGACCTCGAGTCGCGCGGCTGGCGTATCGCGGAAGTATAGGAAGAGACATGACCGAACAGCACCCCACCAGCACCGACGCGTCGACGACGCCGGACGCACCCGTCGTGGTCGCGATCGACGGACCGGCCGGCAGCGGCAAGTCCAGCGTGAGCAAGGCCGTCGCCCGTCGGCTCGGCTACCGCTACCTCGACACGGGCGCCTGGTACCGCGCGCTCGCGCTCCACACGCTCGACGCGGACGTCGACCCCGAGGACTCGGCGGCGGTGATCGGCTCGCTCGACGCGTTCGGTGGCGCCTTCACCGTCTCACTCGACCCGGACGTGACCGCGTTCTCGCTCGGGGATCGCGACGTCACCGACGAGATCCGCGGCCCTCGCGTGACGGCCGTCGTGTCCGCCGTCGCCCGCGTCCCGGAGGTGCGAGCGTGGATCAACGAGACCTTCCGATCGCTCATCGCCGACGTCGACCGCCCGGGCATCGTCGTCGAGGGACGCGACATCACCACGGTGGTCGCACCGGATGCTCAGGCTCGGATCCTGCTCACGGCATCCGAAGCGGCTAGAATGGCCAGGCGTTCAGCGGAATTCGAGAGCCACCCTGCCGGCGACGTCGCGGAACAACTGCAGCGGCGTGATCGGGCGGACTCCAGGGTCGTCGACTTCATGAACGCGGCGGACGGAGTGACCACGGTCGACTCCACGCACATCGACTTCGACGAGACGGTCGACGCGGTCGTCCGCGTCACCGAATCCCTCACAGCAAGGAACTCCCATGGCTCACGATGACGAGCAGTTCGACGGAGGCCCCGACGACCTCGCGGACCGCCTCCAGGACATGGACGAGGAGCTCGCGACCCAGCGGGCCGCGTCCCTCCGCTCCGGCCTGGCCGACTACGACCTCGAGGGCGACGACCTCGACATCCTCGACGGCGCGACGGAGGACCCGGACGAGATCCGCTTCCTGCCGGCGCTGCCCGTCGTGGCGATCGTCGGTCGCCCGAACGTGGGTAAGTCCGCACTGGTGAACCGCATCCTCGGCCGTCGTGAGGCCGTCGTGGAGGACACCCCCGGTGTCACCCGCGACCGCGTCAACTACAAGGCCGAGTGGAACGACCGTCGCTTCACGGTCGTCGACACCGGTGGGTGGGAACCCGACGCCAAGGGGATCGACGCGTCCGTCGCTGCCCAGGCCGAGGTCGCCATCGACCTCTCCGACGTCGTGATCTTCGTGGTCGACGCCATGGTCGGTGCCACGGCGACCGACGAGCAGGTCGTCAAGCTGCTCCGCAAGACTGGCCGTCCGGTCTTCCTCGTCGCCAACAAGGTCGACGACGCCCGTCAGGAGCCGGAGGCCGCAGCGCTCTGGAACCTCGGTCTCGGCGAGCCCCACCCGGTCTCCGCGATCCACGGCCGTGGTGTCGCCGACCTCCTCGACAAGATCCTCAAGGTCCTCCCGCAGGTCTCGGCCGTCGCGAAGGACGAGTTCGGCGGCCCCCGCCGCGTCGCGATCCTCGGTCGCCCGAACGTCGGCAAGTCCAGCCTGCTCAACAAGACCGCGGGCGAGGAGCGCGTCGTCGTCAACGACCTCGCCGGGACCACCCGCGACCCGGTCGACGAGCAGATCGAGCTCGGTGGCAAGATCTGGCGGTTCGTCGACACCGCCGGCATCCGTCGCCGGGTGCACCTGTCGCAGGGTGCCGACTTCTACGCGTCGCTCCGCACGAGCACGGCGCTCGAGAAGGCCGAGGTGGCCGTCGTCCTCATCGACGTCACCGAGGTGATCAGCGAGCAGGATGTGCGGATCATCGACCTCGTGCTCGAGAGCGGTCGCGCCCTCGTGCTCGCCTTCAACAAGTGGGACCAGCTCGACGACGAACGCCGGAAGTACCTGGAGCGCGAGATCGAGCAGGACCTCTCGCACGTGTCGTGGGCGCCGCGCGTCAACATCTCCGCGCGCACGGGCCGCCACCTGGAGCGCCTCGTCCCGGCGCTCGAGGTCGCACTCGAGTCGTGGGACATGCGCATCCCCACGGGCAAGTTCAACGCCTTCCTCGCCGAGCTCACGGCGGCGCACCCGCACCCGCTGCGTGGTGGCAAGCAGCCCCGTATCCTGTTCGGCACGCAGGCCGCGAGCCGCCCGCCGACCTTCGTGCTCTTCACGACCGGCTTCCTCGACCCCGGCTACCGTCGCTACGTGGTCCGTCGCCTGCGCGAGATCTGGGGCTTCGAGGGCACGCCGATCAACGTCAACATGCGTGTCCGCGAGAAGCGCCAGCGCTGATCCGCGCCGCTCGTCCCTCAGACGGTGACGACGAAGGCCCGGGACCGCTCCATGGAGGGGTCCCGGGCCTTCGTCGTACTGGTCGAGGTGTGATCAGGAGCGAGCGAGGGCGGACTCGTCCGCGGGTGCCAAGGCCGACCCGTGTTCAGTCTGGAACGGCCACCAGCTCGGGAGCAGTTCGCCGATGACCTCGAGGAACGACGCGATGTCGCGTGGTGCGGGGGTGTCGAGCCAGACCCGGAACGCCGCGACGGAGCCCGCGGCGACGAAGTGGGCCGCCGATCGCGTGAACAACTCGCGCTGGTCCTCACTCAGGCATTCGGCGTGGGGGAGGGTGATCGCCCCGCGCTCGAAGATGTCGAGCACCGTCGAGGTGAAGACCCGGTTGAGCATGGGCTGCAGACTCGCACCGAGGAGGTCGTCGCCGAGGCCGACACGGTAGATGTCGGCTCGTTCGTCGAGGTGGCGGAGCGTCGCGACCGTGGCCCTGGTGATCGCCGCTGCGGCGTCGTCCGCAGAGACGGTGGACAGGTGGGTGATACTCAGTTCCGTGAGCTCTTCGGCGAGGACCGACTCGAGCAGCTCGCATGGAGCGGCGGCGTGCTGGTAGAAGGTCGATCGGTTGATGCCGGCGCGCGCGGCGATCTCGGAGACGGAGATCTCGGAGGTGGGGCGTTCGGCGGCGAGTTGCAGGATCGTGCGCGCGAGCCGTGCCCGCGTCCGGCGTTGACGTGCATCCATGAGAGGTCCTTCGCGTGGGTTGGGTGCGGCGGGCGCGAGCGCGGCCAATGCAATACTGGAGTTCAATATATAACATATTCCGCACGTGCGGCGGAGATGACCCGAGGCAAGGGCGTGGCTCACAGCGTTTCGTGCCAGGCTGGTCCAATGACTGATGCGCATCCCCCCGGCGGCCCCGTCCGGGACGCTGGGGATGCCTGGGTCGAGTCGGGCGACGGCCGGAAGTTCTGGGGGCGGTTCGGCGCAGCCGGACTGCTCGTACACGATCGAGCGCGCGGCGTGCTGCTGCAGCATCGGGCCGGTTGGAGTCACTTCGGCGGCACCTGGGGCATCCCGGGCGGCGCGCGCCATCAGTTCGAAAGCGCTGTCGACGGCGCGGTCCGCGAGTCCCACGAGGAGGCGGGTGTCCCCGCCGAGTCGATCGAGCTGCGGTTCGACTCCGTGCTCGATTTCGGGTTCTGGTCGTACACGACGGTGATCGTCGAGGCGGTCGAGCCGTTCGAGCCAGTGGTCTCCGACCCGGAGAGCATCGCCCTCGCCTGGGTGCCGCTGGACGAGGTCGAGACGTTGCCCCTGCACCCCGGCTTCGCCGATTCGTGGCCCGGCCTGCGGTCGCAGCTCGAGCGCCGCGTCACGGTCGTCGTCGACGTCGCGAACGTCGTCGGCTCACGTCCGGACGGCTGGTGGAAGGACCGCGCGGGCGCCGCGCAGCGGTTCGTCGCACGACTCGGCCACCTCGCACACGAGGGACTCGACGCCCAGGCACTCGACCTCGACTTCAACCGCTGGTGGCCGGCGTACATCGCCGTCGTCGAAGGACAGGCCCGTGGCGTCCACACCGATGACGACGTGCGAGAGCCTGGTCACGAGCTGCGGGCGGGCGTCTCGGTCGTCGATGCGGCGGAAAGTGGCGATGACGCGATCGTGGCCGTCGTCCGCGAACTCGACGGGGCGGTCGTCGTGGTCACCTCGGACCGTGAGCTGCGGGAACGCGTCGAGCGCCTGGGCGCAACGACGCGCAGAGCCGGCTGGCTGACGGACCTGCTCGACGCAGTGAGCTGAGTCGCTGATCTCAGCGCGGAGCTGGCGATCATCCACGACGCCGGGGCCATTCCCGCCGGACCCTTTGGAGCTTGTCAAGCGGTCAGGGCGCATCCCCGGTCGGGCATACGCGCCCGCCTAGGGTGGAGGCATGCGTGCGGTGCGCACGGTGTCATCTGGAGGATCGTCGTGGACCATCGAGGAAACACAGCCGAGCAGCGCGAGGGCGAGCCGTCGTCGGAGCCGACCGAGGCCGGCGAGGCGCAGCGTCAGCGTCTGGCCGAGCGGCCCTGGCTGTCGTCCTACGCCAGTGGCGTGCCCGCAGACATCGACGAGGTCACCGAGACGCTCGTCGACCTGCTCGACACCTCGGTGAAGCGCTTCGGTGATCGCATCGCCCTGGAGTTCTTCGGTGCCGAGACGAGCTACAGCGAGCTGGGTGAACAGGTCGCTCGAGCGGCCGAGGGGCTCCGCAAGCTCGGTGTGAAGCCGGGCGACCGCGTGGCGCTCGTGCTGCCGAACTGCCCGCAGCACGTCGTCGCGTTCTACGCGGCGCTCCGGCTCGGTGCGACGGTCATCGAGCACAACCCGCTCTACACGGCTCGCGAGCTGCGTCATCAGTTCGAGGACCACGGCGCGCACGTCGCGATCGTGTGGGACAAGGTCTACGACCTCGTGGCCGACCTCCCGGCCGACGTCATGCGCGGCCGCATCGTCTCGGTCGACATCACCCAGGCCCTCCCGTTGTCGAAGCGGCTCGCCCTCCGGCTGCCGGTGAAGCGTGCGCGCGAATCGCGTGCGGCGATGACCGCGACCCCGTCGGCCAAGCACGTGCTCCCATGGGAACGGCTGATCGGCGGACGGAAGCTGTCGAAGCGGGTCGTGCGTCCGACGCTCGACGACACTGCGCTCCTGCAGTACACGAGCGGGACGACCGGGGCACCGAAGGGTGCCATCCTGACGCACCGCAACCTGCGGGCGAATGCTGCGCAGGGTCGCGCCTGGGTGCCTGGCCTGAGCGAGGGCGGCGAGGTCTTCTACGGGGTGCTGCCGCTGTTCCACGCGTACGGCATGACGCTGTGCCTGACGTTCGCGATGAGCATCGGGGCGCGGCTCGTGCTGTTCCCGAAGTTCGACCTGGAGCTGGTGCTCACTGCGGCCAAGAAGTCCCCGCCGACGTTCCTGCCGGCGGTCCCGCCCATCTACGACGCGCTGTCGCGTGCGTCGAGCCGTAAGGGTGTCGACCTGACCAGTGTCCGCTTCGCGATCTCCGGGGCGATGAGCCTGCCGGTGTCGACGGTCACGCGCTGGGAGGAGGCGACCGGCGGTCTGCTCGTCGAGGGCTACGGGATGACGGAGTCGTCGCCGGTGGCGCTCGGCAACCCGATCGGTCCGTCGCGGCGGCCGGGCACCGTGGGGGTGCCGTTCCCGAGCACCGAGATCCGCGTCGTCGATCCCGAGAACCCGACGGTCGATCGTGCGGCGGGGGAGTCGGGCGAGTTGCTGCTCCGTGGGCCGCAGGTCTTCCAGGGGTACTGGGGTCGTCCGGACGAGTCGCGCGAGGCGTTGCTCGAGGGTGGCTGGTTGCGGACCGGCGACATCGTGACGGTGTCGGCGGACGGCTTCGTGACGGTCATCGACCGCGTGAAGGAGCTCATCATCACCGGAGGGTTCAACGTGAGTCCGTCCGAGGTGGAGGAGACGCTCCTGTCGCACCCGGACGTCGAGTCGGCCGCAGTGGTCGGCCTACCGCGCGATTCCGGTGGTGAGGACGTGACGGCGGCGGTCGTCATGCGTGCCGGTACCGTCTTCGACGCCGGCTCGCTGCGTGACTACTGCCGGACCCGCCTCACGGCGTACAAGGTGCCGAAGCGGGTCGTGCAGCTCGACGAGCTGCCGACATCGCTCATCGGCAAGGTGCTGCGCCGGAAGGTGCGCGATCAGCTCGTCGCGGATCGTAAGGCCGAGTAGAGCCAGCGTCCGGGCACGTGCCCGTCCTCGTGGCACGTCGTACAAGACGGGTCACGAGCGCTTCGTTGTGCCGCGGTGGTCAGCCGCGGGACTCGGGGTGCAGCCAGTGGCGCATGACGGGGATGAGCAGTGACAGCGCGACGAAGGTGATGGCGCCGCCGATGATGGCGTCGTCGATCGGCGTGTTGCGGCTGACCTGCACGAAGCCGGAGACGATCGCGACGGGTAGAGCGGTGAGGGCCGCGACGCGGACCTCTCTCCAGTAGTGGCTGTAGCGCATGGTGGTCCTTCGTCGGGTGACCGGATCGGTCGGCTCGTCCTGTCGCGCGGGTGCGGACGGATCACGGTAGCGTGCCCCGTGCGGGGGCGGGCAGGGGAGACCTCCTACCCGACGAGTGCGGCTTGTCTGGACCGCGCTGTGGCCGTCGGAGGCGTGTCACGGAGCGCTCTCGGAATCCGCTAGACTGTTCGAGTTGTCTTCTCCGCCCGCGGAGATGGCATCGGGCTGTGGCGCAGCTTGGTAGCGCACTTGACTGGGGGTCAAGGGGTCGCAGGTTCAAATCCTGTCAGCCCGACAGAAAAGCCCTGGTGAGAATGATCCTCTCGCCAGGGCTTCGTCGTTTTTGGGAATATCATTGGCTGGTCCATTCGCTTGATTTGTTCGAGCCTTTCGCTTTGGCTACGTGGTCTAGCGCCGTTCGGGCTCGTCGCTCGTGGAGTGCGCTAATAGGTGCCTATGAGGTGGACTAACATCCAGGCGGGCCTATGCTTTGGCCCCTTCCGGGAGAGTCTGAGCGGCTGTTCACCGTAGGTCATGGGTTGTGGTTCGTCGCGGCGGTCTGCATTCCTTCTGGTCGGTGCTGCGGAGAGGGCCTGATTGGCCCGTCTGGCGGCTTCGATGAGGTGTCGGCGGTCCGGCGTGCAGGTAGAGCCGTATATGGTCTCGCGCGACTGGTGTAGGAGGTTCTTTTGGCGCACGGGGAGGCAGGTGCCGGCGGTCGGCCATCCAGGTTGCTCCAGTGCGACCGAGCCCCTGGAGGGTGAGATTGCCACAGCTGTTTGCTGCGAGGTCGTCCCAGCGGGTGGCGTCGCAGACCGTCGTTGAGGTGAGGATGCTGCCGCGCGGCCCCGCAGGAGCGGGTAGCAGGGCTCATTCTCGGCGGTGCGCGATCGGCCCTCTGTGACCGCGATTCGCTAGGCGTTGGGGCCTCAGCTAATGGGCCAGCCATAGCGGCAGGCGCAGGACGTTCTGTACGACACGCGGTTGGAAATCGAACGCGAATTACTGCTTACGGGTGTAGAATTGGCATATGAGCGAACGAGACGACCTGGTAGCTGCGCTGGATAGTGCTGGTGTGCTCGCGGGTATCCGCTGGGCCTACCTGTCAGCCTCAGACCGTGTGTTGGAGGACTACTCAGAGGCTGCGGGCCACGACGCGACTTGGGTCGGCGTTACTCGGTTCACTCTCTTCCGCGACCGCCTCGATCGAGTGTTCTCCTGCCGCCGGTACGCTGTCGCCGAAGGCGCGGACGGAGAGTTGAGCCTTGACATCCTCCACGCTGAACTGAATGAGCGTGACGTCAAGACTCTCCCGAAGCTCAATCCTGAGCTCGTTGTGCGCGCTGATCTCAGCGGCAGCCCCGGCTGGTCACACGAGGGAACTCGTTGGCTCCTCGTGTCGTCTGAGTTCGGCAAGCTCGACGAAGTTCCCTGGCCGCAGAAGAGCACCACCAAGCAGCGTGTCGCTCAACAGCCGACCAACGAACCGGACGAGCCGACATTGTTCGACTATCTCACAGGCGACGAGCGGGCCGGTCTGGCAACTCTTATGACCGGCTCCAAACTCGATCTGCACACCTTGGTCATCGGGCACTCCCTGGATGCCGAGCACGGAGGCCGCGAAATGGCTATCGGCCAGCCGCGTCTAAACTCTGGTGGTGGCTCCGCCTGGTATTGGAAGCACGATCTGCTGCAA
This sequence comes from Plantibacter sp. ME-Dv--P-122b, assembly GCF_030209375.1. Classification (GTDB taxonomy): domain Bacteria; phylum Actinomycetota; class Actinomycetes; order Actinomycetales; family Microbacteriaceae; genus Plantibacter. The sequence continues at coordinate 22,064 of NZ_JARVSC010000005.1, forward strand.
GCGCCTCCGTCGGAAGGCGGACGCCTGCGTCCGAGCGCGCCTGCACCCGTCGGCCCCGACACGACGCCCGACGCCCCGGTCAAGCTCCGGCGCCCGGCGGCCGAGCAGCCCACCCGTGGACAGGCAGGGCTTTGAGCGACAGCGACCGCACAGCGACCGCAGCTGCGTTCTTCGACGGTGCACGCCTGACCATGGCACGCCACCTGGCAGGGTTGCGCAAGAACGATCTTGCGGCGCTGATCAAGAAGAGTCCAACCGCGGTATCCGCATGGGAGACAGGCGCGAAGAAGCCGACTCCCTCCACCGTCGCGCAGCTCGCTCTCGGACTCTCGGTCGATCCAGGGTTCTTCGCCGCACGCCCGAACGATGTCGCGAAGGCCAGCGCCCTCCCACACTTCCGATCACTGCGGTCAACGAGCCAACTCGCACGCGACCAAGCCTTCGCCTACGGTCAGATCGCCCTCGACATCGCCGAGTCGCTAGAGCGCCACGTTGAGCTACCGGATGTCAACCTACTGTCTCGACCCGTCGAGCTGGACGACCTAGAGAACGACGGGCCCGAACAAGCCGCACAGGAGCTACGCGACGCATGGGAGCTCGGTGCCGGGCCAGCCGGACACCTGGTACGTGCCCTGGAGAACCACGGAGTCCTCGTCGTCTTCAGCCCGCACCAGACCGCCTCGGTAGACGCCTACTCATTCGATAGCCGCCTGCGCCCGGTAGTGGTCCTCAACCCCGTGAAGCGTGACTACTACCGCCAACGCTTCGACGTCGCCCACGAACTAGGTCATCTGATCATGCACAGCGACGCAGAACCCGGCGGACGAGCTGTAGAAGAGCAAGCTCACAGATTCGCCTCTGAGCTGCTGATGCCAGCATCCGAGATAACTGAGCTGTTGCCAACCGCAATGAACCGCGGCGCCTGGGTCACCCTCGCCAAGCTCAAGGAACAGTGGGGAGTGAGCATCCAAGCGCTTCTCTTCCGAGCACGCCGCCTCGGGCGGCTCGGTGACGTCTCCTACCGCAACGCGATGGTCACCCTGTCAACACGAGGCTGGAGACGCAACGAACCCGGCCTTGTCACCGCCATTGAACAGCCATCCCTGCTGCCACGAGCGATCGAACTACTTGAGAATGAAGGCATCGAAGAACTCAGCCTCGTCGAGCAATGCCGCGTACCGGCCGAGCTCTTCCGCCTCGTTACAGCACGCACCCCTCAGGCCCCCGAACCGGATCAGGCCGACGTGGACCTTGCGACGTCCGAGATCAGGAAAGTCGTATCTCTGCTACCGCGACTGAGCGCGCGGGCCGAAAGCAAGAGTGATGCATAGATTCCCACCTCACCGAAGGAGAACCTCATGACCGATCCGAACAAGCGCGTCGTCCAGCGCCGGGACGACGGAAACTGGGAAGTACGGAAGCCTGGCGCCGATCGCGCGAGCGCTGTCACTCCCACACAGACCGAGGGCATCAACCGCGCACGCGACATCCTCCGCAACGACGGCGGAGGCGAACTACAGGTGCGCTCGCTGGAGGGCACCATCCGAGAGCAGGACACGATCCCTCGCGGGAACGACCCTCGCTCGTCCAAGGGCTGAGGGACTGGAAAAAGGATGACGACGAACGACTCCCAGCGCTCAGTTGCGTTCTATAAGGGGAAGACCAACACGCTTGACGCGGAGTCATCCGAAACGATGGCCACTGTGCGTCGGGATATTGCGGACGCGCTCAACTCAAAGAATCTCGCTTTCCTGCTTGGGTCGGGGTGCTCATCGTTCCAACAAGATGGTCGTGAGCTCGGCATTCCCACCATGGGACCAATGGCTAAGAAGTTCATGAACGCCACCACGGGCAAGCATCGAGTTACAGCCACCGATCGCCAGAGGCTGGAGTCGAGCCTGGGACTGAATCTCGATGACGAGAATTACCAAAACAATCTCGAGCGCCTCTTGGAAGTATTGTTCGCTCAAGAACTTGCCCTACGGGCGAGCACGCGGCCGGCGATGCAAAAAGTGCACGCCGTCGTTCTGCGAGTCATTAGCTCTGTCACTGCATATGTTCGTGCCGCCTGCACAGACGGCGAGTTTTCTCGCGGCGACGAGACCGTCCTCAGAACCTACATGCAGTTCTATCGTCGCCTGGCACAGAGGGACCGAGCGCTCCCACGCCCTTGGGTTTTCACAACGAACTACGACCTCTTCAACGAGACCGCAATGGATCGGCTAGGCATCCCGTACATCAACGGCTTCCTGGGGTCGATCGAGCGCCGCTTCAACCCGTCGGTGTTCAGGTACGCGCTCTCCGAGCAACTTGATATCAGCAATCGAAAATGGAGTTCCGTTGACAGTCTGATGTACTTCGCCAAGCTTCACGGATCGGTTAGTTGGGAGTCCCGCGGCGACGGATTGTTTCCTGTGGTGGAGACTGCGCCCTCTCTGATAGAGAGCGACCAATTGCTCATCTATCCCAGTCCGGCGAAACAGAACGCCAGCTTTGCCGCACCCTACTCAGACATGTTCCGTGAGTTCCAAACTCGAGTCGTCCGCGATCAGAGCGTCCTCGTCACCGTGGGATACAGCTTCGGCGATGAACATGTGAACAACATCATTTTCCAGGCACTCACGATCCCCACCTTCCGACTTGTTGCGTTCATCGACCCTTCAGTCAACGAGATGGTGACGAGGCTCAGAGACCTCGATGATCCGCGGATATGGATAGTCGGCACTGAGGACAGACAAGCCACCTGGAAGGCACACTACTTCGCTCCGCTCGTCGAGGACATATTGGCGACCGGCGGTTCCGACAACGCCGAGGAAGCAATCAACTCAGTCCTGACGAATCTTCTCGGGCGCGGGCACACGACTTCTGACAGCGGTGCGCGCCGTTGAGTTCCATCGAACGCCGACGCTCCCTCGGCAAGGTCATCGCAGTCAACGCCGAGAAGTTCACTGTAGAGCTGAACGCCGGCTCGGATAGCTTCACACTTGTCGGGTTCGATGCTCAACACTATGTCGCGCGAATCGGGTCATTTGTCCTGATCCCGTTGCAGACCGAGCACGTCGTAGGCGAGGTAGTCGGTCTCCGCGAACGTGAGCTGTCAGCAAGCGAGCAACTCCAGTCAGAGCTTCAGGACACACACGCACTTCGAGCATTGAAGTTCCTAGATGTCGTCCCTATCGGTACTCTCTCCTTTCGCGCCGAGGATCGGTTCCGATTCGGCGTCTCAGTCTTTCCTGCACTTTACACCGAAGTCCTGTATGCCGAATCGCAGGATCTAGATCGAATTTTTGACTCAACTAACGCGATTGAGGCCGACGAATCATCTGAGACTGAGCCAGTACCCACCCGTTTGCGTGCATTCAACATCGGTACATCTGTCGTCTTTGATGACTACGACGTGAAAGTAGCCGTAGACGAGTTTTTCGGCGGCCACGCAGCGATTCTCGGCAACACAGGAAGCGGAAAGTCCTGCACTGTCGCATCGGTAGTTCAATCTATCTTCACCAAGCACGATGCCCACGCTGCCGTCGGCGCGACGTTCGTGTTCTTCGACACAAACGGTGAGTACAGGCAAGCTTTTACCGACTTGCCGAAGCCAATCAGAAGGCTCTATGCACTTGTTCCAGGGCGCGACGCCCAGGCACCGCCAGGCGCTGACAAGAGGGAGGAGGTCGTCGGGTTCCGGCTGCCTCATTGGTTCCTATCGCCGGAAGAGTGGGAACTACTACTCCGCGCTAGCGACCGAGCGCAGCGGCCGATCTTGAGAAATGCGCTAGGGCTGACGAGTTTGTTCGCGACGAACGACGCAACCCTCATACCGCTCAAGAACCATGTTCTTGCCTCCGCGATACTCGCCATCCTGGCCAGTTCTGAAAGCGCGACGGCGAGCGTCGGCCGAATTCAAGGACTGTTGCTCTCTTTCAGCACGCCGGAGCTCGACCGACGAACTGTGCACCCGCACCTTGCTATCAACTTCGGCGCCTTCATCAACCCCAATGGACTTCCCGACCTTCTGCGCCCACACATTCAAGATGCCGTCGTGCTCCCGGACTATAAGTACGCCCCATTCGAGTTTTCCCTGCTTGAGCAAGCACTCGATCTCGCCATCCTCTACGAGGAGGCGCATGGCAACCGACACGTCCGCGACTACAGCTCATCAATGTTGACGCGATACAAATCGATTCGTGATCGCGCAGAGTTCGTATTCTTGCGGCCGGCTACAACCACTCTGGCTCCGCACGAGACTGACTCGAGGGTTTTCGTAGATAAGTGGCTCGGCCTCATCGAAGAGCAAACCAGTGGCGAACTACGGAAGCGCTCTCAAATCACCATCTTCGACATGAACGAGGTTGAGGACGAAGTTGTCGAGATAGTCTCAGCCGTCGTGACTCGAATGATCTTCGAGCGGCTCCGACGCTCACACGCTCGGAACACCTTCCCAGTAAATCTCGTCCTTGAAGAGGCGCATCGCTACGTCGCCGAGCGCCCATCTGACTTTGCGATTGATGCAACCAAGATATTCGAACGAGTGGCAAAAGAGGGGAGGAAGTACGGTCTCTTCATTCTTCTCGCCTCGCAACGACCCAGCGAACTATCGCGGACCGTACTCTCTCAATGCTCTAACTTCGTCGTACACAGAATCCAGAACCCGGAAGACTTGCAGCACGTTCGACGTATGACGCCGTTCATCTCCGAATCCGTGCTGAGTCGACTTCCGTCTCTCCCGAAACAGCATGCCCTCATTTTCGGCAACTCCGTTAGCATCCCCACGACCTTCCGAGTGCGAGACGCATCACCCAAACCGAAGAGCGACGATTCACCAATCCGTCAGGTGTGGTTCACGAAACGTGATCACACCATCGAGATCTGATTCGGCAGTAACCAATGGCTAGCACCTATCGAGCAGTTCGACCAAGTGAGACTCGGAGAGGTCAGGCATGGTTAACAAATTTCTCTCCCGAAGATGAAGGTCCGGCCCGTCAGCTGCTTGATTCACTGCGTTTCGTATCGCTCAGCGACGTTCGGGCTGGACTACAAGTCCGGCTCCGCTCTCTCATTGCGCAAGGGAAGATCCAGGTCCCAGCGCTCCTGGTTTCCGCACTGTCCATTGAAGATCTCCGCCTCGACGAAGGCCAGACCGCCCCTTCGGTGGCCTTCGAGAGTTTTCAGCTCGATGACCCGATCAACGTTGTGCCAGGCAGCGAAGGCTTCGTTGGTAACCTGATACGCGACCTCGTGTCGCCGGCCCTAGCTGGGACAGATGCACTACTAGCGCCATCTACGAAGTTGAATGAGCTTCGTGACAAGCGATGTCGGTCGATCGTGGTCATCACTGATTACGCGGGCTCAGGGACACAACTCCGAAACTATGCAATGACGCTCGTCCGCCATCCGACGCTAAGGAGCTGGCGGTCATACGGCCTTCTCCGCATACACGCGCTCTCGTATGCCGGATCTTCCCAAGCGCTCGCTACGCTGCAGCGGGAAGATGGTCCCTTCGACGGGATATGGACTGTCGAAACAGCGCCCTCGTTTCAGGACGCGCCTTGGACTGCGAGCCAGCGTGATGCGATCGAGGAGATATGCGCCCGCTATGTACACAAGAAGGATCGGAAGAGAGCGCTCGGCTTCAAGGAAAGTGCGGGGCTCTTCGCAACGGATGCGAGTGTGCCCAACAACCTCCCGCTGATCCTGAGGCAGGCCCACTCCGGGTGGCATCCATTCTTCGAACGACGGACTGTTCCCCCCGATTTGTTCATGGAGCTAGGAAGCTATGCGCCGGATGTGGTCTTCAAGGATGTCGCCACCCGCATCGGCCAGCCCAGGCTGTCAAGCAATCTGGGCGTGAAGTACATGAGAAGTGCCACTGACGAGATGTTTCTCGTTTTGGCCTTGCTGCTCGATCGTTCTCGTTCTGATTCCGACCTTGCTCGGGAACTCAGCAAACCGGTTGCGACTGTCGATTTGCTCCTGCGGGCTCTCCGCACGCTTGGACTGATCGATGACCAGCGCAACGTTACCTCGGCAGGTAAGAAGGAACTGACGACGGGCAAGCGGGCTCCTCGCCACGTCTCCACTGGCATCGAGGGCTCGGGCGCCCCGTACTATCCTGGGAGCATGAGATGAGGGGGAGAACCAGTCTGCTTAGTGATGCAGCCGGCACGTTGTGCCGGCTCGTGGAGTCGACTGGCTCCAGGACGCGGCTGACCGCGTTCAACGGACGAGCTCAGGCTACGCGTGGTGGGGCAAACGCCACCTACCTACGGGGCCTGGGGAGGCGTTCGCCCCACCCTTCGGGACCGGGGGTCAAAGTAAGTGGCTGACTCTTCCCCTCATCTCTACATCGCACAGGGCCTCGCGCAGGGACATGCCACGGAGGTTGTCTCCCGTGCGAGCATTGTTCGCTCTCGATTGCTTGCACATGGTGTCCCGCCAATCCTGAGCTTGCGACATCTGGCCCAACTGACCGGAGTTTCCTATCGCTATCTCCGTGAAATAGTCGGAAGGGTTAGGGACCCGTACCTCGATATCAACCGGCGGAAGCGAGACGGCAGCATCCGCGAGATATCGAGCCCCGAGCCCGTGCTTATGGACGTGCAGCGCTGGCTCCTCCACAACGTGTTCTCATCGGTCCCTATGCACCCCGCCAGTTACGCCTATCAGCGTGACCGTTCAATTGTTCAATGCGCTGAGCAACATGTGGGAGCGCGATGGTTGGTGAAGCTCGACCTTCATGACTTCTTCGGAAGCATCCAAGAGAAACGCGTATTCGATATTCTTCTGCGGCTGGGATATTCGAAGCTCATGAGCTTGGAAATAGCCCGAATTTGCACCCGACTTCGCAACCCCAGGTACGAGGGGTATCAGAACTTCTGGGCGTACAACGCGATCCCGCCCTATGTGGTGGGTAGCCAAGGCGTGCTACCGCAGGGTGCGCCAACCAGCGGTGCCCTAGCCAATACTGTGGCGAGCAATCTTGACGCGAAACTCAATGATTTGGCCGCGTCAAGAGGGCTGGGCTACACAAGGTACTCGGACGATCTCACCTTTTCAGCTGGCCCAGATTACGATCGAAAGCAAGCAACGGCTCTCATCGCCCAGGTCCGAAACATCGTGCGGGACCAAAATTTTGTGCTGCACGAGAAGAAGACACACGTGGTCCCTCCAGGCGCAAGGACTGTCGTTCTCGGCCTTCTGGTGGACTCGCAGCGGGTCCGGCTTCTACCCGAGTACAAGCGCCGCCTTCAGGTTCACGTTCGCGGCGTGGGGAAGTTCGGCCTGGTAGAGCATGCTTCTCACCGCGGGTTTGAGTCGGTTCTGTCGTTCGTGAACCACGTCGACGGCTTGATTGCGTTTGCTGCAGGTGTGGAACATGAGTATGCACAACACATGCGGCGAGCTTGGAATGATGCCTTGGCCAGGAGCGGCTACCCACTGGAGGTCTGAGCTGGCTCGCTCAGGGGACTATGCATGCGGTGGCATCGGCAAGTTGACCAATCAAGTGACGAACAATCTGCAGGCCGTGCAAAATGTGACGAGCAGAGCGCGCTTGTGAACGGAAAACACCAGGTCAGGTGGGTTATGAACCCTCTTCCTGGCACCTGGGGATCAAGGGGTCGCAGGTTCAGATCCTGTCAGCCCTACCATGAAGTCCCGGAAACCATCTGGTTTCCGGGACTTTCTCGTTGTTCGCAGTGTGGCCCGGTGGTCAGAACCGCTCGTCGTATGCCGTTCGACTCGCCTCGATCACGGGGACGTGCTCGCCGGCCCACTCGGCGAGTGCCACCGCATGGGGGATGAGCGACTGCGCGAGGTCCGTCAGCTCGTACTCGACCCGTGGCGGCACTTCCGCGAAGGTGGTGCGGATGACGAGCCCGTCGCGCTCCAGATTCCTGAGGGTGAGGGTGAGCATGCGTCGGGAGATGCCCGGGATGCGCTGCTCGAGCTCGGTGAACCGGAACGGCCCGTCATGGAGCGTCGCGATGAGGAGGAGCGCCCACTTGTCGGCGATGCGGTCGAGGAGTGAGCGGATGGCCTTGCCCTGATCGCCTCGAACCGAACACAGCCTTGCGTAGCGGAACATGGCGCCTCTCGGGACTCGGGTACACACGTGTGCCTTTTGTACGCCGTTTCGATCCGGTCCACACTTGCGTTGGTTACCCATCGTAACCATCAACGCATGCATACACTCGGAGGTAGCTGATGGTCATCGCCTATTGGATCGTTGCAGGACTGCTCGCGGTCCTGTACGTGTACTCGGGCGGCATGAAGCTCGTCCGCTCTGCAGAGCAGCTCCGCCCGATGATGGCGTGGGTCGACGGCATGCCACTCTCGGCGGTTCGAGTGATCGGGCTCCTTGAGGTCCTGGGCGTGGTCGGTCTCATCCTGCCGCCGCTCGTGGGCGTCCTCACCTGGTTGACCGTCGCCGCGGCGGTCGGACTGGTCCTGGTGCAGCTCGGCGGCATCACCCTGCACGTGCGTCGCGGCGAGATCCGGGTACTCGGGCTGAACGTCGCCCTGCTGGTGCTCGCCGCCGTCGAGATCTGGCTGGCGACCGTCTGGCTGTAGCGATGGCGGGTCGCCGTGCGCGCAGCCGACCAGTCCTCGGGCGGGGCTCTCCGTTCCGCGAGGGGCGACTCCGGCTTCGTCAGCCTGGAGGCGAGGTGCCGGCGGTCACGCCACGGACGCTTCGCGTCGACACCGCGACGATCGAGGCGAGCAGCACGACGAGGGCGCATCCGATCAGGGTGCGCGTCGTCCCGAACGATTGCGCGAGTGGACCCACCAGGGTCTCGCCGAGGGGGACGGCGATGAACGACCCCACCATGTCGTACGAGTACACCCGCGACAACGCCTCGCGCGGGACGTTGGTCTGCAGGGATTGGTCCCAAGCGATGGAGAAGAGCTCGAGCGCTATCCCGCCGAGCCCGAATGCGACCAGCAGCACCGGGAGGGACGGCAGTAGCCCGAGCGCTGCGACCGGGACGGCGGTGACAGCCATGAGTCCGACGCCGATGGCCAGCGCTCGCTGTGACCGCCAGCGCAGCGCGACCAGGGCACCCACCGCGAGGCCGGCCGCTTGCGCCGCGACGATGAGCCCCCACGAGGCGCGGCCGAACGAATGGTCGGCGACGACGGGTCCCAGAACGGTGGTCGCACCGACGAAGGCGGCGTTCAGGACCGCGAACTGGGCCACGACGATCCAGATCCAGCGCCGACCGGAGAACTCGCGCCAGCCGTCGCGAAGGTCGGAGAGGATGGACCCGCTCGACGCCGATCTCGCGGTCTGCGCGAGCCGCATCCAGCCGTAGCAGACGGCAGCCAGGGCGAAGGAGGCCGCATCGACGGCAAGTCCCACGCCTGGCCCGACCACCGCGACCACTCCTGCCCCCGCGGACGCGCCGAGGATGGTCCCGCCGTTCAGCCCGAGCCGCAGGAGCGCATTCGCGGGGCGAAGCGCTGCAGCTGGGACGGTCTCGGCGACCATGGCGGCGGACGCGGGGAGGCTCATGGCGGCGACCGCACCATTGACCACGCTCAGGACGACGAGGGACCAGATCGCCGCCGTCCCGGTCAGCACGAGCGCAGCGACCACCCCCTGCGTGATCGAAGCGGCGAGCGAGGTGCCGATGAGCACGACTCGGCGAGGGAGTCGATCGGCGATCACGCCGCCGAACAACAGTACGGCGACGTTCGCGACGGACCGTGCTCCGACGACCAGCCCCAGGTCGGCGGCAGATCCGGTGAGATCGAGGACAGCGAATGCCAGTGCGATCGGTGCCGCGGCGTTGCCGAGCACGCCGACGGTCCGAGCAGCGAGGAGCCAGCGGAACGCCCCGTGTCGCAGTGGGCCGCCGGTCTGCTTTGCGGTCGACGACCCGGGGACCGCGCCGGTCACGAACGCTTCATGGGGAAGAGCGCGGCCGTCATCGACACCGGCATCGTGCCGGGAGTACGCGGCCGTTGTGCAGCGGCGTGGAGGAGTGCCGAGGCCTCGCCGATCCGGCGGACGACCTGTCGCCAAACCTCCGGCTCCACCCACAGTTCGGCATCGGTGGAAACCGACGGCCCCGGGCCGCGCCGGCGTGCACGACGCTGCAGCTCTGCATGGAGGGCGTCGTAGTACTCCATCTGCTCCTCCCTGAGGTCGCCGGAAGCGGATTGAGCTGCGGCAAGGGAGAAGGGCTCGGCCGACGCCTGATGCCGGTATCGCTTCGCTTCCCCACCCCGCAGCCGGACCACCTCCACGACCCGCACCAGCCCGGCGCGCTCCAACACCCGGAGGTGGTAGCTCGCCGTCGCCTGGGTGTACCCGAGTTCGCGTCCTGCCTCGGCGGCGCTCATCGCGGCACCGGTCAGTAACGACAGAAGTCGGAGACGGATCGGGTGGGCGGTGGCGCGGAGTTCCTCGAGCGTGGACATGCCGCCATGTTCGCGCCCGAGCCGCCGACCGTCAAATGTGTCTTTGGGGGTTGGGTCGGGGAGTGACCCATTCCCGGGCTGAGTGACGCCCGCGCAGCCGGCCCGGTCAGGGCACGAGCACGATGCGCCCGAACACGTCCCCGGCGTCCATGAGGCGGTGCGCCTCGGCGGCTTCGCTCAGTGGCAGGGTGTCGTGGACCACCGGCGAGAGCGTGCCTCGGACGGCGTCGTCGAACACCTCGGCCCGGACCCGGGCGAGGTCCTCGCGCGGCACGGTGTCGAGGCTCAGGGTTCCGAAGGTGATCGATCGGCGGAAGCCGGCCAGCAGAGCCGTGCCGAAGTCGGCGGGCGGGAACCCGCCCACCACGCCCACGGCGATCAGGCGGCCGTTCGGCGAGAGCCGCTCGATGAACCGGGGGAGGTCGGGGCCGCCGACGATGTCGAGGATGACGTCGAACTCGGCCGGGGCGTCCGTATCGCCTGCACCGGAGCGGTCGAGCACGTGGGTTGCACCGAACGCCCGCAGTCGATCCCCGCGTTGCGGGGACGACGTGGTGACGGCGATGACCCCGGCACCGGCCCGAGCGGCCAGCTCGACGCCGGCCAGGCCGATGCTCCCGGCGGCCCCGCGCACGAGGACGGATTCGCCCGCGGCCAGGCGAGCGCGTTCGAGCGCGAAGTGCGCGACCGGGAACGCGCTCCCCAGCGTCACCGCCTGGAAGGATGTCAGGTCGGATGGCAGCTCGACGATCTCGTCTGCTCGCGCGATCACGTACTCGGCGTACGCGCCCGAGGTCCCCGTGAACGCCCAGACCCGTCGACCGACCCACGCGGGGTCGACGTCGGGCCCGGTCGCCGTGATGACGCCGGCGGCTTCGCTCCCCGGGATCATCCCCGAGTCCCGGGTGGCTTCGGCGATCCCGCCCCGGCGGATCACGACGTCGACCCCGCCGACGCCGGCGGCCTCCGTTTCAACGAGGACCTCACCGACCCCGGGCGTGGGGACGGGCAGGTCCGTCACCTCCATCCCACTCGGGTCGCCGAAGGTCCGGATGATCACTGCGCGCATGGGTGCACTCCGTTTCACGGCGGGGGGTCTGACCCGCCTCCCGAAACGTAACGGACGCACCCGTCCACTTGAGTAATGTGAGACACATGTCCGCGACACTGCCTCAGAACCTGCGTTCCGACGCGCAGGAGAACCGTGACCGCGTCCTCGCGGCGGCCCGCGAACTGTTCGGGACCGACGGTCTCCACGTGACGATGCGAGAGATCGCCCGACGAGCCGGCGTCGGGCCGGCCACCCTCTACCGACGGTTCCCGACCAAAGCCGATCTCGTCAGAGCCGCCTTCGTGAACGAGCTCGACGCCTGCCGCTCGATCGTGGTCGACGCCCTCGCGGACGTCGACCCCTGGCACGGCTTCCGCGGCATCGTCGAGGAGGTCCTGGTCCTCAACGCTCGGAACCGGGGGTTCACGGACGCGTTCCTCGCCGCCTACCCCGATGCCGTCGATTTCCGGACCCAGCGCGAACAGGCCGTGCGGGCGATCACCGACGTCGCTCGTCGTGCCATCGACGCCGGCGCGCTGCGCGCGGACTTCGTCCTCGACGACTTCCTCGTGGTCCTGCTCGCGGCTCGCGGACTCTCGAGGACGTCGGAGACGGAGCGCGTCCGAGCTGCGCGACGCTACGCCGCACTCGTGATCGACGGACTGCGCGCGTCCGACCGGCACGGACCGCTCCCTCCGGCGCCGCGACTCATCCCGAGCGTCATCCCGGCGTAGCCCGCCGGTGCGGGTTCACGATGCGACGCGTTCGCCTGCGTCAGCGGTGATCGGGGTGAAGACGTTCACGAGGTTGCCGTCGGGGTCGCGGAACAGCAGCGACCGGTTGCCCCACGGCATGTCCGTCGGCTCGTTCACGAACGTCTCCACGACGCCCTGGAGCGTCGCGTAGACCGCATCGACGTCGTCGACGAGGAAGTCGAGGATGACGGATCGATTGGCACGCGGCGCGGCGGCGTGCTCGCCCAACAGAGGGATGGTCGCTGAACTGGCGATGGCGAGCGTGCCGGTGTCGGTGCGCACCTCGGCGAACAGCGGGTGCAAGCGTGCCGCGGTCACGCCGGTGACCCGCTCGTAGAACGCGACCAGAGTGTCGACGTCGTCAGTGATGATCCGGGTGGCTGCGAATTGCATACGTGTCTCCTTGGCAGGCGGGGTTGCCCCGCGGGTGCGGCGGCGGTGACGACGATAGAACGAATACCGGACAGTTTCCGCCCGGTATTCTCATCACATGGGAACCGCCGGCTCGCCGATCGCTCGTGCGTTGCAGCTCCTGGAGCTGCTGCAGTCGGCGGAGATCCGCAGCGTGCCTGAACTCGCGGAGCGGTTGAGCGTGGATGAGCGGACCGTGCGTCGCTCGGTGCAGCGGCTCGTGGACATGGATGTCCCGATCGAGTCGGTGCGTGGCCGCTACGGCGGGTACCGCCTCGCCGCCGGCCGACGGGTGTCACCGGTCATGCTCTCCGACGAGGAGGCGGCCGCCGTCTTCCTCGGCTTGAGCGAAGCCCAATCGACCTCGGACTCTCCGGATGTCGCAGCGCAGATCGCCCTCGCGAAGATCCGGCGTTCCCTCCCGGCCGCATCCGTGGATCGCCTCGATGCGGTCATGCACGCCGCAGCGCTGAGTTCGTCCCGCCTCGACGTGCCCGACGCCGGCGTCCTGCTCACCGTGTCGGATGCGCTCCGAGCGAGGCGTCCCCTGGAACTGCGCTACCGCAGCGCGGAGGACACGCCCTCGCGCCGCACGGTGCACCCGTACGACCTGCTCGTCCATGCCGGTCGCTGGTACCTCGACGCATTCGACGTCGAGCGAGCGGAGGAGCGCACCTTCCGTGTCGACCGCATCCGATCCGCGCGGACGCTGCCCGGCGTGTTCTCGGCGCCGGTTGCTCGAGCGGAGCGTCCTCGACTCGTCGATCGCTTCGCGGGGGCGGACTACCGATGGCACGTCCGGTTGCGCATCCAGGCGAGCGTCCCGCAGATACGGGCCCACTTCCCGGAGAGCGTGGCCGTCGTGGAGCCGATCGAAGATGCACCCGGCTGGCATCGGGTCTCGATCCGTGCCAAACGCCTCGACTGGCTTCCAGCGGTGATCGCCGGGCTGGGGGATCACGCGGTGATCATCGACGAGCCCGAGGACCTCCGCGAACTCCTCGATGCGACAGCGACGCGGATGCTCCGCATCGCGCGCGGTGCGGACGGAGCACCGCCGATCCCTGAGTAGGGCGCGACCCTGCGCATCACCTCGAAGCACGCCACCGGCGGCCGCGGGCGGCGGCGATCGCCGCGAGATTCGGCGAGTGACGCGCGTGCGCGGTCGGTCGGTCGGTGGGTGGGTGGGGGCGCATCACCGTCCGATGAGCCGCTCCGACTCGTCCCAGAGCCGGCGGGCGTCTTCCAGGTTCCGCATCGGTGGCCACAGGGTCGGGAGGAGGGCGGGACGGCCGCCCATCGTGCGGACCGGTCCGTAGAACTCGTCGCCTCGCGCGGTCGAAGCCGTTGCGGCCATGAGCGCGGGCTGAGCGGCGCTCGACACCGTGCCTGCGACGCCGAGGCGTGAGAGCAAGCGGACCACGCGACGGGCTCCGGTGTCCCGCTGCCGGCCCATGCCCGGTTGGGCGGCCAACAGGTTGGTGGGGGAGACGCCGGGGTGGGCCAGGTTGCTGGAGACACCCCAGCCGCCGGCTCTGCTCCTCGCGTCGAGTTCGCGGGCGAACAGCGCGACGGCGATCTTGGACTGCTGATAGGCCCGCATCCCGTCGTAGCTGTTCTTCCAGTCGAGGTCGTCCCAGTTGATCGAGCCGCTCCGGGCGGCGATGCTCGTCTGGTGCGTGACACGCGCCCCGCCGGCCTTGAGCAGCGGGAGCAGGCCGAGGGTGAGCGCGAAGTGACCGAGGTGGTTGACGCCGAACTGGAGCTCGAAGCCGTCCCGCGTCTCCTGCCGCTCCGGCGGCGTCATGACGCCCGCATTGTTGACGAGCAGGTCGATCGGGCGGCCCTCCGCGGTGAGCTGGTCGACGAGTGCGGCGACGGACTCCAGAGAGGCGAGGTCCAGACGGCGGACCGACACCGTCGCGCCGGGAACGGCCGCACGGATGCCGTCGGCGACGTGCTCGCCCTTCGTCGTCGAGCGCACGGGCAGGACGACCTCGGCGCCTGCCCGGGCGAGGTCGGTGGCGATGACTCGACCGAGGCCGTCGCTCGCGCCGGTGACGACGGCGAACGACCCGGTCAGGTCGGGGATGGTGAACGCGGGTGTTCGTGGCATGGTCGGTCCTTCTCGTGGGAGGTGGCACAGCGTGGTGTGTGGGATCAAGACTGCGGTCTCGCCCACGGCGGGTGCCAGGACCGGTCCATCCACTGATCGCCGGTCCGTGGATAACGCCGCTGCCGCGGCACGGAGACAGCTCAGCGCGGTCATCCTCGTCAGGGGTGGATCGACAGGCCGTGGCTGTCCGCCCCCACGCACGATAGAAAGGGACTCGACCGACTGCAGCAGGAGAAGGAGCGCGATGATCGATCGACCGGGTCTGGCGACCTTCCTCAGCCATCGGCGGCACCTGCTCCAACCTGAGGACGTCGGGCTGCCGCGCGGTCCACGGCGACGGACGGACGGCCTTCGGCGGGAGGAGGTCGCGGCGCTCTGCAACATGTCGACCGACTACTACGCGCGGCTCGAGCGCGGCGTCGGGCCGCAGCCGTCCGAGCAGATGATCGCCGCGATCGCGCAGGGCCTGCACCTCTCCCTCGACGAACGGGACCACGTCTTCCGACTGGCCGGCCGCACGCCTCCCGTCCGGGGAGCGCACGGCGACCACGTCGGCCCCGGTCTGTTGCGGATCCTCGACCGCTTGCAGGACACCCCCGCCGAGATCATCAACGAACTCGGCGAGACGCTTCGCCAGACACCGATGGCCGTCGCGCTCAACGGCGACGCCTCCCGCTTCAGCGGTGACGACCGGAGCCTCGGCTACCGGTGGTTCACCGACCCGGCCGCGAGTTCGGCCTACCCGCCCGCCGATCGCCGGCTGCTCTCGCGCGTGTACGCCGCCGGGCTCCGCGAGGTCGTCACGATGCGTGGTCCCGGATCGCGTGCGGAACAACTGGCGAACGCCCTGTTGGAACGGAGCGAGGACTTCCGCGAGTTGTGGGCCGCGCAGGAGGTCGGGCTCCGCCCCACCGAGGTCAAGCGGTTCCTCCACCCCGAGGTCGGCGAACTGGAACTGCACTGCCAGACGCTGCTGGACCCCGACCAGTCCCACCGGCTGCTCGTCTACACAGCTGAGCCCGGGAGCGAAAGCGCCGAGAAACTGCGACTCCTCGCGGTGATCGGCGCGCAATCGTTGCCAGGCCGACCGACGGACTCCTGAGAACGGTGGTCCGCGTCGGGGCCGCTCAGCTCGTCGGCTTCTGCTCCGCCACGGGGAAGACGACCAGGAGGAACGCACCGATCGGTCCGAAGAAGAAGACGAGCAGGAACCAGATCCATGCCGACCGGTTGCGGGTACGGGCGTAGCCGCCGGCGAGGATGGCGACGGTCAGCCAGAGGGCGGAGGCGAATGAGTAGACGTATTCGATCTGCATGCACCGAGGCTAGGGGATACTCGCCGCCTGGCTGGACCGACCTCGCACGGGTTGAGGATCGCGGCAGTTCACCGGACGCGATCGCGGTCCTGCGTGCGAAACCCCTACGAACTCGGGAACGGACGCAGCTCCAGACGGCCGTTGCGGGCCATCGGGTGGCGGGCGGCGATGTCGATCGCCTCGTCGAGGTCGGCGCACTCGAGGATGTCGAAGCCCCAGAGCGTGTCGGTCGCTCCCGGGACCGGGCCATTGGTGACGAGGCGCTCACCGGCGCGGACTCGGACGCCGCGCGCCTCGCTCGGATCGAGCACGTCGCCGAGGAGTCGCCGTCCGGTCGTGTCCAGCTCCTGGACCCAGTGGTCGACGTCGGAGTCGTCGGTGGGCTCGTCGGGCACGGGGTCCGTGAGGACGAACATCATGAATCGCATGGATTTCCTCTCATTCGACGCTCTCGGGAGCGCACTCGTGGTCGCTATGGGGCCGGGTTGACGACCGGTACTGCGCTCTCGTGACGCCAGAGGGTCTCGATGGGGATCGACTGACCGAGGACGCGCTCCGCGGCCCGGTGGCCGGAGTGGAATGCCGCCGTCACCGTCGCCGGGTCGTCGGTCCAGGTCGCCTCGCCCGCGAGGTGCAGGACGCCACCGACCGGGGTCGCGAGGGCGTCGTGGTCGTCGGTCGTCGAGCCGACGGTCATGTAGGCGTAGGACCCGCGGGAGAACGGGTCGTCCTGCCAGCGCGTGACGTGCACCTCCGTCGGCTCTTCGACGCGGTCGCCGTACAGACGCCGCAGCTGCTCGAGGATCGAATCCACGACGCGCGGTTCGTCCCAGTCCCGGATCTCCACGGCCGTCGGGCCGGCGGCGAACGTGAGCAGCGTCGGCGATCCGTGCGCCGTCGTGAGGTCGTACCAGGAGTGCCAGCGTCGACTTTCCGGTCCTTGCTGTCGAATCGCGTAGACGTCCTCGTCCCAGAATCGCCGCTCGAACCGGAGGAAGACCTTCTCGAACGCGTTCATCCGCAACCGGGAGAGTGCGCCGGCGACCGGCTCCGGCAGCGAGGGATCGATCGTGAACTCCTCCGACTGCAGCACCCCGACCGGCACCGTCACCACCACCGAGCCCGCGCGCAGCACCACCTCGCCAGTGGGTCCTTGAGCGGTGACCTCGACGCCGTCCGCGGACCACCGCACGTTCGTCACCACGTGCTCGAGGCGCACGTCGAGTCCCTCGGCAAGGTGCCGGGGGAGCATGTCGTACCCGTCGGGGAACACGACCTCGTCACCGTCGATCGCGTCGTCGTCGAGCCCGTGGGCCGCGAGGTCGTCGATCCACGCGCCGTACTGCTCCTCCGACCGATGCTCCAGGTACTCACGGACCCGCTGCACCCGCTCGGCGTCCCAGTCCTGCACCGCGAGCGCCGCCTCGGTCACGTCACGGTAGGACGCGTCCGGCGCGGACTCGGCGACGACACCGAGCAGCGTCGCGTCGAGGGCGTGGACATCCTCGGCGAAGCCGCGAGCCTCGGCGTCCGACAAGCGCTCGCCGTCGGGTCCGTAGTACGCGATCGGTCGGCTGTCCGGCTGGTAGCCGCCGACGGTGAACTCGACCGTCCGCATCCCGAACGCATCGGCCGCCGCCACCACCGCACTGTCATTCACCCCGTGCACCCACGATGCGCCGAGATCGGTCACCTGACCGTCGCGACGCTCGGTCGACACCCGCCCGCCGACCCGGTCACGGGCCTCCACGATGACCACCGTGCGTCCGGCGGCCGCGAGGAGCCGTGCAGCGACGAGCCCGGCGACGCCGGCACCGACGACGACCGTGTCGAAGCGGGTGTCGGCTTCGGGCGACTGCGCCGACGCCTCGTCCGATGCGCTCATCGTGGGTCGCCCATGTCGCCCGTGGCCGGTGTGCCGTCGATCCGTTCGTACCTGAGGTGGACCGTCCCTGCGGGGGAGGTGGTCGCCGGGCCGAGCAGGCGCAGCGAGGACGGCACGGTGCCGGTGGCGAAGACGCGCTTCCCGATGCCGAGCGTGATCGGGTACACCCAGAGGTTCAGCTGATCGAACAACGCGTCGGCGAGCAGGGTCTGCACGAGGTCGAGGCTGCCGATGACGTGGATCTGCGAGTGACGCTCGCGCAGTGCTCCAACGGCCTCCGGGAGGTCCGGTCCGAGTTGCGTCGAGTTCGCCCATCCCAGCTCCCTCGGCTCGCGTGACGCGACGTACTTCGGCAGTCGGTTGAAGAGCCTGGCGATGCCGTCGTCCTGGCCACCCTCCTGGTGCGGCCAGTACCCGGCGAAGATGTCGTAGGTCCGGCGCCCGAGCAGGAGGGCGTCCATGCCCACCATGCCGGCGTCGATCTGCTCCCCGTCGACCTCGTCGATGAGCGGCGCCTGCCAGCCACCGAACGCGAACCCGTCACTGGGGTCCTCCTCCGGCCCACCCGGTGCCTGCGCGACGCCGTCGAGGGTCATGAAGAGGTCGATGTTGATGCGTCCCATGTCCTGCTCCGATCTGCTGCACTCACGATCCACCGGCGGGCAGGCGGTGTCAACGGCTGTCGGCTGGGAACGCCCTGCCGAAAGGGCGCCGGCCGTGCCCTGGGCGAGTAGCGTTCGGAGTGGATCCGCTCGCGCACACCGGTGCTCGGGCAGGACGTCGTTCGACAGATGAGAGGCATCACACCATGACCGATCTGGACACCATCCCCGTCACCACCCTCGACGGCCGTGACACGACCCTCGCGGAGTGGGACGGGAAGGCCAAACTCGTGGTCAACGTCGCGAGCCGCTGCGGCCTCGCACCGCAGTACGAGAAGCTCGAGGCACTCCAGAAGGAGTACGCCGACCGCGGCTTCACGGTGATCGGCTTCCCGAGCAACCAGTTCCTGCAGGAGCTCGGCGACAACGAGAAGATCGCCGAGTACTGCTCAGCCACCTGGGGCGTCACCTTCCCGATGATGGACAAGGTGAAGGTCAACGGCCGCAACCGGCACCCGCTCTATCAGGAGCTCGTGAAGACCGCCGACGCCAACGGCAAGGCGGGCAACGTCAAGTGGAACTTCGAGAAGTTCCTCATCGCTCCCGACGGCACCGTGCACCGCTTCCGGCCGACGACCGAGCCGGACGCCCCGGAGGTCATCGCCGCGATCGAGGAGAGCCTGCCCGCGTGACGCCGGAACGGCCGGGCGCGCTCACCGGTAGGTGACTCCGGTGAGCGCTTCGGCCGTCGTCCAGAGCTCGGCGGCGACGTGCTCGTCGCGGGCCGCCGAGGTCCGGCCGACGGGCTTCGGACCACCGCGCATCTCACCGAACCCGCCTGGACCGTAGTAGCCGCCGGGCTCGACGTCGGGCGACGTCGCCGCGTACAGCGTCGGAAGCGCACCCATGTCCGCGCTCTGACCGAGGAGCCGGGTTCCCCACGCGAGCAGCGGGCCCTGCGCGGACTCGGTGTGGGACTGGAGCTTGGTCGACGCGAAGCCGGGGTGTGCGGCCACGGACAGCACCGAGGAACCTTCCGTCGTGAGGCGTCGCTGCAGTTCGGCCGAGAACATGAGGTCGGCGAGCTTCGACTGGCCGTAGGCCGACCAGCGTCGATACGTCCGGTTGCGCCAGTTGAGATCGGCCAGGTCGATCTTGCCGGCACGATGCGCAGCACTCGACAGCGTCACGACCCGCGTGGTGATGCGGTCGATCAGCAGGCCGGTGAGGGCGAAGGGCCCGAGGAAGTTCGTGCCGATCTGCATCTCGAAGCCGTCGGCCGTGCGTCGTTCGGGAACCGCCATGACGCCCGCGTTGTTCACCAGCACGTCGACCCGCTCGACGCCGTCGGCGAATCGACGGACGGACGCGAGGTCGGCGAGGTCCAGCTGTCGCACCTCGACGTCGCCGGTCATCGTCGCCGCAGCCCGCGCGCCCTTGTCCGTGTCGCGGCAGGCGAGGATCACGGCGGCACCGTGGGCGGCGAGCTCGCGGGCCGTGACCGCGCCGATCCCGCTGTTCGCGCCGGTCACGATCGCGACGCGGCCGTGCTGATCGGGGATGTCTGCTGCGGTCCAGGGGCTCATGAGGGCGACGTTACGCCATCACGATCTTCCGATTACACATATCGTTCACAGCTTTACCGATATATCGTTGAGCATCGTTCACGTACGACGAAGGAGAGCAATCATGGGTGGATTCCCAAGCGGTGGCGCAGGATTCGGTGGCGCAGGGTTCGGTAACGGCGGAGGCTTCGGCAACGGAGCCGGCTTCGGTACCGATGGCATGTGGCAGATGATGGAGCAGCTGCGTTCGAAGTTCGAGAAGAGCGCCGGCTCGCGCGTCGGCCGCGGCGACGTCCGCTCCGCCGTGCTGGCCCTCCTGGCCGAGCAGCCGATGCACGGATATCAGATCATCCGCGAGATCGAAGAGCGCAGCGGTGGCTCCTGGAAGCCCAGCGCAGGCTCGGTCTACCCGACGCTGCAACTCCTCTCCGACGAGGGCATCATCACGGCCGAGGAGTCGGGCGGACGCAAGACCTACGCACTGACCGAGGCCGGTCGCGACGAGGTCGCCGAGTCCGGGGCATCCGCTCCGTGGCAGAACGCCGAGTCGTCCGAGCACCCCGGCTTCACCGCCCTGCCGAAGGCCGGCGTCGAGCTGGCCCAGGCCGCAGCCCAGGTCGGCCGCACCGGTACGCCCGAGCAGGTCCAGCAGGCCGTCACCATCCTCGACGACGCTCGCAAGCGCCTCTACGCGATCCTCGCCCAGGACTGACCGAGTGACGTCGACCGGCGGGACGCCCAGCGACTCGGCGTCCCGTTTCGGCGAGCTCCCCATGAGCGGGCGGGCCGGCGTTCCAGCCGGCCCGCCCGCTCACGGCCGCGCCCGGTACCGTCGCATCCTGCGCTTCGCGAGCTGGCACCTGGCCGCCGCCTGGTGGTTCGAGATCGTCCTGCCGCGGTTCGGGCTCATCAAGCTGACGGAGCGGACCCGCACGCGCCGCATGCAGCAGTTCGCACGACGGTTCCACGTGCTCGCCGTCGACCTCGGCGGCCTCATGATCAAGGTCGGCCAGTTCATGTCGTCGCGCCTCGACGTGCTCCCGCCGGAGATCACGAAGGAGCTCGAAGGCCTCCAGGATGAAGTCCCACCCGTCGCCTTCCCCCGCATCCGCGCGCTCGCGGAGTCGGAACTCCGCGTCCCGCTCGCGCAGGTCTTCGCCGGCATCGACGAACGCCCCGTCGCGGCGGCCTCACTCGGCCAGGCGCACCGCGCGTTGCTCGCTCCGGCGCTCGCCGCAGACACCGGGCTCGACGCCGTCGTACTCAAGGTCCAGCGACCGGGCATCGACGAGATCGTCGCAGTCGACCTCGCGGCCCTGCGCAAGGTGGGCGGCTGGTTGCGCCGCGTCCGGCTCGTCTCCGACCGCGTCGACATGCCCGCACTCGTCGAGGAGTTCGCCGCGACGAGCCTCGAGGAGATCGACTACCTCCACGAGGCCGCGAGTTCCGAGCGGTTCGCCGCCGACTTCGCCGGCGACGACCGCGTCTCCGTACCCGCCGTGGTGTGGGAGCGCACGACCCAGCGCGTCCTGACGCTCGAAGACGTCACCGCGATCAAGATCACCGACGCGGACGCCCTGCTCGCCGCCGGCATCGACCCGGTCGACGTGGCGCCCGTCTTCGCCGCCGTCATGTTCGACCAGCTCTTCACCAACGGGTTCTTCCATGCCGACCCGCACCCAGGCAACATCTTCGTGACGCCGGTCGACGCGGCCCCGGGCGAACGTCCCTGGAAGCTGACCTTCATCGACTTCGGGATGATGGGCGAGGTCCCGCCGACCACGAGGCGCGGCCTCCGGAAGCTCCTCATCGCCGCCGCATCGCGCGACGGCAAGGGCCTGGTCGACGCGATCCGCGACCTCGGCGTCCTCCTGCCCTCGGCCGACACGACCGAGCTCGAGCGGGCCATGACCGCGCTGTTCGGACGCTTCGGCGGTATGGGGTTCGCGGAACTGCGCGACGTCGACCCGAAGGAGTTCCGCGACTTCGGGAACCAGTTCAGCG
The DNA here is from genome assembly GCF_030209375.1 of Plantibacter sp. ME-Dv--P-122b. Lineage (GTDB taxonomy): Bacteria > Actinomycetota > Actinomycetes > Actinomycetales > Microbacteriaceae > Plantibacter. The sequence goes on from NZ_JARVSC010000005.1 coordinate 44,191, forward strand.
AGGTCATCCGCACGCTGCCGTTCCAGCTGCCCGAGAACTTCCTGCTCATCATCCGCGCGATCTCGCTCACCTCCGGTGTCTGCAGCGCCCTCGACCCCGAGTTCAACCTCTGGGACTCCGTCGAGCCCTACGCCGCGCAGCTGCTCCGCGACGAGCGCGGCAACGTCGTCCAGGACCTCGGTCGCGAGGCACTCGACATCGCCACGGTCGCCGTCCGCCTGCCGAAGCGTCTCGACGCGTTCATCACGCGGGTCGAAGCCGGCACGGTCGCGACCACCAACCCGAGACTGGAACAGCGGATCGCGCGTCTCGACCGCGCCACGGGCCGGGTCGTCTCGGCCGTGCTGTTCGCCGCGCTGCTCGTCGCGGGTGCCGTGCTCCGGGCCGATGACGCCGTGCTCGGCACCGTCTTCATGGTGGCCTCCCTCCTGCCTCTGCTTCATGCACTCTTCTCGGGACGCCGCGGGCGCTGACCCCGGCGGGCGGTCGTCGCCACGGCACACTGCCGACGCGAAAACCTGGATCATCGGTCCATAGGCCGGTCTCCGGCGCTCCAGCACACTTGCCTGAATCGATCGGGCAAGCATGAGGGAGCACCACCGGATGGAATCGTTCGACGTCGCGGTTGTCGGCATGGGAGCTCTCGGCAGTGCCGCCGCCTACCACCTCGCCCGTCGGGGCGCGAAGGTCGTCGCCTTCGAGCAGTTCGAACTCGGGCACGTCCGCGGCGCGTCGCACGACACCTCGCGGATCGTCCGGACGTCGTACGGCGCACCGCAGTACGTGCGACTCGCGCAGTCGGCGTACCGCGACTGGGCTGACCTCGAGCAGGAGTCTGGCGAACGGTTGCTCACCATCACCGGCGGCGTCATCTTCCTGCCGGTGGACGGACCATACTCCGCGTCAGACTTCACCGCCGCGCTCGAGGAGTGCGAGGTTCCGCACGAATTGCTGACGCCGGCCGAGGTGCAGGCGCGATGGCCGCAGTTCCGGGTCCCCGAGAACGTCGAGACGGTCTACACCGCCGACACCGGCATCGCCCACGCGGCGCGAACCGTCGCGACGCTGCAGCTCCGTGCTCGGGCGCTGGGTGCGGACATCCGCGACCGCACCCGGGTCGACGCGCTGACCCCTGATGGATCCGGCGTCGTGGTGCAGACCTCCAGCGGTCCGGTGCGTGCCCGCAAGGTCGTCCTGGCCGCGGACGCCTGGGCCAACGAGCTACTCGAACCCCTCGGCGCGGCGATCCCGCTCGACGTCATGCAGGAGCAGGTCACCTACTTCCGACCGGGCGACGCCGAGCATCTCGATCGCGAGCGGTTCCCGGTGTGGATCTGGGAGGACGAGGAGTGTTACTACGGCTTCCCGACCTTCGGGGAACCGACCGTCAAGGCCGCACGAGACGTGTCGGAGAACCGGATGTCACCGGCGGAACGGACCTTCGTCCCGTCGCCGGAGCTCACCGGGCAACTGGCCGACTTCATGGCGGACCTCGTGCCGGCGTCGGGCCCCGAGCTCCGCACGGTGACCTGCCAGTACGCGCTCACCCCGGACCGGAACTTCGTCCTCGGCCCGCTCGAGGAGCACCCGGACGTCATCGTCGCCCTCGCCGCCGGTCACGGCTTCAAGTTCACGCCCGCGTTCGGACGCATCCTCGCGGAGCTCGCGCTCGACGGGGAGACGAGCGACGACATCGCGAGCTTCGCCCCGTCCCACGCTCGCAGCGCCGACCGCGTCTCACCGATGCCGACCTCCGCGAGCTGATCCCATGGCGCGATACATCGTCTCCCGGGTCCTGTCGTCGCTCTTCGTCCTGTTCGTCCTGTCCGTCCTCGTCTTCTCGATGGTCCGGGTGATCCCGGGCGACCCGCTGTCGGCGTTCGCGGACCCCTCGAACCCCGACCCGGCCGCGCTGGACGCCCTCCGCACGGAACTCGGCCTCGACCGACCCTGGCTGACGCAGTACTTCGCGTGGCTGCTCGGCGTCCTCCAGGGGGACTTCGGGCGAGCCATCACCGTCCCCAACGAGGTGTCCAACCTCATCGCCCAGCGGCTCCCGCTCAGCCTCACCCTCGCCGTCATGGCGACCCTGTTCGGAACGGTGCTCGGCATCCCGGCCGGCGTCCTCGCAGCGACCCGGTGGCGTCGGGCCCCCGACAACGCGGTGCGCGGGCTGTCCTTCGTGCTCCTCGCGACCCCGCCGTTCGTGCTCGGCACCGTCCTCATCCTCGTGAACTCACTCACCCTGCGCCTGCCGCTCGTGGGTACCGCGGGGGCGAGCGGGGATCCGCTGCGACTCGTCGGCGTGCTCATCCTGCCGGCGCTCCTCATCGGTCTCGTCCTCGCGGCGATCGTCGCGAGGTACACCCGCGGCACCCTGCTCGACACGCTCGGGCAGGACTTCGTCCGCACGGCGCGAGCCAAGGGGGCGTCACCGTCCCGACTGGTCGGGCGGCACGCGCTGCGCAACGCCCTCATCCCCGTCACGACCGTGATCGGGATCGAACTCGCCGCGCTCGTCGGTGGAACGGTCGTGATCGAGACCGTGTTCGCGCTCCCGGGGATAGGCTCGTTGCTCCTCACCGGCATCCGTTCGTCCGACTACCCGATCATCCAGGCGACCGTGCTCCTCATCGGCGCGGTCTACGTGCTCATCAACTTCATCGTCGATCTGATCTACCCCCTGATCGACCCACGAGTGAGGGTCCACACGTCATGACGGTCACCCGCGCCATCGCGCTCGCGAAGATCGACGGCCGCCGCCGTCGCAACGGGTTCGGTCCCGCCTTCTGGAGCGGCTCCGGCATCCTCGTCGGCATCCTGCTCCTGGCCGGATGGATGACCCTCTCGCCGCCCTACGACCCGTTCGCCGCCTCCGGACCGGCGCTCGCCGCGCCGAGCCTCGACCACCTGCTCGGCACCGACAACCTCGGCCGCGACAACCTCACCCGCCTGGCGCTCGCCGCCCGGACGAGTCTGCTCATCTCGGGCGCCGCCGCCCTGCTCGGTGCCGTCATCGGTACGGCCCTGGGACTGGTGGCCGGGTACCTGGGCGGCTGGGTCGACGCGATCATCATGCGGATCGTGGACGCGGCGCTCGCGCTGCCGGCGATCCTCGTCGCGCTCGTCGTCGGGGTCGTCATCGGCACTGGGCCGTGGCCGCTCATCATCGCCCTCGGCCTCGTGTTCGCTCCGGGCTTCGCCCGCGTCATGCGGGCCCCGGTCATCGCCCTGCGCGAACGGGACTTCGTCCTCGCAGCGACGCTCAGTGGCGTGCGTGGACATCGGGTGATCGTCGAGCACCTGCTGCCGAACGTCCTGACGCCACTGTTCGTGCAGTTCGCGTCCGTCGCCTCGCAGGTGGTCCTCATCGAAGCCGCGCTCAGCTACCTCGGTCAGGGCGTCCAGGCGCCCGAACCCTCGGCCGGCCGCATGATCAGCGAGTTCACGCGCTTCATGCAGGTGCAGCCACTCCTCATCGTCCTGCCCTCCCTCGTGATCATCCTGCTCTCGGCGGCCTGGAACCTCCTCGCCGACGGGCTCCAGGACCACTTCGCCCCGAGGCGGGAGCCCGCGTTCTCGCTCGGCCGCCCGCGCGGGCGTCGGGGAGCGGCAGCGGCGCACCACGGCACGTCATCCCGCACCATCATCGACGCGGCGTCCACGGACGACGCTCCAGAGAAGAGGCAGCAATGAAGACACGCATCCTCGCGGGGACGGTCGCCATCGTGGCGGCGTCCCTCGCGCTCAGCGGCTGTGCGCCCGGCGGATCCACGGCCGACGCGGGCGGCGACCCGGTCGCCGGTGGCACCCTGCATTGGGGCGTCCCGGCCGAGCCGTCGGCCGGCGGTCTCGACCCGATGGCCGCGAGCGCGATCGCCGCCGAGGTCATCAACGCCGTCGCGTACGACACGCTGCTCGCGAAGGACGACGACGGCGAGGTCATCCCGGCGCTCGCCACCGAGTGGTCGCAACCGGACGAGCTCACCTGGGTCTTCGAGCTGCGCGACGACGTCACCTTCGCCGACGGCAGCGCGTTCAGCGCCGACGACGTCGTCTACTCCTTCAACCTCATGAAGGAGGCCACCACCTCGGCGAGCACCTACCTCGCGAACGTCTCGAGCATCGAGAAGACCGGTGAGACCGAGGTCACGTTCCGGTTCAGCGCGCCGGACGGCACCTTCGTGGACGCGGTCTCCGCGCGCCAGACGTTCTTCATCGTGAGCGAGGAGGGCTATGGCGCGGCGACCCCGGACGAGCGGCAGCGGACCACCTTCGGGACCGGCGCGTTCCAGGTGACCGACTGGAGCGACGGCGTCAGCGTCACGATGGCGAAGAACGAGAATGCCTGGCAGGACACGAAACCGTACCTCGACGAGATCGTCTTCGACTTCATCCCCGACGAGTCCGCACGCCTCGCCGCGCTGCAGCAGGGCAGCATCCAGGCCGCGTACTTCACGGACGGGAGCCTCGCCGACCAGGCGGTCCAGGCGGGCTTCACGCTCGGGGAGGCGTCCTACCGCCAGAACCTCGCGATCTACATCAACCCGGAGACCGGGCCGCTCGCCGACATCGACGTCCGTCGGGCCGTCGCGCTGTCCCTCGACCGACAGGCGCTCGTCGACACCGCGATGCTCGGATACGCCGCGCTGTCGTTCGTACCGCCGGCCGGAGATCCGGGTGCGCTCGACCCGGCGGGTCTGCCGTACTACGAGCGCGACGTCAGCCGCGCGAAGGAACTCCTCGCGGACGCCGGCCAGCCGAACCCGACCATCACGCTCAGCTACATGGGCGACGTCGCGCAGTCGCACCACCCCGTCTACGAGATGATGCAGCAGCAGCTCGCCGAAGCGGGGATCACCCTGAAGCTCGACGCGAAGCCCCTGTCGGAGATCGCCCCGGTCTTCACGACCGGTGAGAGCTGGACCGACCTCGTCGCCATCCCGGGCAGCCCTCGCGCTGCATCGCTGTTCTACTACGACCCCGTGCTCGTCGACGGCGGTGTCTACAACCACTGGGAGGGCAACCCGGAGGCGGACGCGGCTCGAGAGCTGTTCCAGCAGGCGAAGAGCGCGTCGGATCCGGCCGAGTACGCGAAGCTCGTCGACCAGCTGGCCGAAGAAGCGGCCGAGCAGGTGCTCGAGATCGTGCCGGTGGCCGTCCCGGTCTACTTCGAGGTCTGGGACAGCGCCAAGCTGCGCGACTACCAGAGTGACGCGTACTACTCCCGGTACCGGCTCGACGAGGCGTGGTTGAGCCAGTAGTCACGTCCTCCATGACACCCACCCCGTCCACCCCACCCGCACCACCCGAGCGAAAGCTGGTCTGACCCATGGATCGAGACGTCGACGCCCTCCACGTGGAGGGGTTGAGCATCGCCTACGGTGGCGCGGCGCCGTCGGTGCAGGACGTGTCCCTGCGCGTCGGGCCCGGGGAGATCGTCGGGGTGATCGGCGAGTCCGGCAGCGGGAAGTCCAGCATCGCCCTCGCGATGATGGGACTGCTGCCGGACTCGGCGACGGTCACGGCGTCCCGCCTCGACGTCGCGGGGACCGACATGCAGGGCGCCACGGAACGGGACTGGTCGGGGCTCCGCGGTGCGCGCGCCTCGATGGTGTTCCAGGAGCCGATGTCCGCCCTCAACCCGTGCATGCGGATCGGGGCGCAGATCGCCGAGGTCCTCCGCATCCACGGGATCGCCGACAGACGGCAGGCCCGGGCGCGGGCGTTGGAGATCCTCCACCTCGTGCGGATGCCCGACGCGGAACGCCGGCTCGGCTACTACCCCCACCAGCTGTCCGGCGGTCAACGCCAGCGAGTCGTGATCGCCATCGCGGTGGCCGCCGGACCGACCCTGCTCGTCGCGGACGAGCCGACGACCGCGCTCGACGTGACGGTGCAGGCGCAGATCCTGGAGCTGTTGCGGACCCTGCGCGACGAGACGGGGATGGGCGTGCTGTTCATCAGCCACGACCTCGGCGTCATCGGGCAGCTCTGCGAGCGGGTCGCCGTGATGTACCGCGGGCGGATCGTCGAGACCGGACGCGCCGAGCGGGTCCTCGCCGACCCGCAGCATCCGTACACCCGGGCGCTGCTCGAGAGCATCCCGCGGCCCTCGGTCCCGGTGCGGTCGCCGTTGGCGGTCATCCCCGTCGACAACGACTTCGACGAGGCGCCGGCGGTCCTGGAGGAGGTCCGATGAGCGACACCCTGCTCCGCGTCGACGGCATCACGCAACGGTTCGGTCACGGTGAGCACGCGACGCTCGCGCTCGACGACGTGTCGCTCGAGGTGCGCCGGGGCGAGACGCTCGGACTCGTCGGGGAATCCGGCTCCGGGAAGAGCACCCTCGCCCGGGCGATCCTCCTGATGCGGCGACCGAGCTCGGGCCGCATCGAGTTCGACGGCGGCGACGTCTCGCGGCTCCGCGGGTCGGCGCTGCGGACGCACCGGCGGCGGGTGCAGATGGTGTTCCAGGACCCCAACGACTCCCTCGACCCGCGCTTCACGGTGGCACGTTCGATCGCCGAACCGCTCGTCGCTGCGGGGATGGGCGCGGCCGCGCGTCGAGCCCGGGTCGTCGAATCGCTCCACCAGGTGGGGCTGCCCGGGGACGCCGCGGGACGGTTCCCGCACGAGTTCTCCGGCGGCCAACGGCAGCGCATCGCGATCGCCCGGGCCATGGCGGCGAAACCGGAGTTCGTCGTCCTGGACGAGCCGACCTCCGCCCTCGACGTCTCCGTCCAGGCTCAGGTGCTCAACCTGCTCGTCCGGCTCCAGGAGGAGACGGGTGTGACCTACCTCTTCATCACCCACAACCTCGCGGTCGTCCATCACGTCGCGCATCGGGTGGCGGTGATGCGCAACGGTCGCGTCGTGGAGGAGGGGACGGGGGAGCAGGTCATGACCCGGCCTCAGGACGCCTACACGCGCGAACTCCTCGAGTCGATGCCCGTCCTCTACCGGACCTGATCCCACCACCGAGCGGCCGACGACCACGAGGAGGAACCGGATGCGCGTGCAACGACTCGGCGACAACGCCCATGAGGTGGCGCTGTACGAAGGACCTGGTCGGATCGAGTTGGAGTGGTACTTCCAGCAGACCACGGCGCTTCCGTCGTCGGTCATGCGATACCGCCTCGAGCCCGGGGCGGCCGAGGGCGAACACCTCCACCTGGCGGGGGACGACGCGAGTTGTTCGCCGAACAGCTCCGACGAACTGTACGTCGTCACCGCGGGCGAACTCGTCGTGACCTCGGGTGAGCACCGGAGGCTGTTGCGATCCGGCGACGCGTTCTACGCGCCGGCCGGGCTCGTCCACGGTGTCCGCAACGAGTCCGACGCTGTGGCCGAGATGATCCTCGTCTTCGGCACGCCGACGGGGAACCCGTTCCCGCAATCGGGCGAGGAGGCCTTCTCCATGGACACGGACCGCTGAACCGGCGACCTCGCCTACCGTCCGGACTGCAACTGCTCGCGGAGCTCGTCGAGGCGGACGGCGATGCCGAGCCGGAACATGCGCTCGTCCTCGCGCCAGGACGCTCCGAGCACCTGGTCCAGCCGGTCGAGCCGCTGCAGGATGGTGTTCGTGTGGAAGTTCAGGGCGCGCGCCGTGCGGGTCGGGCTCGCGTTGTTCCGCACGAACGCACGCAGCGTCCCGAGCAGGTCGGCGTTCCGCTCCGCGTCGTAGCGCCGGACGAGTCCAATGGTGTCGCGCAGGAAGTCGGCGAGCGCCCGCGCATCGGTGTCGAAGATCGCCGAGTAGGGCAGGAAGTCGTCGGTCGATGCGGTGAGGTCCGAGAGCTCCAGCGCGGCGATGAGTCTGGCGGTACGCATCGCGCTGGTGAACGCCGAGGTGAGGGCGTCGGGGGCGGTGCGGGGGACGACGGCGACGACGGGTTGCTGGATGCTGCCGGCGATGTGTCTGCGGACGGCGTCGGCGTCCAGAGGGCGGCGGTCGGAGGAATGGGCGGCGACGACGTACCCGCGGTACTCGCCGACGAGCGCGTGATCGTCGAGTCGGCGGCTGAGCGCCCGGGCGGCGGTGGTCTGCTGGTCTCCGGGGACGGCGAGGAGGAGCAGGGAGTCGAGTTCGTGCAGATCGATGCCGAGGCGTCTGGCGCGTCGTTCGACGTCGGATCGGCGTTCGGGCACGTCGTCGAGGAGGTCGGCGATGAGTTCACTGCGGACGCGGTGGTCGGCGCCCGAGGCCGCCTCCTGCTGCAGCTCGAGGAGGGCCGCGACCTGTGCCGCGCGTTCGACGGTGCGGAGGTCCACTGCGCCGAGCTCGAAGTCGCCGTCGCCGAGGATGAGGGCACCGAAGTGCTGGCTGCCGGCGGACAGGGCGGCGACCGCTCCGACACCGGCGCTCGCGACCAGGACGCAGTGGCCCGAGCGACGGCTGTCGGCGATGGCCGCACGGGTGACGTCGTCGAGGTCGAGCATGCCGGGGGAGAGCGGGAGACCGGCTGCCGCGATCACCCGGTCCTGCGCGTCGGTCACGGCGACCGCACGGCCGAGTGCGGTGGCGAGCGTCTCCGCGACGGGTGCGAATCCGCCCCCGGCGAGGACCGCCTGGACGAGTTCCTGGTGGACGGTGTTCGCCCGATCGCGTTCGACGAGGTGGGCGGTGAGGTCCGCGAGGTTCCGCCGGCTGGCGTCCTCGGAGTCCTGCAGGTCGCGGAGGGTCTGCGTCGTCTGGAGGATCACCGAGGCATGGTCCGCGAGCGCCGCCAGGAGCGCGACCTCGTCGGGGGAGAAGTCCTTCCGGTCGCGGTTGCCGACGAAGAGGACGCCGAGGACGTCGTCGCTCGTGAGCATCGGCACGCCGAGCAGCGAGACGAGCCCCTCCGCTGCGACCGCGTCGTCGATGCCGCGCTCGTGTCGGTCGGTCGAGTAGTCGGAGTAGTCCGCGACCCACTGGGCCGTGCGCGATTCGACGACGACGCTCGCGAGTCCGCGCCCGGGAGGCACCCGGAGCGACTGGAACGACGGGCTGACGGAGCCACTCGTCTCGCGGACCCGCAACTCGTGGGTGACCGGGTCGAACTCGGACAGGTAGGCCAGATCGACGCCCATCATCTGGTGGGCGCGCTGGACGAGCCTGGCGAGCACGGCGTCGCTGTCGCGGAGCTCGGCCAGTTCGCGGGCGCTCGAGAACAGGGCTGAGAGCTCGTGCTCGCGGCGTCGCAGCCGGATCAGCTCCCGCTCGGTGTCGTGGACGGGTTCGGCGTCGACGAGGTCGGTGGCCGTTCGCACGTCGGCAGGCTCTCGCATCGGGTCTCCTGACTGGTCCCTCAGGAGTCTAAAGCGGTGGCCGTTCCAGCGGGGTGTGGGTTCCACCCACACGATCGCCGATCCGCTGAGTCATCCGCCCATCGTCGTCGACGATCACCGCTCCTAGGGTCGTCTTGACCGCAGCACCGAGGATCCGGTGTCTGCCTGTACCGAAGGGCGACCCATGCCGAGAAACAGCCGAATCCAGGGGCTGCGCGACCACACGCCGGACGAGCGGCTCGACCTCGTCGCCGAGGGGGCCGGTATCGAGGCAGCGGCGCTCGCCGCACTGCGACCCGACGCCGGCCTGTCGATCGCCCAGGCGGACCACCTCGTCGAGAACGTCGTCGGCGTCATCGCCGTCCCGGTGGGCGTCGCGACGAACTTCACCATCGACGGCGAGGACCGACTCGTCCCCATGGCGACCGAAGAGCCGAGCGTCGTCGCCGCGGCCTCCAACGCCGCCCGCATCGCGCGCATCCACGGCGGGTTCCGGACGTCGTCGTCGGGCGACGTCATGATCGCGCAGATCCAGATCCTCGACGCCGTCGACCCGCACGCCGCGCGGCTCCGCGTCCTCGAAGCCCGCGACGAACTGCTCGCCCTCGCGAACGAGCTCGACCCGATCCTCGTCTCCTTCGGCGGTGGCGCCCGGGACATCGACGTCCGGATCCTGCCGACGCGGATGGGGACGCAGGTCATCGTCCACCTCCACGTCGACGTCCGCGACGCCATGGGCGCGAACGCCGTGAACACGATGGCCGAGGCGATCGCGCCCCGCATCGCCGAGATCGCCGGATCGCGGACGCTCCTGCGGATCCTCACCAATAAGGCCGATCAGCGCATCACCCGTGCCAGGGCGGTCTTCGACGCCGACCTCCTCGGTGGCGCGCGGGTCGTCGCCGACATCGTCGCCGCGAGCGCGTTCGCCGAGGCCGACCCGTACAGGGCGGCCACGCACAACAAGGGCATCATGAACGGCATCACGGCCGTCGTCCTCGCCACGGGCAACGACACCCGGGCGGTCGAGGCCGGCTGCCACTCCCACGCCGCGCGGTCCGGTCGCTACTCGGCGCTGTCGCAGTTCGAGCAGGACGCCGACGGGAACCTCGTCGGCACGATCGAGGTCCCACTGGCCGTCGGACTCGTCGGCGGAGCGACGAAGGCACACCCGACCGCGCAGGCGGGCGTGACCCTCCTCGGCGTCGAGACGGCCCGGGAACTCGCGGCCGTCATCGCCTCGGTCGGCCTCGCCCAGAACCTGGCTGCGTGTCGGGCACTCGCCGCCGAGGGCATCCAGCGCGGTCACATGACCCTCCACGCCCGGACGATCGCGGCGAGTGCCGGCGCGACCGTGGACGAGATCGGGGCGGTCGCGGCGCGGATCGTCGCCGACCGTCGGATCCGGGTCGAGTACGCGCGCGAGGTGCTCGACGAGCTCCGGGCGACGTCGGCATGAGCGGCCTTCCGCAGCCCCGGACGGAACCGGTCGACGGTCTCCCGACGCGGGTGCGCGTGTACGAGGTGGCGCCGCGCGACGGGCTGCAGGCCGAGACGGACATCCTGCCCACGGCGGTGAAGGCGGAGCTCTGTCGGCGCCTGTACGAGGCGGGCTCGCGGGATCTCGAGGTGACGAGTTTCGTGCCGGCCACCTGGATCCCGCAGTTCGCGGATGCGGAACGGCTCGTCGCAGGGCTTGAAGTGCCGGCGGGTGCCCGGGCGGTCGGCCTCGTGCCGAACCTGCGTGGCCTGCATCGGGCGATCGACGCGGGTGTGCGGGAGGTGTCCGTGGTCGTGAGCGCGTCGGAGTCGTTCGCCAGGGCCAACCTCAACACCTCGCGCGAGGGGGCCGTCGAACGGGCCGAGGAGGTCGTCGCCGCCGCGACCGCGGAGGGCGTGCCGGTGCGCGGCTACGTGTCGATGGCGTTCGGGGACCCCTGGGAGGGTGCGGTCGATCCGGCGACGGTCGTCGAGGCCGCCGTGCGGCTGTACCGCGCCGGGTGTTCGACGGTCGCCGTCAGCGACACGATCGGGGTCGGGACGCCCGGGCTCACGACCCGGGTCGTCCGGGACGTGCTCGCCGCCGGGATCCCGGTCGAAGCGGTCGCGCTGCATCTGCACGACACCTACGGGCAGGGACTCGCCAACGTGTTCGCGGCGCTCTCGCTGGGCGTCGCCGAGTTCGACTCCTCCGTGGGTGGTCTGGGTCGCTGCCCGTACGCGAAGGGCGCCACCGGTAACCTCGCAACCGAGGACCTCGTGTGGATGCTCCACGGGCTCGGGATCGAGACCGGGCTCGACCTCGGGGCCCTCGCCGCGACGACCGCCTGGTTGGCGCGCGTCCGGGGCGTCGCAGCCCCCTCGAACGTGGCGACGGCTTTGGCGGCCGCAGCGTCCGCGGTCGACACCCCGAGCACCGCAGGAGGCGGCAGATGAGGCACACCACCGAGTACGCGCTCGAGGACGTCGAAGCGGTCCGCGCCCTGGTGCGCGATCACCCGTGGGCGACGGTGGTCAGCTTCGTCCCCGGTCGGGGGCTCGTCTCATCTCACTATCCGGTCCTGCTCGAGGAGGACGAGGACGGGATCGTGCTCCTCAGCCACGTCGGGCGACCGGATGAGCGACTGCACGAGCTCGGTCAGCATGAGGCCATGGTGATCGTCTACGGCCCCCAGGGGTACGTCTCGCCGAGCTGGTACGACACGTCGCCGGCCGTGCCGACCTGGAACTTCGCGGTCGCCCACCTGTACGGGGTGCCCGAACTGCTCTCGGACGAGGAGAATCTGCAGGTGCTCGACCGCCTCGTCGCCCACTTCGAGCGCGTGCTGCCCGAGCCGTACCTCTTGAACGGGACGATCGCCAACAGCGAGTACGCGGCACGCATCGTCCACGGCACGGTCGGATTCCGCCTGCGCGTGACCCGGTTCGAGGCCAAGGAGAAGATGAGCCAGGACAAACCGGCGGAGGTCGTCGACCGGGTCATCGCAGCGCTCGGGGAGCCGGGTCCGTACCGGAACCCGAGCCTCGCCGCCCGCATGGCTGCCCTCCACGGGCTCGACACAGGGACACCGGCACCGACCACCGACGACGGGACACGCGCACCGTGACCGTGACCGACCTCACGCTCCGGAACGCAAGGCCCTCCGGTGGCGAGCCGATCGACATCATCGTCCGCGACGGCCGGATCGCCGAGATCGGACCGGCCGGGACGGCCCCGGCGTCCGGCGAAGTCGTGGACGTCGCCGGACGCACGGTCGGACCGGGGCTCTGGGACGCGCACGTCCATATGACCCAGTGGGTGATCCAGCGGCGACGGATCGACCTGACGGACACCGCCAGCGCCGCCGACGTCCTCGCGGCCGTCCGTCGCGCGGTCGACGCCGGTGCACCCCTCACCGACGGGTTCCTCATGGGGTACGGCTTCCGCGACGGCCTGTGGACGCAGCCGGCGACGCTCGCCGCGCTGGAGGCCACCGAATCGGACGTACCCGTCGTCCTCGTCAGCGGCGACCTGCACTGTGCCTGGATGAACACGCGCGCCGCGCGACGACTCGGCTTGGACCTCGACGCGAGTGGTGTGGTCGCCGAAGCGCCGTGGATCGAGGCACTCCAGCGGATCGACCAGCACTCGGGGCTCGCCGCACGCGCCTACCGGGACGCCGCCGACGCGGCAGCCCGACGCGGTGTCGTCGGAGTCGTCGAGTTCGAGAACACCGACAACCTCGGTGAGTGGACCGAGCGGATCGCGAACGGCGCGACGAGCCTGCGGATCGAGGCCGCCGCGTGGCCCGACCGCCTGGAGTCCGTCATCGCGGCGGGACGCCGCACCGGCGATGCGATCGACCCGGCCGGACTCCTCACCATGGGGCGACTCAAAGTCGTCGTCGACGGTTCACTCAACACGAGGACCGCCTGGTGCTGGGACCCGTATCCGGGCGTCGACCCGTCGAGCCCGCACGCCTGCGGTGTCGAGAGCGTCTCGGTCGAGGAGCTCCGTCGACTGCTCGAGTGTGCGCGGGGTGCCGGGATCGAGGCGGCCGTCCACGCGATCGGCGACCGGGCCAACACCGAGGTCCTCGACACCTTCGAATCGCTCGGGATGCGCGGCGTCATCGAGCACGCCCAGCTCGTGCGCGAGCAGGACTTCGCCCGGTTCGCGAGCATCGGGCTCATCGCGAGCGTGCAGCCCGAGCACGCGATGGACGACCGGGACGTCGCCGACCGCCACTGGAGCGGCCGCACGGGTCGTGCCTTCGCGTTCGGATCCCTGCACCGCGCTGGCGTCGGCCTCCGGCTCGGCTCGGACGCTCCGGTCTCGCCACTCGACCCGTGGCAGGCGATCGCCTCCGCGACGAGCCGGAGTCGCGACGGACGCGACGCCTGGCACCCCGAGCAACGGCTTCCGCTGGACGTGGCGATGACCGCGAGCGTCCGGACGTCGATCGCGGTGGGGCAACCCGCCGACCTCGTCATCACGGACGTCGACCCGCTCCACGCCGACGCCGAGCAGCTGCGGTCGATGCCGGTCGCAGCGACCCTGCTCGGCGGCCGCTTCACCTGGCGCGCGATCTGATGGCAGCTGAGACTGAGACGGAGACCCCCACCGTGACACCGCACCCCACAGCGACGCCGACGCGCTCACAGCTCTTCACGAACGCCCGAGTGTTCACCGGGACGGACGAGACGGGCTTCGCCTCAGCGTTCCGCATCGTCGACGGCCGCTTCGACTGGGTGGGGGAGGCGTCGACGGCCGAGGGCGAACCATCGGTCGACCTCGGCGGGCGTACCGTGCTCCCCGGCCTCATCGACAGCCACACCCACCCGGCGCTCATGGCCGCCACCGCCGTCGCCGCCGAGTGCTTCCCGCCGTCGGTGGTCTCGATCGACGGCCTCGTGGAGCGGCTGCGCGAGCACCAGGCGTCGCTGACCGCGCCGAGCGCCTGGGTGCTCGGCCGCGGGTTCGACGACACGAAGTTCCCCGAGGGACGGATGCCGACCACGGCCGACCTCGACGCGGTGTCCGCAGAACGCCCCGTCCTCGTCTGGCGCTGCGACGCCCATTCCGCCGTCTGCAACACCGCGGCGCTCCGCCTCGCGGGCATCACGGCCACCACGCCCGACCCGGCCGGTGCGCGGTTCGAACGTGGACCGGACGGCGAACCGAACGGCGTCCTCACCGAGATCGCCGCGGTCGAGGCGGTCGCCAGGTTCATCCCGGTGCCGGAACGCGAGGAGCAGATCGCGTCGCTCGTGGCGATCGGCGAGGAACTGGCCTCGCGCGGGATCGTCGCCGTGTGCGACCTGCTGTCCAACCGACTGCACGACCCCCTCGACGCCTTCCGCGCCGCTGCCGCCAAGGGGCTCCGCACCCGCGTCGCCCTCTACCCGGGCTGGGATCCCTCCGCACCGCTCGCCGAGCTGACCCCGGACGATCGCGAGGGGCGGATCCGCATCGGCGGGGTGAAGGTCGTCCTCGACGGGGCCTACTCGAACCGCACCGCCTGGGTCGCCGAACCCTATCCGGAATCCTGCGACCACGGACTCCGTCTCGTCGAAGACGACGACGTCCTCGCAGCCGGCGCCTGGGCTCGCCGCAACGGCGTCCAACTCGCGGTGCACGCCATGGGTGACCGCGCGCTCGACCGCGTCGCGACCCTCTTCGAAGACCAGGAGCCCTGGCTCGACGGCATCCCGTCCGTCCGCATCGAACACGCGACCATCATCAGCGAGGAGTACGCCGAACGGCTCCGCTCCGCGCGCATGACGTTCGGGATCGCCACCCACACCGTGTTCTTCTTCGCCGAATACGACGGCTACGAGCTCGCCCTCCGCACCGAACAGGTCCCCGACGCCTACCCGATCGCCCGGTTGTTCCGCACCATCGGACCGCTCGCGCTCTCCTCCGACCGCCCGGCCACCGCCTGGAGCGGCGCCGACGACGTCATGCTCTCCGTCGAGGCCGCCGTCCGCCGCCAGGCCTACAACGGCGCCGACTTCGTCCCCGAGGAGGCCATCAGCGTCGCCCAAGCGCTCCTGCTGTACACGGGACGCGCCGGCCTGCTCTCGCCGCTCGACCGCGTCGGACGGATCGCCACGGGATACGACGGCAGCTTCGCCGTCCTCGACCGCGACGTCTTCTCCGTCCCCGCGGACGAGATCGCCACCGTCCGGGTCGCCGAGACCTGGATCCGCGGCGAGCAGGTGTACCGGCGCTCGCCGCAGGACGAGGGGGTCCGCTCATGACCGGCTTCCAGGAGGACGCGACCGCGATGCGCGACGAACTCGTGGCCGTCCGGCGCGAACTGCACCAGGCCGTCGAGATCGGCCTCGACCTGCCCGTGACCCAGGGGGTCATCCTGCGCGAACTCGCGGGACTCGGCCTGGAGATCACGACGGGGACCGGACTCTCCTCGGTCGTCGCCGTCCTCCGGGGTGGTTTCCCGGGCCCGACCGTCCTGCTCCGTGCCGACATGGACGGCCTACCGGTCACCGAGGCGACGGGGCTGCCGTTCGCGTCGACGTCCGGGGGCATGCACGCCTGCGGGCACGATCTCCACATGGCGGGTCTCCTCGGTGCCGTCCGCCTGCTCGTCGCCCGTCGCGCCGACCTCGCCGGCACGGTCGTGTTCGTGTTCCAGCCCGGGGAGGAGGGGCAGGCCGGCGCGCGGCTCATGCTCGAGGAAGGTCTGCTCGACATCGCCGGAGAGCGACCCGTCGCGGCGTACGCGCTGCACGTCGACTGCAGCACCCCACGCGGGCAGCTCGTCACGCGGAAGGGCGCGATGATGGCGAGTGCCAACGCGTTGCAGCTCACCGTCCGTGGGACGGGCGGTCACGCGGCGTTCCCGCACCTCGCCGTCGACCCGGTGCCGGTCGCCGCGCACCTCATCCTCGCCGTGCAGACCTTCGCGGCCCGGAGGCTTCCGGCCACCGACCAGGCGGTCATCTCCGTCACTCGGCTGAGGAGCGACTCGGAGGCCAGCAATGTGCTCGCCTCGGCCGTCAGCCTGGAGGCGAACATCCGCACGCTGTCGAAGGCGACGCTCGAGACGGTGCGTGAGCAGCTGCCGGAGCTGTTGACCGCGATCGCCGAGGCGCACGGCTGCACCCTCGATTCGACGTTCATCGCGTCCTATCCCGTCACCGTCAACGACCCGGAGGAGACGCGGTTCGTCCTCGGCACGCTCGACGCGCTCGTGGGACCAGACCGGGTCATCCGGCAGGAGGTGCCGTCGATGGCGTCGGAGGACTTCGCCTACATCCTCGACGAGGTCCCCGGCACGCTCGTCTTCGTCGGTGCCGCCCCCGATGAGGGCTCCGTCGCCCTGCATTCCGAACGCGCGGTGTTCGACGACGGTGTCCTGGACCTGCAGGCCGCGGTGCTCGCCGAACTCGCCTGGAGGCGCCTCCAGCTCGTGTGAGCGACGGTCGACCGTCCGGGTGGCGAGTGGCACATCTCGGACGTATCCGACAGCCAGGGCAGTGCATGTGCCCTGGATGGGTAGCATGGACACGTTCCGGATTCCGACGACGAAAGGGCGCGCGTGATCACCGCAGAGGACATCACGAGGCGCTCCGCGATCGCCGAGTACCAGGTCGTCGGTCGTCCGCCCGAGACGGACCTCGAGAGCCTCGTCCATCTCGCCGCGACCATGTGCGACGTGCCGACCGCCGTGATCAACATCATCGACGACCGGTTCCAACATCAGATCGCTGCGGTCGGGTTGGAACCGGCGAGCTGCTCGCGCGAGGACTCGATGTGCGCGGTCGTGTTCCAACAGCAGGTGCGGACGATCGTCTCGGACGCTCGTGAGGATCCTCGCTTCGCGGCGAACCCCTTCGTCACCGGTGAGCTCGCCAACGTCCGCTTCTACGCGTCGAGCCCGCTCATCACCCCCGACGGCGTCCCGATCGGCACCCTGTGCATCTTCGACGACCGGGTCCGAGAGCTGTCCCCGGAACAGGGCAGAGCCCTGGACCTCCTCGCGAGGCAGGTCGTCGACGTCCTCGAGCTGCTCCGCCTCACGCACGAGCTCGGCCAGTCCAACGAGCAGCTCGCCCAGTTCGCCGGCCAGGTGAGTCACGACCTGCGCAACCCGCTCATGGCGGTCTCCGGGTTCCTCGAGCTTGCGACCGACAGCCCGGAGATGGTGAACGCGCCGCACGCGGCGAAGGCGCTCGCGCGAGCCGAGTCGGCCGCCGACCGGATGGCGGCGATGATCACCGACCTGCTCGACTTCGCCCGGATCGGTGGCGCCCGTCCGCGACGCGTCCCGATCGAGCTCGAGCCGCTCGTGGTATCGGTGGTCGAGGACCTCGACGCGACCATCACCTCGACCGGCGCGACCGTCGAGGTCGACACCTCCCTCGCGGTGCACGGTGACGAGACGCTCCTGCGCGCCCTGCTGCAGAACCTGATCGCGAACGCCGTGAAGTTCAGTGCGGCCGCCGGAGTCGTCCCGCACGTGCTGGTGCAGGCCGAGCGGGTCTCCGCCGGGGTGCTGGTCGCGGTCGAGGACAACGGCCCCGGTGTCGCTCCGGAGCAGCGAGAGCGCGTCTTCGACCTCATGGAACGCGCGGCGGGGAGCGAGGTCGCCGGCCTCGGCATCGGCCTCTCGACCTGCCGACGCATCGTCGAGGCGCACGGTGGCCGGATCGAGATCGACGAGTCGGGGCTGGGGGGAGCGAGCGTCTGGTTCCTGTTGCCCGACGCCCGATCAGCGGGCTGAGCCGCCCGCGCGTGCGCGGTGTCTGCGGACGCCCGACCGGTTGGCGCACCGCACCGAGCAGTAGCGCTGACGGCCGTTGCGGGTGACGTCGACGACGACCCTGCGGCACGTGTCGCCGGGCTCGGTCCCCGCGGCACACCGACCGAGACGCTGCATCCCCCTCGTCGTCAGGTGGAGGGCGGTCCCGACGCTGATCACGGCGGCGAGGACCTCGGGGAGCGCCTGGTGCTCGTCGCGGTAGTGCAGGTGCCACCCCTCGCCGTCATGGTCCGTCAGCCGCGGGAACGCGGCCGCAGAAGCCATCTGGCGGTTGAGCGCGTGCGCCCTGGCCTGATCGCCGGCCGCGTCGACGACGGCCAGCCAGTCGTCGACGACCAGGCGGACGCGGGCGTGGTCATGGGCGACCTCGGCGAAGGGCATCGTCATCCCGTGCTCGCGGGTGCGGGCGACGATGCCGTCCCGGTCGTCGGGCCAGTCGTTCGCCAGCGACGCGGCCAGGAGGACGGCGTAGGAACCGTAAGGGTTGAGATGCATAACGCCATTACATCATGGTGGAGTCATGACCCTCCTCGACGCACCCCCGGAGTCCTTCGAACCGTCACCGAACGCCCTCGACGCCTGCCTCCACGCCTGGGCGACGGAGTCGGCGCACACCACCTCGGAGGGGTCGCTGCGCTACCTCCGGTGCATCGCCTGCGGCAGTCGTCGGGTGGAACTGCGACCCTACGACGACGCACCCACGGTCCCGGTCTCGCGTCGCGACATCCCGCCACGGTGACGTCCTCCCGCCACGCGCGTTAGCGTTGGACCAGTGCACGCGGGACCGCCCGCCGATCGACGAGAGGAACCCCATGAGCGCCGACGTCTGGCTCGACAAGGAATCACCCGAGGTCTATCAGGCGCTCGTGGAGACCGGACGTGCCGCGGGTCGCGCGGCACTCGACGCCGGCATCGACAAGCGGCTCATCGAGCTGATCCGGATCCGCGCCTCGCAGATCAACGGTTGCGCGTACTGCCTGCGCCTCCACGTCGCCGATGCGATCGCGCTCGGCGAGACCACGGAGCGCCTCGCCATCCTGTCCGCCTGGCGCGACAGCGAGTACTTCAGCCCGGTGGAGCAGGCCGCACTCGCGATCACCGAGGACGTCACCCTCATCGCGGACGTGCAGCACCGCCGACGCCTGCCGGACGACGACCTGTCGACGCTCACGAACGGTCAGATCGCCGCGGTCCGCTGGCTGGCGATCGTCATCAACGCCTTCAACCGCGTCTCGATCACGAGCCACTACCCGGTGCACCCGGAGCAAGCGGACTGACGGCGCTCAGTCCTTCCGGCGCTTCGCGCCACGGAACCACGCTGCGACGCGGGTGCGCAGTCCGTCGGAGTACTCGTTCGAGAGGTCGAGGGTCTCCTTGCCGAGATCGCCGCCGTTCCTGATCGACTCGAGCGCACGCAGCGCCCGGGCCTCCTGCTCGGCGGCTCGCTTCCGGCGGTCCTCATCACCCATGCGCCCAGCCTAGACGGGGGTCCACGCCGGACCGTCCCGCTTCAGCACTGCTTCAGCTTGTCCGCGCCAGACTGGGACGCGCCGCTCGACCGTCGACCGGCACGGAGCCTGGAGGTTGCACCGGATGCGGATACTCGTCGTGGACGATGAGGTGCGACTCGCCGAGGGTGTCCGGCGAGGGCTCGAAGCGGAGGGCTTCGCCGTCGACGTCGCTGCGAACGGGGTCGACGGCCTGTGGATGGCCGGCGAGCATCGTTACGACGCCATCATCCTCGACATCATGATGCCGGGCCTCAGCGGATACCGCGTCTGTCAGCAGCTCCGCGACGCGGGCGACTGGACCCCGATCCTCATGCTCACGGCGAAGGACGGCGACTGGGACCAGGTCGAAGCCCTCGACACCGGTGCCGACGACTTCCTGAGCAAACCCTTCTCCTTCGCGGTGCTCGTCGCGCGGATCCGCTCACTCGTCCGCCGTGGATCGCGGGAGCGGCCGGCGGTGCTCGAGGTCGGCGAACTGCGGCTCGACCCGGCGTCCAAGCAGGTCCACCGGGGCGACGTCCCGATCGACCTGACCTCGCGCGAGTTCGCGGTCCTCGAGTTCCTCATGCGACGCGGCGGCGAGGTGGTGTCGAAGCGTGAGGTCCTGCAGAACGTCTGGGACGACGACTTCGAGGGCGACCCCAACATCGTCGAGGTCTACGTCGGGCATCTCCGCAACAAGGTGGACCGCCCCTTCGAGCGCGCCTCGATCGAGACGGTGCGCGGGTTCGGATACCGGTTGGCGGGCGGGCGTGGCTGACGCCGGGCCGCACGAAGCGGTCGCGCCCCGGCGACGGCCGTGGCGCTCGGTCCGAGCCCGCGCGGCACTGGGATCGGTGCTCGCGGTCGGGCTCTTCCTCGGGGTCGGCTCCGTGGTGTTCGTCGGTCTGTTCTCCGCGGCGCTCCGTTCCGGCGTCGAACAGAGCGCCTCGGCCGAGGCCGAGAGCGCCTCGGCGCAGCTGGTCGCGGCGGACGCGACGACGCTGCCCGAGGACGACGGTCGACTCCTGGTCCTCGTCGAGGACGGCCGTGTCGTGGACCGGACGGACGACGAGATCGAGCTTCCGACGCCGGTCCCGGACGGTGACGTGTTCGTCTCGGTCGTCGACGACGAGCCGGTGCTGTTCGCCAGTGAGGACGTCGACGTCGACGGGCGTGACCTGGTCGTCCTCGCGGGCCGCTCCCTCGAGGAGACCGACGACGCCGTCGGACTCGTGTCGATGCTCCTCCTCATCGCGGTGCCCGTGCTCGTCGCCCTCGTCGGCGGACTGACCTGGCTGCTCGTCGGCCGCGCGTTGGCGCCGGTGGAGCGGATCCGCCGTGAGGTCTCGGAGCTCGGGGCGGGCGAACTGCACCGACGGATCGAGCTCCCCGGCACCGGCGACGAGATCGGTCGCCTCGCCGGGACGATGAACGGCATGCTCGAGCGGCTCGAGGACGCCCAGACCGCGCAGCGGCGGTTCGTGTCGGACGCCTCGCACGAGCTCCGTTCACCCCTTGCGGTGATCAGGCAGTACGCCGAGGTGGCGGCGCTCCACCCGGACCGGGTCGACCCGGCCGAGCTGTCCGCGACGGTCCTCGAGGAGGGCGCCAGGATGCAGGGGCTCGTCGAGTCGCTCCTCCTCCTCGCGAAGCTCGATGAAGGGGCGACGGGCACCGCGCGGCGCACGGTCGACGTCGACGACCTCCTGTTGGCGGAGGCTGCTCGCCTCCGATCCGCAGGCGGACTGCGTGTCGAGTCCGCGGCCGTCGCGGCGGCGAGGGTCGACGGCGACGACGTCCTGCTCGCCCGGGTGGTGCGGAACCTCGTCGACAACGCCGTCCGGCACGCGCGATCCGTGGTCCGGCTCGGATCCGCCGCCGACGGCCGGTTCGTCAGGATCTCCGTGGAGGACGACGGCCCCGGTGTGCCGGTCGAGGACCGTTCACACGTGTTCGAACGGTTCGTCCGCCTCGACGAGAGCCGTTCGCGCGACGCCGGCGGGTCGGGCCTCGGCCTGGCGATCGCGGCCGACGTCGTGCGGCTGCACGGTGGGTCGATCGAACTCGGCGACAGCGCGCTCGGCGGGGCGGCGTTCATCGTCACGCTCCCGGCGTCGTCCGCTTCCTGAACGCGGTTTCAGCTCGCTTCAGGACCGCTTCAGCGCCCTTCGGACAGTCTGGGGCACATGAACGAGCACACCGCCTCCCAGCCCACCGACCCCACGCAGCCCACCGCAGCCACCGAGCGCATCGAGCCCATCGAGCGCGTCGAGGCGACCGATCACACCGCCATCCCCGCGACCCCGGCGACCACGGCGAAGCCGGCCTTCTGGCGCCGGAAGCCCGTGTGGATCACCGCGATCGTCGTCGGCGCCCTCGCCCTCGGCGGAGCCGGTGCCGCCTACGCGGTGGACGAGTTCGGAGACGCCGACGACGATCGTGTCGCAGCGGCCTCCAGCACCGATCGCGACGGCGGCACCGCGATCGACGATGGTGACACCACAGCGGCCACCGACGACCGCGACACCCGTGACGCCGACGACGTGCCGCTCACCGACGCCGAGTTCGACGCGGCCTCGAAGGCTGCGCTCGCCGAGGCGAAGGGTGGCACCGTGACCGACGTCGACCGCAGCGACGACCCGGGCGAGGCGTTCGAGGTCGACGTCCTCCTCGAGAACGGCGACGAGCTCGAGGTGGCGCTCGACGCGGACTACGCCGTGGTCACGAGCGTGCTCGACCCGCGCGACTGACGGACGCACCCCGCCGGGTGCGGAACGACGAGGGCCGGACGGATTCCCAGGATTCCGTCCGGCTCTCGTCGTGTGTGTGGCGTGCTAGGAACGCGGCTTGCGGTCGTACGAGCCGCCGCCCGTGCCGCCCTCGTCGTCGCGCCGGCGGGCCGGGCCGCCGCGGTCGGGACGGAGCTCGATGAGCTTGCCGCTGATGCGGGTGTTCTCGAGACGGTCGAAGACGTCGTTGCCGAGGCTCGCGGGGAGCTCGACGATCGAGAAGTCCGGCTTGATCTGGATCGCGCCGAAGTCCTCGCGCTTCAGGCCGCCCTCGTTCGCGAGCGCGCCCACGATCTGACGCGGGTCGACCTTCTGGCGACGACCCACCGCGATGCGGTACGGGGCCATCGGTCCGCTGGACGGACGGCTGCGACGCTCGGGACGGTCGCCCTGATCGCCACGGTCGCCGCGGTCGAAGCGCGAGCCGCGGTCACCGGAGTCGCGACGGTCGCGACCGGCGCGGTCGTTGCCACGGTTGGTGCTGTCGAACTCCTCGCGGCGGCGGCGCTCGTCCTCAGCCGAGAGGAGCAGCGGCGTCTCGCCCTGGGAGACGACGGCCAGGGCCGCGGCGACATCGGCCTCGGGGACGTCGTGGTGGGAGACGTAGTGGCCGATGATCTCGCGGAAGCGCTCGATGCGGTCGGTCTGGCCGAGTGCCTCGGTGATCGCGTCGTCGAAGCGGGTGAGGCGCGTGGCGTTGACGTCGTCGACGCTCGGCAGCTGCATCTGCGTGAGCGGCTGACGGGTGGCCCGCTCGATGGCCTTCAGCAGGTGGCGCTCGCGCGGCGTGACGAAGCTGATCGCGTCACCCGTGCGTCCGGCGCGGCCGGTGCGGCCGATGCGGTGCACGTAGGACTCGGTGTCGACGGGGATGTCGTAGTTGACGACGTGGCTGATGCGCTCGACGTCGAGACCGCGCGCGGCGACGTCGGTCGCGACGAGGATGTCGAGCTTGCCGGCCTTCAGCTGGTTGACGGTCCGCTCGCGCTGCACCTGGGCGACATCGCCGTTGATGGCGGCCGCGGAGTAGCCGCGCGCCCGGAGCTTCTCCGCGAGCGTCTCGGTCTCGTTCTTCGTGCGCGTGAAGATGATCATCGCGCTGAAGTTCTCGGTCTCGAGGATGCGGGTCAGCGCGTCGACCTTCTGCGGGTACGAGACCGTGAGGTAGCGCTGCGTGATGCTGGCCGAGGTCGTGGTCTTCGTCTTGACCGTGATCTCTTCCGGGTTGTTCAGGTACTTCGCGGAGATGCGACGGATGGACGACGGCATCGTCGCGGAGAACAGTGCGACCTGCTTGTCCTTCGGGGTGTCGGCCAGGATCGTCTCGACGTCCTCGGCGAAGCCCATCTTCAGCATCTCGTCGGCCTCGTCGAGCACGAGGTACTTGAGCTCCGTGAGGTCGAGGGTCTTCTTCTCCAGGTGGTCCATGATGCGACCCGGCGTGCCGACGACGATGTGGACGCCGCGACGGAGGGCCGACAGCTGGACGCCGTAGCCCTGGCCGCCGTAGACGGGCAGGACGTGGACGCCGCGCAGGTGCGTGGCGTACTTCTCGAACGCTTCGCAGACCTGGAGGGCGAGCTCACGGGTGGGCGCGAGGACGAGCGCCTGCGGCGTCTTCTGCGTGATGTCGAGGCGGGACAGGATCGGGAGGGCGAACGCCGCCGTCTTGCCGGTGCCCGTCTGTGCGAGGCCGACGACGTCGCGTCCCTCAAGCAGCAGCGGGATGGTGGCCGCCTGGATGGCGGACGGGGTCTCGTAGCCGACGTCCTTGAGTACCTTGAGCACCGCGTCGTCGAGGCCGAGGTCGGAGAAGGTCTGCGTAGCGCCGGCGGGTTCCGCCTCGGGCTGCGTCGTGGAATCAGAAGACGTCATACTCCTAACGGTAGTCGCAACGCAAGCGTTTGCAGGACATGGTCTGGAGCCGACCCGTCCGCGTCGTCGCCCGAGGCGCTCGCCGCACCGCGCTACAGGCTGCCCCAGCGCGCCCGGGCGCCGCAGAAGAGTCCGTAGGCGATGAGCCCGACGCCGACGACGAGCAGGATGACGACACCGAAGGGGAGCGCGGCCAACGCCGAGATAGCGCCGTCCATGCCGGAGGCCTTCTCGGGGTCCTGGGTGGCGGCCGCGACGATGAAGAGGATCCCGACCGTGATGAGCGCGACGCCCTTCGCGACCCATCCGACGATCCCGAGCACGACGACGGCGCGCTTCGTCGTGCCGGTGGGCGGGTGCACGTCCTCGAGGAACTTCTGCGTGACGCCCTTGAAGACGAAGAAACCGCCGATGCCGATGACCACCAGGCCGACGGCGATGACGACGAACACGCCGCCGGGGGAGGACAGGAGCGTGGCCGTGAGGCCCTGGCTGGACTGCGAGGAGTCCTGGCTGCCACCGAGGGCGAAGGTCAACGCGGTCGAACCGACGGCGAGGTAGGCGATCGCGCGTCCGGCGGTCGAGATCCGCTTGCTCCACCGCTTGCGGGTGTCGGATTCGCGCACGAGGAATGCGGAGATCGCCGTCCAGAGACCGAGCGCGAACAGGCCGAGGGCGACGACCCAGATGATCACGATCCCGCCGGGCGTGCCTGCAAGCGTCTTCAGCGCACCCGACTGGTCCGCGTCACCGCCGCCGCCGGACCCGCCAGCACCGGCCACGGCGATCGAGATCACGATCCCGCCGATGAGCACGTGCAGCAAGCCGTTGACGGCATGTCCTGCGTGGGCGAGGGTGCGGAGGGTCGTGCTGTTCTTGGCGGTTCCAGCGGCTTGGTCTGCGGCGGCGCGTGCGTTCTCAGGCATCAGACCACGGTAGCGGCCGGGTTCCCGCCCAGCAGGGGGGTTGCGCGCCGTGCCGGTGGACGGGCGTCGTCGATCGAGCACCGATCCGAGCGGCACCCCGCTTCCGAATGACACGCATGCCCGTGAACTCCTCGCGTCCCGCCCCGTCGGACGCCTCGTCCGTGATCACCGACGATGCGACCGCGCTCGGCCTGGGACGCCTCACGGTGGACACGGACATCGGACCGGTCACCGTCCGGGCGGGTCGCGAAGCAGGCGGACCGGCAACGATCCTGCTGCACGGCGCCGCCGGCTCCTGGACCACGTGGTCGCCGCTCCTCCGAGCCGACGACGAGCGGGGCGCGGTCGTCGACGACGTCATCGCCGTGGACCTCCCGGGGTGGGGTGAATCGGCGCTTCCCACCGCCGACCCGGTGACGGTCGGAGACCTCTCCGCAGCCGTCGCGACCGTCGCCCGCTCGCTCGGCTACCGGTCGTGGCGCGTCGTCGGGCATTCGCTCGGCGGCTTCATCGCGCTCGACCTCGCGGTCCGCGAACCCGAGGCGACCATCCGGGTCGACCTCGTCTCGCCGACGGGGATCGGGGTCGTCGAGGCGATCCGCCAGCCGGTCGGTGGCGGTGTCCGGCTCCCGTGGTTCGCGGGCATGCTCCTCGGGATGCGCGTGCTGCGGGCGCTCGGAGAACGCGGGCCCCGGCTCGTCCGGGTGCTGAACCGGATCGGCCTGCTCGCACCGCTCATGTCGCCCCTGTTCGGACGCCGACGGGACCTCGACCGGTCGGTCGTCGACGCGCTCGCCGCCGACGTCCGGCCGGCGTCGTTCCTCCTGGCGGCCCAAGCGGCCGCCGCCTACGACCTGCACGTCTGGCGCGGCGTGCGGTGTCCCGTCCGCTGCCTGACGGGCGACCGTGACGTCTTCATCGGACCCGACGACGCAGCCGTCCTCACCGCCCTCGTCCCGGACCTCCGACTGCGCACGCAGCCGGCGACCGGGCACTTCGCGGCGGTGGAACATCCGGAGGCCGTCCTGGAGCTCCTCACCTCGGACTGATCCGCGTGGCCTCACGGGTGCAGTGACGTCGGCATCCGCTACCATGGTCCTCTGCCCGACTTCGTGGTTGGGGTGGTTGATCGTCCGCACCGTGCTGCACTCGCGCCGTGTGCCGAGCATCGATCTGGGGCTGGAAACCCCCAGCACCCACACCCTTGCACGGAGGTCCTCCTTGTCTGCATCCGCAGCCACCGCATCGCATCCCACCACAGCACCGTCCGGTTCCCCGGCCCGCCGCTGGTGGGTCCTCGTCGTCCTCGCGATGACGCAGCTCATCGTCGTCCTCGACGGCACGATCGTGAACATCGCCCTTCCTGCGGCCCAGCAGGAACTCGAGCTGTCGGACACCCAGCGTCAGTGGGTCGTCACGGCCTACGCCCTCGCGTTCGGCGCGCTGCTCCTGCTCGGTGGCCGCATCGCCGACTACTGGGGCCGGAAGCGCACCTACCTGGTCGGCATGGTCGGCTTCGGTGCCGCATCGGCCTTCGGCGGGTTCGCCCAGAGCGGGACCGAGCTCATCGTCGCCCGCGGTCTGCAGGGCGTGTTCGCCGCGCTCATGGCACCTGCCGCACTCGCGCTCCTCACCGTCACCTTCGCCCACGGACGCGATCGCAACACGGCCTTCGCCGTCTTCGGCACCGTCGCCGGTGCAGGAGCGGCCGTCGGCCTGATCCTCGGCGGCGTGCTCACCGAGTTCGTCGACTGGCGCTGGTGCCTCCTCGTCAACGTGCCGTTCGTGATCGTCGGACTCATCGCCGGCCTCATCCTCGTGACCGAGAGCAAGGCCGAGGGCGACAACCGCTACGACTGGCTCGGCGCGATCACGGTCATCCTGGGCCTCGGCTCCCTGGTCTACGGCTTCACGCTCGCCGAGGGCGGCTGGGGGAGCGCCGACACCATCGGCTTCCTCGCGCTCGGTGCGGGACTCCTCTCCCTATTCGTCTTCATCGAGATGCGTGTCGCGCAGCCCCTGCTCCCGCTGCGCATCGTGGCGGACCGGGTCCGCGGCGGTGCCTTCCTCATGCAGATGATCGTCGGCAGCGTCATGATCGGGGCCCTGCTCTACCTGACGTTCCACCTGCAGATCGTGCTCGGGTTCCCGCCGCTCGAGGCGGGCATCGCGACCCTCCCGATGACCGTCGCGATCATGATCGTCGCCCCGATCGCCACGAAGCTCCTTCCGGCCATCGGCCCGCGCCCGCTGCTCATCGTCGGTCCGCTCATCGCGGCGGCCGCCCTCGTGTACCTCAGCCGCATCACGGCCGACGGCGACTACTTCGTCCAGGTGCTGCCGGCGCTCCTCGTGCTCGGGATCGGCATGGCGATGATCTTCGTCCCGATGCAGAACCTCGCGCTGACGGGTGTCGCTCCGCACGACGCCGGTGCGGCCTCCGCCACGGCGAACGCCTCCATGCAGATCGGTGGGTCGATCGGCCTGTCGGTCTTCACCACGGTCTACGCGAGTGTCACCGACCAGGCGACGGTCACGGATCAGGCCTCGCAGCTCGTCGCGTTCACCCAGGGATACTCGGCGGCGTTCATCGCGGCTGCGGTCGGCCTCGTGATCGCGAGCGTCATCGCCATCGTCTGCATCCGCGGTCGCAAGGAGGACCTCCTGCCCTCGGGCGACCAGCAGGCCGTCCACCTGGGCTGAGCAGGACCGCTCTGCAGCGCAGGGCGCAAGCCTCCTGACAGCGGGGTGCCGCCGGCGTACGGTGTCCGACATGGCCAGCACCGCGATCGTCCTCACCGTCCCCGGACCGCACGGCGACCGCGAGGTGCGTCTCTCCAGTCCCGACCGCGTGCTCTGGGAGGAGCCCGGCGTCACGAAGCGGGAACTCGCGGAGTACCTGATCGAGGTGGCACCGGTCTTCCTCGCAGCCAACGGCGACCGACCGGTGTCCCTGCAGCGGTTCCCGGGCGGTGTGGACGGTGAGTGGTTCTTCTCGAAGAACCCGCCGAAAGGAGCACCCGAGTACGTCCGGGCGGTCGACGTCGTGTATCCGAGTGGCCGGCGGCATCCGCAACCCGTCCTCGACGAGGCCGCTGCGGTCGTCTGGGCCGCGCAGATGAACACGGTCGTGTTCCACCCATGGCCGTCACGGGCATCGGACACCGACCATCCCGACGAACTGCGGATCGACCTCGACCCGCAACCGGGAACCGACTTCGCCGACGCCGTGCGCGTTGCGGGCTCGCTGCGGGAGCTGCTGACGGAGGTCGGTCTGACGGGGTTCGTGAAGACCTCCGGCAACCGAGGTGTCCACGTGTTCGCGCCGATCGAACCGGAGCACGAGTTCCTCGACGTCAGGCACGCCGTCATCGCGGCGGCTCGGGAACTGGAGCGACGGGATCCCGACCGGGTCACGACCTCGTGGTGGAAGGAGGAGCGCGGCGAACGCATCTTCGTCGACTACAACCAGGCGAACCGCGACCGGACGATGGCCGGCGCGTACAGCCCGCGTGCGCTGGCCTCCGCGACCGTCTCGTGTCCGGTGACCTGGGACGAACTCCCCGAGATCGACCCGGGCGCCTTCACGGTGCGGACCGTCCCGGAGCGACTCCGGACGACCGGAGACCCGTGGGCCGGCATGCACGACACCGCTGGGCGCATCGACGTCCTCCTGCAGTGGTGGGAGCGGGACCTCGAGCAAGGGCTGGGCGAGCTCCCGTTCCCTCCCGACTTCCCGAAGATGCCGGGCGAACCGCCGCGGGTGCAGCCGAGTCGCGCCAAACACTCCGAGGACTGAGCCCGCCCGGACGCACGAACGCCCGGTGATCGTCGATCACCGGGCGTTCTGCTGAATCGGGGCGCTATTCGGCCTTGCCGAGGGCGAAGCGGACGCCGCCCTGCTCGTCGATCTGCGCGTCGAGGACCGCGTCGCTCAGGGCGACGGCTGCGGACTCCTCGAGGAAGACGGTCGCCCCGGCACTCTCGATGACCTGATCGGCCTCGTGCGGCGTCGCCGTCATGGTGACTTCGAAGTTGTTGTCGTCGGCGCTGCTGCTGATGCGCAGTCCGGCGCCGTGCGTGAGCGACGACGCGTCGTCCGGGACGACCAGTCCCGGGGTGAGTGGTGCGTTCTCGGCGAGGGTCTTGACGACTCGGCCGGCGTTCTCGGTCAGGGTGAGCATGTGTGTTCTCCGTTCCGTTCGCGAATACGAGTTCCCCACCTTGCTCGGGTTCGCGGCGGGATGCCACCCCGAGGCCGATCCTCTGCGGGAACTGCCAAGCAACTCTGCAGGGATTCACACCTCCGCCCCGCTCGTAGCACAGCTCGGGTGATCGTCCCTTGGGGGTTCGCCCGGTGGAGTGGGCTGCTAGCGTCGAACGTGCTGTCCGGCGCGTGCATCCCGCCCCACGGCACCCCAACACCCCAGCCCGAGGAGTCCTATGACCACCGTCGCCGCCATCATCAAGCCCACCGCCGACGCGCCTTTCGAGGTCGGCACCATCGAGCGCCGTGCGCCGCGCGCCAACGACGTCGTCATCGACGTCCACTACGCCGGCATCTGCCACAGCGACATCCACCAGGCCCGCGAGGAATGGGGCAAGGCCATCTTCCCGATGGTCCCCGGTCACGAGATCGCCGGCATCGTCACCGAGGTCGGCGACGCGGTCACCAAGCACCAGGTCGGCGACCGCGTCGGCATCGGCTGTTTCGTCGACTCCTGCCGCGAGTGCGAGAACTGCCTCGCCGGCGAGGAGCAGTTCTGCCTGAAGGGCAACGTCGCCACCTACAACGGCCGTGAGTACGACGGCGAGCCCACGTACGGCGGCTACAGCAAGCAGATCGTCGCCGACGAGAACTACGTGCTGAGCATCCCCGAGGGCATCGAGCTCGACGTCGCGGCACCCCTGCTGTGCGCCGGCATCACCACCTACTCGCCGTTGAAGCACTGGGGCGCCGGTCCCGGCAAGCAGGTCGCCATCGTCGGGATGGGTGGCCTCGGCCACATGGGCGTCAAGATCGCCCACGCCCTCGGCGCAGAGGTGACCGTGCTCAGCCAGACGACCTCGAAGGAGGAGGACGGCAAGCGCTTCGGGGCCGACCACTACTACGCGACCGGCGAAGAGGGCACCCTGAAGTCGCTCCGCGGACGCTTCGACCTCATCATCAACACGGTCTCCGCCGACCTCGACATCGACGCCTACCTGTCGACCCTCAAGCTCAACGGCTCGATGGTCTTCGTCGGACTGCCCGAGAACACGCAGCAGTTCCGGGTGTTCTCGCTCGTCGGTGGCCGCCGCTCGCTCGCCGGCTCGAACATCGGCGGCATCCGCGAGACGCAGGAGATGCTCGACTTCTGCGCCGAGCACGGCATCGGCTCGCAGATCGAGCTCATCGGTGCCGACGAGGTCGAGGGCGCCTACGACCGCGTGGTCCGCAGCGACGTCCGCTACCGCTTCGTCATCGACACGGCGACGATCGGCTGATCGCACCGATACCCTGAGAGCATGATCCGGCTCCCGTTCCGTCGTCCAGGCGGAGCGGGAGCCGTTCCTCGTGAGCCCCTCGGCCGCGAGGTCCTCGTCCTCGGCGGTGTCGCGTTCTTCGTGATGCTCGGGTTCGGTGTCGTGATCCCGGTCCTGCCCGTGTACGTACGCAGCTTCGGTGTCGGCTACCTCGAGGTCGGGGCGGTCGTATCCGTCTTCGCGCTCATGCGGCTCATCGCGAACCCGTTCGTGGGTGCGCTCGTCGATCGGATCGGCGAGCGGGTGGTGCTGGCCACCGGCATCGGGATCGTCGCGGTGTCGAGCGCGCTCGTCGGGCTCGCGGCGGACTATCCGCAGCTGCTCCTGCTCCGCGGGGTCGGAGGGATCGGGTCGGCGATGTTCTCCGTCGCTGCGATGACGCTGCTGCTGCGCACCACGCCACCGCATCGGCGTGGGCGGGCGGTCGGGTTCTACCAGGGCGGGTTCCTCGTCGGCGGCATGGCCGGACCCGCCGTCGGTGGCCTGCTCGCGACCATCTCGCTCACGGCGCCCTTCTTCTTCTACGCCGGGACCCTCGCGGTCGCCGGCATCCTCGGTCTGGTGATGCTGCGCGGCAGTCGGATGGCCGCGCCGGTCGAGACCGCCACGCAGGCCGAGCCGTTCCGCACGGTCCTCGCCGATCGCCGGTACCAGGCGGCGCTCCTCGCGAACTTCGCCAACGGGTGGGCGTCGATGGGTGTCCGAGGCGCGCTCGTGCCGGTCCTCGTCGTGGAGGCGCTCCACGAGGAGGCCGCCTGGACCGGGATCGCCTTCGCGATCGCCGCTGTCGCACAGACGCTCGCGCTCGGTCCCGCCGGCCGCTTCGTCGACACCGTCGGACGGCGACCCGCGATGCTCGTCGCGTTCCCGGTCGCGGCGGGGGCGCTGCTCGCCATGCCGTTCGTCGGCGAGCTCTGGCTGCTGGTCGTCGCCCTGTGCGTCTACGGTGTCGCGGCCGCCTTCCTCGGGACCGCTCCGGCGGCGGCCGTCGGAGACGCCGCGGGTGGCCGGGGTGGTCGGGCCGTCGCGGTCTTCCAGGCGACAGCCGACCTCGGGGCCATCGTCGGCCCGCTGGTCGCCGGCGCACTGCTGGACGCCTTCTCGTTCCCCGCGGCCTTCGGTTCCGCGGTCGTGCTCATGCTGCTCGTCCCCGTGCTCGCTGCCCGCATGCCGCGGGAGCACCGGAACCAGCCGGCGACCACTTAGCGGGACCGGAGTCGCAACCCCACCGAGGTGGTGATGTCCTCGCGCTGACCGCCGGAGTGCACGAGCTGTTCGCCGTCGACCGTCAGCTGGCTGGCATGTTCCGACAGTGCCGCGGCCACGATCGGAAGGCGGTGCTCGAGTGGGAACCACACGGCGTCGTCCCCCAGCGGTTCCAGATCGGTGCGGTGGTGCACGAGTTCCGCGAACGGCACCCCGCTCCTCCGTGCTGCGACGATCGCGGCCTCGTGCATCCGAAGGTGATCCGGGTGCCCGTACCCGCCACCGTGGTCGTAGCTGATGACCAGGTCAGGCGCGACGTGTCCGATGAGCGCGACGAGGTCGTCGGCGACGTCATCGAGTGGAGCGATTGAGAACGCGCCAGGGGAGACGTCGTCAGCGGGGCCGGCGAGTCCCTCGCGCACCCACCGCATGCCCGAGTCGACGTACTGCGTCGACGTCCCCGGCCAGGCCGCTGGCGTTTTCCCCAACCAGAACTGCTCGGCCACGCCGAGCGTCCCGCAGGCGGCGGCGAGCTCCGACTCGCGGTGGGACGCGAGTGCAGCGGTGCCGGCGAGGGACCGGAGCGGGCCGTCGACGACCTCACCGCGCTCGCCTCGCGTGGCCGTCACGAGGACGACGCGGGCGCCGCGGTCCACGAGCTCGGCGATGAGCGCACCCGAGGCGAGGGTCTCGTCGTCGGGGTGTGCGTGGGCGAACAGGACGGTGCGCCCGCTGTCGACGAGCGGGAGGAGTCCGCGGTTCACGAGGCGGAGGTCGCCGGGACGGCGACGACGGCCGGAGGGGTGTCGAGCAGGGTCCGGTAGACGTCGACGAGAGCATCTCCCGAGCGCTGCCAGTCGAACCGCTCAGCCCGACGTCGCGCTGCCGAACCGAGCTGCGCGAGCCGCTCCGGGTCGCCGAGGATGGACGAGACCGCAGCACCCCAGACCTGCGGATCCCGGGAGTCGATGACGATGCCCGTCTCACCGTCGACGACGGCCTCTCGCAGGCCACCCGAGGCGGCCACGACGGTGGGCACGCCGCTCGCCGCGGCTTCCAGGGCGACGAGACCGTACGTCTCCGAGTGGGAGGGGACGAGCACGAGCGTGCTCTCGCGGAACAGCGTGGCGAGCCCGACGCGCGACTGCGGCCCGACGAAGCGGACGTCGTCGGTGACACCGAGGTCGCGGGCGAGGGCGGCGAGTTCCTCGGCGTAGCGGTCGTAGTCGACCGAGACGTCCCCGGCGATGACGAGTTCGGGGCGGAGCTCGGGCGCGACCGCGGCGATGGTCTCGACGGCGAGGTCGAAGCCCTTCAGCGGGTGCAGGCGACCGGCGACCACCGCGGTCGGACGGCCGGAACGGGGCCCGTCGAGCGGATGGAACAGCGTCCCGTCGACACCGGGCGGCACGATCGACACCCGATCGGCGCGGGCTCCGAGCCTGGTGACCGCGGTGTCGGCCTCGGCCGCACTGATCGCGACGACCGCGTCCGACTCCGCGGCGAGCCGTGCCTCGCCGGCCAGGCGTCCGGGGGACTCGGCGCGCTCGCCGTGCGAGAGCGGCGTGGTGGACTCGGCGGCGATGCTGTGGAAGCTCTGCACGTGCGGGATCCCCAGTTCCCGCGCGAGGGGGAGTGCGGCCATGCCGGAGAACCAGTGATGGGCGTGCAGGACGTCGTATCGCGGCAGTCGGGCGAGTTCGGAGCGGAAGTCCTCGACGAACTCCTCATGCCGCCCCTTCGCGACCGGCTCGGCGGGACCGGCGTCGAGGAAGCGCAGGGTCACGCCGGGGGCGAGGGACACGGCGGACGGCTGGTCGACCGAAGAACGCCGGGTGATGACGTCGACCTCGTGGCCCGCTGCGCCCATCGCGACGGCCTGATGACGGACCACGACGTTCATCCCGCCGGCGTCACCGGAACCCGGCTCGTCACCGGGACTCGTGTGGAGCGAGATCATCGCGATGCGGAGGGGCTGGGGTTGCGAGGGCACCAGACGAGCCTAGTAGCCGTGGGCGTCCCGGCCCCTCGTGACGGAGACACCAGAACGTGCTCGCGCATCC
Organism: Plantibacter sp. ME-Dv--P-122b; assembly: GCF_030209375.1. Taxonomy (GTDB): domain Bacteria; phylum Actinomycetota; class Actinomycetes; order Actinomycetales; family Microbacteriaceae; genus Plantibacter. The sequence continues at coordinate 78,113 of NZ_JARVSC010000005.1, forward strand.
GACGCCGGAGCGTGAGAATGATCGCGAGACGAGCGCGACGATGCGCCCGCCCAGGCGAAAGGGACGATCATGACGACGCTCAACCCGTACCTCGGCTTCCGCGGGACAGCCCGTGAAGCGATGGAGTTCTACCAGGGGGTCTTCGGCGGTGAACTGACCGTCTCGACGTTCGGTGACTTCGGTGCCGCCGTCGAGCCCGACGAGGTCGATCTGGTGATGCACTCCCAGCTCACCGGCGACGCCGGGGTCGTCTTCATGGGGTCGGACACGCCGAAGCACATGGACTACCGCGAGGGCAGCAACTTCTCGATGTCGCTGAGCGGCTCGGACACCGACGAGGCCCAACTGCGCGAGTACTTCAAGCGGCTCTCGGATGGCGGGACGGTCCAGCAGCCGCTGAGCGTGGCGCCCTGGGGCGACTCCTTCGGCATGGTGCAGGACCGCTTCGGGATCACTTGGCTGGTGAACATCGCCGCCCCTGCCGAGGGGTGACGTGAGCGTGACGGCGGTGGTGTCGCGAGGGGACATCGACTTCCCGAGGAGCAGCGATGACTGAAGCGTGGAACGACTTCTTCGTCGCGACGGCGGGCGCTGCGGCGGCGCTCGCCGGACTGATCATCGTCGCGATGTCCGTGAACATCGCCAAGATCATCGAGATCCCGGCCATGCCGGCACGGGCGGCGGCGACGATCAGCTCCCTGGTGTTGATCGTCGTCGTGGCTGCAGCAGGTCTCATCCCCGGTCAGGCCGATGTCCTGTACGGTGTCGAGGTCCTGCTCCTGACCGCCCTCGCCCTGGGGTTCGCGGTCGACGCCGCGGTCCGGATCCTCCGCCACCAGGATGCCGGGCATGGACCGCGCGCCCTCAAAGCTGCGGTGCCGGTGTTGCAGGTGGTCCCGTTCGCGATCGGCGGCGTGTTGCTCGTCCTCGGTTCGTCGGTCGGTCTCGGCTGGCTGGCTGCCGGCTTCATCCTTGTGTTCATCGGCTCCGTGGTCGGTGCATGGGTGCTGCTCGTGGAGATCCTCCGGTAGCCTCCTCCGACCCCTGAGCGCCACAGCGTCTCCGAGCCGCCCTCTCCGGTCCCTGAGCAACCCCTCCCGGTCCCTGAGCAACCCCTCCCGGTCCCTGAGTAACCTCGTTCGGTCCCTGAGTAACCTCGTTCGGTCCCTGAGCTTGTCGAAGGGCACACGAGGAACTTCCACAGCCGTGCCGACTCGGCATCTGGAATGTCAGTGGTCCATGATGGACTTGTTCCATGACCGAGACCACCCTCACCGCGACCCGCGTCGGCGACGAATACGCCGCGCAGCTGGCGGAGTTTTCGGACGAGTGGGCGGAGATCCATCGGCAACAGGCCGTCTTGGACGCACGCAAAGCGCACCTCCTCGCCCGCTCCGCCGCCTATGCGGACGAGTTCGCGGACGTCATGGTCTCGGCGATCCTTCCGCCGGCTGAGCGTCAGGCGCTGTCCCGTCGGTCGACGTGTGCGGCCCTCGCGATGGCGACCCGGACGCCGGAACGGACGATCCAGCGGGCGACCAACGATGCCGAACGCCTCGTCAACGACGCACCCGCCGTGCTGGCGTCGCTGGAGGCCGGCCGCATCTCCGCCCGGCACGCCCAGGTGATCACCGACCAGCTCTGCGACGTCCCGACCGCTGGCCGGGCGGTGTTCCTCGAACAGGTCCTCGTCGTCGCCGAGCGCACCACTGTCGCTGGCCTCCGCACGAGTGCCCGCGTCCTGCGCGAGCGACTCCACCCCGAATCCATCACCGCACGCGCAACCCGATCCGAGGCCGACCGTCGGGCGGAGTTCGAACCCGCAGCCGACGGGATGGCGTGGGTGCACCTCTTCACCACCGCCCCCATTGCGCAGGGCATCATCGAGCGAGTCGAAGCGGCGGCGGCGGAGTCACGCAAGGCCGGTGACACCCGCACCTGCGCCCAGCTGCAGGCCGACGCCCTCGCAGCCCTGGCCCTCACCGGCGTGACCCCGGAAGACGTGATGTCGAGCCCGGTCCTCCCGCACCCGATCGAAGTGCAGGAGCACATCAAGCCAACGGTGCAGATCACGGTCCCGGCGTTGAGCATGGCCGGCGTCAGCGACGCCTCGGCCGTGCTCGACGGGTACGGAGCCATCGATCCGGAGACCGCTGCGCGCATCGCGGTGAACGCCCCCACCTTCACCCGGATCCTCGTCCAACCCGAATCGGGTGCGGTCCTCTCCGTCGGGCGGAATCAGTACCGCGTCCCAGCTGACCTCCAACGGGCAGTGCGCCTCCGGGACGGCACCTGTCGCGCACCGGGCTGTGGCAGGCGAGCCCGGGCCTGCGACCTCGACCACTCGGTCGCGTGGGAGGACGGCGGGACCACAGATGTCGGAAATCTCGCCTGCCTGTGCCGCCATCACCATCGGATGAAGCACCTCCCAGGCTGGAACCTCGACCACGGACCCGGCGGGGTCCTCGACTGGACGACACCCGACGGCAAACGCCACCGGACGGAACCGGACCCCGCACCGTTCTGACCCCCGCCGGTCCCTGAGCTTGTCGACGTGTCGAAGGGTTGCTCGTGGGCACTTCGACAAGCTCAGTGACCGGGGGGGGGTTCTCCGGGAACGATCCGGTCCCTGAGCCTGTCGAAGGGCACTCGTGTCGCGCTGCCTCGGCTCGGGGGGGGTGCTCGGATGGACCTGGCTGTAGGTGTGACTGGCTCGAAGCCGACAGGTGCTGTCTCGGACAGCTGTCCGAGAAGTCGTGGTACACTGGTGGGAATGCCTCGCACATCAGGAGTTCCCGCCCTCGGTGCCGAGCAGTCCACCGCTGAGCGTCCCGCTCCGCCGTCGCGCGTCGAGCGCTTCGCTCCCGTCCTCCGAGTGACGGGCGACCCACGTGCCGAGCGCACCAGGCAGACGATCTTCGACGCCGTCGCCACCATCCTCGCCGGTCGGCCGGAACGCGTGTCCGTCGGCGACATCGTCCGGGTCGCCGGCATCAGCCGCAGCTCGTTCTACGCCCACTTCTCCAGCCTCGACGACCTCACCGCGGCCTACCTGCGGGTGCAGTTCGCGGGCCTTGCCGCGTCCGGCGTCTCGGTGCGTCCCGCCGGGGAGGCGCTGGGCAGCGCCGAGCGTGCCCGCGAAGCCTACCGACGCCTCGTCGCCCAGCTCCTCGAAGACGCACCGCTCTACTCGAGCGTGCTCGAGCTCCCCGTCGCCCGCAGCGCGTTCGACGACCTCGTGGGCGAGCACGCCGACCACCTCATCGGCTCGCTGCTCGAGCGCACCGAGGTTCCGGTCGGCATCCCGGCGGGGCTGGTCTCCGCCTACGTCGCCGGTGGCACGCTCTCCCTCGTCGACGGTTGGCGCCGCGGACGCATCGACGTCTCGGACGACGAACTGGTCGAGGCGCTGGTCGCGCTGCTGCCCGCCTGGCTGCTCGACGAACGATCTGTCGGCGCATCGCCGCCCCCACCGACCCCCGAACCATCCGGCCGCTGAGCCGCCGGAGCACGACGACGCCGGTGCGCGAGTACCGGTGACGACCTGAGAAGAGAAGAGGAACCATGCAGTTCATCGTTGGAGAGACCCTGGTCTACCCGCACCACGGAGCGGTCACCATCACCGAGTTGTCGAAGGTGACGATCAAGGGTGTCGAGCAGGACGTCATGACGCTTCGCGTGCACACGTCCGAGCTCACCATCAAGCTGCCGATCGCGAACGCCGACCTCGTCGGTGTGCGCGACGTCATCGACCACGACGGCGTCCAGGCCGTCTACGGCGTGCTCCGCGAGCCGTTCGTCGAGGAACCCGGCAACTGGTCGCGTCGGTACAAGGCCAACCAGGAGAAGATGGCCAGTGGCAACGTCCACCGCGTCGGCGAGGTCGTCCGCGACCTGTGGCGTCGCGACCAGGACAGCGGCGTGTCGGCCGGCGAGAAGCGCATGCTCCAGAAGGCGCGCCAGGTGCTCGTCTCCGAACTCGCGCTCGCGCAGTCGATGACCGACGAAGAGGCGTCCGCGGGCCTCGACGAGGTGCTCGCCTCGTCGATCGCGACCCCCGAGGCCGTCGCAGCCAAGTAGGACCCATGCCAACGAAGAGCGCCCCGCCGGTTCGGCGGGGCGCTCTTCGTCGTCGTGGAGGGTGCCTCAGCCCCCGGTGTTGCCGCTGACGATCGCCAGCACACCGACGACCGCGATGGCGACGATAGGACCGAACGACAGGGCGGCCTTGGTGATCGTCCAGGCGCGGCTCTCGCGTTCCGGTGCCGGCAGTTCGGTGGGCGACACGTAGACCGGGGCCTGCCCACCGTCACCGGACACGGCGCCGCTGAGCTGCAGCACCCGCGTGTCGGTCCACGCTCGTCCGTCGAAGTGGACCTGGCGTTCCTCGTCGGTCGGGTGCGGGTACCAGCCCGCAGCTTCGGCCTGCGACGGCTTGTCCCGCTGGAACCGCAGCACCCTCGAATCGCCCCAGGTCTCGCCGTCGAAGTGGAGTTCCTTCGTCGGGTCGTCGGGGTGCGGGTACCAGCCTGCGGTCGTAGCCATTCCTCCAGTATGACAGCGGGACCGGGGATGCCGAGACCGTCCGATGGGCGGCAGAATGGAGACAATCATGACGACCACACCGCGACCTCGAGCCCCACGTCCACAGATGATCCTCGAGGTGATCCGCAGTTCCTGGGTCACACCGCACCTCGTGCGCCTCACCCTCGGCGGTCCCGGCTTCGCCGACTTCCAGCCCAAGGACGCCACCGACAGCTACGTGAAGATCTCCTTCGCCAAGCCCGAACTCGGCCTCGAGCCGCCGTACGACCTCGCGGCGCTCCGTGAGACGCTGGCACCCGCCGACCTCCCGGTCACCCGCACCTACACGGTGCGACGCGTGGACCAGGCGGCGGGCACCATCGACATCGACTTCGTGGTGCACGGCGACGAGGGGATCGCCGGCCCGTGGGCTGCTGCCGCGCAGCCGGGAGACCGCGTCGTGCTCGCCGGCCCCGGGGGTGCCTACCGGCCCGACCCGACCGCCGACTGGCACCTCTTCGCGGGCGACGAGTCGGCGATCCCCGCGATCGCCGCCGCCCTCGAGGCACTCCCGGCGGACGCGACGGGGCTCGCGTTCCTCGAGATCGGTGGGCGGGACGATCTCGTCGAGCTCGACCACCCGGCCGGGGTGCAACTCATCTGGGTCGGCCGTGCGGCCCGCGACGAATCGACGGCCGCGCTCCTCGCGACCGCCATCAGCGGACACCCGTGGCCCGACGGACGCGTGCAGGTCTTCGCCCATGGCGAGCGGGAGTCGATGAAAGCACTGCGCGAGGTGTTCCTCACCCAGCGAGGGCTCGACCGCTCCCAGCTCTCGCTGTCCGGGTACTGGGCCTACGGACGCACGGAGGACCGCTTCCAGGCGGAGAAGCGCGAACCGATCGGGGTCGTCCTGCCGACCGCGTGACGCTCGCCCCGCACTGCCCCGGCGCCGCGCTGTGGGCGGGCGCGGGACTCAGTGCGAGGGGTCGGCCGGCTTGCTCCGCGACCGGCGGACCCGCGACGGTCGCTCGACACGTGCGCGGATGTCCGGTGGGACGAGGTCGAGCAGCTGATCGCGACGCAACGGCAGGTCGAGCAGGCTGAGTTTCATCCGGCCCTTCCGCGAGTGCCGGCTCGGATCGAGTCGCACGACGTTCGCGGCGTCGCGCACGAGCCGGACGGTCACGACCGCGCCGCTCGCGACATCGGCGAGGACCTGGCCGTCGATCTCGACCGCCGCCTGCTTGGTCGCCGTCCCGATCGAGAACTGCAGGCGCTCCGCCGGCCCGAGGATGAACGAGCGGTCGATGCCCGACATGGGCGCGACCGGCGTCACGACGGTGGCGGCGACGGCGGGGGAGAGCACCGGCCCGCCCGCCGCGTAGTTGTAGGCCGTCGATCCGGTCGGGGTGGCGATCACGATCGCATCGGCTTTGAAATACCCGTAGGCGGTGCCGTCCACGGCGAGGTCGGCCATGACCACGCCGGTTCCCGGGCGCCGGGCGATGGAGACGTCGTTGAAGGCGAGGAGATGGGCGACCTGCTCGGCGGTGGTGATCGTCACCTCGAGGCCGTGGTGCGGTTCCAGGGAGAACTCGTTGTCGCTGACCCGTTGGAGCGCCTCCGCGAGTGCCGCCGGCTCGACCTCGACGAGGAAGCCCACGTTGCCGTAGTTGACGCCGAGCACCGGTGCGGATCGGCCGGCGAGCAGCCGCATCGCTCCGAGCATCGTGCCGTCGCCGCCCATCGCCACGGCGACGTCGACCGACGACGCGAAGGCGTCCTCGTCGAGCAGTTCGACGTCGTCGCCGAGCCGGTTGGCCTCCGCGCGCAGTCCGACGAGACGCGCTCCGTGTTCGAGCTGCCATGACCGGAGGATGCGGACGGAGTCGTCGATGTTCTTCGTCGGGTGCGTGATGAGGCCGATCGTCATCGACGGCCCGGTGGGGTGCTTCGTGCGAGTGGTGGTCACCCGTCGAGCATAGGCCGATCGCCTGACAGCGCGACTGGCACCCGTACACCCGACGGGCGGCCGGCGCCTCACGCTCGCCACCCGCTGCGCCGGCTTTGGGATACTGGAGGGAGCCGGTATGCCGCGATCCTCGCGGGGTACCGAGTACGGAGGAACGACATGAGCGATGTGACCGGGCACCCTGGCCGACCACGGCGGGCGGGGCGGCTGAAGTCGATCCTCATCGGAATCATTTGCGCGGTGCTCGTCGTCGTCCTCGGGTTCGTCGTCTGGACCCAGATCGTCCTGCCGGGCACCCGTCCCGCCGCACTCGCGGTGTGGGAGGACCCGGCGGTCTCCGTCACCGACGTCGGCGACGCCGTGGTCCTCGCTCCGACCGCAGATGCCGAGCGTCCGGCGTCCGGTACCGGTCTCGTCTTCATCCCCGGCGCGAAGGTCGACCCCTACGCCTACCTGTACAAGCTGTCCGGCGTCGTCGAGGAGGCCGGCGTGACCGTGGTCATCACGAAGCCGACGCTGAACCTGGCGTTCTTCGACCAGCGGCCGCTCGAGACGTTCACCGCCGCCGCCCCGGACGTCGACACCTGGTTCGTCGGCGGCCACTCACTCGGCGGGGTGCGTGCCTGCCAGCTTGCGGAGGACCCCGAGGTGACGGGCCTCGTCCTGTTCGGGAGCTACTGCGCGAACGACCTCTCCGGCTCGGCCCTCGACGTCCTGAGCCTCGCGGGGAGCGATGACGGACTGAGTACCCCGGAGAAGGTCGCCGACGCGCGCGTCCGGCTACCCGCCGACGCGACGATGGTCGAGATCGACGGGGCGAACCACGCGAGTTTCGGTGACTACGGAGTGCAGCCCGGTGATGGCTCGGCGACGATCTCCAGCGATGAGGCCCGCTCCGAGATCACGCGGGAACTGGTCGAGCTGCTCGGTTGAGCGTCGGGGGTGGGCAGCAGCGGTCCGCAGGGACCCCGACGGTCAACCCTTCGGGACCGGCGGCCCGACGACGAGCAGGGCCGTGAAGACGGCGGCGACGACGAGGCCACCGGCGACCACGAGCAGGATCGGGTGTCGGACGAGCCAGCGCGTCAGGCGGTCGAGGACCCGCTGGTCGCGCGGGTCGGCACCCGCCTCACGGCGCCACGTGCCGTCGAGCCGGCCGGTGCGGTCCGCCCAGAGGTCGAAGGGGATGGTCGCGTACGGGACGACGGCGCTCACGAGGCCCACGAGGATCGTGCCGACAGGCCAGCGCTGGTTGATCCCGATGAGCAGGACCGTCGCGCCGTAGACGAGGAAGACGAAGCCGTGCAGCGCGCCACCGATGCTCACGCCGAGGTCGGTCGTCTTCGTGACGTACTTGAGGATCATCCCGATGATGAGGAGGGTCCAGGTGATCGCCTCGGCGATCGCGATCAGGCGGAAGAGGCGGCGCGGCGACACAAGGGCTCCAAGGCTCGGGGTGCAGGTCTTCCAGCTTGCCAGGGACGGCTGAGAGGGTGCTCCCAGCGGGGGCCGGGTTCTGCCACCCTGGGTGGATCGGGAATACCCATCGAAGCGACGGGGTTCACCGATATGTATGCAAACACATACAATCGCCGTGAGAGCCCGCGGCGAGCCACACGACGTTGGAGAACCCCATGACCACACCACTCGAGTTCGGCATCGACACCTTCGGTGACGTCACGGTCGACGCCGACGGCGCACCGCTGTCCCAGGCGCAGGTCCTGCGCAACGTCGTCGAGCAGGGCGTCCACGCCGAGGCGGTCGGCCTCGACTTCATCGGGGTGGGGGAGCACCACCGCGAGGACTTCGCGGTCTCGTCACCCGAGGTCGTGCTGGCGGCGATCGCGGCCCGCACCGAGCGCATCCATCTCGGATCCGCCGTCACGGTGCTGAGCTCCGACGACCCGGTGCGCGTCTACCAGCGGTTCGCGACGCTCGACGGCATCTCGGGAGGGCGGGCAGAGGCCATCCTGGGCCGCGGATCCTTCACCGAGTCCTTCCCGCTCTTCGGGTACGAGCTGTCGCAGTACGAGGAGCTCTTCGAGGAGAAGCTCGATCTGTTCGTCGCCCTCCTCGAACAGGAACCGGTCACCTGGTCGGGGAAGACGCGCGCGCCGCTTCGGGAGCAGTCGGTCTACCCCCGGGTGGAGCACGGGAAGCTGAAGACGTGGGTCGGTGTCGGCGGAAGCCCCGAGTCGGTCGTGCGGACCGCCCGGTACGGCCTGCCGATGATGCTGGCCGTGATCGGCGGTGGACCGCTGCGGTTCGCCCCCTTCGTCGACCTCTACCACCGTGCACTCGCGCAGTTCCAGCTGCCGACCCAGCCCGTCGGGATGCACTCGCCGGCCCACATCGCCGAGACCGACGAGCTCGCGCAGGAGCAGCTCTGGCCGCACTACCGGGCGATGATGGACCGGATCGGCCGCGAGCGGGGCTGGAGCCCGATGACGCGCGGGCACTTCGAGCAGGAGGCCGGCCCGGAGGGTGCGCTGTTCGTCGGTTCGCCCGAGACGGTCGCACGGAAGGTCGCGACCGCGGTCGACGGCTTGGGGCTGTCCCGCGTGGATCTGAAGATCAGCAACGGTTCGCTGTCGCACGAGCACCTCATGGACAGCATCGGCCTGTACGGCTCCGCGGTCGTCCCGCGCGTCCGCGAACTGCTGACCGAGTCGTCGACCGCCTGATCCGGCTCAGCGGATCGCCGGTGCGCGGTACGGCATCTTCAGGATCAGGACGGTGCCGCCGGCCTCGTCGTCGGGTGCCGGGCCGATCGTGAGGGATCCGCCGAACGCGCCGGCCCGTCGATCCAGCTGCAGCAGGCCACCGGAGGGTTCGGCGTCGTCGCGGAGACCCGAGCCGTTGTCGACGACACGCAGCTCGATCGCGCCCGCCGTCGTCCCTCGCCGCTCGGTGGCGGGTGACGAGACCCAGAGCTCCACGACGAGTCGGTCGGCTGCCCCGTGGGTCAGCGCGTTCGTCACGCCCTCCTCGAGGGTGCGGACGACGACCGCGCGCTCCGCGGTCGTGAAGACGTTGTCGATCGGGTCGTCGAGGAGCCGGAACGCCGGCGAGACGTCGAGACTCGTGGTGATCGACGGGGGGAGCCGTTGCAGGATCGCGCGGATGCTCGGGGCGATCCCGACCTCGAGCAGCGGCGGCGACAGGAGCCGGCTGAGTTCGCGCACGTCGCGCTCGCGCACGGTGCGGAGTTCCTCGCCGAGCGATCGGAGGGTCCTGGCCGCATCCGGCCCGACGCCTGGACCGCCCTGCTCGAGCGCCGTGGTGACGGAGGCGAGCTGGGCGCTGATCAGGACGAGGTGCTGCTGCAGGGTGCCGTGCAGACCTTCCGCGACCTCCCGCTTCACCCGCAGCTCCTCGCCCTGCAGCGACTGGAGGGCGAGGTCGGCCCGGTGTCGCTGATCGGCGTGCGCGCGCTCCTCCTCGCGGGCACGTCGTCGGGCGGCGCTGAGGCTGAACCCGAACGTCGCGCAGACCGCCAGGGCGAGTGTCGTCGTTCCGGCCTCGACGAGGACCGTCTGCAGGCTCGGGTCGCGGTACACGCCCAGCAGGACCTGGAGTCCGCTTCGCAGCAGCCCCGTCAGCATCGCCACGAGGAGGACGCCCGCGAGCACCTTCGGGCGCCACCACTCGTGGAGCGACGGCCCCCACCTCGACCACAGGAGGAGTGCGAGCACGAGGATCGCCGCGCTCAACGAGACGAGGTTGGCGGTGATCCGTTCGGCGAGCATGCCACGCGTCCCACCGGGGGCGACCCAGGTGTAGATGTAGACGCTCTGGAAGGACACCGCGAGCCCGAAGACCGCGGCCATGGCGCCACTGGCCGTGATGAACGCCCGGCTGTCGCTCCAGCGCTCAGCGCGAGCGGTCCGGGCCTCCTGGGTCATGGCTCCATTCTGACCTGCCGTGCGCATTGCCGCCGACATCGACGTGCGGTCGTTCGGGAGCTTCCCCCTCGGTCGTTCCCGGGTCGATCCGGGATACTCGGAACATGCACCACCAGTCGCAGTCCGACCCCTCGCCCGCCGCACTGTCCTCGGTCGGTGACATGACGACGGACGCAGCGACCATCACGCCGCTGCGTGTCGGGGTGATCGAGGATCAGCCGCTGCTCGGCGGCATGCTCGCCGAGCTGCTCGACGGTGCGCCAGGCGTGACGTTCGTCGGGCACGCCGGTACCGTCGCCGAGGCCCGCAGGATGTTCCTCCCGGGGTCGGTGGACGTGCTGACCATGGACATCGAGCTGCCCGACGGCAACGGGGTGAGCCTCGGTGTCTCCCTCCGCCGGGCGCAACCCGGCCTCGGTGTCGTCCTGCTGTCCGCCTACGACCTCATGGACATGCTGCTCGAGATGCCGGCCGACGTCCGCGACGGGTGGAGCTACCTGTCGAAGACCTCGTCGCTCACGCGCGAGATCCTCCTCGAGGCCATCCGGCTCTCCGCGCGTGGGGAGACGATGCTCGATCCCGAGCTCATCGACCGGACCCGGCCCAGGGCGGGATCGAGTCTCGAGTCGCTGACCGACCGGCAGTACGCCGTGCTGCAGCTGCTCGCGACCGGTCGTTCGAACACCGGGATCGCGACCAGGCTCGGGATCGCGGAGAAGTCCGTCCAGAACCACCTCACGGCGATCTACGCCGCGCTCGGGATCGAGCACGACACCTCGAGCAACCCTCGGGTCTCGGCAGTCCTCGCCCTCCTCGCCGAATCCGGCCGCTTGTCCTGACGGGGCGTCCGCGGCCGATGCGCGGGCTCAGCGTCCGCGGTCCGGCGCTTCGAGGTCATCCACCGTCCGATCGGGGCGCCATCCGCGCCAGACCGGATGCCTGAACCGCCCGTCCGGTGTCCATTCGCTGAAGCGGACCTCCCCGATGAGGACCGGTTCCACCCAGTTGGCGTCGGCCGCATCGGCCGGCGGGACACCCACGAGTGTCGTCGATGCCCGACCCAGCCGTTCGAAGCGAAGCGCGGTCGCCGCCAACTCCCGGTCGCTGAAACCGCTTCCGACCCGACCCGCGTAGTGCAGCAGCCCATCCGAGCCCGGCACCCCGAGCAGGAGCGACCCGATCCCACCCGAGCGCCCGCCCCGACCGGGACGCCAGCCGGCCACGACGACCTCCTCCATGCGTTCGTGCTTGAACTTGACCCAGGTGCTGCTGCGTCGACCCGGCCGGTAGCGGCCGTCGAGCTCCTTCGCCATCACGCCCTCCAACCGCAACCCGCGACTCACTTCGAGCGCATCGTCGAGCGAGCCGTCGATCGTCGGTGGCACCTGGACGACGGTCCCGGATTCGACCGTCCGCTCGAGCAGCTCGCGACGCTCCCGGTAGGGCAGCTCCGTCCGATCCGCGTCGTCCAGCGCGAGCAGGTCGAACAGCAACAGCCGGACCGGTGTCCGACGGCGCTCCCGTTCCACGTCCCGCTCCGCGGTGAGCTGCATCCGACGCTGCAGCAGGGAGAAGTCGGGACGGCCGTCAGGACCCGACGCCACGATCTCGCCGTCGAGGACGACCGCACGGCCGGCGAGCGACGCCGCGAGTTCCTCGACCACCTCCGGGTACGCCGCCGTGAGGTCCTTGCCGTTCCGGCTCGACAACCGCACCCGCCCCGTCGAGCCGTCGACGCTCGCGATCGCACGGATGCCGTCCCACTTCATCTCGAACGCCCAGGAACCGTCGTCGACCAGCTCGCCGGGTGCCGCGACACTCGCGAGCATGGGGGTGGGGATCCCACGAGGCCGTACGACCGGCGGAGCCAGCGGGTCACCCGGGGCGCGCATCCGGTGGATGAGCCACGACGGCGCCTCCCGTCCCGTCCCGCCCGCGGTCCGGATGAGCGCGAACCGCATCGGCCCGCCGAGCGCGCCTCCCGCCCGGCCGTGCAGGGTCCCGATGACCTCGTCGTCGCGCCACTTCTCCAGCTCGTAGGTGCCCGCGTCCCAGATGGTCACCTCACCGGCCCCGTACTCGCCGGCGGGGATCGTGCCCTCGAAGCTGCCGTACTCGATGGGGTGGTCCTCCGTGCGCACCGCCAGATGGTTGCTGCTCGGATCCGTCGGCACCCCCTTCGGCAGGGCCCACGACACCAGCACGCCGTCGTGCTCGAGTCGGAAGTCATGGTGGAGCTTTCGGGCCTCGTGCCGCTGGATCACGAACGAGGGCGGTGTCCCGGCAGCGGCAGGCGACGGCGGTCCGTCCGGGACGGGCTCGGGCGTCCGCTCCGCATCCCGCTTCCGCCGATACTCCACGAGCCGGTCCTCGTGCTCCGACGGGCGGATCGTGATCGACGGACGCGGGTCGCCGAGCACCCGCAACGGGTCCTCACCGTCCGCCAGACGCTCGAGCACCGCAGGGAACTCCAGCTGCGTCAGCTCCGGATCGTCGAGCTCCTCCCACCGTCGGGGAGCCGCAACCGTCGGCCGCGACCGTCCCCGCAACGAGAACGGGGCGATCGTCGTCTTCGACCCGTTGTTCTGACTCCAGTCGACGAAGACCTTCCCCGTCCGCCGCTGCTTCGACATCTCACTCACCACGAGGCCCGGCTCGTCCGCAGCCAGCGCCCGCGCGAGCTCATGCGCCACGAGCGACACCTCCTCGGAACTCTGCCGACCGTCCAACGCCGCATACAGGTGGATCCCCTTGCTCCCACTCGTGAGCGGAACCGGATCCAACCCCATGTCCACCAACACCGCCCGCGCCAGGCCCGCGACCCCCGCGCACTCGGCGAGGGACACCCCCTCGCCCGGATCGAGGTCGAGGACGAGACGGTCGGGCGGACGGCGCTCGCCGGATCGGTCGAACCGCCACTGCGGCACGTGCAGCTCGAGCGCACCCAGCTGCGCCAGCCACGTGAGTGTCGCGAGATCGTCGACGATCGGGTACTCGTTCGTGTGATCGCTGTGCTCGATGGGGAGCCGTTGGACCCAGTCGGGAGCCGAGGCACCCAGGTCCTTCTGGAAGAACCCCGACTCCGGCGACGCAGCCGTCCCGACGCCGTGCACCCAGCGTTTCCGGGTCACCGGCCGATCGGCGAGGTGCGGGAGGAGGTGTTCGGCGACCGCGGCGTAGTAGGCGAGGACCTCGGCCTTCGTCGTGCCGGTCTCGGGGTACAGCACCTTGTCGAGATGGGTGAGCTGGATCCGGCGTCCGTCGACGTCGACCCACTGCGTCTGCGCGCCGCCACCGCTCGTCCTCGCCATGGCGATCAGCCTGCCGCCCACGGGCGTCAAGGGCTAGCCCTTGACGATGTTCCGGGTGTCTACTGGTCACCACGACAGCGCGGGCGGATCCGCCGGCGGACGGGAGCGGTCATGCGCGCTATCTGGAAGGGTGCGGTCACCTTCGGCCTGGTGAACGTCCCGGTGAAGGTGTACAGCGCCACGGAGGACCACGACCTCTCGTTGCACCAGGTCCACGACGCCGACGGTGGGCGCATCCGGTACCAGCGCAAGTGCGAGGTCTGCGGGAAGGTCGTCACCTACGACCACATCGACAAGGCGTACCAGGACGGCGAGCAGACGGTCGTCCTCACCGCCGACGACCTGGCATCGCTGCCCGAGGAGCGCAGCCGCGAGATCGAGGTCGTCGAGTTCGTGCCGAGTGACGACCTCGACCCGATCATGTTCGACCGCAGCTACTTCCTCGAGCCGGACTCCTCCTCGTCGAAGGCCTACGTCCTCCTCCGGCGGACGCTCGAAGAGACCGACCGTACGGCCATCGTGCGGTTCGCCCTCCGCCAGAAGACGCGTCTCGGCGCCCTCCGGGTGCGCGAGGACGTCATCCTCCTGCAGACCCTGCTCTGGGAGGACGAGGTCCGCGAGGTGCGGTTCCCGGCCCTCGAGGAACGCGTCCGCATCTCCGCCAAGGAACTCGAGATGTCTGAGGCGCTCGTCGAGTCCTTCTCGTCCCGCTTCCGCCCGGACGCGTTCGTCGACGAGTACCAGGCACAGCTCCGAAAGCTCATCGAGGCGAAACTCGAGCAGGGCGACGCACTCGACACCGCCGCCACCTTCGGCGAGCAGCCCGAACCCGACGACGACACGGGCGCCGAGCCGATCGACCTCATGGAGGTGCTGCAACGCAGCATCGAACGGCAGCGCGGCACGACCGGCGCGAAGACGGCGAGTGGATCGAAGCGATCCGGCACCGCGAAAGCCGCAGCCAAGAGCAGCTCCGCGAAGACGGGTAGCGCCAAGACGGGTGGCACGAAGACCGGTACCGCCAAGACGGCGGCGTCCAAGCCGACGACCGCGACGAAACGCAAGAAGAGCGCCTGAGCGACGACGCCCGGGCAGAGAGGGAGCACGACATGATGGAGCACCGCATCACCCCGTTCCTCTGGTACGACTCCCAAGCCGAGGAGGCGGCGACCTTCTACGTGTCGCTGTTCCCCGACTCCCGGATCACCTCGGTCAGCCGCTACCCGGACGGTGGCCCCATGCCGGCGGGCCAGGCGATGGTCGTCGAGTTCGAGCTCGAAGGGCTCCCCGTCAGCGCGATGAACGCCGGCCCCATCTTCTCCTTCACCGAGGCGTTCTCCTTCTCCGTCAGAGCCGACACCCAGGACGAGATCGACCGGCTCTGGGACGCCCTCATCGCCGACGGCGGCGCCCCGAGCCAATGCGGGTGGCTCAAGGACCGCTGGGGACTGTCCTGGCAGATCGTGCCCGGCATCCTCGCCGATCTGCAGAACGACCCCGACCGGGAACGCGCGGCACGAGCCATGCAATGCATGATGGGACAGACCAAGTTCGTCATCGCCGAACTCGTCGCCGCTGCGGACGGTCGGTAGCGGCTCCTCCACAGCAGACCAGCCGACGGGACACCGCCCCTCCGAGACGCCGGCGCAGTCCACCGTCAGCAGCTCCTGACAGACTTGCCGCATGTCCCACCCCAGCGAGCCCACCCCCGCCCACCCCGAACCAACCCCCACCGGATCGGTCGCCGAGGCGACGGCGGCGCTCGCTGCACTCACGGGCGTTCCGGGGGCCACGTTCCACGACGGTCAGCTCGAGGCGATCCTCGCGCTCGTCGACGAACATCGTCGCGCGCTCGTCGTCCAGCGCACCGGTTGGGGCAAGTCCGCCGTCTACTTCATCGCGACCGCCCTCCTGCGTCGACGGGGCGCCGGGCCGACGCTGCTGGTCTCGCCGTTGCTCGCGCTCATGCGCGACCAGGTGGCGGCCGCCGAGCGCGCCGGCGTCCGCGCGGTGGCGATCAACTCGGCGAACGCGCACGAATGGGACGACGTCCGGGCGCGCCTGGAGGCTGACGAGGTCGACGTCCTGCTCGTGTCACCCGAGCGGCTCAACAATCCACGTTTCCGCGATGAACAGCTCCCGACCCTCGTGGCCCGCACGGGCATGCTGGTGGTGGACGAGGCGCACTGCATCTCCGACTGGGGTCACGACTTCCGACCCGACTACCGGCGGCTCGCCGAACTGATCGGGCGCCTCCCAGCCGAGGTCCCGGTCCTGGCGACCACCGCGACGGCCAACGCACGCGTCGTCCGCGACATCGCCGAGCAGCTCACCGCACCCGGCTCCGCCGGCTCCCACGGGGCAGAGGTGCTCACCATCCGCGGCTCGCTCGCGAGGGCGTCCCTCCGGCTCGGCGTGCTCCGGCTGCCGGAGTCACGGGACCGCCTCACCTGGCTGCTCAGCCACCTCGGCGGGCTCACCGGGTCCGGCATCATCTACACACTCACGGTGTCCGCCGCGGAGGACACCGCGCGGCTGCTGCGCGAGGCCGGTCACGAGGTCCGGGCCTACACCGGCCGGACCGATCCCGACGAACGCGAGGAGTCCGAGCGGCTCCTCAAGGAGAACCGCCTGAAGGCGCTGGTCGCGACGAGCGCGCTCGGCATGGGGTTCGACAAACCGGACCTCGGGTTCGTCGTGCATCTCGGCGCGCCGTCCTCGCCGGTCGCGTACTACCAGCAGGTCGGCCGTGCGGGCCGCGCCACCGAGCACGCAGACGTACTGCTCCTGCCGGGAGCGGAGGACGAGGAGATCTGGCAGTACTTCGCGACCGCGTCGATGCCGAGCGAAGCGCGGGCCACCGCGGTCCTCGACGCGCTCGACGACCAGCCGCGGTCCACGCCCGCGCTCGAGGCGCTCGTCAACCTGCGTCGCACACCCCTCGAACTGCTCCTCAAGGTGCTCGACGTCGACGGCGCGGTGCAGCGGGTGGCCGGGGGCTGGGTGTCGACCGGGCAGCCGTGGGTCTACGACCGGGAGCGGTACCGGCGGATCGCCGAGGCCAGGGTGGCGGAGCAACAGGCGATGCTGGCCTATGAGCGGGGCGACGAGTGCCGGATGCTCGTGCTGCAACGTGAGCTCGACGACGCGAGCGCGGTGCCCTGTGGCCGGTGCGACCGGTGCGCCGGGCCCTGGTTCCCCACTGAACTCGACAGCGCTGCGGCCGCCTCGGCGTCGGAGGCGCTCGGTCGGGTCGGCGTCGAGCTCGAACCGCGGGCGCAGTGGCCGACGGGAGCCGACCGCCTCGGTGTCACTGCCGACGGTGCAGCGGTGAAGGGACGCATCGCGCTCGAGGACCGCCTCGAGGCCGGCCGCGCCCTCGCTCGGCTCACCGACCTCGGCTGGGGCGGTGTGCTGCGTGAGCTCTTCGCCGCGGGCGCGCCCGATGCTCCCGCCTCCCGCGCGGTCATCGACGCGAGTGTCCGCGTCCTGGCGGATTGGCCGTGGGCGCAACGACCGGCCGCCGTGGTCAGTGTGCCGTCACGGTCGCGTCCGCAGCTGGTCGACTCCGTGGCCAGAGGCATCGCATCGCTCGGGCGACTGCCCTACCTCGGGGAGCTCGACCTCGTCGGCGACGGCCCGCGCGGTGGTCCCGGCGGCAACAGTGCCTACCGCCTGGCGGGAGTCTGGGACGCCTTCACGGTCGGATCCGAACTCCGGGCGCAGCTCGCGGCGCTCGAAGGCGCGCCGGTCCTGCTCGTCGACGACCGCGCCGACAGTCGGTGGACGCTCACCGTCGCCGGTCGCGCGCTCCGCCGCGCCGGATCCGGCCCGGTCCTCCCGTTCGTGCTCGGGATCGTGGGCTGATCGCCCGTCAGCCCTCGTGGAGGCTGGAGCGGGTGTCCTTGGCCAAGTGCCGCGGCAGCAGGATCGTGCAGACGAGTCCGACGACGGCGGCTGCAGCGCAGATCGCGAAGCTCAGGCGGAAGGCGTCCGCACTGGGTGTCGTGACGGTGCCGTCGGTGACGACCTGTGAGGCCAGGATGGCACCGATCACCGCACTCGCGATCGTGGAACCGAGCGTCCGCATGACGGAGTTGAGTCCGTTGGACGCCGCCGTCTCGCTGGGCGGGACTGCCCCCATGATGAGCGTCGGCATGGCGGCGTAGGCGAACCCCACCCCGAAGCCGACCGCGGTGGCCGTGAGCACGGTGTGCCAGACCTCGGTCATGAGTCCGATCGCGATGGCGTACCCGATCGCGATGATCGCGATGCCGATGAGCAGGCTCAACCGTGCGCCCTTGGCTGCGGTCAGGCGTGCGGCGACGGGCGACATGGCCCACATGATGAGACCGCTCGGCATGAGGCAGAGGCTCGCGATGAGCATGTTCTGGCCAAGGCCCACCCCGGTGCCGACCGGCGCCTCGAGGATGCCCGGGAGCACGACCGTGCTTCCGAAGAAGGCGAACCCGACGGTGATCGATGCGAGGTTCGTGAAGAGCACCGTCCGTCTGGCGGCGATGCGCAGGTCGACGAGCGGACTGGCGGACCGTACCTCGAACCATCCCCAGAGCAGGAGCACGACGACGCCGCCGATCAAGCAGCTGAGGGTCCCCACGCTCGTCCAACCCCACTCGTTGCCTTTCGAGACGGCGAGGAGGATGGGGACGAGTCCCGCGGCGAGACCGATCGCGCCGATCCAGTCGAAACCGCCTTCGCTCCGAAGGGTGCTCACCGGGACGAAGCGTGCGACGAGGACGAAGCCGATGAGGCCGAGAGCACCGGCGACCCAGAACAGCACGTGCCAGTCGAGGTACTGCGAGATCACCGCGGAGATCGGCAGGCCGACGGCGCCGCCGATGCCGAGTGTGGCGCTCACGAGTGCGACCGCGGGGCCGAGGCGCTTCGCGTGGAGCACGTCGCGCAGGATGCTGATGCCGAGCGGGATCACGCCCATAGCCATCCCCTGGAGTGCCCGGGCGACGATGAGCGGGACGATCGTGGACGAGAAAGCGGCGAGCACCGAACCGGCCATCATGATCCCGAGCAGGATCAGCACCATCCGTCGTTTGCCGTAGAGGTCGCCGAGCCGACCGGCGATCGGGGTCGCGACCGCGGCCGACAGGAGCGTCGCCGTCACGACCCACATGCTGTCGGAGGCGTGCACGCCGAGGATCGTGGGGAGTGACGGCACGAGTGGGGTGACGAGCGTCATCATGAACGCCGCGACGAGCCCGGTGAAGGCGAGGCTCGTGACGACCGCCCGCTCCGGAAGCGGCTTGCTGAGCGCCGCCCGTTCCTCGTCGCTGAGCCAGGGACGCTCGGCCCCAGGCTGGTCCTCGTCGTGGTCGTCGGGCTGCGCTGAATCCTGCGTCACGGGTCCTGTTCCTGTGGAGAGTCGATGCGGCCGAGGCCACTCGGAGTCGAACACCGGCCGTCGGCGCGCTATTCCCGGCTCGGCCGAGCCGATGTGTCGGACCCTGTCGTCGCCTCAGCGCGGGAGGCGGGGGATCGCCGCGATGAGCTGCTTCGTGTAGGCCTCGGCGGGATCGTGGAGGATCTGAGCGGTGGCGCCGGCCTCGACGACCTGCCCGTGTCGGAGGACCATGGTGCGTTCACACAGCGCTGCGACCGTGCCGAGGTCGTGCGAGACCATCACGAGCGCGAGGCCGTTCGAGGCCCGCAGCTCGGCGAGGAGCTCGATGATCTGGATCCTGGTGCTCATGTCGAGGGCGCTGACGGGCTCGTCGGCGAGGAGGAGCCTCGGGTTCGGGACGATCGCTCGGGCGATGGCGATCCGCTGCCGCTGGCCGCCGGAGAACTCGTGCGGGAACCGCGACGCCGCGTCGGCGGGCAGTCCCACCGCCTCGAGCGCCTCGGACGCGCGGACGGCCGCCTGCTCGGTGGTCGCCAGGCGGAGAGATCGCAGTGGTTCGGCCACGATGCGTCCGATGCGCTGCCGCGGATCGAGGGACGAGTACGGATCCTGGAAGACGGCCTGCACCGATGCGCGGAACCGACGGACCCGCGTCCGGTCGCGGGGGTCCAGTGCGCTGCCGTCGAAGCGGACCGAGCCCGTGGTCGGCCGGTCGAGGCCGAGCAGCAGCCGGAGGAGGGTGCTCTTGCCGGCGCCGGACTGACCGACGATCCCGACGGCCTCGCCTGCGCCGACGGCCAGCGACACGTCGTCCAGGGCCTCCTGGCCGCCGCGGTACCGGAAACCGACCGCATCCAGCTCGAGGATCGGCGTCGTCGTGATCGGTGCATCGGTCATCGTGGGTCCTCCAGCGCGTCGTCGAGCGCGCGGGCGCTGGCGACCAGACGACGGGTGTCTTGGTGCTGCGGCGCCGTCAGCACCTGCGCCACCGCGCCCCGCTCGACGGCGCGACCCTCGCTCAGCACGACCACCTCGTCGACCATGGTCGACACAACCGCGAGGTCGTGACTGATGAACAGGAGCGCCATGCCGCGGTCGCGGACGAGTCGGTCGATGAGCGCGAGCACCTCCGCCTGGACGGTCACGTCGAGCGCCGTGGTCGGCTCGTCCGCGATGAGGAGCTGCGGGCGACCGGCGAGCGCGATGGCGATCGCGATGCGCTGCCGCTGCCCGCCGGACAGCTCATGGGGATAGGAGGCGGCGATGCGCACGGTGTCGGTGAGCGACACCTCGACGAGGGCTGCTTCGACGGCCTCCCTGAGTCGATCTCCCCGGAGTCCCAGATGGCGACGCAGGGGCTCGGCGAGCTGGGCGCCGACCCGCATGAGCGGGTCGAGTGCGGTCAGCGGCTCCTGGAAGACGAGCCCGGCCACCCGACCGCGGAGTGGCCGCAGCGCGCGGTCGGGGGCATCGATCACCTGCGTGCCGGCCAGTTCGACGCTGCCGCTCGCGCGCAGCTGTTCGCCGAGCAGCCCGATCACCGCGAGGGACGTCAAGGACTTCCCGGACCCGGAACCGCCGATGAGGCCGAGGCGACCCCCGGCGGCGATCGTCAGGTCCAGTCCGTCGAGGAGCGGTCGGTCTGCGCCGTCGGGAGCGCCGCGCCGGGCGCCTCGGGTGATGGTCAGGCCGGAGATGTCGAGGAGGTCGCTCATGCGCCACGCCTCCTCGTCGGATCGCCGAGGTCCCGCAGACCGTCCGCGATGAAGTTGACACCCACCACGAGCATCACCACGGCGACCCCAGGAGCGATCGCGCCGATCGGTGCCGTCGTGACGGTGGCCTGTGCCTCCTGCAGCAGGCGACCCCAGGAGGCGTTCGGCGGCGGCGCGCCGAGACCGAGGTACGACAGGCTCGCCTCGGCGAGGACGGCGATGCCGAACTGCAGCGCGAGGTTGACGCTCAGGGTGGGCCAGATGTTCGGGAGCACGTGCTGGCCGATGACACCGGCCCAGCTCGTCCCGGCGGTCCTGGCCGCGACCACGTACTGCTCGCTGAGGACCCGCTTCGTCAGGATCCGGGTCAGCCGGGCCACGATGGCCGACATGGCGAGTCCGATCGCGATGATGGCGGTGCCGAGTGACGCGCCCTGGGCGGCCACGATGAGCATGGCGAGCAGCAGTACCGGGAAGGCGATCACGACGTCGAGCGCGGCGGAGATCGTGTCGTCCAGCCAGGCCGACGCGAAGGCCGCGGCGAGTCCCACGGCGATCCCGATGACCGCCCCGACCGCGACGGCCCCGGCGCCGGTCGCGAGGGCGATGCGCGCGCCGATCATGAGCTGGGTCATGAGGTCGCGACCGAGCTTGTCGGTACCCAGCCAGTGGGTGCCGCTCGGGCCCTCGAGGCGACCGCCGGAGGTGTCCGTCGGGGCGAAGGGCAACCACACGAGCGAGACGGCCGCCAGGACGGCGATGACGCCGACGAGGACGAGTCCGACGGTCAGCGTCGCGGACCGGGCGCGGCGCCGCAGCCGGCGTCGGTCGGCGAGTGCGGTCTGGGCGTCGACGGCGCTCATCGGAGCCCGTTCCCCGAGATCGAGGTGCGCAGACGCGGATCGATGAGCCGCTGCGCGATGTCGGCCACGAAGCCCGTCAGGAGGACGACGAGGGTCGAGACGAGGAGGATGCCCTGGATGTTCGGGTAGTCGTGCTGCTGGATCGCCGTCAGGAGCATGGACCCGAGGCCGGGCAGGCTGAAGACGCTCTCGACCACGACGGCGCCGAGGAAGGTGGTGGCGAGCTCGATGCCGAGGATCGCGACGACGGGCACCGCGGCGTTCCGGGCGCCGTGTCGGAGCAGGGCCTCGCCGAAGCCGGCTCCCTGCGCCCGTGCGGAGCGCAGATAGTCGCTCCCGACCACGTCGAGCGTGGCGGAACGGACGTATCGGGTGATGGACGCACTCATGACGATGGCGATGGTGATGACCGGGAGGGCGAGGCTCGTGAGCGCCGCCGCGGGGTCTGCCCAGTCGTCGCGCGGGAAGCCGCCGGACGGGAACAGCCGGAGCGTCACCGCGAACACGCTGACGAGCAGGATGCCGACCCAGAACACCGGCACGGCGATGCCGAGCTGCGAGAGGCCGGACAACGCGATGCCGTACCAGCGGTCGGCCCGGAGCGCGGACACGACACCGGCCACGAGGGCGAGCACCACGGCGAGGAGGAACGCGAGGAGCGTCAGCGGCACGGTGACCTGGAGGCGCGACGCGATCTCGGGTCCGACCGGGAGCGAACTCACGAACGAGGAACCGAGGTCGAGGGTGAGGACGCCGCCGAACCAGGCGGTGAACTGCTCGCCGAGCGGTCGGTCGGCTCCCACCTGCTCACGCGCCGCGTCGATCTGCTCCTGCGTGGCGTTCACCGAGAGCAGGGCGTTCGACGGGTCGCCCGGCAGCAGCCGGAGCAGCACGAACAGCACGGTCATGGCGACGAGGAACGACACCACGAGGAACGCGGATCGGCGCAGCAGGTAAGCGAGCATGGTGGACCTCAGCGTAGCGAGGCCCGGGCCGACCGGGCGGTGCCGGTCGGCCCGGGCGACGACTACTTGCGGACGATGTCCGCCACGAAGAACTGCGAGTTCAGGCCGTTGACGCCGTACCCCGAGACGTCGCTCGCGGCGACGACGATCTGCGGGTAGAGGTAGAGCCACACGCTCGCCGCGTCCTCGGCGATCTGCTCATTGACCAGCTTCAGCTTCGCCGTCTGCTCCTCGGTGGTCGTCGCCTGCTCGGCCTCCGACACCCACTGGGTCACCTCGGGGTTGTCGTAGCCCCAGTAGAAGTCCGGGTTGCCGTACCAGACGACGTCGCGGTCGTTCACGTGCTCCTGGAGGGTCGCCTGGAAGTCACGTTCCTTGAACACCTTCGAGTACCACTCGTCGGCGCTGATCGTGTTGATCTCGACCGTGATGCCGACCTTCGCGAGTTCACTCTGGAGGAACTCGGCGACGGCCGGGTGCGGGTCGTAGCTCGGGGTGTCGAGGGTGAAGGTGAAGCCGTCGGCGAAGCCCGCTTCGGCGAGCTGCTGCTTGGCGAGCTCGGGGTCGTACGGGTTCACCTGCGTGAGGTCCTCGTACCAGGGGTCGGTCGGCGGGACCATCGATCCGATGAGCGTGCCGTAGTCGCCCCAGATGGAGGAGAGCAGCTTCTTGGTGTCGATCGCGGAGTACACGGCCTTGCGGACGAGCGCCTGGTCGAACGGGGCGACCCGGTCGTTGAAGGCGAGCAGCTCCTTCGTCGTGGAGTCGCCGTCGGAGACGACGTAGTCCGCATTGTCGGTGAACTGGCTCAGCTGGTCGGGGCTCTGCACGCTCGTGATGATGTCGATCTGCTTCGTGACGAGCGCATTGCTGAGCGCGGTCGCGTCGGTGAAGTAGGTGAAGACCACCTCCGCGTTCTTGGCGGGCTCACCCCAGTAGCCGTCCCAGCGCTCGAGGCTCAGGGTGCTGCCGCGCTTCCAGTCGCCGAGCGTGTACGGGCCCGTGCCGTCCTCGGTGGTCTTGAGGTCCTTCGCCGCGTCGTTGACGATCCAGACGTAGCTCAGGTTGTAGATGAAGGAGATGGAACGCTCGGAGAGGGTGATGACGACCGTCTTGTCGTCGGGGGTCGCGATGTCGGAGATCACCGCGAAGCTGCTCTTCCGTGCCGACTGCGAGTCCTCGGCCGTCACGGCTTCGATGCTCGACTTCACGTCCGCCGAGGTGAGCGGGTCGCCGGAGTGGAAGGTGACGCCGTCCTCGAGGGTGAAGGTGTACGTCAGGCCGTCGTCGCTCACCGCGCTGTCGGCGGCGAGCACCGGCTCGACCTCGCCGTCGTCCGTGAGGCGGTACAGGCCCTCGTACACGTTGCCGGTGAAGGCCTCCGTGACGCCCTGGCCGCCGCCGCCGGTGTTGCTGAGGTTCTGCGGCTCGTAGAGCGAGCCGACGGCGATGGTCGCGTCGTCGCCCGTCGCCGAGCTGCCACCACCACCGGCGCAGCCGGCGAGGGCGACGGCGGCGGCGACGGACAGGGCGACGAGCCCGATGGTTCTCTTCACGGATACTCCTGTGGTGTGGGGGTGATGCTGCTGGTGCAGGCTGTGGGGTGCCGGGGTCAGACGGCGTAGAGGTCGAAGCCCTCGCGGAACCGGACGATCCGTTCCCCGGCGAGGACCGCTCCGGCGAACCGGTTCTGCGGCGGCGGCATCGGACAGTTGTACTGCACGGAGAAGCCGCAGGGCGGCACGAACGCGCGGTTGAAGTCGAGGACGACGTCGCCCGCCGTGCCGAAGCCGCCGTCGTCGGTCCGCTGCACGAACAGGAACCGGCCGGCGCCGTAGGTGCCCGACTCGTCATCGCGGCCGTTCGTCGCGTCGCCGAACACGAGGAGGAGCGTGCCGCCGTCGTCGAAGGCGCTCATCGTGTACTCGACGCCGTCCCGCGTGAACACGATGTCGCCGGGCACGACGAGCTCACGTGATCCGCCGTTGTCGCGGATGTGCTCGAACGGGACGGTCCGCGAGCCGTCGACGGGCGTGAAGCGCGCCGTCTGGACCCAGGCGGCGTCGTACGGGAAGACCTCGATGCCCTCGAAGGCGCGGATGGCGGGCGCGTTCGCGTCCCACCGGCGGATGCCGACCTCGTCCTGGCCCGTGTCGAGGTGGGTGCGGCGGAGCGTCGTCACGGTGACGCCGCTCGGCTGCTCGGCGGCGATGGCGGCCGCGGCCTCGTCGACGGTGGACGGCGTCTCCTCCATGAGCCAGCGCGTCTCGACGAGGGCGAGGTTGCCGAGCGGCGCGGTCACGGCGGCTCGACGCTCGTCGCGCCAGGCGTCGTGCTCGGCGATCGCGTCCGGCTGCGGGGAGGTGTGGATCGGCATGTCTCGATTCTCCGGGTGACGACGGGCGGGTCCCAATCGTGTGTCCTTCGGAGTCCAGCTCGATTCGGGCGGGAACTATTCCCGAGCGCGGCGACGACTCTGCGTGGGACGGCGAGCGACGGGGTCCCGCCGTTCTGGGAGGATGTCCTCATGAACGCCACGCTCGTCCGCATGCCCGCCGACCGACTGCGGGGGTGGATGCTCGCCGCGAACGCGCAGTACCGCCTCGAACGCATCGAGGCGGGGGAGACCGAGGCAGAGGCGACGGCGAAGGCGGCGCAGTCCCTCGCCGAGACGTTCCCGGCCGGCCGGCTCCAGGTCGGACACCTCGTCTTCGAGGTGGTCCTCGACGAAGCCGCGGTCGGCGTGCTCTGGATCGGACCGCGGAGCACGAGCCACCCGGACGAGTGGTGGGTCTGGGACGTGGAGATCGACGAGTCGTTCCGCGGGCGTGGGATCGGCCGACAGGCCATGCAGCTCGCCGAGGCGGCGGCCAAGGAGCAGGGCGCGAAGACACTGGGGTTGAACGTCTTCGGGTTCAACCGGATCGCGCGCGGCCTCTACGAGTCGCTCGGCTACGAGACGATGGCCGTGCAGATGCGCAAGGCGCTCTAACGCGGGTCGAGCCCGTCGATCAGCTCGGTCATGACCCGGTCGGCGAGCGACGGAGGCTTCGGGTGGCCGTCGGCGGTGGTCCGAGAGGTCGTCGTCTGGTCGAGCGCGAGGACCTCACCGTGGAGGTGCTCCATCTTCGCGTCGAGTCTGGAGGCCGCCTCGGCGGCGTGCTTGAGTTCGGCGAGCAGACTGTCCGGCACGGCCTTGTCGTACTTGTAGTAGATCTTGTGTTCGAGGCTCGCCCAGAAGTCCATGGCGATCGTGCGGAACTGGATCTCGACGGGAACCTGCACGACACCGTCCGACATGAACACCGGAACCTCGACGATCACGTGGAGGCTCTGGTACCCGTTCGGCTTCGGGTTCGCGATGTAGTCCTTGACCTTCACCACGGTGATGTCCTGCTGGCTCGTCAGGAGCTCGAACACCTTGTACGTGTCGGAGATGAAGCTGCAGGTGACGCGGATGCCCGCGATGTCCGTGATGTGTTCGCGGATGTCGTCGATGTCCTGGCCGTACTGCTTGCGCTCGATCTTGCCGATGATGCTCTCCGGCGACTTCAACCGCGAGCTGATGTGCTCGATCGGGTTGTAGTCGTGGATCTGCGTGAACTCCTCCTTGAGGATGTTGAGCTTCGTCGTGATCTCGTCGATGCCGAACTTGTACAGCATCATGAACCGCGTGAACTCGTCCTTGAGGCGCTTGAGCTCCTCGAGGTTGTCCGACGACGTTGGTCCGGTCATGGGGGTGCGCTCCAGCTCTGTCTCCGACGGGCCGACGGCCCGCTCGAACTCTACTGAAGCGGCCTTGGAACGCCTCTCAGCCTCCTGTGAATCAGGACCGTGCTGGGCAGTTCAGTGCTGCAGCGCTGCCCGGCGCCGTGACGAGGCCTGGAGTCGCCTGGCGCGCCCGGCGGTCAGCATCAGGCCGAGGACGACCCCGGCGACGGCACCGGAGGTGTTCGCGAGGAGGTCCCGAGGATCGCTCACGCGTCCGGGAATCGCGAGCTGCGCGGCCTCGATGGCGACCGTCAGCGTCGCTGCGACGAGGATGGCGAGCCACCAACGTCGCCGTCCGAGCAGGAGCAGGAAGAAGACACCGATCGGCACGAACATGGCGATGTTGGCCCCGAACTCCAGGCGCTCGTAGGTGACCCATGCCGTCGACTCCCACCGGGCGAGGATGTCGACGAGTCGGTACACGAGGGACTCGGTCCGGCCGTCGAAGGGCCGCGGGCCGAGGGTGACGGCCGCCACGAGCGCGAGGTACACCACGGTGAGGGTGCTGAGCACGGGATGGCGGCGGAACATCGGCCCAGCATGCCCGAGTCACCTTGGCGGCGCTTGAGTGTTCCCTGGACGGGGACGATGCGTCGCCGATGAGGCAGGGAGGGTTGTCAGCTGCGCGTCAGCGCCCCCGCAACCGCTCGATGTCGCGACGTTCACGCTTCGTCGGTCGGCCGGCGCCCCGGTCTCGGACGGCCACGACCTGCCGTTCCGCCGGCGTCGGCAGCGGGGGAGAGCGGTCGATGAGGCATTCCGCCGCCACGTCCGCGCCGACCCGCTTCGCGATGAGGCGTCGGACCTCCACGATCCGATCGAAGCCCGCCACGCGGAGCCGGACCTCGTCTCCGATCCTCACGGCCTGTGCCGGCTTCGCCCGATCGCCGTTGACCCGCACGTGGCCGGCTCGACAGGCGGTCGCGCCGGCCGAGCGGGTCTTCGTCAGCCGGACCGCCCAGATCCATGCGTCGACGCGTACGCTCGTCGGGCTGTCCATCCTCCGATGGTAGGGCAGCCGATCGGTAGACTCGACCCGTGACTGACGGGGCGCAGCCAGGGATTCGACGGACCGGTGAAGACCGCGTCGTCACCCTCCCCAATGCGCTCAGCGTCTTCCGGATCCTCCTCGTCCCGGTCTTCCTGATCCTCCTCGTGCAGGGGCAGGACCTGTGGGCGCTCGCGACGCTCGCGTTCTCCGGTGTCACCGACCTCCTCGACGGGTGGATCGCGCGACGGTTCGACCAGATGACGAAGCTCGGTCGTCAACTCGACCCGGCCGCCGATCGCCTCTACATCCTCGCGGCGTTGATCGGTCTCGCGGCCCGCGGACTCATCCCGTGGTGGTTGCTCATCGTCGTCTTCGCCCGCGACCTGCTGCTCGTCGGGCTCGCCGTCGTCCTCCACCGGTCCGGCACCGGCGTGCTTCCCGTCATCCGCGTGGGGAAGTGGGGCACGGCGCTCCTCTTCACCGGGCTCCCGGTGCTCATGCTGGGCCAGGCGTTCCCCGCTGTCGCGATGATCGCGACGCCGCTCGGTTGGGTGTCGGTGATCGCCGGGGCGACGCTCTACTGGTGGGCCGGTGTCCTCTACCTGCTGCAGACCGTGCGGATCTCGCGGGATGCCCGTGCGAAGCGGCGGGAACGGGTCGGATCCGGCGCATCACCCTCGACCGGGCGGCGCGACAGAGACGCCACATCGGATACGCTTGACGGAGAGGAGGTCGACGGTGGCTGAGCACGATGAGAAGTATCCCGCGACCGGGGCGTACACGCCGGGAGCCGTCGATGACGGTGCCCCGACGAGCGGCTCGGGCGATCGGGAAGTCGACACGACACTCACCTTCGGTGAAGACCTCGGAGCGGCCCTCGCGGCGATCGACTCCGACGTCACCGCCGAGGAGCACGAGGCGATCGCGGCACTGCCGTCCGGTTCCGCCCTGCTGATCGTCCGTCGTGGTCCGAACGCCGGTGCGCGGTTCCTCCTCGACGCCGACGTCACGACCGTCGGACGCCACCCCGAGGCCGACATCTTCCTCGACGACGTCACCGTGTCGCGTCGGCACACCGAGTTCCACCGTCACGGGACCGCGTTCGAGATCCGCGATCTCAACTCCCTGAACGGCACGTACTTCGACGGCGTCCGCATCGACAAGGCGATCCTGCGCGACGCCGCCGAGGTGCAGATCGGCAAGTTCCGCCTCACCTTCTACGCGTCGCGGATCGACCTCGCCTCCCAGCTGGGAAGCTAGTGGCGGCAGCCAGCGCGAACGCGCGAAGCGATGGCGCTCCGCTGCTGAGCATCGGGCAGGTCCTCGCACGCCTCACCCCGGAGTTCCCCGAGCTGAGCAATTCGAAGCTCCGGTTCCTGGAAGAACAGGGCCTCGTGTCACCGGCGCGAACGAAGTCCGGCTACCGGAAATTCTCAAGCGAGGACCTCGAGCGCCTGCGGCTGATCCTGTCGATGCAGCGCGACCACTACTTCCCGCTGAAGGTCATCCGCACCTACCTCGTCGAGGTCGACGCGGGACGGTCACCCCTGTTCCCGGGCAGTGGGCAGGCAACCGGCGCGCCATCGATCCATCCCGGGGTCCGCAGGTTCTCGCGGAACGAATTGATCCGCGAAGCTGGCGCCACCCCGATGCTCTTCAACGACGCCGTGAGCGCGTCGCTGATCCTGCCCGCCGAGAACTACGGTGAGGACGTCGCGTCCCTCCTGCGGATCCTCGTGGAGTTGCAGCGCTCCGGCATCGAACCGCGGCACCTCCGTGGGTTCCGCGCCTCGATCGAGCGCGAGGTCGGGCTCATCGAGAGCGCGTTGAGCGCCGTCGCCAAGCGGAACGACGCCGCCGGCCGAGCGCGTACCGCCGACCGGGCGCTGGAGATCGCCACACAGCTCGAGGGCGTGCGGTCGAACCTCGTCCGCTCGGCACTCGAGCGACACCAATCCTCCTGATCGACCGCCCAGGGCGTAGACTGCCCTCATCCATCACGGCCAGGTCACAGTTCGATCACTCGTGACGACACGCCGTCCGTTTCGAACGGATGTCGCAGCGTTGACCGGGGCGGATCGGTAGCGTGGTGGGAGTGGTCAAGCCGGCTCGACGCCCCCGTCGAGACCGTACCGACCGTGCAGCGAACATCGAGGAGAAGCAGACATGAGTGAACTCAGTCGCGACGGGGCGTCACGGTACGGTGACCTCGGGCTGCTGTTCACCGACGGGCTTCCAGAACTCGAAGAGGGCCAGGGCTACCGCGGAGCGGTCGCCGCCCGTGCAGCCGGCATCAGCTACCGCCAGCTCGACTACTGGGCCCGGACCGGTCTGGTCGAGCCGACCGTGCGCGGTGCATCCGGATCCGGAACGCAGCGTCTCTACGGCTTCCGCGACATCCTCGTCCTCAAGCTCGTCAAGCGCCTGCTCGACACGGGTATCTCCCTGCAGCAGATCCGCACGGCGGTCGACCAGCTCCGCGAAGCGGGCATCGTCGACCTCGCCCAGACCACGCTCATGAGCGACGGCGCGAGTGTGTACCTCTGCACCTCCAACGACGAGGTCATCGACCTCGTCAGCCGCGGACAGGGCGTCTTCGGCATCGCCGTCGGCAAGGTGCTGCGCGAGGTGGAGTCCACGCTCATCGAGTTCGACGCACAGTCGGCCGACCCCATGGACGAGCTCGCAGCACGTCGCTCCGCTCGCAGCGCCTAACCTGAGCCGAAGGCGCCGGTCCCTGAGCCTGTCGAAGGGCTCACCGACGCGCGTCAGACATTCCCTGAGTCCACATCCCCGGTACGTGGTGCTCCTGACGGCCATTGGAGCTCCTGCCGGTCCTTGAGCGCGCCTGCCGGTCCCTGAGCCTGTCGAAGGGCGACCCGAGCGACCGCCTGATCCGTGAGCCGACCGAGCGGTCTAGCCACACCTCAGCTGTCGGAGGAAGGTGCCTCGACGGCCGACGGGGCGGTGACGGCCGCCGGCTCCGGGGGAGTGCCGTCGGCGTACTCGCCGACGCGACCCGTGCGCAGCACGCGGTCGAGGAGGGAGTCGAAGTTCTTCGCCATCTCCTGCGCCGTGTCACCTGGCCACACGTGGACGGGCTTGGCGGCACCCTGCGCCTGCTGGAGGGACGTGCGCTCCAACAGCTGCGGGTTGAGGATGAGGGGTCCGAACATGTCGCGCAGTTCCTTGATGCGGAACTGGTGCTCCATCGACTGCGGACGCACGCGGTTGACGATGATGCCGAGCGGCTGCAGCCGGGGGCTCAGCCCGCGACGGATCTCTTCGACGGCGCGAAGGGCGCGGTCGGCGGCGGACACCGAGAACAGGCCCGGCTCCGTGACGACGGCGACGCGGTCGCTCGCCGCCCAGGCGGTGCGGGTGAGTGCGTTGAGCGAGGGGGCGCTGTCGATGAGGACGAGGTCGTACTCCTCCTCGACGTGCGCGAGCGCCTCTTCCAGGCGCCAGATGTCGCGGATGCTCGGGTGCGGGCCGTCGAAGTTGATCGCAGACGGGCTGCCGATCATGACGTCCATCTTGCCCGGGTGGATCTTCGTCCAGCCGCTCGCCACGATCGCCTGCTCGACGATCTTCTTCTTCGGCGAGGTCAGCACATCCGTCACCGTGAGGTGCCCTGCGACATCGACGGCCATGCCGGTCGAGACGTCGCTTTGGGGGTCGAGATCCACGACCAGCGTGCGGATGTCCTTCGAGAACGCGGCGGAAGCCAGGCCAAGGGTGACGGTGGTCTTGCCGACGCCCCCCTTCAGGGAGCTAACGCTGAGTACATGCACAAGGCTCAACGTTACCGTGACTAGGCTAGGGAATCTCAACGTTTGCTGAGTTGGCTGTTGTGGAAAGGGTTCCATGTTCAGGAAGATTCTTGTCGCCAATCGCGGAGAGATCGCCATCCGGGCGTTCCGTGCCGCGTACGAGCTGGGGGCGAAGACGGTTGCGGTGTTCCCCTATGAGGACCGCAACTCGATGCATCGGCTGAAGGCCGATGAGGCCTACCAGATCGGCACGGAGGGTCATCCGGTGCGCGCCTACCTCGACGTCTCGGAGATCATCCGCGTCGCGAAGGAGTCCGGCGCCGACGCGATCTACCCCGGGTACGGCTTCCTCTCCGAGAATCCGGAACTGGCCGAGGCGGCCCGAGCCGCCGGCATCACCTTCATCGGCCCGCCGTCCTCCGTCCTGGAGATGGCCGGCAACAAGGTGACCGCCAAGGAGCACGCCATCGCGGCCGGGGTCCCGGTCCTGAAGTCGACGCCGGCCAGCCGCGACATCGAGGAGCTGCTCGCCGGTGCCGCCGAGATCGGGTTCCCGATCTTCGCGAAGGCGGTCGCCGGTGGTGGTGGACGCGGCATGCGCCGGGTCGACAACGCGGAGGACCTCCGCGGCGCCCTCGAAGCGGCCATGCGCGAGGCGGACAGCGCCTTCGGCGACCCGACCATGTTCCTCGAGCAGGCCGTCGTGCGCCCCCGCCACATCGAGGTCCAGATCCTGGCGAGCGCCGACGGCGAGACCATCCACCTCTTCGAGCGCGACTGCTCGGTGCAGCGCCGACACCAGAAGGTCGTCGAGATCGCACCGGCCCCGAACCTCGACGAGGACACCCGTCAGGCCATGTACCGCGACGCCATCGCGTTCGCCAAGTCGATCGGCTACGTCAACGCCGGGACGGTCGAGTTCCTCCTCGACACCGCGGGGGAGCGGGCCGGCCAGCACGTGTTCATCGAGATGAACCCGCGCATCCAGGTCGAGCACACCGTGACCGAGGAGGTCACCGACGTCGACCTCGTCCAGTCGCAGATGCGCATCGCCGCCGGCGAGTCGCTCGGCGACCTCGGCCTCACGCAGGAGTCCCTGCACCTCCGCGGCTTCGCGCTCCAGTGCCGCATCACCACCGAGGACCCCACGGCGGGCTTCCGTCCCGACACCGGGAAGATCACGACCTACCGCTCTCCGGGCGGCGGCGGCATCCGACTCGACGGCGGTACGGTCGCATCCGGCGCACAGATCAGCCCCCACTTCGACTCGATGCTCGCGAAGCTCACCTGCCGTGGGCGCACCTTCGAGGCGGCCGTCACGCGTGCCAAGCGCGCCCTCGCCGAGTTCCGCATCCGCGGCGTGTCCACGAACATCCCCTTCCTGCAGGCGGTCCTCGAAGACGCCTCGTTCGTGGCCGGCGACCTCAGCACCTCCTTCATCGACGAGCGTCCGCAGCTCCTCCGCGGCCATGTCTCGAAGGACCGCGGGACGAAGATCGTCAACTGGCTCGCCGACGTCACGGTCAACCAGCCCAACGGGTCGCGTCCGTCCGGAGCTGACCCGGTCGACAAACTGCCGGCGATCGACATCACGACCGACGCCCCGGCCGGCTCGCGTCAGCGACTGCTCGAGCTCGGCCCGAAGGGCTTCGCTGACGCCCTCCGCGCCCAGACCGCCCTCGCCGTGACCGAGACCACCTTCCGCGACGCCCACCAGTCGCTCCTGGCCACGCGGGTCCGGACGAAGGACCTGCTCGCGGTCGCGCCGTTCGTCTCCCGGCTCACCCCGGAGCTGCTGTCCGTCGAGGCCTGGGGTGGCGCGACGTACGACGTGGCCCTCCGCTTCCTCGGCGAGGAGCCCTGGGAGCGGCTGGCCTCGCTGCGTCAGGCGATGCCGAACATCGCGATCCAGATGCTGCTGCGTGGCCGGAACACCGTCGGCTACACGCCCTATCCCACGGAGGTGACGAACGCCTTCGTGCGGGAGGCCGCCGACACCGGGATCGACATCTTCCGGATCTTCGACGCCCTGAACGACGTGTCGCAGATGCGCCCGGCCATCGATGCGGTCCTGGAGACGGGGACGACCGTCGCGGAGGTCGCCGTCTGCTACACCGGCGACCTGCTGAACCCGGCCGAGGACCTCTACACCCTCGACTACTACCTCCGTCTCGCCGAGAAGATCGTCGAGTCCGGTGCCCACGTGCTCGCCATCAAGGACATGGCGGGGCTCCTCCGTCCGTCCGCGGCGGCAAAGCTCGTCGCGGCGTTCCGCGAGCGGTTCGACCTGCCGGTCCACGTGCACACGCACGACACCCCCGGCGGACAGCTGGCGACCCTCCTCGCGGCGAGCAACGCAGGCGCCGACGCCGTCGACGTCGCGAGCGCGCCGATGGCCGGCACGACGAGCCAGCCGTCCGCGTCCTCGCTGGTGGCCGCACTGGCCCACACCGAGCGTGACACCGGCATCTCCCTGCAGGGGATCGCCGACCTCGAGCCCTACTGGGAGGCCGTCCGCGCGATGTACCGGCCGTTCGAGTCAGGACTCGCCGGCCCGACCGGTCGCGTGTACACGCACGAGATCCCCGGCGGCCAGCTGTCGAACCTCCGCCAGCAGGCGATCGCCCTGGGGCTCGCGGACCACTTCGAACTCATCGAGGACATGTACGCGGCCTCCAACAAGATCCTCGGCCGTGTGCCCAAGGTGACCCCGTCGAGCAAGGTCGTCGGGGACCTCGCCCTCCACCTCGCCGCCGTCAAGGCGGACCCGGCCGACTTCGAGGCCAACCCCGACAAGTACGACGTCCCGGACTCCGTCGTTGGGTTCATGGCGGGCGAGCTCGGGGAGCTCCCGGGCGGATGGCCAGAGCCGTTCCGCTCGAAGGTCCTCGCCGGTCGCTCGGTCGACATCGGGATCACGCCGATCTCCGCTGAGGACCAGGCCTCGCTCGACGGCGAGTCGGCCGAGCGCCGCTCGACGCTCAACCGGCTGTTGTTCCCGGCGCCGACCAAGCAGTTCGAGCAGCAGCGCGACCTGTACGGCGACCTCTCCGTCGTCGACACCGCCGACTACCTGTACGGCCTCGAGCCGGGCATGGAGCACGTCGTCGAGATCGACAAGGGCGTCCGGCTCTTCGTCGGGCTCGAAGCGATCGGCGCGGCCGACGAGAAGGGCATGCGCACCGTCATGGCGACCCTCAATGGGCAGTTGCGTCCGGTGTTCGTCCGCGACCGCAGCATCGAGGTCGACTCCCGCGCGGCGGAGAAGGCCGACACCTCCGTCGCCGGCCAGGTGGCCGCGCCGTTCTCCGGTGTCGTGACCGTCAAGGTCGCCGTCGGCGACCGCGTCGAGGCGGGCCAGCCGGTCGCCTCGATCGAGGCCATGAAGATGGAGGCGGCGATCACCACCGCCGTCGCCGGCGTCGTCGAGCGCCTCGCCATCCCGGCGACCCAGCAGGTCGAGGCGGGCGACCTGCTCGTCGTCGTGAAGCCGAGCGCCTGAGCGTCCCGAGACCGGTCGCGTCCCTCCTCGAGGCGACGCGGCCGGTCTCCGCGTCCACCACAGCTGTCCCTCCCGGAAGGATCCAACCCGTGACGACACGACCCATCAGACACTTCGGCGACCCGGTCCTGAAGGCTCCGACGGCCGAGGTCGTCACGATCGACGACGACATCCGCAGCCTCGTGCGCGATCTGGTGGACAGCGTGGAGCTCCCCGGTCGTGCCGGCGTCGCCGCGACGCAGATCGGCGTCGGACTCCGCGTGTTCAGCTACAACGTCGACGGCGTCATCGGGTACCTCATCAACCCGAAGCTCGTCGAGGTTCGCGGTGAACTCGAGGAGATCGGCGAGGGCTGCCTGTCGGTGCCCGGGCTCTGGTTCCCGACCCCGCGCCATCCCTACGCTCGTGCCGTCGGCATCGACCTCGACGGGCAGGAGCTCGTCGTCGAGGGTGAAGGACTCCTCGCCCAGGCGCTCCAGCACGAGACCGACCACCTCGACGGCATGCTCTACCTCGACCGACTGTCGAAGGAGCATCGGCGCGAGGCCATGAAGCAGGTCCGCGAGAGCGACTGGTTCTAGACACCGGCCGACGGGCCCGGCGGTCGTCGACCGACCGCCGAGCTCGTCGAGTCGCTACTTCAGGGACATCCCCTGGGTCTCGGGCGAACCCGCTCCGAGGTACATCCCCTCGATCGTCTCCGCGAAGTCCTTGAGGATCACGTTCCGCTTGATGCTGAGCTTCGGCGTGAGGTGACCGCTCGCCTCCGTGAGCTCGTCGTCGAGGATGACGAACTTGCGGATCGACTCCGCCCGGGACACCTTCGTGTTGGCCTCGTCGATGGCCCGTTGGACGGCGGCGAGCACTGCGGGGTTCCGAGCGGCCTCGGCGGCGCTCATCGACGCGTCCTGACCGTTGTTGGCGAGCCATGACGGCAGCATCTCGGTGTCGAGCGTGATGAGGGCGCTGATGAACGGCTTCTGATCGCCGACGACGACGACCTGACCGACGACCGGGGTCGCGCGGATCGGGTCCTCGAGCGCCGCCGGGGCGACGTTCTTCCCGCCGGCGGTGACGATGATCTCCTTCTTCCGCCCGGTGATCGTGAGGAAGCCGTCGGCGTCGAAGGAGCCGATGTCGCCGGTGCGGAACCAGCCGTCGTCGAAGGCCTCCGCCGTCGCCTCGGGGTTCTGCCAGTACTCCTTGAAGACGTTGATCCCGCGCACTTCGACCTCGCCGTCGTCGGCGATGCGGAGGGAGACGCCGGGGAGCGCCGGTCCGACCGTCCCGATCTTCGACTTCTGGGCGAGGTTGACCGTTGCAGGCGCGGTGGTCTCGGTGAGGCCGTAGCCCTCGAGGATCACGATGCCGAGCGCGTGGAAGAAGTGACCGAGTCGCGGACCGAGCGGGGCGCTCCCGGAGACCGCGTACCGCACCCGGCCGCCCATGGCCGAACGGATCTTGGACAGCACGAGGCGGTCGAGGACCCGGAACTTCACCTTCAGGCCGAACGGCACGGAACCGCTCTCGAGGGCCTTCGAGTAAGCGATCCCGGTCTCGGCGGCTGCACGGAAGATCTTGCCCTTGCCTCCGGCCTCCGCCTTCTGCTCGGAGGAGTTGTAGACCTTCTCGAAGACCCGGGGGACCGCGAGGAGGAACGTCGGCTTGAAGGTGCCGAGCGAGGGGAGCAGCTGCTTCGTGTCGGGCTGGTGGCCCGTCTTGACACCGGAGTGCACGCACAGCACGGCGATGAAGCGCGCGAAGATGTGGGCCGTGGTGATGAAGAGGAGGGTGGAGGCGCCGGGAGCGGACACGACCTCCTTGAGTGCGACGGCCGAGTTCCGCGACAGCTCGACGAAGTTCGAGTGGGTGAGGACGCACCCCTTCGGCCGACCGGTCGAGCCGGAGGTGTAGATGAGGGTCGCCATGTCGGAACCCACCGCGAGGTTGCGGCGGCGTTCGATCTCCTCGTCGGGGACGTCGACGCCGGCGGCCGCGATCTTGTCGAGGTCGCCGAGGTCGATCTGCCAGACCCGTGTCACGTCGGGGAGGTCGCCGTGCACCTCGTCGAAGCGGGCGAACTGGTCGGGCGTCTCGACCAGCACGCTCGTCGCTCCCGAGTCGCTGAGGATCCACTGCACCTGGCTCGGCGAACTGGTCTCGTAGATCGGGACGAGGAGTGCTCCGGCGAACCAGACGGCGAAGTCGATGAGGGTCCACTCGTACCGGGTCTTGCACATGAGCCCGATCTTGTCGCCGGGTTCGATCCCCGCGGCGACGAGCCCCTTCGCCAGGGCGACGACCTGCGCGTGGAATTCGGCGGTGGTCACGTCCACCCACTCCGACCCGCGGGGAACGGCGAACAGCGCGGCGTCGGGCGCAGCAGCCAGGCGCTTCACGAGCAGATCGGTCGCATTGGCGGATGGGTCTGCTGCGACGACTGCAGGGACGTCGAACTGTTCCACGGCAACTCCTTCGGTACCAGGTCGGCAAGATGTGGCTCCATCCTAGAGCACGGGTGTTTGCGCGGTTTCTGTGGCGCGCAGACGCTCAGTAGACTCGATTGCGGCGCGCGGGCGACCGACTCGACTGACGGTCGGTCACACGCCGCTGCCGGTATCGGCGACATCAGGACAGGGAGACGGCACCGTTATGGCAAACGCGATCGGCATCGACATCGGCGGGACGAAGATCGCGGGCGGGGTCGTCGACGACGACGGCCGGATCCTCGCGGCCGGTCGCACGCCGACGCAGGCCTCCGATCCCGACGCCATCATCGACGACGTCGTCGCCATGGTCCGGTCCTTGGACGACGGCAGCATCTCGAGCGTCGGCGTCGCAGCCCCCGGGTTCTTCGACGCCACGCGCTCGACCGTCTACTACTCGCCGAACATCGCCTGGCGGAACGAGCCCCTGCAGGCCCGGCTGGCCGCGCGGATGCCCGACAAGGTCGTGACGATCGAGAACGACGCGAACGCCGCGGGCTGGGCTGAGTTCCGGTTCGGCGCAGGGCGCGAGGAACGCAGCATGGTCATGGTGACGATCGGCACGGGTGTCGGCGGAGCGATCGTCCTCGACGACCGACTGCTCACCGGAGGCTTCGGAAGCGGAGCGGAACTGGGACACATGCGCCTCATCCCGGACGGTCTGCCCTGCGGCTGCGGCGCGCGCGGCTGCGTCGAGCAGTACTGCTCGGGGAACGCACTGCTCCGGCTCGCGAACGAGGCAGCGGACGCCGGTGGCGACGGTGCCGCCCTCGCCCGAGCGCGGACCGCCGCCGGCGGGCTGCTGAACGGACACCACGTCTCCGCCCTGCTCGAGTCCGGCGATCCCGGCGCCCTGCGGTGCCTCAACGAGCTCGCCGATCTCCTGGGGCAGGCCCTCGCGAGCATGTCGGCCATCCTCGACCCCAACATCTTCGTGATCGGCGGCGGCGTCGCCCAGGCCGGAGACCTCCTCCTGGACCCCGTGCGTGAGGCGTTCCTGACGCACCTCCCGGCGCGCGGGTTCCACCCGGAGCCGTCCTTCAGCATCGCCCAGCTCGTGAACGACGCCGGTGTCATCGGCGCCGGCGATCTTGCCAGGAGCGCCCTCGTCCTCGGCTGACGGCGGCAAGACGGAGGAGCACGATGTTCTACTGGTTCATGAAGTACCTGGTCGCCGGCCCGATCCTGAAGTCGATCTTCCGGCCATGGGTCATCGGCGCCGAGAACATCCCGGAGCACGGCGGCGCGATCATCGCGAGCAACCACCTGTCGTTCATCGACTCGGTGATCCTCCCCCTGTGCGTCGATCGGCGCATCTCCTTCCTGGCCAAGAGCGAGTACTTCCGCGGCAAGGGCTTCGGCGGCTGGGCCACGAAGACCTTCATGCTCGGCACGGGGCAGCTCCCGATCGACCGGTCTGGAGGCAAGGCCTCCGAGGCCTCGCTCAACACGGGACTCGCCGTCCTCGGCGGCGGGCACCTGCTGGGGATCTATCCGGAGGGCACCCGCAGTCCCGATGGGACGATGTATCGCGGCCGCACCGGCGTCGCGCGGATGGTGCTCGAGGCCGGGGTCCCCATCGTCCCCGTCGCGATGATCGATACCGAGAAGGTCATGCCGATCGGCACGAAGCTGCCCCGGATCCGTCGGATCGGGATCGTCATCGGCAAACCGCTCGACTTCTCGCGGTTCGAGGGGATGGAAGGTGACCGCTTCATCCTCCGCAGCGTCACGGACGAGTTGATGGTCGAGCTCCGCAAGCTCTCGGGCCAGGACTATCGCGACGTCTACGCCACGAGCGTCAAGGAGCGCGCCGCGTCGGCGTGACGCTAAGCTGAAAAACCGGGCCGCGATCGCGGTCCGTTCCCCCTTCCGGGCGGGCTCCGGAGCGCGTCCGGTCGAAGAGAAACAGGAAATCCGTGTCCCACGCTACAGAACCAGTCGTCATGGCCGAACCCTCGGTGATCGCCGGACTGGACTATTGGCGTGAGCTGCCGATCAAGCAGCAGCCGTCATGGCCGGACCAGGCCGCGGTGGCGCGTGCCTCCGCCGAACTCGCGACCCTCCCACCGCTGGTCTTCGCCGGCGAGGTCGACATCCTGCGCGACCGGTTGGCCCGGGCGGCGAGCGGCAACGCCTTCCTGCTCCAGGGCGGCGACTGCGCCGAGACCTTCGCCGGTGCGACGGCCGAGCAGATCCGCAACCGCGTGAAGACGGTCCTGCAGATGGCCGTCGTGCTCACCTACGGTGCGTCCATGCCGGTCGTCAAGATGGGCCGGATGGCCGGTCAGTTCGCCAAGCCGCGCTCCAACGACTCCGAGACGCGAGGCGACGTCACCCTGCCCGCCTACCGCGGCGACATCGTCAACGGCTACGACTTCACCCCGGAGTCGCGCACGGCCGACCCGGCTCGGCTCGTCAAGGGGTACCACACCTCCGCATCGACGCTGAACCTCATCCGGGCGTTCACCCAGGGCGGGTTCGCCGACCTCCGCGAGGTCCACAGCTGGAACAAGGGGTTCGCCGCCAATCCGGTGAACCACCGGTACGAGGGACTGGCCCGCGACATCGATCGTGCGATCAAGTTCATGGAGGCGGCCGGAGCCGACTTCGACCAGCTGCGCGGTGTCGAGTTCTACTCGAGCCACGAGGCGCTGCTCATGGACTACGAGCGACCGATGACGCGGATCGACTCGCGGACCGGCACGCCGTACAACACCTCGGCCCACTTCGTGTGGATCGGTGAGCGGACGCGCGAGCTCGACGGCGCGCACGTCGACTTCCTGTCGCGCGTGCGCAACCCGATCGGCGTGAAGCTCGGCCCCACCACCTCGGCCGACGACATGTTGCGTCTCATCGACAAGCTCGACCCCGAGCGTGAGCCCGGGCGCCTGACGTTCATCACGCGGATGGGTGCGGGCAAGATCAGGGATGCGCTGCCGCCGCTGCTCGAGGCGATCAAGGGTGCCGACGCGACGCCGCTCTGGGTCACCGATCCGATGCACGGCAACGGACTCACGACGCCCACCGGGTACAAGACGCGTCGTTTCGACGACGTCGTGGACGAGGTCAAGGGCTTCTTCGAGGCCCACCGCGCCGCAGGGACGCACCCCGGTGGCATCCACGTCGAGCTCACCGGCGACGACGTCACCGAGTGCCTGGGTGGCTCGGAGCAGATCGACGAGGCGACCCTGGCCACGCGGTACGA
This sequence comes from Plantibacter sp. ME-Dv--P-122b, assembly GCF_030209375.1. GTDB lineage: Bacteria > Actinomycetota > Actinomycetes > Actinomycetales > Microbacteriaceae > Plantibacter. The sequence continues at coordinate 118,479 of NZ_JARVSC010000005.1, forward strand.
GTCGCTGTGCGACCCGCGCCTCAACCATATGCAGTCGCTCGAGCTCGCCTTCCTCGTGGCGGAGGAGCTCGCGGCCGCGAAGTAGGTCGACACACCGCGAAGCGCCCATGCCGGGTTTGGCATGGGCGCTTCGTCGTGTGGAGCGGCGATGCGACCCCGACCCTCGTCGAGCCTACAGACCGAAGTCGGTGATGTTGATCGTCGAGCCCTTCTTGACGGATTTACCCGCCGGGGGATCGGTCTTCTTCACCTTGAAGATGTCGCGGAAGGCTTCTTGCACGGCGATGTCGCCGACGGTGAAGCCCGCGTTCTGCAATGCCTTGATGGCCTGATTGATCGTCTGGCCGGTGGTGTCGGGGACGGCGACCAACTCGACGCCCTTGGACACGATCAGCGTCACGTCGTCACCGGGGATGAACGCCGTCTCGTTCCCGTCGGCATCGGTCTTGGCCTGGATACCGATGACCTGCCCCGCGGGGATCGTGTCGTCGAACGCCTCGTCAGAGGCACCCACGCCGAGCCCGACGGATTCGAGGGCGTCGCGTGCCTGGTCCGGCGTCATCCCCGAGACCGAGGGCACCTGTCCGGCCGAGACGAGCAAGGTCACCGTGGAGCCTTGGAAGGACGGCCCACCCTGGCTGTAGTCGGCGCCCGAGGTCGCATCGGTCGCCGCGAGCACGATGTCCTTCGCGATACTCGGGTCGAACTGCTGGTTCACGGTGCCGACGGCCACACCGAGCGCGTCCAACTGCTGTTCGGCGTCGGATTGTGCGAGCCCGGCGAGGACCGGGATGTCCACCGGCTGCGGTCCCTGGGAGACGAGGACCGTGACGGAGCTGCCCTTGTCGATCTTCGAGCCGGACGGCGGATCGCTACCGGCGACCGTGCCGGCCGGGACGGTGAGGCTGAACGTCGCGCCTTCGACGGGCACGAAGCCCAGCTCCACGAGTTTGGCGGATGCCTGGTCGAAACTCCCCTCGGCCACGTTCGGGACCTCGACGAGCGAGCCGGGACCCTGGCCGAAGTACCATCCGGTCCCACCGGCGAGCGCGGCGAGCATGAGGACGATCGTGAACAGGGCGACGCCCACGCGGCTGCGCTTGCGGGCCTTCGTGGCGAGCTTGCCAGGGCCGTCCGTCGCGTCGGCGCGCACCGGGACCTGCTGCGGTTTGGTGTTGCGGCCGATGACCTGGGTGACGTCGTCGGCATGCTCGCTCGTGTAAGAGGCCGGCATGACGATCGTGGGCTGCGCCCCGGTGGCGACCGAGGTGAACCCGAGGTTGGACTCGATGGACCGCAGACGCTCCAACATCTCGCCGGCGTTCGACGGACGATCGTCCGGTTCGCGCTCGGTGGCCCAGAAGACGAGGTCGTCGAGTTCCTTGGGGACGGCGGGGTTCTTGGCGCTCGGTGCGGGGACCGACTCGTTGGCGTGCTGGTAGGCGATCTGCATCGGCTGCTCGCCCTTGTACGGCTGCTCGCCGGTGAGCATCTCGTAGAGCATGATCCCGAGCGCGTAGATGTCACTCCGGGCGTCGGCCTGCCCGCGGGTGACGAGTTCGGGGGAGAGGTAGGCGATCGTCCCGAGCAGTGCCTGGCCGGTCGCCGTGTTCGCGCTTGCGGCTCTCGCGAGACCGAAGTCGCCGATCTTGATGCGGCCGTCGTCGGCGAGGAGGACGTTCTCCGGCTTGACGTCGCGGTGGACGATGCCGGCGCGGTGCGCGGCGGCGAGACCGGACAGCACGGCGTCGAGGATGTCGGCGGCCTGCCGAGGGGTCAGGGTGCCGTTGTCGCGGATGAGGTCGCGGAGGGTGATCCCCGGCAGGTGCTCCATGACGAGGTACGCCATGTCGGAGTCCTGGCCCTGGTCGAACACGCTGACGACGTGCGGATTCGCGAGCCGGGCGGCGGAGCGCGCCTCCTGGATGAAGCGGTTCTTGAACGTCGTGTCGTCCGAGAGGTGGCCGTGCATGACCTTGATCGCGACGCGCCGTTCCAGCCGGAGGTCGGTGGCGAGGTACACCGTCGCCATACCGCCTCGGGCGATGCGTGAGCGCACCTGATATCTCCCGTCGAGGAGACGGCCGATCATCGGATCGGTCTGCTGGTTGCTACTCACCAGTCGAGTGTATGGAACGTCGGGCGCGAAGAGCTGTCAACACCCCGGGAGGGCGGCGAGGTGCTTGGATCGTTACCCGAACGCGATCCGACGGCGCCGAGCGGAGCGCGGTCGTGGCAGACTGCTGTGCGTGACTGAGCAGAATTCCGAACTCGTGTGGTTCACCCTTCCCGATCTGGCGACCGAACTCGGGCTGCCGATCCGCCGCATCCGCCAGTACCTCGAGGAGCGCGACCTCCTCGCCGTCCGACGTGACGGCGTGCTGCAGGTGCCGTCGTCGTTCATCGCGGACGGCGGGCCGGTGCGCAACCTGCGCGGCACGCTCACGCTGCTGTCCGACAACGGCTTCGACGACGAGGCCGCGATGGTCTGGATGCTCGAGGACGACGACGCGATCGGGACCTCGCCGATCCAAGCCCTCCGCGAGGGACGTCGGTCCGAGGTGCGCCGGGTGGCTCAGGCGCTGGCCTGATCCCGCGCCGTCCGAGCCGGACGGCTCAGGTCTCGCGGCGTGCGACCGCGACCGCGAGGCCGCGCAGGTGGGCACGGGCGTCGTCGTTGATCGGAGCCTCGCCCAATGCGGAGAGTGCCCGCGCGACATGGTCTTGGATGAGCTTCTCCACCTGGTCGACGGCTCCGCTGTCGCGGATGGTCGCCTGGAGCAGGCCGATCTGGTCGTCGTCGAGTTCGGGATCCCCGAGCAGCTCGTCGAGGATGGCGCGCGCGCCCGGCTGGAGGGCCTCCCTCGTGAGCGCGATGAGGATGGTCCGCTTCCCCTCGCGGAGGTCGTCGCCACTCGGTTTGCCGGTCACGGCGGGATCGCCGTAGACGCCGAGGAGGTCGTCGCGCAGCTGGAAGGCGATGCCGAGGGGGAGGCCGTACCCGCGGAGCGACGCGAGCTGCTGTTCGTTCCCGCCGCCGAGGAGCGCCCCGAGTGCGAGCGGGGACTCGATGCTGTACTTGGCCGATTTGAAGATCAGGACGCGCTCGGCCCGGCGGCGCTGTTCGTCGTCGGCGGCGTCGCGCCATGCGCGCTCCTCGAGGATGTCGAGGTACTGGCCGGCCGTGACCTCGGTCCGCATGCGGTTGAACTCGGCCCGCGCTGCGCGAGCGGCGGTGCGGTCGTCCAGCTGGTCGAGTCCGTCGTCGAGGAGTTCGTCGCTCCAGCCGAGGAGCAGGTCGCCGAGGAGCGTGGCGGCTCCGGTGCCGAAGGTGGTCGGGTTGCCGTCCCATCGGCTGCGACGGTGCAACTCCGCGAAGGAGACGTGTGCCGACGGTGCACCCCGGCGGGTGTCGGAGTTGTCGATGATGTCGTCGTGGACGAGCGCTGCGGCGTGGAACAGCTCGAGTGCTCCACAGGTCGCGATGACGGTCTCGAGGCCGCCCTGACCGCTGGCGTGCCGCCCGGTCGAGACGGCCTGCCAGCCCCGGAAGCAGAACTGTGCCCGGAACCGCTTCCCACCGCTGAGAAATTCCCGGGAGAAGTCGAGGAACGGGGAGAGCTCAGGGCCGATCTGCGCGACAATGGAGCTTCGCGAGGAGAGAAAGTCGGAGAGCCCGCGGCCCACCAGGGTGGCGAGTTCATTGCTTTCGATCACGCACCTAGCCTAGTCATGCTTCGGTGGCTAGACTCGATCAACAACGTCGCGTCGTGTGACCTTGAGGGGAATCAGATGCCACTTTCAGAGCAGGAGCAACGGCTCCTCGATGAGATGGAACGCCACCTCTACCGCAGCGATGCCGATTTCGTCTCCAAGGTCACCGCTGGCGCGGGCAAACCGAGTTACCGCGGTATCGCGCTCGGCTCCCTCATCGCGGTGGTCGGGGCGATCGGCCTCGTGCTGGGAGTCGTGATCCAGCAGCCCATCGTCGGTCTGCTCGGGTTCGCGATCATGCTCACGGGCGTGCTCGTGGCGACCAAGCCGACCCGGGCTCCACTCGAACAGCCGCGTCCTCGTCAAGCTGCTCCGGCCGGCCAGAAGTCCTCGCGTCTGATGGACCGCTTCAACGACCGCTGGGACAAGCGTCAGTCGGGCGACGAGCAGTAACGATGCCAGGTCTCCCGGTCGCTCCGCGGCCGGCCACTTGACTCCACTTCCCTCCCTCGCGGCGCCGCCGCACCACGACTCCAAACGGGGCCGATCTTCGGATCGGCCCCGTTTCGTCGTTTCAGGCCCTCCCTGATCGTCCCGGGTATGGCAAAACCCCTCCATTTCCCTCCACCCCGCAGAGTCTTGACTTTGCGGGGTTTTTTCATGGACAAATGGTCCGATGTGGAGGAATGTGCTGCACTGGTGGGGCAAAGTGGAGTAAAGTGGAGTCCAACCAAGATGTTGGCCAGAACGATTGGGGGCGGGGGCGTATGTTCCTCGGTAGTCACGCCCCCAAACTCGACGAAAAAGGCCGCATCATCCTGCCGGCGAAGTTCCGCGATGAGCTCTCCGGTGGGGTCGTCATGACTCGAGGCCAGGAGCACTGCATCTACGTCTTCAGCACGCGGGAGTTCGAAGCGCTCCACGAGAAGATCCGCCAGGCTCCGGTCACCAGCAAGCAGGCCCGCGACTACCTGCGCGTGTTCCTCTCCGGAGCGAGCGCCGAGACCCCCGACAAGCAGCACCGCGTGACCATTCCGTCCAACCTCCGCCAGTACGCCGGGCTCAGCCGCGACCTCGTCGTCATCGGCGCCGGCAGCCGCGCGGAGATCTGGGACGCCGAGGCATGGGAGTCCTACCTCGCCGAACAGGAGAGCGTCTTCTCCGAGACCGCCGAGGAGGTGATCCCCGGACTCTTCTAGTGCCCTGCCCCCTGACTCCCAGCCGTCCCGCCCTGACACACTTCCCCGGTGCCAGGTCGGAGCCCGCCCTGACACACTTCCCCGGTGCCAGGTCGGAACGGATGGGGATCAGGGGACAGGGACCGTCCGGAGTACGCATATGGCCATCAACGACATCCACACCCCGGTCCTCCTCGAGCGATGCATCGAGTTGCTCGCCCCCGCCGTGTCCCACGAGGGCGCGGTCCTCATCGACGCCACGCTCGGCATGGCGGGCCACGCCGAAGCGATGCTCGAGCGCTTCCCGCAGCTGACCCTCATCGGGCTCGACCGCGACCTCGACGCGCTCGACATCGCTCAGGAGCGGCTCGCGCGCTTCGGGTCACGAGCCCGGTTCGTCAAAGCCGTCTACGACGACATCGACGAGGCTGCCGAGGAGCTCGGCTTCCCACAGGTGGACGGGATCCTGTTCGACCTCGGCGTCTCCTCGCTGCAACTCGATCGGACCGAACGCGGCTTCTCGTACTCCCAGGACGCGCCCCTCGACATGCGGATGGACGCGTCGAGCGAGCTCACGGCGGAGACGATCCTGGCCACCTACGACGAGATCGCGCTCCGGAAGATCTTCTGGGAGTACGGCGACGAGAAGTTGGCGCAGCGCTACGCCCGCCGCATCGTCGAGGAACGTCAGCAGCGCCCCCTGACGAGTTCCGGGCAGCTGGTCGAACTCATCGATCGGGCAACGCCGGCGGCCGCACGCCGCACCGGCCACCCGGCCAAGCGGGTCTTCCAGGCGCTGCGCATCGAGGTGAACGCGGAGTTGTCGGTCCTCGAAGCTGCCGTGCCCCGCGCGCTCGACCTGCTGCGGGTCGGAGGTCGGATCGTGTTCCTGTCCTACCAATCGCTCGAGGACCGGATCGTCAAGCGCGAGCTCCAGGCGCGGGCGAAGTCGACCACACCGGCGGGCCTGCCCGTCGAGCTCCCGGAGCACAGCGCGGAGCTGAAGCTCCTCGTCAAGGGTGCGGAACTCGCCACCGAGGCCGAGATCGACGAGAACCCCAGAGCGAAACCCGTGCGACTCCGCGCGGCCGAACGGCTGAGGAGGCCAGCATGAGCGGAGCGACCGCGGCACTCGATCTCGCACCAGAACGGCTCGGACGCGCTCGGCCGCAGCCGACGCGCACGGCCCCCGAACGGCAGCACATCCGTGCGGTCACGACCGGTGCGCGTTCGAAGCTCAAACCGCGGCCGATGTACGCGGTTATCGTCGTCGGTGCGGTCGTCGCCATCGTCGTCGGCCAGCTGCTCCTCAGCGTCGGGTTGAGCCAGGGCGCGTACCAGATCCAGCAGCTCGAGGGGAAGCAGGTCGAACTCGGCCGCACCTCGGCCGCGCTGGCCGAGGACCTCGACCGCCTGGCCTCGCCCCAGTACCTCGCCGTGAACGCGCAGGCACTCGGCATGGTGGGCAACTCGCTCCCGACCTACCTCCGGCTCTCCGACGGTGCCGTGCTGGGGACGCCCACGCCGGCGTCGGCGAGCACGAGTCCGATCTTCAACGCCGCCCTCGTGCCGAACGCGCAGGCCGCGACGCTCCCGCTCGTCGGCGGGCAGAACGCCGCCGCCGCAGACGGCGCGTCGAGCCAGGAAGCGGTCACCCCGCCCGTACCGTTGCAGGACGGGCTGCCGTCGCCGACCACACGATGACCGGACGGCTCACGGTGGAGGACGACGCCCTGCTCGGAGGTGCGACGTCGGGAGAGGACGCGGTGCGGGCATCATGGTGAGACACACGAAGACCACGCGCCGACGCCTCGCGTTCACCATCGTCGCGGTCTCCATCGTGATGACGCTCTTCGTCCTCCGTCTGGTGGACATCCAAGTGGTCCGCGCGAGTGCCTTGAGCGCGGAATCCCTCGAGAAGACCGAGACGGGCGACACGATCCTCGCCACCCGCGGCAACATCCTCGCCTCCGACGGTTCGGTGCTCGCCGAAGCGGTCATGCGGTACAGCATGGCGGCATCTCCGAAGGACGCCGGTCCGTTCGAACGCGACGTCGACGGCGCCGAGCAGACGATCACCCTCGAGCAGGCGACGAACGAGATCGGCGCGATCATCGGCAAGCCCGGTCCGGAGGTCCTCGCGCTCATCACGGACGCCCTCGCCGCGGACAAGGACTCGCTCTACGCCCTCATCGCGAAGAAGCTCACGCTCGACCAGCTCCGAGCGCTCAAGGCGCTGGAGATCCCGTGGACGACCTTCAAGGAAGAGCCCTACCGGGTGTACCCGAACGGTGCCGTCGCCGGCAACATCGTCGGCTTCGTGGGTGAGGAGGGCGAGGCCCAGGCGGGCGTCGAACTCATGGAGAACTCCTGCCTCGCCGGCAAGGACGGTCGCACGACGTACGAGAAGGGCAGCGGCGGTCTCCCGCTCCCCGGTACCACGGTGACGAAGCCGGCGAAGGACGGCGGCGACGTCGTGCTCACGCTCGACAAGGACATCCAGTGGTTCTCGCAGCAGTCGCTCACCGCGCAGGCCGAAGCGGTCGGTGCGAGCTGGGGCGTCGTCACGGTCATGGAGGTCAAGACCGGCAAGCTCCTCGCCGTCGCCGAGTACCCGGCCGTCGACCCCGGCAACGTCAGCGCGACGCCGTCCGAGGACCGAGGCTCACGGGCCTTCGCCGCGCCGTTCGAACCAGGATCGACGTACAAGTCGCTCACCGCCGCGGCGCTCATCGATCAGGGTGTCGCGAATCCGAACTCCCAGGTGGTCGCTCCGTTCCGGTACAAGCCCTCGAACGGTGCCGACATCAACGACAGCGAGTTCCACGCGGATCTGAACCTCACCCTGTCTGGTGTCATGGTCGAATCGTCCAACACGGGGATCTCGCAGTTCGGCGAGAAGATGAGCGCCGACACCCGCTACGCGTACTTCCAGAAGTTCGGTCAGCTGCAGAAGACCGAGGTCGGCTTCCCGAGCGAGTCCGGTGGCCTCATGGCGGACCCTGCGGACTGGGACAACCAGACGGACTACGCGACCATGTTCGGTCAGGGGTTCTCGACGACCGCGATCCAGGGCGCCAGCCTGTACCAGACGATCGCGAACGGCGGTGTACGCATGCCCGTCCAGCTGGTCGAGGGGTGCCGGAACGCCGACGGCACCATGACCGACGTCCCCGACGCGACCGGAACCCAGGTCGTCTCCGCCGACGCGGCGAAGCAGGTCAGCGAGATGCTCGAGATGGTCGACCAGGAGAGCTGGGTGGCCAAGAACGTCGACGTCCCCGGCTACCGGGTGGCGATGAAGACCGGTACCGCACAGCAGCCCGACGGCGATGGCGGCTACAGCTCGAGCTACCTCGTCTCGATGGCCGGTTTCGCTCCTGCGGAGGCGCCGCAGTTCGTCGTTTCGGTGAACCTGGCCGACCCGGTTAAGATGAATTCATCGGCTGCAGTCGCTCCCATCTTCCGGGATGTGACCACCCAGGTGCTGAAGAGCAGGGGAGTGCAGCCGTCCACGGAGCCGGCACCGAACCTGCCGCTCAGTTTTTGAACGACCTCATGAAGGATGGGCTCAGCGTGAACAATCAGGGCCCGATCAGCCTCAGGCCGGAACATCCGCAACGGCGGGCGCTCTCGCAGCTGGTGACCGAATTCGACCTCGACCTGCACGGCTCTGCCGACGGCGTGGAGATCAGCGGTGTCAGCCTGAGCTCCGGTGCCGTCGAGCCCGGTGACCTCTACATCGGCATGCCGGGTGTCCGCGCCCATGGTGCCGCATACGCCGAGCAGGCGAAGGAACGCGGCGCGGTCGCCGTGCTGACCGACGACGCCGGACGAGAGCTGGCGGCTGCCGCCGGCCTGCCGATCATTGTGGTGCCGGAGCCGCGCGCCGCCCTCGGACACCTCGCCGCCTGGGTCTACCGCACCGCCGAGGAGCCACCGACGCTGTTCGGCGTGACCGGCACCAACGGCAAGACGAGCGTGGTCTACCTCCTGAGCGGCATGCTCGCGCAACTCGGGATCGTCTCCGGGCTGAGCTCGACGGCGGAGCGGCGCATCGGCGACCTCGCGGTCACGAGTTCCCTCACGACGCCGGAGGCCAGCGAGCTGCACGCGCTGCTCGCGCGCATGCGCGAGTCCGAGGTGCGCGCGGTCGCCATCGAGGTCTCCGCCCAGGCGCTGACCAGGCACCGCGTCGACGGCATCGTCTTCGACGTCGTCGGCTTCACCAACCTCAGTCACGACCACTTCGACGACTACGGCGACTTCGACGAGTACTTCGCGGCCAAACGCGAGCTGTTCGAACCCGATCGCGCCCGACGAGGCGTCGTCACGATCGATTCCGAGTGGGGCGGCCGGCTCGTCGAGCAGAGCCGGATCCCCGTGACGACCCTGACGACCCGTCCGGAGGTCGACGCCGACTGGCGCATGACGATCCTCGAGGAGACCGCCGGTTCCACGACGTTCCGCCTCGACGGCCCCGGCGACCAGGTGCTCGTGACGAGCGTGCCGCTGCTCGGCTGGTTCATGGCGGCGAACGCCGCGCTCGCGATCGTGATGCTGGTCGAGTCCGGGGTGGAGTTCGACATGATCGCCCAGGCCCTCGAGCGGGACGGTGGGATCGACGCCTACATCCCCGGGCGTGCCGAGCGGATCAGCGGCGACCGCGGCCCGGTCGTGTACATCGACTACGGGCACAGCCCCGACGCGTTCCTCAACACCCTGGCGGCGATCAGGGCCGTCACACCGGGCCGCGTGATCATGGTGTTCGGCGCCGACGGAGACCGCGACACGACGAAGCGTCGCGACATGGGTGCGATCGCCGCCCGGGGGGCCGACGTCGTGGTGGTCACCGACTTCCATCCACGGAGCGAAGACCCGGCGTCGATCCGACGCGTGCTCCTCGAGGCCGCCCGTGACGCCGCGCCGGACGGTGAGTTGCACGAGGTCGCGGATCCGGCGACCGCGTTCCGCACGGCCCTGGCGCTGGCCGGTCAGGGCGACACCATCCTCTACGCCGGACCGGGGCACGAGGACTACCACGAGGTGGCCGGGGTGAAGCACCCCTACTCGGCGCGCGACGACTCGCGTGAGGCGCTGCGTGAGGCAGGGTGGCTCTGATGATCGACCTGACCCTCACCGAGATCGCCGCGGCGACCGACGGTCGACTGATCCCCGGTTCGGCGGACCCCGGTCTCGTCGTGTCGGGCGTCGCCGACACCGACTCCCGACTCGTCACGCCCGGCGACATCTTCGTCGCGAAGCCCGGCGAGGAGACCGACGGACATCTGTTCGCCCATGCCGCGATCGCGAACGGCGCAGCTCTGCTGATCGTCGAACGAGAACTGGCCGTCGCCGTACCGCAGATCGTCGTCGAGGACTCCGTGACCGCCCTCGGCGCCCTCGCCACCGAGGTCATCACGAGGGTGCGCGCGCTCGGACGACTCCGGATCGTCGGTATCACCGGCTCCAACGGCAAGACCACGACCAAGAACCTCCTCGCCGCGGTCCTCGAGCGCGTCGGGGAGACGGTCAGCCCCAAGGCCTCCTTCAACAACGAGGTCGGAGCGCCGATCACCATGCTGCGCGTGACGGACGAGACGCGGTTCCTCGTCGCGGAGATGGGTGCCAGCGGCATCGGCGAGATCGCCCGACTCATCCGTATGGCGAAGCCCGACATCGGCGTGGTCCTGAAGGTCGGACTCGCCCACGCGGGGGAGTTCGGCGGGATCGAAGCGACCGTCACGGCGAAGACCGAGATGGTGTCCGAGCTGCTCCCGGAGGACGTCGCCGTCCTCAACCTCGACGATCCACGGGTGGCCGGTATGGCCGATGCCACCCGGGCACGCGTGCTCTGGTTCGGCCTCGACGACCGCGCCGCCGTCCGAGCGACGGACGTCGTCGCGACGGCGTCCGGAACCGCGTTCACGCTGCACCTGCCCGACGGCTCCTCTGCACCCGTCCGGTTCAAGGTGCTCGGTGAGCACCACGTCATGAACGCCCTCGCCGCGGCCGCAGCCGCCCACGAACTCGGTGTGGAGATCGACCTCATCGTCGACGCCCTCGAGAGCGTGAGCCGGGCGGAGCGGTGGCGGATGGAGCCCCTCGGCGGACGCGACGACGTGTCCATCATCAACGACGCCTACAACGCGAGCCCCGACTCGATGTCGGCCGCCATCCGGACCCTCGCCCAGATCGGCGCTGAACGCGGCCGGACCATCGCGGTGCTCGGTGCCATGAGCGAACTGGGCGACTGGGCGGGCGAGGAACACGACCGGATCGGACTCCAGGTCGTCCGGCTCGGCATCGGCCGCCTCGTCGTGGTCGGCCCCGAGGCCCGCCGCATGCACATCACCGCGATCAACGAAGGGTCGTGGGACGGCGAGTCGGTGTACTTCGCGACCGCGGACGAGGCGTTCGCGTATTTGAGCGCGGAGATCGCCCCGGGCGACACCGTGCTCGTGAAATCGTCGAACGCGGCCGGGCTCCGGTTGCTGGGCGATCGACTGGGGGAGTTGTACGCATGAGAGTCCTGTTGGCCGCGGGAGCGATCTCGCTGGCGTTCTCCCTCTTCCTGACCCCGCTCTTCATCAGAGCGTTCCGCAAGCTGGCCTGGGGCCAGTTCATCCGTGACGACGGACCACAGAGCCACCACACGAAGCGCGGAACCGCGACGATGGGCGGCGTCATCATCATCGTCGGCACCCTCGTCGGCTTCTTCGCGAGCTATCTGATCTTCCAGGAGCAGGTCGGCGTCTCGGCGCTCCTGGTCCTGCTGATGATGGTCGGACTCGGCATCGTCGGGTTCATCGACGACTTCCTGAAGGTCCGGAAGAAGCAGAGCCTCGGCCTCGGCGGGTGGGCGAAGGTCGCCGGACAGCTCATCGTCGCGACGGTCTTCGCGGTCCTCGCGATCAACTTCCCGAACACCGAGGGGTTCACCCCGGCGTCGACGAACATCTCGATCATCCGCGACATCCCGATCAACTTCATGGCGATCGGCATCCCGGTGATCGGCATCCTGCTGTACATCCTCTGGACCTCGGTGATCGTGGCCGCGACGTCGAACGGTGTGAACGTCACCGACGGGCTCGACGGGCTCGCCACCGGCGCCTCGATCCTCGCGATCGGCTCGTACATCATCATCGGGTTCTGGCAGTTCAACCAGTCGTGCTTCAGCTCCTCGCTCGCCTCCGACGTGGCCTACAAGTGTTACGACGTCAGGGATCCACTCGACCTCGCCGTGGTCGCCGCGGCGATCGTGGGTGCGCTCATCGGATTCCTCTGGTGGAACACCTCGCCGGCACAGATCTTCATGGGTGACAGCGGTTCGTTGGCGCTCGGTGGAGCGCTCGCGGCCCTGGCCATCCTCAGCAAGACCGAACTCCTCCTGGTGCTCGTCGGTGGTCTCTTCGTGATCGAGGCCGGTTCCGTGATCGTCCAGCGGGTCTACTTCAAGGCGACCCGTGGCAAGCGCATCTTCCTCATGAGCCCCATCCACCATCACTTCGAGCTCAAGGGTTGGGCCGAGGTCACCGTCGTCGTCCGCTTCTGGATCATCGGTGGTCTGCTCGTCGCGGCGGGCGTGGGGTCCTTCTACCTCGAGTGGTTGAGCCGATGAGCGCTGAGCGCCTCGACGGGCTCCGCAGCTGGCACGCCGACTGGCGTGGACTCCGGGTCGCGGTCCTGGGGCTCGGGATGACCGGGTTCTCCGTCGCTGACACCCTCACCGAGCTCGGCTCGGAGGTACTGGTCCTGGCAGGCGAGGCCGCGGACGAGCGCGCCGAACTCGTCGGCGTCATCGGTGCACGGCTCATCCAGCGGGACCTGTCGACCCTTCCGTCCGAGCTCGTCGAGTTCGCTCCGGAGCTGGTCGTCGTCTCACCCGGATTCCACCCCGACCACTCCGTCGTCACGTGGGCGCAGGCGGCCGGGGTCGCCGTCTGGGGCGACATCGAGCTCGCCTGGCGGGTCCGCGACAAAGTCGGCACCCCGGCCGAGTGGATCTGCGTCACCGGCACGAACGGCAAGACCACGACCGTTCAGCTGACGGCGTCGATGCTCGTCGAGGCGGGCTTCCGCGCGGCGCCCTGCGGCAACATCGGCGTCCCGGTCCTGGACGCCGTCCGTGATCCGCAGGGCTTCGACTTCTTCGTCGTCGAGCTCTCGAGTTACCAGTTGCACACCCTCGGCCTGCAGGGCGGTCGGAGCATCGTCTCACCGCTCGCCAGCGTCTGCCTGAACCTCGCCGACGACCACCTCGACTGGCACGGCTCCGCCGAGGCGTACCGGGCGGCGAAGGCCGTGGTGTACGAGAACACGAAGGTCGCGTGCGTCTACAACCGTGCCGACGCGGCGACGATGTCGATGGTCGAGGAGGCCGAGGTCGTCGACGGCGCCCGCGCCGTCGGGTTCGGCCTCGACGTGCCTGGACCGAGCGACTTCGGCGTCGTGGACGGCATCCTGGTGGACCGCGCGTTCCTCGACGACCGTCGGACGAGCGCCCTCGAGATCACGACGGTCGAAGCGCTCGCCCAGCGCGGACTCGCCGCTCCGCACATCGTCGCCAACATCCTGGCGGCAGCGGCACTCGCCCGGGCCGCCGGCATCACGGTCGAGGCCGTGCGCGACACCCTGTTGTCGTTCGATCTGGACGCGCACCGAATCCAGCTCATCGCCCGGAGGCTCGAGGTGGACTGGATCGACGACTCGAAGGCCACCAATCCGCACGCCGCCGACGCCTCGCTCGCCGCCTACCGCTCGGTGGTGTGGATCGTCGGAGGCCTGTTGAAGGGCGTCTCGATCGATCATCTGGTGGAGCGGCACGCCGACCACCTGCGCGCGGCCGTCGTGATCGGCGCCGACCGCTCGGAAGTCCTCGCGGCATTCGCACGACACGCGCCGACGCTGACCGTCATCGAGGTCGACGCAGCGGAGACTGAACACGTCATGCCGGAGGCCGTTCGCCGGGCCGCCGAGGTCGCGCAGGCAGGGGACACCGTGCTCCTCGCTCCTGCAGCCGCCTCGATGGACCAGTTCACGGACTACGGACACCGTGGTCGCCTGTTCCAGGCCGCCGTCGAAGCAGAGCTGGGAGGTGAGGCGGATGATCGATCCGCCTCGCGCTGACCCGCGCCGCGTGCGGTCGTCGTCGTCCCGGATGACGACGGTCGCCTCAGGCAGTGGGACACCCGACGCGCCGACATCGCCGAGAGGCATGTCGAGTGCACGGATCTCGCTGGGCAAGGTGCTGCGTCCGGAGTCGAAGAACTACTTCCTCCTGCTGGGTGTGACGCTGTTCCTCGTCGGACTCGGGCTCGTCATGGTGCTGTCATCGTCCTCCGTGGAGTCCTACGAGGCCGGCGACGGGTACTTCGGGCTGTTCTGGCGCCAGGCGACGTTCGCGATGATCGGTGTTCCGCTCATGCTCATCGTGAGTCGCTTCCCGGCACGGTTCTGGAAGAAGTGGGCGTGGGCGTTCCTCCTGGTCGCCATGGGCCTGCAACTGCTCGTCTTCACACCACTCGGCTACGAGATCGGTGGCAACCGCAACTGGATCGAGATCGGCGGCTTCACCGCGCAGCCCTCGGAAGCGGTCAAGCTCGCGCTGGTCGTGTGGCTCGGGCTCGTGCTGACGATCAAGCAACCGCGTCTCCTCGAGTGGAAGCACGCTCTGATCCCGGTCATCCCCTTCGCCGGTCTCTCCATCGGCCTCGTCCTGCTCGGCGGCGACCTCGGGACCGTCGTGATCATGGCCCTGATCGTGTTCTCGGCGCTGTACTTCGCCGGCGTGCGACTGCGCTACATCGCGATCCCGGTGGTCGCGGGGGCCGTGCTGTTCCTCATCATGGCCGTCACGAGCGCCAACCGCATGCAGCGCATCATGGCGTTCTTCGGCGACGGTAAGGGCGACTACGAGAACGCCGACTGGCAGTCGACCCACGGCACATGGGCACTGGCGAACGGTGGCCTGTGGGGCGTCGGCCTCGGCAACTCGCGCGCGAAGTATGGGTGGCTGCCGGCGATCTCGAACGACTTCATCTTCGCGGCGATCGGCGAGGAGCTGGGCCTCATCGGCGCTGTCCTCGTCCTCGGGCTGTTCGTCTTCCTCGCCGTCATGTTCATCCGGGTGATCCGCACCAGCGACGACTCCTTCGTCCGGATCACCACGGGCGCCGTCATGGCCTGGATCATCGGCCAGGCGCTCGTGAACATCGGTGTCGTCCTCGGAGTCCTCCCGGTGCTCGGCGTGCCGTTGCCACTCTTGTCCTCGGGCGGCACGGCGCTGCTCACCACCCTCGTCGCGATCGGGATCGTCCTGTCGTTCGCCCGGGAGCGGGGGCGCCCCGCGTCCCAGCAGTCCCGTCGGTCACCAGCTCGACGTGCCCAATCCTCCGGAGTCACCCGATGACCACCTACCTCCTTGCCGGCGGCGGCACCGCCGGCCATGTCAATCCGCTGTTGGCTGTGGCCGACGGACTCCGCGCCAGAGACCCTGAAGCGACGATCCTGGTGGTCGGTACGGCGGAGGGCCTCGAGGCGCGACTCGTCCCGGAACGTGGCTACGAACTGCTCACGATCCCTAAACTGCCCTTCCCTCGCCGGCCGAACGTCGATGCGCTCCGCTTCCCCGGTCGCCTCCGCCAGGCGGTCGCGGCCGTGGTCGCGATGATCCAGGAGCACCGGGTGGACGTCGTGATCGGTTTCGGCGGCTATGCGGCCGCACCGGCATATACGGCGGCCAGGCGCGCCGGCGTGCCGCTGGTCATCCACGAGGCGAACGCGCGTCCGGGCCTCGCGAACCGGCTCGGCGCGAGGTACACCCCCTACGTCGGCGTCGCCTTCCACCACACGCCCATCCGCAACGCACGCTTCGTCGGCATGCCGCTGCGTCGAGAGATCGAGGAGCTCGACCGCGAGGCGCTCCGGCCGTCGGCCCTCGCCGAGTTCGGTCTCGTTTCGGACCGGCCACTGCTGCTCGTCACCGGCGGTTCGCTCGGCGCGCGACGGATCAACGCGACGATGAGCCAGAGCGCCGAGGACGTCGTCGCGGCCGGCTGGCAGGTGCTCCACATCACGGGCGCGAAGAGCGAGATCTCGGATCCCGGTGTCGAGCACTACCACCTCCTCGAGTACTGCTCTCGGATGGAGCTCGCCATCGCCGCAGCCGACTTCGCGGTGTCGCGCGCTGGAAGTGCCACCGTCAGTGAGCTGTGCGCGGTCGGGCTCCCGGCCGTCTACGTCCCCTACCCGGTCGGCAACGGTGAGCAGCGCTTCAACGCCGCCGACGTCGTGCGTGCCGGGGGAGCGGTTATGGTAGATGACGCGCAGTTCGTGCCGGGCTGGGTGCGTGAGCACCTCGTCCCGTTGCTGAGCGATCGGCACCGGGTCGACGACCTGGCCGCCCAGTCCAAGAGCGTCGGGGTCTCCGACGGCACGGCTCGCGTCATCGCCCTCATCGATGAGGCGCTCCAACCATCGGTGCAGCGCGTGCGCGGCCGGTGATCCAGTCTTCCCAGAAAGCGTGACACCGTGATCAAGCCAGACCCCACCGTCGAGATCCCCGCCGACCTCGGCGTCGTGCACTTCGTCGGCATCGGCGGCAGCGGGATGAGCGGCATCGCACGGTTGTTCGTGAGCGCCGGATCGCGCGTGACCGGCTCGGACGTACGAGAGTCGAAGAACATCGAGGCCCTGCGCGAGCTCGGTGTCCCGGTCGCCATCGGCCACGATGCGCAGAATGTCGGCGACGCGGACACCCTCGTCGTGACCGGAGCGCTGTGGGCCGACAATCCCGAGTACCTGCTCGCGAAGGAGCGGGGTCTGACGATCCTGCACCGGTCGCAGGCGCTCGCCTGGCTGACCGCCGGGACGCGACTCATCTCCGTCGCGGGGGCCCACGGGAAGACGACGTCGACCGGCATGATCATCACTGCGCTCCTGGAGCTCGGTGCCGACCCCAGCTTCGTCAACGGTGGCGTGATCGAGTCCCTCGGGCTGAGCTCGGCCAGAGGCGCCGGAGAACTGTTCGTCGTCGAGGCGGACGAGTCCGACGGTTCCTTCCTGCTCTACGACACGGCCGTCGCGCTCATCACGAACATCGACCCCGACCACCTGGACCACTACGGCTCGCTCGAGGCGTTCGAGCAGGCGTTCGTGACGTTCGCCCAGCAGGCTCGCGAACTCGTCGTCATCTCCTCGGACGACGCCGGCGCGGTCCGGATCACCCCGGCGCTCCGAGCGGCCGCCGACGGCAAGCGGGTACTGACCTTCGGAGAGGCCGCCGACGCGGACGTCCGACTGCACGACGTCGGCTCCACCGGCCCGGTCTCGTTCCAGCTCAGCTACGAGGGCACCAGCTACGCGGCGACACTCCGCGTGCCCGGGCACCACAACGCGATCAATGCCGCCGGTGCCTTCGCGGTCCTCGTCGGTGTCGGGTTCGACCCGGCGGACGCGCTCCGGGGCATCAGCGCCTTCGGCGGGACGCAGCGTCGATTCGAGCTGCACGGGGTCGTCGACGGTGTCAGTGTCTACGACGACTACGCGCACCACCCCACCGAGGTCGCCGCCGCTCTCGCCGCCGCGCGCACCGTGGTCGGCGACGGGCGCATCATCGCGGTCCACCAGCCGCACCTGTACAGCCGGACCCGCCTCTTCGCCCAGGAGTTCGCCGACGCCCTCGAACGGTACGCCGACCACACGGTCGTGCTCGAGGTCTACGGCGCGCGCGAGGACCCTGAGCCCGGTGTGACCGGTGCGACCGTGTCGACCCGGTTCTCCGACGCGGACCGCGTCGCGTACATCGACGACTGGCAGCGCGCCGCGGAGTACACGGCGACGGTCGCGCGACCCGGCGACTTCGTCATCACGCTCGGATGCGGCGACGTCTACCGGATCGTGCCGCAGCTCCTCGAGGCCATCGCCGGTCGCGAGTCCGTCTGATGGGCGTCCGGTGAAGCGCCCGGACGGCTTCGACCCCGCGGCCCATCCGCGACCTGAGCGTCAGACGCGGCCGGCGGCGTCCACGCCGGTCGACCGCACCGGGGCGCCCGCTGAGCCCGTCGCCGAGCAGGAGACGGACGTCATCGAGCTGGACGCGGCCAGGCTCCGGCCGAAGCGGTCGGGTGCCGGTGCTCAGCCCGAGGGGTCGGAGCCGCAGTCGAAGTCGAAGTCGGCGGTAGCTTCGCCGAAGACAGCAGCATCGTCGAAGCGCGGGGCGAAACCGGCGACGACGACCTCGGCATCGGCGACGGCGACCCTGGAGCGCCCCGACGAACCGGAGGATGAGGCGTTCCTCACCCCGCGTGAGGCCGCGAAACTGCGACGCCGCCACGAACGCCAGGAGATCCGTCGGTTCACGGCCCGCAAGCGGGGTCGCCACCGGGCCTGGGTGGTCGCGGCCGCGATCCTCGGGGTCCTGATCGTCGTCTCGCTCGCCGGAGCCTATTCGCCCCTGCTGGCCGTCCGGACCATCGAGGTCGTCGGTGCGAGCCGGGTGAACCAGGCCGAGATCACCGAGGCGCTCGGCGACCAGCTGGGTCGCCCGCTCGCGCTGGTCGATGCCGGCGCCGTCAAGGCGGTACTCGTCGGGTACCCGCTCATCGCGAGCTACTCCCTCGAAGCACAGCCGCCGAGCACGCTCGTCGTCCGGATCGTCGAACGCGAGCCGGTGGGCGTGCTGCAATCCGGGTCGGTCTACACCCTCGTCGATGCAGCCGGGGTCACGATCGAGCGCAGTGACCAGCCGATCGCCGGGTATCCCACGCTCATGGTCACCGGCGGCCCGACCTCCAAGGGCTTCGTCGCCGCGGCCGCGGTGATCCGGGCGCTGCCGACGGATCTGCGCGCCCGCGTGGCGTCGGTCTCGGCCTCGACCGCGGACGACGTCACCCTCACGCTCGTGGACTCGCCCGCCGAGGTCGTATGGGGGAGCGCGGCGGACTCAGCCGAGAAGGCCCTGATCCTCGCCAAGACGATGGCGGCCACCGACCCGTCCCAGGTGAACCAGTACGACGTGTCGTCGCCGTCCGCCGCGATCGTCCGCTGAGGAAGCGCGCCGGGATATTCCCGTCGATGTGCCGACACGCCCGGAAGCGTCCCGACACGGTCGGGGCTGGGCCCTAACGTCGTGCTCAGGACAGAAAATGCATACGCAGCATAACTTTAAACCTTAACTAGAGGTTGAGAGTTCTCACGGAGGCCTGAAGTGACTACAAACCAGAACTACCTCGCCGTCATCAAGGTCGTCGGTATCGGCGGCGGCGGCGTCAACGCGGTCAACCGCATGATCGAGCTCGGCCTCCGAGGCGTGGAATTCATCGCCATCAACACGGACGCGCAAGCACTGCTGATGAGCGATGCCGACGTCAAGCTCGACGTCGGCCGCGAGATCACCCGCGGCCTCGGCGCCGGCGCCGACCCCGAGGTCGGACGCCGTGCAGCCGAGGACCACGCCGAGGAGATCGAAGAGGCCATCGCCGGCGCCGACATGGTGTTCGTCACCGCCGGTGAAGGTGGCGGTACCGGCACCGGTGGCGCACCCGTCGTGGCACGGATCGCGAAGTCGATCGGTGCGCTGACGATCGGTGTCGTCACGAAGCCCTTCGGCTTCGAGGGTCGCCGCCGTCAGGCCCAGGCCGAGCTCGGCGTCGCCCGCCTGAAGGAGGAGGTCGACACGCTCATCGTCGTGCCGAACGACCGCCTGCTGGAGATCAGCGACCGCGGCATCAGCATGCTCGAGGCGTTCGCGACCGCCGACCAGGTGCTCCTCGCCGGTGTCCAGGGGATCACGGACCTCATCACCACTCCCGGCCTCATCAACCTCGACTTCGCCGACGTCAAGTCGGTCATGCAGGGTGCCGGCTCCGCCCTCATGGGCATCGGCTCCTCGCGTGGCGCGGATCGTGCCATCAAGGCGGCTGAACTCGCCGTCGCCTCACCGCTGCTCGAAGCGAGCATCGAGGGTGCCCACGGTGTCCTCCTGTCCATCCAGGGTGGCTCGAACCTCGGTATCTTCGAGATCAACGACGCGGCCAAGCTCGTCCAGGAGGCCGTGCACCCCGAGGCGAACATCATCTTCGGAGCGGTCGTCGACGACACCCTCGGCGACGAGGTGCGCGTGACGGTCATCGCCGCCGGATTCGACGGTGGCGAGCCTCTCACCAGGACGGCGGCCTCACCGGCCGACGCGGTCATCTCCGGCGGCGTCATGAGCACCTCGGACGAGGCGCCCAGTGCTCCGATCAGCACCTCGGCCAACACCGCCTCCGAATCGTCCGAGCACCGTTCGGCTCCTGCTGCAGCACCGGTCGCCTCCGGCGGCGACTGGGGCTCCAGGCAGAACGCGTCGTCGCCCTTCTCCGGAGCGACGCAGCGTCAGCCTGAAGCGGTCGTCGAGACCGCCGTCGTCGACCCCTCGTTCGACGACGAGGGCGAGCTGGACATCCCCGACTTCCTGAAGTAGTGGGCGGAGACACGATCATCCCGGCCGGGTCGGGCTCTTCGGAGCCCGATCCGGCTCTGCTCGACCGCCTCGCGGCCATCCGCAGCCGCGTCGCTGACGCCACCCGTGCAGCCGGGCGCACCCACGAGCCGACACTCATCGTCGTGACGAAGTTCCATCCGGTGGCGCTCGTGCAGCAGCTCGCCGCCGCCGGTGTGACCGACGTGGGGGAGAACCGGCACCCGGAGGCCCGCGACAAGGCCCAGGCGGCCGCCGGACTCGGGTTGCGTTGGCACTTCATCGGACAGTTGCAGACGAACAAGGCCAGACAGGTGCGCCGATACGTCGACGCCGTGCACTCGGTCGACCGGCCTGAGCTCCTGCGCGCGCTCTCGTCACCGGACCGACTCCTCGAGGTGTTCCTCCAGGTGAACCTGACCGACGACCCCGGCCGCGGCGGTGTGGTCGGCGATGCGGCGCTGGAAGCGCTCGCCACGGAGACGCTCGAGGCCGAGGGTGTCGTCCTGCGAGGTGTCATGGCCGTCGCCCCGCTCGACGAGCCGCCGGCCGCCGCGTTCGCGCGGGTCGTCGCGGCGTCCGCGCGGGTGCGATCCCTCGCCCCGCAGGCCGACGGCCTGTCGATCGGGATGAGCCACGACTACGTCGAGGCGATCGAGGCCGGCGCGACACACCTACGCATCGGCACGGCAATCACCGGGAATCGTCCGGTGTGACGTTAATCTCGAAGGTGCAAGGACCGCAGATCACGGAGGAAACGATGTCGAACCCACTGAAGAAGACCATGGTGTACCTCGGGCTCGCCGACGATGATCTCGAGTACGAGCAGCAGCACGCTGCCCAGGCCGAGCCCACGCAGCAGGCCGAGCCCCGCCGGACGGAACGTCCCGAGCGTGCCGAGCGGGTCGAGCGTGTCGAGAAGGCCGCTCCCGTGACGCCGCTGCGCAAGCCGGTCCCGGTCCGTCAGCCGGTCGCCCCGAGCTCCGACCTCAACGAGATCCTCACGGTGCACCCCAAGCAGTACCGCGATGCTCAGATCATCGCCGAGAGCTTCCGCGACGGTGTCCCGGTCATCATCAACCTCTCGCAGATGAGCGACGGCGACGCCCGGCGCCTCATCGACTTCGCCAGTGGCCTCTCGCAGGGCCTCTACGGGAAGATCGAGCGAGTGACGAGCAAGGTCTTCCTGCTCTCGCCCGAGCACGTCGCCGTTTCCGGCGACAACGGGCAGGGCGCACCGGAAGCGACCGAGGCGACCTTCTTCGCTCAGTCATAATCGAGGGGTGGCTTCTCTCATCTCCGTGATCGGCACGATCCTCTATCTCGCGCTGCTCCTGTACTTCTTCGTCCTCTGGGCGCGGTTCATCCTCGACCTGGCTCGGGTACTCCGCCCGCAGTGGCGACCGTCGGGCGTCGGCCTGGTCCTCGCCGAGCTCAGTTTCACGGTCACCGACCCGCCGATCCGGTTCTTCCGCCGTGTCCTGCCGCGCGTCGCGGTCGGTCCCGTCGCACTCGACTTCGGTTGGACGCTGACGATGCTGTGCGTCATCATCGCGATGACGCTCGTCCAGCTCCTGTAGCCGCCGACGTCGGTGCCCGCGCAGGGTTCACGACGATTGTGCGGCTACGATAGAACGCCCGTCACCTGACGGGAAGCTCCGACGATGACAACATGTCTCACCCACTGGGTCAGACTTTGCTAGCGTGGGGGCGTTGTACACAGATTTTCGATTCGACAGTGAAGGTGGTTCGCTATGGCGCTCACTCCCGAAGACGTGGTCCAGAAGCGGTTTCAGCAGACCAAGTTCCGCGAAGGCTACGACCAGGACGAGGTGGACGACTTCCTCGATGAGGTGGTCGTCGAACTGCGTCGCCTCATCCAGGAGAAGGACGAGGTCCAGCAGAAGCTGACCGCGGCCGAGGCCAAGGTCGCCGAGCTGCAGAAGGGCGGCTCGTCCGCTCCCGCCGCGCTCGCCAAGTCCGAGCCTGCTCCCGCACCGGCACCGGTCGTCGCCCCCGCCGCGGCTCCTGCCGCCGAGTCGACCGACAACACGGCTGAGAGCTCCAACAACCTGCTCCAGCTGGCCCGCCGCCTGCACGACGAGCACGTCGCAGAGGGCGCTCAGCGTCGCGACGCACTCATCGCCGAAGGTCACGCGACCGCGGCACGCGTCGTCGCCGAGGCCGAGGCCAAGCAGCGCGCACAGATGCAGATCCTCGAGCAGGAGCGCTCCGTGCTGGAGCACAAGATCGACGAGCTGCGCAACTTCGAGCGCGAGTACCGCTCGCAGCTCCGCGGCTACATCGAGGGTCAGCTGAAGGACCTCGACGCCTCGTCGTCGAGCTCTGCACCCGACGCGAAGTCCGGCGTCACCGCCGACAGCGCAGCGGTCTAGCGCAGACACCCGGTTGTCTCCCGCATCACCGTCGAAGGCCAGCGCCAGGACTCTTGCAGTCCTGGCGCTGGTTGCCGTCGTGGCCTATTCGGCCGATCAGTTCACGAAGTTCCTCGTCACCACCAACCTGACGGTCGGTGAGTCCGTCCCCGTCTTCGGACAGGCGCTGGTCCTCTACTTCGTCAAGAATTCAGGTGCCGCCTTCTCACTGGGGGCCGGCTACACCTGGATCTTCTCGATCCTCGCCGCGGTCGTCGTGGTCGTTATCGTCTGGTTCGCCCGCCGCATCCGTTCTCGTGCCTGGGCGATCGTGTTCGGCCTGCTCCTCGGTGGCGTGCTCGGCAACCTGACCGACCGCCTCTTCCGTGAGCCGTCCTTCGGCCTCGGCCACGTGGTCGACTTCATCTCGACCCCCTGGATGCTCCCCGCGATCTACAACGTGGCCGACATCTGCATCGTGGTCAGCATGGCGCTGTTCATCCTGCTGACGCTCTTCGGCGTGAACCTCGACGGCACGCGCACGACGCGAGCGAGCGAACGTGCGGCCCAGGAAGCGGAGGACCGCGAGGCTGCAGCAGACGCTGACACGCTCGATCCGGCGGAGCCGCGCGACGCCGGCCCGGACGCGGGTCGCCAGTGAACGAGTCCCGCAGCCTGTACGTCCCCGACGGACTCGACGGCGAGCGCGTCGACGCCGGACTCGCCAAGCTCCTGGGCTTCTCTCGGAGTTATGCGGCCGAGGTGGCGTCGGCCGGCGGCGTCTCCATGAATGGGAAGTCCGTCGACAAGTCCGATCGCCTGCTCGCCGGTGCCTGGCTCGAGATCGAGTGGACGCCTCGGCGGGAGGCCGTGATCGTACCGATCGCCGTCCCCGACCTGGGCATCATCCACGACGACGACGAGATCGTCGTCGTCGACAAGCCTGCGGGCGTCGCGGCGCACCCCTCGGTCGGTTGGGAGGGACCGACGGTGCTCGGTGCCCTCGCGGCGGCGGGCTTCCGCATCTCGACCTCCGGCGCCGCCGAGCGGGCGGGCATCGTCCACCGGCTGGACGCCGGGACGAGCGGCCTCATGGTCGTCGCGAAGACCGAGCGGGCGTACACCTGGCTCAAGCGCGCCTTCCACGACCGCGAGGTCGAGAAGATCTACCGCGCGGTCGTGCAGGGGCATCCCGATCCGCTCGCCGGCACCATCGACGGACCGATCGGACGCCACCCCCGTCACGACTGGCGGTTCGCCGTGACCGCCGACGGCAAGCCGTCGATCACCCACTACGAGACGCTCGAGGCGTTCCCCTACGCCTCGCTGCTCGAAGTGCACCTGGAGACCGGCCGTACGCACCAGATCCGCGTGCACATGGCGGCCCAACGCCACCCGTGTGTCGGCGACACGATGTACGGCGCCGACGCTGCGCTCTCAGCTCGGCTGGGGCTCACCCGTCAGTGGCTCCATGCCACGAAGCTCGGGTTCGCCCACCCGGCCACGGGGGAGTTCGTGCGGTTCGAGGCGGCCTACCCGGCCGACCTCCAGCACGCGCTGTCCGTGCTCCAGCTCGACTGAGCCGACGCCCGCCGATGCCGTCGCCGTCCGCGACGGCATCGCTGGAGCCGACCGTCGGCGGTGACGGTTAGGCTGGATCACAGACCACCTCGGCGTCCGCGCCGAACCCCACAGCACGATCCCCGGAGGCGCCGTCCGTGCCCACGTCCACCGATTCGTTCGTTCATCTGCACGTCCACAGCGAGTACTCGATGCTCGACGGAGCAGCCCGCGTGAAGCCGCTCATCCAGGCCGCGGTCGAGCAGGGGATGCCCGCCGTCGCCGTGACCGACCACGGCAACATGTTCGGCGCCTTCGACTTCTGGCGCACGGCGACCGACGCCGGTATCAAGCCGATCATCGGCACCGAGGCGTACATCACCCCGGGGACCGCGCGCGGCGACCGGACGCGGATCAAGTGGGGCGACGGCGGAGGTGACGACGTCTCCGGCGCCGGCGCCTACACCCACATGACCTTGCTCTCGGAGACCACCGAGGGGATGCACAACCTCTTCCGGCTCTCATCGAAGGCGTCGATCGAGGGGTACTACTTCAAGCCGCGCATGGACCGCGAGATCCTGAGCCAGTACAGCGCCGGCCTCATCGCGACGACCGGCTGCCCGAGCGGCGAGGTGCAGACGAGACTCCGTCTCGGCCAGTACGACGAAGCGGTCAAGGCCGCTGCGGACTTCCGCGACATCTTCGGCGCGGAGAACTACTTCTGCGAGATCATGGACCACGGGCTCGGGATCGAGCGCCGGATCATGGCCGACCTCATCAGGCTGTCCAAAGACCTCGGTCTCCCGCTCCTCGCGACGAACGACCTCCACTACACGCACGCCGCGGACGCCAAAGCCCACGCAGCCCTCCTCTGCGTGCAGTCCGGCTCCACCCTCAACGACCCGAACCGGTTCAAGTTCGACGCCGACGAGTTCTACCTGAAGTCCGCGGACGAGATGCGCCGACTGTTCCGCGAGTACCCCGAGGCGTGCGACAACACCCTCGCGATCGCCGAGCGGTGCGACGTCGCCTTCGACACCTCGGCCAACTACATGCCGCGGTTCCCGGTGCCGGAGGGCGAGAACGAGGAGAGCTGGTTCATCAAGGAGGTCGAGACCGGGCTGAACCTGCGGTACCCGAACGGGATCCCCGCCGACGTCCGCGAGCGCGCGAACTACGAGACGCGCGTCATCGTGCAGATGGGCTTCCCCGGGTACTTCCTCGTCGTCGCCGACTTCATCCAGTGGTCGAAGCGCAACGGCATCCGTGTCGGTCCCGGTCGTGGTTCGGGTGCGGGCTCCATGGCCGCGTACGCGATGCAGATCACCGACCTCGACCCCCTCCGCCACGGGCTCATCTTCGAGCGGTTCCTCAACCCCGACCGCGTGTCGATGCCCGACTTCGACGTCGACTTCGACGACCGCCGCCGCGGCGAGGTCATCAAGTACGTCACCGAGAAGTACGGCGACGAGCGCGTCGCGCAGATCGTCACCTACGGCACCATCAAGGCCAAGCAGGCGCTCAAGGACTCGTCGCGCGTCCTCGGCTTCCCGTTCGGCATGGGCGACAAGCTGACGAAGGCCATGCCACCGGCGGTCATGGGCAAGGACATCCCGCTCGAGGGCATCCTCGACACCAAGCACCCGCGGTACAAGGAGGCGGTCGACCTCCGTGGCATCCTCGACACCGACCCGGAGGCGCGGACCGTCTTCGAGACCGCGCTCGGCATCGAGAACCTGAAGCGCCAGTGGGGCGTGCACGCGGCTGGCGTGATCATGTCGAGCGACCCGCTCATCGACATCATCCCGATCATGAAGCGCGAGCAGGACGGCCAGATCGTCACGCAGTTCGACTACCCGGCGTGCGAGTCCCTCGGATTGATCAAGATGGACTTCCTCGGGTTGCGCAACCTGACGATCATCAACGACGCCCTCGACAACATCAAGAGCAACCGGAACATCGACCTCGTCCTCGAAGACCTCGAACTCGACGATCGCGGTGCGTACGAACTCCTGTCCCGAGGCGACACCCTCGGGGTGTTCCAGCTCGACGGCGGACCGATGCGCGCGCTGCTGCGCCTCATGAAGCCCGACAACTTCGAGGACATCTCGGCGCTGATCGCGCTGTACCGGCCAGGGCCGATGGGCGCGAACTCCCACACGAACTACGCGCTACGGAAGAACGGGCTGCAGGAGATCACCCCGATCCACCCGCAGCTCGAGGAACCACTCTCCGAGATCCTGTCGACGAGCTACGGCCTCATCATCTACCAGGAGCAGGTGATGGCGATCGCGCAGAAGGTCGCCGGCTTCTCCCTCGGGCAGGCCGACATCCTCCGTCGTGCGATGGGAAAGAAGAAGAAGTCCGAACTGGACAAGCAGTTCGAGGGCTTCTCCGGCGGCATGGTCGCGAACGGCTTCTCGATGGAGGCCGTCAACAAGCTGTGGGAGATCCTGCTCCCGTTCTCGGACTACGCGTTCAACAAAGCGCACTCCGCCGCCTACGGGGTCATCTCCTACTGGACGGCGTATCTCAAAGCGCACTACCCGGCCGAGTACATGGCCGGCCTGCTGACGAGCGTCGGCGACTCCAAGGACAAGATGGCGCTGTACCTCAACGAGTGCCGCCGCATGGGGATCCAGGTCCTGCCACCCGACGTCAACGAGTCCATCGGCTTCTTCGCCGCCGTTGGGGAGGACATCCGGTTCGGTCTGGGTGCCGTCCGCAACGTCGGTTCGAACGTCGTGGAGCTCATCCGGCAGGCACGCGAGCGCGAGGGCCGGTTCACCTCCTTCCACGACTTCCTCCGCAAGGTGCCGCTGCCGGTGGCGAACAAGCGGACCATCGAGTCGCTCATCAAGGCCGGCGCGTTCGACTCCATGGGCGACAGCAGACGTGCGCTCTACGAGATCCACGAGGACGCCGTCGACTCGGTCGTCAAGGACAAGCGTGCCGAGGCGTCCGGGAGCATCGGCTTCGACTTCGACAGCCTGTTCGCCGAGGTCGGCGAGGTGCCGCTCGCGAGCGTCCCCGCGCGTCCCGACTGGAGCAAGCGCGACAAACTCAACTTCGAACGGGAGATGCTGGGGCTGTACGTCTCGGACCATCCGCTGGCCGGACTCGAGATCGAGTTGGCGAAGCACGCGACGACGACCATCACCGACCTCATGACCTCCGAGGGTATGGACGGCGAGACCGTCGTGATCTCGGGGCTCGTCACGAGTGTCCAGCACCGGATCGCGAAGGCCTCCGGCAACCAGTACGGCATGATCCAGGTCGAGGACTTCGGCGGCGAGATGACCGCCATGTTCATGGGCAAGGCGTATCAGGAGTTCGCCGCCGAACTCGTCGGCGACTCGATCGTGGTGGTCCGCGGACGGGTCAGTGTCCGAGACGACGGGATGAACCTCCACGCGTACAGCATCTTCTCGCCCGAGCTGCCCGAAGCCGGTGCCGACCGCATGCTCCAGCTGTCGATGGCGGACGCCCGGGCGACGACCGAGACGGTGACCACGCTCAGCGACGTCCTGACGCGGCACGCGGGATCGACGGAGGTGCGATTGAAGCTCGTCCGAGGCGAGATCGCCCGCGTGTTCGAGCTGCCCCATCGCGTCAGCCTCTCGTCCGGACTGTTCGGCGAGCTGAAGTCCCTACTCGGCCCGAACTGCCTCGGCTGACCCCGCTTGGGCGCTGGCGGCAGCCGGGACGGACCGCTGCGGACGATAGGCTGTGACGGCCATGATCACCACCATTGACCTCAGGGGAGTGCGGCCGAGCCGCACCGAGCTCCTGGACATGCTGCCCCGTCCCGTCGTCGACATCACCGCGGCAGCGCATGCCGCTCAGGCGCTGATCGACGACGTCCGAGCGGAGGGTTCCGAGGCGCTCCTGGCCCAGGCGGACCGGTTCGACGGGGGTCGCCCTGAGCGTATCCGCGTCCCGCAGGCCGAGATCGACGCCGCCGTCACGGCGCTCGAGCCCGCCGTGCGCGCCGCACTCGTGGAGGCCATCGACCGGGTCCGGACCGCCACGAGAGCGCAGGTCCCCCCGGAGCGCACGACCGAGCTCGCCGACGGCGCGACCGTCGTGCAGCGCTGGGCACCGGTCGGTCGTGTCGGCCTCTACGTCCCGGGCGGGAAGGCCGTCTACCCCTCGAGCGTCGTCATGAACGTCGTGCCGGCCCAGGAGGCCGGCGTCGGCTCCGTGGCGCTCGCTTCGCCTGCGCAGCGCGAGTTCGGAGGCCGCGTCCACCCGACGATCCTCGGCGCCGCCGGGCTGCTCGGGGTGACCGAGGTCTACGCGATGGGCGGCGCCGGAGCGATCGGTGCGTTCGCCTACGGAGTCCCCGACCTCGCGCTGGACCCGGTCGACGTCGTGACCGGTCCGGGCAACATCTTCGTGGCTGCCGCCAAGCGCCTCGTGAAGGGACAGGTGGGGATCGACGCCGAAGCAGGGACCACCGAGATCCTGGTCATCGCGGACGCGGACGCCGATGCCCGGCTCGTCGCAGCCGACCTCGTCAGCCAGGCGGAACACGACGAGGCGGCGGCATCGCTGCTCGTCACCGACAGTGCGGCGCTCGCCACCGCAGTGGAGGACTGGCTGCAGCGGTACGCCGCAGGCACGCGCCACGGGGCGAGGGTTGTCCAAGCGCTGGGCGGGCCGCAGTCCGCGATCGTGCTCGTCGACGACCTGGAGGCGGCCGTGGCCTTCAGCAACGCGTACGGGCCGGAGCACCTCGAGGTGCAGACGCGCGATCCGGAGTCGCTCCTCGGCGCCATCACGAACGCCGGTGCGATCTTCCTCGGCGACCACACCCCGGTGAGCCTCGGGGACTATCTGGCCGGGTCGAACCACGTCCTCCCGACGGGCGGCCAGGCACGGTTCTCCTCGGGTCTCGGAGCCTTCACCTTCCTCCGCCCGCAGCAGGTCGTCCGCTACGACGAGCCGGCGCTCCGCCAGGTCTCCGGCCACATCGTCGCCCTGTCCGGCTCGGAGGACCTGCCGGCGCACGGTGAGGCGGTGACGGCCCGCTTCGGGCTCGTCGACGCTGAGATCCGTGCGGCGGACGACACGCCAGCCCCCATCACCCCTGAGGGAGCCCGCTGATGTACTGCCCGTTCTGCCGTCACCCGGATTCCCGCGTGATCGACTCGCGCACCAGCGACGACGGACTCGCCATCCGTCGGCGCCGGCAGTGCCCGGAGTGCGGGAGGCGCTTCAGCACCATGGAGACCTCGAGTCTCGGGGTGATCAAGCGTTCCGGCGTGGTGGAACCGTTCAGTCGGGAGAAGGTCGTGAGTGGTGTCCGCAAGGCCTGCCAGGGCCGTCCGGTGACGGACTCGGACCTCGCCGTCCTGGCTCAGCGGGTGGAGGAGGCGATCCGCGCCACCGGCGCGTCGCAGATCGACGCGAACGACATCGGTCTGGCGATCCTCGCGCCGCTGCGGGAGTTGGACGAGGTCGCGTACCTCCGCTTCGCCAGTGTGTACCAGGCCTTCGAATCGCTCGACGACTTCGAGTCCGCGATCGCGCTGCTCCGCGTCGAACACGCTTCGGGTGCCGCCGCCGCGCCGGTCGAGGAGCTCTGAGTCGTGTACCGCTTCCTCTTCTCCCAGGTGCTGTCCAAGCTCGATCCCGAACGTGCCCACCACCTGGCGTTCGACGTCATCCGCGCGCTTCCCGCAACCGGCCTCGGTCCCGTCATCAGGCGATGGACGGCGCCGCGACTCGATCAGTCGGTGGAGACGCTGGGGCTGCGCTTCGAGACCCCGTTCGGTGTCGCCGCCGGCTTCGACAAGGACGGCAAGGGCATCCTCGGCCTCGGCCTCCTCGGGTTCGGCCATGTCGAGGTGGGCACGATCACCGCGATCCCGCAGCCGGGCAATCCCAAGCCGCGACTGTTCCGACTCATCGCCGATCGGGCGGTCGTCAACCGGATGGGTTTCAACAACGGGGGAGCCGACCAGGCCAGGCGCCGGCTCGAACGGACCGCGAGGGTGAGCCGCCGACCTGTCCTCGGCGTGAACATCGGCAAGAGTAGGGTCGTGGACGTCGCCGACGCCACAGCCGACTATGTCCGGAGCGCGACGCTCCTCGCGCCCGTGGCCGACTACCTGGTCGTCAACGTCAGCTCGCCGAACACCCCGGGGCTCCGCGGCCTCCAGGAACTCGACCAGCTCGCGCCGCTGCTCGAGGCCGTCCGAGCCGCCGCCGGTTCGACGCCGTTGCTGGTCAAGATCGCGCCCGACCTCAGCGACGCGGAGGTCGACCGCATCGCAGAACTGGTCGTGGAGCTCGGCCTGGACGGCGTCATCGCGACGAACACGACCATCTCGCGCGACGGCCTGACCACCGATCCCGCCATCGTCGAGGCGGCCGGGGCCGGCGGACTGTCCGGTGCGCCGCTGGCCGCGCGCTCGCTCGTCGTCCTCCGGCGTATCAGGGCGATCGTGCCGCCGGAGTTGTGCGTCATCTCGGTCGGTGGCGTCGACACCGCCGAGGACGTCCGCGAGCGCCTGGACGCAGGAGCGACCCTCGTGCAGGGCTACACGGCGTTCCTCTATCGCGGACCGCTCTGGGCCAGGCACGTCAATCGTGGGCTCGATCGACTGGCCCGAGCCGGCCGCTGAGCGGCACCACGTGCCCGCGACGACGAACGCCCGCCGGTCTGGGACCGGCGGGCGTTCGTCGTTCGGAGACTACTTGTTCGGGAACTGGCCTCGCTTGACCTGCGGCTTCGGCAGACGGAGCGGCCGCAGCTGCAGCGCGCGCATGGCGGCGTACCAGCGCACACCCCGCTCGTCCTGCCCGAACTTCGCCCGCAGCGCCTTCCGGACGCGGAAGCCGAGGAAGAAGCAGTCGGCGATCGCGATGATGAAGAACACCCAGAGGGTGAGCATGCCGTAGACCTGGATCTCGGGCACCGGCATGAAGGTGAGGATGATCACGAGGAACATCACCGGGATCATGAACTCGCCGATGTTGAACCGGGCGTCGACGTAGTCACGGACGAACTTCTTCTGCGGACCGCGTTCGCGCGCAGGGAGGAACTTGTCGTCACCGGCGGCCATGCCGGCCTGCGCACGCCGCCGGGCCTCGGCCTGCTGCGCCTTCGCAGCCTTCGACGCCTCCTTGCGGTCGGACGGGACGAGCGGACGCTTGTTCTGCGCCTCGCGTTCCGCCCGTGACGGGGTCGGTCGACCCTTCGCCTCCTTGGCGCCGCGGGCGAGGCGCTCAGCCGTCTGCGCTGCGGTCTCGACGATCGGCTCTGATGCCGGGGTGCTCTGCTGTTTGGCCACGATGGAACGTCCTTGATTCGGGGATTCCCTTAAGATTACTCGCATGACGACAGGTACCACGACGGAATCGACCCAAGACCCACGCAACGACCAGGAAGTCCTCGATCGGCTGCGCGAATCCGTCGCCGGAGCGTTGCCGTCCTCGATAGCCGATCTGTCGGCGCTCGTCCGCATCCCCTCGGTGTCGTGGTCGGCGTTCGACGCGGCCGAGGTGGCTCGGAGTGCCGAGGCGGTCGCGGAGCTCGCGCGCGGTCTCGGCGTCTTCGACGAGGTCTCGGTGCGCCGGTCCGCCATCGACGGCGGAGCGGAGCTCGGACAGCCCGCCGTGCTGGCCCGCCGCGAACCACGGAACGGCCGACCGACCGTGCTGCTCTACGCGCACCACGACGTCCAGCCCCCGGGAAGCGATGACAAGTGGGATTCGCCGCCGTTCGAGCCGACCGTCCGCGACGGCCGCATCTACGGACGGGGCGCGGCGGATGACAAGGCCGGCGTCATGTCCCACATCGCCGCGATCCGGGCCGTCACCGAGGTCCTCGGCTCCGACCTCGACCTCGGGATCGTGCTGTTCATCGAGGGGGAGGAGGAGTTCGGGTCGCGGTCCTTCGGCTCCTTCCTGGAGGAACATCGCGACACCCTCGCGGCCGACGTGATCGTCGTCGCCGACAGCGACAACTGGGACGAGCGGACGCCGGCGCTGACGATCGGCCTGCGCGGCAACGTCACGTTCCGGCTGCGCGTGAAGACCCTCGACCACGCCTCCCACTCCGGAATGCTCGGCGGAGCGGTGCCGGACGCCATGCTCGCCGCGGTCACCCTGCTCGCGACCCTGTGGGACGCGGACGGTTCGGTGGCGGTCGACGGACTCACCTCGCACGACGCCGTCACCCCGGAGTTCGACGAGGCGCAGCTCCGCGCCGAGTCAGGTCTGTCCGAGGGGGTCTCGCCCATCGGACGCGGCTCCATCCTCAGCCGGATCTGGTCGCAGCCCGCGATCACCGTCACGGGCATCGACGCACCGTCGGTGGCCAACGCCTCGAACACGCTCATCCCGGAGGTGTCGGTGCGCATCAGTGCGCGGATCGCCCCCGGGCAGGATCCGGCCGAGGCCTACCGTGCACTCGAGGCCCACCTCCTCGCCAACAGCCCGTTCGGCGCACAGCTGACGATCGACGAGGTCGACCAGGGGAGCCCCTTCCTCGTGGACACGAGCGGTTGGGCCGTCGCCGAGGCGAAGCGCGCCATGGCCGACGCCTGGGAGGTCGAGCCCGTGGAGACGGGCGTCGGCGGATCGATCCCGTTCATCGCCGATCTCGTCCGGGTCTTCCCGGACGCCCAGATCCTGGTCACCGGTGTGGAGGACCCGCACTCGCGCGCCCACAGCCCGAACGAGTCGCTGCACCTCGGGGTCTTCCAGAAGGCGATCCTCACGGAGGCGGTGCTGCTCGCCCGTTTGGCGGCCGCACCCCGCCCGTCCTCCGACCTGTAGTCGGCGACGGACGCGCCGCCGGAATCACGAGGTGCGTCCGGCGCGGCAGGCGGTAGAATCTTCCACAGGCGTCGACCCGGCGCCGCCAGACCTCGCGAGGAGCATCATGAGCGACACCATCCTGACCGAGACCAAGATCGACGCGGCGCACGGCGTCGGCCTGTCCGACACGGCGGCGCAGAAGGTCAAGAGCCTCCTCGAGCAGGAGGGTCGCGACGACCTCCGTCTCCGCGTGGCCGTCCAGCCGGGTGGTTGCTCGGGCCTCATCTACCAGCTGTACTTCGACGAGCGCATGCTCGACGGAGACGCAACGGTCGACTTCGACGGTGTCGAGGTGATCGTCGACAAGATGAGCGTCCCCTACCTCGACGGCGCCAAGATCGACTTCGAGGACACCATCCAGAAGCAGGGGTTCACCATCGACAACCCCAACGCCGAGGGCAGCTGCGCCTGCGGCGACAGCTTCCACTGAGCCAGATTCTTCCAGAAGGGGAAATCGCCCGGTCCCGGGTGGTTTCCCCTTCGTCATTCAGGTAACGACCCAGCACCGCGGACGCGAATGGTCCGGCGTTCACCGCCCATCCCCACTAGACTGGGGGGCGATCCACAGGTGTGTATTCGAAAGGTTTCAGAGGTGCGCTCGACTCGTCGTCTCAGATGGGCTGCCATTCCGGTCGCAGCCACACTCGCCATAGTCCTGGCGGGTTGTACGCAGGCGGAACTGCATGGTTACCTGCCGGGATTCGTCGAGGGCGAATCTCCCGTCACGAACCACACGGACCGCATCGCGGGCCTGTGGGTGACGGCATGGCTGGTGCTGCTCGCAGTCGGTGTCATCACGTGGGGGCTCATCATCTGGGCCGTCATCGTGTACCGACGCCGCAAGGGCCAGACAGGTCTCCCGGTGCAGCTGCGGTACAACATGCCGATCGAGATCTTCTACACGATCGTCCCGCTCATCCTGGTCCTCGGCTTCTTCGCCTTCACGGCACGCGATCAGAACGCGATCGAGACCCAGTACGAGGATCCCGACGTGGCCATCGAGGTCTTCGCCAAGCAGTGGGCGTGGGACTTCGTGTACGACGAGGCCGTCAACGGCCAGGACGTCTGGACCGCAGGCGTGCAGGCCGATGAGAAGCCCGGTGGCGTCATCGACCAGGACGCACTCCCCACGCTCTACCTGCCCGTCGGCAAGACGGTGAAGATCGCGCTGCAGTCGCGCGACGTCATCCACTCCTTCTGGGTCATCGACTTCCTCTACAAGAAGGACATGATCCCGGGCAAGACGAACTACATGTCCTTCACCCCTGAGCGCGAGGGCACGTACGCCGGCAAGTGCGCCGAGCTCTGTGGTGAGTACCACTCGCTCATGCTCTTCAACGTGAAGGTCGTCTCGCAGGCCGAGTACGACAAGCACCTCGAAGACCTGGCGGAGTCGGGCAACATCGGCGACTACGGCACGGAATACGATCGCAACAGCAACCTCCCCGGCACCAAGGCGCCGGCGGGTCTCGAAGAGCACGGAGACGGGGAATGACCTCCACCACGCTTCCCGCAGGCCAGGCGAGCGTCGTCGGACGCACCTCGGTCGAGCGCAAGGGCAACATCCTGGTCAAGTGGATCACCTCCACCGACCACAAGACCATCGGGTACATGTACCTGATCGCCTCGTTCATCTTCTTCTGCCTCGGCGGCGTGATGGCGCTGATCATCCGCGCCCAGCTCTTCGAGCCCGGCGGCACGATCGTGGAGACGAAGGAGCAGTACAACCAGCTCTTCACGATGCACGGCACGATCATGCTGCTGATGTTCGCGACGCCGCTCTTCGCGGGGTTCGCCAACGCACTCATGCCGCTGCAGATCGGTGCACCGGACGTCGCCTTCCCGCGACTGAACGCCTTCGCGTTCTGGCTCTACGCCTTCGGTAGCCTCATCGCCGTCGGTGGCTTCCTCACCCCGCAGGGTGCCGCCGCCTTCGGTTGGTTCGCCTATGCGCCACTGTCGAGTACGACGTTCTCGCCAGGGCTCGGAGGCAACCTCTGGGTGCTCGGCCTGGCGCTCAGTGGCTTCGGCACCATCCTCGGTGGTGTCAACTTCATCACCACGATCATCACGATGCGCGCCCCCGGCATGACGATGTTCCGCATGCCGATCTTCACGTGGAACGTCCTCGTGACGTCCATCCTCGTCCTGATGGCGTTCCCGGTGCTCGCAGCGGCCCTCTTCGGCCTCGCAGCGGACCGCGTGTTCGACGCCCACATCTACGACGCGGCCAACGGCGGTGTCATCCTGTGGCAGCACCTGTTCTGGTTCTTCGGGCACCCCGAGGTCTACATCATCGCGCTGCCGTTCTTCGGCATCGTGTCCGAGATCTTCCCGGTGTTCAGCCGCAAGCCGATCTTCGGCTACAAGACCCTGATCTACGCGACGATCGCCATCGCGGCGCTCTCCGTGACGGTGTGGGCACACCACATGTACGTCACCGGATCGGTGCTCCTGCCATTCTTCGCCCTCATGACGATGCTCATCGCGGTTCCGACCGGCGTGAAGATCTTCAACTGGCTCGGCACGATGTGGCGCGGATCGGTCACCTTCGAGACCCCGATGCTCTGGTCGATCGGCTTCCTGATCACCTTCGTCTTCGGTGGACTCACCGGTGTCATCCTCGCCTCGCCGCCGCTCGACTTCCACGTCTCCGACTCGTACTTCGTCGTGGCGCACTTCCACTACGTCGTGTTCGGCACGGTCGTGTTCGCCATGTTCGCCGGTTTCTACTTCTGGTGGCCGAAGTGGACGGGCAAGATGCTCAACGAGAAGCTCGGCTACTGGCACTTCTGGCTGCTCTTCATCGGCTTCCACACGACGTTCCTCATCCAGCACTGGTTGGGCGTCATCGGGTTCCCGCGCCGCTACGCGACGTACTCGCCTGAGGACGGCTTCACCTGGATGAACCAGCTGTCGACCGTGGGGTCCTTCATCCTCGCCATCTCGCTGCTGCCCTTCTTCCTGAACGTGTACATCACGATCCGGAAGGCTCCGCGAGTCACCGAGGACGACCCGTGGGGATACGGTGGATCGCTCGAGTGGGCGACCAGCTCGCCCCCGCCGCGCCACAACTTCGTCTCGATCCCGCGCATCCGCTCGGAGCGCCCGGCCTTCGACCTCCACCACCCCGAGGTCGGCATCCCGGTCGGTGTCGGTCCTGCGAAGGACGCGCCTGACGCACCCACGCTCGACATCGACGCCGGAAAGGTGAAGTAGCCGCCATGCGCGCCAATATCATCCTCTTCACGATCCTGACGGTGTTCTGCGCCCTCCTCTGCGCGGTCTACACGGTGTGGTCGCTCGTCGACCCGCTGCACGGCCGCGTCGAGTGGGTCGGCACGGTCACCCTGGCTCTCGCTGCGATCCTGAGCGCGTTCCTCGGCTTCTACCTCAGCCGGGTGCATAAGAGTCAGGGCGCCGAGCTCCCCGAGGACACGCTGACGGCCAACATCGATGACGGTGACCCGGAGATCGGGCACTTCAGCCCGTGGAGCTGGTGGCCCATCATCCTCGCCGGCGCGTGCGGTCTGCTCGTGCTGGGTCTGGCGGTCGGGTTCTGGATCGCGATCATCGGCATCCCGCTGGTCGTCATCGCGGTCGTCGGATGGAACTACGAGTACTACCGCGGATACTTCGCACGCTGATGGTCGCCTCGTTCAGCATCCGTCGTGGTCAGCCCGACGACCGGTCAGCCGTCTTCGCGCTGGCCGGCCAGCTGATCACCGGGTCCATCCCGCCCGCCGCGGACGACTTCATGGCCGCGTACAACAACGTCATGCGCCCTCGTGAAGACGAGACCAACGTGCTGTACGTCGCGGTCGACGAGACGGATCGCGTCGTCGGATACACCCTGATGACAGTGTCGCGGCTGCTGCATGCGGCCGGCCTGACGGCCCATCTGCAGGAGCTCGTGGTCGACGAGACCGCTCGCGGCGCCGGCATCGGGTCTGCGCTGGTCGAGGCGAACGAGCACTACGCGGTCGAACGCGGAGCGCGCCAGCTGACGATGTCCACCTCTCGAGCCGGCGACTTCTACCGTCGTCTCGGCTACAACGTGACGGCGGAGTTCTACAAGAAGATCCTTCCGCTGGGCTGATCCCCAAGTCGTCATCGAATCATCGAAGAGCCCCCGAGCCATGCTCGGGGGCTCTTTCGCGTGCGGGCGGTGCCTTGGATGTCGACGGCACCGATCGAGTTGAGGAGACCCGTCCTGGCACCTGCTCGACCGGCCGCCGGGTCGGCAGCGGGCCCGTACCCGCCTTGAGGGGATCCCGAGCAGCGACCTCTTCCGTCCGGCGAGGCATTCCGACCGTGACACCGGTACTCCGCTGGCGGCTCAGTGCGCCTGTTGGACCCGGGGGAGCGGACCCCGGTTCCTGGGCATATCGGAGGGCACACACCGCGCGGCAGAGGCCTCAGGTGCGTGTGAGGAGACCATGCTCAGGCAACAACTCGGAGGGCTCGCATTGTCCGCAGCGACCTGCGGTGCCAGGAGGACGGGGGAGAGGACGACACGGACTCCACCGTCGCACGTGTCTTGCCGCGTCGCAGTTCGGCGATCCCCATCCAGGAATGACGAGAGCCCCGCAGTCCGTGAAGGACTGCGGGGCTCTCGGAGCGGATCCGCCTAGTGGTGGTCTCCGTGGGAACGTTCGATCTCCGTGTTCGTGACCGGAGCGATCCGATCCTCGAAGAACCAGCGGGACATCGCGGCGCGAGCCTTCTGGACGCCGGTGATCTTGCCCTTGGCGTTCGGACGGATCATCAGCGGCTTGTGGTCGTCGTAGCTCGCGAGGCGCCAGCGCTCGTACTCGTCGACCGGCTCGTGGACCTCGATGTATTCGCCACCGGGCAGGCGGACGATTCGACCGGTCTCGTACCCGTGGAGGAGGATCTCGCGGTCCTTCTTCTGCAGCGCCAGGCAGGTGCGCTTCGCGATGAAGTAGGCGATGAACGGTCCGAGGATGAGGATCGCCTGCAGCGTGTGGATCACGCCTTCCATCGTCACCTTGAAGTGCGTGGCGATGATGTCCGAGCTCGCAGCAGCCCAGAGGGCGGCGTAGAAGGTGACACCGGCAGCACCGATGGCGGTGCGGGTCGGCGCGTTGCGCGGACGGTCGAGGATGTGGTGCTCACGCTTGTCACCCGTGATCCAGGCCTCGACGAACGGGTAGATGAACACCGTGACGATGAACAGACCCAGGACGAGGACGGGAAGGATGATGTTGAACGAGAACGTGTGGTCCCAGAGGACGAACTCGAGGTGCGGCGGAACCAGGCGGAGCGCACCGTCGGCGAACCCGATGTACCAGTCAGGCTGCGTACCCGCCGAGACCGGCGAGGGGTCGTACGGTCCGTAGTTCCAGATCGGGTTGATCGTGAACAGCGAGGCGATGAGCATCACGACACCGAAGACGATGAAGAAGAAGCCACCGGCCTTCGCCGCGTAGACGGGGAGGACGGGGAAACCGACCACGTTCTGCTCGGTGCGACCGGCGCCCGGGAACTGCGTGTGCTTGTGCACGACGACGAACACCAGGTGCAGGGCGATGAAGAGGAGCACCAGCGCCGGCAGGAGCAGGATGTGGAGCGTGTACAGGCGGCCGACGATGTCGGTGCCTGGGAACTCCCCGCCGAACAGGAGGAAGGTCGTCCACGTACCGATGATCGGCAGACCCTTGACCATGCCGTCGATGATCCGCAGACCGTTGCCGGAGAGCAGGTCGTCGGGCAGCGAGTACCCGGTGAAGCCTTCGGCCATGGCCAGGATGAAGAGGACGAAACCGATCACCCAGTTGAGCTCACGCGGCTTGCGGAACGCACCGGTGAAGAAGATGCGCAGCATGTGCAAACCGATGGACGCTACGAACAGCAGAGCCGCCCAGTGGTGCACCTGACGCATCAGGAGGCCGCCGCGGATGTCGAAGGAGATGTCGAGCGTCGACGCCATGGCGACGGACATCTCGATGTTCTTCAGCGGGACGAAGGACCCGTCGTAGTGGACCTCCGCCATCGATGCCTGGAAGAAGAAGGTGAGGAAGGAGCCCGACAGCAGGATGATGACGAAGCTGTAGAGCGCGACCTCGCCGAGGAGGAACGACCAGTGGTCGGGGAAGATCTTGCGGCCGAACTCCTTGACGGCGACCGAGATGGACGTCCGCTCTTCGAGGTAGTTCGCTGCGGCTCCGGTGAATCCACCGGAGCTCTTCGCCGGAGCGGCCTTGGCCTGCTCAGGGGCGCGTGTTGCGGTCGAGGTGCTCAATGACGCTCCCAGAAGCTCGGGCCGACAGGTTCGTGGAAGTCGCTCCGCGCGACGAGGTAGCCCTCGTCGTCGACGGTGATCGGCAACTGCGGGAGCGGCCTGGCGGCCGGTCCGAAGATGACCGCGCAGTGGTTCGTGACATCGAACTGCGACTGGTGGCAGGGGCACAGGAGGTGGTGCGTCTGCTGCTCGTAGAGCGCGACAGGGCAACCGACGTGTGTGCACACCTTGGAGTAGGCGACGATGCCGTCGTAGGACCAGTCCTTCTTGGACTCTTCCTCGACGAGGTCTTCAGGCTTGAGCCGCATGAGCAGCACGATCGCCTTCGCCTTCTCGTTGAGGACGTGGTCGGCCTCGTGGAGGTTCTCGGGGATCACGTGGAATGCGCTGCCGAGGGTGACGTCGGACGCCTTGATGGGCGTACCGGACGGGTCGCGAGCGAGGCGCGTTCCTTCCTTCCACATCGTGTGCTGCATGAGCTCGACGGGGTCTTCGTCATACGGCGCGAGACCGCGGAACAGCGCGATACCCGGAAGCGGGAAGACGATGAGGGAGCCGATGAGGCTGTTGCGGATGAGCGCGCGTCGTCCGATGCCGGACTCGACGTTCGCCTGGTGCATGATCTCCACCGCGCGGTCGCGGCTGACCTGGTTGCCGCCGACCTTGTGGCGGTAGTCGATGCCCTCTTCGTCGTGCATGAGGGCCTTACCCCAGTGCACGGCGCCGATACCGATCGCGAGCAGGGCCAACGCCATACCGAGACCGATGAACAGGTTGTTCAGGCGGACCGAGGCGATGTCCTCGGGCTCGATCGGGAACGCCATGTAGGCGGCGACCGCCCAGACGCTGCCGGCGATCGACAGGTAGAAGAGGGTGTAGACGGCGCGCTCGGCCCGCTTGTCCTTCTTCGGGTCGAGGTCCGTGACGCGCTTCCGGTGCGGAGGCAGGCCGGGGTCGACGACGGCGTCGCGGGAAATGACCCCGGTACCGGTCGCGACCTGCAGTTCCTGCCCGTGGGCGGACGGATCGGCAGACGAGTCGGCGGCTGGGTGACCCGAGCCGCTCGAGTTGTCGTGAGCCATGGTGCTCCTTCTTACGTGTTGTCGATCCGCGTCGGTCAGTTCGACTTCGCGGTGATCCAGACGGTGAGGGCCACGATCGAGCCGAGGCCGAAGATCCAGAGGAACAGGCCCTCGGAGACGGGGCCGAGCGAGCCGAGGTCGTTGCCGCCCGGTGACGGGTTCTTCTCCATGAACTTGAGCGCGGTGATGATGTCGCGCTTGTCCTCGGGGGAGAGGTTCATGTCGTTGAAGACGGGCATGTTCTGCGGGCCGGTGATCATGGCCTCGTAGATGTGGGCGGCGCTGACACCGACGAGCGAGGGAGCGTACTTGCCCTCGGTCAGGGCACCACCGGCGGCTGCGACGTTGTGGCACATCGCGCAGTTGATCCGGAAGAGCTGTGCGCCGTTGGAGGCGTCGCCCTCGCCGTCGAGGTACTGCTCCTCGGGGATCTCCGGGCCGGGTGCGACCGAGGCGACGTAGGCCGCGAGGGAGGAGATCTGCTCCTCGGTGAACTGGACGGGCTTCTCCGGGGCCTGCGGGCCCTGGTTCTGCAGCGGCATCCGGCCGGTGCCGACCTGGAAGTCGACGGCAGCGGCACCCACGCCGAGGAGGCTCGGTCCGGCGGTCGTGCCCTGCATGTCGAGGCCGTGGCAGGTGGCGCAGTTCGCTGAGAAGAGCTTCTCGCCCTCGTCGACGGATGCCTGCGACTTGGCGGCGGCGACGGGCTCGGCGCTGGCCGTGCTGACGCTGACGGCGGCGTAGGCGCCACCGGTCACGAGCAGGCCGATCGCGAGCAGTGCCGCGGACGCGAACGGGCTGCGACGGCCACTCTTGCGCGTGGCGCGGGCGGCCTTCTTGGACGCCTTGGCGGTCGTCGTCTTGGTGGGGTCAGTCTTCATGGAGTCAGTCATTCCGGGTCAGCGCAGGATGTAGATGACGAAGTAGAGGCCGATCCACACGACGTCGACGAAGTGCCAGTAGTACGAGACGACGATGGCACTCGTCGCCTCCTTGTGGCCGAATCGTTTGACGGCGTAGGCACGGCCGATCACGAGGAGGAAGGCGATGAGGCCGCCGGTCACGTGCAGGCCGTGGAAGCCGGTCGTGAGGTAGAACGCCGAGCCGTACGCGTTCGAGCTGAGGGAGATGCCCTCGCTGACGAGCGTCGCGTACTCGAGGATCTGGCCGGAGACGAACACGGCGCCGAGGGCGTAGGTGAGGAAGAACCACTCGACCATGCCCCACTTGCGCGGGCTCCAGCCCGTCATGCGGGGCTGCATGCGCTCCGCTGCGAAGACGCCGAACTGGCACGTGAACGACGAGGACACGAGGATGATCGTGTTGATCGTCGAGTACGGGACGTTCAGGCGACCGGCCTCGGCCGCCCACAGCTCGGGAGCCATCGATCGCAGCGTGAAGTAGATCGCGAAGAGGCCGGCGAAGAACATGACCTCGCTGCCCAGCCAGACGATCGTTCCAACCGCGACCGTGTTCGGTCGGTTGATCCGGGGCGCGCTCGGCGCAAGGTTGATTGAGGTGCTCGTCACCCCTCCATTATGGCCGAAAGCCGGAGCGGTTTTTCGCATTTCGGGGGCGGTGAGCACGCTCGGATCAGTAAGGCTAGCCTTATTTCCTGACCGGAATCTTCGGTTCTGCTGCGGGATTCATGTGATCTTCGCGTCCACAGGACGCTCGAGGCGTCGGCGAGTCGCGCTTGTAAGATCGTCGACATGCCTCTCACGACCTGGCCGACGCTCATCGGCGACCTCCTCGCCGGAACCGATCTCAGTGTGTCGGAGTCGACATGGGCGATGGAACGGATCATGACCGGCCAGGTGACGGACGCCCAGCTTGCCGGCTTCCTCATCGCGTTGCGACGCAAGGGGGAGACCGTCGACGAGATCGTCGGGTTCCGCGACGCGATCCTCGACCACGCGAAGCCGCTCGTCGCCCCGTCGCGCGCGCTCGACATCGTCGGCACCGGCGGCGACCGCTTCGGCACGGTCAACATCTCGACGACCGCGTCCATCGTCGCGGCGGCGACGGGCATCCCGGTCATCAAGCACGGTAACCGCGCCGCGAGCTCCGCCTCGGGATCGAGCGACGTGCTCTCGGCGCTCGGCGTCGACCTGGCCCTGCCGACGGACCTGGTGGGGGAGGTGCTGGCGTCCACGGGCATCACCTTCGCGTACGCCGCGGCGTTCCATCCCGGCTTCGGGCACGCTGGAGCGGTCCGAGCGGAGCTCGGTGTGCCGACCGTCTTCAACTTCCTCGGTCCGCTCGTCAACCCGGCCCGGCCGGAGGCGTCGGCGGTGGGCGTCGCGCACGCGGACCGCATCCCGCTGTTCGTGGGCGTCTTCCAGACGCGTGGGGCGACCGCCCTCGTCTTCCGGGGCGACGACGGACTCGACGAACTGACGACGACGGGGCACAGCCACCTCTGGGAGATCACCCGCGGAGCCGTCACCGAGCACGACCTCGATCCCCGGGAACTCGGCATCCGACGTGCCTCGATCGACGATCTCATCGGCGGCGACGCCGAGCACAACGCCGGCGTCGTGCGCGCCACGCTCGCCGGCGAGGAGGGCCCGGTGCGCGACATCGTCCTGTTGAACGCCGCGGCCGGGATCGTGGCGTTCGAACTGTCGGAGGACCCGACGCAGGCCCAGCGGCCGATCCTCGAGCGGTTCGCCGCAGCGCTCACGTCTGCTGCGGCCGTGATCGACTCGGGTGCAGCGACCGCGACGCTCGACGCCTGGGTGGACGCCACCCGCACGCTCGGTTCGCGCTGATCCGTGCCGTGGCCGGGTCTTCCGGCCCTACCGGCCGTGGGCCGCAGCGCGTAGGTTGAGACCCGATGCCGGCGTACCCGGTCGGCGGACCCGAACCGATCTTGCAGGAGGATTCAATGAAGAAGCTCATCAATGATCCCAAGGACGTCGTCGTCGAGGCGGTGGCCGGATTCGGTGCCGCGCACCCCGACCTCGTCACCGTGTCGCTCGACCCCGTGTTCATCGCCCGAGCCGATGCCCCGGTCGCCGGGAAGGTGGGGATCGTGAGCGGCGGCGGCAGCGGGCACGAGCCCCTCCACGGCGGGTTCGTCGGATTTGGGATGCTCGACGCCGCCGTACCCGGCCCGGTGTTCACCTCGCCCACTCCGGACCCCATCCTCGCCGCCACGAAGGCGGTGGACGGTGGTGCCGGCGTCCTGCACATCGTCAAGAACTACACGGGCGACGTCCTCAACTTCGAGACCGCGGCCGACCTCGCGCTGGCCGAGGGCATCGAGGTGCGCTCGGTCATCGTCGACGACGACGTCGCGGTGAAGGACTCGCTCTACACGGCGGGGCGACGGGGTGTCGCCGGCACCGTCCTCGTGGAGAAGCTCGCCGGCGCACGTGCCGAGGCCGGGGGAGGACTCGACGAGGTCGCCGACCTCGCGACGAAGGTCAACGAGCGCACCCGCACGATGGGCGTGGCACTCACCCCGTGCGTCGTCCCGCACGCGGGCGAGCCGAGTTTCACCCTGGCCGACGACGAGATCGAGATCGGCATCGGGATCCACGGTGAGCCCGGCCGTGAACGGATCCCGCTGGAGCCCGCCGACCGGATCGTCGACCGGCTGCTCGCCGCGATCCTTGAGGATCTGCCGTACGCACCGGGTGAGCGGACCCTCGTCCTGGTGAACGGGATGGGCGGGACGCCGCAGGTCGAGCTCTTCATCGTCTTCCGACGCGTGGCCGAGGCACTCGCGGAACGCGGGATCGAGGTGGCACGGTCGCTCGTGGGGAACTACACGA
Source organism: Plantibacter sp. ME-Dv--P-122b (assembly GCF_030209375.1). GTDB lineage: Bacteria > Actinomycetota > Actinomycetes > Actinomycetales > Microbacteriaceae > Plantibacter. The sequence continues at coordinate 162,730 of NZ_JARVSC010000005.1, forward strand.
CCAGCCTCGAGATGCAGGGGGTGTCGATCACCCTCCTGAAACTCGACGACGAACTGATCGAATTGTGGGACGCCCCGGTGCAGACCGCGGCGCTCCGGTGGGGACGGTAGACGGATGGGTTTGGACGGAGCCTGGGCGGTCGCCTGGATGCGGGCGAGTGCGGCGGTCGTCGCCGAGCATCGGGTGGAGCTGATCACGCTCGACCGCGACATCGGGGACGGCGACCACGGCGAGAACCTGGACCGCGGGTTCTCCGCGATCCTGCCGAAGCTCGACGAGCAGCCTCTCGATGTAACGCCCGCCGACATCCTCAAGCTCGCCGCGACGACGCTCATCTCGACCGTCGGGGGAGCGAGCGGTCCGTTGTACGGCACCGCGCTGCTCAAGGCGTCGATCGCCGTGGCCGGCCAGGAGGACCTCGACGCCGATGCCGTCGTGGCCCTGCTGACGGCGGCACGCGACGGGATCGTGCTCCGAGGCAAGGCCGAGGTCGGCGACAAGACCATGGTCGACGCGTGGACGCCCGCTGTGGACGCTGCTTCCGCGGCAGCGGCAGCGGGGGAGTCGCCGGCACGGGTGCTGGCCGCCGCCGCGGACGCCGCGTGGGGTGGTGCCGCCGCGACCGAGCCGCTCGTCGCCCGTAAGGGGCGTGCCAGCTACCTCGGTGAACGGGCGATCGGGCACCGCGACCCCGGGGCGCAGTCCACCTCCTATCTCCTGCAAGCGGCGGCTGCCGCCGCTGGCGAGGGTGCTGCATGAGCGGGGGAGCCGTCGGCCTCGTCTTCGTCTCGCACAGTGCGTTGATCGCGGAGGGGCTCATCGCCCTGGCGCGGCAGATGGCGCCCGACGCGGCCCTCGCCGCAGCCGGTGGGACCGATGAGGGAGGGATCGGCACGAGCTTCGAGCTGGTCTCCGCCGGGATCGCCGCCGTGGACTCCGGGGTCGGGGTGGTGGTGCTGTGCGATCTGGGGTCGGCGATCCTGACCGCTGAGACGGCGCTCGACTTCCTCGACGACGACGTCCGAGGCCGGGTACGCGTCGTCGACGCCCCGCTCGTCGAAGGCGGGGTCGCCGCAGCCGTGGCCGCGCAGACCGGCGCGTCGCTCGACGAGGTCGTGGCCGCCGCGCGGTCCGCAGCCGGCGGTGACCCTGCCCAGCACGGCGCCGACGAGGCCACTCGGGCGGGAGGGTCCGACGATCCGACAGCGTCCCACGCCGCAGCCTCCGTGACCCTGCGGAACAAGGACGGGCTCCACGCCCGACCCGCTGCGGAGTTCGTGAAGCTGGCGAGCACGTTCGCGGCCAAGGTGGTCGTGAACGGGAAGGACGCCAAGAGCCTGCTCGGGATCATGTCACTGGGCCTCGTCAAGGGGGCGGTCGTGGAGCTGCAGGCGGACGGTCCGGACGCGAAGGATGCCATCGGGGCACTGGCGTCGCTCATCGAATCCGGCTTCGGAGAGGTCTGACGGGTCGCGCTCGGGGCGGAAGCAGGTCGGTGGCCCGTGCGCAACGGGGTGGTCGACTCAGACGGTCGGCGTAGCATGACCCGCATGAACGAGCAGACGAAGACGTCGGACACCGAAGACCGCCAGTGCACGGTCTGTGGCCATCCGCTCGCCGAGCACACCTTCGACCGTTCCTCCGGGCACGATCACTTCATGACCTGCCCGACGGGGGAGCGGCTTCCGGACCCCGCGCAGTCCGCTGTCCCGGTCAATGAGTTCGGGATGCCGCTCTGGGACCAGGACCCAGATCGACCTGCTCCGTCGGTCTGACGACCCCGGTGGCCTCCGCCGTCAGCCGAGGAGGAGCAACGACCGGACGGCGACGCTGACACCCGTGGCGCTCGATGCCGGCGTCTCGTGCAGTGCACTGCCATCGATGAGCCAGCGCGCCCATCGGACGAGCTGCTCGGGTGAGGCGTCAGAACGGGCGGCGCTGGTGCGGACCGCCTCGGTGATGTGCTCGAGCAGGAAGCGGTCGACCATGTCCCGCTCGACGTCGAGGACGGCCGCCACGGCGTGGAGATGGGCCATGCCCTGGACCGCGCGAGCGAAACCGACCGTCTGGCCGGCAGCCCGTTGGCGGTCGAGTGCACCGAGATAGGTGGTCAACGCCGGGCGCCCGGGCCCGGCGCGCGTGGCGAGGTGCAGTTGCTCCTCGGTCCAGGCGGCACTCACCCGCAGCAGCGTGACCAGGATGTCGAGCTTGGTGGGGAAGTAGTGGAACAGGGTCCCCGAGGAGATGTCCGCCGCACGGCAGATGTCCGCCGTCGAGGTGGTCTCGTAGCCTTCGGTGGCGAAACAGCGGTAGGCGGCGGCGAGGATCGCGGTCTGGCGCGCGGTGAACCGCTGAGGGTCGACGATCCTCGGCAAGGCTGCCCTCCCATATTCCCAGAGCACTCACTCTAGAGCATATGCTCTATCAATTCAGTGCAGATCAGAGGTGGTTTCGCAGCCGAGGCGATCGGGTCGCGCGGTTCGAAGCACGGGGCGGTGCTCACCTCGCGGTCGGACGCTCGACGGTCAGGTCACGGCTTTTGCCCGTCCGTGATGATCAACCCCTGGTTGGCAGTCGCCTGCGCAAGCTCGTCCGTAGCGTCGACGGTACGAGGCAACCACGATGAGCAGGAGGGCGACGCCATGACGATCGATGTGGAGGGGCTGGCGAAGTCCTACCGAGGCAGGTATGCGGTGCGCGACGTGAGTTTCAGGGTCCAGTCGGGCACGGTCACCGGGTTCCTGGGGCCGAACGGAGCCGGCAAGTCCACGACGATGCGTTCGATCGTCGGGCTCGACCGTCCCACCGCCGGTCGTGCACGTGTCGACGGCGCTGAGTACCGGGCGTTCGCCGCGCCGCTGCGCGAGGTCGGTGCGCTCCTGGATGCGAGGGCGGCGCACCGGTCGCGGTCGGCGCTGAACCACCTCGCCTCGATCGCGGCGACGCACCGCATCCCGCGTTCGCGCGTGGACGAGGTGCTCGAGGCGACGGGTCTCAGCGCGGTCGCCACGAGGAAGGTCGGCGGGTTCTCGCTCGGGATGGGTCAGCGCTTGGGGATCGCCGCGGCACTGCTGGGCGATCCGGGCACGCTCATCCTCGATGAGCCGGTCAACGGCCTGGACCCCGAAGGCGTGACCTGGGTCCGAGAGCTCCTGGCCCGGCTGGCGGCCGAGGGGCGCACGGTGTTCCTGTCGTCGCACCTGCTGAACGAGCTCGCGCTCATCGCAGACCATGTGATCATCATCGGTCGCGGCGAGATCATCGCGGACGCACCGATCGGTTCGCTCACCGAGCAGGGAGACGGTCGTGTCCGCGTTCGCACGCTCGACGCTCCTGCACTCACTCACCGGATCACCTCAGCTGGGGCGACGGTGGCGTCGAGCGAGCCGGGCGTGCTTGAGGTGGAGGGCCTCTCCGCGGAGCAGATCGCCCGTGCCGCGCACGAGGCGGGAGTGCTGCTCACCGAGCTGACACCCCTCCGCCAGACCCTCGAAGAGGCCTACAACCGACTCACCCGCGACGCACAGGAATTCGCCTCCGCCTGACGTCGCGTCTTCTCGAAAGGACCATCCTCATGAGCACCACCACCGGCATGGCCGCGGCACCCGTCGCGCGGCGCTTCTCCGCAGGCGAGGTGAGCCTCGGCGGCACGATCGTCTCCGAATGGATCAAGTTCCGTGGACTCGCCTCGAACCACGTCCTCGCGGGATTCGCGTTCTTGCTGCTGACCGCGAACGGGATCGCGATGCCCTGGGCGTACGTCTTCCGCGACCGCGGTTCACCGAAGGCGAACTACGACGCCTACCCCGAGATGATCGTCGACAAGACCGGCTACGTCGGCATCGTCGTCGCGGTGCTCGCCGTCTTGATGATCACGAACGAGTACCGGTCCGGTCAGATCGGCACGACACTGCTCGCGGTTCCGCGTCGGACGCCGGTGCTCGTCGCGAAGGCCTCGATCATCGCGGGTGTCTCGTTCCTCATCGGTGTCGTCAGCTCAGCCGTCGGCTTCGCCCTCGCGCCCATGATCCTGGCCGGAGGTGGCTACAGCTACGTGCTGGAAACGCCCGACCTGGCACGGTTGGTGCTCGGATCCGGGCTCTACCTGGCGGCCATCAGCATCATCGGGATCGCACTCGGCACCATCATCCGCAACGTCGTCGCGGCGGTGCTCGCGACGATCGTGCTCCTCATCATCGTGCCGGTAATCCCGCAGATGTTCTCCGAGTACGGCACCGAGATCACCCGCTTCTTCCCGATCCAGGCCGGCTCGCTCCTCCTCGCCCCGACCGGCACCGACCCGATGGGACCGTGGACCGGGTATGCCGTTCTGCTGATCTGGACGCTGGCGTCCTTCGTCGTCGCAGCGATCACGTTCCTGCGCCGCGACGCCTGAACGGTGCTCACGAGGCGCGCGAGGGAGAATGAGAGCCGAGCTCGGAACGGAGGCGGCAAGGGTATGAGTGCTCATGCAATCCAGCCGGTCGTGGACGCCGCGGAGGTCGACCGTGTCCTCGGCTCACGCGTGCTCCGCTGGTCCAGGGCACACCAGCGTGTGGTCGACGTCCTGGTCGCCGCGACGTGTCTCCTGTTCCAAGCGCTCATGCTCGTCCTGCCAGGTGCGCAACCGCTCTGGCCGGGGTTGCCGTTGGTGATCGTCTCGAGCGTGCTCCTGGTGTGGCGGCGGCGGTATCCGCGGGCGATCCTCGTCGCCGCCGCGCTCGCGAACACGGCTGGTGTGCTCCTGTCCGACCCGGCCGCACCCTCGGCGCTGCCCGCCGCCATCGCGCTGTACTCGGTGGCCGCCATGCTGCCCACCGGAACCGCACTGCTGGGCTACGCGGTCGTCGTGGGTCTTCCCGCGTCGGGGCTGCTCATCCGGTTGCTCACGACGGGGTCGACCCAGGCCCCCTCGTTGCTGGAACCGCTGGCGCTGCTCGCTCTTGCCGCTGGTGTCGCCGCTCGCGGCGTGACGCAGCGCCGAGCTGCCCTCGCGCAACTCGTGAACGAACGACTCACCACGGCTCGGGTGGTGGAGCGGCAGCGGATCGCCGCGGAGATGCACGATGTCGTCGCCCACTCGCTGTCGACGATGATCTCCCTCGCGGACGGGGCGTCCAGCGGCTGGGAGCGGCACCCCGAGCGGTCGGCCCGAGCGCTCGAGCAGGTGGGTGGTGTCGGGCGCAGTGCGCTGAGCGAGATGAGCCGCGTCCTGCAGGTGCTCCGAGCGGGGGATGCGGTGCTGGACCGGCGTCTACACCGGTCGGGACACAACGTCTCCGATGTAGAGGAGATCGTCGAGGTCTTCCGGAGCACCGGCATGCCGGTCACACTCACCCGGTCCGGCGGGGCGATGCCGGAGCAGCCCGCGCTGGTGACGACGGTGTACCGGATCGTCCAGGAGTCGCTCACCAACGTGTTGCGGTACGCCGTCGACCCCACATGGGTCGAGGTCGGCATCGACGTGGCGCCCGACACCGTCGCGGTGTGGATCACCGACGACGGCCGTATCGACACCCACGGTACCCGGGCTCCGAGCCAGGGGAGTGGGCAGGGGCTCCCGGGTGTCGCCGCCCGAGCCGCGGCATACGGCGGCACGAGCGAGGCAGGGCCGTGCGAGGGCGGGGGCTGGTCGACCAGCGCGACGCTCCACATCGATCAGGGGGCAACCGTATGAGCGCGACCAGACCCTCGATCATCAGCGTGCTGGTGGTCGACGACCAGGAACTCGTCCGGACGGGCAGCGCGCTGACCCTCGATTCCGCGCCCGACATCGAGGTCGTGGGGGAGGCGGCGACGGGTGAGGAGGCGATTCGGCGTGTACGGGAACTGCAACCGGACGTCGTCCTCATGGATGTGCGGATGCCCGGCATGGGCGGCGTCGAAGCGACACGGATCATCACCACGATCCAGCCGACCACGCGCGTCCTCATCCTCACCACCTTCGACATCGATGAGTACGCGTTCGGCGGTCTCGACGCCGGCGCCAGTGCCTTCCTATTGAAGAGCACCCCACCAGGGCGGTTGCAGGAGGCCGTTCGAACCATCCATGCCGGTGAAGCCGTCGTCGAACCCAGGATCACCAGGAAACTCATCGAGCACTATGCCTCCGGTGGCCGGCCGCGTGAGCATGGGGGAGCAGGCGGGACGGCTCACCCGCTCGACCCGCTCAGCCCGCGCGAGCTCGACGTGTTCGGATGCATCGTCGCCGGGCTGTCGAATCGTGAGATCTGCGACGCGCTCCACCTCTCGCCGTCGACGGTCAAGACGCACGTCAACCGCATCTTCGCGAAGTTGCACCTCCGCGATCGGGTCCACGCGGTGATCCTGGGGCAGGACCTCCGGAACCGGGCTGCCTGGCACCCCGGATTCAGCTGAGTTGACATAATGTGCATTATCAGCTCTTTTAAGCCCGCCGCGAGCGGGGTTGGATCGGGTCTCGTCGGCCTGCATCACCGACCTGAGGATCGCGACGACGACCGGGCGCGTCAGGAGCCGACGTACCGAGCGAGGTGCTCTCCGGTCAGGGTCGAGCGATCGGCGACGAGCGCTGCGGGCGTGCCGGTGAACACGAGGCGTCCGCCGTCATGACCTGCGCCGGGTCCGAGGTCGACGATCCAGTCCGCATGCGCCATGACCGCCTGATGATGCTCGATGACGAGGACCGACTTGCCGGAGTCCACCAACCGGTCCAGGAGCCCGAGCAGATTCTCTACATCGGCGAGGTGCAGGCCCGTCGTCGGCTCGTCCAGGATGTAGACCTCGCCAGAGTCGGCCATCTGCGTCGCCAGCTTGAGTCGCTGTCGTTCGCCTCCGGACAGCGTCGTCAACGGCTGTCCGAGGCTGAGATAGCCGAGCCCGACGTCGGCGAGTCGCGCCAGGATCACGTGCGCCGCGGGCGTCCGGGCCGGCCCGTCGGCGAAGAAGGCTTCGGCTTCCGTCACCGACATCGCGAGCACCTCGCTGATGTCCCGCTCCCCCAACTGATATTCCAGAACGGAAGCATCGAACCGTCGGCCCTCGCACACCTCGCAGACGGTCGAGACGCTCGCCATGACGCCGAGATCGGTGAAGACGACGCCGGCACCGTTGCAGTTCGGGCAGGCTCCGGCCGAGTTCGAGCTGAACAGCGCCGGCTTGACACCGTTCGCCTTCGCGAACGCCTTGCGGATGGGCTCGAGCAGGCCCGTGTACGTCGCCGGATTGCTGCGACGCGAACCGCGGATCGGGCTCTGGTCGACCGTCACGACACCGGGACGCCCGGCGACCGAGCCATGGATGAGCGAGCTCTTACCCGAGCCGGCGACACCCGTGACGACCACGAGGACGCCGAGCGGCAGGTCGACGTCGATGCCCTGCAGGTTGTGCCGGTCGGCGCCACGGATCTCGATGACACCGGTCGGTCGACGCAGCGCCGGCTTCAGCGTGGCTCGGTCGTCGAAATGGCGTCCGGTGAGCGTGTCGCTCGCCCGGAGGCCGTCCACACTCCCCTGGAACGTCACCTGTCCCCCGCCGGTTCCGGCTCCGGGGCCGAGGTCGACGACGTGGTCGGCGATCGTGATCGTCTCCGGCTTGTGTTCCACGACGAGGACGGTGTTCCCCTTGTCGCGGAGCCGCAGGAGCAGTTCGTTCATCCGCTGGATGTCATGGGGATGCAGCCCGACGGTCGGCTCGTCGAACACGTAGGTCACGTCGGTGAGCGACGACCCCAGATGGCGGATCATCTTCGTCCGCTGCGCCTCCCCACCCGAGAGGGTGCCCGTCGTGCGGTCGAGTGACAGGTATCCGAGCCCGATGGCGACGAAGGAGTCCAGTGTCTCCTGGAGGACCGTCAGAAGCGGGCGCACCGACGGTTCGTCGAGCGCCCGGATCCACGCCGCGAGGTCGCTGATCTGCATCGCGCACAGTTCGGCGATGTTCCGACCGGCGATGCGCGAACTCCGTGCGCCCTCGCTCAGTCGGGTCCCCTCACAAGCCGGGCACGTCGTGAAGGTGACGGCGCGGTCGACGAACGCGCGGATGTGCGGCTGCATCGCCTCTCGGTCCTTCGAGAGGAACGACTTCTGCACCTTCGGGATCAGGCCCTCGTAGGTCATGTTGATGTCGCCGACCTTCACCTTCGTCGGCTCCTTGTGGAGGAAGTCGTGGAGCTCCCGCTCCGTGTAGTCCTGAATGGGCTTGTCGGCGTCGAGGAATCCGGATCCGGTGAAGATCCGTACGCCCCAGCCGTCGGGTGTATAGCCGGGGATCGTGAGCGCGCCCTGGTTGAGCGACTTCGTGGCGTCGTAGAGCTGGGAGCGGTCGATGTCGTTCACCGTGCCCATGCCCTCGCAGCGCGGGCACATGCCACCGGTGATCGAGAAGCTCCGCCGCTCCTTCGTGCTCTGTCCCCCGCGCTCGATGGTCACCGCTCCGGCGCCGCTGATCGAAGCGACGTTGAAGGAGAAGGCCTGCGGAGACCCGATGGACGGGTCTCCGATCCGACTGAAGAGGATGCGCAACATGGTGTTCGCATCGGTCGCGGTGCCCACCGTCGAACGCGAGTTCGCCCCCATCCGCTCCTGGTCGACGATGATCGCCGTGGTGAGTCCCTCGAGCACGTCGACGTCGGGCCGCGCCTGCGACGGCATGAAGCCCTGGACGAACGCGCTGTAGGTCTCGTTGATCATCCGCTGCGACTCGGCAGCGATCGTCCCGAAGACGAGGGAGCTCTTCCCCGAGCCGGACACGCCCGTGAACACGGTGAGGCGGCGCTTCGGGAGGTCGACGTCGACGTCGCGCAGATTGTGCTCGCGGGCACCCCTGACCCGGATGACGTCGTGGCTGTCGGCGGCCTGGGAGTGCATCGGCGTCTCGCTCATGGCGATCAGCGTATCCGTCGTCATCGGGCCGCGTCTCGACTGGATCGGGCCTGGACCCGTGCGACATGGACGGTCATGCTGTGAAACACCTGTGTGAATGCGTCACACTGGTGGAACGCACCCGGTCTGCTCGGGAGCGCCGCACTGTCCACCGTCAGGAGCCGACCATGTCCGAACCGTCCACCACCACCTACACGCTGAACTCCACCAAGCTGACCGCGAGCCAGATCTCCGGTGTCCGATGGGCCTTCGCCGTCGGTGGGATCCTCACGATCCTCCTGGGCGTCTTCCTGTTGGTCGCGCCGAAGGCCTCGCTGGTCGCCGTCGCGTGGATCTTCGCCATCTACTTCCTCATCGCCGGGATCGCCCGCATCACGCGTGGCGTCGTCGCCCGTGAGCACGGCGGACTCTGGCGGGTCCTCACGATCGTGTTCGGTGTGCTGCTGCTGGCCGCCGGCGTCTACATCTTCATCGATCCGCTGCTCGGCATCGGCGCACTCGTCTTCGTGATCGGTGTCTCCTGGATCGTCGAGGGCGTGGCCTCGCTGTTCGACTCGGCACCGGACGTGTCGCGGTGGATCACCATCCTCTACGGCGTCATCAGCGTCGTCGCCGGCGTGTTCGTCCTCGCGAACCCGCTGCTCGCCGCCGTGACCCTCCTGCTCGTCACCGCGTTCTTCCTCATCGCGGCCGGCGTCGTCGAGATCATCCAGGCGATCACCTTCGGCAAGCAGGTGAAGCGGGCCGGTCTCGCCGGCTGACCCGGCTGGCAGGACGACGAACGCCCGGCCCCTCGAGGGACCGGGCGTTCGTCGTGTCAGGATCGTCGACTACTCGGCGATGAAGTCGCTCGTGTCCCCCACGTAGCGGGTGTGGTCCTCGGGGATCGGGTCCACGGCGGCCGAGGCGACCTCGGCCGCGAACTCGCCCACGTTGTAGAGACGACCGGCCGACTCCTTGCGGGAGCTGATCGCACCGGGGTTGGCGCGCTCGAGGAGGGTCGCGGTGATGGTCCCCTCGATCATGTCGCCTGAGACGACCACGAACTCGACACCGGCCGCGTCGAACTGGTCCTGCTTGGCGCGGAGCGCATCCTCGCCCGCGCGCTTGGAGGTCGCGACCGGCACGTACTCGGGCATCGTCGGCGTCGTCCGGATGAAGTGCGCCTGGTGGCTCGTGACGAACACGATCCGCGAGCCGGCGTGGAGCAAGGGGAGGGCGTGTTCGACGACGCTCACCTGTGCGTCCCGGTTGAGCTGCATGGCGTAGTCCTCGGCCATGCCGCTCTCCATCCCTCCGGAAGCGTTCAGCACCAGGACATCGAGGTCGCCGAGCTCGGCCTTCGTCGTCGCGAACATGGCGGCGACCGAGGTGGGGTCGGTGAGGTCGGCCCCGACCACCAGGGCCTGCACACCGAGGGCTCGCACCTCGTCAGCGAGCTTGACGGCGCGAGCCTCCTTGTTCCGGTAGTTGATCACGACGTTGGCGCCGGCGCCGGCGAAGTACCGGATGGTGTCGGCGCCGATGCCGCGGGACGAGCCCGTCACGAGGACGTTCTTCCCGGAGAGTGATCCGGCGGCCAGGGGGTTCGTCACGTGAGGGCTCCTTCAGATCTGGGGCCGCTCATCGGCGGCTGGTTCCAGCCAACGACCTTACCAACAACCGGCAGACGGATCCGGTTCGGTGGTCCGCCCAGCTGATAGCGTTGAACCCGACCGGCGCACCGTCTCGCGCTCCCCCGGACTGCGAGGCGGCAGACGCGAGAGCCGATCCGGGAGGAATCCGCACCATGGACGTCATCACCGAGTACGCCTGGATCGCCTGGTTGGTCCTGATCCTCGTGTTCGTCATCATCGAGATCCTGTCGCTCGAGTTCACCTTCCTCATGCTCGCGCTCGGCGGCACCGTCGGGCTGCTCTCCGGCCTCCTCGGCGCTCCGTGGTGGCTCCAGCTGCTCATCGCAGCCGCTGCCGCCCTCCTGCTCCTGTTGGCCGTCAGGCCGCCGCTGCTCCGAGCGCTGCAACGCGGCGCGGACCCGGCGAAGAGCAACGTCGACGCGCTCCTCGGCATGCCGGGGCTCGTGCTCTCGACGGTGACCCCGCACGGTGGCCAGGTGAAGCTCGGCAACGGCGAGGTCTGGACCGCCAGGACCCCGCACGACTCCCCCGCGTCGTCCCTCGAGCCCGGCACGCGCATCGTCCTGTCCGTCGTCGACGGTGCCACCGCCGTCGTCGTCCCCGTCCCAACCCACCCGGCACCGCTGGGCGAGCAGAAGGAGTAGTCGTGAACGACATCTCATCAGGAGCGATCATCGGCTGGGTGATCGCGGCCATCGTCGTCACCTTCGTGCTGGTGGTGCTGTTCCGATCCATCCGCATCATCCCGCAGGCGAGCGCCGGCGTGGTCGAGCGGCTCGGCAAGTACCACAAGACCCTCTTGCCGGGTCTGAACCTGCTCATCCCCTTCATCGACCGGTTGCGGCCGCTCATCGATCTGCGCGAGACCGTCGTCTCCTTCCCGCCGCAGCCGGTGATCACCGAGGACAACCTCGTCGTCTCGATCGACACGGTCGTCTACTTCCAGGTGACTGACGCCCGAGCCGCGACGTACGAGATCGCGAACTACCTGGGAGCCGTCGAGCAGCTGACCACGACGACGCTCCGAAACGTCGTCGGTGGGTTGAACCTCGAGGAGGCGTTGACGAGCCGCGACGAGATCAACAGCAAGCTCCGCATCGTGCTCGACGAGGCGACCGGCAAGTGGGGTATCCGCGTCGGACGCGTCGAGCTCAAGGCGATCGACCCGCCGCTCTCCATCCAGGACTCCATGGAGAAGCAGATGCGGGCCGAGCGCGACCGTCGAGCCCTCATCCTCACCGCTGAGGGAACCAAGCAGTCGGCCATCCTGACGGCCGAGGGTGCGCGGCAGGCCGAGATCCTCCGCGCCGAGGGTGATGCCCAGGCAGCCGTGCTCCGTGCTCAGGGTGAGGCGTCCGCCATCCAGACGGTGTTCAAGGCCATCCACGACGGCGACCCCGACGAGAAGCTCCTGGGCTACCAGTACCTGCAGATGCTCCCGAAGCTCGCGGAAGGCCAGGCGAACAAGCTCTGGGTCATCCCGAGCGAACTGACCGAGGCGCTCAAGGGCATCGGCTCCGCCTTCGGGCCGGGGAACACCCGCGACCCTGCGGCCACGGCACGGGCGGCGGCCGCAGCTGCGCAGGCGCCCTCCTTCACCACCGCGCCGGCCTCGTCGCCCCAGATGCCACCGGCGCCGACGACCCCCGTCCAGCCCGAGGGCTGAGCACGCGGTGACGACAGCGGTCCTCCCTTACTTCCGTCCGGCCCGCCCTCGGGTCCTCGCCCATCGAGGGCTGGCCGGGCCGGGGGTTCCCGAGAACACGCTGTCGTCCTTCCGCCGTGCACTGGCTGCCGGCGCCGAGTACGTCGAGACCGACGCGCACTGCACGCGCGACGGACACGCCGTCCTCTTCCACGACGCGTCCCTGCGCCGCATCACGGGCGATCCGAGACCGATCGCCGACCTCGAACTCGCGGAACTCCAGCGGATCGACCTCGGCGGCGATCGTATCCCGACGTTGTCGGAGGCGCTGGCGGCGTTCCCCGCGGCACGCTTCAACCTCGACATCAAGGCGGCGGCCGCGGCTGCACCGGCGGCTGCCGCGATCATCGGTGCCGGTGCCGCCGATCGGGTGCTCGTCACCTCATTCGACGAGGGCAGACGTTCCACGATCGTGCGGGCCGTGGGGCTGGAGGCGGGTGTCGACTCCGTGGCCTCATCCGCGTCGGCCCGGATCCTGCTCCGCGTGCTCCCCGCAGCCGCCCTCGGTCTCCGCGGCGCACTCCGCCGGTCGCTCGCCGGTGTCCAGGCGCTCCAGGTACCCGAACGGTTCCGCGGCGTACCCGTCGTGACGAAGCGCCTCCTCGCACAGACGCATGCGCTGGGCGTCGAGGTTCACGTGTGGACGGTCAACGACCCCGCCGACATGCGACGCCTGTTGGATCTCGGCGTCGACGGCCTCGTCACCGACCGTTGTGACCTCGCGCTCGAGCTGGTCCGCTCGCGCTGACGCGTCGGCTCCCCGTACCTGACGCGTCCGCAGCTGGGCAGGAGCTGAGAGCCGGATGGGTGAACGGAACAGTTTACCCAGCTTGTGGGTTTATAACTGTGGATGCCGAGCGAGAGGAGACCACACAATGGCAGATCGCAGTTTGCGCGGAATGCGCCTGGGCGCCCAGAGTCTACAAACGGAAGAGGGCGTCATATTCTCGGCGCGGAGCAACCACATCTACCGGTGTCAGAGTTGCGAGCGCGAGACCACCATGACCTTCGCCGCGGATGCGGAAGTCCCTGAACTGTGGGAATGCCGGCACTGCGGTGCTGAAGCTGTCCTCCTCGTCGACTCCAAGCCCGTCGTCGTCGACCGCGGTGACGTGAAGACCCCCCGCAGCCACTGGGACATGCTGCTCGAGCGTCGCTCGCGTGACGAGCTCGAGGAGCTGCTCGAAGAGCGGCTCTCATATCTGCGCGCCCGTCGCGGCCAGCAGAAGAGCGCGTGACACCGAGCCCCTGACAGGCCTCCCCTCGATCGGCTGATCCGGTATCGGATCAGCCGATCGTCATGTCCGGGGGCGGATCGAGACGCGCCGGGGTCTGGCGGCGAACCCGGCGAGGACCAGCGAGGCGAGTCCCATGCCACCGATGAACAGCTCGAGCTGGTGACCGAAGGCCATCGACGGCGTGACCGTGTCCGCCAGCGGCACCTCGGAGACCATCGATCCGGGGCGGAAGGCCGGGATGCTGTCGATCGTCGAGCCGTCTGGACCGATGATCTGACTGGTCCCCACGGTCGAGATGTTCACGACCGATCGTGCTGACTCGATCGCCCGGAGCCGGGCGATTGCGAGCTGCTGTTGATTCTCGTCCGTCTGCCCGAAGTCCGCGTTGTTCGTCTGGGCGAACACGATCCGTGCGCCACCCGCCACCGCGTCGCGGGTGAGCTGATCGTCGGCGATGTCGAAGCAGATGCTGATCCCTGCGAGCACGCCGTCGATGTCGAAGACGTTGTCCTTCGTACCCGGGGTGTACTCGCGTTGGATGAGGCCGATGAGGTCGGGCGCGAACGGCTCCCAGAACTTCCGGTCGGGGACGTATTCGCCGAACGGGACCGGGTGCTTCTTGTCGTAGACGTCGCGGACGCCGTCCGAGGCGTCCCAGAGGAGTGACGAGTTGTAGTAGCGGTCGCCGCGTTGGGAGATCGCACCGACGACGAACGGTGCGTCCATGCGACGGCTCAACGCGTCGAGGGCTGCCGCCGATTGGGGAACCCGTTGCGGGTCGAGGTCTGCGCTGCCCTCCGGCCAGACCACCACGTCGACATCCGCGTCGAGCACCTGCAGCGTCTCGTCGATCTGGGTCTGCATGACCGTGCCGGGTGCTGCGGCGTCGAAGTAGCCGGCGGGGCCGTCGCCCTGGATGGCAGCCACCCGCATGCTCCCGGTCGTCGCCGTCGGCCAGGCGGGCACGACGAGCACCGCGATGACCGCGAGGACCGCGGTCCCGACCCGGCTGACCGTCGGGAGCTCCGCGGTCGCGGCAAGCTGCAGGGCGAGTGCCACGAGCAGCACCATGAGGAACGACAGCCCCGAGAACCCGACCCAGGCGACGAGCGGTGCGAACGGGCTCTCCGACTGGCTGAGCGCCATCCTCGCCCACGGGAATCCGCCGTACGGCCAGGTGCTCACGAGCGTCTCGCGCGCGGTCCACAGGGCGGCGACGACCGCGGCGGTCAACCAGACCCGTCCACCGATCCCGGGGAAGGCGCGCGGTACCCAGCGGTACGCCAGGGTGATGAGTACGGCTCCGAGCGCGAAGAAGATGGCCTCGAGCGTCGACAGTGCCGCCCACGGGACGGGACCCAGGTAGGCGGTCGCCCACTCGATGTGGATCAGGTAGAACGACTCCCCCGCCAGGAAGCCGACGAGGAGCGCACCGCCGACGCTGCGCCCCATGAGGGTGAGGAGGACGAGGGCGATGCCGACGAACGTGAGCGGCCAGACACCGCGGTCCGGGAAGCCGGCGTCGAGGACCGGGCCGGCGGCGATGGCCACGACAGCCGCGAGCCAGAGCGGGAGCGGCGGACGACGGTCGACCAGCGCGTCGATCGGTCGGAGCCGGTCGCTCCGACGGTGCAGGGACCTCACAGCGAGCTGTACGCGACGATGCCGCGTCGGATCGAATCCAGCGCCTCGCGCGAATGACGGCCCACCGGTCCGTCGACGACGCGGAGTTGATCGAGCAGGTCGATGGTCTGCTTGCACCACCGCACGAAGTCTCCGGCGGCGAGTTCCGCCACGATGAGCACCGTGTCGAGGTTCGCACCCTTGGCCCACTGGTGCATCGCGAGGGAGAGGCCGGTCGAGATCGGGTTGCTCCCCGGGAGGCGGTGCTCCCGTTCGCTGTCGTCGAGCCGACTCCAGAGGTCCTGCGTCCGTTCGAGCGCGGAGCGGAACGGGCCGCGGGGCAGGAAGCGCTCCGGGGTGTTCTGCTCCTCACGCCGTGGTTCGTAGACGATCGCGGCGGCCATCGCCGCGAGGGATGCGGCATCGAGGTCGTTCCACGCACCGGTGCGCAGGCATTCCGCCACGAGGAGGTCCCGCTCTCCGTAGATGCGCTTCAAGGTGCGTCCTGGAGCCGCGACGACGACCGCCCCGTGCTCGTCGCGTGCCAGGTACTCGTACTCGAGCAGGACGTCCACGACCCGGTCGAACACGCGCGCGACCGCTCCGGTCCGCGTCTGGATCTGCTGCCGCAGCTGGTCGGTCTGCTTCTTCAGCTTGAACCATCGTTCCGCCCAACGAGCGTGGTCCTCGCGGTGCGGGCAGACGTGGCAGGCGTGGGCCCGCATCCGCTTGCGGAGTTCGGCGAGCTTGCGTTGGCGACGGTCCTTCGACGCGCGCGAACCGTTCGGTTCGCCCTTGCGTTCGAGGTCCGTGAGTTCACGCCGGATGCCGGCGTACTCGATGAAGTTCCCGAGGTGGCACGACATGGACTTCTCGTAGCCGGCGAGCGATGACTCCTGCTCGCGCACTTTCCGAGCGATCCCGACGACGGCCCGGTCGGCCTGGAACTGTGCGAACGACGACTCGAGGATCTGACGCGTGCGTTGACGGCCGAACTGGTCGATCAGGTTGACCGCCATGTTGTAGGTCGGGCGGAAGCTGGAGTTGAGCGGGTAGGTGCGACGGGAGGCGAGTGAGGCGACGGACTGGGGGTGCAGCCCCTCGGTCCACTGGATCACGGCGTGGCCCTCGACGTCGATGCCGCGGCGTCCGGCCCGCCCGGTGATCTGGGTGTACTCCCCCGGGGTGATCGGGACTCGTGCCTCTCCGTTGAACTTCTCGAGCTTCTCGAGGACGACCGTCCTGGCCGGCATGTTGATGCCGAGCGCGAGGGTCTCGGTCGCGAAGACGACCTTCACGAGCTTCCGCCGGAAGAGCTCTTCGACGACCTCCTTGAACGCCGGAAGCAGACCGGCGTGGTGAGCGGCGACGCCACGCTCCAGGCCGTCGAGCCACTCCCAGTAGCCCAGGACGGCGAGGTCCTCGTCGAGCAGGGTCCGGCAGTGCTCGTCGACGATCTGGCGGATCTCGTCGCGTTCGTGCGCCTCGGTCAGCCTGATGCCCGAGCGCAGGACCTGCTTGACCGCCTGATCGCACCCGACGCGGCTGAACACGAAGAAGATGGCCGGGAGCAGGTGGTGGTCGTCGAGCATCTGGACGAAATGGCCGCGGTCGAGTTTCTCCGCGCGGTGCGGGGCTCGCCGCTGGTTGTAGCGGCTGATGTCCTTGTATTGACGGCTGTTCGGCGCACGGCCGCCGAACTGGGCCATCCGGACGAGCTCCGGATTGACCTGGTGGGTGTCGGCGAGGCTCGGCGCGGCGAACAGGTCGATGAGTTTGTTCCGCATCAGCACGTGCTGGGTGAGGGGCACTGGGCGCTCTTCGGACACGATCACGGCTGTGTCGCCGCGGACGGCCTGCAGCCAGTCACCGAACTCCTCGGCGTTCGACACGGTCGCGCTCAGCGACACCATCCGGACGGCCTGCGGGAGGTGGATGATGACCTCCTCCCACACCGCACCGCGGAACCGGTCCGCCAGATAGTGCACCTCGTCCATGATGACGAAGGCGAGATCGATCAGGGCGTCGGAGTCCGCGTACAGCATGTTGCGGAGGACCTCGGTCGTCATGACGACGATGCGGGCGTTGCCGTTCACGTTCGTGTCGCCCGTGAGCAGGCCGACGTGCTCGGACCCGTACTCAGCGGTGAGCTCCTGGAACTTCTGGTTGCTGAGCGCCTTCATCGGCGTGGTGTAGAAGACCTTGCCGCGGTCGCCGTGCATGGCGAGGGCGATCGCGAACTCGGCGACGATGGTCTTGCCGGCCCCCGTCGGTGCGGCGACGAGAACGCTGCTGCCGTTCTCGATCCGCTCGCACGCCTCGAGTTGGAACGCGTCGAGGTCGAAACGTTGCCTCGCGCGGAACTCCTGAAGCCTCGGTGTCGCGTTCCGGACCGCTGCTGCCCGATACCGCTCGGCAGGCGACGCGGTGTCGCTCATGCGAGCCCCGCGCTACCGAGTTCGGCGTCGATGCGTCGCTGCCGCTTGGCCGCACTGCGGTCGTGCAGGACGGCGACACCGTAGGCCGCGAAGTACAACAGGACCATCGGGATCGCCAGGACGAACATCGACACGATGTCGGCGGCGGGCGTGGCGATGGCCGTGAAGAGCACGATGACGAGGATCGCGACCCGCCACGCCTTGATGATCGCCGCTGCGGAGAGCACGCCGACGAAGTTCAACAGCACGAGGAACACGGGCAGGACGAAGGCGACACCGACCGCGAGCACCAGTTTGAGGACGAAGTCGTAATAGGTGGTGGCGTCGAGGAAGTTGGCCGCAGCCGTCGGGGTGAAGCCGAGCATGAGCTCGACGATGTGCGGCAACACGAACCAACCCGCGTAGCAGCCCGCGAGGAACAGCGGCACGGCGGTCGCGAAGAACCCGATCGCGTACTTCAGTTCCTTGCGCGTCAGGCCGGGCACGAGGAACGCCCAGATCTGGTAGAGCCACACCGGGCTGGACAGGACGACGCCGGCGGTGAGGGCGATCTTCATCCGCAGGTCGAACGCGCTCGTGACGTTGGTGAAGTTCAGGAACGCCTGCCCGCGATCGTCGGCGATGACGAGGATGGGAGCGCTCATCGCCTCGATGATCCATTCGGAGGCGATGAAGCCCGCGACCATACCGACGATGATGCCGATGGCGGAGTAGAACAACCGCTTCCGCAACTCGACGAGGTGCTCGCCGAGGGACATCCGCCCTTCGCGGTTCTGCTTCTTGGTGCGCTTCTCGGTCAGGGCCACGGCGACATCGTCCGTTCCTGAGCAGCGTGTTCGAGGCGCACTCGTCGGGGGCCAGGTGCTGGCGTCATCGGGCTCGGGTGGTCCTCAGGGTTACGGCTTGACCGGCGGGTCGGTCGGCTTCTGCGGGGCCGTCGCGGCCGGAGTCTGGTCGGCTGGTGCCGCACTCGCGGGCGGAACCGTGCCCGTCGCGTCGGTCGAGGCAGGCTCGTCGTCGCGCATGCTCTTGACCTCGCTCTTGAAGATCCGCATCGACTGACCGACGCTGCGGGCGAGACCCGGGAGCTTCGGTGCTCCGAACAGCAGCAGGACGATGAGGAGGATGATGACGAGGTGCCACCCGGTGAATGCGTTGCCGAACATAGTCTTCGTTCCTGATCTTCGAGGTCGAGGTCCACTCACTCTACCCTGCATCTCCCGCTCGACCGCCTGGAGTCTCGCGAGTCAGCTCCCCGATGTCGTGCGGTACTGGGCGAGACCGGCGGCCGCCCAATCGGCGACCGCGTCGCGCGCGTCCGCCGGGCCGAGCACGGTGATGAGCCCGGGGTGCGCGGCGACCAGTCGTTTGAGGCCGTGATGGTGCGCGAGGCGCAGGGTCGCCGTCACCTCGGCATCGGTGTCCTCGCGAGCTGCGGAGCCGCCTGGCGCGCTGTCGACGGCGACCACGTAGTCGTCGATGAGCGGGAGGACCGAGCGTCGGACGAGCACGGTGACGCTGCGGTCGGAGTCGCTCGGCTCGAACAACGCGGTCGGGACGACGACGTCCGCTTCGCGGAACACGACCTCGGCGTCGGTCTCCCGCAGCTCGGTCATCCGATCGAGACGGAAGCGACGCGTCGCCTCGCGCAGGTGGCACCACCCGTAGAGGTACCAGTCCTGGTCCTGGGACTCGAGACGCAGCGGGTCCACCAGCCTCGCCTCGGTCGCCCCGCTCGCGTCGACGTAGTCGAACGCGACGCTGTGGCCGGCGGCCAGAGCCGACCGGATGATGCCGACCGCGTGCGCGGAGTAGGACTCGGTGACCGCGAGCTGGCCCGGTGCCGACGACGCACCACGGGCGAGTTTCGCCATCACGCCGCCGATGACGTCGCTGTCGACGAATTCGGGAAGGCGCTGCAGGGACTGTAGGCCGGCGATGAGGGCGGAGGCCTCGCGGGCCGAGAAGCGAGGACTGTCGTCGAGGGCGACCCGGTGGGTGAGGACGATCTCGTCGTCCTCCTCGAAGCTGCCCCAGTCGATGTCGAAGAGGTCGCCGGCGAGGTACTGCCGGGTGTCGCCCGGCACGCCGGACACCGTCAACAGCTCGACCGCTTCACGGATCTGGCGCGGCGACAGGCCGAAGTGCCGCGCGGCCTCGTCGACCGTGACCCGCTCGCGGTCGATGAGGTAGGGCACGAGGGAAAGGAGGAAGATCAGCTTGTCCTGGGCGCGGGGCGCCGCCGGTCGCTTAGCCACGAGCGGTCTCCTCGGGGTGGGGTGCGTCGTCGGTCGCGCGGTGGCGGGCGACGACCAGCTCGAGTCTGGACGCCACGGCCTCGATGAGCGCCGGAGGGTCGAGGACGACGACCTCGGGGCCGAACCCGGCGAGCTCGTCGGCGAGTATGTGGTGGTCGAGGTACGGGATGGTGAGTTCCGTGCGCTCGGTGTCGCTGACGCCGTAGCGGTTGCCGAGGCGGGCTGCGGCGTCGGTCCCGGGCCGCACACGGACGAGGGCGCGCTGCGACGAGGACACACGGCGCAGGCCGTCGATCGCATCGGCGGCGTGGTCGCGGTCGTCGGCGGGGAACGACTCCCCCGTCGGCTTGACCGGACCGACGATCCGCGACAGGAGGAACGTCCGGGGTTCGTCCACCGTCCGGTCGGTGGCGTAGAGGTGCCAACGACCTTCGTGCTGGACGAGCGCCAGCGGCGCGACGGTGCGGACGCGTGGCCGCGCCTCGCCGGGCTTCAAGTAGGGGAAGGCGACCACGGACCGACGTTCGAGCGCCGCGTCGAGCGGTTCGAACGAGGCCTCCCGGGTGCGGAGTCGCGGCGCGTATCCGATGATCGGTTCGTCGGGCTCGATGCCGAGCGACCGCAACTTCGTCATCGCGCGCTGCGACTGGCCGGAGAGCGACCCCTCGCGCCAGACGGTGGCGGCGAGCGACAGCAGCGACAGCTCCGCCGGGGTGAACCGGACGTCGGTGGGGAGTTCGTAGGCGCCCTTCGGGATCCGATAGCGCATCGACTGGTTGTTGCCGGGTTCCCCCGGCTGCTCGATCGTCTCGAGCGGGACGCCGAGTTCGCGGATGTTGTCCTTGTCGCGCTCGAACTGTCGCTCGAGGCTGGCGTTGCCGCCGCCACTCGAATACTGCTGGCGGTACCCCTGGACGGTCGACAGGATCTCGTTCTTCGTCAGGCCGGTCTGCGTGGCGAGGAGGGCGAGCACGAGGCTGAAGAGTCGCTCCTCCACCGGGACCGGCTTCGGGGACTCGCGGGCTGAGGACACCGGTCCAGTCTACCGACGGACGGCCCGTCCCCCACCCGCGACGCGGGCGTGGGACGGGCCGTCTCCAACGCGTGTCGGTTACTGCGTCGCGTGCTGGGTGCCGAGCACGTCGATGACGAACACGAGCGTCGCGCCGGCCGGGACGCTACCCGAGCCCTGCTCGCCGTAGCCGTCCTTCGGTGCCACCACGAGGACGATCTGTGACCCGACCTGCTGACCGACGACCGCGTCGTTGAAGGCCTTGATCATCTGACCGCCGTCGGCCTGGAAGACGAGGGGCTGGCCCTTCTCCCAACTGCTGTCGAAGACGCTCTTCTGATCCCACAGCACACCGGTGTAGTTGACGATGACCTGGTCGCCGGCCTTGACGGTGGCGCCGTCGCCGGCACGGGACAGGGTGTGCTTGGTCTCGGTCGGGGCGGGGGCAGCCGGGATGGTGATGCCCGGCTGGCCGCTCGGAGCGGTGACGACCGAGGGGAACCCCGACGGGATCGGGCGCTCGGCGCCGTCGGCCTTGGCCAGCGCGGCACCCTGGATGTCGGCGACGAGGATGATCGCGTCGTCCTTCTTGATGCCGTTCGCCTCGCTGCCACCGCTCGGACCGAAGGCGTCCTCGGGCGAGATCGCGGCGACGACTCGGGATCCGACCGTCGTGCAGGCGAACGTCTTCGCGAAGCCGGGGAGGCTTCCGGACAGGGCGATGAGGGTGCTCGCGGGCCCGTTGAAGTCCGTCTGCTGCAGGACGTCGCCCGTGCGTCCGTTGAGGAGCATCAGGTTGAGGTTGACGGTGCCGTCGGCCGAGACCTGCTGACCGTCGCCCTGGATGACGACCTGGCGCTCCGTCGTCTTCGTGTACAGCGGCTTCGGGAGCTCGACCTTCGGGGTGGCCCCGAAGTCACCCGACACGCTGATGAGCTTCGTCGCGTCACCGGCGGACGCCGCGGTGTCGCAGGAGGCCGAGCCCGGCGCGGTGCACCCGGTGAGGGAGACGAGCAGGAGGCCTGCTGCGGCGATGAGAGCTGGTGCAGTGCGCACGGATCCTCGTTTCGGTGGTACGGGTGGGACGGCAGGTCGCCGTCGCACAGTTTAGTCGACGCGAACCGGGGTCAACGATCGTCGCCGAGCGGCGGCTCAGCGGCGGACGGTTCGATCGACCCGTCGGCCCCCGCGCTGTCGCCGTCGAGGCCCCGCGCACGGGAGAGGTCGGCGCTCGCCCCGGCGCTCCTGGCGCGCTTCCGCAAGATCTTCGCGCTCGCGGAGCGTTCCCCGAGGGCGCCCGGCGTCCACAGCTCGACGTCCTCAGCGCTGAAGTCGCTCTTCGAGGCGCGTCGCTTGAGCTCGGGCAGGACCGTGCCGGGCGCGAGCTTCCGAGCGGTGATGAGGAAGCCCGTGTGCCCGATCATCCGGTGGTCCGGTCGCACGGCGAGCCCCTCGACGTGCCACCCGCGCATCATCGTCTCGTTCGACTGCGGGTTCGTGAAGCCGCCCGTCCCTCGGATCGCCTCGGCGACCCGGGACAGCTGGGTGACGGTGGCGACATAGCAGAGGATCACGCCGCCGGGCTTCAGCGCCTCCCAGGCGACGTCGAGGCACTCCCACGGTGCGAGCATGTCGAGCACAACGCGGTCGACGGATTCGGCGGGCATCGTGTCGGGCAGGGTCTCCTGGAGGTCGCCGACCGTGACCGACCAGTTCTGCGGGTCGTAGCCGAAGAAGGTCGCGACGTTGCCTCGCGCGACGTCGGCGAACTCGTCCCGACGCTCGAAGGAGGCCAACCTGCCCGACGGTCCGATGGCCCGGAGGAGCCAGAGGGAGAGCGCGCCGGAACCGACACCGGCCTCGACGACCGTCGCGCCGGGGAAGATGTCCGCCTGGCCGATGATCTCAGCCGCGTCCTTCGGGTAGATGATGGCGGCGCCGCGAGGCATCGACATCACGAAGTCGACCAGCAGCGGCCGCAGCGCGAGGTGCTCGATGCCCTCGGTGTTGGCGACGACGCTGCCGTCCGGCAGGCCGATGATCGTGGTGTGCTCGATCATCCCGCGGTGCGTGTGGAAGACCTTGCCGGCCTCCAGCGTGATGGTGTTCTTCCGCCCCTTCGGTCCGGTCAGCTGCACGCGGTCGCCCTCGCGGAAGGGGCCGCTGTTCGCCGGCTGGTGGTTCGCGCTCATCGCTGTGCTGCCTCTGTCTCGGGGTGGTGGGTGGGGCCGCTCGCGGTCGAGCGCAGCTCGGCGAGGTCGGCGACGGAGCGCCCGGCGAGGGTGTCCCAGGTGGTGTGGCGCGGGCCCTCGGGGATCGGCACGATGTGCGGGACCGACACGGCGATGGTCCCCGCCGCGAGGGCGGACGCGAGACCGGTGGCGGAGTCCTCGATCGCGATGCACTCGCGCGGGTCGACGCCGAGTGCCTCCGCGGCCCTGAGGTAGGGGTCCGGGTGCGGCTTTGGCCGCTCGACCTCGTCGCCCGCGACGATGAGGTCGAACGCGTCGAACGGGATGCCGCTGGCGATGTCCTCGGCCATGGACCGGATGGACATGGTGACGAGCGCGGTCGGCACGCCGGCCTCCCGGAGCTCGCGAAGCAGTTCCTGGGCGCCCGGACGGAACGGGACGCCGCGTTCCTGGATGAGGCGCCGGACGTGGTCCGTGAGGTGGGCGACGATGGTGTCCGCGTCCAGCGTGACGCCGCGGCCCTGGAGCACGGCGGCGGAGTCCCAGAGCCCGTTCCCGACGAGCAGGAGGCCGTCCTCATGGGTCCAGGTGCCACCGTGGGCCGCGACCAGCTCGGTCTCGGCCTCCATCCAGTAGGGCTCGGTGTCGACGACGGTGCCGTCCATGTCCCAGAGGACTGCGGCAGGGAGGAGAGTGGTCACGGGGTGCCATGCTACCGGGTGGTGAAGCGCCTATCCTGGATGGATGGTCGCGGAAGGTCCCCGTGCACCGAGGAGTGAGACGTGACGGAAGACACCAAGGAGCCGCTGGGCGGTCGCCTGCTCGTCGTGGCGTTCGAGGGTTGGAACGATGCCGGCGAGGCGGCGAGCGGCGCGGTGCGCGTGCTCCGCGACTCGCTCGCCCTCCGCCCGCTGCTCGAGATCGACCCGGAGCCCTACTACGACTACCAGTTCAACCGGCCGACGGTCGGCGTCGACGAGGACGGCAAACGGTCGCTGACCTGGCCCGGCACCACGATCTCGGGGCCCGACCCCGAAGCGGCGAAGCCAGCGACCCCCCTCGCGGAGGACGCCGCGCTCCGGGTCAGCGAGGGCGGCGGCGACAACGTCTACGTGTTGCTCGGTGCCGAGCCCTCGCGCGGTTGGAAGGCATTCGTCGACGAGATCCTCGCCGTGATCACCGAGCAGCGCATCACCGGCATGGTGATGCTCGGTGCGATGCTCGCCGACGTCCCGCACACGCGACCCATCTCGGTCTTCGCCTCGAGCGAGAACGCGGAGCTGCGGCAGGCCCTGCAGCTCGAGCGCAGCACCTACGAGGGGCCGGTCGGCATCCTCAGTGTGCTGGCCGACGCCGCCGAGCGGCAGGGCGTCCAGAGCCTGTCGGTCTGGGCCTCGGTCCCCCACTACGTGCACAGCGCGCCCTCCCCGAAAGCCGTCCTGGCGCTCATCGACAAGCTCGAGGAACTCATCGACGTCGTCATCCCCCGCGGAGCCCTCGTCGAGGAGTCCGGCGAGTGGCAGAGCGGGATCGACACGCTCGCCGCCGAAGACGAGGACATGGCCGCCTACATCCAGCAGCTGGAGCAGGCGCGCGACACCGTCGAGTCGCCTGAGGCGAGCGGCGAGGCCATCGCCAAGGAGTTCGAGCGGTACCTCCGTCGGGACGAGGGCAAGGGCGACGAGCCCTGGCGGAAGGACCGCGAGTAGCCCGGTCCCGTCGCCGTGGTGCGACTCCGGTGAGTCACCGTCCTGCTCAGCGCACGCCGAGGAGCGCGTCGACGGCCGACCGCGCGAGGTCGGCGTCGTCGACGCCGGTCGTCGCTGCGGCGTCGACGAGTGCGATGGCACCCGGGGTGTCGAGGTCGTCCGCGAGTCGGACCCGCATCGCCTGCAGCAGCTCGACGGCGGACGCTCCACCCGCGGCGTCCGTCGTGAAGGCCGAACGCCAGGCCCTGAGCCGACGATCGGCCAGGACCAGGTGCTCGTCGTGCCACTCCCAATCGCTGCGGTAGTGGTTCGCGAGGATCGCGAGCCGGATCGCCGAGGGGTCCGCTCCGTCGGCGGCCAGGCGTGAGACGAGGACGAGGTTGCCCAGGGACTTCGACATCTTGGTGCCCTCGTAGGCGACCATGCCGGCGTGGCTGAACACCTTGGCGAGCGGGCGACCGGACAGCGCTGCGGCATGCCCGGCACTCAGGTCGTGGTGTGGGAAGACGAGGTCGGAGCCGCCGCCCTGGACCGTGAAGTCGGATCCGAGGTGCTGGAGGGCGATGACCGAGCACTCGATGTGCCAGCCCGGCCGGCCTCGGCCGACGGGCGACTCCCAGCTCGGCTCGCCGTCGCGCGCAGCCCGCCAGAGCAGCGGATCGAAGGCGTCGCGTTTCCCGGCGCGGTCGGGGTCTCCCCCGCGCTCGGCGAAGAACGCGGCCATCGTGGCCTCGTCGAGCCCGCTCTCCGCGCCGAGGTGCCAGACGTCGTCGGCCGCGGCGCGCACGTCGAAGTAGACGTCGTCCCCGGCGGAGCTGTCCGGGGTGTCGACCGTGTACGCGACGCCACGCTCGGCGAGCAGCGCGACGGCGTCGGCGATCGGTCCGATGACCTCGGTGACCGCGACGTAGTCCTCGGGAGGCAGGATGCTGAGGCGTTCCATGTCGCTCCGGAAGAGCTCGACCTGGCTCGTTGCGAGTTCGATCCAGTCGACGCCGGTCGCGTTCGCCCGTTCGAGCAGCGGGTCGTCGACATCGGTGACGTTCTGGGCGTAGTGCACCTCGTAGCCGGCGTCCAGCCAGACCCGCTGCAGGGTGTCGTAGGCCAGGTAGCTCGACGCGTGGCCGAGGTGGGTCGCGTCGTATGGCGTGATGCCGCAGACGTACAGCCGTGCCGTGCGTTCAGCGGAGGCCTCGATGAGTCCGGCGCTTGGGGTGTCCCAGAGACACGGGGCCGTGCCGGAGCCGGGCAGCTGCGGGACGACTGGGGCGGTCCAGGCCCTCACGCGCTGATCACACCCGTGCCGAGCAGCACCAGCAGGACGACGCCGAGCACGATGCGGTAGACGACGAAGGGCAGGAAGCTGCGCTTCGAGATGTAGCTCATGAAGAAGGCGATGACCGCGAGGCCGACGACGAACGCGATGACGGTGGCCACCAGCGTCTCGACCGGTCCGTAGGGGCTCGGCTCGCCGATGCTCTTGACGACCTGGTAGAAGCCGCTGCCGAACACCGCGGGGATCGCGAGCAGGAAGGCGTACCGCGCCGCAGCACGGCGCTCATAGCCCATGAACAGTCCAGCGGTGATCGTGCCGCCTGAGCGGGACACGCCGGGGATGAGGGCGAGGGCCTGAGCGCCTCCGAAGATCACGCCGTCGCGCACGTTCAGGCTCTTGAGACGTCGCTTCTTCGCGCCGACGGCGTCGGCGACACCGAGCAGGATGCCGAACACGATGAGCATGATCGCGACGATCCACAGCGAGCGGAAGGTCGTCTCGATCTGGTCCTGGAAGAACAGGCCGAGCACGACGATCGGGATGCTGCCGATGATGATCAGCCACCCCATGCGGGCGTCGGCGTCATCCCTCGGGATCTTGCCCACGAGGGCCTTGCACCAGGAGGAGATGATGCGGACGATGTCGCGCCAGAAGAACACCACGACGGCGGCTTCGGTCCCGATCTGCGTGATCGCCGTGAACGCCGCGCCAGGGTCCTTCGCCCCCGGGAGGAATTCGCCGAGGATGCGCAGATGCGCACTCGACGAGATCGGGAGGAACTCGGTGAGTCCCTGGACGAGGCCGAGGATGATGGCGTTGATGAGGTCCACAGGGCACCTTTCTGCAGCCGGATGGCTGGTGTTCGGCCGGATCCGGCAGTCGTCGGCGGGGCGGCTCCTGGAGCGTCACGCGGCTCAAGCGGCGCGGTGACGGACCGTGGGAAGTCAGTAGTCGAGGAGGAGGTCCGTGAGGACCTGCTTGCCAAACCCTAGCGCGTCGAGCGGCACACGCTCGTCGACGCCGTGGAACATCGCGGGGAAGTCCATGTGTTCCGGCAGGCGCAGCGGAGCGAAGCCGTACCCGGTGATGCCGAGGAGCGACAGCGCCTTGTTGTCGGTACCGCCGGAGAGCATGTACGGGAGCACCGGGGCGCCGGGGTCATGGCGCCCGAGGGTCTCGACGACCGCGTCGACGAGCGGACCCGAGAACGGTGTCTCGAGGCCGATGTCGCGGTGCATGACGACGATCTCGATGTCCTCACCGACGATCTCCGCGACGCGCGCGAGCACGGCGTCCTCCTCGCCGGGCAGGGTGCGGATGTCGACGAGCGCCTCGGCGCGATCGGGGATCACGTTGTGCTTGTAGCCTGCCTGCAGCAGGGTCGGGTTGCTCGTCGTGCGCAGCGAGGCCTGGATGAAGCCGGAGGCCGTGCCCGTCGCGAGGGCGAGCTCGTCCGGGCCGAGTCGTTCGGGCGTGGTGCCGAGGATGGTGGCGATCTCACGGAGCAGCTGCTCGGTGGTGTCGGTGAGTCGGACGGGCCACTCGGTGCGTCCGATGGCCGCCACCGCTTCTGCGAGGCGGGTGACGGCGTTGTCCTGCACGTAGCGGGATCCGTGGGCCGCTCGTCCGGTCGCGACCAGTTTGATCCAGACCAGGGCCTTCTCGGAGGTCTGGAGGAGGTAGGAGCGGCGTCCGCCGAACGTGATCGAGTACCCGCCGACCTCGCTGATCGCCTCGGTCGCGCCGGCGAAGAGCTCCGGTCGTTCCGTCACGAGGTGGTGTGAGCCGAACACGCCACCGTTCTCCTCGTCCGAGAACATCGCGATCACGAGGTCGCGTTCCGGGCGGCGGCCGCTGCCGAGGATGTCGCGGAGCGAGGCGAGGATCATCGCGTCCATGTTCTTCATGTCGACGGCCCCGCGACCCCACAGCAGGCCGTCCTTGATCTCGCCGCCGAAGGGGTCCACCGACCAGTTCGCAGGGTCGGCGGGCACCACGTCGAGGTGCCCGTGCACGACGAGCGCAGGCTTCTCGGGGTTCGCACCGGCGACCCGTGCGACCACGCTCGTCCGGCCTGGAGCGGCGTCGATCAGCTCCGGCTCCAGACCGAGGTCGCGGAGGTACGCCTCGACGTACTCGGCGGCCTCCGTCTCGCCGTTGGAGCGGCCCTCGCCGTAGTTCGTGGTGTCCATGCGGATGAGGTCCCGCGCGATCCGCGTGGTCTCGTCGAGCGTGGGGTCGGATGCGTCTGAGCCGGAGGTCATGGCTCCACGCTACCCGTCGGCCCTGAGCGCTGCACCTCTCCCCGGATCGGGCGGTCGGCGCATGGCCGGAGGGCGTCGGGAAGATCCCCTGGCGGTACGAGGTGGTGAACGGCTGTCGAAATCCGTGCTAGAGTTTCTTCTCGTGCCCAGCGAAAGCCGGACACGATCACAACACGCGCGGGTGGCGGAAATGGCAGACGCGCTAGCTTGAGGTGCTAGTGCCCTTACGGGCGTGGGGGTTCAAGTCCCCCTTCGCGCACACCGTGTTGAGACGGCGAACGGCCGGAGCGAAAGCTCCGGCCGTTCTTGTTTTCCCGCCGGACTCCACGACACGCCGACACCCGAGATCATCTCCGGCCCGAGCGAGATCCGGTGCACCTCCGCCGCTCTGCAGTGCCGGTCCCCGAGCATGTCGACGGGTGGTCCGAGCTGGAAGGCCCTCGTAGGCACCTCGACAAGCCCAGAGACCGGGAGAGGTCCGTCCGAAGACGCCGGTCCCTGAGCTTGTCGAAGGGTGGACAGAGCTGGCGGGCCCTCGTGCGCACTTCGACAAGCTCAGTGATCGGGAGAACTCCGTCCGGAACGCGCCGGTCCCTGCGCCTGCCGAAGGGCAGCTCCGGCGGGCCGACCGCGAAGGAGGAGAACGCGCGCGAGAAGAGGTGCTGTCCTCAGTGCCCGTGACCCAGGCGCCGACGGAGCAGGTCGATGCGCGCCTGCAGCTGCGTCACGCTGGCCTGTGCCACGGCGGGTCCGCCACAGACGCGTCGCAGTTCGGCGTGCACGACCCCGTGCGGCTCCTTCGTGTGCTTGGCGTAGAGACCCACCAGGGTGTTGAGCACCTGGCGCTGTTCCTTGAGGGTGCGGTAGAGCGGAGCGGGGATGTCCGCCTGCGGACTCGGCGAGGCGGCGTTCTTGTCGACGAACGCCCCACGCTTGGCCTGGCGGCTCTGGCGCTGCACGAGCAGCTCGTGCACCTGTTCAGGTTCGAGGAGCCCCGGGAACCCGATGAAGTCGAACTCCTCCTCGGTGCCCGGCTGGGCGAGCTCGCCGAACTCGTCGCCGTCGAACACGACCCGGTCGAAGTGCGCGTCCGAGGAGACGGCCTGCCAGGTGAACTCCTCGAGGAGTGAGTCGGAAGCCTTGTCCTCGCGCTCCGCGGCCGCCATCATCGCGTCTTCCGGGTTGAAGAGGTCGCCCTCCGCGTCCGGGTCGCTCGGGCGGTCGAGTGCGTGGTCGCGTTCGAGCTCGAGCTTCTCCGCGAGGGCCATCAGGTTCGGCACGTTCGGGAGGAAGATGCTCGCGATCTCGCCGCGTCGTCTGGCCCGGACGAATCGCCCGATCGCCTGCGCGAAGAACAGCGGCGTGGCGGACGACGTCGCGTAGACGCCGACGGCGAGTCGTGGGACGTCCACGCCCTCCGACACCATGCGGACCGCGACCATCCAGCGCTTGGTGTTCCCCGAGAAGTCGGCGATCCGGTCGCTGGCCTCCTTCTCATCGGAGAGGACGACCGTGGGCTGCTCCCCCGTCAGCTCGTGCAGGATGGCGGCGTAGGCCCGCGCGGTCGTCTGGTCGGTGGCGATCACGAGTCCGCCGGCGTCCGGGACCGCTTGACGGACCTCGGACAGCCGGAGGTCGGCCGACTTCAGGACCGCAGGGATCCAGTCACCCTGCGGGTCGAGGGCGGTGCGCCAGGCCGCGGAGGTGATGTCCTTCGTGTTGCCCTCGCCGAGACGGGCCTCCATCTCGTCGCCGGCCTTGGTCCGCCAGCGCATGTGACCGGCGTAGACCATGAAGAGCACCGGACGGACGACCCCGTCCTGGAGTGCACGACCGTACCCGTAGTTGTAGTCGGTGACGGAGGTCCGGATGCCCTGGTGGTCCGGCTGGTAGACCACGAACGGGATCGGTGCCGTGTCGGACCGGAACGGCGTCCCGGTCAGGGACAGCCGACGGGTGGCCCGCGAGAACGCCTCATGGATGCCGTCGCCCCAGCTCAGGGCGTCGCCGCCGTGGTGGACCTCGTCGAGGATGACGAGGGTGCGACCCGAGTCGGTCGTGCGCTGGTGCACGGGCGGGTTCGCCGCGACCTGGGCGTAGGTGACGGCGACGCCGTGGTAGTGGCGGCCGAAGACCTGGTCGCGGTTCGCGAAGTTCGGGTCGAGGCGGATGCCGACCCGGCTCGCGGCCTCGGCCCACTGACGCTTCAGGTGGTCGGTGGGGGCGACGACCGTGATGCGGTCGATCGTGCCGCGATGGAGGAGTTCGGAGGCGAGCCGCAGCGCGAACGTCGTCTTCCCTGCGCCCGGTGTCGCCGCCGCGAGGAAGTCACGGGGTTCGGTCGTGAAGTACTGCTCGAGCGCCTCGGCCTGCCAGGCTCGAAGCTTGCTCGCCGTGCCCCACGCTGCGCGTTCCGGGAAGGCCGGTGAGAGGTGTTCGGCTGCGGACCCGCCCAGGTGCTGGGTCGAAGAGATTTCCGCGTTCACTGGAGACCACTGTACCCGGCCGCACCGACACCATCGACCACCGCGCACGTCCTCGACGCCCATCCGGATGTCCGACTCGCGACTGATCCGTCAGCCGAGGGGCGGGCGTACGCTGGAGGTTCCGGATGCACAGCAGGAGGAGCCACCCATGACCGAACAGCACCATCCCTGGTCGCGGTACGTCGCCATCGGCGACTCGTTCACCGAGGGGATCGGCGATCCCGAGCCGGGGGCTCCAGGCGGGCACCGTGGCTGGGCCGATCGGGTCGCCGAGGTGCTGGCCGCGCAGAACTCGGACTTCGCCTACGCCAACCTCGCGGTACGTGGCAAGCTCGCGCAGCAGATCCTCGACGACCAGGTGGAGCCGGCCCTCGAGTTGCACCCCGACCTCATCACGATCTCGGCGGGCGGCAACGACGTGATCCGGCCCGGCACCGACCCCGACGACATCGCCCGACGGCTCGAGCAGGCGATCATCCGGCTCCGGAGCGATGGCGCGACGGTCGTGCTGTTCACCGGCGTGGACGTCGGCTTCTCCCCCGTCTTCCGGAGTATCCGGGGCAAGGTCGCGATCTACAACGAGAACCTGCGGGCCATCGCCGCCCGACACGACTGCATCATCGCCGACCAGTGGGCCCTGCAGGCGATCCAGGATCCGCGGATGTGGGCGCCGGACCGCCTGCACCTGAACGCGCTCGGCCACCACGAGGTCGCCCGCCTCGTCCTCCACGCGCTGAACGTGGAGAACGACCTCAAGCCGCTGCAGCCGGAGCCGCTCTCCGTGAGGCGTTGGCGTCAGGCCCGGACCGAGGACCTCGCCTGGGCACGGGAGTACCTCGTGCCCTGGGTGCTGCGTCGGGTGAGGCACCAGTCGTCCGGCGACCACATCACCGCCAAGCGACCGCTCGCCGGACCCTTCCTGACGGTCGCAGCGCAGGACCAGGAACTCGACGTCTGATCGCCCGGCCGATCGCTCCGGCCGTGGCGTCCGCTGCGGTCACGGGTTGGTCAGGCGCCACCAGGGCGTGACCGGCGCGACGTCCGCGTCGAGGGCCAGCGGGACGTCGATCGTCGCCGCACCGCCCTCCGCGCCCGCCCCCACGGTGTAGCTGAGCTTCCCGACCGTCGAACCGGCGGCACCGGCGTCGATGGCTCTCGCGCGGCTCTCGACCGTGATCGGGGTGTCCTGCCAGACGAGCACGGAGGCGTCGGACGCCACGACGACCTTCGCGGCCTGGTCCCACGCGGTCGAGTAGGAGCCCACCGATTGCCCGGCGGTGGCGAGCTGGACCTGGTGGAATCCTGCCGGCACGCTCTGCAACAGGGAGACCACGGCGGCGTTGAGCACGGTGTGGTCGTCGGCACCGAGGATGACGCCGACGACGGTCACCGTCCGCCCCTCCACCTGGAGATCGGCGGAGAACAGCAGGCAGGCGCCAGAGGCGTCGTCGGTCCCCGTCTTCATGCCGGTCACCCCGTACTGGCCGAGGAGGGCGTTCGTGTTCTCGACCTCGCCGATGGCGGGCAGCACCGCCGTGGGCTCCTTGACGATCGATGAGAGCACCGGGTCGGCGAGCACGAGCTTGCCGATGGTCACGAGGTCGCTCGGGGTGCTGACGTTCGTCTCACCCAGACCGCTCGTGTTCGTCACGGTCGTACCCGTCAGTCCATGTGCATCGAGCCATGCGCGCGCCGCATCGAGGTACGCGTCGACCGAACCGAAAGCCCAGACGGCGAGCGAGATGCTGTAGTTGTTCGCCGACGGGAGGAGCAGCGCTTCGAGCATCTGCCGCTGCGTGAACACCGACCCGGCGACGACGGGTGCCGCTGAACCGTTCTCCGCGATGGTGTCGTAGTAGAACCCGACGTCCGCGTCGGTCAGCGTGATGGACGGGCCCTGGTCCCCTGCGGCGAGGGGCTTGGCCTCCAGCACGACCAGGGAGGTGATCGTCTTCGTGATGCTCGCGATGGGGAACGGCGTCTGTTCACCGCTCGAACTCAGGACGCCGTCGAACCCGACGGCACCGATGGCGCCCCGCCCGAATCCGGGCCAGGCGACCGGTGTGGTCTGCTGGACGAGCGAGGTCGAGAGGGCGTCGCTGGATTCGAGGATCGCAGCCGCGGCCGGCACCGGGCGGAGCAGCGCACCTGCGCTGTACCCGAACAACCCGATGAGGAGGGCGAGGACGCCGAAGACGGCGAGACGGCGGCGGCGATAGATCTGTCGTCTCGTGAGTGGCACCCGGTCATGCTACCCGTCGCTCCTGCGCGTACCCTGTCGCGACGTGCCGCCGACCGGGTGGTCCTTGGAGTGGCGTGGAACCGTGGTCAGCGGACCCGGAGCTCCCAGAGGGCGACGGCACTGGCCGACGCGACGTTCAGCGAGTCGACGCCGTGGAGCATCGGGATGGTCACGATCGTGTCGGCGGCGGCGAGGGCCGAGGCGCTCAGACCGTCGCCCTCGGCGCCGAGCACGATGGCGAGCCGCTCCGGCGCGGTCCGAGCGTAGGTGTCGAGGTCCACGGCATCGTCGGCGAGGGCGAGGGCGGCCGTCTCGAAGCCGGCGTCCCGGAGGACGCCGGATGCGACGTCCCATCCCGGGAGGCGGGTCCACGGTACCTGCAGGACCGTGCCCATGCTGACGCGGACGCTCCGGCGGTACAGCGGGTCGGCGCAGCGTGGGGTGATCAGGACCGCGTCGGCTCCGAGACCGGCGACGGAGCGGAAGATGGCGCCGACGTTGGTGTGGTCGACGATGTCCTCGAGGATGACCACCCGACGGGCGTCGGCGAGGAGCTCGGCGGGGTCGGCGAGCGGTGGGCGATGCATCGCCGCAAGCGCTCCCCGGTGCAGGTGGAAGCCCGTCAGCTGCTCGAGGAGTGCGGGCTCGCCGACGAAGACCGGTATGTCGTGCTCCTCGAGGAGTGGCGAGACGTCCTCGAGCCACTTCTCCTGCAGCAGGACCGATCGCGGTCGGTGCCCGGCGCGGAGCGCACGCTCCATGACCTTCGTCGACTCGGCGATGTACAGTCCGCCCGCGGGTTCGGACACCCGGCGGAGGGCGACGTCCGTCAGGCGCGCGTAGTCGTCGAGTCGTCCGTCGTCGAGATCGGTGATCCGGATGACCTGCATGGGAGACGTCCTCTCGACGCGATGTTCGACCTCCACCTTGCCAGAGTGGGAACACGATCGAAAACGAGGCCGTTTAGACTCAGGGGAAGCGATGGCCCGGAGCACTCCGATCATCGCGGACGGATGGACGGAGCAGGCATGAGCACGCTGATCGCAGCAGGGGATCCCGCTGACGAGACGGCCGAGGCCGGGCTCGAACGGGCGATCGAGCTGCTCGCGGACCGCCGTGTCGCCTTCCTCACCGGGGCCGGCGTGAGCACGGACTCCGGCATCCCCGACTACCGGGGTCAGGGTGCTCCGGTGCGGACGCCCATGACGGTCGACCAGTTCCTGTCCAACGACGACGCCGCGCGCAAACGCTACTGGGCCGGCAGCCACCTCGGGTGGAAGCGGTTCGACGGTGCTCGCCCGAACGCCGGCCACCGGGCGATCGCGCTCCTCGAGGAGGCCGGCATCGCCGACGGCGTCATCACGCAGAACGTCGACGGCCTCCACGTCAGGGCCGGCTCGCGCCGCGTCGTCGACCTGCACGGGTCGATGGACCGCGTCAGCTGTCTCTCCTGTGGGCAGAGCTACGCCAGGTCGAGCATCGCGGAGCGCATGACGGCCCTGAACCCGTGGCTCGACACCGAGACGGACGTGACGATCAACCCGGACGGCGATGCCGAGGTCGGGCGGGTCGACGAGATCGTCGTCCCCGTGTGCACGGTCTGCGGTGGCATGTTGAAGCCGGACGTGGTCTTCTTCGGCGAATTCATCCCGACGGAGAAGTACGCCGAGGCCGCAGCACTCGTGCGTGGTGCGGACGCACTCGTGATCGCCGGGTCGTCCCTCGTGGTCAACTCGGGGATCC
Organism: Plantibacter sp. ME-Dv--P-122b; assembly: GCF_030209375.1. Classification (GTDB taxonomy): domain Bacteria; phylum Actinomycetota; class Actinomycetes; order Actinomycetales; family Microbacteriaceae; genus Plantibacter. The sequence goes on from NZ_JARVSC010000005.1 coordinate 197,414, forward strand.
GGCTCCTCGAACTCGCCCGCCGGAAGCGGTTGCCGATCGTCGTCATCAACCGCGGCGTCACGAAGGCGGACGGCCGCGCGGACGTGAAGCTCGACGCGGGTGCCAGTGAGACGCTCAGCGGGATCGCCGCTCGCCTGGTCCCGGCCGCCTTCACGAGCGTCGTCTCGCAGGAGGCGACCGACGCCTGACGCCTCAGGCGTCGGTGCGGTCGTCCGCGAGGAACGCGGTGAGGCGCTGCGCCGCGTCGTGCGGCTCCTCGTAGTGGATGAGGTGTCCGACGCCCGGGATGACGTGCAGCTGCGCGTCGGCGAACCGCTTCGCGAGCGCGTACTGCGCGGCCACGGGCGTGATGTCGTCACGCTCGGCGGCGATGAGCAGCGTGCGGCTCGGGATCCGGTCGGCGTACTCGCTGACGTCGTGGCTGACCGAGGCGGTGAACGACTCGAGGACGACCTCCCGGTCGGCGAAGGCGCTGAAGTACTGGTCGTGCTGGGCATGGATCCACCGACGGAGCGTCGGGTCCTTCGTCTTCGACATCGCGACGCTCATGATGCGCACGACGCCCTTGTTCCGGAGGAAGGCGAATCCCAGGCGTTTCGGGAGCTTCGCGGACGACCAGTAGTAGAAGACCGCGAGCCTCGTCAGGACACCGCGAGGGCCCTGGAGCGCCGGGGCGGCGATCGGGTTCACGAGGATGAGGTCATCCGGTCGGAGTCCCCCGGCGACGGCGGCGCTCGACACGATCGAGCCGAACGAGTGCCCGAGGAGCACGACACGACCGGTCAGGTGCAGCTCCTCGATGAATCGTCCCAGCCAGGCGGCGTACCCCTCGACGGAGTGGGTGGCCTCGGGGAAGGGTGCCGAGCTGCCGAAGCCGGGGAGGTCCGGAGCGATGATCCGGAACCCGGAGAGCTGCGCGACGACCGGTTCGAGGCCGTGGTGGTCGCCCCGGAAGCCGTGCACCATGACGATCGTCGTCGACGCCTCGTGGTCGCCGTAATCCCAGAACCGGGTCTCGGCTCCGTCCACGATGAGTGAGCGCTCCCGGACGGGGATGCGGTCGAGCTGGTCGGCATACGGTGATTCGACGGGCATCCACTCAGTCTAGGCAGTCCGGCTCCGCGTTCACCCGACGACGCGGACCGTGCCGCCCCGGCGTGGCACAGGACCCTGTCGGAGGTGCGTCATAGGGTGAAGGCGTGAACACGGTCGATGCGAATCCCCACTGGACGGACCGCCTGGCGGTCTTCGATCTCGAGACGACGGGCATCGAGGTGGAGACGAGTCGCATCGTGACCGCCTTCGTCGGTGTCATCACCGCGGACGGTTCGGTCGAACGCTCGTGGTCCTGGATGGCCGACCCCGGGGTCGAGATCCCCGCTCGCGCCGCCGAGATCCACGGCGTCACGACGGAGCGGGCCCGGGCTGAGGGGCGTCCGGCACCGGTGGTCGTCGGAGAGATCGTCGCCGTCCTCACCGAGCTGTTCGCCGCGCGGACCCCGGTGGTCGCCTACAACGCGCCCTACGACTTCTCCCTCCTGCACTTCGAGGCGGAGCGACACGGCGTGACCTCGATCACCGACCCGTCCCCCGTCGTCGACCCGCTGATCCTCGACCGGCGGCTCGACACGTTCCGACGGGGCAAGCGGACGCTCGAGGTCGTGGCCGCCCTGCACGGCGTTCCGCTCGAGGGTGCTCACGACGCGGGCGTGGACGCCGTCGCCGCCGGACGCGTCGCTCAGGCCATCGGTCGGCGCCACGCCGACGCCCTGCCGACGAGCGTCGACGAGTTGCACGAGGCCCAGCGGACCTGGTCGCTCGAGCAGGCGGAGAGCTTCCAGTCCTACATGCGCCGCGTGCGCGATCCCGAGTTCGTCGCCGACGGTGCTTGGCCCATCCGCACCGGACGCCCTGCCGCTCGACCTGAGGCGCCGGTCATCGTCCCAGCGGACCAGCTGCCCATCGGTATCTGAGTCGCACGGCTCCCCACGACGACGAACGCCCCGATCCGAGGATCGGGGCGTTCGTGTATCGCAGCGGAAGGACTACTTGCCGAAGCCCTTGAAGCGCTGGTTGAACTTCTCGACGCGACCGGCGGAGTCCATGATGCGCTGCTTGCCCGTGTAGAACGGGTGCGACTCGGACGAGATCTCCACGTCGATCACCGGGTAGGTGACGCCGTCGAGGTCGATCGTCTTGCCCGACGAGACCGTCGAGCGCGTGAGGAACGTCGCGCCGGAGGCGAGGTCGCGGAAGACGACGGCTTCGTACGTGGGGTGGATGTCAGATTTCATCAGCAGTCCTTGTTGAGTGGATGGTGTGGGTAGTACCCGCGCTCGGAACTCCAGGCACGAGGCAGAAAGCTCTTGGCTCCGCGAGCCAAAGGTCGACTTTACCAGACTCGGCGCGCGTCTGCTCGCCAGCCGAGGACGACCCGCCGAGGCGTGGTGGTCAGGAGGGGGCGACCGCCGAGCGTCCGGCGCGGGCGGAGCGGGCGTGGAACCGGCCGTCCTCCTCGGTCAGCTCGATCGGGAGGTCGAAGGTCTCGCTGAGGTGTTCGGCCGTGAGCGTGTCGGCGATCGGGCCGGCGGCGACGATGCCACCGTCGCGCACGAGCAGGACGTGGGTGAAGCCGACGGGGATCTCCTCGACGTGGTGGGTCACCATGATGATCGCCGGTGAGTCGTCGGCGCTCGCATAGCCGCCGAGCAGTTCGACGAGCTCCTCGCGCGTGCCGAGGTCGAGGCTCGCGGCCGGCTCGTCGAGCAGGAGGAGTTCGGGGTCGGTCATGATGGCCCGCGCGATCTGCACACGCTTCTGCTCGCCGTCGCTGAGCGTGCCGAAGCGGCGGTCGGCGAGGTGGTCGAGCTTCCATTCCGCGAGGACTCGCGACGCCCGCTTCACGTCGATGTCCTCGTACTGTTCGACCCAGCGCCCGGTGACCGAGTAGGCCGCCGTGAGCACGACGTCCAGGACGGTCTCCTCCGGCGGCACCCGCTTCGCGAGGGCGGAGGACGCGAAGCCGATGCGCGGGCGCAGTTCGAAGACGTCGACCCGGCCGAGCGTCTCGTCGAGCACGGAGACCGTGCCCTTCGAGGGGTGGATGAGCGTGGCCGCGAGCTGCAGGAGCGTCGTCTTGCCGGCGCCGTTCGGGCCGAGGACGATCCATCGCTGGTCGCCCGTCACCGTCCAGTCGACGCCATCGAGGATGGGGTTGAGATTGCGGACGACGGACACATCGGAGAACTGCAACACGCTCGGCATGGTCCTAGCCTATCCGCCAAGACCCGCCGCGCGTCGCCGTCCTCCGAGGTGTCCGCCGGTGGTTCAGACCAGGCTGCGGTACAGCTCCGCCGTCTGGGTGGCGATGCGCGACCAGCTGAAGTCGGACTCCGCGCGTCGGCGACCAGCGGCCCCGTAGGCCCTCGCCTGGGCGGGATCCTGGACGACCTCGGTGAGGGTTGCCGCGAGGTCGGCGACGAATCGCTCCGGGTCGAGCGGGGTGCCGGTGCCGTCGGACGCCTGCGCGAGCGGGACGATCCTGCCGGTCACACCGTCCTGCACGACCTCCGGGATGCCCCCGGTCCCGGTCCCGACCACAGCGGCACCGCAGGCCATCGCCTCGAGGTTGACGATGCCGAGTGGCTCGTAGATCGACGGGCACACGAAGGTCGTGGCGGCGGTGAGGACGGTGCAGAGCTCGTGACGTGGGAGCAGTCGTTCGATCCACACGACCCCGGTGCGCTCGCGCTGCAGCTCCTCGACGAGCCCCTTGACCTCGGCGAGGATCTCGGGGGTGTCGGGAGCACCGGCGCACAGGATGAGCTGCACATCGGGCGGCAGCAATCGGGCCGCGCGGAGCAGGTACGGCAGCCCCTTCTGTCGGGTGATCCGACCGACGAAGACGACGGAGGGACGGGACGGGTCGATGTCGAGGGACCGCAGCAACTCGTCGTCGACGCGTGGCTGCCAGTCGGTCAGGTCGATGCCGTTGTAGATGACCTGCACCTTGGCCGGGTCGAGGCTCGGGTACGACCGCAGGATGTCACGACGCATCCCGTCGCTGACCGCCACGACGGCCGCGGCGCCTTCGTAGGCGGACTGCTCGATCCAGCTGGACACGCGGTACCCGCCGCCGAGCTGTTCGGCCTTCCACGGGCGGAGCGGCTCCAGACTGTGCGCGGTCACGACGTGCGGGATGCCGTGCAGCAGTGACGCGAGGTGGCCGGCACCGTTCGCGTACCAGGTGTGCGAGTGCACGAGGTCGGCTCCGGCGACGTCCTGGGCGATCAGGAGGTCCGTCCCGAGTGTCGTGAGGGCGCCGTTCGCCCCCTGGAGCTCGGCCGGGACACCGTACGCGACGGTGTCGGCCTCGTCGCGTGGCGCGCCGAAGCAGCGCACGGTCACGTCGATGTCGCTGCGGAGGGATTTCACCAGCTCCGACACGTGGACGCCTGCGCCGCCGTAGATCTCCGGCGGGTACTCCTTTGTCACAAGATCAACTCGCATGTCTAGACGCTAGTACAGGTCTCGTCCGGCATCTATTGTGAAGCCATGGCCGCCTCAAAGAAGATCTTCGGAATCGTCCTCGCTGGTGGGGAAGGGAAGCGGTTGATGCCGCTGACCGCAGACCGCGCGAAACCGGCCGTACCGTTCGGCGGGCAGTACCGCCTGATCGATTTCGCGCTGTCGAACCTCATCAACTCCGGACTCACCCAGATCGTCGTCCTCACCCAGTACAAGTCCCATAGCCTCGACCGCCACGTCTCGCAGACCTGGCGGCTGTCCGGCCTGCTCGACTCCTATGTCGCGTCCGTGCCGGCGCAGCAGCGTCTCGGGAAGCGCTGGTTCAGCGGATCCGCCGACGCGATCCTGCAGAGCCTCAACCTGATCCGCGACGAGAAGCCCGACATCGTCGTGGTCGTCGGCGCCGACCACGTCTACCGCATGGACTTCGCGCAGATGATCGAGGCGCACATCGCCTCGGGCAAGAAGGCGACGGTCGCCGCGATCCGTCAGCCCATCTCCCTCGCCGACCAGTTCGGCGTCATCGACGTCGACGCGGACGACCCGACGACCATCGCCCGCTTCCTCGAGAAGCCGCTCGACGCGCCGGGCCTGCCCGACTCCCCCGGCGAGGTGCTCGCCTCGATGGGCAACTACGTCTTCGACGCCGACGCGCTCATGCAGGCGGTCATCGACGACGGCGAGGTGACGAGCTCGAACCACGACATGGGTGGCGACATCGTCCCGTACTTCGTCGATCGCGGCGAGGCCGGCGTCTACGACCTCCAGCGGAACGACGTGCCCGGCTCGACGGATCGCGATCGCTACTACTGGCGCGACGTGGGGACGATCGAGTCGTTCTACGAGGCCCACCAGGACCTCATCTCGACGCTCCCGATCTTCAACCTGTACAACCGCGACTGGCCGATCTTCAGTTCTCAGCTGAACTCGCCGCCGGCGAAGTTCGTGCGGGACGCGAAGGGCAACCTCGGCCAGACCATCGACTCGATCGTCTCCCTCGGTTCGCTGCTGTCCGGTGCCCACATCGAGCGCAGTGTCCTCGGGCCCTGGGCGCTCGTGGAATCAGGCGCCCACGTCTCGGACTCGGTCGTGTTCGACAAGGTCCACATCGAACCGGACGCCGTCGTCAAGCGGGCTATCCTGGACAAGGATGTGGTGGTCACCTCCGGCGCGAGCGTCGGTGTCGACCACGATCGTGACCGCGCTCGCGGCTTCACCGTCACCGAATCCGGTCTCACCGTGGTTGGCAAGGGAGTACGCGTCGTTCCATGAGTATCGAGCGTTCGGCAGTGGCGGATCCCGAAGCAGCACTCCCCCCACAGGCCGGACGAGGCGTCCGGTTCCTCGCGGTCCTCGACGCCGACTCGACGCTCATCGAGAACGAGGTGATCGAGCTCCTCGCCGAGGAGGCCGGCAGTCTCGCCGAGGTCGCCGCCATCACCGAGCGCGCCATGCGCGGTGACCTCGACTTCGCCGACAGCCTGCGGGCCCGGGTCGCGACACTCGCAGGCCTCCCCGTCGACCGGATCCCGGTGATCGCCGAACGGATTCGGACGACGACCGGCCTCGAGACGCTGATCGGCCGGCTGCATGCGCACGGGTCACGGATCGGTGTCGTGTCGGGCGGGTTCCATGAACTGCTCGACCCGCTCGCCGAGTCCCTCGGCCTCGACCATGTGCGGGCGAACCGCCTCGAGTCCGCCGACGGTCGGCTGACGGGAAGCCTCAGTGGTCCCATCATCGATGCGGCGGCCAAGGCGGCCGCCTTGAAGGAGTGGGCCGACGAGGACGGCGTGCCGTTGGCGCGGACGGTCGCGATCGGTGACGGAGCCAACGACCTCGAGATGATGGCCGTCGCCGGGCTCTCGGTCGCGTTCAACGCGAAGCCGATCGTCCGCCGCCATGCCGATGTCGTCGCCGGGAGGGTCGACCTCGCCGGCGTCCTGCCGCTCCTCGGGCTCTGATCCGCGCGTCGCGGTCAGCGCCCGAGGCCGGCTTCTGCTCTGTGCGGTACTGCCTTGGTCAGTGACCCATGCCGAGGCCACCGTCGACCGGGATCACGGCACCGGAGATGTAACCGGCGTCGTCGCCGGCGATCCACGTGACGACCTTCGCGACCTCGTTCGCACTCGCGAAACGCGCTGCCGGGATGCTCTTCTTGTACTCGGCCTGGGTCTCGGCGGGCAGTTCGGCGGTCATGTCGGTTTCGATGAACCCCGGGGCGATCACGTTCGCCGTGATCCCGCGTGCTCCGAGCTCGCGGGTGATGGACCGCGCCATGCCGATGAGGCCGCTCTTGGAGGCCGCGTAATTGACCTGTCCGGCGGACCCGTAGAGGCCCACCACGCTGGAGATGAGCACGATGCGTCCGAAGCGTGCCTTGAGCATGCCCTTGGACGCGCGCTTGACGACGCGGAAGGAGCCGCCGAGGTTCGTGTCGACCACCTGGTCGAAGTCGTCCTCGCTCATCCGCATGAGCAGGGTGTCCTTGGTGATGCCCGCGTTCGCGACGAGCACCTCGACCGGCCCGAGCTCCGACTCGATCTCGGTGAACGCCGCGTCGACGGAGGCGGCGTCGGTGACGTCCGCGCGGACCGTCAACGTGCCCGCGGGGCCCTCGCCGGATCGTGCGGTGACGGCGACGCGGTGACCCTGCGCGACGAACTCCTCGGCGATGGCGAAGCCGATCCCCCGGTTGCCTCCGGTGACGAGTACGGTGCGTGGTGCGGTCATGGTCGATTCCTCTCCTGCGGCGATACCGGCCGACTCGTGCGGCGGCCGTCGGGGCGCGCGGCGTTCCGGCCGCGGACCCGTACCAGCATATGGGGGTCCTCCCGTTCTCCCGGTGATTTGGGGGCTTCGCCCACCCGCCGAGCGCGTAGGCTGGTCATGGCATGAAGCAGCAGAGCATCACCTCCCTCCCACCGGCTCCCGAACAGGAGCGCCGGCAGCGGCTCATCAAGTACTCGATCACCATGGGTGTCCGGTTGCTTTGCCTCGCTGCGCTCCCGTTCGTCCAGGGCGGTTGGATGTTCGCGGTCGCAGCCGGTGCCATCTTCCTGCCGTACATCGCCGTGATCATCGCGAACGCCGGGTCGCTGCCGTCGCAGGGGGCCATCGAGCGCCCGACCGGTGTCGTCGTGTCCCAGCGGCCGACCATCGTCGACGACTCGGTTCCGCCTCGTCCGGCCGACCAGGCATGATCGGGTTCGGTGCCGAGCCCGACGGCGTGATCTGCTCTCGGGCCGGCTGCCGCGCGGCGGCAGGTTGGCGGATCGAGTGGCGCAATCCGAAGATCCACGCGGAGGACCGCGTGAAGGTCTGGACCGCCTGCGACGACCACGTCGACTTCTTGGAGGCCTTCCTCGAAGCCCGCTCCTTCCCGCTCGAGCGGCGTCCACTGACGTCGGCGGTCGGCTCATGAGCGCGGGTTGGCGGTTCGCCTTCAGTCGCCGCTGGCTCGGCTACCTCGGCGTCGCGATCGTGTTCGCGATCGTGTGCGTGCTCCTCTCCAACTGGCAGCTCGCACGGGCGAGCGAGAAGGAGGAGGAGGTCCAACGCATCGAGACCAACTGGGACGCGACCCCGATCCCGCTCGACGAAGCGCTGCCGTCGCTCGACTCCTTCAGCGTGGCCGATGAATGGCACCCGGTGTCGATGAGCGGAACCTACCTGCCCGACGAACAGCTGCTGGTTCGGAACCGTCCCCGGAACAACCAGGCGGGCTTCAACGTCCTCACGCCGCTCCGCTTGGCGAACGGAGACGTGTTCATCGTCGACCGTGGCTGGGTCGCCGCGGACGATTCACTCGAGGCACCCGAATCGATCCCGGCGCCTCCGAGCGGAGAGGTCTCGGTCGTCGTCCGCATCCGACCCGGCGAACCGACGCTCCCGGGCCGCGGGGCCGCCGACGGCCAGGTGGCCACGATCAACCTCCCGCAGATCGCCGAACTCCGCGGCGAGACGCTCTACTCCGGTGCCTACGGCATGCTCCTCTCGGAGAGCCCGGCGCCTGCCGACGCGGCACCGCTCGGTCCGATCAAGCCCGAGCCGAACGAGGGGATGCACCTCTCGTACGCGCTGCAATGGGTGGTCTTCGCGCTGATGGGCTTCATCTTCCTCGCCTATGCCATCCGTCAGGAGTACCGCATCCTGAACTCCGACGACCCGAAGGAGCAGCGGCGTGCGGCTGTGCGTGCCGAACGGCTCGCCGCGAAAGCGCGGTCCGACGCCGACATCGAGGATGAGATCCTCGAAGCGAGTCGCTGACCCGACTGCCCCGAGCCGTCGACTGACGGGGCGTACCCAGCTCGTGATGCTCACGGGCCGGGCGCGCTGGCCCGCAGGCGCTAGGCCAGGCTGACGAGGTCCTGGTAGTCCTTGTTCCAGTGGTCCTCGACGCCGTCGGGCAGGATGAGCACCCGCTCCGGGTTGAGCGCCTCGACGGCGCCCTCGTCGTGACTCACGAGCACGACCGCGCCCTCGTAGTGGGCGAGCGCGTCGAGGATCTCCAGACGGCTGGCCGGGTCGAGGTTGTTGGTCGGTTCGTCGAGGAGGAGCATGTTCGCGCCAGAGACGACGATCATCGCGAGAGCGAGTCTCGTCTTCTCGCCGCCGGACAGCACGCCCGCGAGCTTGTTGGAGTCGTCGCCGGTGAACAGGAACGAGCCGAGGACCTTACGCGCTTCCATCTCGGTGATGTTCGGCGACGAGGAGACCATGTTCTCCAGCACGCTGCGCTTCACGTCGATCGTCTCGTGCTCCTGGGCGTAGTAGCCGATCCGCAGGCCGTGCCCGGGCTCGAGCTGCCCGGTGTCGGGCTGGTCCACGCCGGCGAGGATCCGCAGCAGGGTCGTCTTGCCCGCACCGTTGAATCCGAGGATGACGACCTTCGAGCCACGGTCGATCGCGAGGTCGACCGCCGTGAAGATCTCGAGCGAGCCGTAGCTCTTCGACAGGTTGCTCGCCATGAGCGGGGTCCGGCCACAGGGCGCCGGGGTCGGGAACCGTAGCTTGGCCACGCGGTCCTGCGCGCGGACCTCCTCGAGGCCGGAGAGCATGCGTTCGGCGCGGGCCACCATCTGGTGGGCTGCGGCCGCCTTACTGGCCTTCGCGCCGAACTTGGCCGCCTGGAGCTGGAGCGCCGTCGCCTTCTTCTCGACGTTGGTGCGCTCCTTCTTCCGGCGCTCCTCGTCGGCCTCGCGCTGACGCTGATAGTTCTTCCAGTTCATGTTGTAGATGTCGATGACGGTGCGGTTCGCATCGAGGTAGAAGACCCGGTTGACGGTCTCGCCGACGAGCTCGATGTCGTGCGAGATCACGATGAACCCGCCCTTGTACTGCTTGAGGAACTCACGCAGCCAGACGACCGAGTCGGCATCGAGGTGGTTGGTCGGCTCGTCGAGGATGAGCGTCTCGGCGTCGGAGAAGAGGATGCGCGCGAGTTCGATGCGGCGGCGCTGTCCACCCGAGAGCGTCTTCAGCTGCTGATCGAGGATGCGGTCGGGCAGGTTCAGGTTCGATGCGATCGAGGCCGCCTCGGCCTCTGCGGCGTACCCGCCGAGCGCGTTGAACCGGTCGGTGAGGTTGCCGTACTTCTTCATGGCGGCTTCCGCCACCTTCGGGTCGTCGCTCGCCATGGCCATGCTCGACTCGTGCATGCCGAGCGCGAGCTGGCCGAGGCCACGCGCATCGAGGATGCGGGTACGGGCGAGGTCCTCCGGGTTGCCGGATCGCGGGTCCTGCGGGAGGTACCCGATCTCGCCACCGCGATCGATCTTGCCGTTCGTCGGGAGGGTCTCCCCCGCCAGCGTCTTGGTCAGGGTGGTCTTGCCGGCACCGTTACGGCCGACGAGACCGATCTTGTCGCCGGCGGACACGCGGAAGTTCACGTGCTCCATGAGCACGCGTGCCCCCACGCGGATCTCGAGGTCGTGCACACTCAGCACAGGCATAGTCCATTTCTTCGGGTGCGTTTCGACAACGCGGAGGGTGGGGGTCAGCCTCCCAGTATAAATCGTGAATCCGATGCTCAGCACCGCGACCGGTCCGGCGGGGTTCCAGCCGGGCCGGACGACCGTCAACGCAGGGCGGAGATCCGTCCGATCGCGTCGGTGAGGAGCTCTGGAGAGCAGGCCAGGTTGAGCCGTGCGTGGCCGAGGCCTCCGGGCCCGAACGGGGCTCCCTCCTGCAGGGCGACGCGCGCCTCACGGAGGATGCGTCGCGCCGGGGGCTCGGTCCAACCGAGCGCGGTGCAGTCCAGCCAGGCGAGGTAGCCGGCGGCAGGTGGACGGTAGCCGATCTCGGGCAGCTCGGCGCCCAGCAGCTCACCGAGCAGCCGCCGGTTGCCGTCGATCAACCCGAGGAGCCCGTCCAGCCAGGGCTCTCCGGCCTCGAAGGCCGCGACCGAAGCCAGCACACCGAACTGGCCCGTCCGCCAGAACACCTCGACCGGCATCCCCGCGACCACGCTCCGCGGCCCCGGGCCGGCGGTGACCATCACCGCGCACTTCAGGCCGGCGAGGTTCCAGGCCTTGCTCGCCGACAGGACGGCGTACCCGTGTTCGGCGGCCTCGTCGGACACACTGAGATAGGGGACGAACCGCTCGCCAGGCTGGGTGAGCGGAGCGTGGATCTCGTCGCTGACGACGGTGACCCCGTACCGCGCGGCCAGGGCGGCGACCGAGCGGAGTTCGTCGACCGTGTGCGGCCGTCCGATCGGATTGTGCGGGTTGCAGAGCAGGAACGCCTTCGCACCATTGCGGAACGCGGCTTCGAGACCGTCCAGGTCGAGCCGCCAGCCTCCGGCAGGGTCGTCGACACGGCTGGACCCGCGCAAGGGGACGTCCACCACGACTCCCCCGGCTTCGGTGACCAGGTCGAAGAACGGCGGGTAGACCGGCGAGGTGATCACGACGCCGTCGCCGGGCGCGATGACGCGACGCAGTATCTCGACGATGCCCATGCTGACGTCGGCGGTGGTGAACACGGAGCCGGGATCCACGGCCCATCCCCAGCGTCGCGCCGCGAAGTCGGCGAACGCCTGCGGGAGCCGTGTGCGGCTCGCGACGTATCCGGCGTCGCCGCGGTCGATCGCCGCGTGCAACGCATCGCGGACCACGGGTGCCAGGGGGACGTCCATCTCGGCGACGAACATGGGCAGGACGTCGTCGGGGTACTCGGACCACTTCTCGCTCGTCCGGCTGCGCAGGACGTCAAGGGGGTCTGCGGACACGATCTCGGTCATGCCTCGACCCTATCCGGGATCAGCCGGACGACGCTGTCGGGGAACAGGACGACGGACGGCTGCAATGCAGCCGTCCGTCGTCGTGGGGGTTCGATCAGATCGAGAAGCCGAGGGCACGCATCATGTCGCGCCCGTCGTCCGTGATGCGCTCTGGGCCCCACGGCGGCATCCACACCCAGTTGATGCGGAAGGCGTCGACGATGCCGTCGAGTGCTTGACCCGTCTGCTCCTCGAGGACGTCCGTGAGCGGACATCCTGCGGAGGTCAGGGTCATGTGGATGATGAGCGCGTCGTTCTCGTCGTCCCAACCCAGGTCGTAGATGAGACCGAGGTCGACCACGTTCACCCCGAGCTCGGGGTCCATGACGTCCTTGAGCGCCTCTTCGACCTCGTCGAATCGTTGCGGACTGAGCGTTGTTACCATGTCGTTATCTTAGACCGCTCACGCGGCTTCAGGCACCTTCCGGGGCGACGACGGCGTCGACGAGGAAACGGTCGTAGCCTTCGTTCTCGAGTCGGTCGGCGAGCTCGGGACCGCCCTGCTCCGCGATCTTGCCGGCGACGAAGACGTGCACGAAGTCCGGCTTGATGTAGCGGAGGATGCGCGTGTAGTGCGTGATCAGCAGGACACCGAGGCCGGTGTTCTCCTTGGCGCGGTTGACGCCCTCGGACACGATCTTGAGGGCGTCGACATCGAGGCCGGAGTCGGTCTCGTCGAGGACCGCGAACTGCGGCTTCAGCAGCTCGAGCTGGAGGATCTCGTGCCGCTTCTTCTCGCCACCGGAGAAGCCCTCGTTGACGTTGCGCTCGGCGAAGGCCGGCTCCATGCGCAGGTTCTTCATCGACTCGCGGACGTCCTTGATCCAGCCGCGGATCGCGGGCGCCTCGCCGTCGACGGCGGTCTTCGCCGTGCGGAGGAAGTTCGTGACCGTGACGCCGGGGATCTCGACGGGGTACTGCATCGCGAGGAAGAGTCCGGCGCGAGCGCGCTCGTCGACGCTCATCGCGAGGACGTCCTCACCGTCGAGCGTGATGGATCCGCTGTCGACGGTGTACTTCGGGTGGCCGGCGATCGTGTACGCGAGCGTGGACTTGCCCGAACCGTTCGGACCCATGATCGCGTGCGTTTCGCCCGTGCGGATGGTGAGGTCGACGCCACGCAGGATCGGCTTGGTGCCCTGTTCGGTTTCGACGCTGACGTGCAGGTCGCGGATTTCGAGGACTGACATGGTGCTAGATCTCTTTCGTTGCGGTCGGGTCGATGTAGATGTCGCCGTCGATGAGCTCGACGGTGTAGACGGGGACCGGCTCGTAGGCCGGAAGGGTGAGCGGCTTGCCCGTCGTGAGCGAGAACTGCGAGCCGTGTGCCCAGCATTCGAGGTTGCCGTCCTCGACGAAGCCTTCGGACAGCGAGATGTCGCCGTGGGTGCAGACGTCGCCGATCGCGAACAGTTCGTCCGAGGCGTCGCGCACGAGGGCGATCGGCACGCCGTCCACCACGACCCGCTTGGCCTGGTTGACGGCGAGCTCGTCGAACGAGCACACCTTCGTCGCCATCAGTGCTGCACTCCGCCGGTGCCCTGTCCGTCGGCGCCGAGCAGTTCGGCCTCGATGGCCGCCGAGAGGCGCTCCTGCAGCTCGGTGTCACCGATCTGCTGGATGATCTCCACGAGGAAGCCGCGGACGACGAGTCGTCGTGCCTCGTCCTCAGGGATGCCTCGAGCCTGCAGGTAGAAGAGCTGCTCGTCGTCGAAGCGTCCGGTCGCGCTCGCGTGACCGGCACCGGCGATGTCGCCGGTCTCGATCTCGAGGTTCGGCACGGAGTCGGCACGGGTGCCGTCGGAGAGGACCAGGTTGCGGTTCTGCTCGTAGCTGTCGGTGCCGACGGCACGGTTGCTGATGAGGACGTCGCCGATCCACACGGACCGCGCACCCTCGCCCTGCAGTGCGCCCTTGTAGGTCACGCGCCCGCGGGTGTTCGGTGCGTCGTGGTGCATGTAGACCTGCTGCTCGAGGTGCTGACCCGCGTCGGAGAAGTACACGCCGAGCGAGTCGAGGTCCGAGCCCTGACCGGCGAGGTGCAGGGTCGGGTTCACCCGGACGACCTTGCCGCCGAGCGACACCACGACGTGCTTGAGGTGGGCGTCGCGACCGATGGACGCGAAGTGGCTGGCGAGGTGCACGGCTGCGTCGTCCCACCACTGCACGGTCACGACGGTCACGTCGGCCTGCTCGCCGACGACGATCTCGACATTCTCGGTGAGGCGGGCGTCGCCCGCGTTCTCGATGATGATGAGTCCGCGGCTGAACGGCGCGGCGGTGATGACGGTGTGCGCGGCGCGGGCGCCGTCGCCGAGCCCGCTCCGCTCGAGGCGCAGGGTCTTGGACTCCTCGCCCGTGACCGAGATCGCCAGTGCCTGGTCGAAGCTCGACCAGGCGTTCGCGGAGGCGCGCTCCTCCGGCACGCCGGCGGAGCCGACGCGGGCGTCGTCGCGACTGATCCACTCGACGCTGAAGCCGTCGACGTCGTCGTGCGTGATCGGGGTGGGCGAGCCGTCGAGCTCCCCCGCGGTGAGGTCGGTGAACTGCGCGACCGGGCTGAGCTTCCAGACCGCCTCGCGTCCCGTCACCGCTGGGAAGTCGGCGACATCATAGGAGCTGAAGCGCTCCGATCGGGTCTGCACCGGGATGACGCGTCCTGCGCCGTCGCTGTGTGCCGTGATGCCGTGCTGTCCTTCGGTCTGAGTCGGTGCTGCAGTCGTCATTAACCGACGGATCCTTCCATGCCCATCTCGATGAGCTTGTTGAGTTCGAGTGCGTACTCCATGGGCAGTTCGCGGGCGATCGGTTCGATGAAGCCGCGGACGATCATCGCCATGGCCTCGTCTTCCGGCATGCCGCGGCTCATGAGGTAGAAGAGCTGCTCCTCGCTGACCTTGGACACCGTCGCCTCGTGTCCGAGCTGGACGTCGTCCACCCGGATGTCGATCGCCGGGTAGGTGTCGCTGCGGGAGATGGTGTCGACCAGGAGCGCGTCGCAGCGCACGGTGTTGGCCGAGTGGTGGGCGTTGGCGTCCACCCTGACCTCGCCACGGTAGCCCGCGCGACCGCCGCCTCGGGCGATCGACTTGGAGACGATCGACGACTGCGTGTACGGAGCCATGTGGATCATCTTCGCGCCGGCGTCCTGGTGCTGGCCGGGACCGGCGAACGCGACGGACAGGGTCTCGCCCTTGGCGTGCTCGCCCATGAGGTAGATGGACGGGTACTTCATCGTGACCTTGGATCCGATATTGCCGTCGATCCACTCCATGGTCGCGCCTTCGGCGGCCGTGGCGCGCTTCGTGACCAGGTTGTAGACGTTGTTCGACCAGTTCTGGATCGTCGTGTAGCGGACGCGGGCGTTCTTCTTGACGATGATCTCGACGACCGCGGAGTGCAGTGAGTCGGACTTGTAGATCGGCGCGGTGCAGCCCTCGATGTAGTGCACGTAGCTGCCCTCGTCGGCGATGATCAGCGTGCGCTCGAACTGGCCCATGTTCTCGGTGTTGATCCGGAAGTAGGCCTGCAGCGGGATCTCGACGTGCACGCCGGGCGGCACATAGACGAAGGAGCCGCCCGACCACACGGCGGTGTTCAGCGCGGCGAACTTGTTGTCGCCGGACGGGATGACCGTGCCGAAGTACTCCTCGAAGAACTCGGGGTGCTCGCGCAAGGCGGTGTCGGTGTCCATGAAGATGACACCCTGTGCTTCGAGCTCCTCGTTGATCTGGTGGTAGACCACCTCGGACTCGTACTGCGCGGCGACGCCGGACACGAGGCGCTGGCGCTCCGCCTCGGGGATGCCGAGCTTCTCGTAGGTGTTCTTGATGTCGTCCGGCAGGTCCTCCCAGGTCTGAGCCTGTTTCTCGGTGGACCGGACGAAGTACTTGATGTTCTCGAAGTCGATCTCAGAGAGGTCGGCGCCCCACGTCGGCATGGGCTTGCGCTCGAACAGCTGCAGGGCCTTGAGGCGGCGCTGCAGCATCCACTCCGGTTCGCTCTTCAATGCGGAGATGTCGGCCACGACCTCGGTGGAGATGCCGCGGCGCGCTGACGCGCCGGCGACGTCGCCGTCGTGCCATCCGAACTCGTATTGGCCGAGTCCGGCGAGCTCCGGGCGATCGATCAGGATGTCTGACATGTGTCCCTCTTTCCTCCCTGGAGACAACCACCGGCTGGAGGTCGTCATTCCCTCCCATGGCACGCGCCTGATCGGAGCGGATTGGGGAGGGGATGTGCGGGCGGCTTCTTCGCGAACCTACAATGTTCATGAACCATGGCGCTTCTCGCGCGCACCGTGAACCTCATAATCCTACAGCTTCCTGTGGGTTGTGGGTGAGAACGGTGGATACCGCAGCCGTGGCCACCGCGAACCGAAGGATCGACCCGTGTCACACCACTCCAAGTCCGCCGGTCGACCGACGCCGGCACCGACCCTTTCCGACCGGGTGCGGGCCACCCGGTTCTGGCAGTGGCTACCGACCACGATCGACAAGCGCGTGCGGGTCGTCGCCTGGCTCTCGTTCGCCTTCCAGCTCGTCCTCATCGGGACCGGCGGCGCCGTGCGTCTGACGGCCTCCGGCCTCGGGTGCCCGACGTGGCCGCGCTGCACGGACGACTCCTTCGTCAACACGCCGGAGATGGGCATCCACGGGTTCATCGAGTTCGGCAACCGCCTCCTGACCTTCGTCCTGGCGGCCATCGTGATCGCCGCGTTCCTCGCGGTGATCCGCATGCGCCGGCAGCGCCCCGACCTCTTCCGACTGACCCTGCTCCAGGGACTGTCGATCCCCGCGCAGGCGGTCCTCGGCGGCATCACCGTCCTCACCGGGCTGAACCCGTACGTGGTCGGGCTGCACTTCGTCATCTCGATCGTCCTCGTCGCCCTCGCGACGATGCTCGTCCACCGGGTCTATCGGGGCCCCCGTGGTGCGGTGAAGGTCATGCCCGGCTGGTATCTCGGCGTCGTCCATCTGACGAGCCTCTTCGTCGCCGTCACCGTCGTGTTCGGGATCCTGACAACGGGCTCGGGCCCGCACGCCGGCGACAACTCGAAGGAGGTGCCGGCGCCGCGCAACGGGTTCGACCCCGAGTTCCTCCAGCACCTCCACAGCTGGCCCGCCTACGCGACGCTCGCCGGCACCATCGTCCTGCTCGTCGGTGCGATCGCGCTCGGTGCCCGCCGTGGGTCGCGCGGGGTGCGCGCCGCGGTCTCCACCCTGCTGGCTGTCGAAGTGGTGCAGATCATCGTGGGGCTCACCCAGGCCCGCCTCGGACTCCCCGAGGTGCTCGTGGGGCTGCACATGGTGCTGGCCGGGCTGCTCGTCGCAGCGATGACCTGGGTCGTGCTGCAGCAGCGGATCCCGGTCCGGACCGCGTCGCGCGCCGAGGATCCGGCATCCCTCAGCGTCTCCCGCTGACGGCTTTGACTCTCCTGCTGACGACTCAGAGCGTCTGCTGACGACTCAGAGCATCCCGACAGCGGTCACCCGGACGACCGCGGTCCCGGTCTCGTCGGAGGCGTCGAGATCGATGACCGCACTGATCCCCCAGTCGTGGTCGCCGGCCGGATCGGCGAACACCTGCCGCACCCGCCAGACGCCGCCCGTGTCACCGACGGGGCGCTCGTCCTCGTCGTCGATGACCAGCAGCGCCGGGCTCCGTGCTGCAGCACCCGTCGGGAGCTCACCGTGCTCCTCGAAGTACGGATCCATGGCGTCGGCCCAGGTGTCGGCGTCGAATCCAGCTGACGCGTCGAGCTCGCCGAGCGCGTCGTAGTGCTCCAGCGACGCGAGCTGGACCCGTCGGAAGAGTTCGTTCCGGACGAGGACGGTGAACGCCCGGCGGTTGGCGAGGACGCTCCGTGGCGTCGGCGGAAGTGACCGACTCGTCTCCGCATGGCGTTCGGGGTCCGGGTGGGACAGCTCCTCCCACTCGTCGAGCAGACTGGAGTCGACCTGTCGGACGAGCTCGCCGAGCCACTCGATGAGGTCCTGGAGCTCCTCGTCCTTGAACTCGTCCGGAACGCTCTGCCGGATCGCCCGGAAGGCGTCGGAGAGGTACCGCAGGACGAGTCCCTCGGATCTCGAGAGACTGTAGAACGAGACGAACTCGCTGAAGTTCAGGGCGCGCTCGATGAAGTCGCGGACGACCGCCTTCGGGCGGAGCTCGAGGTCGAGTGCCCACGGTTGTGCGGCGGTGTAGCTCGTGAACGCCGCCTCGAGGAGTTCCGCCAGTGGTCTCGGATGGGTCACCGCCTCGAGGAGCTCCATGCGCTGGTCGTACTCGATCCCCTCGGCCTTCATCGCCTGCACGGCCTCGCCCCTGGCGAGGTGCTGCTGGGCCATGACGATCTGGCGTGGATCGTCGAGCGTCGACTCGACGACCGAGATGACGTCGAGGGCGAAGCCGGGCTCCTCGGGGTCCAACAGCTCGAACGCGGCGAGGGCGAAGGGCGACAGCGGGGCGTTGAGCGCGAAGTTCGGCTGCAGTTCGACCGTGAGGCCGATGACGACCTCACCCGTCTCGGGGTCGATCGTCTGGGTGATCACCCCTGCCGTGCGGAGGGTGCGGTATATCTCGAGCGCGCGCCTGGCCAGGGCGAAGCGTCTCGCCCGAGGCTCGTGGTTGTCGAAGACGAGGGAGCGGATGGTGCCGAAGCTGTCACCGCCGCGTGCGATGACGCTGAGCATCATCGCGTGGGTGAGCTGCATGTGGCTGGTCAGTGTCTCAGGCTCGGCCGCGACGAGGCGCTGGAAGCTCGGCTCCCCCCAGGACACGAACCCCTCCGGCGCCTTCTTCCGGATGATCTTCCGGCGCTTCTTCGGGTCGTCGCCGGCCTTCTCGATGAGCTTGAGGTTCTCGGTCTCGTGCTCGGGGGCCTGGACGACGACGGTGCCCGCAGTGTCGTAGCCGGCCCGACCCGCACGACCGGCGATCTGGTGGAACTCCCGGGCGTTCACCTGACGCATCTTCGTGCCGTCGTACTTCGTGAGCGCCGTGAACAGGACGGTGCGGATCGGGACGTTGATCCCGACGCCGAGGGTGTCCGTCCCGCAGATGATGCGGAGGAGACCACGTTGGGCCAGCTGCTCCACGAGGCGTCGGTACTTCGGCAGCATGCCGGCGTGGTGCACGCCGATCCCGCTGCGGACGAGCCGGGACAGCGTCGTGCCGAACGCGGTGCTGAACCGGAAGTCGCCGATGGCGTCGGCGATCTCGTCGCGTTGCTCGCGGGTGACGACCTTGAGGCTGGTCAAGGCCTGCGCCCGCTCGAGCGCCGCCGCCTGCGCGAAGTGGACGATGTAGATCGGAGCCTGTCCCGTGTGGAGGAGGTCTTCCACGGTCTCGTGGATCGGTGTGGTCGCGTAGGAGAAATGGAGCGGGACCGGTCGTTCGACACCGGTCACGATGGCGGTCTCGCGGCCGGTCCGGCGCTCGAGGTCGCGTGCGAGGTCGCCGACGTCGCCGAGGGTCGCGGACATGAGGACGAACTGCGTGTCCGGGAGGGTGAGGAGCGGCACCTGCCACGCCCACCCGCGGTCGGGGTCGGCGTAGAAGTGGAACTCGTCCATCACGACCTGGTCGATGCCGGCGTCCTCGCCGTGCCGGAGCGCCAAGTTGGCGACGATCTCCGCGGTGCAGCAGACGATCGGCGCGTCCGCGTTCACCGAGGAGTCCCCGGTGACCATCCCGACGTTCTCCGCGCCGAACATCTCCACGAGCGCGAAGAACTTCTCGCTGACGAGCGCCTTGATGGGGGCCGTGTAGTAGCTGCGGCGACCGGAGCTCAGCGCCGCGAAGTGTGCGCCGGCGGCGACGAGGCTCTTACCGGTGCCCGTCGGGGTGGAGAGGATGACGTTGGCGCCGTCGACGATGCCGATGAGCGCCTCCTCCTGCGCCGGGTACAGGCGGAGTCCGCCGGCCTCGGCCCAGGAGACGAACCGATCGAAGACGATGTCGGGGCTCTCCCCCGTCGCAGCGATCAGCCGGCCGCGTTCCGCTGCGTCAGCCACCGGGTCAGAACGGGAGCAGCGGGTCGATGCCGACGGCGAGGAACAGGAGGGTCAGGTAGGTGATCGACCCGTGGAAGACGCGCATCGGCGAGACGTGCTCGTGGCGGATCGCGAGGTTGTACAGGCGGTGGGTCTCGTAGACGAACCACCCGCCGGACAGGAGGGCGACGGCGCTGTACAGCAGCCCCATGTCGGCCACCGGGATGAGCAGGAGCGAGCAGACGACCGTCGCCCACGCGTACAGGATGACCTGGAGGCCGACCTGCGCGCGGCCGCGGACGACGGCGAGCATCGGCACGCCGACGGCCTGGTAGTCACTGCGGTACTTCATCGACAGCGGCCAGTAGTGCGGCGGCGTCCAGAGGAACACGACCGCGAAGAGGATGATCGGTGCCCATGTCAGTGAACCGGTGACGGCGGCCCAGCCGATGACCACGGGGAAGCAGCCCGCGATCCCACCCCAGATGATGTTCTGCTGGGTGCGTCGCTTCAGCCACAGCGTGTACACGAAGACGTAGAAGAGGATCGCGCCGACGGACAAGGTGGCCGCGAGCCAGTTGGTGGTGGCGAGGAGCCAGACCGTGGAGACGACGCCGAGCGTCCACGCGAACACGAGCGCCTCGCGCGGCGTGAGCTCGCCGGTCACGAGGGGGCGCTTCTTCGTGCGGTCCATGACCGCGTCGATGTCGCGGTCGATGTAGCAGTTGAACGCCGCCGCGGAGCCGGCGCTCAACGACCCGCCGATGACGGTCGCGATGACGAGCCACCAGTCGGGCAGGCCGCCCTTCGCGAGGATCATGACGGGGATCGTCGTCACGAGGAGCAGCTCCATGACCCGCGGCTTGGTGAGGGCGATGTACGCCTTCGCCTTGCGTCGGAAACCGAGCTTGGGGCTCGACACACGTTCTGCTACAGCGACGTCCATTGCTCCTCTAACGTTCGGTTCACCACGCACTGCTCGCCCGGTGCGCGGTCCGCAGACGATTCTACGACACGCGCGGGCGGCTCCCTACTCACGGTGCGCAGGCGCGACGTGCCTCACCGGGCGAGGCCCGTCCTGCAAGCTCTGCAACGATCCGTGACGTCGCCTGTTCGCGCTCGTCGAACATCGACCGTCGGCTGCAGGGGTTCGCTATGCTGGGGAGTGCTCGCCAGCCACTGTGCACGCGTGCGCCCCCCTTCACCCAGTTCGAAGAGCGGTGTCGTGTGCTCGGACGCCGAAGACGACGTGGGCCGCGAACGCACAGAAGAAGGCTCGACCGCTCGTCGGCCTCCTGTTCCGATGAGAAGGGTCAGTATTCAGTGGCAGATCTGCAGTGGGAAAGCATTGACAGCAAAGCAGTCGACACGGCGCGCATCCTCGCCGCCGACGCGGTGGAGAAGGTCGGCAACGGCCACCCGGGAACGGCGATGAGTCTCGCCCCCGCCGCCTACCTGCTGTTCCAGAAGGTCATGCGACGCGATCCGAAGGACCAGGACTGGCTCGGACGCGACCGCTTCGTGCTGTCGGTCGGGCACAGCTCCCTGACCCAGTACGTCCAGCTCTACCTGGGCGGCTACGGTCTGGAACTCTCGGACCTCGAGGCGCTCCGCACCTGGGGTTCGCTCACGCCGGGTCACCCGGAGTACGGTCACACCGACGGCGTCGAGATCACCACCGGCCCCCTCGGCCAGGGGCTCGCCTCCGCCGTGGGCTTCGCGTACGCGTCCCGCTTCGAGCGTGGCCTGTTCGACCCCGAGGCCGAGGCCGGCACGAGCCCGTTCGACCACTTCGTCTATGTCATCGCCGGCGACGGCGACCTGCAGGAAGGCGTCACGAGCGAGGCCTCCTCGCTCGCCGGTCACCAGCAGCTCGGCAACCTCATCGCGATCTACGACTCCAACCAGATCTCGATCGAGGACGACACCAACATCGCCTTCACCGAGGACGTCAAGGCCCGCTATGAGGCCTACCACTGGCACGTCCAGGTCGTCGACTGGAAGAAGACCGGCGAGTACGTCGAGGACGTCCACGCACTCAACGACGCGATCGAGGCCGCGAAGGCCGAGACCGACAAGCCGTCGCTCATCATCCTGAAGACCATCATCGGTTGGCCGGCTCCCAAGAAGCAGAACTCCGGCAAGATCCACGGCTCCGCGTTGGGTGCCGAGGAACTCGCTGCCGTGAAGGAGGTGCTCGGCTTCGACCCCGAGCAGAACTTCTTCGTCGCCGACGAGGTCATCGAGCACACCCGCAAGGCGATCGACCGCGGTGCCGAGGCACGCGCCGAGTGGCAGCAGACGTTCGACGCCTGGGCCGCGGCCAACCCGGAGCGCGCTGCGCTGCTGGAGCGTCTCGAGGCCGGCGAACTCCCCGAGGGTGTCGAGTCTGCGCTGCCCGTGTTCGAGGCCGGCAAGGACGTCTCGACCCGCGCCGCATCCGGCAAGGTGCTCAACGCCCTCGGCCCGGTCATCCCGGAGCTGTGGGGCGGTTCGGCCGACCTCGCCGAGTCGAACAACACGACGATCGAGGGCGGTGCGTCGTTCATCCCGAGCGAGCACTCCACCCACGAGTGGACCGGGAACCCCTACGGTCGCGTCCTGCACTTCGGCATCCGCGAGCACGCCATGGCCGCGATCCTCAACGGCATCGTCCTGCACGGCCCGACCCGCGCGTTCGGTGGCACCTTCCTCATCTTCAGCGACTACATGCGTCCGGCCGTCCGTCTCGCCGCGCTCATGAACGTGCCGTCCATCTTCGTGTGGACCCACGACTCCGTCGCCCTCGGTGAGGACGGCCCCACGCACCAGCCGATCGAGCAGCTCGCCTCGCTCCGTGCCATCCCGAACCTCGCCGTCGTGCGACCGGGTGACGCGAACGAGGTGGCCTACGCCTGGCTCGAGATCCTCAAGCGTCGCGGCGGCCCGACCGGCATCGCGCTGACCCGTCAGAACATCCCGGTGTTCGAGCGCGGGACGGGCGACGCCACCGGCGAGACCTTCGCTGCGGCGTCGAACGTCGCCAAGGGCGCGTACATCCTCGCCGAGGCGCCCGGCGGCACGCCGGACGTCATCCTCATCGCGACGGGCTCCGAGCTCCAGCTCGCCGTCGAGGCCCGCGAGGTCCTGCGCGGCGAGGGCGTCAACGCCCGCGTCGTCTCGGTGCCCGCACTCGAGTGGTTCGAGGAGCAGTCCGCCGAGTACCGCGAGTCCGTCCTCCCGAAGGCCGTCACCGCACGCGTGTCCGTCGAGGCGGGTCTCGGCCTGACCTGGAAGAGCATCGTCGGCGACGCCGGCCGGACCGTGTCGATCGAGCACTTCGGTGCTTCCGCCGACTACAAGACGCTGTTCCGTGAGTTCGGCATCACCACGGAGGCAGTCGTCTCCGCAGCACACGAGACGCTCGGCAAGTAGCCCGGGCGAAGGAGACAGAAGAACATGACTGAAACCCCAACCGCCCAGCTGTCCGCCGCCGGCGTCAGCATCTGGCTCGACGACCTCTCCCGCGGACGCATCCAGTCCGGTGGGCTGGAGCAGCTCATCGCCGACCGCAACGTCGTCGGCGTCACGACGAACCCGACGATCTTCGCGTCCGCGCTCAGCAACGGCGACGTCTACGCCGAGCAGGTCGCCCAGCTCGCCGCCGACGGCAAGGACGTCACCGAGGCGGTCTTCGAGATCACCACCGACGACGTGGCCGCTGCATCGAAGATCTTCCGTGGGGTCTACGACTCCTCCAACGGGTACGACGGCCGCGTGTCGATCGAGGTCGAGCCGGGCTTCGCGCACGACGCCGCCTCGACGATCGACCAGGCCAAGCAGCTCTGGGCCAAGGTCAACCAGCCCAACGCGATGATCAAGATCCCCGCGACGGTCGAGGGCCTCGAGGCCATCACCGCCGTGATCGGCGCAGGCATCAGCGTCAACGTCACGTTGATCTTCAGCCTCACCCGCTACCGCGAGGTCATCAACGCGTTCCTCACCGGTCTCGAGCAGGCCAAGGCCGCGGGCCACGACCTCTCGACGATCCACTCGGTCGCCTCCTTCTTCGTGTCGCGGGTCGACACCGAGATCGACAAGCGCCTCGACGCGATCGGCAGCCCCGAGGCGACCGCGCTCAAGAGCAAGGCAGGCGTCGCGAACGCCCAGCTCGCCTACCAGGTCTTCGAGCAGGAGTTCGCGAGCGAGCGTGCGACCGCGCTCCTCGAGGCCGGCGCCAACAAGCAGCGTCCGCTCTGGGCCTCGACGGGCGTCAAGTCCGCCGACCTCCCCGACACGCTGTACGTGACCGAGCTCGTCGCCGACGGCGTCGTCAACACCATGCCGGAGAAGACCCTCGAGGCGACCTTCGACCACGGTGTCATCACCGGCGACACCGTCACCGGCTCCTACGCGGCCGCGAACGAGGTCCTCGACGCGATCGCAGCGCTCGGCGTGTCCTACGACGAGGTGACGGCGCTGCTCGAGCGCGAGGGCGTCGAGAAGTTCATCGTGTCCTGGGACGAGCTGCTCGAGACCGTGAAGACGGCTCTGGAGGCCTCCAAGTGAGCTTCAAGATCCGCGTGAGCGGCGCGGCCGAAGCCGCTGTCGCATCGGTGGTCCCCACCCTCGTCAGCGACCTCGTCGCGTCGCGCATCACGGACCAGGACCCCACACTGTGGGGACCTGCGGCCGAGGCCGAGGCGTCCAAGCGCCTCGGCTGGGTCCAGGCGGTCTCCATCTCCCGCCCGTTGGTCGAGCCGATCCTCGCGCTCCGTGAGCAGTTCAACGACGAGGGCATCGACCACATCGTGCTCGCGGGCATGGGCGGTTCGTCGCTCGCACCCGAGGTCATCACGAACACGCTGGGTGGCAACCTCACCGTCCTCGACTCGACCGCTCCCGGTCAGGTCCTCGCTGCCCTGGCGGACCGCCTCGAGACCTCGGTGCTCGTCGTCTCCTCGAAGTCCGGGTCAACGGTCGAGACCGACAGCCAGCGCCGTGCCTACGAGGCCGCGTTCACGGCTGCCGGGATCGACCCCGCCGGCCGCATCGTCATCGTCACCGACCCGGGCTCCCCGCTCGAGGCGGCGGCGAACGAGGCCGGCTACCGGGTCTTCAACGCCGACCCCAACGTCGGCGGTCGCTACAGCGCGCTCACCGCCTTCGGTCTCGTGCCGTCCGGTCTCGCCGGTGTCGACATCGGCGCGCTGCTCGACGAGGCCGACGCGGTGCTCGGCGAACTCGCGATCGACGACGCGTCGAACCCGGGACTCATCCTGGGTGCGGCGATCGGCGGCACCGTTCCGCTGCGCGACAAGGTCGGTCTCATCACCGACGGGACGCACATCGTCGGATTCCCGGACTGGGCCGAACAGCTCATCGCCGAATCGACCGGCAAGTCCGGTCGCGGCCTGCTGCCCGTCGTGCTCAACCCGCTCGCTCCCGAGCTCGAGGCGAAGCCGGCCGACCTGCAGATCGTCCGGATCGTCGACGACGCCCACGAGTTCCACCTGCTGCGCCACGACCGCCACGAGGGCGAGATCCTCGTCAGCGGCAGCCTCGGCGCGATGATGCTGGTGTGGGAGTACGCGACCGTCGTCGCCGGGCGCCTCATCGGCATCGACCCGTTCGACCAGCCGGACGTCGAGTCCGCGAAGGTCGCCACCCGTGGTCTGCTCGACAACCGTCCGGAGCCCGAGGCGCCCGCCTTCGCCGCCGACGGTGTCGAGGTCCGCGGCTCGGCCGGTCTGCTCGACGGCGTGACCACGCTGTCCGGCGCCGTCGAGGCACTGCTCGCGCAGCTCCCCTCCGACGGCTACGTCGCGATCCAGGGCTACGTCGACCGTCTCGCCTCCCCGCAGCTCGAGAGCATTCGCGACCTCGTCGCGGCGAAGGCGGCTCGACCCACGACCTTCGGGTGGGGTCCCCGCTTCCTGCACTCGACGGGTCAGTACCACAAGGGCGGCCCTGCGAACGGCGTGTTCCTGCAGATCACCGAGACCGCCCCCGTCGACCTGGAGATCCCCGAGCGCCCGTTCACCTTCGGCCAGCTCATCGAGGCCCAGGCGGGCGGCGACGCCCGCGTCCTCGCCGAGCACGGTCGTCCGGTCCTCACGCTGACCCTCACGTCGCCGGACCAGAACATCGTCACCCTCTTCGACGCCGTCAACGACTAGCGCGTCACTGCACAAGGAGCTTCATGTCCCCGGTGGAAATCACCCCGGAGTCCAACCCGCTGCGGGTGGACACCGACCGACGCCTCAATCGGATCGCCGGTCCGAGCGGCCTCATCATCTTCGGCGTGACAGGCGACCTGTCCCGCAAGAAGCTGATGCCGGCCGTGTACGACCTGGCGAACCGGGGCCTCCTGCCCCCTGGCTTCTCACTCGTCGGGTTCGCCCGACGGGACTGGGAGGACCAGGACTTCATGGAGGTCGTCCACGAATCCGTCAAGCAATACGCCCGGACCGAGTTCCGCGAGGACGTCTGGAACCAGCTCGCCCAGGGCATCCGGTTCGTCCCCGGTGAATTCGGTGACGACGCGGCGTTCGAGAAGCTGAAGGAGACCATCGAGGAGCTCGATGCGGATCGCGGGACGATGGGCAACCACGCGTTCTACCTCTCGATCCCCCCGAAGGCGTTCCCGCAGGTCACCGAGCAGCTCCGTCGCTCGGGACTCGCGGAACCGGCTGACGGTCAGTGGCGCCGGGTGGTCATCGAGAAGCCGTTCGGCAGCGACCTCAAGACGGCTCGTGAGCTGAACGACATCGTGCAGTCGGTCTTCCCGTCGGACTCGATCTTCCGGATCGACCACTACCTCGGCAAGGAGACCGTCCAGAACATCCTGGCGCTCCGGTTCGCGAACCAGCTGTACGAGCCCATCTGGAACGCCAACTACGTCGACCACGTGCAGATCACCATGGCCGAGGACATCGGCGTCGGTGGTCGGGCCGGGTACTACGACGGCATCGGTGCGGCGCGCGACGTCATCCAGAACCACCTGCTGCAGCTCCTCGCCCTCACGGCGATGGAGGAGCCGATCTCCTTCAACGCCGCAGACCTGCGCGCTGAGAAGGAGAAGGTCCTCGCGGCCGTCCGTCTCCCCGACGACCTCGGGGCCGCGACGGCCCGTGGGCAGTACGCCGGCGGTTGGCAGGGCGGCGAGCACGTGCTGGGCTTCCTCGACGAGGACGGGATGAACCCGGAGTCGACCACCGAGACCTACGCGGCGATGCGGCTCGACATCAACACCCGTCGGTGGGCCGGTGTGCCGTTCTACCTGCGTGCAGGGAAGCGCCTCGGACGCCGCGTCACCGAGATCGCGGTCGTCTTCAAGCGTGCTCCGCAGTACCTCTTCGCGGAGAGCCAGACCTCGGCGCTCGGACAGAACGCCTTGGTCATCCGGGTCCAGCCCGACGAGGGCGTGACGATCCGCTTCGGTTCGAAGGTCCCGGGTGCCGGCACCCAGGTCCGCGACGTCACGATGGACTTCGGCTACGGCCACGCGTTCACCGAGGCGAGCCCCGAGGCGTACGAACGTCTCATCCTTGACGTCCTGTTGGGCGACCCGCCCCTCTTCCCCCGTCACGAGGAGGTCGAGCTCTCCTGGAAGATCCTCGACCCGATCGAGGAGTACTGGGCAGCTCAGGACACGCCGCTCGAGCAGTACGCTCCCGGCACCTGGGGCCCGTCCTCGGCCGACGACCTCATGACCCGCGACGGACGCACCTGGAGACGACCATGATCGTAGACCTGCCAGACACGACCACGAGCAAGCTCTCGAAGGCGCTCGTGACCATCCGCGAGGACGGCGGCGCCGTCGCCCTGGGTCGCGTGCTCACCCTGGTGATCTCGACCCGGCTCGGAGCCGAGGAGGAGGCCATCGAGGCCGCCAACGAGGCCTCCCGCGAGCACCCCATGCGGGTCATCGTCCTCTCCACCGAGCACGACGACCAGCACTCCTCCATCGGAGACCGGCTCGATGCACAGATCCGGGTCGGCGGCGACGCCGGAGCGAGCGAGGTGGTCATCCTCCGCGCCTACGGTGCGGTCGCCGAGAACGAGGAGAGCCTCGTGACCGGTCTGCTCCTGCCCGACGCGCCCGTGGTCGCCTGGTGGCCCGGCGAGGCGCCGGAACGCGTCTCGACGTCACCGATCGGCCGCATCGCCCAGCGTCGCATCACCGACGCGTCCGCGGCGGCGGACACCCACGCCGCGCTCCGCGGTCGCGCTGCGAACTACGCCCCCGGAGACACGGACTTCGCGTGGACCAGGCTCACGCTGTGGCGTGCACAGCTCGCTGCGGTGCTCGACCAGCCGCCCTACGAGCCCGTCACGGCGATCGAGGTGTCCGGAGCATCGGACTCCCCGTCGACCGAACTGCTCGCCGCCTGGCTCCAGCTGCAGTTGCAGGTCGACGTGACCCACGAGCTCAGTATGGCTCACGGGTCGAGCGGCATCCACGGTGTGCGCCTCACGCGGGCGTCCGGCAACGTCGTCCTCGAGCGACCCGTTCCCGACATCGCGACGCTCATCCAGCCCGGACAGCCGACGCACGACCTCTCACTCCCCCGTCGCAGTCTGCGCGACTGCCTCGCTGAGGAGCTGCGCACGCTCGACCCGGACGTCCTGTACGGACAGGTCATCACCGTGGGCCTCCCCGGCCTCGGCGAGCCGGTCACGCTCCGCGCTCGGACCAGCTGATGCCGACCGAGCGACGCGTTCTTGTCTACCAGGACCGCGACCAGCTGACGACCTCGGTCGCCAAGCGGTTCCTCTCCCGCACCCGTGAGCTGCTCGAGTCGCAGGAGACGGTCCACGTCGTCCTGACCGGCGGTACCGTCGGTACGGGGACGCTCGCCGCCGTGGCTGCGTCGAAGGACCGCGACCGGGTGGACTGGTCCCGGGTGCATCTCTGGTGGGGCGACGAGCGCTGGGTCGCTCGGGACGACGCCGATCGGAACGAGTTGCAGGCACGCGAGGCCTTGCTGGAGACCCTGCTGGCGCTCCCGGAGCGCGGTCTCGTCGCCGAACATGTGCACGGGTACCCGGCGCCGGAGGACGGCATCGACCTCGACGCTGCCGCGGTACGCTACGCGGACGAGCTCCGTCGGTTCGCGCGGCCCGGTGAGGACCACCCGCGGTTCGACATCACGTTCCTCGGTGTCGGTCCCGACGGTCACGTCGCGTCGCTCTTCCCGGAGCGGGCCGAGGTCTCGATCACCGACACGTCGGTCGTGCCGGTGCGGAACTCTCCCAAGCCGCCGTCTGAACGACTCAGCCTCACCCGGCCGGCCATCAACTCCTCCGTGCGGGTCTGGCTCGTCCTCGCCGGCGCCGACAAGGCGTCGGCACTCGGCCTCGCCCTCGCTGGTGCCAGCTACAACGAGGTCCCCGCCGCCGGGGCCAAGGGACGCAAGCGTACGGTGTTCTTCGTCGACCAGGATGCGGCCGCCGAGGTCCCGGATTCGTTGATCCTCCCGGAGTACTAGCGGGAGGCCGGTCGCCGAGCCGGTGCCAACATGCGGAAAGGCCGTTCCCCGAGGGGAACGGCCTTTCTGCGTGGGGTGATGCTGTCCGGCTACTTCGCTGCCGTACCGCGGCGTGCGCGGAGCTGCTGGAGTGCCTCTTCGAGGAGCTGCTCGGCCTCTTCCTCCGTGCGCCGTTCCTTCACGTAGGCGAGATGGGTCTTGTACGGCTCGAGCTTCGCGACCTCCGGCGGGTTCGCCTTGTCGCGACCGGCCGGCAGACCGGACGTCGGGCAGTCGATCGTCTCCGGGATCTCCTCGTCGGGGACGTTCGCCGCGAAGTGGCGGATCGTCTCGTTGCCGAGGGCGTCCCAGTAGGAGATGGCGATGCGGTCCGCGTGGTAGCCGTGGTCCTGCTCGCCCATGGGACCGGCGCCGACGCGTGATCCCCTGATAGCGCTTCCGCCTGATGCCATGGTGTTTCCTCTTTCTCGTACTGTCGAGAGTGGTTCGGGTGTGGTGCGTCGAGTTGCGTCCCCGGATCGGGGCTTCGCGGCCGGTCTAGGCGGCGGCGAACTTCGTCAGGAGCCCGATCACGACGATGCAGGCAGCCCAGGTCAGGCCGAGGATGACGGTGAAGCGGTTGAGGTTGCGCTCGGCGACCCCTGACGAGCCGAGGTTGCTGGAGGAGCCGCCACCGAACATGTCGGACAGACCGCCGCCGCGGCCCTTGTGCAGCAGGATCAGGAAGGTGAGCAGGAGGCTGGTGATGCCGAGCAGCACCTGCAGGATGACCTGGAGAATCTCCACGTGAGACCTTTCGCATTCGCGTTCAGAGGGGCTGAACCGCCGTCCAGTATACCTCGGCGGTTCAGCGGACACGGCTCGGCCCGCGGCTGGTGCCGCGGGCCGAGCCGTGTCGGTGCTGCTGGTGCAGCGGGTCGGTCAGAGCCCGACGTGCTGCGAGAAGCGGGCGATCCCGGCGAACTCGTCGGCGAGCAGGCTCGCACCGCCCACGAGGGCGCCGTCGACGTCGGGTTCGCGCATGAAGCCGGCGATGTTCGAGGCCTTCACCGAGCCGCCGTAGAGGATCCGCGTGCGCTGGGCCGCCTCGTCGCCGAGGACCTCGGCGAGCGTGCTGCGGAGAGCGGCTGCGACCTGCTGCGCCTGGTCGGGCGTCGCCGCCTGGCCGGAGCCGATGGCCCACACCGGCTCATAGGCCACGACGATGTCCGCGTCCGGTGCGAGTCCGTCGATGGCCGCCTTGAGCTGCGCCACGGGGACGGCCGACGGGCCGTGTTCCTCGAGGTCTTCGGCGGTCTCACCGATGCAGATGACGGGGACGAGGCCGTGTCGCACGGCTGCGGCCGCCTTCGCCTGGACGACCTCGTCGGTCTCGTTGTGCAGGGTGCGGCGCTCGGAGTGTCCGACGAGCACGTAGCGGCAGTCGAGCTTCGCGAGGAACGCTCCGGAGATCTCCCCGGTGTAGGCGCCCGAGTCGTGCTGCGACAGGTCCTGCGCGCCGTAGGCCAGCTTGAGCTTGTCGGCGGCGACGATCGTCTGGACCGAGCGGAGGTCCGTGAACGGCGGGAAGATGGCCACCTCGGCGTCGGCGTCATCGTGCTTGCCGTCCTTGAGCGTCCAATCGAGCTTCTGCACCAGGGCGATCGCCTGGAGGTGGTCCAGGTTGAGCTTCCAGTTGCCGGCGATCAGGGGCACACGTGTGCGCCCGGGGGTTACTGCTGCCATCCGAGGACCTCCAGTCCAGGCAGACGCTTGCCCTCGAGGAACTCGAGGCTGGCGCCGCCACCAGTTGAGATGTGACCGAACTGGTCATCATCGAAGCCGAGCGCACGAACCGCTGCGGCCGAGTCACCGCCACCGACGACGCTCAGGCCGTCCGTGCGGGTGAGTGCTTCAGCGACCGCGCGCGTACCGGCGGCGAAGGGCGCGAGTTCGAACACGCCCATCGGGCCGTTCCAGAACACCGTCTTGGACGCGGCGACGATCTCGGCGAACGTTGCAGCCGTGTCGGGTCCGATGTCGAGTCCGAGTCCGGAGGCACCGAACGGGGTGTCCTCGATGGCGTCGGCCGGGCGCACGACGTGCTCGGCGTCGGCACCGAACGCCGATGCGACGACGACGTCGGTCGGCAGGACGATCGTCACGCCGAGCTCGTCGGCCTTC
This sequence comes from Plantibacter sp. ME-Dv--P-122b, assembly GCF_030209375.1. Taxonomy (GTDB): domain Bacteria; phylum Actinomycetota; class Actinomycetes; order Actinomycetales; family Microbacteriaceae; genus Plantibacter. Next base: position 228,859 of record NZ_JARVSC010000005.1, read on the forward strand.
GCGAGGTACCCGCGGACGGTCTCGATCTGGTCCGCTTCGAGCAGGCTCGAACCGACGGCGTGCCCCTGGGCGGCGAGGAAGGTGAACAGCATGCCACCGCCGATGAGGAGCGAGTCGACACGCGGCAGCAGGTGGCCGATGACGCCCAGCTTGTCGGAGACCTTCGAGCCGCCGAGGACGACCGTGTAGGGGCGCTCCGGGGTCTCGGTGAGACGGTCGAGGACCTCGAGCTCGGCGGCGATGAGCAGTCCGGCAGCGCTCGGGAGCAGCTCCGCGAGCTCGTACACGCTCGCCTGCTTCCGGTGGACGACACCGAAGCCGTCGGAGACGACGACGTCGCCGAAGGCGGCGAGCTTGCCGGCGAACGCCTCGCGTTCGCCGGCGTCCTTGCTGGTCTCGGCGGAGTTGAAGCGCAGGTTCTCGAGCAGGACGACGTCGCCGTCCGTCTGCGCGGCGACGGCGTCGGTCGCGGCACTGCCGACGGTGTCGGCTGCGAAGGTCACGGGCTTGCCGAGGAGTTCGGACAACCGCTGCGCGACGGGAGCGAGGCTGTACTTCGCGTCGGGTGTGCCGTCGGGGCGGCCGAGGTGAGAGACGATGACGACGCGCGCGCCCTGGTTGATGAGCGCGTTGAGGGTGGGGAGCGCCGCGCGGATGCGGCCGTCGTCGGTGATGACGCCGTCCTTGAGCGGGACGTTGAGGTCGAGGCGGACGACGGCTCGGCGACCGCTGAGGTCGCCCAGCGAGTCGAGGGTGCGGAGGGTCATGAGGAGGGTCTTTCTCTGCGCTGAGCCACGACCACCGACGAAGCCGAACGGGCGCCCTGAAGATGATTCAGGACGCCCGTTCGGACCATGCGGTGTCTGGCTGCTCGGGTGAGGAGTGTGTCAGACAGCCGGTTGGTTAGAGGCGGTCCGCGACGTACTCGGTGAGGTCGACGAGGCGGTTCGAGTAGCCCCACTCGTTGTCGTACCACGAGGCGACCTTGACCTGCGAGCCGATGACCTTGGTGAGGCCGGCGTCGAAGATCGAGGAGTGCGGGTCGGTCACGATGTCGCTCGAGACGATCGGGTCCTCGGTGTACTTCAGGATGCCCTTGAGGGGGCCCTCTGCGGCGGTCTTGTACGCGGCGTTGATCTCCTCGACCGTGGCCGGGTTGGTCAGCTCGACCGTGAGGTCGGTGATCGAACCGGTCGGGACCGGGACGCGCAGGGCGTAGCCGTCGAGCTTGCCGACGAGCTCCGGGATGACCAGGCCGAGTGCCTTGGCTGCACCGGTGGAGGTCGGGATGATGTTGACGGCGGCGGCGCGTGCACGACGGAGGTCGCTGTGCGGGCCGTCCTGCAGGTTCTGGTCGGCGGTGTAGGCGTGGACCGTGGTCATGAGGCCACGCTCGATGCCGAAGTTGTCGAGCAGGACCTTGGCGAGCGGCGCGAGGCAGTTCGTCGTGCAGGACGCGTTCGAGATGATGTCGTGCGTCGCGGCGTCGTAAGTGCCCTCGTTGACGCCGAGGACGATCGTGGCGACGTCGCTGCCCGTGGCGGGAGCCGAGACGAGGACCTTCTTGGCACCGGCGGTGATGTGCTTGCGGGCGTCGTCGGACTTCGTGAAGCGACCGGTCGACTCGATGACGATGTCGACGCCGAGCTCGCCCCAGGGGAGGTCGGCGGGGTCGCGCTCCGCGAGCACGATGATGGGCTTGCCGTTGACGATGATCTTGTCGCCGTCGAGCTCGACCGTGGCGTCCAGACGACCCGTGATGGAGTCGTACTTCAGGAGGTGGGCGAGCGCCTTGTTGTCGGTGAGGTCGTTGACAGCGACGATCTCGAGGTCGCTGCCCTTGGCGAGGGCGGCACGGAAGAAGTTGCGGCCGATGCGGCCGAAGCCGTTGATGCCGATCTTGACGGACACAGATGACTCCTGATACTGAGGCGCCAGACGGCGCGATTGTACGGTCTGCTCGGAGTGAGCGCCCTCCCCGAGTGAGGAGGAAGGTGGTCCGTCCCGGCCCGTGGGACCGGGACGGACCGGTCAACTACGACAGTACCAGCAGGCCGTTGGTCTGCTTGCGCGCGACCTCGAAGCGTGCCTGGACGTCGGCCCAGTTGACGATGTTCCAGAACGCCTTGACGTAGTCGGCGCGGACGTTCTTGTAGTCGAGGTAGTAGGCGTGCTCCCAGACGTCGAGCAGCAGCAGCGGGACGGTGCCGGCCGGGAAGTTGCCCTGCTGGTCGAAGAACTGCTGGATGTTGATCCGCTGACCGAGGGTGTCCCAGGTGAGCGCGGCCCATCCGGAACCCTGCACGCCGAGTGCCGCGGCGGTGAAGTGCGCCTGGAACTTGTCGAAGTTGCCGAAGTACTCGTCGACGGCCGACTCGAGCTCGCCGGTCGGCTTGTCGCCGCCGTCCGGGGAGAGGTTGTTCCACCAGATGGTGTGGTTGACGTGACCGCCGAGGTTGAACGCGAGGTCCTTCTCGAGCTTGTTGACGTTCGTGAAGTCGTTGGCGTCGCGGGCCTCAGCGAGCTTCTCGAGGGCCGTGTTCGCGCCGGCCACGTAGGTGGCGTGGTGCTTGTCGTGGTGGAGCTCGGTGATGGTCGCACTGATGTGCGGCTCGAGCGCACTGTAGTCGTACGGCAATTCGGGCAGTGAGTAAACAGCCATTCTTCGTGATCTCCTCGTGTTGTCCCGTGCGCTGTCTGCACACGGCTCTGAGCGTCATCACCCAGTCTAGTGAGCGGCAACCGTCGGGAGTCGGGGCTTGTTCCCAGCATGACGAACCGCGACGATGCCGGGTCAGTGAGGATTCACGAGCTGTTTCAGTCCTCGTAATCCGCCGGGAGGTTGGCGTCGGTGCCCGGGATGCCGAGATCGCTCGCGTGCTTGTCCGCCATGGCGAGCAGGCGCCGGATGCGGCCGGCGATGGCGTCCTTCGTCATCGGAGGGTCGGCGAAGTGGCCCAGTTCGTCGAGGCTGGCCTCACGGTGGTCGAGGCGCAGTGCGCCGGCGTACTGCAGGTGGTCGGGGACCTCGTCGCCCAGGATCTCGAGGGCGCGCTCGACGCGCGCGCAGGCCGCCACGGCCGCCTGGGCGGAGCGGCGCAGGTTGGCGTCGTCGAAGTTGACGAGGCGGTTCGCGGTCGCGCGGACCTCCTTGCGCTGCCGCATCTCCTCCCAGGAGGTGACGGTGCCGGTGGCTCCCATGAGCGACAGCATGCCGCTGATCGCGTCGCCCTCGCGGATGACGACACGATGGATGCCGCGGACCTCGCGCGCCTTCGCGGAGACGCCGATGCGACCGGCGGCGCCGACGAGCGCCATCGCGGACTCGTTGCCCGGGCAGACGACGTCGAGCGACGCTGATCGGCCGGGGTCGGTGAGGGACCCGGTCGCGAGGAACGCCCCCCGCCAGACGGCGGCGAGTTCGTCGCGCGACCCGGTGGTCAGCCGGTTCGGCAGCCCGCGGACCGCACGCCGTCGGGCGTCGAGGAGTCCGGTCTGCCGGGCGAGGGTCTCGCCGCCCTCGATGACGCGCACCACGAACAGGCTCGGTTTGCCCGAGCTGCCGGGGTTCTGCACCAGGATCTCGCTGCGGATCCCGTAGAGCTCGCCGATGTCACGACGCACCCGCTGCGCGAGGGCCGGACTGTCGAGCTCGGCTTCGATCGCCACGCGTCCGGAGATCGTGTGGAGTCCGCCGGAGAAGCGGAGCAGGGACGCGAGCTCGGCCGCTCGGACCGAGTTGCGGGTCTCGCGGACGAGCGCCAGTTCGTTCTTGACGTCGGCGGTGAGGGCCACGGTGGTTCCTATCTGTCGTGATCGCGCCGTCGGAGTGCGGCGTCGATCCTGCATGTTCGCGATCCGGAGGCGTGGTGCCTCGGACCGTTCGGGCTCCGCCGCGGCTGCGTCGGGCCCGTGGGCGTCATTCGCGCCCGAGGTCTCGGTGCCGGACGTGCACGGCGACGCCGGACTGGTTCCGCAGCCGGTCGGCCAGTTCGAGGGCGACCGCGACCGAGCGGTGCTTGCCCCCTGTGCAGCCGACGGCGATGGTGACGTGACGCTTGTTCTCACGCTGGTACCCGGCGAGGACGGGTTCGAGGGCGTGGGCGTAGCTCTCGAGGAACTCGGCGGCTCCGGTCTGCGAGAGCACGTACTCGCTGACCTCGGGGTCCTGACCGCTCAACGCACGCAGCTCCGGAACCCAGAAGGGGTTCGGGAGGAACCGCATGTCGGCGACGAGGTCCGCATCAGGCGGCAGACCGTACTTGAACCCGAAGCTCAGCACGGTGACCTGGACACCCGGTGTCTCCGCGCCCGCGAAGAGCTCGCGCGTGGTCGTGGCGAGCTGGTGGATGTTGAGGTCGCTCGTGTCGATGATGACGTCGCTCGACTCGCGGATCTCGCTCAGTCGGTGACGCTCCGCCATGATGCCGTCGAGGATCGTGCCCTCGCCCTGCAGCGGGTGCGGCCGGCGGACGGCCTCGAACCGGCGGACGAGCGCCGCGTCGGTCGCCTCCAGGAAGATCATCCGGAGGTGCGTCCCGCCCCGGAGCGCCGGCACGATCTCCTGCAGCTCGCTGAAGAAGTCGCGGCCGCGGACGTCGACCACCGCGGCGATCCGCGGTAGACGGGATCCGGCGCGCTCGGCGAGGTCGACGAGGGGACGGAGCATCTGCGGGGGCAGGTTGTCGACGACGTACCAGCCGAGATCCTCGAGCGCGTTCGCGACGGTGGAGCGTCCGGCGCCGGACATCCCCGTGACGATGAGGACTTCCTGCTGGTGTTGCGGCTGGCCCGGGGTCATCGACACGCTTTCCTCGAAGGTCTGAAGTCCCAGCCTACCCATTCCGCGAGGCCTGCGAGGGCTGTGCCGAGCCGGAGGTCAACGCCTCGTGCACCGTCGCCGCCAGTTTGTCGCCGATGCCCTTCACCTCGGTGATCTCGGCCGGCGTCGCGGTCTTCAAGCGGGCGACGGATCCGAAGTGCTTCAGCAGCTCGCGGACCTTCGCCGGACCGAGCCCCGGGATCTCGCCGAGGACGGTCGAGATGTCGCGCTTCCGCTTCTGGCGCTGGAAGCTGATGGCGAACCGGTGCGCCTCGTCGCGGACCCGCTGGAGGAGGAACAGCGCTTCGCTCCCCCGCGGCAGGATCACCGGATACGGGTCGTCGGGCAACCAGATCTCCTCCAGCCGCTTCGCCAGTCCGCACAGGGTGATCCCGGTCAGACCGGACTCCTCCAGCGCACGTGCGGCGGCGGCGACCTGTGGTTGCCCGCCGTCGACGATGAGGAGCTGCGGCGGATAAGTGAACTTCCGGCGTTTGCGCTCCCCCGTGGTCTCGTCGACCGTCTCGACGGGCTCGGACGACGTGAGGTGCGCAAGTCGCCGGGAGACGACCTGGTAGATGGAGTCGGTGTCGTCGGTGGACTCGGCGACGCCGAAGCGGCGGTACTCGTCTTTGCGGGACAGCCCGTCCTCGAAGACCACCATCGACGCCACGATGTTGGTGCCGCTCAGGTGCGACACGTCGAAGCACTCGATCCGCAGCGGCGCCTCGGGCATTCCGAGCGCATCGCGGATGTCCTCGAGTGCTTGTGTCCGGGCGACGAAGTCGGAGCTGCGTCGGGTCTTGTAGAGCATGAGGGCCTGCTTGGCGTTGACGACCGCGGTCTCCATGAGGGTCGCCTTCTCGCCGCGCTGGGCGACGCGGAGGGCGACCTTCGAGCCGCGGCGTTCGGCCAGCCAGTCCTCGAGGCTCGCGGCGTCGTCCGGCAGTTCCGGGACGAGTACTTCTCGCGGGACCTCGGTCCCGCTCGCGGCGGCGTACACCCGTTGGACGACGCTGTCGACGAGCTCGGCGGTCGACATGTCGAGCTCCTTGTCGACGGTCCACGATCGCACACCGCGGATACGGCCACCACGGACGATGAACTGCTGCACCGACGCGGCGAGCTCGTCGTGGTCGATGCCGAACAGGTCGGCGTCCACGGCGTCGCGCAGGACGACCGCGCTCTTCGCGAGCACCTGGTCGAGCGCCTGGAGCTGGTCCCGGTAGACGGCGGCGGACTCGTAGTCCTGGCGGGCCGCGGCGGCCTTCATGTCGGCGGTGATGCGCGTCGTGAACCGGCGGTCGTTGCCGACCATGAACGAGACGAAGTCGTCGACGATCGCGCGGTGTTCCTCGATGGTGACCTTGCCGGAGCACGGGCCGCCGCACCGCCCGATCTGACCGGGGAAACAGGGCTTCCCTGAGGCCATGGCCCGCTTGTACGCCGAGTCGGAGCAGGTGCGGATCGGGAAGACCTTGATCATGAGGTCGACGGTGTCGTGGACGGCCCAGATCTTGGGGTAGGGGCCGAAGTACTTGGCCCCCGGGATCCGGGTGTTCCGGGTGACCATGACGCGCGGCGCCTCGTCACCGAGGGTGACCGCGAGGTACGGGTACGACTTGTCGTCGCGGAACTTGACGTTGAACGGCGGGTCGTACTCCTTGATCCACGTGTACTCGAGCTGCAGCGCCTCGACGTCGCTGCCGACCGTCGTCCAGGTGACCCCGGTGGCGGTCGTCACCATGCGGCGCGTGCGCTCGTGCAGCGTGTGCAGGGGTGCGAAGTAGTTGCTGAGCCTCGCGCGGAGGTTCATCGCCTTACCGACGTAGAGCACCCGGCCCGAGTCGTCGCTGAAGCGGTACACGCCGGGCATGGTGGGGATCTCCCCCGCCTTCGGCCGGTACGCCAGACCACTTCCGCCGCGGACGGCCGCCACGTCAGCCCGCCTTGCGGCTGCCGCCGGCCTCTGCCTCGAACAGTTCGTTCAGGAAGAAGCCCGTGTGGCTGCCGGGGACCGTCGCGAGGTGCTCGGGTGTTCCGGTGGCGAGGACCGTCCCGCCACCGGCTCCACCCTCGGGGCCCATGTCGATGAGCCAGTCGGCGGATTTGATGACGTCGAGGTTGTGCTCGATCACGATGACCGTGTTGCCCTTGTCGACGAGCCCGCCGAGGACGAGCAGCAGCTTCCGGACGTCTTCGAAGTGTAGACCGGTGGTCGGCTCGTCGAGGACGTAGACACTGCGTCCGTTGCTCCGCCGCTGCAGCTCCGTCGCGAGCTTGACGCGCTGGGCCTCGCCGCCGGACAGCGTCGTGGCGCTCTGGCCGAGACGGACGTAGCCCAGGCCGACCTCGACGAGGGTCTTCAGGAACCGGTGGATCGAGGAGATCGGCTCGAAGAAGTCGGCCGCCTCGGCGATCGGCATGTCGAGGACCTCGGCGATGTTCTTGCCCTTGTAGTGGATGGTCAGGGTGTCGCGGTTGTACCGCGCTCCCCCGCACACCTCGCAGGCGACGTAGACGTCGGGCAGGAAGTTCATCTCGATCTTGATCGTGCCGTCGCCCGAGCAGGCCTCGCAGCGGCCGCCCTTGACGTTGAAGCTGAACCGTCCGGCGAGGTAACCGCGGACCTTGGCCTCCTGCGTTTCCGCGAAGAGGTTGCGGATCTTGTCGAAGACGCCCGTGTACGTGGCGGGGTTCGAGCGCGGGGTGCGGCCGATGGGGGCCTGGTCGACGTGGACGACCTTGTCGAGGTGCTCGAGACCCGTGACCCTGGTGTGCTTCCCGGGCAGCTTGCGCGCGCCGTTCAGCTTGTTCGCCAGGACCCGGTACAGGACGTCGTTGACGAGCGAGGACTTCCCCGAGCCGCTCACGCCGGTGACGGCGGTGAGGACGCCGAGCGGGAAGTCCGCGCTGACCTTCTTCAGGTTGTTGGCCTGCGCGCCGATCACCTGGATCTGTCGCTTCGTGTCGATCGGACGACGCTTCGCCGGGATCTCGATGGCCTTGCGGCCCGAGAGGTAGTCGCCGGTGAGGGACTCGGTGTTGGCCTCGAGCGCCTCGTACGATCCGGAGTGCACCACGCGGCCGCCGTTGACGCCCGCGCCGGGACCGATGTCGACGATCCAGTCCGCGGTGCGGATGGTGTCCTCGTCGTGCTCGACGACGATCAGCGTGTTGCCGAGGTCGCGCAGGGCCACGAGGGTCTCGATGAGTCGGCGGTTGTCGCGCTGGTGCAGGCCGATGCTCGGTTCGTCGAGGACGTAGAGCACGCCGGTGAGACCCGAGCCGATCTGCGTGGCGAGGCGGATGCGCTGCGCCTCTCCACCCGAGAGGGAGCCGGCGGTCCGGGCCAGGTCGAGGTAGTTGAGTCCGACCTGGATGAGGAAGTCGAGTCGGACCTTGATCTCGCGCAGCACCTGCGCGGCGATGTGGGCCTCGCGGTCGGTCAGCTCGAGGCGGTCCATGAACGCGCGGGCGTCGGAGAGACTCAGTTCGGCGACCTCGGCGATATTGTGCTCGTGAATCAGGACGGAGAGGACCTCGGGCTTCAGGCGACGACCGCCGCAGACCTGGCACGGGACTTCGCGCAGGTATTCGGACCAGCGCACGCGCTGGCTGTCGGTGTCGGCCTGGAGGTACTGACGCTCGATGTACGGGATCACGCCTTCGAAGCCCGAGGAATAGCTCATCTCGCGGCCGAAGCGGTTCTTCCACTTGACCTTGACCTTGAAGTTGTCGCCGCGGAGCACCGCTTCCTGGACCTTGGACGGCAGGTCGCGCCAGGGGGTGTCGAGCGAGAAGCCGAGATCACGGGCCAAGCCGTCGAGCAGCTTCTCGTAGTACTGGTAGAGCCCCTTGCCTTGGGTGGTCCACGGGACGATGACGCCCTCGTTGATGCTGAGTTCCTCGTCGCCGAGGAGTAGCTCCGCGTCGACTGACATGCGCGTGCCGAGGCCCGAGCACTCGGGGCAGGCGCCGAACGGGGCGTTGAACGAGAACGTCCGCGGCTCGATCTCGGTCAGCTGCAGCGGATGGTTGTTCGGGCAGGAGAGCTTCTCGGAGAACGTGCGCCAGGCGTCGTCGCCCTCCTCGTCGACGAAGTTGATCGTCACGAGGCCGTCGGTGAGCTGCAGTGCCGTCTCGAGGGAGTCGGTCAGGCGACCGAGGATCTCGGGCCCGGCGACGAGGCGGTCGACGACGACTGCGATGTCGTGCTTGACCTGCTTCTTGAGGGTCGGCGGTTCCGCGAGCTGGATCGCCTCGCCGTCGACGATGGCGCGCGCGAAGCCCTTGGCCGAGAGCTCCTTGAAGAGGTCGACGAACTCACCCTTCTTCTGGCTCACGACGGGCGCGACGATCTGGTACCGGCGTCGCTCCTCGAGCTCCATCAGTTGGTCGGCGATCTGCTGCACCGTCTGGCGCTGGATGACCTCGCCGCAGACCGGGCAGTGCGGGACGCCGATGCGCGCCCAGAGCAGCCGCATGTAGTCGTAGACCTCGGTGATCGTCCCGACGGTCGACCGGGGGTTGCGGTTCGTCGACTTCTGGTCGATCGAGACCGCGGGGCTCAGGCCCTCGATGAAGTCGACGTCTGGTCGGTCCACCTGACCGAGGAACTGGCGGGCGTACGCCGAGAGCGACTCGACGTAGCGTCGCTGGCCCTCGGCGAAGATCGTGTCGAAGGCGAGTGAGGACTTCCCCGAGCCCGAGAGACCCGTGAAGACGACGAGCGAGTCGCGAGGGATCTCGAGGTCGACGTTCTGAAGATTGTGGACGCGGGCACCGCGGACGCTGAGCGTGGAGTGGTGATCTACCTTGGCAATTGACACCCTTCGAGTCTACGCAGCACCACCGACACCGGACTCCCGAGCGATGTCTGTGGTACTGCGCTCTCAGCGAAGCGGCGGACTAGATGTGCCCGGCCTTGGCCATCTGTCGCAGTTCCTGTTTGAGTTCGGACACCTCGTCGCGGAGACGGCCGGCGAGTTCGAACTTGAGCTCCGCCGCGGCGGCCAGCATCTGGGCGTTGAGGTCGGCGATGATCGACTCGAGGTCGTTCGCGCCCTCGGCGGCGATGCCCTCCCGACGCAGGTTCGGCGTCGGGCTCTTCTTCTTGCCGTTGTCGCGTCCGGCGAGCAGCGCAGCGGTGTCCGCGCCTTCCCGGGCGAGCGCCTCGGTGATGTCGGCGATCCGCTTGCGCAGTGGCTGCGGATCGATCCCGCGCTCCTCGTTGTAGGCGATCTGCTTCTCGCGGCGACGGTCCGTCTCCTCGATCGCGCGCTTCATCGAGTCGGTCAGGACGTCGGCGTACATGTGGACCTCGCCGGACACGTTGCGGGCGGCACGACCGATGGTCTGGATGAGCGAGGTCGACGAGCGGAGGAAGCCCTCCTTGTCGGCGTCGAGGATCGCGACGAGCGAGACCTCCGGGAGGTCGAGCCCCTCGCGCAGCAGGTTGATGCCGATGAGGACGTCGTAGACGCCCTGGCGGAGTTCGCTCAACAACTCGACCCGTCGCAGGGTGTCGACGTCGGAGTGCAGGTAGCGGACGCGCACGCCGGCCTCCGTCAGGAAGTCGGTGAGCTCCTCCGCCATCTTCTTGGTGAGGGTGGTCACGAGGACGCGTTCGTCGCGCTCGGCGCGGACTCGGATCTCCTCGAGGAGGTCGTCGATCTGGCCGTTGGAGGGCTTCACGATGATCGCCGGGTCGACGAGGCCGGTCGGGCGGATGATCTGCTCGACGATGCCGTCGGCGATGCCCATCTCGTACTTGCCCGGCGTCGCCGAGAGGTACACCGTCTGGCCGACGCGGTTCTTGAACTCGTCCCATCGGAGCGGACGGTTGTCCATCGCGCTTGGGAGTCGGAACCCGTGCTCGACGAGGGTGCGCTTCCGTGAGGCGTCGCCCTCGAACATCGCGCCGATCTGCGGGACGGTGACGTGCGACTCATCGATGACGGTGAGGAAGTCGTCTGGGAAGTAGTCGAGGAGGCAGTTCGGCGCCTCGCCGGCCGAGCGACCGTCGATGTGGCGTGAGTAGTTCTCGATGCCGGAGCAGAAGCCGATCTGCTGCATCATCTCGAGGTCGAAGGTGGTGCGCATGCGGAGTCGCTGCGCCTCGAGGAGTTTGCCCTCGCGTTCGAGCGACTGGAGACGTTCGGCCAGCTCCTCCTGGATGGTGCCGATGGCACGCTGGATCGTCTGCGGGCTGGCGGCGTAGTGCGAGGCCGGGAACACCGATACCGCGTCGAGCTTCTTCACGACGTCGCCGGTGAGCGGGTGCAGGGCGTAGAGGGCCTCGATCTCGTCGCCGAAGAACTCGATGCGGATCGCCAACTCCTCGTAGACCGGGATGATCTCGATGGTGTCGCCGCGCACGCGGAAGTTGCCGCGCGAGAAGTCGACGTCGTTGCGGTTGTACTGCATGCCGACGAACTTGCGGATGAGGCGGTCGCGCCCGATGTTCTGCCCGACCTGCAGCGCCGCCATCGCCTCCAGGTACTCCTCCGCCGCACCGAGACCGTAGATGCAGGACACGGTCGACACGACGATGACGTCGCGACGGCTCAGCAGCGAGTTGGTGGTCGAGTGCCGCAGCCGCTCGACCTCGGCGTTGATCGACGAGTCCTTCTCGATGAAGGTGTCGGTCTGTGGGACGTACGCCTCGGGCTGGTAGTAGTCGTAGTAGGAGACGAAGTACTCGACCGCGTTGTTCGGCATGAGCTCGCGGAACTCGTTCGCCAGCTGGGCTGCGAGCGTCTTGTTGTGTGCCAGGACGAGCGTCGGGCGCTGGACGGCTTCGATGAGCCAGGCGGTCGTCGCGGACTTACCGGTACCCGTGGCACCCAGGAGGACGACGTCGGTCTCGCCGGCGTTGATGCGCCCGGACAGCTGCTCGATGGCGGCGGGCTGATCGCCGCTCGGCTCGTACTCGCTGATCACCTCGAAGGGGCGGACGGCGCGTGTTGGTTCCATGCTGCGAGTCTACGGAGGACCACCGACACCACTGCCCCGCTTCGCCCACAGCGGAGCGGGCGACGCGCTCAGACGCCGTCCTGGTGGTCGGGCGCCGGTGCAGCCGCCGCAGCGGCGCGGTGCCAGACCGCGTCGACCTGGCTGAGGGTGTGCTCGAGGGAGCCGGCGGTGTCGATCACCACGTCGGCGACGGCGGAGCGCTGCTCCTCGGTCGCCTGGGCCGCGATCCGTCGTTCCGCCTCGCCGCGGTCGAGCCCGCGGAGCTCGACGAGCCGGCGGGCGCGCTCCCCCTCCGGAGCTGCGGCGACGACCACGAGGTCGAACTCGTCGGCGCGGCCGGTCTCGACCAGCAGCGGGACGTCGTAGACGACGACGGCACCGGGGTCGTTCGACGCGTCGGCGATCCGGGCCTGTGATCGCCGTTTGACCTCCGGGTGCACGATGGCGTTGAGGTCGGCCCGCGCCTGGTCGTCGGCGAAGACGATCGAGCCGAGCGCCGCGCGGTCGAGTGCGCCGTCGGGCCCGATCACGTCGGGACCGAAACGCTGCGCGATGGCGGCCAGTCCCGGGGTCCCCGGCTCGACGGCCTCCCGTGAGAGGACGTCAGCGTCGATGACGACGGCGCCGTGTTCGGCGAGCCGGCTCGCGATGGTCGATTTGCCGGAGGCGATCCCGCCGGTGAGGCCGATGAGGTACATGTGAGCCAGCGTACCCGCGGAGCGCGCATCGCCTTCGACCAGCGCCCCCCCCCGCACAACGCAGCAGGGGGCCGCCCGAAGGCGACCCCCTGCTGGACACCGACGTGGTCGGTGCTGGTGGGACTAGTTGCTCGAGAGCTTCTCGCGGAGGGCCGCGAGGGACTCGTCGTCAGCGAGCGTGCCGCCGCCGGCGGAGTCGCTCGAGAACGAGGAACCGGCCGACGAGGACGCGGTCGACGAGGAAGCCTGATTGGCCTCTTCGACGGCTGCGGCAGCGACCTGCTTCTTGTGCGCTTCCCAACGAGCCTGGGCGGCAGCGTAGTCCTGCTCCCACTTCTCGCGCTCGGCGTCGAAGCCTTCCTTCCACTCCTGCGTCTCGGCGTCGAAGCCCTCGGGGTACTTGTAGTTCCCGAGCTCGTCGTACTCCGTGAGCATGCCGTAGAGGGCCGGGTCGAACTCGGTGCCCTCGGGGTCGACACCCTCGTTGGCCTGCTTGAGGCTCAGCGAGATGCGGCGACGCTCGAGGTCGATGTCGATGACCTTGACGAAGACCTCTTCGCCGACCGACACGACCTGCTCGGCGAGCTCGACGTGCTTGCCGGAGAGCTCCGAGATGTGCACGAGGCCCTCGATGCCGTCTGCGACGCGGACGAACGCACCGAACGGGACGAGCTTGGTGACCTTACCCGGTGCAACCTGGCCGATGGCGTGGGTGCGGGCGAAGACCTGCCACGGGTCCTCCTGGGTCGCCTTGAGCGACAGCGAGACGCGCTCGCGGTCCAGGTCGACCTCGAGGATCTCGACGGTGACTTCCTGACCGACCTCGACGACCTCGCTGGCGTGCTCGATGTGCTTCCAGCTGAGCTCGGAGACGTGGACGAGACCGTCGACGCCGCCGAGGTCGACGAACGCGCCGAAGTTGACGATCGAGGAGACGACGCCCTTACGGACCTGTCCCTTCTGGAGGTTGTTGAGGAAGGTGGTGCGGCTCTCGGACTGCGTCTGCTCGAGGAGTGCACGGCGCGACAGGACCACGTTGTTGCGGTTCTTGTCGAGCTCGAGGATCTTCGCCTCGATCTCCTGGCCGAGGTACGGCGTGAGGTCGCGGACGCGGCGCAGCTCGATGAGCGAAGCCGGGAGGAAGCCACGGAGGCCGATGTCGACGATGAGGCCGCCCTTGACGACCTCGATGACCGAACCGGTGACGACGCCGTCGGATTCCTTGATCTTCTCCACGTCGCCCCAAGCACGCTCGTACTGCGCGCGCTTCTTCGACAGGATCAGGCGGCCTTCCTTGTCCTCCTTCTGGAGAACGAGAGCCTCGATCGTGTCGCCGACGTTGACGACCTCGGAGGGGTCGACGTCGTGCTTGATGGAGAGTTCACGCGAGGGGATGACACCCTCGGTCTTGTAGCCGACGTCGAGGAGGACCTCGTCGCGGTCGATCTTCACGACGGTGCCCTCGATGAGGTCGCCGTCGTTGAAGAACTTCAGAGTCTTTTCGACCGCTGCGAGGAAGTCCTCAGCAGATCCGATGTCGTTGATTGCGACCTGCTTGGGGGCGGTCGTTGCGCTTGTCATGTAGTAATTGCTCCAGGTGGACAATGATTCAGGCCGGCCTCGCGCACGGCTCCGGACCCGTGGATGACCACGGACGTTGATCGAAGCGATGCTGTTGTGTGAACCGATCCGGGGATCGGTGTCGCTCTGCGAGACGGGCAGGCGGATAGGACGTCACAATTGTGACAGTCCAGTCTAGCGATTTTCCGGGTGTGCAGGCAAGCCGGGGTCGGAGAGGATGTCCCGCAGCGCTGGATCGAGCGTCGGGTGCTCGAACCGGTAGCCCGCCTGCAGCAACCGCTCCGGCATCGCCCAGCGACTCTTCAGGACCAGCTCGCTCTCGGTCCGCAGGATGAACATCCCGATCTCCAGCAACCAGCGGGGTGCGGGGAGGCCGACCGGCATCCCGAGCACGTACCGCACGGTCCGCATGAATCCGCGGTTGTCGGTGGGGTTCGGGGACGTCACGTTGACGACGCCGTCGAGTTCGGGATGGACACGGAGGAACCGGACGATGCCGACGACGTCGTCCAGATGGATCCAGCTGAACCGCTGCCGACCGCCCGGCGTCCCGAAGCGATGATCCGTCCTAGCGGCACGACGCGATCGGGAACGGGGCCAGTGACCGTCCAGTTGGGGTCCCCCGAGGCCGAGACGCGCCAACCACCGGAGCGGGGTGAGCGCTCCGCCGTCGCCCAGGACGATCGCGATGCGGAGGGCGACCCGTCGTGTCCCGGGCAGCTCGTCCGCGAAGAACGCCTGCTCCCAGGCGGTCGCGACGTCGACGGAGAACCCGGAACCGATCTCGCCGTCGGCCTCCGTCATCGGGCGGTCGTCGGCATGGCGGTAGATCGTGGCGGTCGACGAATTGATCCAGAGCGGCGGAGGCGAGGTGGCTGCACGCACCGCCCGCGACAACTCCGTCGTCGTGTCCACGCGGGACCGGAGGATCTCGGCGCGGTTCGACGGCGTGTAGCGACAGTTCACGCTCTTCCCGGCGAGGTTGACCAGGAGGTCCGCGCCGTCGACCAGCCGGGCGATGCCCGCGTGATCGCCCCACCGTGCGTCGGCGGCGCCGCGCCCGATGACGGAGACGGTCGCGCCCTCGGCCCGGAACGACTCGACCAGACGACGCCCGATGAACCCGGACGCCCCGGCGACGACGATCCGTCCGGTCGTCATCCGAGCATCGCCGACCGCAGCGTGTCGAGCCCGACGCCACCGAGGTCCAGTGCCCGACGGTGGAAGTCCTTGATGTCGAAGGCGTCCCCGGCGCGGCGGGCCGCGTCGTCACGGAGCTGTTCCCAGATGCGCTGACCGATCTTGTACGACGGCGCCTGGCCGGGCCAACCGAGGTACCGGTTGACCTCGAACCGGACGAACTCCGGCGACATGTTGACGTTGCGACCCATGAAGTCGAAGGCGTACTCCGCGGTCCACGTGCCGCTGCCGTCCGGCAGCGGCTTGCCGAGGTGCACGCCGATGTCGAGGACGACGCGGGCCGCGCGCATCCGCTGACCGTCGAGCATGCCCAGGCGGTCCGCCGGGTCGTCGAGGTATCCGAGCTGTTCCATCAAGCGCTCGGCGTAGAGCGCCCAGCCCTCGGCGTGGCCGGAGGTGCCGGCGAGCTGTCGGCGCCAGAGGTTGAGCGTCTTCCGGTTGACGACGGCCTGCCCGATCTGCAGGTGATGTCCTGGCACACCCTCGTGGTAAACGGTCGTGAGCTCGCGCCACGTGTCGAACTCGGTGACGCCGGCGGGGACGGACCACCACATGCGGCCTGGGCGGGAGAAGTCGTCCGTCGGGCCGGTGTAGTAGATCCCGCCCTCCTGCGTCGGCGCGATCATGCACTCGAGCGCGCGGATCTCCTGCGGGATGTCGAAGTGCGTGCGCCCCAGCTCCTCGACCGCACGGTCGCTCGTCTCCTGCATCCACCGCTGGAGCGCGTCGGTGCCGTGCAGCTTGCGCGCCGGATCCTGCTCGAGGAAGGCGACCGCCTCCTCGACGGACGCGCCGGGGAGGATCTCGTTCGCGATCGTCTCCTGCTCCGACACCATGCGCGCCAGTTCCTCGATGCCCCACTCGTAGCTCTCGTCGAGGTCGACCGTCGCGCCGAGGAAGCGGCGGGACTGCAGCGCGTAGAGCTCACGGCCGATGGCGTCCTCCTCGGTGGCCGCGGGCAGCAGTTCGTGTGCGAGGAAGTCCGCCAGACGGTTGTAGGCGACGGCTGCGGCGCCTGCGCCCGTCGAGAGCTCGGCGGCGAGGGACGCCGGGAGTTGGCCGTCTTCGGGGCCGGCGTTGGCGGCGAACCCGATGAAGAACCCGTCGTCGGCACCGGTGCGGAGGACCTGCTCGTAGACCTCGGTCACCTGGCGACGCGCCGGGGTGATCCCCCTGGCGATGCCTTCGCGCAGGGTCTCGATGTACCCGTCGACCGCATCCGGCAACGCGCCGAGGCGGGTCCGGATCGTGCTCCAGTCGTCGACGGTAGCGGTCGGCATGAGGTCGAAGACGTCGCGCAACTCCTGCGACGGCGACGCGATCACGTTGAGGTCGCGGTACTGGAGACCGGCCTCCGATGAAGCGAGGTCGAGCTCCAGCTCCGCAGAGAGGTCGGTCTGGGTGACGCGGTCGACGGCGTCCACCGGTGCGGCCGACCGCAGCTCGCGAAGCGTGCGCGACGCGGCTTCGATGTACGCGTCGTGCCCGGCCGGCGAGTAGTCGCCGTACCGTCCGCCGACGTCCGTGCGGCCGATGTAGGTGCCGATCTCCGGCTTCAGCTGGACGAGGGTCTCCACCCAGCTCTCGGCGATGGCGTCGATCGGTGTGCTCTGACGAGGTTCTTCGTAGGACATGACGTCGAGCCTAGTCCGCACCCGCCCGACGCCCGGGTGCGGACCCGCATGACGCTCAGTGGGCTGCGGCGTCCCAATCGTGCCCGCGGCCGATCTGGACCTCCAGCGGTACCGACAGTTCGGCGGCACCCGCCATCTGTGCTCGGACGATGCGCTCCAGGGCGTCCCACTCCCCCTCGGCGACCTCGAAGATCAGTTCGTCGTGCACCTGCAGCATCATCTGCGAGCTGAGGGATTCGGAGCGCAGCTCGGACTCGATGCCGATCATGGCGCGCTTCATGATGTCGGCGGCCGAACCCTGGATCGGGGCGTTCAGTGCCTGACGTTCGGCGTTCTCCCTGACCAGTCGGTTGGGGCTCGAGAGCTCGGGGAAGAGCCTGCGACGACCGAAGATCGTCTCGGTGTAGCCGTCGAGCTTCGCCTGCTCGACGACGTTGCGCAGGTAGTCGCGGACCGCACCGAAGCGCTCGAAGTAGTCGACCATGAGCTGCTTCGCCTCAGCGCTCGAGATCCGCAGCTGCTTCGAGAGCCCGAACGCGCTCAGACCGTAGGCGAGTCCGTACGACATCGCCTTGACCTTGTTGCGCATCGCTGGCGTGACGTCCTCGGCGGCGACGCCGAAGATGCGCGCGCCGACGAAGCGGTGGAGGTCCTCGCCGGACTTGAACGCCTCGATGAGGCCGGCGTCGCCGGAGAGGTGCGCCATGATCCGCATCTCGATCTGCGAGTAGTCGGCGGTCAGCAGGGTCTCGTACCCGGAGCCGGCTTGGAAGGCGGCGCGGATGCGGCGTCCTTCCTCGGTGCGCACGGGGATGTTCTGCAGGTTCGGGTCGGTCGAGGAGATCCGACCGGTGCTGGTCCCGATCTGCACGTACGTCGTGTGGATTCGGCCGTCGGGCGTGATCGCCTTGTCGAGCGTCTCCACGATCTGGCGGAGCTTCGTCGCATCGCGGTGCTCGAGGAGCAGCCCCAGGAACGGGTGCGGGCTCTTCTCCTGGAGGTCGGCGAGGGCGCCGGCATCGGTCGAGAACCCCGTCTTGTTGGCGCGCGTCTTCGGCATGGCGAGCTGGTCGAAGAGGACCTCCTGCAACTGCTTCGGGGACCCGAGGTTGACCTCGCGGCCGATCTCCGCGTACGCGTTGCTCGCGAGCTCCGCAGCCCGGTTGCCGAGCTGCTCGGACAGGCCACTCAGGATGTCATGGTCGACGGTCACCCCGGTCAACTCCATGTGGGCCAGCACCTGGAGGACCGGCAGTTCCATGTCGAGCAGCACGCCGAGCGACCCGGCGTCGAGCGCCGTGCGGGTGGCCTCGGCGACACGGAGGGCGTACCAGGCGGTACCGCCGACACCCACGGGGTCGGTCTCGGGGACGAGCTGGTTCGGGTCGGCGACGGGCATCGACTCGTCGAGATAGCGCGTGATGAGGTCGGCGATGGTCTTGTCGCCGCCGCTCGGACGCAGGAGCCAACCGGCGACCGCGGTGTCGTAGCCGAGTCCGTTGACCGTCAGGCCGGCGCGCGTGACCGCCTGGAGCTGTGGCTTGGCGTCGTGCATGATCTTCGGGGCGTCGCTCGCCAACCACGCTTCGAGCGGCGCGTAGTCGGCTTCGCCGGGACGCCAGGCGAGCGAGACGATCTCCGTGGGGGTCGCGAGGCCGGCTGCGACCGGGAGGCCTCCGTCGAGGTCGAGGTGGAGACCGATCCCGGCGGGATGTGCGGCGGCGGCACGGGTGATCCACGCCTCGAGCTCCTCGTCGAGCAGCTCCTTCTGCGGTGGCATGACCACGCCGCCCGCCTGCGGTGCGGACACGTCCGTGTTGGCCTCGAGTCCGTCGAGCTTGAGGACCCGGTCGAGCAGCGTGCGGAACTCGAGCCGCCCGAAGACGGCCGCCACCGCGTCCGCATCGATCGGTCGGCGCTCGAGGTCGGTCGGTCCGACGGGCAGTTCGACGTCGGTGAGGAGCCGGTTGAGGCGGCGGTTGCGGACCGCGTTCTCCTTGTGCTCGCGGAGGCTCTCCCCCACCTTGCCGGTGATCTCGTCGGCGCGCTCGAGGATCTGCTCGAGGGAACCGAACTGGTTGAGCCACTTCACGGCGGTCTTCTCGCCGACCTTCGGGATGCCCGGGAGGTTGTCGCTCGTCTCGCCGACGAGCGCTGCGATCTCCGGGTACTGCTCGGGCCGGATGCCGTAGCGCTCGAAGACCTTGGCACCGTCGTACCGGGTGAGCGCGGAGACACCCTGACTCGACGGGTACAGCAGGGTGACGTCGTCGGTGACGAGCTGGATGGTGTCGCGGTCGCCGGAGACGACGAGCACACGGAAGCCCTCCTCGGCGCCCTGCTTGGCGAGGGTGGCGAGGATGTCGTCGGCCTCGTAGTCCTCCTTGCTGATCGTCGTGATGTTCATCGCCTTAAGCGCCTCCTCGAGGAGCGGCACCTGCCCCTTGAACTCCGGCGGGGTCTCGCCGCGCGTGCCCTTGTACTCGGGGTACTCGCGGGTGCGGAACGAACGGCGCGAGATGTCGAAGGCCACGGCGATGTGGCTCGGGTTCTCGTTCTTGAGCAGGCTGATCAGCATGGAGATGAAGCCGTGGATGGCGTTCGTGTGCTGACCGTCGCGGGTTTGGAAGCTGTCGACCGGCAGGGCGTAGAACGCCCGGAACGCGAGCGAGTGGCCGTCGACGACGAGGAGGGTAGGCTTTTCTGATTCCGACACGCGCCCAGCCTACAAGCCGGTGCCGACACGGCTCAGGCCCGATCCGAAGGTGGACATGACGAACGAGACCGACGACGCACTCGAGTTCCTGCGGACGAGGGGCAGCGGCGCACTCGCCGCCAAGATGGGCATCGAGTTCACCGAGTTCACGGTGCAGCGATCCGTCGCCACCATGCCGGTCGAGGGCAACACCCAACCCGCGATGCTGCTGCACGGTGGGGCCAACGTCGTGCTCGGCGAGTCCCTCGGGTCGATGGCCGCCAACCTCTTCGCGGGCCCGGGCAAGCTCGCCGTCGGCATCGACATCAACGCGACGCACACCAGGTCCGCCACCGAGGGCCTCGTGACGGGGGTCTGCACCCCGATCCACCTCGGCCGTTCGCTCACCGTGCACGAGATCGCCGTCACCGACGAGCAGGGACGACGGTGCTCCACGATCCGCATCACGAACCTCATCAAGGACGCACCGACCGGCTGACGAGCCCGGTATCGGACACAGCAGAGCGGCCCGCCCCCGAGGGGACGGGCCGCTCTTGCGACGAGGGAGGAGCGCTACTTCTTGGCGCTGAGCTGCTCGATGATGGCCTGCGCGACATCGTGCATGGTGAGGCGACGGTCCATGGAGGCCTTCTGGATCCAGCGGAACGCCTCGGGCTCGGTGAGGCCCATCTTCTCGTTGAGGAGGCCCTTCGCCCGGTCGACGAGCTTGCGGGTCTCGAAGCGCTCGACCATGTCGGCGACCTCGGCCTCGAGGGTGATGATCTGCTGGTAGCGCGAGAGGGCGATCTCGATCGCGGGAAGGAGGTCGTTCGGCGTGAACGGCTTCACGACGTAGGCGAGGGCGCCTGCCTCGCTCGCCCGCTCGACGAGCTCCTTCTGGCTGAAGGCCGTGAGGAGGACCACCGGGGCGATGTGCGCCTTGCCGATGCGCTCGGCCGCGGAGATGCCGTCGAGCTGAGGCATCTTGACGTCCATGATCACGAGATCCGGACGGAGTTCCGTCGCGAGGGCGACAGCGGTCTCGCCGTCGCCGGCCTCGCCGACGACCTCGAAACCGTTGTCGCGGAGGATCTCGACGATGTCGAGGCGGATGAGGGATTCGTCCTCAGCGACGACGACGCGCCGTGGGGCTGCGGGAGGGGTCTCTTGCTCGGTCACCCTCAAATCCTACGGTACTCTGATGCAGGTTGCTGTTCGCCGTGCGGCGGACGCGCCGGTGTGGCGGAATGGCAGACGCGGAGCACTCAAAATGCTTTGTCGAAAGACGTGTGGGTTCGAGTCCCACCACCGGTACCGCGGATGAGTGGGAAAGCCCTCCGGGCGCACTCAACATGCTTTGTCGAAAGACGTGTGGGTTCGAGTCCCACCACCGGTACTCTCTTCAGCCAGTTCAGGCTCCGGACTCAGGCTCCGGACTCAGCCCGTCCAGGCTCCGACGACTCGTGAACCGCGCCCGATCGTCAAGCCCCTGCGCGAGGTGTCGGCGACGCCGTAGCGTACCGTCGAGAGCACGGCGTACCTCACGTCGTCCGACACGATGGGACCCGACACCATGACCGCAGAGCACACCGACCCACGCCAGGACGTCCACGACGCCAGCACCGACGACCGGCTCCAGGGCATCCTCGTGCAGGTCGCGGGCGACCGGTCCCTCACCCCGGACCTCGACGTGCGCGCCGCGCTGACCGACCGTCTCAGCGACCAGGGCATCGACGTCGACGCGGCCGAGCTCGACCGTCTCGTCAGCGCCCTCCCGGGTCAGCCCGGCGAAGAGCCCGGACCGTTCCTCACGGACGGCGCGACACCGGCCGACGACGCGAACTGATCAGAAGCCGCGCTCGACCGCGGCGGCCGGACCGTCGGCCTTCGTCGTCAGCTCCGGTCCGCCGACGGCGTCGCCCGTCCACGTGTCGACCCGCCAACCGGTCGTCGCGTCTCCGTCGACGATGATGACGCCGGTGTTCGTGATGGGGTGCGTGCCGATGAAGTGTCCGTCGACGTTCGCCCCGCGCAGCCCGAGCCAGGACCGGAGCATCGCTCCGTGGCTCACGACCACCACGCTCTCCAGTCCGGAGCCCTCGACCTCCTCGATCACCGCGTCGAAGCGCGCGAACACCTCGTGGCCGTTCTCGCCGCCCGGCATCCGGGTGTCGAGGTCGCCCATCGCCCAGGCCACGATGGTGTCGATGTAGACCTGGACGGCCTCGGGTGACCCGAGCATCTCGTTGTCGCCGGCGCTGATCTCCCGGAGTCCGTCGCGGACGATCACGGGGAGCCCGCTGACCTCGGCGACGGGTGCGGCGGTCTGCTGCGCCCGCACCGCCGTGGAGGCGTAGACCGCGTCGATCCGCTCCCCCACGAGCGCTTTGGGGAGGGCGGCCGCCTGCGTCTCACCGAGTTCCGTGAGGACGGCCCCGGGGATCGCGGTGTCGAGGAGCCCGGCGACGTTGGACGAGGTCTGACCGTGTCTGATGAGGATGAGGCGCATACCTCCAGGGTAGGCGAGCGACCTGACGACGGTCAGCTCCCGGTGCGGAGTGTGCCGGGATCAGCTGCGAGGGTCCCATCGCGGCTCGGCACTCCCCAGGACCGCCGCCGGGGACGCGTGGTCGACGAAGGCGGCCAGCGCGGGGCGCGCCGTCGTCACTGTGCCGTGGGTGACCAGGCACCGCACTCCCGGGAGGTCGGCCGGCTGACGATCCTCGGTTCGTGGCAGTCGCTGCAGCGCCGCGCCGACGCGCGCGAGCGACACCGACGAGTGACCTGCATCGCCGCCGCCGACGACCCTCGCCACGTCGTCGAGGACGGCCGCCGCCAGGAGGTATCCCGCGCTGTGGTCGAGTGCCTGAGCCGGTAGGGCCCCCGGGGTGCCGTCCTCCCCTTCGACCACGGCGATGCCCGTGGCGGCCTGCACCAGGCTGTCGAAACCGCGACGATCACCCCACGGTCCCGTCGTGCCCCACGCGTCGACCGAGGCGGTGACCAGGCCGTCGCGACGTCGCAGCCCGAGGTCGTCGAGGGCGTGCGGTCGGTACCCCGTCACCAGGATGTCGGCCTCATCGCTCAGGGTCTGGAGCGTCGCGAGGCCGCGCGGCGTCGACGCGTCGAGGGCCGCCGTCCGCTTCCCCTGGCCGCTGTCGGTGTGCTGCCACGGGATCTCGGGGAGCTGCGGTGGGTCCACGCGGAGGACGTCGGCTCCGAGGAGGGCGAGCGTCCTGGTGGACACCGGACCGGCGATCACCCGCGTCAGGTCGAGGACGCGGAGACCGCGCAAGGGGTGCCGCCTCGTCGGCTGCACCGACGAGGCGATGCTCGAGCCGGCGGAGCCGCCGTGGCGCCTGACGAGCGGTCCGTCACCGACGGCGGCCTGTGGTGTGGACGACCACTCGGCAGCGCTCCGGACGGCGACGAGGAGTGCGCCGACTCCCGCGGCCTCCGATTCCAGCTCGAGAGCCGAGCGGGAGGCGATCGCCGAGGCGAGCTCTGCGCGGGTGGCCTCGTCGCCGATCCCGAGCATGGCGCTCAGGCGGCGACGATGGTGCGGGTAGTTCGCGTGCGTGCGCACCCAGCCGTCTGCCGCGGCGAAGAAGCCGGACAGTGGCGCGAACGCGTCCACGGCTGCTCCGTCGATCCGCAACAGGCGGTCGCTCTGGTAGGCCGCGGCGATCCGCTCGAGGTCGAGAGCCGTGTGCCGCGGCTCGTATCCGAGGGCGATGCGGAGTCGGTCGGCGGCATCCTCCACGGCGCCGACGGCGACCGCGGCGAGCTCCAGGACGGCGAATCGGGAGGCCAGGAGTCCCGCCGCACCGGTCGCCTCACGGTCGACACCTCCCGGGTCCAGGCCCACGGCGCTGCGGAGGGCGTCGTCGACGAGGACGGAACGGTTCATGGGCATCAGGCTAGACCCACGGCGTCCGGAATCGCGGTGCCACCGCACACCCGGCGGACGACGAAGGCCGTGGTCCCCGTACGGGAGGACCACGGCCTTCGCTGCTGTCGACGACTAGAGGACGTCGCCCACCTTGTGGACGCGGATGTCGTTCGTCGTCCCGGGGATGCCGGGAGGGGAACCGGAGATGATGATGACCGGCTCACCGACGGCGGCCTTGCCCGTGGCGACGAGGACCTCGTCCACCTGGGCGACCATCTGGTCGGTGTGCGTGACGCGCTCGACGACGAAGGACTCGACGCCCCAGTTCAGCGCCATCCGACGACGGATGGCCGGGTCGGGGGTGAACGCCAGGATCGGGATCCGGTTGCGGAGACGGGCCATGCGGCGGACCGACTCCCCCGACTCCGTGAACACGCAGAGGAACTTCGCCTCGACGAAATCGGCCACCTCGACGGCCGCCAGCGTGATCGCTCCGGCCTGGGTCCGCGGCTTCGTACCGAGCGGCGGAACGCGGTCGAGACCGTGGATCTCGGTCGACTCGACGATCCGGGCCATGGTCTGGACCGTGATCACCGGGTAGGCGCCGACACTCGTCTCGCCACTGAGCATCACCGCGTCAGCACCGTCGAGCACCGCGTTCGCGACGTCGGAGGTCTCCGCGCGGGTCGGGATGGGGCTGGAGATCATCGATTCGAGCATCTGCGTCGCGACGATGACCGGCTTCGCCATGCGGCGAGCGAGCTCCACCGCACGCTTCTGCACGATCGGAACGGCCTCGAGCGGGAGCTCGACACCGAGGTCGCCACGGGCGACCATGATCGCGTCGAACGCCTCGACGATGCCCTCGAGGTTCTCGACGGCCTGTGGCTTCTCGATCTTGGCGATCACGGGGACCTTGCGGCCCTCCTCCGCCATGATCTCGTGGACGCGGTCGATGTCGGCCGCGTCGCGCACGAAGGACAGCGCGATGAGGTCGGCGCCGAGACGAAGTCCCCAGCGAAGGTCCGCTTCGTCCTTCTCGCTGAGCGCGGGGACGTTGACGGCGACACCGGGGAGGTTGATGCCCTTGTTGTTCGACACCGGACCGGCGACGATGACGCGCGTGGTCACGACGGTGTCGTCCGCTTCAACGACCTCGACCTTGACCTTGCCGTCGTCGATCAGGAGGAAGTCGCCCGGCTTGACGTCCTGGGGCAGGCCCTTGAACGTCGTCGAGGAGATCTCCTTGGTGCCGAGGATGTCCTCGGTCGTGATCTTGAAGATGTCGCCGACGGCGAGGTCGTACGGGCCGCCCTCGAACTTGCCGAGGCGGATCTTCGGGCCCTGCAGGTCGACCAGGACGGCGACGGCACGGCCGGAGTCCTCGGTGGCCTTGCGCACGTTGGCGTAGATGGCCTCGTGCACGTCGTAGCTGCCGTGGCTCAGGTTCATCCGGGTGACATCGACCCCCGCATCGATGATGGCCCGGATGTTCTCATAGCTGGAGACTGCAGGCCCCAGCGTTGCGACGATCTTGGCTCGTCTCATGTGTGTGTGTTCTCCATGATTTCTGCGCGCGAGGCGCTTCGGTACTCACTGCTCGGCATGATGCGTCCGACGCTTGTCGTCCGCTTGAAAGCCTAGAGGGAGATGGGCTGGTCCGTGGGACGGACCGGGAAGGGAAGCTGGGTCTCGCCCTCGAGGTACTGGTCGACGGCCGCCGCCGCAGCGCGGCCCTCGGCGATCGCCCACACGATGAGGGACTGTCCACGACCGGCGTCGCCCGCGACGAACACGCCCGGCTGGTTGGTCTGGTAGTCGTGCTCCCGCGCCACATTGCCGCGCCCGGTGAACGGGAGCTGGAACTGCGACTCGAGGGTCTCGCCCTCCGGACCGGTGAATCCGAGCGCGAGGAGGACGAGGTCGGCCGGGATCTCCCGCTCGGTGCCGCTCTTCGGCACGCGGCGGCCGTCGATGAACTCCGTCTCGGCGACGCGGATCGCCCGCACCTCGCCGGCCTCGTTGGCGAGGAACTCGACGGTCGACACCAGGTACTCGCGGTTGCCGCCCTCCTCGTGCGCACTCGCGACCTCGAAGAGGGTCGGCATCATGGGCCACGGCTGGTGCTCGGGCCGCTCCCCCGCCGGCTGCGTGCCGATGGCCAGGTTCGTGACGGAGGCGGCACCCTGACGGTGCGCCGTGCCGATGCAGTCGGCACCGGTGTCGCCGCCGCCGAGGACCACCACGTGCTTGTCCTCCGCCGTGATCTGGTCGGAGACCATGTCGCCGGCGCCGACGCGGTTGGCCTGCACGAGGTACTCCATCGCGAAGTGGACCCCGGAGAAGTCACGACCGGGGATCGGGAGGTCGCGCGGCACCATGGCACCGGTGGCGATGACGACGGCGTCGTAGCGGGCGCGGAGCTCGTCCCAGCTGATGTCGACCCCGATGTCCACGCCGGCGCGGAACCGGGTGCCCTCGTCCTGCATCTGCTTCAGCCGGATGTCGAGGTGCTTCTTCTCCATCTTGAAGTCGGGGATGCCGTAGCGCAGCAGACCACCGATGCGGTCGTCGCGCTCGTAGACTGCGACCGTGTGCCCCGCACGCGTCAGCTGCTGGGCCGCGGCGAGACCGGCCGGACCGGAACCGACGACCGCGACCGTCTTGCCGGTCAGTCGCTCCGGCGGGTGGGACTCGACCCAACCGTTGGCGAACGCCTGGTCGATGATCGACACCTCGACCTGCTTGATGGTCACGGCGGGCTGGTTGATCCCGAGCACGCAGGAGCTCTCGCACGGCGCGGGGCAGAGACGACCCGTGAACTCCGGGAAGTTGTTCGTGGCGTGCAGCCGCTCGATGGCCGAGCGTCCCTCGCCGCGCCACATGAGGTCGTTCCACTCCGGGATGAGGTTGCCCAGCGGGCAGCCCTGGTGGCAGAACGGGATGCCGCAGTCCATGCAGCGACCGGCCTGCTTGCGGACGGTCGCGGGGTCGCTCTGCTCGTAGACCTCTTTCCAGTCCATGATGCGGACCGGCACGGGCCGGCGCTTCGGGAGCTCGCGCTCCGGTACCTTCAGGAATCCCTTGGGATCAGCCACCGGTCACCTCCAGGATTCGGTTCCATACGATGTCGCCGTCGGGGTCGAGCCCCTCGTCGAGTGCGGTCTGTCGGGTCGCCAGGACAGCCGCGTAGTCACGCGGGAGGACCTTGACGAAGCGGGCGAGTGAGTCGTCGATGTCGGCGAGCAGCCGGCCGGCCAGCGGAGAACCGGTCTCCACGACGTGCCGTTCGAGGAGGTCGCGGACGATCTCGGCGTCGGCACTGTCGAGCTCGGACAGGGTGAGCTCCCCCGATGCGAGGGAGTCACGGTTGACCTGGTCGCGTTCGAGGTCGAACACGTAGGCCGTGCCGCCGGACATGCCCGCACCGAGGTTCCGGCCGGTCTGCCCCAGGATGACGGCGAGACCGCCCGTCATGTACTCGAGCGCGTGGTCACCGACGCCTTCGACGACCGCCGTGGCGCCGGAGTTGCGCACCAGGAACCGCTCGCCGACGATCCCGCTGAGGAACATGGTGCCCTGGGTCGCGCCGTACCCGATGACGTTGCCGGCGATCACGTTCTCCTCGGGCGCGAAGGCGGCGCGCTCGGGTGGCCGGACGACGATCTGCCCACCGGACAGTCCCTTGCCGACGTAGTCGTTCGAGTCGCCGATGAGCCGCAGCGCGATGCCGCCGGGGAGGAACGCACCGAAGGACTGCCCAGCCGAGCCGCGCAGGGTGATGTCGATGCTCCCTGCCGGAAGCCCGTTCTCGCCGTGCCGCCGGGTGACCTCGTGGCCGAGCATGGTGCCGACCGCCCGCTCCGTGTTGCGGATGGGCAGGTCGACCGAGAAGTGGCCGCCGTGGTCCAGCACGTCCGAGGCGGCCGCGATGAGCTGCTGGTCAAAGTGCTTCTCGAGCTCGTGCTCCTGCGGGCGGCGGTTGATCCGCGGCTCGTCGTCGGCGAAGACGGGACCCACGAGGACCGGGGCCAGGTCGAGCCCGGACGCCTTCCAGTGGTCGATCGCCCGGTCGGCGTCGATCAGTTCGTTGTGGCCGATCGCCTCCTCGAGCGTCCGGAACCCGAGCTCGGCGAGGTACTCGCGCACCTCCTGGGCGATGAACTCGAAGAAGTTCACGACGAACTCCGGCTTGCCGGTGAACCGCTCGCGCAGCACCGGGTTCTGCGTCGCGACGCCGACCGGGCAGGTGTCGAGGTGGCACACGCGCATCATGACGCACCCCGAGACGACGAGCGGCGCCGTCGCGAAGCCGAACTCCTCGGCGCCGAGCAGTGCGCCGATGACGACGTCGCGTCCGGTCTTCATCTGTCCGTCGACCTGCACCACGACGCGGTCGCGCATGTTGTTGAGCATGAGCGTCTGCTGCGTCTCAGCGAGACCCAACTCCCACGGCGTGCCGGCGTGCTTCAGCGAGTTCAACGGGCTCGCACCGGTTCCGCCGTCGTGACCGGAGACGAGGATCACGTCGGAGAGCGCCTTCGCGACGCCCGCGGCCACCGCACCGATGCCGGACTGGCTCACCAGCTTGGTGTGGATCCGTGCCTTCGGGTTCGCACGCTTCAGGTCGAAGATGAGCTGCTTGAGGTCCTCGATCGAGTAGATGTCGTGGTGCGGCGGCGGCGAGATCAGTCCGACGCCCGCCGTGGCGTGCCGCGTCCGTGCCACCCACGGGTACACCTTCGTCGGCGGCAACTGCCCGCCCTCGCCGGGCTTCGCACCCTGGGCGAGCTTGATCTGGATGTCGTCGGCGTGCGTCAGGTACATGCTCGTCACGCCGAAGCGGCCGGAGGCGACCTGCTTGATCGCGCTGCGGCGCGTCGGGTCGAGGAGCCGGTCGACGTCCTCGCCGCCCTCACCCGTGTTCGACTTGGCGCCGATGCTGTTCATCGCGATCGCGAGCGTCTCGTGCGCCTCGCGCGAGATGGAGCCGTAGCTCATCGCCCCGGTCGAGAACCGCTTCACGATGGACGCGACCGACTCGACCTCGTCGAGCGGGACGGTCGGGCGGGCGCCGGTGCGGAGCGTGAACATCCCGCGGAGGGTCATGAGCTGCGCCGCCTGGGAGTCGACCATGTGGGTGTACTCGCGGAAGATGTCGTACCGGCGCGTCTTGGTCGCGTGCTGCAGCTTGAAGACCGTCTCCGGGTTGAAGAGGTGCGGCGAACCGTCGCGACGCCACTGGTACTCGCCGCCGGACTGCAGACGCTCGTGGGCCGTCGATGCGGCGTCCTCGGGGTAGGCGTACCGGTGACGCTTCGCGTTCTCCTCGGCGATCACCTCGATGCTGACACCGCCGAGCTTCGTCTCCGTACCGGTGAAGTAGCTGTCGACGAGCTGTTGGCTCAGTCCGACGGCCTCGAAGGCCTGTGCTCCAGCGTAGGAGGACACCGTGGAGATGCCCATCTTCGACATGATCTTGAGCACGCCCTTGCCGAGCGCCTTGATCACGTTCTTGACGGCCTGCTCGCGGGTGACGCCCTGGATGAGGCCGCTGCGGACGAGGTCCTCGCAGCTCTCCATCGCCAGGTACGGGTTGATCGCGGAGGCGCCGTAGCCGATGAGCAGCGCGACGTGGTGGACCTCGCGCACGTCGCCGGCCTCGACGACGAGCCCGACCTTCATGCGGTTCTCGGCGCGGATGAGGTGGTGGTGCACGGCGGCGAGCGAGAGCAGCGAAGGGATCGGCGCGAGGTCGGAGTTCGAGTCGCGGTCGCTCAAGACGATGAACTCCGAGCCGGCGAGGATCGCCTGGTCGACCTCGTCGCACATCTCGCGCAGGCGCGTCTCGAGTCCGGCCGAGCCGTCCTCGACGCGGTAGAGCGCCTTGACGGTCGTCGTCAGCGGGCTCGCCGGGTTCGGGTCGATGTGCTGGATCTTGGCGAGCTCGTCGTTGTCGATGACCGGGAAGTCGAGGACGACCTGCTTGGCGTGCTCCGGGCCCCACGAGAGGAGGTTGCGCTCCGGGCCGAGCCCGAGCTTCAGCGAGGTGACGACCTCTTCGCGGATCGAGTCGAGCGGCGGGTTGGTGACCTGGGCGAACTGCTGAACGAAGTAGTCGAACAGGAGTCGAGGGCGGTCGGAGAGCACCGCGATCGGGGTGTCCGACCCCATCGCGCCGAGCGGCTCCGCACCGTTCTGACCCATCGGCTGCAGGAGGATGCGCACCTCCTCCTCGGTGTACCCGAAGGTCCGCTGGCGGCGTGTGACGGATGCCGGCGTGTGCACGATGTGCTCGCGCTCCGGCAGGTCGCTCAGGTTGATGCGTCCGGCGTCGAGCCAGTCACCCCAAGGTGCCAATGCCGAGAGCTCGTCCTTGATCTCGTCGTCCTCGATGATCCGCCCGGCCTCGGTGTCGACGAGGAACATCTTCCCGGGGCGCAGACGGCCCTTGCGCTTGACCCGGCTCGGGTCGACCTCGAGGACGCCGATCTCGCTGCCCAGGACGACGAGACCGTCGGTCGTCTCCAGCCAACGACCGGGACGCAGGCCGTTCCGGTCCAGGGTCGCGCCGACCAGTGAGCCGTCCGTGAAGGTCAGGGCGGCCGGGCCGTCCCACGGCTCCATCTGCATGGAGTTGAACTCGTAGAAGTCGCGTCGCTCCTGGGACAGGCCGGTCTGCTTCTCCCAGGCCTCGGGCACCATCATCATCATGGCGTGCGGGAGGGACCGTCCGGTCAGCGTCAGCAGCTCGAGGACCTCGTCGAACGACGCGGAGTCGCTCGCTCCGGGTGTGATGATGGGGAGCAACGGGCGGATGTCGCCGATGAGCTCGGACTCGAGCTGCGACTGCCGCGCGCGCATCCAGTTGCGGTTGCCCTCGACCGTGTTGATCTCGCCGTTGTGCGCCATCATCCGCAGCGGCTGGGCGAGCGGCCAGGACGGGAACGTGTTGGTGGAGTACCGCGAGTGGACGATGGCGAGCTTGGTCGCGAACCGTTCGTCGGACAGGTCGGGGTAGAACGGTTCGAGCTGGAGCGTCGTGACCATGCCCTTGTAGACGAGCGTGCGGCTCGACAGGGAGATGAAGTACGCTCCGAGCTCCCGCTCCGCCCGCTTCCGGAGCCGGAAGGCGAGCCGGTCGAGGGCGATCCCGGTCGGCTTCGAGGCGCCGGACCCGGTGACGAACAGTTGCTCGAACGCCGGCATGGCTGCTCGGGCGAGCTTCCCGAGCTCGTCGGGGTCGACCGGCACCTCGCGCCAGCCGAGGACGGTGAGCTCCTCCTCGGCGGCGATCGCGGCGATACGCGTCTGGAGCTGCGCGCGCTCGGAGGCGTCGGTGGGCAGGAAGGCGATGCCCACGGCGTACGCACCGAGCGGCGGCAGGTCGAAACCGGCGACGCCGCGCAGGAAGGCGTCGGGCATCTGGGTAAGGATGCCCGCGCCGTCGCCGGTCCCGGCGTCGGAACCGATCGCACCGCGGTGCTCCAGGTTGCGGAGCGAACCGAGCGCCGCGTCGATGATGCTGTGCGAGGCCTCGCCTGTCAGGGTCGCGACCATCGCCAGGCCACAGGCGTCCTTCTCGTTCGCCGGGTCGTACATGCCCTGCTTGGGCGGAACCGAGCTGAACGAAGCGTACGGTGCATGCGCCATGGAATTACCGTCCTCACGAAAGGGGATCAGAAGGGGGACGTCGCTGGCCCTGGGACGAAACGGGTGATGGATCCCCTGCTGAACCGGGATCCACCGGGCCGACGAGGGTGCGTTCAGCCTAGGAGCGAGAGCCGGTCTTGCTTGTGGCGACCGTGGCTTCGGACGACGGGGTGGATGACGCAGTGCGGTCTGATCCGTCGGCATCGTCGTCGGCGGAGGCACTGCGCAGCCCCAGGTTCTCCGCGTCGGTGTCGTAGTAGTCTACCGCAGCCTTCGGATCGGCCCAGGAACGGCCGGGGACGTACGGCGACGGCTCGGCACCCGTGTGGCGACGAGACTGGATGACGATGATCGCGAGTCCGACGACGATCGCGAGGATCGCGGCCCAGACGTTGGCGCGGATGCCGAAGAGGTACTCGCTCGGGTCGATCCGGATGGTCTCCCAGACCGTGCGACCGGCGCCGTACCAGATGAGGTAGACACCGAACAGGCGGCCCCACTGCGGGTTGAAGCGGTGTCCGATCCAGAGGATGACGGCCACCCCCAGCAGGTTCCAGATGATCTCGTACAGGAACGTGGGGTGGAACAGCGTGCCGGCGGGCAGACCGATCGGGAACGCGGGGTTGCTGGCCTCGATCTCGAGACCCCAGGGCAGGTCCGTGGGGAGCCCGTAGAGCTCGTGGTTGAAGTAGTTGCCGAGGCGCCCGAACGCCTGGGCGAGCAGCAGGCCGGGCGCGAGCGCGTCGGCGAAGGTCCAGAACCGGATCCCGGTCATACGGCAACCGATGTAGGCGCCGACCGCTCCGCCGATGAGCGAACCGAAGATCGCGATGCCGCCCTCCCAGATGTAGAGCGTCCGCAGGAGGTCGGCACCCGGGTAGAAGTAGTCACCGGGGTGGGTGAGGACGTGGAAGACCCGAGCACCGATGATCCCCAAGGGGATCGCCCACAGGATGATGTCGAGCACGATCCCCGGCTCGGCACCGCGCTTCGTCAGCCGGCGCGAGGTCAGGATGGTGGCGGCGACGATCCCGGCGATGATGCAGAGCGCGTACATGTGCACCGTGAACGGGCCCACGCTGAACGTCGCGATGTCCGGGTTCGGGCTCGGGATGCTGAGGGGTGCAATCACTGCAGTGGTCGCCTTTCGTTACGAACTCTGATCGAGTGTACGGCTTTCAGCATCGCGGGCGTGGTGAGGATACCCTCAGCGGGCGGTGCCGGCCGCGAGTGAACGGGCGACCTCGGTGATCGCCGGGACACCGCCGTCGGCGAGTGCCTTGACGAACACGGATCCGACGATGGCTCCGTCGGCGTACTCGAGGACCGACCGGACCTGCTCCGCGGTCGAGATGCCGATGCCGACGCACGCGTGCTGTGCCCCCGCCGTGCGGAGACGACCGACGAGGGTCTTCGCGGCCGCGTCGAGGTCCTGCCGGGCACCGGTGATGCCCATCGTGGAGACGGTGTACACGAAGCCGCGGGAGCGCTCGGTCACGAGCGACAGGCGCTCGTCGCTCGACGTCGGCGCTGCGAGGAAGACCCGGTCGAGACCGTGGCGTTCACTGGCGTCCAGCCAGTCCGCGGCGGCGTCGGGGGTGATGTCGGGCGTGATGAGCCCGGCTCCGCCGGCCGCTGCGAGGTCGGAGGCGAAGCGCTCGACGCCGTACTGCAACACCGGGTTCCAGTACGTCATGACGAGGACCGGGACGTCCACGGCGGCGCGGATGGCGCTGATCGCCGTGAAGACGTCGCGCAACCGGAACCCCTCCGCGAGGGCGGTCATGGTCGCGGCCTGGATGACCGCTCCGTCCATGACAGGGTCGGAGTAGGGCACGCCGAGTTCGAGGACGTCGACGCCGTTCTGCGCGAGCGCGATGGCGGCGTCGATGCTCGTCTGGAGGTCGGGGAACCCGACGGGCAGGTACCCGATGAGGGCGCCGCGTCGGTCGACGGCGGCCGCGTCGATCGCCGCGGCGACCGGTGAGGCCGTCGTGGCGTCGCTGGCCGGGGCGGTCACGCGTTCCGCCCGGCTTCGTCGAGGAGCCCGAAGTAGGTGGCCGCCGTCTCGACGTCCTTGTCTCCGCGCCCGGAGAGGTTGATGAGGATGGTCGCGTCGGGCCCCAGCTCCTTGCCGAGGACGATGGCCCCGGCCAGCGCGTGGGCGGACTCGATCGCGGGGATGATCCCCTCGGTGCGGCTCAGGAGCCGGAAGGCCTCCATCGCCTCGGCGTCCGTCGCGGGGACGTACGTCGCCCGCCCGGTGTCGGCGAGCCAGGCGTGCTCCGGTCCGACGCCCGGGTAGTCGAGCCCGGCGGAGATGGAGTGGGATTCGACGGTCTGGCCGTCGTCGTCCTGGAGGACGAAGGTGCGGGCACCGTGCAGGACGCCCGGACGACCGCGGCCGATGGACGCGGCGTGCCGTGGGGTGTCGACGCCGTCGCCGGCGGCCTCGACCCCGTAGAGCGCGACGTCCGCGTCGTCGAGGAAGGCGTGGAAGATGCCGATCGCGTTGGAGCCGCCGCCGACACAGGCGACGACCGCGTCGGGGAGTGAACCGTTCAGCTCGAGGAGCTGTGCGCGGGCCTCTTCGCCGATGATCTTCTGGAAGTCGCGGACCATCACGGGGAACGGGTGAGGACCCGCTGCCGTGCCGAAGATGTAGTTCGTCGTCTCGACCGACGCGACCCAGTCGCGGTACGCCTCGTTGATGGCGTCCTTGAGGGTCCGGGAGCCCGTCGTGACGGGGATCACGGTCGCGCCGAGGAGCCGCATACGGGCGACGTTGAGCGCCTGGCGCTCGGTGTCGACCTCGCCCATGTAGATCGTGCAGTCGAGGCCGAACAGCGCGGCCGCGGTGGCCGTGGCCACCCCGTGCTGACCGGCACCCGTCTCGGCGATGACGCGGGTCTTGCCGATGCGCTTCGTGAGGAGTGCCTGACCCAGGACGTTGTTGATCTTGTGGGAGCCGGTGTGGTTGAGGTCCTCGCGCTTGAGGAAGATGCGCGCACCGCCCGCGGATGCGGCGAAGCGGGGCACCTCGGTGATGATCGACGGGCGGCCGGCGTAGTCGCGGAGCAGCGTCGTCAGTTCGGCCTGGAAGCTCTCGTCGGCCTTGGCGGCCTCGTAGGCCGTCGCGAGTTCGTCGACCGCGGCGATGAGCGCCTCCGGCATGTAGCGTCCGCCGAAGTCGCCGAAGAACGGACCGACTTCGTCTCGGAGGTGCGTCGGTTCCGCGTGGGCGGGTGTGGCTGGTGACATGGTCATTCGGTGGCTCCCAGGAACTGTTCGAGGGTGGCGACGGGGTCGCCGGTGACGAGCGCCTCGCCGACCAGGACGACGTCGGCGCCGTCACGTCGGTAGGCGGCGACGTCGGCGGCGCGGAGCACAGCGGACTCGGCCACCTTGACGGCGTCGGCGGGGAAACGGTCGGTCAACGATCCGAAGAGGTGTTGGTCGAGTTCGAAGGTGCTGAGGTTCCGCGCGTTGACACCGATGAGCCGCGCGCCGATGTCGCTCGCTCTGGCCAGCTCGTCGGCGGAATGGGTCTCGACCAGTGGCGTCATGCCGAGCTGCACGACGAGTTCATGCAGCGACGACAGGGTGGCCTGGTCGAGTCCGGCGACGATCAGGAGGACCAGGTCGGCGCCGGATGCCCGGGCTTCGAACACCTGGTACGGCAAGGAGATGAAGTCCTTGCGCAGGACCGGGATGCGGATCGCGGCACGGACGGCCTCGAGGTCCTGCAGCGAACCGCCGAACTTCCGGCCCTCGGTCAGCACGCTGACCGCGCTGGCACCACCCTGCTCGTAGAGCGAGGCGAGGAGCGCCGGGTCGGGGATGTCGGCCAACGCGCCGCGGGACGGACTGGACCGCTTGACCTCGGCGATGATCTTGACCTGGTCGGCCGGGGCGAGCGCAGCGAGAGCGTCGATGGCCGGTGGGGCGTCGACCGCAGCGGCTTCGACGACTGCAGCCGGACGGCCCGCGAGGCGCCCGAGAGCATCCTCCTTCGCGCCGGCCATCAGGTCGGCGAGCATGTTCAGTGCTCTTTCGCCACGGTCTTGGATCCGCCGACGCCGTATCCCGCCTTGGCGAGGACACCGCCCGTGATCCACCCGAGGAGGAGGACGCCGGCGGAGGCCCAGACGAGGACGGGCATGTCGAGCCAGAAGAAGACCGTACCGGCGGCGAACGCGACCAACATGATGATCACGGCCGTCCAGGCGGCGGGCGAGTGTCCGTGGCCGGGGTCCGAGGGGTCGGTGCTCATGGTTCTCCTTCTCTGCGAGTGCGGGTTCCAGTGTACCGGCAAGCGGTGCGCGGTTCCGTGCGTGGGCCACGAGTTCCCAGGTGGCCCGGGGTGCCGTCGTGGGTCGGCGGAGCGGTCAGCGCGTCGGGTCGTCGCCGCGGCTGAGGTCGTCCCAGGCGCCCACCGGGTCGGCGCTCGGGGCCGTCTCGACCTGCGTGAACCGGACGGTCTGGTACTTCTTCGACGGACCGGGCCACCGGCGGTGGGTGAGCACGGTCGCGAGCCCGGCGAGTCCGAGCACGACGCCGAGCACCAGGGTGATCGCCGGCCAGGCGGTGAGCGTGGTCGCCGCGACGAGGTCGATGGTCGACTGGCTTCCGGCGACGCCCGTGGCCTCGGTGACGGCCGCCGCGCCCGCGGTCGCCGGCGAGGCGAGCACCGCGATCGACGAGATCATGACGCAGGCGCCGATCATGGCCTCCAACAGGCCGAGGATGATGCGGAACACCGGCCCGGCGATCGCCAGCGCCGCGACGAGGGCGAGACCGGCGAGGGCGAGTGCGGACAGGGCGGGAGCGGCGACGGAGCCGACCACGTCGAGCGCGCCGGAGTGTGGGCCGACGCCCACGAGGCTGATCGAGAGCCAGGTCTGGGTCCACGCCGCGAGGATGAGCGCGTCGGCGAGGACGGCGGTGACGAGGAGCAGGGTCTTCAGGCGGCGCTGACGACTGCGCAGAGCTCGTGACTCGAGCTCGTCAGCCTCGGACCGTTCGTCGGGCCTCGGCGGACCCACCGGCCCGGACTGGGGTGCTGCAGTGCTCTCGGTCATGCTCCAACTCGATTCATGGTGTCGGCGATGGCGCTGCGACGACGTCGAGGCTCCGGCCGTCGAAACAGCTGCGCGTGCCCGTGTGGCAGGCGGCGCCGTGCTGATCGACCTCCACCAACAGGGTATCCCCGTCGCAGTCGTAGGCGAGCGCCCGGACGAACTGCACGTGGCCGGAGGTGTCCCCCTTGCGCCAGTACTCCTGTCGTGAGCGGGACCAGTAGGTGACCCGACCCTCGGTCATCGTCCGGCGGACGGCCTCGGCGTCCATCCACCCGAGCATGAGCACCTCACGGGAGTCCCATTGCTGCACGATCGCGGGCAGCAGGCCCTGCGCGTCGAAGGTGAGCTGCCCGATGGCGGTCTCCGGATCGGCGCCGACCGGGATGGTGATGTCCGCGCTCATGCCCGCACCGTCCAGCCCGCGTCGGCGAGTTCCTGTTTGACCTGGCCGATCGTCAACTCACCGTTGTGGAAGACGCTCGCCGCGAGGACGGCGTCGGCACCCGCGGCGATCGCGGGTGGGAAGTCGGCGAGGCGGCCTGCTCCCCCGGACGCGATGACCGGAACCCGGCTGATCTCGCGCATGGCGCTGATGAGCTCGGTGTCGAACCCGGCTTTAGTGCCGTCGGCGTCGATCGAGTTCACCAGCAGCTCGCCCGCACCGCGTTCGATCGCCTCGGACGCCCAGGCGAGCGCGTCGAGCTCGGTCTCACGTCGGCCGCCGTGTGTCGTGACGATCCATCCGGATGCGCTGCCGGCGTGTCGCTTCACGTCCAGGGAGAGGACGAGGACCTGAGCGCCGAAGCGGTCGGCGATCTCCCCCAGCAACCCCGGCCGGGCGATCGCGGCGCTGTTCACGCCGACCTTGTCCGCCCCGCTGGCCAGCAGCCGCGAGACGTCCTGGGTCGAGCGGACCCCGCCGCCGACCGTGAGCGGGATGAAGACCTGCTCGGCGGTGCGGCTGACGAGGTCGTAGGTGGTGTCGCGTTCGGCGACGGTGGCCGTGACGTCGAGGAAGGTCAGTTCATCGGCGCCCTGCTCGGCGTAGCGCTTCGCGAGTTCGACGGGGTCGCCGGCGTCGCGGAGGTCGAGGAAGTTGACGCCCTTGACGACGCGCCCGTCGGCGACGTCGAGACAGGGGATGACTCGGGTGGCGAGTGACACGGAGGCCTCCGCAGGACGACTGGGACGGTTGGCGATGGAAGGGCGACTCAGAGTCGGGCGGCGTGGATGGCCGTGACGAGGATGGCGCGTGCGCCGAGCTCGTAGAGGCGGTCCATGACGTCGTTCGCGTCGCCGCGAGGGATCATGACCCGGACCGCGACCCACTCGGGGTCGCGGAGCGGCGAGATCGTCGGCGACTCGATGCCACCGGCGACGGCGGTCGCCTGCTCGAGCAGCCGGACCGGGAGGTCGTAGTCGACGAGCACGTACTGCCGCGCGACGAGGACGCCCTGCAGTCGGCGGATGAGCGTCGCGGTGGTGGGCTTCGTCTCCGGTGACGCGATGAGCACGGCGGTGGAGTCGAGGATCACCGGGCCGAAGATGCCCAGTCCGGCCTTCCGGAGGGTCGTGCCGGTGGACACGACGTCGGCCACCGCGTCCGCGACGCCGAGCTGGACCGCCGACTCGACCGCACCGTCGAGGTGGACGAGCGTCGCATCCACACCGGCGTCGCGGAGGAAGTTGCCGACGAGGCCGGGGTAGCTGGTGGCGACGGTCTTCCCCGCGAGATCGGAGAGCTCGGAGAACTGGTCGGCCGGACCGGCGAAGCGGAACGTCGAGCCGCCGAAGCCCAGCTCGGCGAGTTCGGTCGCGGCGGAGTGCGAATCCAGGAGCAGATCGCGCCCCGTGATGCCGATGTCGAGCGCGCCGGAACCGACGTAGGTCGCGATGTCGCGTGGACGGAGGTAGAAGAATTCGACGTCGTTCCGTGCGTCGACGACGTGGAGTTCCTTGGTGTCGCGACGGGTCGCGTAGCCGGCCTCCTGCAACATCTCGACGGCGGTCTCGGACAGCGAGCCCTTGTTGGGCACGGCGACTCTCAGCATGGGGTGACTTTCGTGTTGTGCGACGGTGTCTCGACAGGGTGATCAGGAGGCGCGGCGGATGCGCCGCGACGTGCTCCTACAGATGTCGGTAGACGTCGGCGGGGGTGAGCCCCTTCGCCACCATCATCACCTGCACGTGGTAGAGCAGCTGGGAGATCTCCTCGGCCGTCTCGGTGTCGCTCTGGTACTCGGCCGCCATCCAGACCTCGGCGGCCTCCTCGACGATCTTCTTCCCGATGCCGTGCACGCCCGTGTCCAGTTCGCGGACGGTGCCGGAACCCTCCGGCCGGGTCTCGGCCTTCAGGCGCAGCTCGTCGAACAGCTCGTCGAAGGTTTTCACGTGCTCCAGGGTACCGGTTCCAGGCGGCGGTGCGCACCGCGGACGTGCTCGACCGGCCCGCCGCGTCAGTGGGTGTGCGTCGACGCCTCGGCTGCGGCGCGGAGGAGCGCGATGTTCGACGCCGGATCGGAACCGCTGTAGACGGCCGAACCCGCGACGAAGGTGTCGGCGCCGGCGGCGGCCGCGATCCCGATCGTGTCCGCGGAGATCCCGCCGTCGACCTGGAGCCAGACGTCGAGACCGGCGCGGGCGACTTCGGCGGACAGCGCCTGCAACTTGGGCATGGTCTCCGGCATGAACGACTGTCCGCCGAATCCCGGTTCGACCGTCATGACGAGTACCTGGTCGAACTCCGGCAGGAGCTCCAGGTACGGCTCGATGGGCGTGCCGGGCTTCACCGCGATCCCGGCGCGTGCCCCGATGGAACGCAGACGCCTGGCGAGGGCGACGGGGTCGCCGGTGGCCTCCGCGTGGAACGTCACCGAGTACGCGCCGAGCTCGGCGTAGCCCGGAGCCCATCGGTCGACGTCCGAGATCATGAGGTGGACATCGAGCGGGACCGGTGACACGTCCTGGATGCGACCGACCATCTGCGGACCGAACGTGAGGTTCGGGACGAAATGGTTGTCCATGACGTCGACGTGGACGAGGTCGGCGCTCGCGATCCGTTCCAGGCCGGCCTGGAGGTTCACGAAATCGGCGGACAGGATGCTCGGATTGATGCGCGCGGACATGTGTTCGAGCCTATCGACCGACAGCGGGTTCGGCCGACTCCGCGGGCTTGCGGAGCAGCGCGATGTACATGGCGTCGGTCCCCTGGCGGTGCGGCCAGAGCTGGACGGCACCACCGGGCGCCGCGGCGTCGAGCGGTTCGGTCGTGACCTGGTCGAGCACACCGGAGGTGTCGAGTCGCTCCATCCCGGGATGGGCTCGCAGGGCGCTCTCCACGATCAGTGCCGTCTCGCCGACGTGGGGTGAACACGTCACGTACGCCACGATCCCGCCGGGAGCGAGCGAGGTGATGGCGGCATCGAGCAGTGAGCCCTGCAGTCGGGTCAGCTCGGCGACGTCCTTCGGGGTCTTCCGCCACCGCGCCTCCGGTCGTCGTCGCAGCGCGCCGAGCCCCGTGCACGGAGCGTCGAGGAGGATGCGGTCGTAGGCCCCGGGATGCGCTGCCGCGAGCGTCGTGCCGTCGGCGGTCGAGACCGACACGTCGAGCGGGACGCCCGCGAGGGCGCGTTCCACGAGACGGGCCCTGGCGGGGACCAGTTCGTTCGCGTCGAGGTGTGCTCCCCTGGCGAGGGCTTCGGCGGCCAGCAGCGCCGCCTTGCCACCCGGCCCCGCGCAGAGGTCGAGCCATCGCTCGCCTGGCCGGACCGGAGCCGCCCGCGTCAGCGCGAGCGCGGCGAGCTGCGAGCCCTCGTCCTGGACGCGGAGACGCCCGCCGCCGGTCCCGACGAGCTGGACCGGGTCGCCACCGGGGCTGCGGAAGCCGTACGGGGAGAAGCGGTTCGGTTCGGCGTCCACGGGCCGGTCGGCGAGCCCCGGGAGCGCGATGAGGTTCACCTGTGGGGCGAGGTTGTCCGCGGCCAGCGCATCCTCGAGTTCGTCGCCGCGGTCCTGCAGGTCGAGCGCCTGCCTGATGGCCCGGACGACCCACGACGGGTGGGCGGTGCTCACGGCCAGGCGATCGGTGTCGTTCGTGACCTCACCCAGAAGGATCCGCTCCCACTCGGTGGGTTCGGTCCGCGAGATGGTGCGGAGGACACCGTTGGTGAAGCCGGCCGCGGACCGTGAGCCGGCGGACCGCGCGAGCTCGACCGACTCGTTCACGGCGGCGTGGCCCGCGACGCGCATGGAGAGCAGCTGATGGGCGCCGAGCCGCAGGACGTCGAGGATCGCGTCGTCGATCTCGGTCACGGGACGCTTGGCCGCGTGCGCGATGACGCGGTCGTAGTACCCGCGTCGGCGGAGGGTGCCGTACGTCAGCTCGGTCGCGAGGCCGGCGTCCGCCGGGCTCAACTTCGCCTCGGCCAGGCGGTGCGGCAGGAGGAGGTTCGCGTAGGCGTCCGAGGTGCTGACGGCATGGATGACGTCGAAGGCCACCCGGCGTGCCGGCTGCACGGTCGCCGAGTCACGCGGACGGGTGGGACGCTGGCGTCCGCGTCGGGGTTCCTCGGCGCGGGGCCGTCGGTCGCGACGTCGCTGGCCCTCGGGCTGCTGGCCGCTCACGCGGTGACCAGCCGATCGGTTCCAGCGGACGCACCACGCCACCAGTCGGCGGCGGGCATCGCCGTGCGCCCGGCGGGCTGCACTTCCAGGAGTCGCAACGGTGTGTCCGCCGTGCCGACCAGGACGAGGCCGTCGACGGACACGATCGTCCCGGGCGCCGGCGGGTCCGTCGGCATGGTCGTCGCGGGGACGGCGCGGTGCACCTTCAGCCGTGCCTCGTCGAGGAGGGTGAACGCGCCCGGCTCGGGGGTGACCCCGCGGATCTGCGACCACACCTCGGCGACGGGGCGGTCCCAGACGATCCGGCCGTCCTGGCCGTCGAGCTTGGGCGCGAGCGACACCTCGCCCTGCTGTGGGGCAGCCTCGGCGGTGCCTGCGGCGATGGCGGCGACGACCTCCACGGTGAGCGGAGCGCCGAGGTCGGCGAGGCGGTCGAGGAGCTCCCCCGACGTCTCGCGCTCGGCGATCGGCGTCTCCACCGTCGCGAAGACGTCTCCGGCGTCGAGAGCCGGCACGAGCTGGAAGACCGACGCACCGGTGACCGCGTCTCCGGCCATCACGGAGCGCTGGACGGGAGCCGCGCCGCGCCAGGCCGGCAGCAGCGAGAAGTGCAGGTTGATCCAGCCGTGCGCCGGCGCGGACAGGAGGGGTTCGCGGACGAGCCCGCCGTACGCGACGATCACGCCGAGTTCCGCGCGGAGCGCGACGATCCGCGCGGTCGCGTCGTCGTCGAGACGTGCGGCACGGATGACCTGGAGCCCCAGTCGTTCGGCGGCCACGGCCACCGGCGACGGGGTCAGGACCCGTTTGCGGCCGAGCGGGGCGTCGGGTCGGGTCACGACGGCAGCGATCTCGTGCCCGGCCGAGACGAGCGCGTCGAGCGTCGGGACGGCGACGGCGGGGGTGCCGGCGAAGACCAGCCTCATGCGGTTCGGACTTCGTGGACGGGGTGGATCATGACAGCATCTCCGGATCGTCGAATCGTACTCTGAGTGTAGGCGGGGCTTTCGGTGCCCGCCTGCCGGGGGTCGGCCGTCGACGCTTCGCCGCCTGCGCGACGACGGTCGCCCGCAACTGCTCGGCGACCGCTCTGGCATGGCCGTAGTCGACCCGCAGGATCGCGACGCTGTCCCCCGCTTCGTCGACGGTCGGGCCGAGCACGCGGCTCCGGTACTCGGCGGGCAGCGCGGCGAGAGCGGCATCGACGGCGTCGCGGGTGCCGGTCAGGGTCGCGCTGCGGACCGCGGGAGGGAACCCGAGCTCTCGACGCTCGGCGAGCTCCTCGCTCGCGAACCGCGGCTGCTGCCACAGGGCGAAGGCGTTCGCCACGGGAGCCTCGACGCCGATGAGCAGCACCGGCGCGCGTGGAGCGGCCAGGGCTGCGGCGTTCGACCACCACCGCAGGCAGTCCTCGGCGACGCGGAGCGACTCCCGCGCCAGCATGCGGTCGGCATCGACCAGGAGGACGGCGGCATAGCCGCCCGCGGCGACGGGCTCCGCGCCGCGGGTCGCGATCACCAGCGCCGGCTCCGGGCCGACCTCGAACTTGGGGGCGTCGCCGTCCGACACCACGACCCGGTATCTGGGGAACGCCCGGCCCAGTTCTTCCGCGGTCCGACCGGTGCCGGCCGCCGTGACGCGGAACGCGGTGTCGTGGCAGGTCTCGCACGACCACCCTGCCGCGAGGTGACCGCACCACCGGCAGGAGGGCTGCGAACGGGCTGTGGCGAGTTGGAGTGGACCGTGGCACACCGAGCAGTGGGCCCTCGTCCCGCACCGTCGACAGGCGAGGTGCGGCGCGTACCCCGGCCGCGCGACCTGGACCAGCACGGGTCCGTGATGCAGCGCCTCGTCGACCGCGCGCCAGGCGCTCGACGGGATCCTCGCCTGGCTCGTCATGGCGTCGTCGCCGCTCGCGCGGGACACGACGACCCTGGGTCGTATCGGCGGGGTCGGTGCGACCTCGCGCAGCCAGCCGAGCTCGACGAGTCGCTGCGTCTCGGTGCTGCGTGAGTGCGCGGCGAAGACGAGGGCTGAGCCGCTCATCTCCTGCCGGGTCAACGCGACGTCGCGAGCGTGCACATAGGGGGCGAGCTGCTCCTGATGGAGGGGGTCGCCGTCGTCCCAGAGGGCGATGAGACCGAGGTCGTGCGCCGGCGCGTAGACGGCCGACCGGTTGCCGACGACGATCCGAGGCACCGGATGCAGCCCGTCCAGGTAGGCGCGGTAGCGAGCCGCCGGAGTCTGCTTGGCGTCGGCCCTCGCGACCGCGGCACCGACACCGAGGTCGTCGAGTGCCGCAAGGAGGTGTTCGACGTCCCGGTAGTCGGGGACGCACAGGATCGCACTCCGCCCCTCGGCGAGCTGGTTCACGGCGAGAGCCGCCAGCGTGAACGACCAGTCCGGGAGCCACACGCCTGCGGTCGTCGCGGTCAGGGTGGGGATCGCGCTGATCGCGTACCGCTCCCCCGGCGTGAGACGGTCGAGGGTGCCCGCGGCGAACCCCGGGACGGTGCGCCGCTCGACCGTCGGAGGCTCCGGCGGGGTCGCGGCGGCCCAGGTCTTCTCCACCCGGACCTGCCGCGGCGGGATGGCGAGGCGGAGGACGTCCATCGCGCTGCCGGCGCTGCGATCCGCGACACGGCG
Organism: Plantibacter sp. ME-Dv--P-122b; assembly: GCF_030209375.1. GTDB lineage: Bacteria > Actinomycetota > Actinomycetes > Actinomycetales > Microbacteriaceae > Plantibacter. The sequence goes on from NZ_JARVSC010000005.1 coordinate 272,362, forward strand.
TGCGAGCGTCCAGAGGGCCGGGGTCAGGACCGGTACCGACGACACGACGGAACTCAGCGGGCTGAGCGTCCCGCCGAACTCGCTCGAGTCGGCGAGGTCGACGATGAACCCGTTCGCCGACCGCCCGGCTGAGCGCAGCGGGACCGAGACGCGTGCGCCGAGCACCGCGTCGTCGGCCAGTTCGTCGGGAATGGCGTAGTCGAACAGGTGGTCGAGCTGTGGCAACGGGGAGTCGAGTACCACCCTGGCGACCCTCGCGCCGACCACGGCTACAGCCCGGCTGCTGACCGCAACGCCTCCACCCGGTCGAGACGCTCCCACGTGAAGTCGGGGAGCTCGCGGCCGAAGTGCCCGTACGCCGCCGTGGCGGCGTAGATGGGGCGGATGAGGTCGAGGTCGGCGATGATCGCCGCGGGACGGAGGTCGAAGACGTCGCGGATCGCGCGCGTGATGTCCGCCTCCGGCACATGGGCCGTTCCGAAGGTCTCGACGTAGAGCCCGACCGGTGCGGCCTTGCCGATGGCGTAGGCGACCTGCACCTCGAGACGTTCGGCGAACCCTGCGGCGACAGCGTTCTTCGCCACCCAGCGCATGGCGTATGCGGCGGAGCGGTCCACCTTCGACGGGTCCTTCCCGCTGAAGGCCCCACCGCCGTGTCGAGCCGCGCCACCGTAGGTGTCGATGATGATCTTGCGTCCGGTGAGCCCGGCGTCGCCCATCGGTCCGCCGACGACGAAGATCCCGGTCGGGTTGATCAGGTGCGTCACGTTGGAGCTGTCGAGTTCGACCGTCGCGAGGACCGGTTCGATGACGTGACGCTGGACGTCGCGACGCAGCTGCTCCGTGGAGACACCCGGATTGTGTTGCGTGGAGACCACGACCGTCTCGACGGTCTTCGGGAGGAAGCCGTCGTACCCGATGGTGACCTGGGTCTTGCCGTCCGGGCGCAGGTAGTCGAGCTGGCCGGACTTGCGGACCTCGGCGAGTCGCTCTGCGAGACGGTGCGCGATCCAGCTGGGAAGCGGCATGTACTGCGGCGTCTCGGTGGTCGCGAACCCGAACATGATGCCTTGGTCGCCGGCGCCCTGGAGGTCGTAGGCGTCGACACTGGACTGCTCTCGGGACTCGAAGGCGTGGTCGACGCCGGCGGCGATGTCGGCGGACTGCGAGCCGATCGACACGCTCACACCGCAGGAGTCGCCGTCGAATCCGATGTCGGACGAGGTGTAGCCGATGGACCGGATCCGCTCGCGGACGATCGTCGGGATGTCGACGTAGCCGCTCGTGGAGACCTCACCGGCGACATGGACGAGCCCGGTGGTGACGAGCGTCTCGACGGCGACTCGACTGCGCGGATCCACCTCGAGGAGCGCGTCGAGGATGCTGTCCGAGATCTGGTCGCAGATCTTGTCGGGGTGCCCCTCGGTCACGGATTCGGAGGTGAACAGGCGCAGCTCGGTCATGCGGTCTCCCGTCGGAAGCGGTGGTGCGATGGTGGAGGGATCGGCCGTCGCGGTGTTCCGGGGCCCGACCGTTCATCACTCTAGTCGAGGCCTCGGACACGTCGTCCGTCCGTGACGCAAGGCGTCGCGGTGGTGGGAACGGGCCCGACACGACGAATCCGCCGGTCGTCTGGCGCCCGGCGGATTCGTCGTGGTGAAGCGGTTATTCGGCGATCGGCTTGATCTGGAGCTTGTCCTCGTTGATCTCGTGCATCGCGATCGAGAGCGGCTTGTCCTCGACGGACGAGTCGACCAGCGGCCCGACGTTGTCGAACAGGCTGCCCTCGTGGAGGTCGGCGTAGTAGTCGTTGATCTGGCGCGCGCGCTTGGACGCGAAGATCACGAGTGCGTACTTGGACTCGACCTTGGTGAGCAGGGAGTCGATGGGCGGATCGATGATGCCCTTGAGCTTGTCAGCCATGCAGGTTCACACTCCTCGTGTGGTTGTGTTCGGGGAAGATCGGATCGATGCGGGGTGCGCGTCGGACGTCAATCCCCGTGAATCTTCATCAAGTCTACGACCTCTTGGGCCGCGCGGGCCACGTCGTCGTTGATGACACGGTGGTCGAACTCGTCCGCGGCGGCCAGTTCGACCTTCGCGGTGCGCAGTCGGCGCTCCCGTTCCTCCTCGTCCTCGGTCCCTCGTCCGACCAGTCGACGGACCAGTTCGTCCCAGCTCGGGGGCAGCAGGAACACCAGGGTCGCCTCCGGCATCGCCTCCCTGACCTGCCTGGCGCCCTGGATGTCGATCTCCAGCAACGCGCTGTCGCCTGCCGCGAGCGCACGCTCGATCGGTTCACGCGGGGTGCCGTAGCGGTACGCGTTGTGGACCGTGGCGTACTCGAGCAATCGGTCGCCCTCGATGAGTCCGTCGAACTCGTCGTCGGTCACGAAGTAGTAGTTCACCTCGTGCTGCTCCCCCGGCCGGGGCTTGCGCGTCGTGGCCGAGACGGAGAGGTGCACCTCCGGGTAGTGGTCGCGGATGTACGCGGCCACCGTCCCCTTGCCGACGGCCGTCGGGCCGGCGAGCACGACGAGTCGGCTGCGCGCGGTCCCCGGGTAGCGTTCGGCGATGAAGGAGCGGAGGCGATCCCGCTGCAGTCGACCGAGACCGCCGAGGCGCTTGACCGAGGAGATGCCGAGCGATTCGAGGATCCGCCCGAGTTTGGTCACGCCGACACTCGGGATGCTGAGGAGGTACTCGGTGATGCGGAGGCCGCCCTCGATGCCGTCCGGATCAGCGGTCGCGGCGTCGAGCACCTCCAACGGGGTGCGGGCGCCGGAGGCGATGGACGCCTTGACGGTCGCGCGGGCGCGGCGTTTGCGAACGGCCTCACGCGAGGCCGCGGCCCGATCGACCTCCGGCATGTTCCTACCGGGCTGGTCCTGCTCCTGGTCAACCACGGGCGCTCCTCACGGCTGCGGCGGAGCGTTCGACGGCGTCCGCGATCCCCGAGGGTCCGGCGGCGAGGATGCTCCGGGACTCGGAGACGATGACCCCCGGTGCGAGGTCGCCGTAGATGGATCCGAGGTCGGCGACCGCGGCTCCCTGGTGGCCGAAGCCGGGTGCCAGGATCGGGAGCGTGGTCGTCGGCGGTACCGCCGTCAGGCCGAACTCCTCGAGACGGAGCGTGGCACCGATGACCGCACCGATCGAACCGGTCGACCCGGGGTGGTGCCGTGCGTTCCAGTGGTCGATCTCGTCGAGCATCGACGCCGCGACGGTGAAGCCGGCACGGTCCTCGGCGAGCTGGACGTCGCGACCCTCCGGGTTCGAGGTCGCGGTCAGCACGAACACACCCTTTCCGTGCTGCTCGGCGAGGTCGAGCGCCGGCTGCAGCGAGCCGAAGCCGAGGTAGGGGTTCACGGTGAGGGCGTCGACCTCCAGCGGCGAATCGGGGGTCAGCCACGCCTCGGCATAGCCCTCCATGCTCGTCCCGATCTCGCCGCGCTTCGCGTCGCCGATCACGAGGAGCCCGGCGTCGCGCGCCGCGGCGAGGACCCCTTCGAGGGCGATGTACCCAGCCGATCCGAACCGTTCGTAGAACGCCACCTGTGGCTTGACGATCCCGGCGCGACCGGCGGTGGCCTCGACGACGGCGAGCCCGAAGGCCCCCGCGCCGGCGGCGGTGTCGGGGAGTCCCCACGCCTCGAGCAGGAAGCGGTGCGGATCGATGCCGACGCAGAGTCGGCCCGACCGGACGAAGACCTCGTCCAGCCGGGTTCCGAACGAAGCCGTCACGAGCGCGCAGCCCGATCGAGCGCGTACTCCTGGAGGGAGCGGACCTCGAAGCCACCGCCGAGCGCCTCGAAGGAGCCGACCGCGGCGGTGAGCTGCGCGATCGTCGTGAAGAGCGGCTTGTCGGCCGCGACGGCGGCCGCGCGGATCTCGTAGCCGTCTGCGCGAGCCGACCGGCCACTCGGGGTGTTGATGACCATGTCGACCTCGTCGCGGTTGATCAGGTCGACGATCGAGTCGTCCTCGCCCGCGGCCGTGGTCTCGCTGTACTTGCGTACCGTCCGGGCACTGATGCCGTTCCGGTTCAGCACCTCGGCCGTGCCGTCGGTCGCGAGGATGTCGAACCCGAGCTGCTGCAGGCGCAGCACCGGCAGGATGATCGAACGCTTGTCGCGATCGGAGACCGAGACGAACACCGTTCCACTCGACGGCAGGCCGCCGTAGGCCGCCTCCTGGCTCTTCGCGAACGCGCGCGGGAAGTCCTTGTCGATGCCCATCACCTCGCCGGTGGAGCGCATCTCCGGGCCGAGCACGCTGTCGACGATCTGGCCGTCCTTCGTGCGGAAACGCTTGAAGGGCAGCACGGCCTCCTTGACCGACACCGGGGAGTCGATCGGCACGCGGGAACCGTCGACCGGCGGCAGGAGCCCCGAGTCCTTGAGCTCGGCGACGGTCGCGCCGGTCATGATGAGCGACGCGGCCTTCGCCAGCGGGATGCCGAGCGCCTTCGACACGAACGGCACGGTGCGGGACGCACGCGGGTTCGCCTCGATGACGTAGAGGATGCCGGCACCGATCGCGAACTGGACGTTCAGGAGACCACGCACGCCGATCCCCTGGGCGATCGCGAGTGTGGCGTTCCGCACACGGTCGATCTCGGCGCGACCGAGCGAGACGGGCGGCAGGGTGCAGCTCGAGTCGCCCGAGTGGATGCCGGCCTCCTCGATGTGCTCCATGACGCCGCCGATGTAGAGCTCCTCGCCGTCGAACAGGGCGTCGACGTCGATCTCGATCGCGTCGTCGAGGAAGTGGTCGACGAGCAGCGGCTGGGCCGGGCCGACGATGCCCTGGTCCTCGATGCGCACGAAGTAGTCCGTGAGCGAGGCGCTGTCGTAGATGATCTCCATGCCACGTCCGCCGAGCACGAAGCTCGGGCGGACGAGGACCGGGTAGCCGATCTCCTCGGCGACGCGCAGCGCACCCTCGATCTCCACCGCGGTGCCGTTCTTCGGTGCGACGAGGCCGGCGGCGTCCAGGATCTCCTGGAACTGGCCGCGCTCCTCGGCGAGGTCGATCGCGGTCGGCGTGGTGCCGAGGATCGGGACGCCCGCGGCCTCAAGACCCTTCGCAAGCCCGAGCGCCGTCTGGCCGCCGAGCTGGACCACGACGCCGACGAGCTCGCCGGACTCGCTCTCGGCGTGGATCACTTCGAGGACGTCCTCGAGCGTGAGCGGCTCGAAGTAGAGGCGGTCGCTCGTGTCGTAGTCCGTCGAGACCGTCTCCGGGTTGCAGTTGATCATGATGGTCTCGAAGCCGGCGTCCTGCAGCGCGAAGGACGCGTGCACGCAGGAGTAGTCGAACTCGATGCCCTGGCCGATCCGGTTCGGGCCCGACCCGAGGATGACCACCTTGCGGCGGTCGCTCGCGACCACCTCGGTCTCCGTGTCGTAGCTCGAGTAGTGGTACGGGGTGAGCGCCGGGAACTCGCCGGCGCAGGTGTCGACCGTCTTGTAGACCGGACGGACGCCCAGGATGTGGCGCACCTCGCGCACCTCCTGCTCACCGAACCCGCGCAGCTGCCCGATCTGCGCGTCCGAGAAGCCGTGGTTCTTCGCGGTCCGGAGCACCTCGGTGTCGAGGCGTTCCGCTGCGGCGATCCAGTCGGCGACGTCGTTGATGAGGACGATCTGGTCGATGAACCACGGGTCGATCTTGGTGGCGTCGAAGACCTGCTCGGCGGTGGCGCCCTTGCGGAGCGCCTGCTGCACGACGACGATACGGCCGTCGGTCGGGGTCTTCATGACCTCGAGCAGCTCCTCTACGCTGCGGGACTCGTCGCCCCAGTGGAAGCTGGAGCCGCGCTTCTCGAGCGACCGCAGCGCCTTCTGCAGGGCGGTGGCGTAGTTGCGTCCGATGGCCATCGCCTCACCCACCGACTTCATGGTGGTCGTGAGTGTCGGGTCGGCGGCAGGGAACTTCTCGAACGCGAAGCGCGGCACCTTCACGACGACGTAGTCGAGCGTGGGCTCGAAGCTCGCGGGCGTGACCTTGGTGATGTCGTTCGGGATCTCGTCGAGGCGGTAGCCGATGGCCAGCTTCGCCGCGATCTTCGCGATCGGGAAGCCGGTGGCCTTCGAGGCGAGGGCGCTCGAGCGCGAGACGCGCGGGTTCATCTCGATGACGATGATGCGGCCGTCGGCCGGGTCGACCGCGAACTGGATGTTGCAGCCGCCGGTGTCGACGCCGACCGCGCGGATGATGTCGATACCGATGTCGCGGAGCTTCTGGTACTCGCGGTCCGTCAGCGTCAGGGCGGGAGCCACCGTGATGGAGTCCCCGGTGTGGACACCGACCGGGTCGACGTTCTCGATCGAGCAGACGACGACGGTGTTGTCGGCCGTGTCGCGCATGAGCTCGAGCTCGTACTCCTTCCAGCCGAGGATCGACTCCTCGAGGAGCACCTCGGTGGTCGGGCTCTGGTGGAGACCGTCGCCGACGATCCGGCGGAGTTCCGCCTCGGTGTACGCGAAGCCCGAGCCGAGACCGCCCATGGTGAACGAGGGGCGGACGACCAGCGGGTAGCCGAGGTCCTCGGCGTAGCCGACGGCCTCCTCGACCGTGTGGGCGATGTAGGAGCGGGCCACGTCCGCGCCCGCGTCGAGCACGAGCTGCTTGAAGATCTGGCGGTCCTCGCCCTTGTTGATCGCCTCGAAGTTCGCGCCGATGAGCTCGACGTCGTACTTCTCGAGGATGCCGTGCTCGTGCAGCTGGATCGCGGCGTTCAACGCCGTCTGGCCGCCGAGGGTCGGGAGGATCGCGTCGGGCTTCTCCTTCGCGATGATCGTCTCGATGACCTGCCAGGTGATCGGCTCGACGTAGGTCGCGTCGGCGAAGTCGGGGTCGGTCATGATGGTCGCCGGGTTCGAGTTGACGAGGATGACGCGGACGCCCTCCTCGCGCAACACGCGGCACGCCTGGGTGCCCGAGTAGTCGAACTCGGCGGCCTGCCCGATGACGATCGGCCCGGAGCCGATGACGAGGACGCTGTTGATGTCGTCGCGCTTGGGCACTAGTTGTTCTCCTTGGTGCTGGAAGTGGTGGCGTGGCCGGTCACGAGGTCGCGGAACCGGTCGAACAGGTAGACCGCGTCGTGCGGACCCGAGGCGGACTCGGGGTGGTACTGGACCGAGAACGCGGGGATGTCGATGCAGTTGATGCCCTCGACGACCTCGTCGTTCAGGCTGTAGTGGCTGACCTCGGCGAGGCCGAACCCGGCGGGCGTCTCGTGACGGCCCTCGATCGGCAGGTCGACCGCGAAGCCGTGGTTCTGCGAGGTGATCTCCACCCGACCGGTCGCCTTGTCGAGGACCGGCTGGTTGATCCCGCGGTGACCGAACGGCAGCTTGTAGGTCTCGAAGCCGAGCGCGCGGCCCAGCAGCTGGTTGCCGAAGCAGATGCCGAAGTACGGTACGCCCGCGCGGAGCACGTCCTGCAGGAGGGCGACGTGCGCGTCGCTCGCAGCCGGGTCGCCGGGGCCGTTGGAGAAGAACAGGGCGGACGGCTCGAGCGCGAGGACTTCGGCCGAGGTCACCGACTGCGGCAGCACCACGACGTCGAAGCCGCGAGCGGCGAGGTGGTTCAGCGTCGACGTCTTGACGCCGAGGTCGAGGACCGCGACGGAACCGACGCGCTCGCCGACCGCCGGCACGGTGTACTGCTCGGTCGTGGAGACCTGGCTCGACAGGTTGAGGCCGGCCATCTGCGTGCCCGCCCGGACGAGGCTGAGCTGCTCGGCGCCGGACAACTCGAAGTCCTCGCCGGAGAACACGCCGCCGCGCATGGAACCGGCGGAACGGATGTGCCGGGTCACCGCGCGGGTGTCGATGCCACTGATGCCCACGACGCCGTCCTGGACGAGTTCGTCGTCGAGCGAGCGGTCCGCTCGGAAGTTGGAGACGACGCGCGACGCGTCGCGCACGACGTATCCGGCGACCCAGACGCGGGCGGACTCCATGTCCTCGCGGTTGACGCCGGTGTTGCCGATGTGCGGCGCGGTCATCAGGACGATCTGTCCGGCGTAGGACGGGTCGGTCAGTGTCTCCTGGTAGCCGGTCATGCCGGTGGCGAAGACGACCTCGCCGAGTGTGCGGCCGGTCGCGCCGTAGGCGTGCCCGACGTAGCGGTTGCCGTCCTCGAGGACGAGTACCGCTGGACTGGGTGGGGTGAAGGAGGTCATGGTCAAGCCCTCTCGTGAGGCGGTGGGGTGGAGTCGTCGGCCGAGGTGATGTCGGCGACGGTGTCTGGGGTGCCGGTCGGCCGAAGTCCGGCGTCCGCGGCGGGGATGAGGCTCGTGACGGTGTCGATGATGCGGGCGCGGTCCGCCTGCTCGAGGACGCGGAAGGTGCTGTCCGCGATCACTGTCGGGACCGGGCGCCAGCTCAGGCGGATGAGCCCGCCCGGCTCGACGACCCGGTCGATCGTGAGATTGGTCTGGTCGACGCCGACGATGCTCGTCACGGGGATGAACGTCGGCCGCTCCCCCGGGACGTCGACGACGATCCCGGCGGCTCCGAGTTCGAGCGTGACCCGGGATCGGTAGCGCAGCCCCTGCAACGCCAGCCGTTCGAGCGGCTGGTCGTGCTTCGATGTCGCGACGTAGAGGACCTCGACCGTCAGTGACGGGACCGGGCGCGGGTCGGGGAGCTCCGCGAGCGGACCGACCTGGGCGTCGCGCGCGACCCGCCGTCGCCAGGCGACGGCCATCAGGGCGAGGATGCCGAGGAGGACGAGGGCGACGAGGACCGCCGCGAGGATCCGTCCGTCCATCAGTGCTCGACCTCCGCGGATCGTGCGGCGCGGCGTGCGGCTGCCGCGACCTGCTCCGTCGGGAGCACCGCGCCGTCGAGCACGGTCGCGTAACCCCGGTGGAAGGTGGCGACGACGCGGCCCGGCAGCTCCAAGCCGAGGTAGGGCGAGTTCACGCCCTTGCCCGCCAGGTCGACCGTGCCGAACGGACGGGTGGCGGCGGTGTCGTAGAGGACGACCTCCGCCGGAGCTCCGGCGTCGAGCGCAACCCCGTGCCCGGTGATCCGTCCGATCCTCGCCGGCGTCGCCGAGAGCACCCGCGCGACGTCGTTCCAGTCCAGGAGCCCGGACGCGACCATGGACGCGTGCACGACGGAGAGGGCGGATTCCAGGCCCACCATGCCGTTCGCGGCGGCGTCCCACTCGCAGTCCTTGGCCTCGACCGGGTGCGGTGCGTGGTCCGTCGCGACGATGTCGATCGTGCCGTCCGCGAGGGCCTCGCGCAGCGCCTGGACGTCCTCCGCCCGCCGCAGCGGCGGGTTCACCTTGTACCGGGCGTCGTAGCTCGCCACGAGCTCCTCGGTGAGGAGCAGGTGGTGCGGCGTGACCTCGGCCGTGACGGGGATCCCGCGGGCCTTCGCCCAGCGGATGACGTCGACGGAACCGGCCGTCGAGACGTGGCAGATGTGGAGACGGGAACCCACGTGCTCGGCGAGGAGCACGTCGCGGGCGATGATCGACTCCTCGGCGACCGCAGGCCATCCCGTGAGCCCGAGTTCGCCCGAGAGGGCTCCCTCGTTCATCTGTGCACCGACGGTGAGCCGGGGCTCCTGCGCGTGCTGGGCGATCACGCCGTCGAACGCCTTCACGTACTCCAGCGCGCGGCGCATGAGCAGCGGGTCGGACACGCAGAGGCCGTCGTCCGAGAAGACCCGGACCTTCGCACGCGAGGAGGCCATGGCGCCGAGTTCGGCGAGTCGTTCCCCCGCGAGCCCGACCGTGACGGCACCGATCGGCTGCACCGTCGCGTAGCCGGCGCGTTCACCGAGTGACTGCTCCTGCTCGACGACCCCTGCCGTGTCGGCCACCGGTGAGGTGTTCGCCATCGCGAACACCGCGGTGAAGCCGCCGGCGGCTGCGGCACGTGTTCCGGTGAGCACCGTCTCGCTCTGCTCGAACCCGGGTTCCCGGAGATGCGTGTGGAGGTCGACGAGCCCGGGCAGGGCGAGGAGTCCGTCCGCGTCGACGACGGTCGCGCCGACGGCGCTCAGCCCGGAGCCGCGTTCCGCGATCCGTCCGTCGCGCAACAGGAGGTCGGTGCGCGTCCCGTCGGCGAGCGTCGCTCCGGTGATCAGGGTGACGTCGTGGTTCGAAGTGTGCTCAGACACGGGTGGATTCCTCTCGATCGCCGGACAGCAGCAGGTACAACGCAGCCATCCGGACCGACACCCCGTTGGCGACCTGTTCGAGGACGGTCGACCGGGGTGAGTCGGCTGCCCCGGACGAGATCTCCAGACCGCGGTTCATCGGCCCGGGGTGCATGACAATGCTAGCCGGATCGAGCCGTGCGAGCCGCTCGTCGTCGAGTCCCCAGCGCCTGGAATACTCCCGGCTGTTCGGGAAAAAGGCTGCGTGCATGCGTTCGGACTGGATCCGGAGCATCATCAGCACGTCGGGACGCTGGGCGATCGCGTCGTCCAGGTCGTAGCGGACGGTGGCCGGCCAGGGGCCGAGGTCCACCGGAAGCAGCGTCGGTGGGGCGACGAGGGTCACCTCGGCGCCGAGCGTGTCCAGCAGCCAGACGTTCGAGCGGGCGACCCGGGAATGCAGGATGTCGCCGACAATCGTCACCGCCACCCCGTCGAGCGCGCGACCACGGGAACGCTCCCCGTGGAGGCGCTTGCGCATCGTGAACGCGTCCAGGAGGGCCTGCGTCGGGTGCTCGTGCGTCCCGTCCCCCGCGTTCAGGATGCCCGCGTCGATCCACCCGCTGTCGGCGAGGGTCTGCGGCGCACCGGAGGCGGAGTGTCGGATCACGACGGCGTCGGCATGCATCGCGGCGAGGGTCTGTGCGGTGTCCTTCAGGCTCTCGCCTTTCGAGACGCTCGACCCCTTCGCGCTGAAGGTGATGACGTCCGCGGACAGCCGTTTGGCGGCAGCCTCGAACGAGATGCGCGTGCGGGTCGAGTCCTCGAAGAAGAGGTTGACGACCGTCTTCCCACGGAGGGTCGGAAGCTTGCGGACCTCCCGGAACTGCGTCTCGGCCATGTCCTCCGCGACGTCGAGGATCTCGATCGCCTCGTCGCGGGTGAGCGTCTTCGTCGACAGCAGATGCCTCATTCGCCGCTCCCCTCGATCGTCACCGAGTCGTCGCCGTCGAACTCCGTCAGCCGGACGAAGATGCGCTCCGCCTGCGAGGAGGGCAGGTTCTTCCCCACGAAGTCGGGTCGGATCGGGAGCTCGCGGTGCCCGCGGTCGACGAGCGCGGCGAGCCGCACGACGCGCGGGCGGCCCAGGTCGGTCAGCGCGTCGAGGGCGGCGCGGATCGTGCGTCCCGAGTACAGGACGTCGTCGACGAGGACGACCGTTCGTCCGTCGATCCCCTGCGGTGGCAGCGTCGTGGGCTGCGGTGCACGGGTCGGGTGCTTCGCCAGGTCATCGCGGTACATCGTGACGTCGAGTGCACCCGAGACGATGGTCGTCCCCGAGATCGAGGAGATCGTGGCGGCGATCCGCTTCGCGAGGATGACCCCGCGCGTCGGGATGCCGAGGATCACGAGGTCGTCCGCTCCGCGGTTGGACTCGAGGATCTCGTGGGAGATCCGAGTCAACGCCCGCGCGATGTCAGCTTCGTGCAGCACGGTACGTGCGCTCATCGCCGACTCCCTTCTCCGCCTCTCTGGACGGTCTTAAAGGTTGTCTTGGTCAACACCCGAGCCTAGCAGCCGGATCAGGCCTCGTAGAGCTCCAACGGGAGGCCGTCGGGATCGAAGAAGAACAGCATCTTCCGCGAGGTGTGCGGGTCGATCCGGACGTCTTCGACGCGGACACCCAGCTCCACCAGACGGGCGTGGCCCGCGTCGACGTCGTCGACCGCGAAGGCGAGGTGCCGCAGACCGAGGGCTTCGGGTCCGGAGGCGCGCGCCGGCGGGTCCGGGAAGGAGAACAGCTCGATGAGGTACTCACCGTTCAGGGCGAGGTCGCCCATCCAGGAGTCGCGCTCCGCCCGGTACACCTCGGTGATCAGCTCGCAACCGAGCACCGAGGTGTAGAAGCGCTTGGAGCGCTCGTAGTCGCTGGCGATGATCGCGATGTGGTGGACGCGCTTCAGCGGCAGGGCTGGACCGGTCTCGTCGCTCATCGTCACCGTGGGTTGATCTGCGAGATCTTGCCGAGCAGGCCGTTGATGAAGCCTGCCGAGTCGTCGGTCGACAGCGTCTTGGCAGCCTCGACCGCTTCGTCGATGGCGACGCCGTGGGGCACCTCGTCGTTGAACAGGATCTCCCAGATCGCGATGCGCAGGATGGCCCGGTCGACCGTGGGCATCCGCGCGAGCGTCCAGCCCTGGGCGTAGGTCTCGATCTGTTCGTCGATCTCCTCGGCGTGGTCACCGACGCCGTCGACGATCTCGCGCGCGTACAACCACGAGGCCTGGCGATCGGGCTCGCTGACGGCGCGAGACGCCTCCGCGGACAGGACTTCAGCGAGGGTCTGCTGACGGACGTCGGCCTGGTACAGCAGATCGAGGGCGCGCTTGCGCGCCTTGGTACGAGCGCTCACTCGTTGACGCGACCGAGGTAGTCGCCCGTGCGGGTGTCGACCTTGACCTTGGTGCCGGTCTCGAGGAACAGCGGGACCTGGATCTCGTAGCCGGTCTCGACGGTCGCCGGCTTCGTGCCGCCGGTCGAGCGGTCGCCCTGGAGCCCCGGTTCCGTGTAGGTGACCTCGAGGATGACCGACGCGGGGAGCTCGACGTACAGCGGGTTGCCGTTGTTGAGGGCGACCGTGACGTCCTGGTTCTCGAGCAGGAAGTTCTTGGTGTCGCCGACGATGACGGCGGGGATGGTGATCTGGTCGTAGTCGCTCTTGTCCATGAAGACGAAGGAGTCGCCGTCCGCGTACAGGTAGGTGAAGTCGCGGCGGTCGACGTTCTCGACGTCGATCTTCGTGCCGGCGTTGTACGTCTTGTCGACGACCTTGCCGGTCATGATGTTCTTCATTTTGGTGCGGACGAACGCGCCACCCTTGCCCGGCTTGACGTGCTGGAACTCGATCACCGTCCAGAGCTGCCCGTCGATGTTCAGGACGATGCCGTTCTTGATGTCAGCGGTAGAAGCCATGCGCGAGAATGTCCGTTCGTGGAAAGTGTGCGGCCGGATACGACCCAACGAACGAGTGTAACCGCTGCGAGGACCCGTGACCAACGCGCCCGTGGTGGAGCAGGGCGCCGCGCACGTCACTCGGTGCTGCGGCGGACCACGAGGTCGAGGGCGAGGCGGTACGAGTCGAAGCCGAAACCGGCGATCACGCCGGTCGCGACACCGGAGATCACGCTCGTGTGCCGGAACGCCTCGCGGGCGTGCGGATTCGAGAGGTGCACCTCGACGAGGAGGAGGCCCGCCTTCGTGACCATGGCCGCCGCGTCACGGAGCCCGTAGCTGTAGTGGGTGAACGCCGCGGGGTTCAGGATCACGGACGTGCCGGAGTCGACGGCCTCGTGGAGCCAGCCGATCAGCTCGCCCTCGTCGTCCGTCTGGCGCAGGTCGATCCGCGTCCCGTCGCCCGCGTCGGCCTCGAGCACGGCGCGCAGCGCATCGAGGTCGGCCGAGCCGTAGACGTCGGGTTCACGGCTGCCGAGGCGTCCGAGGTTCGGTCCGTTGAGGACGAGCACGGTGGTCATGAGTCGAGGGTATCCGTTCGGGACGAGCGCTTGCGGAGCGCGCCGGCGTCGGTCAGGAGCCGATCTCCTGGTAGGCGGCGAAGAGCAGCGAGGTCTCGGGCCCCTGGAGGACGGTCGGCTTGGCGAGGTCGTCGAGCACGATGAACCGCAACATCGAACCGCGCGTCTTCTTGTCGCGCTGCATCGTGGCGAGCAGGGTGTTCCAGCGGCCCACCGGATAGGCGATCGGCAGGCTGAGCAGCTCCAGGACGCGACGGTGGCGGTCGACGACCTCGTCCGACAGTCGGCCGGCGAGTCGGGACAGCTCGGCGACGTACATCATGCCGATCGCCACCGCGGCGCCGTGGCGCCACTGGTACCGCTCGGCGTGCTCGATGGCGTGACCGAGTGTGTGCCCATAGTTGAGGATCTCGCGGAGACCCTGCTCGGTGAAGTCCTCACTGACGACGTCGGCCTTCATCCGGATCGCGAGCTCGATGCAGCGCCGGAAGGCGGGCGTGTCAGGGTCGGTCGCGGCGTCGACGTCGGCCTCGATGAGGTCGAGGATCTCCGGGTAGCGGATGAACCCCGCCTTGGCCACCTCGGCGAACCCGGCAAGGATCTCGTTCTTCGGAAGGGTGTCGAGTGTGTCGAGATCGCAGACGACGGCGGCGGGGGCGTAGAAGGCGCCGACGAGGTTCTTGCCTTCCGCGGTGTTGATGCCCGTCTTCCCGCCGACGGCCGCGTCGACCATGCCGAGGACCGTCGTGGGGACCTGCACGAGGCGGACACCACGCAGCCAGGTGGCGGCGACGAAGCCGGCGAGGTCGGTCACCGCGCCGCCACCGAATCCGATGACCGCGTCGGAGCGCGTGAAGTCGGCCTGTCCGAGCACTCCCCAGCAGAACGCGGCGACCTCGACCCGTTTCCCGGCCTCGGCGTCCGGCACCTCGGCGAGCAGCACCTGGTACCGGTCACTCAGGGTCTCGCGCAGCTTGGCGGCCTTCTCGCCCAGCGTCGCCGGGTGGACGATGAGGACCCGCTGCACGCCGGTCCCGAGGGCGTCGACGAGCACGTCCTGCAACCCTCTGCCGATCGTGATGGGATACGGGGAGGATCCCGTCACCTGGATGACGGTCCGCTCGGTGGGGGTGGTCGGTTCGGTGCTCATGCAGGCTCCTTCACCCAGGCGACGAGCTCGTCGACGATGCCTGAGATGGGTCGGTGCGAGGTGTCGAAGGTGACATCCGCGAGTCGTTCGTACACGGGACGCCGGGCGGCGGCGATGCGCGACCACGCGCCGGGGTCGTCGCGGAGGAGTGGGCGCTTGTCGAGGTTGGCCCGAGCGAGCACGGCCTCCTCGGTGACCGTCAGCAGCACGACGCGTGCGTCGGCGAGCTCTCGTTGCGTGTCCGCGTCGAGGACCGCTCCCCCGCCGAGCGACACGATCGCCGGCTGCTCGAGCGCAGCGGCGACCGCAGCCCGCTCCAGGGCGCGGAAGTGCGCCTCGCCGTGTCGCTCGAAGATGCGCGCGATCGCGCCGTGCTCGCCGGAGACGACGTTGTCGGTGTCGACGAACGGCAGACCCAGGCGCTTCGCCAGCTGTTTGCCGACGCGGCTCTTCCCCGACCCCATCGGTCCGATGAGGACGACGGGGAGTCGGAGATCGGCGGCCTGCTCAGGCATCGGCGCTGGAGGCGTGGTCGCCTCGCGTGCGCAGGTTCGACGGGATCGCTGCCAGGTATCCGTCGAGGTTGCGCTTCGTCTCGGGAACGGAGTCGCCACCGAACTTCTCGAGGACCGCTTCGGCGAGGACCAGGGCCACCATCGCCTCGGCCACGACACCGGAGGCCGGGACCGCGCAGACGTCGGAGCGCTGGTGGTGCGCGGTGGCGGCCTCGCTCGTCGCGACGTCGACCGTGCGGAGCGAATGAGGGACGGTCGCGATCGGCTTCATGCCGGCGCGGACGCGGAGGACGGTACCGGTGGTCATGCCACCCTCGGTGCCGCCGGCGCGGTCGCTCTGTCGGGCGATGCCGTCGCTCTCCTGGACGAGCTCGTCATGGGCCGCGGAACCGCGACGCGTCGTCGTGAGGAAGCCGTCGCCGACCTCCACGCCCTTGATGGCCTGGATGCCCATGAGGGCCGCTGCGAGCCGTGCGTCGAGTCGTCGGTCCCAGTGGACGTAGGAGCCGAGGCCCGGTGGGAGTCCGTAGGCCAGGACCTCGACGATGCCGCCCAGGGTGTCGCCGTCCTTCTTGGCTGCGTCGACCTCGGCGACCATGCGCTCCGAGGTCGCCGCGTCGAAGCAGCGCAGCGGATCGGCGTCGAGCGCGTCGACGTCGGCCGGGACCGGCAGCGGGCTGTCCTCGGGAACGCGCACGGGGCCGATCGACAGGGTGTGGCTGACGAGGGTGATGCCCAGCTCGCCGAGGAACGAGCGCGCGACGGCACCGAGGGCGACGCGCGCAGCGGTCTCGCGTGCGCTGGCGCGTTCGAGCACCGGACGCGCCTCGTCGAAGCCGTACTTCTGCATGCCCGTCAGGTCGGCGTGCCCCGGACGTGGGCGGGTGAGCGCGGCGCTGCGGCCGCGCGACTTGTCGGAGATCTCGGTCGGCTCGGGGCTCATGACCTCGGCCCACTTCGGCCATTCGGTGTTGCCGATGCGGATCGCGATCGGGCTGCCCATGGAGAAGCCGTGGCGGACGCCGCCGGACAGGTTGAGCTCGTCCTCCTCGAACTTCATGCGGGATCCTCGGCCGTAGCCGAGCTTCCGTCGGGCGAGGTCGGCGCGGACGCCGTCCATGGAGATGGGGACGCCGGACGGGAGTCCCTCGAGGACGGCGATGAGTTCCGGGCCGTGAGACTCTCCGGCAGTGAGCCAACGAAGCATGGTCCTATCCTTCCATAGAGCCGGGACGCGACCGTGCGCCTTCGGTCGACGGCCCGACGGGTGTGCAGGTGGGCGACGGATGCGTCTGGAGCGGTCAGTGCGAGGCGACCGGCGCGCCGGTGTGATCGAGGTGGACCGTGTCGAGCATCGCCCGGAGCACCGTCGTCTCGTCCTCGAGTGGCAGGAGCGGATCGCCGAGGACGAAGACCCGGACCTGGAGCAACGCCTGGTGTACGAGCATCGACAGCCCGCTGAGGACCGACCCGCCGGCCTGCGACCACGCCTCCGCGAGCACGCTCGGCCACGGGTCGTACGCGACGTCGAGGAGGAGCGCGCCTGGAGCATGGGACAGGACCGGACCAGGTTCGGTGAGGGCGCCGCCGGGAAGGGTGCTGATCACGAGTGGTGCGTCAGGCGTCTCACCGTCGAGCGGCCCTGAGGCAAACCGCAGCCCCAGCCGGCCGGCGAGGTCCTCGAGTGGTCGCGCCTGGGACGGTCGTCGGAGCGACACGTGGACGTGCTCGGCACCGAGGTCAGCCGCCGCCATGATCGCCGACGAGGCCGTTGCTCCCCCGCCCAGGACGACGGCGGACGCGATCGTGTCGACGCCCGCCGCGCCGATCGCGCGGACGATGCCGCCGACGTCGGTGTTGAACCCCTCGATCCGACGGGACCCGTCCTCGGCTCGGCGGAGACGCAGCGTGTTGACCGCGCCGGTCTCGGTTGCGGCGCGGTCGGCCACGTCGGCCAGCTCGAGCGCGCGATGCTTCAGGGGCATGGTCAGCGAGAGCCCCCGCCAGTCTGAACCGAGGTCGTCGAGGAAGGCCGAGAGGCCGGCCGCCTCGAGTTCGTGGCGACCGTAGTCCCAGTCGAGCCCGAGCACCCGGTAGGCGGCCTCGTGCAGTGCCGGGGACTTGGAATGGGCGATGGGCGCGCCGAGCACGGCGAGCCGCGGCTGCCCGTCCTCGCCGTGACCCGGCCCTGTTCCACTCATGTTCGCCACGCTCCCGCTACTGGTACTCGGGGTGCTCATCCATCCAGGACAGCCACTTGTCGACCGCGGCCTCGTGCTCCTCCTGGGTGGTGGAGAAGATCGTCTCGCCGGAGTCGAGGTTCCAGGTGACGAAGTAGAGCCAGGGTCCGTCGGCCGGGTGCAGCGCGGCGTCGATCGCGAGGTCGCCCGGGTTCGAGATCGGTCGCACGACCATGCCCGGGTGGACGTAGGTGTTGTACGGGTTCGAAGCGTCGGCGCGCTCGGCGTCCGTGGTCGACACGCGGTGGGTGTTCCCCGTCCCGTACGCGACCGTGGCGTCGGACTGCAGCAGGCCGCTCTCCCACTGGGCCGGGTCGAGCCGGTTGAGGAAGACCCGCGACACCTTGTAGTAGTCGTCTCGGAGGCCCGCCTCCTTCTGGATGAGCGAGGCCAGGACGATGGTCTTCCAGCGGTCCTCGGGCTTCACCCCGGCGTCGTCGAGCGCCTGGAATGACCGGTTCACGAGGGTCTGGAGGACCGCGTGCGCATCGCCGCCGTCGGGGAGGCTGTAGGTCGCCGGGAAGAGGAACCCCTCGAGCGAGGTCGCCTCGGCGGGGAGCCCGAAGGACGCGACGTCGGCGGCCGCCGCCTGGAGGTCCTCCAGCGGGATGCCGGTACCCTCCGCGATCGACGGCAGGGCGTCCTGCTCGGCGGTGCCCTCGGGGATGACGAAGGTGTCCTCCATGCGGTTCGCCTCGTCGGTCAGGGCCGCGAGCGCGGACTCGGCGCTCATCTTGAGCTTCAGCTTGTAGGCGCCCGGGAAGAACTCCGGCTGTGTGGGCTGTGCGAGGAGGAGATCGTAGAAGGCGTCGAAGGACTTCGTGACCCCCGCGTCGTGCAGGCTCGTCGCGATGTCCTCGCCGATGTCGCCCTCGTTGACCATGACGACGGCCTCACCGCTGCCGGCACCCTCGTAGTCGTTGGGTTCCTCCCAGCCGAGGACCTTACGGATCTGCGGCTCGTAGCTCGTCCAGACGACCGCAGCACAGGCGACCAGACCGCCGACGACGACGATCGACACGATGAGCGCGATGAGCCCGCGCCGGCCACGTCGGCGTTTCGGCGGCTCCCCGCCGGCCAGCGCACGACGGCGCCCCCGGTGGATCGGCTGCGGCCCGCTGTCGTTCACCGTGTTGTCCTCAGCGAGCAGGTCCTCGAACGCGGGGATGGTCATGGTCCTGGCCCGGGACGCCGAGGACTCGGTGTCGTCCGACTCGGACGCGCTCCTGGCCCTCCTGCTGAGCGGTGTGTCGCTCGCGGCCGGTTCGCCGGCGCTGGACTCGACCGACGACGGGGCGGTCGAGGGGGCGTCGACCGACGCGTCTTCATCGACGGCGTCGGATGGCGTCGAGGCGGCTTCCGCGGCCTCCCGCTGCTGACGTGCCTCGCGTCGGGACAGTGGCACCGGCTGCTCGCCCGCAGCGGTCCGTTCGGACGTGAAGAGGTCGGCGAGCGGATCGTCTGCTGGGTTGTTCTGAGGTGTCAGATTCGACACAGGCACGTCCTGTTCACGGGTCGACGGGGCTTCCGGGGGGTCGCCCCGAACCGCGTTCGGCGTCGAGGGCGTACTGCAAGAGTATGACGGCCGCCACCTGATCGACAATCGAGCGGGTCTGCTTCTGTCGTTTCCCAGCGGAGCGCAAGGCACTGTGGGCGGTCACCGTCGTCAGCCGCTCGTCGACGAGACGGGCCGGGACCCCGGTCATCGACCTGAGCCGGGCCGCGAAGTCCCGGGCGTCCTGCGTGGACGCCGTGTCCTTCCCCGAGAGGGCGATCGGAAGACCGACGACGAGCTCCACAGCGCCGAGTTCTTCGGCGATGACCGCGATCGCCCGGATGTCGGCGTCGCCGCCGAGGTCCCGTGGCACCGTCTCCACCGGTGTGGCCAGCAGGCCGTCGGGATCGCTTCTCGCGACCCCGACCCTGGCCTTCCCGACGTCGATCCCGAGTCGGACTCCGCGACGGAACTCGTCCGTCACGTCAGGCGATCTCGCGTGCGATCGCCGCGAGGGCGTCGCCCAGCGCGGTGGCGTCGACGCCGCCACCCTGTGCGAGGTCGTCCTTCCCGCCACCGTTGCCGCCGAGGACGCCCGCCGCGACCCGCACGAGGACGCCTGCCTTGAGTCCGGCGTCGCGGGCACCCTGGTTCGTCGCGACGACGATCGCGGGCTTCCCGCCGACGACCGCGCCCAGAGCGACGACCGCCGGGCTCGCGCCGAGCTGCTCGCGGAGTTGCGTGACGAGCGTCCTGACGTCGTTCGGTGACCCGAGCTCGCCCAGGTGCTCGGCGACGAGCGACACTGGACCGACGCGGTGCGCGGTCTGCGCCAACGCCGGGAGGCGTTCGCTCAGCCCACGGGCTTCGAACGCGGCGATCTTCTTCTCAGCGGCCTTGAGGTTGGCGACGAGTTCGGCGATCCGGTCGGGCAGCTGCTCTTTCGGGGTCTTGAGACTGCCGGAGAGCTGCGACACCAGCGCCCGCTCTGCGGCGAGGTCGCGGAAGGCCTCGAGTCCGACGAGCGACTCCACCCGACGGTTCGTCGACCCGACGGACGACTCGCTGACGAGGTTGATCAACCCGATCTCGGCGCTGGATGCGACGTGGGTGCCCGCGCACAGCTCGCGCGACCACGGCCCGCCGATGTCGACGACGCGGACGGTCTCGCCGTACTTCTCACCGAACAGCGCCATGGCGCCGAGCGCCTTCGCGTCGTCGAGCGCCATCTCGCGGGTGCTCACCTGCAGGTTGTCGCGGATGGCGTTGTTGGAGATCTCCTCGATCTCCGACTTCGTCGCCGGCGAAAGGGGCTGGTTCCAGGTGAAGTCGAGCCGCAGATACCCGGCCTTGTTCGACGACCCGGACTGGTGGGCGCTGTCACCCAACACCTGTCGCAGGGCGGCGTGGATGATGTGGGTGCCGGAGTGCGCCTGCTGCGCGCCGCGGCGGTAGCTCGCGTCGACGATGGTCGTCGCCGGCGCGTCCACGCCGACCTCGCCCTGGCTCACCTGCACCTTGTGGGCGATGAGACCCTTGACCGGCTTCTGGACGTCGAGGACCTCGAGCTCGTAGCCGGGACCGACGATGACGCCCTGGTCGGCCTCCTGCCCGCCGGACTCGGCGTACAGCGAGGTCTCCGCCAGGATGACCTCGGCGATGTCCCCGGCGACGGCGCGCTGCACCGGGTGGCCGCCCACGATGATGCCGAGGATGCGGCTCTCGGTCTCGAGCTCGGTGTAGCCGGTGAAGACGGTCTCGCCCTTGGCGCGGATGTCGCTGTAGACCGAGAGGTCGGCGAGGACGCTCTTCTTCGCCTTCGCGTCGGCCTTCGCCCGCTGACGCTGGGCGGTCATGAGCGAATCGAACGCGTCGCGGTCGACCGAGAGACCGGCCTCCTCCGCGATCTCGAGGGTCAGGTCGATGGGGAACCCGTAGGTGTCGTGCAGGAGGAACGCGGAGTCGCCGGCGAGGGCCGTCCGACCCGTGCTCTTCGTCTGCTCGAGGGCGAGGTCGAGGATGGTCGTGCCGCTGGCCAGCGTCCGGAGGAAGGTCTCCTCTTCGGCGTAGGCGCTCTGCGAGATCCGGCCGAAGTCGGTCTCGACCTCGGGGTAGGCGGCCTTCATGGCGTCGCGCGATGCGGAGAACAGCTCGGGGAACGTCGCGGTGTCGACGCCGAGGAGGCGCATCGCACGGACGGTCCGTCGCATGAGGCGGCGGAGGATGTACCCGCGTCCCTCGTTCGACGGCGTGATGCCGTCGCTCATGAGCATGAGCGAGGACCGCACGTGGTCGGCGATGACGCGCATCCGGACGTCGTCGTCGTGGTCGGCACCGTAGCGGCGGCCGCTCAACTCGGCGGCGCGGTCGAGGACCGGGCGCACCTGGTCGATCTCGTACATGTTCTCGACGCCCTGCTTGAGGAAGGCCACCCGCTCGAGCCCCATGCCGGTGTCGATGTTCTTCTTCGGGAGTTCGCCGACGATGTCGAAGTCGACCTTGCCGCGGACGTTCTCGATCAGATACTGCATGAACACGAGGTTCCAGATCTCGACGTACCGGTCGTCGTCGGTCGCCGGTCCGCCGTCGGCACCGTATGCGGGACCGCGGTCGAAGAAGATCTCCGAGCACGGCCCGGCCGGTCCGGGCTGACCCGTCGACCAGTAGTTCGTGTCCTTGTCGAGCCGCTGGATGCGGTGCTCGGGGAGCCCTGCGACGCGCTTCCAGAGGTCGATCGCCTCGTCGTCGTCCTTGTACACGGTGACCCAGAGGTCCTTCTCGTCGAAGGCGAGGCCGCCGCTCGACTCACTGCCGGTCAGGAGCTCCCACGCGTAGGTGATCGCCCCCTCCTTGAAATAGTCGCCGAAGGAGAAGTTGCCGTTCATCTGGAAGAAGGTGCCGTGGCGGGGCGTCTTGCCCACCTCTTCGATGTCGTTGGTGCGGATGCACTTCTGGACGCTCGTGGCGCGGTCGAACGGTGCGGGGACGACGCCGGTGAGGTACGGCACGAACGGCACCATGCCGGCGACCGTGAAGAGGAGCGAGGGGTCGTCGCTGACGAGGGAGGCGGAGGGGACGACGGTGTGCCCCCGATCGCCGAAGAAGGTGAGCCAGCGGGAGCGGATGTCAGCGGTGTCCATGGTGTCCGTACGTCAGGGGTGTGCGTGTCGATGATCGTGCGCTACGGCGATGCCCGTCCGGGCGTGCCGCTACGGCTTGGTGAGGTCTTCTGCGGCGTCCTCGACGCGCGCGACGACGGTCTCCGCCGTGTCGCGCAGCTGCGCCTCGCGCTCCTTGTAGGCGTCGCCGACGGTGTCGGTGAACTCCCTGACGCGTGAGTCCAGCTCGGAGAAGAACCGCTTGCCGGACTGTGTCTTGTTGATCTCGTGGGCGACGACGAAGCCGGCGCCGATGCCGACGATCAGCCAGAACACGTTCTTCATGGGGAACTCCTCATCTGCGGTGCGACCACCCGGGCGTCGCCGGGCGTACCAAGCATCCATCGTAGTCGAGCGCGGTGGACCGATGGCGTCGTACAACGACGAAGAGGCACCGGCCGGAGCCGATGCCTCTTCGTGTGGTGCCCGGAGCCGGGCCGCAGTCCTAGCGGGCTGCGTAGTACTCGACGACGAGCTGCACTTCACAGGTCACGGGGACCTCGGCGCGCTTCGGGCGACGCTCGAGACGTGCCTGGAGCTTGTCGAGCTCGACCGAGAGGTACGCGGGGACCTTCGGCAGGACGTCGACGTGACCGCCGGCAGCGGCGACCTGGAAGGGCTCGGTGCCCTCGGAGCGCGGCTTGACGTGGATGAGCTGACCCGGCTTCACGCGGAAGGACGGGCGGTCGACGAGCTGGCCGTCGACCATGATGTGGCGGTGCACGACCATCTGGCGAGCCTGCGCCGTGGTGCGGGCGAAGCCGGCACGGAGGACGAGCGCGTCGAGACGGGTCTCGAGGATCTCGACGAGGTTCTCACCCGTCAGGCCCTGGGTGCGACGTGCCTCCTGGAAGGCGATCTTGAGCTGAGCCTCGCGGATGCCGTACTGGGCGCGCAGACGCTGCTTCTCGCGCAGACGGACGGCGTAGTCGCTGTCGGCCTTGCGCTTGGTGCGGCCGTGCTCACCGGGAGCGTAGGGACGCTTCTCGAGGTACTTGGCGGCCTTCGGGGTGAGGGCGATGCCGAGTGCCCGCGAGAGGCGGGTCTTGCTGCGGGTACGTGACTTGGTAGACACGGTTTCCTTTCGATGAAGTCTCAAACGATGAATGACCGGCGCGAAGACGCGTCGGTGATCCGGAATCACACCGGACAAAGTCAGAGGGGTCCGCCGGGGCTGTTCGGCTACAGAACACGCCCGTCGAACACGGTGATCGAGCAGCCGCGCAGTCACACCGGTTCTAGGCGGATCAATACTAGCACGACACGCCCCGGTCGCCGGGCCGCCGCGACCCGACGGTCACTCGCCCCGGACGATCTTCCGGAGTTTGTCCAACCGTGCCGAGATGTCGCGTTCGTGGCCGTGGTCGGTGGGCTGGTAGTACCGGACGTCGCGGAGCTCGTCGGGTAGGTGCTGCTGGGCGACGACGCCGATCGGGTGGTCGTGCGGATACCGGTAGCCCTTGCCGTGTCCGAGACGTTTCGCGCCCGCGTAGTGGGCGTCGCGCATCGGCTTCGGCACGCGTCCGAAGGCTCCGGCCCTGACGTCGGCGATGGCCTGGTCGATGGCGACGTAGGCCGCGTTCGACTTGGCGGCCGTGGCCAGGTACACCACGGCCTCGGCCAGCGGGATGCGACCCTCGGGCATGCCGATGAACTGGACGGCGTCGGCGGCCGCCACGGCGATGGGCAGCGCCTGCGGGTCGGCGATGCCGATGTCCTCGGCCGCGGAGATGATGATGCGGCGGGCGATGAAGCGCGGGTCCTCCCCCGCTTCGATCATCCGAGCGAGGTAGTGCAGCGCGGCGTCGACGTCGGATCCGCGGATGCTCTTGATGAACGCGCTGATGACGTCGTAGTGCTCGTCGCCGTTGCGGTCGTACCGGAGCAGGGCGCGGTCGACCGCCTGCGAGACGAGTTCATCGGTGATGACGGGACCGCTGGGCGCCCGCGTCGCGATGTCGGCGTCCACCCCGTCTTCATCGTCCTCATCCTCGTCGTCTCCGACGTCGAGGAGACCCGCGTCGTCGAGGTCGAGCTCGTCGGGGTCGACCGGAGCACCGAGATCGGAGTCGGCGGCGATCGCGGCCGCCTCCAGCGCCGTGAGGGCTCGACGGGCATCGCCCGAGGACAACTGGATGATCGCGGCGCGGGCCTCCGGTGTCACGGTGAAGCGGCCGCCCAGGCCACGCGGGTCGGTCACGGCGCGGTCGATGAGGATGCCGAGGTCGTCGTCGCTGAGCTGTTCGAGCGTGAGGAGCAGCGAACGCGACAGCAACGGGGAGATGACGGAGAAGGACGGGTTCTCGGTCGTCGCGGCGACGAGGATGACCCAGCCGTTCTCCACGCCCGGAAGCAGGGCGTCCTGCTGTGCCTTCGTGAACCGGTGGATCTCGTCGAGGAAGAGAACCGTCGAGCTCCCGTAGAGGTCGCGGCTCGACATCGCCTCCTCCATGACCTGTCGGACGTCCTTGACGCCCGCCGTCACGGCCGAGAGCTCGACGAACCGGCGACCGGAGCTGTGCGCGATGGCCTGCGCGAGCGTCGTCTTCCCGGTGCCGGGCGGGCCCCAGAGGATGACGGACACGGCCGCCTGCGTCCCCTCGTTGTCGCTCGCCAGGCGGACGAGCGGCGAGCCGGGACGGAGCAGGTGCTGCTGGCCGGCGACCTCCTCGAGGCTGCGAGGCCGCATGCGCACGGCGAGCGGGACCGGTGCGCCGGCGATGCCGGGTCCTCGACTGAACATTCCACCAGGCTAGCCGCAGCCTGCGACACCCGGACCCGATGCAGGACGGGGTCGACGTTGTCGTGCGTCGTTTGGTCCGCGCGGAGCGCTCCCCGTAAGGTTCTCCTGGGCAGTCCGCCGCGGGCGTGGTGCCAGATGACAGCGCGATGCCGCCGCTCGGCCGACGGCACCTGGAGGGAACGACGTGGCAACGAGCAAGGGTCCGGACAAAGAGGCACGCGCAGCACGCGCACGGCTGCGCGCCTACAACGCCCGGCGCACCGTGCACGAGCACCGCTCGAAGCGCCGCGTCCGCGACAACGTGATCGCCGCTGCGGCGCTCGTCGTCATCCTGGCCGGTGCCACGGCCGCGCAGGTGTTCTTCTTCGCCGGCGGTCCGGGCACCCCGGTCGCGACGCCCACCGCCTCAGCGGAGGCCGGGGCCTGCGGTGTCACCGGGGCGACGGACGGCGCGAACACCGGCGAAGTCCCCGCGAGCACCATCGCCGAGGACCGCGACTGGAGCGGTGAGATGACGATCAACGACGTCGTCATGAACCTCACCCTCGACGGAGCCTGCGCGCCGCAGGGTGTCTCCTCCTTCATCTCCCTCGCCCAGTCCGGCTTCTACGACGGCGTCACCTGCCACCGCCTCACGACGAGCGGCATCTACGTCCTGCAGTGCGGCGACCCCGACGGCACCGGCACCGGCGGCCCCGGCTACAGCTACGGCCCCGTCGAGAACGCACCGACGGATGACGTCTACCCGGCCGGCACCATCGCCATGGCACGCCAGGGCGGGAACGGCTACAGCAACGGTTCGCAGTTCTTCCTCGTCTACCAGGACTCGACGATCCCGTCCGACGCCGCCGGCGGCTACACCGTGCTCGGCCAGATCACCAGCGGTCTCGACCAGCTCGTCTCGGGCGTCGTGTCCGGCGGGGTCGCGGACGGCAGCGGTGACGGTGCTCCGGCGGTCCCGGCCACCATCACCTCGGTGACGGTCCAGTAGCACGTGCAGTAACCTGCACCAGACGGAACCGACCGGCGCAAGCGGTCGCCCCGAGCAGGACTCGGGGTAATAGGCTTGTGGATCGATCACGATCGCCACGAACGGCGGTCAACACACAGCAAGGGTGATGCGCGTGACCAGTCCAGAGATCGAACCGTGGGGTCGTGTCGACGACGACGGCACCGTCTACGTCCGTGAGGCCGACGGTGAACGAGCGGTCGGACAGTACCCCGACGGTTCCAAGGAGGAGGCGCTCGCGTACTTCGAGCGCAAGTTCACGGACCTCGCCGGACAGGTGACGCTCCTCGAGCAGCGCGCGAAGCGCGGTGCGCCGGCGACGGACGTCGCGAAGGCCGTGAAGTCGATCACCAAGCAGGTCGAGTCCGCCAACGCGGTCGGCAACCTCCAGGCGCTCCTGACCCGCCTCGCGGCGCTCGACGGCACCGTGAGCGAGCTGACCGAGGCGCAGAGCCAGGAGACCAAGGCAGCCCTCGAGGAAGCGGCACGTGCGCGTCTCGCGATCGTCGAGGAGGCCGAGCAGCTCGCGCAGCAGGATCCGGCACGGGTGCAGTGGAAGCAGACCTCGGCGCGACTCGACGAACTCTTCGCCGAGTGGCAGCGCCAGCAGCACGACGGACCTCGTCTCGCGAAGAACGACGCCAACGACCTCTGGAAGCGGTTCCGGACGGCGCGTGCGACGATCGAGCAGCACCGTCGTGCGTTCTACACGGAGCTGGACTCGGTCCACAAGGAGGCACGCGCGATCAAGCAGAAGCTCGTCGAGCGCGCCGAGGCCCTCATCGCCAAGGGTGCCGAGGGCATCCCCGCCTACCGCAGCCTCCTCGACGAGTGGAAGGCCTCCCCGCGTGCCGGGAAGCGCCAGGACGACGCGCTTTGGGCGAAGTTCAAGGCTGCGGGCGACGCGATCTACGGCGCGAAGGCCGAGATCGACGCGCGCGACAACGAGGAGTTCCAGGGCAACCTGGACCTGAAGCTCGCGGTGCTGGCGGATGCCGAGCCGATCCTCTCGGACACGAACCGGGACTCGGCGCGCAAGGCGCTCACCGACATCCAGCGCCGGTGGGACGAGATCGGCAAGGTCCCGCGCGAGCAGGTCCGCGTCGTCGAGGACCGTCTGCGCAAGATCGAGACCCACGTCAAGCAGCTCGAGGACGAGCACTGGAAGCGCAACAACCCGGAGACGAAGGCGCGCACCGAGGGGCTCGCGAGCCAGCTCGCCGACGCCATCGCCAAGCTCGAGGACGAGGTCGAGGCGGCACGGGCCTCCGGTGACGCCGACCGGCTCACCGCGGCCATCGAAGCGCTCGATGCGCGCAAGGCGTGGCTCGGGGCGATCCGCTAGGCGGCTCCGCTCCACCAACCGCGTGACGGTCGCGGTTCTCCACAGATCCGTCGACGATCCTCCTGCTGCCGGATGGCTGCAGGAGGATCGTCGTATGTCCACGGCACTCCAGACGTCCTCCACCATCGGGCCACGCTCCGCGACGGATCCCTCGGCCTCCACGAGCCGCCTCCCCGCCTACCTCCAGCCACCTGAGCTCTCCGTCGCCGAGCTCGCCGCCGCGCGGCTCGACGGCGAGCTGTTCGCCTTCGAAGACGGCTACTGCAGTGTCGACGAACCCGACACCGTCAGGTTGCGCGCGGCGGTCCTCGCACAGCTGCCCGGACTGGCCGGCGCGGTGATCGCCGAGACGAGTGCTGCGTGGCTGCACGGCGCGGCACTCGTCGCACCGAGGGTCCACACGGGCTTCGTGTCGATGGAACGGCGCAGC
The DNA here is from genome assembly GCF_030209375.1 of Plantibacter sp. ME-Dv--P-122b. Lineage (GTDB taxonomy): Bacteria > Actinomycetota > Actinomycetes > Actinomycetales > Microbacteriaceae > Plantibacter. The sequence continues at coordinate 300,113 of NZ_JARVSC010000005.1, forward strand.
GCGCGTTCGTCCCGGTTGCGTCTGCGTCAGGTGTCCCTCCGTGTGGACGACAGCGAGCAGTGCGGCGCACTGCGGGTCACGACGCCCACGCGCACGGTCGCTGATCTGGCGCGGCGTACCGGGGCGGACGCGGAGGAGGCCATGACGACGATCCGCAACTACTTCCTGCTCGGGCTCACCAGCCCCGAGGAGGTCGTCGCGTGGGTCCGCTCGGTCCCGCGGGTCCTCGGCGGCACACGGATCGTCCGTGTCGTGTCGAGCGCCACTGAGCTGATGCTCCCCGGCCTCGAGCCGTCTCGGAGCGAACTGGCGTCCTGGTCGCTCCCGCTCAGCCGCCGTTGACCCGGTAGACGTCGTACACGGTGTCGATCCGCCGGACCGCGTTCAGCACCCGGTCGAGGTGGGTGGTGTCCCCCATCTCGAACACGAAGCGGCTGATGGCCAGGCGGTCGCTCGAGGTGTTCACCGTCGCCGACAGGATGTTGACGTGGTACTCGGACAGCACCCGCGTCACATCCGACAACAGTCCCGCTCGGTCGAGCGCCTCGACCTGGATCTGGACGAGGAACACGCTCTTCGACGACGGAGCCCATTCCACGTCGATCATGCGCTCAGGCTCCTGCAGGAGCCCCTGGACGTTGTGGCAGTCCGAACGGTGGACGGAGACCCCTGAGCCTCGGGTGACGAACCCGACGATCTCATCGCCCGGCACCGGGGTGCAGCACTTCGCGAGCTTGACCAGGATGTCGGGAGCACCGAGCACGAGGACCCCGGAGTCGCTGTTCTGCAGCCGCTCACGGCGGCTCCCGCGCACCGGGACTGTGTACTCGGCGTGCTCGCTGTCGGCGTCCTTCTGCAGGAGCGCGACCACCTTCTCGAGCACGGACTGCGTCGAGACGTGGCCCTCGCCGACGGCCGCGTAGAGCGCCGTGACGTCCTCGTAGCGCAGCTGCGCCGCGACCTCCGCGAAGGAGTCCTGGTTCATGAGCTTCTGGAGCGGCAGGTTCTGCTTGCGCATCGCCCGTGCGATCGCGTCGCGCCCCTGCTCGATCGCCTCGTCGCGTCGCTCCTTCGTGAACCACTGGCGGATCTTGTTCCGCGCCCGAGGGCTCTTGACGAAGTTCAGCCAGTCCTGGCTGGGGCCGGAGTCGGGGTTCTTCGAGGTGAAGACCTCCACCACGTCGCCGGTGTTGAGTGAACTCTCCAGCGGCACGAGGCGTCCGTTGACCCGGGCGCCCATCGTCCGGTGGCCGACCTCCGTGTGCACGGCGTACGCGAAGTCCACCGGCGTCGCGCCGGCGGGCAGGCCGACGACGCGACCCTTCGGGGTGAAGACGTAGACCTCCTTCGCACCGATCTCGAACCGCAACGAGTCGAGGAACTCCCCCGGGTCCGCGGTCTCCGCCTGCCAGTCGGAGATGTGCGCGAGCCAGGCCATCGAGCTGTCGGGCTCGGCGGAGGACGCGGTCTTCCCGCTGTTCATCCGCTCCTTGTACTTCCAGTGCGCGGCGACGCCGAACTCGGCCCGCTGGTGCATCTCGTTCGTGCGGATCTGGATCTCGACGGGTTTCCCGCCCGGTCCGACGACGGTGGTGTGCAGCGACTGGTAGAGGTTGAACTTCGGCGTGGCGATGTAGTCCTTGAAGCGTCCGGGCACCGGCGTCCACCGTGCGTGGATCGACCCGAGCACCGCGTAGCAGTCGCGCAGCGAGTTGACGAGGACACGGATGCCGACGAGGTCGTAGATGTCGTCGAACTCACGGCCGCGGACGACCATCTTCTGGTAGATCGAGTAATACTGCTTCGGGCGTCCGGCGACCTTGCCACGGATCTTCTGTGCCTTGAGGTCTTCGTTCACCGCGTCGATGACGTGCTGCACGTACTCCTCGCGCTGTGGTGTCCGCTGCTTGACGAGTGACTCGATCTCGGCGTAGAGCTTCGGGTACAGCACGGCGAAGGAGAGGTCTTCGAGTTCCCACTTGATCGCCTGGATACCGAGGCGGTGCGCGAGCGGAGCGTAGATCTCGAGGGTCTCCGTGGCCTTCTTCGCCGCCTTCTCGGCCGGGACGAATCCCCAGGTGCGGGCGTTGTGCAGCCGGTCGGCGAGCTTGATGATGAGGACGCGGATGTCCTTCGACATCGCGACGATCATCTTCCGGACCGTCTCGGCCTGTGCGCTGTCGCCGTATTTGACCTTGTCGAGCTTCGTGACGCCGTCGACCAGCATGGCGACCTCGTCGCCGAAGTCGGCGTGCAGCTGGTCGAGCGAGTAGTCCGTGTCTTCGACGGTGTCGTGCAGGAGGGCGGCGACGATCGTCTTCGGTCCGATGCCGAGGTCGGCCAGGATCTGGGAGACGGCTACCGGGTGCGTGATGTACGGCTCGCCGCTCTGGCGCTTCTGACCGGAGTGGGCCCGCTCGGCGACCGTGTACGCACGTTCGATGAGGGCCAGGTCGGCCTTGGGGTGGTGCTGCCGCACCGTCCGCATCAGGGTGTCGACGGCGCCCGCCGGCTGCGCCTTCGAGAAGATGCGTGGGACGAGACGGCGCAGGGAGGCCGTCGAGGATGTCGTGGTGTCCGCCATCTCAGGCCTCCCTGCGCTCGTGCACGCGGTTGTCGGTCGCTGTCAGGGTCAACGCGCCAGCGGCGCGTCTGCTTCCGTGCGTTCGCCCACGGCGTCATCCGAGCCCTGAGCGCGCTCCCGCGCCTGCAGCACGCGCTTGTCGTGCTTGGCGATGCGGGGCTCGTTGTGCCGGAAGTTCGCGTAGAGCGGTGCAGCGACGAAGATCGTCGAGTACGTTCCGACGAGGATGCCGACGAGCAGGGCGAGCGAGATGTCGCGCAGCGTGTCGGCACCGAGGACGAAAGCACCGAAGAACAGGATCGCCGCGACCGGGAGCGCCGCCACGACACCGGTGTTGATCGAGCGGACCAGGGTCTGGTTGACCGCGAGATTCACGGACTCCCCGAACGTCCTGGCCGCGCCGTCGGCGTCGAGCGTCGTGTTCTCGCGGATCTTGTCGAACACCACGACGGTGTCGTACAGCGAGAACCCGAGGATGGTGAGGAAGCCGATCATTGCGGCCGGCGTGATCTCCCAGCCGGTCGCGGCGTAGACACCCGCCGTGATGATGAGGTCGTGCATGAGGGAGAGCAGCGCGGCCGCGGACATCTTCCAGGTGCGGAAGTACAAGGCCATGAGGATCGCCGCGAGCACGAGGAAGACGATGAGGCCGACGATCGCCTGCTTGGAGACGTCTTGACCCCACGAGGGGCCGATGAAGGAACTCGTGATGTCGGACTGCTCGACGCCGTAGGCCTCGGCCAGCGCAGCAGAGACCTGCTGGGTGACCTTGTCGTTCTTCAGCTGGTCGGTCTGCACGCGGACCGAGTTGCCGCCGACGACGGTGACGTGTGTGGTCGCCCCGGGGACGACCGACGCGACCGCGTCTTCAGCCAACGTCTGATCGGTGCTCTTGACGTCGGCGATCTGGAATTGCGAGCCACCGCGGAACTCGATGCCGAAGTTGAACCCGCCCTTGACGACCGGGATCAAGACCGACAGGACGACCGCGACGATGGCGATCGTGTACCAGATCTTGCGCTTGCCGACGAAGTCGTAGGAGCGCTTCCCGGTGTAGAGCTCGTTTCCGAACCGTGCGAACGCACCCATCAGGAGTCCTTCCCATCGGTCGGCAGATCGTCTGTTCTGGTGTCGGAGCCGCCCCCGACGAGGGCCGCCTGCTTGCGCTCGGCGATCGTCTGGCGCTTGGCCGCCTCGCGGCTGCTGGAAGCGGCCTTGGCGCCGGGCACGGAGACGGGCTTCCGGAACTCCGCGCGACCGCGGTAGATCGCGCCGAGTGCCGACGGGTCGAGACCGGTGAACGGCTTGCCGCTGTTGAAGAGCTTCGTCTGGCCGAGGAGCTGCATCATCGGGTGCGTGAACAGCAGCACGACGATGACGTCGATGATCGTGGTCACGCCGAGGGTGAGGGCGAAGCCGCGGACGTTGCCGATCGCGAGGACGTACAGCACCACGGCGGACAGGAGGTTGACACCCTTCGCCGCGTAGATCGTGCGCTTGGCGCGCTTCCAGCCGGCTTCGACGGCGGACTCCAGACCGCGGCCGTCGCGGAGCTCGTCCTTGATGCGTTCGAAGTACACGATGAACGAGTCCGCTGTGAAGCCGATGGCGACGATGAGGCCCGCTATACCCGCGAGTGAGAGACGGAAGCCCTGACGCCAGGACATCAGCAGGATCACCACATACGTGAGCACCGCGGCCGCGACGAGCGAGGCGATGGTCACCGTGCCGAGCAGGCGGTACTGGAACAGGGTGTAGACGACGACCAGGATGAGCCCGATCAGACCGGCGATGAGGCCGCTCTCCAGCTGCGTCGAGCCGAGGGTCGCCGAGATGGTGTCCTGGCTCTGCACGACGAAGCTGATGGGCAGGGCGCCGAACTTGAGCTGGTCGGCGAGGGTCTTGGCGGATTCCTCCGTGAAGGAGCCACTGATCTCCGGCTTGCCGTCCGAGATGACGGCCAGCGACTGCGGAGCGGAGATGACGTTGCCGTCGAGCACGATCGCGAACTGGTTCTGCGGGCTCTGGAGCGAGGTCAGGCGGCCGGTGACATCGGCGAAGAGCGCCGTGCCCTTCTCGTTGAAGACCGGGTACACCGCCCACTCACCAGTGCTCGCACCCGACGACGTCGTCTTGATGCCGGCGCTCGCGTCGGACAGGTCTTCTCCGGACACCTCGACCGGGCCGAGGACGTACTTGAAGGTTCCGTCGACGTCACAGGTGATGAGGGGGTCGGCGGCAGGCGCGGCCGTGGCGTCGAGCGAGTCCGCGTTCGCGGCGCAGTCGTAGGCCTGGAAGGCGGCGTACAGCGCCGGGGTCACCTGCGACAGGTCGCTCGCGTTCGTCGGCGACGCGGTCGGCGTGCTCTCGAGGCCCGGATCCGGCGTCGGGTACGGGGTCGAGGCGCCGTCTTCACCGATGAAGGTGTTGGACGGCTGACCGGGAGTCAACTGCTGCGAGGTGAGGACCGGACGGAACTCGAGCTTCGCGGAGCTTTCGATGCGGTTCAGTGTCGCTTCGTCGGGAGTGCCCGGGATCGACACGACGACGTTCTGACCCTGCGTCGTGATCTCGGCCTCCGAGACGCCGGACGCGTCGACGCGCTGGCGGATGATGGCCACGGCCTGATCCAACTGCTCATTGGACACCGTCTGGCCGGACTCGAGCTTGGGCGCCAGGATGATCTGCGTGCCGCCCTCGAGGTCGAGGGCCAGCTTGGGCGCCCAAGAGCTGTTCCCCCAGAGGACCCCGGCCGCGTTGATCGCGAACAAACCGATGAGGATTACGCCAAGCCAGGTGAGCGAACGCCACGCTTTCTTGACCGGAGTCGACTTTGCCAAACTCGGAACTCAGCTTTCTCTGCCGGCGGTGGCACGACGGCCACCACCCGGGAAGGGGTTGGGACTAGTCGTCGCTCTTCTGCGGCTTCGAGGTGTCCTCGACGCGCTGGCCGAATTCGGGCTTGGAGAGGTCGAGCGAGGAGGCGTCGTCGGGGATGGACTCCACGACGGGGGTCTCCTCAGCGGTCTCCGCGACCGTCGGGGCGACGACCGCACCCGCGTAGCGGGGGTCGATGGTGACGATGACGCCCGGAGCGATCTCGACGTCGGCCTTGCGGGAGTCGCGGTCCATCGAGATGAGCGTGCCGTAGACGCCGAAGCCGGTGAGCACCTCCGCGCCGGGGACGAGCTTCTGCTCCGTCTCCGCGGCCTGCTTCTTCCGCTTGTTGTTGCTCACCATCATGAACACGATCATGACGCCGGCGAGGCCGAACAGGACGAGGGTCATTGCATCCACGATGGGAACCTTCCAGAGGAGATTGAGGACGGGAGACGTTGGGAACGCTCCGCCAAAGGGAAATTATAGGCCATCGAGGGTCGAGCCATGCTGAGAAGGTGTCCGGCCGAAGTGTCGCCAGGCGGCCGGTGTCGCCACACGGCCCCGTGGCGTGCGCGTGATGAGGCCGATCCGGACGAGGAACGGCTCGACGACGGACTCGATCGTCTCCGCTTCCTCGCCGACCGAGACCGCGAGCGTGCTGAGCCCGACGGGTCCTCCGGCGAAGCGGTCCAGCATGCCTTCCATGACCGACCGGTCGAGCCGGTCGAGGCCGAGGGCGTCGACGTCGTAGAGCTCGAGCGCGGCCTGGACGGTCTCGAGGTCCGCGCGGCCACCGTGCACCAGCGCGTAGTCCCTGACGCGGCGGAGGAGGCGGTTGGCGATGCGCGGCGTACCCCGACAGCGCCCGGCGATCTCGGCGACGGCCCGAGCGTCGATGTCGAGCCCGAGCATGTCGGCGGTGCGGTGCAGTACCTGTTGCAGTTCCGGCTCGTCGTAGAACTCGAGGTGAGCAGTGAATCCGAAGCGGTCGCGGAGCGGGTTCGGCAGCAGTCCGGAGCGGGTGGTCGCCCCGACCAGGGTGAACGGTGCCAGCTCGAGCGGAATGCTCGTGGCGCCGGCGCCCTTCCCGACCATGATGTCGATGCGGAAGTCCTCCATGGCGAGGTACAACATCTCCTCCGCAGGGCGGGCCATGCGGTGGATCTCGTCGATGAACAGGACCTCGCCCGGGGTCAGCGACGACAGGACCGCGGCGAGGTCGCCGGCGTGCTGGATGGCCGGGCCGCTCGTGAGTCGGAGCGGTTTCCCCGTCTCATGCGCGACGATCATCGCGAGGGTCGTCTTGCCGAGCCCAGGGGGGCCGGCCAGCAGGATGTGGTCGGGGGTGCGGTTCTGCATCCCGGCGGCCGTGATCAGGAGTTGCAACTGACCGCGGGCCTTGGACTGACCGACGAACTCGGAGAGCGACCGTGGGCGGAGTGCCCCTTCGAACGCCAGTTCCGCGTCGGACTCGGCGGCCGGGTTGGTGAGGTCTTCTGAGGCGTCCGTCACGAGGTGCGGCCTCCGGCGTGCGCCGGGCCGAGTCTGCCGAGGGCCAGGCGGATGAGCGACGGCACGGTCGAGAGATCGGCCGCACTTGCGGAGGCGGAGGCCTCCACGACCGCCTGGGTCGCCGTCTTCTCCGGCCAACCGAGCCCGATGAGCGCCGTCACGACCTGATCGGCGATCGCGGCCGCGTTCACGGTGGTCGCCGGAGCTTCAGGCGTGGTCCTGGTGACGCGGAGCTTGCCGGCGAGCGACACGGTGATGAGCTTCGCCGTCTTCGGCCCGATTCCTGAGACCTTTCGGAACGGGGCGTCGTCATCCGCCGAGATGGCGGCGGCGATCTGCTCGGGCGTCAACGCCTCGAGGACGCCGAGCGCCGACTTCGGGCCGACCCCGGTGACGCTCACGAGGAGCTCGAACACGGACAGCTCCTCAGCGGAGCGGAATCCGAACAGGGACAGCGAGTCCTCCCGCACGATCAGTGTCGTCGAGAGGAGTGCTTCGGTGCCGACTCGGAGTGAGAGGGCGTGGGCCGGCGTGACCTGGACGGCGAATCCGACCCCGCCCACCTCGATCACGACGAGGTTGCCGACCGCGCTCAGGACGGTGCCGCGGAGGGAGGAGATCATGCTTCCAGCCTAGGGCTCCGCGCCGCCCGGGCCCGGACGGCCGCCTCGCGCGGACCGCCCCCGCGTTCCGCCGCCGCCCACGCACGCTGGGCCGGGGTGAGTGCTCCACTCCCCTGCGGCGGTGCGCCGACCGGGGTCGCCGCAGTCGACACGACGGGCCGCCAGGCGTGGCAGATCGCGAGCGCGAGCGCATCGGCGGCGTCGGCGGGCTTCGGGAGTTCGTCGAGGCCGAGGATCCGCGCGACCATGGTCTGCACCTGGAGCTTGTCCGCGCGACCATACCCGGTCACCGCGGCCTTGACCTCGCTCGGGGTGTGCAGGCCGACGGGGATCCCGTTCGCGGCCGCAGCGTGCAGGGCGAGCCCACTCGCCTGAGCGGTCCCCATGACCGTCCGGACGTTGTGTTGCGCGAACACCCGCTCGACGGCCATCGCGGTCGGTGAGGTGCGCTCGATCGCCTCGGCGATCCCCTGCGCGATCATCAGGAGTCGTTGCTCGAGTGGGGCGTGCGCGTCGGTTCGGATGACGCCGTACTCGACCATCGTGGCCTGCCGCCCCGGCAGGACGTCGACGACACCCACCCCGCATCGGGTCAGGCCGGGATCGATGCCGAGGACGCGCAGAGTCATGTTCCGACCCTAAACGCGGCCGGTGCGCCGACGACTCCGCCAGGGCGGAGTGTCGTACATCCGTTCGAACGAGGTTCGCTCGGTACGGGTGCCGGACTACTCGTCGTCGGCCTCCAGCTCGGCCTGCACCTCGGGGGTGAGGTCGAAGTTGCTGTAGATGTTCTGGACGTCGTCGTTGTCCTCGAGGGCGTCGATCAGCTTGAACACCTTGCGGGCCGTGTCGGCGTCGATCTCGACCTTGAGATTCGGGACGAAGGCGACGTCGGCGGAGTCGTAGTCGATACCGGCCTCTTGCAGGGCGGTCCGGGTCGCGACCATGTCGCTCGGCTCGGTGACGACCTCGAAGGTCTCCCCCTCGGTGTTCACCTCTTCTGCGCCGGCATCGAGGACGGCGCCGAGGACGTCGTCCTCCGTGGTCCCCTCGGCCTGGACGACGATGAGGCCCTTGCGCTGGAAGTTGTAGGCGACGGAGCCCGGGTCGGCCATGGTGCCGCCGTTACGGGACATCAGCGTCCGGACATCGGCTGCTGCACGGTTCTTGTTGTCGGTGAGGCACTCGACGAGCAGGGCGACGCCGTTCGGCCCGTAGCCCTCGTACATGATCGTGGTGTAGTCGACGACCTCACCGGTGAGGCCGGCTCCGCGCTTGACGGCGCGGTCGATGTTGTCGTTCGGGACCGAGGTCTTCTTCGCCTTCTGGATGGCGTCTTGCAGCGTCGGGTTGCCCGCGAGGTCTGCGCCGCCCATCTTGGCCGCGACCTCGATGTTCTTGATGAGCTTGGCGAACGACTTCGCGCGACGGCCGTCGATGACCGCCTTCTTGTGCTTGGTGGTCGCCCACTTGGAGTGTCCGGACATGTGCTCCCTAACTGCGTGAAAAGAACCTGACCAGTCTAGGCCAGCGACTCGGAACTCGCGATCACACCGGGACGGGTGGCGGCGGCGGGCAGGAGTGCTTCAGCGGGATCGCTCGACCTTGTCGAGGAAGTAGGCGTGGAATCGGGTGTCGCCGGTGACCTCGGGATGGAAGGACGTGCCGAGGAGGCTCCCCTGCTCGACGGCGACCATCCGACCGTCGGGCAGCGTGGCGAGGGGGGTGACCGCCGGACCGGCGGCCTCGACGACCGGGGCGCGGATGAACACGGCGTGCACTGGGGGGTCGCCGAGGACCGGGATCGACAGGTCCGTCTCGAAGGAGTCGAGCTGCGAGCCGAAGGCGTTGCGACGGACGGAGACGTCGAGCCCGCCGAGACTCTGCTGGCCGGCGATCCCGTCGAGGATGCGGTCGGCCAGGAGGATGAGTCCGGCGCACGTGCCGTACACGGGCAGTCCGCCGGCGATCGCTTCGCGCAACGGTCCGGCGAGGTCGAACGAGCGGGCGAGCTTGTCCATCACGCTCGACTCGCCGCCGGGCAGGACGAGTCCGTCAATGCCGGCCAGTTCGGCGGGACGCCTGATGAGGCTGACGTCCGCCCCGAGGCCGGTGAGGACGGCCGCATGTTCACGAAAGTCGCCTTGCAGGGCGAGGACGCCGACGCGTGCCGACCCGGTCACGACGTCACCTGGTGCAGGGCGGACGCGGGGCTACCAGCCACGCTCGGCGAGGCGGTGCGGTGCCGCGAGGTCGGCGACGTTGATGCCGACCATCGCCTCACCGAGACCACGTGAGACCTCGGCGATGACCTGAGGATCGTCGAAGAAGGTCGTCGCCTTGACGACGGCCGCCGCCCGCTGAGCCGGGTTGCCGGACTTGAAGATGCCGGATCCGACGAACACGCCGTCGGCGCCCAGCTGCATCATCATCGCGGCGTCGGCCGGCGTCGCCACACCTCCGGCGGTGAACAGCACGACCGGGAGCTTGCCGGTCTCGGCGATCTCGACGACGAGGTCGTACGGGGCCTGCAACTCCTTCGCCGCGACGTACAGCTCGTCCTTCGACATCGACGACAGGTGTGCGATCTCGGAGCGGATCTTGCGGATGTGCTTGGTCGCCTCGGACACGTCGCCGGTGCCGGCCTCGCCCTTCGAGCGGATCATCGCGGCACCCTCGTTGATGCGCCGCAGTGCCTCTCCCAGGTTGGTGGCACCGCACACGAACGGGACGTCGAAGCCCCACTTGTCGATGTGGTTCACGTAGTCGGCCGGGCTCAGGACCTCGGACTCGTCGATGTAGTCGACGTCGAGCGCCTGGAGGACCTGGGCTTCGACGAAGTGCCCGATGCGAGCCTTCGCCATCACGGGGATGGACACCTCGGCGATGATCGATTCGATGAGGTCCGGGTCGCTCATCCGAGCCACGCCGCCCTGGGACCGGATGTCCGCCGGGACGCGCTCGAGGGCCATCACGGCGACCGCCCCGGCGTCCTCCGCGATACGGGCCTGCTCGGCGGTGACGACGTCCATGATGACGCCGCCCTTGAGCATCTCCGCGAGTCCGCGCTTCACGCGGTTCGAGCCGTGCTGTCCAGTGGTCGTGCTGCTGTCGGTCATGGTGGCGAGCGTACCGCCGGGTGGCCTGACGGTGCTCCGTCCACAGGCCGGAAATTGGACTTGGGTGGGCCGGTCCAGGTGGACCGGCCCTCGACGGTTCAGGCCGAGGTCGGCCAGGCGTCCGCGATCGACTGCCGGACGTCGCCGAGCAGCTGCGGGAGCGCCTTGGTCTGGGCGATGATCGGGAAGAAGTTGGCGTCCGTCGCCCAGCGCGGGACGATGTGCTGGTGCAAGTGCGCGGCGATCCCGGCACCGGCCACGGCGCCCTGGTTCATCCCGAGGTTGAAGCCGTCGTTCTTCGAGACGGACCGGATGACACGCATCGCCGTCTGCGTCAGGGCACCGATCTCGGCGACCTCCTCCGTCGTCGCGTCGTCGTACATCGCGACGTGGCGGTACGGGCAGACGAGCAGGTGCCCGGAGTTGTACGGGAAGAGGTTCAGCAGCACGAAGGCGTGCTCGCCCCGATGCACGATGAGCGCCGACTCGTCGTCGAGCGTCGGCGCGATGCAGAACGGACAACCGTCGTCGGATGGCTGCCCCTGCTTGATGTAGACCATCCGGTGGGGCGTCCACAGACGCTGGAACGCGTCCGGGACGCCCACCAGGTGGGAGGTGTCGATCGACTCGAACGACTCCGGTTCGGTGCCCGGGGTCATGCCGGCAGATCCGCTGCGGTGTTCACCTGCAGTTTCGCGGCGATGGCGACGCGGATCCGGCGCACGGCGTCGGCGACGGGGACACCGTTCTCCTGGGTGCCGTCGCGGAATCGGAAGCTCACCGCGCCGTTGGCCTGGTCCTCCTCGCCGACGATCAGCTGCAGCGGGGTCTTCGTCTTCGTGTGATTGCGGATCTTCTTCTGCATCCGGTCGTCGGAGGCGTCGAGTTCCGCGCGGACCCCGGACGAGCGTAGCTCGGCGATGACACCGCCGAGGAAGTCCTCGTACTGCTCGGAGACGGGGATGCCGACGACCTGCACGGGGGCGAGCCACACCGGGAAGGCGCCCGCGTAGTGCTCGAGCAGGATCGCGAAGAATCGCTCGATCGAGCCGAGGAGTGCACGGTGGATCATCGCCGGACGCTTGCGCGTGCCGTCCGCGGCCGTGTACTCCAGCTCGAACAGCTCGGGCAGGTTGAAGTCGAGCTGCACGGTGGACAGCTGCCACGTCCGACCGATCGCGTCGCGCGCCTGCACCGAGATCTTCGGACCGTAGAAGGCTGCGCCGGCGGGGTCGAGGACGAGTTCGAGACCGGACTCGACGGCCACCTGGCGGAGGGTCTCGGTCGCTTCGTCCCAGACCTCGTCGGTGCCGACGTACTTGTCGGGGTCCTTCGTCGAGAGCTCCAGGTAGAAGTCGTCGAGACCGTAGCCGCGGAGAGTTTCCAGGACGAACTGCAGCTGACGGCCGACCTCGTCCTTGACCTGATCGTCGGTCACGTAGATGTGGGCGTCGTCCTGCGTGAGGCCGCGGACACGCGTGAGCCCGGAGAGGGTGCCGCTCTTCTCGTACCGGTAGACCGTGCCGAACTCGGCGAGCCGCAACGGCAGTTCGCGATAGCTGCGCCCTCGTGCCCGGTAGATCAGGTTGTGCATCGGGCAGTTCATCGGCTTCAGGTAGTAGTCCTGGCCCTGACGCGTGACGTGGCCGTCGGCGTCGACCTCCTGGTCGAGGTGCATCGCCGGGAACATGCCGTCCTTGTACCAGGCGAGGTGCTGGCTGACTTCGAAGAGGTGCCCCTTCGTGATGTGCGGGGTGTTCACCAGCTCGTAGCCGGAGGCGAGCAGGCGCTCGCGCATGTAGTTCTCGATCTCGTTGCGGATGATGCCGCCCTTGGGGTGGAACACCGCGAGACCCGAGCCGATCTCCTCGGGGAAGCTGAAGAGGTCGAGCTCGGCACCGAGCTTCCGGTGGTCGCGCTTGGCCGCCTCCTCGATGCGCGTCTGATAGGCGCGCAGCTCGTCCTTGGTCGGCCATGCGGTGCCGTAGATCCGCTGCAGCTGCGGGTTCTTCTCGCTCCCCCGCCAGTACGCCGCGGCGAGACGCGTCAACGCCCAGCCGTTGCCGATCATGCGTGTGTTCGGCAGGTGTGGACCGCGGCAGAGGTCTTTCCAGACCGTCTCCCCCGTCTTCGGGTCGACGTTGTCATAGATGGTCAGCTCTGCGCCGCCCACCTCGACGTTCTCGTCGTCGGCTGCCGATCCGCCCTTGAGGCCGATCAGCTCCAGCTTGTACGGCTCCCCCGCGAGTTCGGCGCGAGCCTCGTCCTCGGTGACGACGCGCCGCACGAAGCGCTGGCCCTGCCGGATGATGCGGTCCATCGTCTTCTGCAGCACCTTGAGCGCCTCGGGCGTGAACGGTGCGGCGACGTCGAAGTCGTAGTAGAAGCCGTCGGTGACCGGCGGGCCGATGCCGAGGTTCGCATGCGGGTCGACCTGCTGCGCGGCCTGCGCGAGCACGTGGGCTGCGGAGTGGCGGAGGATGTTGAGACCGTCGGGCGAGTCGAGGTGCACCGGCTCGACGGTGTCCGTCTCCGTCACCGTGGCGGCGAGGTCCTTCAGTTCGCCGTTGACGCGCATGGCGACCACGGATCGGTCGGTGAACAGTGCGAACCCGTCACTCACGGATGATCTCTCTTTCTCAGGTGAAACCTTGGCCGTGCAAGCCTATCGTCGTCCACGACGAGGAGACGCTGCCGTCGGTCGGCGGCCATGGTCCGTGCTCGGTCGCATCGCTAGAGTGAAGGCCTACGACGTGACGGGGGTGACGCTGATGACGGCTGTGCAGAGGAGCGGGGCTGCGACGGCGCTGTTCGCCGCGCTGCCCGCGGTCGCACTCGTGCACATCGTCGCCCTCGCTTCCGGTCAGGAATGGCTGTCGCTCCTCACCAAGCCGTTCATCATGCTGGTCCTCGCGCTGGCGCTCGTGTGGTCGGTCCGACGGCTGTCTGCCGCCACGGTCACGGCGCTCGTCGCGATCCTGTGCAGCTGGCTGGGCGACGTCGCTCTCATGGTCCCGGGCGAACTCGCATTCGGCGTGGGGATCCTGTTCTTCATGCTCGCTCAGGCCGGCTACGTCGTGCTCTTCGTGCGGCATCTGCGCAACAGGCGCCGCCCGCCGGTCTGGGCTCTCGTCTACCTGGTGTGGCTCGTCGCCGGCATCGCGCTCCTCAGCCAGCAGGACATGGGGGCGCTGTATCCGGCGGTGGTCCTCTATGCCGTCGTGATCGGGGCCATGGCGGCGTCATCGACGATGACGACGCCGACGATCGCCGTCGGCGGTGCGCTGTTCCTGGTCTCCGACTCGTTGATCGGACTCGACCGCTTCGTGCCGGCAGTGACGATCTGGGCGGCTGACGAGATCATCATGGCGACGTATGCCGCGGGCCAAGGCCTCATCGTGTGGGGCGTCGCGGAGGTCCTGCGTCGCCGGGAGCGAGCGGTCCTCCCCGTCTGAGCGGACGCCCTGAGCGTGCGACGAGTGGTCTTCGCCACGGGTGGTCTGTGCAACGACGAAGGGCCCGAGCTGTTCGCTCGGGCCCTTCGTGTTCCTGTGGGCGATACTGGGATCGAACCAGTGACCTCTTCCGTGTCAGGGAAGCGCGCTACCGCTGCGCCAATCGCCCAGGTGAGTGGTGTTGCCAGCGAGGTGGCGACGGGATTCGAACCCGTGTGGACGGCTTTGCAGGCCGCTGCCTAGCCTCTCGGCCACGCCACCACGTGTGATGAAACACACTGTCGAGTGGAACGCTTGCACGTTCTCACTGACACTCGAGCGGATGACGAGATTCGAACTCGCGACCCTCACCTTGGCAAGGTGATGCGCTACCACTGCGCCACATCCGCATTGCATCCCGTTTCCGGGTGCTTGGAAACTCTAGCCGATGTTGACGGCGCTCGTTGACACCTCGGCATGGGCGAGTCGGTCCGACCCTTGATGTTCCGCGGAAAATCGGGCCGAAATTCCATCTTCCTCGGCGCGTCGGCGCGGGACACGGTGCGGAGCGGCGGCGTCCAGGGCCGAACCACCCTTCGACAGGCGCAAGGGCCCGCAGCGGTGCAGGGGCCACTCCCCTGGTCACTGAGCTTGTTCCTGGTCACTGAGCTTGTCGAAGTGCCCACGAGGAACGCTTCGACAGGCTCAGGGACCGGCAGGGGTCAGAACGGTGCGGGGTCCGGTTCCGTCCGGTGGTGTTTCCCGTCGGGCGTCGTCCACGCGAGCACGCCACCGCGCTGGTGGTCGAGGTTCCACCCGGGGAGGTGCTTCATGCGGTGGTGATGTCGGCAGAGGCAGGCGAGATTGCCGGCGTCTGTTGTCCCGCCGTCCTCCCAGGCGACCGAGTGGTCGAGATCACATGCCCGGGCTCGCCTCCCGCAGCCCGGTGCCCGACAGGTGCCGTCCCGAAGCCGCACCGCGCGTTGCAGATCGGCCGGGACCCGATATTGATTCCGCCCGACCGACAAGATCGCGCCGGTCTCGGGCTGAACGAGGATCCGAGTGAAGCTCGGCGCGTTCACCGCAATACGTGCCGCGGTTTCCGGGTCGATCGGTCCGTAGCCGTCGAGCGTCGCCGGGGTGTCGCTGACGCCGGCCATGGTGAGCACCGGGACTGTGATCTGCACGGTGGGCTTGATGTGGTCCTGGACCTCGATCGGGTGCGGGAGCACTGGGCTGGACATGACGTCTTCCGGGGTCACGCCGGTGAGCGCGAGCGCCGCGAGGGCATCTGCCTGCAACTGGGCGCAGGTGCGGGTGTCACCAGCTGCGCGCGACTCGGCCGCCCCGGCCTCGACGCGCTCCATGATGCCCTGGGCGATCGGTGCTGTGGTGAAGAGGTGCACCCATGCCATACCGTCGGCGGTCGGTTCGAACGAGACGCGGCGGTCTGCCTCAGAGCGGGTTGCGCGCGCGGTGATCGATTCGGGGTGCAGGCGCTCCCGGAGCACGCGGGCACTCGTGCGGAGGCCAGCGACAGTAGTGCGCTCGGCGACGACGAGAACCTGTTCGAGGAACACCGTCCGCCCAGCAGCAGGGACGTCGCAGAGCTGGTCGGTGATCACCTGGGCGTGCCGGGCGGAGATGCGGCCCGCCTCCAGTGACGCGAGTACGGCCGGTGCTTCGTTGACGAGACGCTCGGCGTCGTTCGTCGCCCGCTGGACTGTCCGCTCCGGCGTCCGCGTCGCCATCGCGAGAGCCGCACACGCCGACCGACGGGAGAGCGCCCGGCGCTCAGCCGGCGGGAAGACGGCTGGGACCGTGGCGTCCGCGAAGGCATCGGCGTAGGCGGCGGAGCGGGCCAGGAGGCGCGCCTTCCGTGCGTCCAAGACGGCCTGCTGCCGGTGGATTTCTGCCCACTCGTCCGAGAACTCCGCCAGCTGCACGGCGTGTTCGTCGCCGACGCGGATAGCAGTGGAGGTGGTCTCGGCCATGGGACAAGTCCACCATGGACCACTGACATTCCAGATGCCGAGTCGTCATAGTTGCGGAAGTCTCCTCGTGTGCCCTTCGACAGGCCCAGGGACCGGAGGGGGTGCTCAGGGGACTGGCGGCGCCTTGGCGTACTCGCGGGTCGGTTGGAGCAGACCCGGAAAAGACGCGCGCAAACGACGAAAGCCCCCGGGAGACCGGGGGCTTTCGGTGGTGGGCGATACTGGGATCGAACCAGTGACCTCTTCCGTGTCAGGGAAGCGCGCTACCGCTGCGCCAATCGCCCGGGTGGCGTGTGAGACACGACGCCGGGATGTTGCTGGTGGAACTGTGTTGCTGAGGTGAGGTGGCGACGGGATTCGAACCCGTGTGGACGGCTTTGCAGGCCGCTGCCTAGCCTCTCGGCCACGCCACCA
>NZ_JARVSC010000002.1 GCF_030209375.1 Plantibacter sp. ME-Dv--P-122b
TCCGCGATGTCTTCTGGGGTGCCCCCGGCAGGATTCGAACCTGCGACCAAGAGATTAGAAGGCTCCTGCTCTATCCCCTGAGCTACGGAGGCGGGCGTCGTCCAGGATACCGCAGCGGTGTCTCAGGCGCCGACGCCGAGGAGGCCGAGGACGCCGAAGACGAGCGACAGGGCCGCCAGGACGAGGGCGATGCTGATGAGGATGACGTGGACGCGCAGGAACGTCGTCGCGCGTCCCTGATCGTCGCGGGCGCGCGGGTCGGCCACGATCCGCTTGAGGAAGCGGGGCCAGACGACGACGTTGTAGACACCGTTGACGAGCAGCAGGACGGAGAGGGCGATGATCACCGGTCAAGTCTACGGAACCGGTGGCGTCGGTCGTGCTGAGTAGACTCGTCCCATGAGCACAGCTGGGGACCGTCTGGTCTGGATCGACTGCGAGATGACCGGACTCGAGCTGGAGGTCGATGAACTCGTCGAGATCGCCGTCGTGATCACCGACTTCGAACTGAACATCCTCGACCCGGGTTACTCCGTCGTGATCAAGCCCGACCAGTCGGCACTCGACAACATGGGTGAGTTCGTGACGAACATGCACCGCACGTCGGGGCTGCTCGAGGAGATCCCGAACGGCGTGAGCGTCGCGGACGCCGAGTTCCAGGTCATCGAGTACATCCAGCGCTTCGTCCCCGACGAGTCGAAGGCGCCGCTGGCCGGGAACACCATCGGGACCGACCGAGGATTCCTCGCGCGGTACATGCCGCGGCTCGACGCCCACCTGCACTACCGCAACGTCGACGTCTCCTCCATCAAGGAACTCGCCCGTCGGTGGTACCCGCGGGTCTACTTCAACGCCCCGTCGAAGCACGGCGGACACCGCGCGCTGGCTGACATCCTCGAGTCGATCCGTGAGCTCGCCTATTACCGCGGAGCGTTGTTCGTCGACCTCCCCGGCCCGTCCTCCGACGACGCGAAGCAGGTTTCGGAAGCGGTCGTGTCACGGTACGCCCCAAACATGTAATAGACTCGTCCAGTCGCTTGTGACGCGGTCTCCGCGGAGCAGGTCGCATGGTGGGTATAGCTCAGTTGGCAGAGCGCCTGGTTGTGGTCCAGGAGGTCGCGGGTTCAAGCCCCGTTACTCACCCCATGTCGTACAGAAGCCGGAGGATCCCTCCGGCTTCTGTCGTATCCGGGGAGCGGGCATGTTGGAGCTGGACACCGAGGCGTTCGAAGCCCTCGTGGTGGACGAACTCGACCGGTTGCCCGACGAGATGGTCGACGGCCTCGACAACCTCGTCTTCGTCGTCGAGGACCGCCCTGAGAACGGCACCCTCGACACGCTCGGGCTGTACGACGGCGTCGCTCTGACGGAGCGAGACCGCTATGGCTTCGGCGAGATGCCCGACCGCATCATCGTCTACCGCGAGCCGCATCTTGCGGCGTGCGAGACGCTCGACGAGCTCGCCGACGAGATCCACACCACCCTGGTCCACGAGATCGCGCACTTCTACGGCATCGACGACGAGCGGCTGCACGAACTCGGTTGGGCCTGAGACGCGCTTCGCCCACTGGGCCGTGTTTCCGGTGTGTTGCAAGTGCCTCGGAGTTCCGGGTGCGCCTCCGGTGAGCGAGTAGCCTGGGGACATGCGCGAGATCCAGGCCCGCATCATTGCGGAACTCCATGTCAGCCCCACGATCGAACCGGCGGCCGAGGTCCGTTCCCGGATCGACTTCCTGAAGTCCTACCTGCGGGCGACGCACGCGAAGGGGTTTGTGCTCGGGATCAGCGGGGGGCAGGACTCGTCGCTAGCCGGACGCCTGTGCCAGCTCGCGGCGGAGGAGGTCCGAGCCGAGGGCGGCGAGGCCCGGTTCGTCGCCGTCCGTCTGCCGTACGCCGTGCAGCACGACGAGGACGACGCCCAGTTGGCGCTGTCCTTCATCCGCCCGGACGACTCCGTCGTGTTCAACATCCAGCGTGCGGTCGACGGGTTCGAAGCCGAGTACGCGGATGCGACCGGAGAACCCCTCAGCGACTTCGTCAAGGGCAATGCGAAGGCCCGGGCACGCATGGTCGCGCAGTACGCGATCGCCGGACAGCAGGGGCTCCTGGTGGTCGGGACGGACCACGCGGCCGAGGCGGTCACCGGCTTCTTCACGAAGTTCGGCGACGGCGGGGCCGACGTGCTCCCGCTCAGCGGCCTGACGAAGCGTCAGGGCCGATCGCTCCTGGAGTCGCTCGACGCTCCGGAGCGTCTGTACCTGAAGGCACCGACTGCCGATCTCCTCGACGGCACTCCCGGCCAGACCGATGAGGAGAACCTCGGGCTCAGCTACCAGCAGATCGACGACTTCCTCGAGGGGAACGAGATCGACCCGGTGGCGGCCGAGGCGATCGAGGCCCGATATGCGGCGACGGAGCACAAACGACAGGTCCCGGTCAGCAAGTTCGACACCTGGTGGCTCTGACCACGCACCCCTGATACGCAGACGGCGGCCCGATCAACCGATCGGGCCGCCGTCCGTCTGTGTGCGAGATCAGCTGACGCTGGACTGCTTGCGCTCGGCTTCCAGGACCGCGACGTCGTCGATGATGCGCTGTGTGGTGCTGGTGTTGATCGTGCCGCCCGTTGAGCGGGTGATGTCGCCGGGCCGTGAAGCCGGCGCGGTGGACGCGGGCTTCACGTCGGCGTACTGCTCGTGGTGCTGCTTGGCCACCCACGACTCCTGCTCCGCGACGAGCGCCTGTTCCGATCCCGTCGACTCGGCGCGCCAGCGACGGAGGTCGCCGTCGAAGTCCTTGCGAGCCCGTGCCGGCTTCTTCGACCACTCGACGAGGCGGTCGCGGAACTCCTCGACCACCGGGTCCAACTCGTACCCGAACGTCGCCGAGTTGCGCTTCATCTCGTGGAGCTGGTGGTTCGCCCAGTCCGCGGCGACCGCTGCTCCCTTGATCGGGCTGAGCCGCACGAGCGTGTCGGCCTGGGCGACTGCCCGATCGCTGAGCACCTGCTCCTGCGGGGTGAGCGAGTTCCAGACGCTGGCCTCGGTGGCGGCGTCGACGAGCGCCAGGATCGCGACGTTCTTCTGCTCTCGGTCGCGCTGGTCCACGATGGCTCGGAGCGCACGACGGCTTGCGCCGGCGGCGACGAGCGAGGACACCACGACGGCCACGATGAAGAGGGCCGCAGCGAACAGCATGGGGCGGACCTCAGCTGAGGTCACCCACTCTACGAAGTCATTCCACCACTGCATGGGCCGCAGACTACCCCTCGTTCGGGCGTGAACACGGGCGACGCACCGGGTTCGACGGGAACGGCGGGAGCGCCATTGCTCAGTTCCGGAACGCGTCGATGGCGACCGCGAGATCGCTGAAGCTCCCCAGCGGGGCGTACCCCAGGACGGCCGGCCGGAACCGGTTGGCACGGTACTCCGGAACGCCGTCCGCTCCGACGGCCTCGATGTTGCCGAGCACGCGGCCGTCGGGGGTCGTCACGCGCCAGTAGCCGGGACGGATGCTCAGGGCGTTGGGCATGGGACTCCTCGTGCGCTGGTGGGGCGGTGCCGGACTGGAGTGCCGGCTGGTACTCGTCAGCGTATGTGGGGCCACCGACATCGGCCCTGGTCGGAGCGGAGCGAGCGTCCTCCACAGCGAGGCGCGCGGTTGTGGAGATCGATGAGGGCCGTCCGTCTCGACTCGGGGTGCGCGGGATCGGTGAGGCTGGCAGTGCGTCCGGGGTGGCGATCGGCACGGACCCGCCCCGGACGTCTCGGCCATCCACCGCCAGGATCGTCGGACCGACAGGAGAGGAACCCATGAACGACCAGATCACCATCTGTGGACACGTCGCGACAGACCCCAAGCACCATCGCACGACCTCTGGGCTGGACATCACCAGTTTCCGTCTGGCCTCGCAGCAACGTCGGTACGACCAGAAGCAGGGCTCCTGGGTGGCGCAGGAGACGAACTGGTACACGGTGAGCGCCTTCCGCGGACTGGCGACCGCCTCCGCGGCGTCGCTGGTCAAAGGACAGCGCGTCATCGTGCTCGGCCGGTTGCGGGTCCGCGACTGGGAGCAGGGTGAGCGGCGGGGGACGTCGGTCGACATCGAAGCCGATCACATCGGGCCGGACATCGGCTGGCAACCGAAGGGGGCCGGCGAGTCGCCGGCCGGAGCGGGGGCGATCCCGGCGTCGGCCCCATCAGAGTCGACCGGATCCGGATCCGGATCTGGAACCGGGGAGTGGGCGTCGGCGCCGCCGCAGGACACGCCGTTCTGACGCGCCGCGTAGACTGCTCGACGTGCAGAAGAGCCTCCGCGATCGCCCCGTCTCAGCCGCCACCTCGATCCGTCGTCGCTCGTCGATCGCCGGCGTCCGGGTCGGCGTGGCGCTCGGCCTGCTCGGCATCGTCGTGACGGGTTGCACCCAGCCTGCTCCCGAGCCGACGACCACCCCGAGCCGGACGCCGACCGCGACCGAGACGGCTCCGGCGGCGCCGGTGCTGCTCCCCCAGGGCACCGCCACCGACAACCTGCCGTTCTTCGACGCCGTCAACGCCGCCACGCTCGCGGCGAACCCCGCCGCAGGCGGCCAGGCGATCATCGACGGTCTCGTCGCCGCCGGCTTCCCGAAGGCGGAGATGGAGGTCTCCTCGGACACGACCAGCATCGGCGAGCCGGCCGACTCGATCCAGTTCGCCATCCGGTGGCAAGGACAGTGCATCCTCGGGCAGAACGGGCCGGCGACGGGGTACCACTCGTCGGTGGTGTCGCAGCTCGACACCGGTCGATGCCTCATCGGGGTCACCCGCGCGATCGACTGGTAGGGCCGCCGAACACTCCCGGGCTGGTGAAAGGTGTGGGCATGCCATAACCTGACATTTCAGATATCGCCACCTTCTGGGTGGTTCGATCCGGAATCGAGGGCCCGCATGACCGCTAACCCATCACCTGGCGGGAAACCTGCCACCGAGAACATCTTCTTAGCCGACGAACGTCTCGCCGTCGTGCCAGCGACGCTGGCGCACACGCTCAAGCCTCGCCATCTGGCGTTGATCGCGCTCGGCGGCATGATCGGCGCCGGGCTCCTCGTGGCGTCGAGCACGGCGATCCTCGCGGCCGGGCCCGGCGTGATCCTCGCCTACGCGCTGGCCGGCGTGGTCGTGGTGCTCGTCATGCGCATGCTGGGGGAGATGGCCTCCGCCTCGCCCGAGACCGGGTCGTTCTCCGCCTACGCCTCGCGATTCATCGGTCCTTGGGCCGGTCTCGCGATCGGGTGGCTCTACTGGTGGTTCTGGGTCGTGGTCGTGGGCATCGAGGCGACGGCCGCAGCGCAGATCGTCAGCCAATGGGTCCCGGGTCTCCCGCAGTGGATCCCGGCGCTCGTGATCACCGTCGCGTTCCTCGCCGCCAACCTCGTCTCGGTGAAGTCGTTCGGTGAATTCGAGTTCTGGTTCTCCTCGATCAAGATCACGGCCGTGATCCTCTTCATCGCGCTCGGTTCACTCATCATCGTCGGCGTCATCCCGAGCGAGACGGCGACCGTCGCCAACCTCACTCCAACCGACGGGGGCTTCCTGCCGTTCGGTGTCGGCGGTGTCCTGGCTGCGCTGCTGCCGATCATCTTCTCGATGTTCGGTGCCGAGGTCGCCACGATCGCGGCAGGAGAATCGGTGGACCCGAAGGGCGCCGTCCGGAGGGCGGTGAACTCGGTCGTCTGGCGGATCCTGCTGTTCTACATCGGCTCGATCCTGGTCGTCCTCATCGTGGTGCCGTGGACGGAGATCACACCGGGCATCAGCCCCTTCGTCACCATGCTGCACGCCGCCGGGATCCCCGGTGCCGGGGTGGCGATGGACATCATCGTCTTCACCGCCCTGCTGTCGACGCTCAACGCGTCGCTGTACACGGCGTCGCGCATGCTGTTCTCGCTCGGGGGCCGCGGGGAGGCGCCGCGAGCGGTCCGCGCGACGACGCGACGCGGCACGCCGGCGGTCGCGATCCTGTGTTCGGCGGTCGTCGGGCTCGTGTGCGTCCTCTTGAACTACCTCGCACCGGACGAGGTCTTCACGTTCCTCGTCAACTCCACCGGCGCGATCGCGATCTTCGTGTGGATCGTGATCGCCGTGGCCCAACTGCGCAGCCGGCGGTTCGATCAGATCGCGACGTCGGAGAGCGGCGATCGCATCGGCGGGATCCGCATGTGGGGACACCCGTGGCTCACGATCGTGGTCGTCGTCGCGCTCGTCGTACTGCTGGTGTCGATGTTCTTCGGCGGACCCGCCCGGCTCCTCGAGGTCACGACGAGTTGCGCGATCGCGGCTGCGGCCGTCGTCGCGGGTGTCGTCGTGCAGCGCAAACGGAGGGTCCGCCCGTAGACTGGACGGCGACATGGCTGAATACATTTACTCGATGGTCCGCGCCCGCAAGGCGGTCGGCGACAAGCTCATCCTCGACGACGTGACGATGGCGTTCCTGCCCGGAGCGAAGATCGGCGTCGTCGGCCCGAACGGTGCCGGTAAGTCCACGATCCTGAAGATCATGGCGGGGATCGACACCCCCTCGAACGGCGAGGCGAAGCTCACGCCGGGCTTCAGCGTCGGCATCCTCATGCAGGAGCCGGAACTCGACGAGGACAAGACGGTGCTCGAGAACGTCCAGGAGGGCGTCGGCGAGATCAAGGGCAAGATCGACCGCTTCAACGAGATCTCGCTCGCGATGGCCGAGCCCGACGCCGACTTCGACGCCCTGCTCGCCGAGATGGGCGTGCTGCAGGAGGCGATCGACGCCGCTGACGCGTGGGACCTCGACTCGCAGCTGGAGCAGGCGATGGACGCCCTGCGCTGCCCGCCGTCCGACGCCACGGTCGCCCACCTCTCCGGTGGTGAGAAGCGTCGCGTCGCGCTCTGCAAGCTCCTGCTGCAGAAGCCCGACCTCCTGCTCCTCGACGAGCCCACCAACCACCTCGACGCGGAGAGCGTGCTCTGGCTGGAGCAGCACCTCGCGCAGTACGCGGGCGCCGTGCTCGCCGTCACCCACGACCGGTACTTCCTCGACCACGTCGCAGAGTGGATCTGTGAGGTCGACCGCGGTCGTCTGTACCCCTACGAGGGCAACTACTCGACCTACCTCGAGAAGAAGGGCGAACGTCTCAACGTCCAGGGCAAGAAGGACGCGAAGCTCGCCAAGCGCCTCGCGAGCGAACTCGAGTGGGTCCGCAGCAACGCGAAGGGCCGCCAGGCGAAGTCGAAGGCTCGTCTCGCTCGCTACGAGGAGATGGCGACGGAGGCCGAGCGCACCAGGAAGCTCGACTTCGAGGAGATCCAGATCCCGGCCGGTCCGCGACTCGGCTCGACGGTCCTCGAAGCCAAGAAGCTCGAGAAGGGCTTCGACGGACGTGTCCTCATCAACGACCTGTCCTTCAGCCTGCCTCGCAACGGCATCGTCGGCATCATCGGCCCGAACGGTGTCGGTAAGACCACGCTGTTCAAGACCATCGTCGGCATCGAGCCGCTCGACGCCGGCGAGCTCAAGGTCGGCGAGACCGTGAAGCTCTCGTACGTCGACCAGTCCCGTGGGGGGATCGACCCCAACAAGACGCTCTGGGAGGTCGTGTCCGAAGGGCTCGACTACATCCAGGTCGGCAACCAGGAGATCCCGTCCCGCGCCTACGTGTCGACCTTCGGGTTCAAGGGCCCGGACCAGCAGAAGAAGGCCGGCGTCCTCTCCGGTGGTGAGCGCAACCGACTGAACCTCGCGCTGACACTCAAGCAGGGCGGTAACCTCCTGCTGCTCGACGAACCGACCAACGACCTCGACGTCGAGACGCTCTCAAGCCTCGAGAACGCGCTGCTCGAGTTCCCGGGTTGTGCCGTGGTCATCACCCACGACCGGTGGTTCCTCGACCGCATCGCGACGCACATCCTGTCGTACGAGGGCACCGAGGAGAACCCGTCGAACTGGCACTGGTTCGAGGGCAACTTCGAGTCCTACGAAGAGGACAAGATCAAGCGCCTCGGACCGGATGCGGCGAAGCCGCACCGCTCCGCCTACCGCAAGCTCACGCGCGACTAACGCTCATGCGAACGGCCCATCGGCTTCTGCCGGTGGGCCGTCGTCCGTTCACGACCCGTACGTCCCCGACCCACGGAGGGCCCAGCAATGACCAGACTCCACGTGCCCATCCCATTGCGGTGGGGCGACCTCGACGCCTTCAACCACGTCAACAACGCCTCGATGCTCAAGCTGCTAGAGGAGGCGCGCGTCCGCGTCTTCTGGATCCCGACGCTGGCATCGGAGGACGTCCCGCCGACCGCGGTCATCGATGCGAGCCTCGAGGCCGAGACGCTGACGCTCGTGGCGCACCAGGAGATCGAGTACCTGGCCCCGATCCCGTACCAGCGCGATCCGCTCGACGTCCAGCTCTGGATGGGCAAGATCGGCGGAGCCAGCCTGCAGGTCGCGTACGAGGTCTACTCGCCGCTGGGCGGGGCATCGCAGACGCTGTACGCCCGAGCCTCCACGACAGTCGTCATGGTGGACGCCAAGACACTCAAGCCGCGCCGGATCTCGGACGTCGAACGTGCCGCGTGGGAGCCGTTCCTCGAGGATCCGATCGAGTTCTCGCGGCGCTGAGCGACGCCGGTCACCGAGGCGTCGGGAACCGCACCATGCCCTCCTGGGCGACGCTCGCGACGAGGTGACCCGCCCGATCGTAGATGCGCCCGAGGGACAGACCCCGTCCGCCGGTGGCGCTCGGGGAGTCCTGCAGGTAGAGCAGCCACTCGTCGACCCGCGCAGGGCGGTGCCACCACATGGCGTGGTCGAGACTGGCGATCTTGATGCCCGGGGTGGCCCACGGGACGCCATGACGACGGAGCACCGGCTCCAGGATCGTGTAGTCGCTCGCGTAGGCGAGCGCGGCACGGTGCAGCGCCGGGTCGTCGGGCAGGTCCTCGATCGTCTTGAACCACACCGCTTGCTGCGTGGTCCGCTCGCCCTCCACCCGGAGGTAGACGGGGGAGCCGACGTGTCGGAGGTCGAAGGGGCGTCCCGTCGCCCACGCCTCGGCCGCCGGGTGGTCGATCCCGCTGAGGAGCTCGGCGGCAGACGGGAGCGTCTCCGGGGCCGGGATTCCGTCGGGCAGCTCGATCTGGTGCTCCGGGCCCTCGTCCTGAGTCTGGAAGGACGCGATCATCGAGAGGATCGGCACCCCGTTCTGATAGGCCTGGGTGCGCCGGGTGGCGAAGGAGCGTCCGTCGTGGATGCGGTCGACCGCGAAGGTGATCGGCAGGTCGACGTCGCCTGGTCGGAGGAAGTAGCCGTGCATCGAGTGGATGATCCGCTCGGCGTCGACGGTCCGGGTCGCGGCGACGACCGACTGGGCGAGCACTTGCCCACCGAAGACCCGCCCCTGCGGCATCCATTGCGACGGACCGGTGAAGATGTCCTCGTCGGTCCGGACGCCGGGGGCACTGAGGTCCAGCGCGGTGAGCAGGGAGTGGATCGGTTCCTTCACGCGAACACGCCTTTCATCCGGGGGTCGAGGCTCGGTCGTCGATGCCCGACCTGACCCGCCGAGTCTATCCAGGCGCCGGCGGCGCGGTGCCGGCGCGCACGCGGTGGTGGCGTAGATTGAGAGGAGATGTCCACCACCTTGCAGCTCCTCGATGCCACCTCGCTCGCCGACCTCCGCACCTTCCTGGCACGCGCCGCCCGGATCGACGACTCCGGGGTGCGGCTCCTGGCCACGGGGGACGTCCTGGCGGTCTCCGCCCCGGTGCTGCACCCGCAGGGTCTGCTCGACCGGAGTCCGACGATCATCGGGATGCGTACCTTCGCACTCGCCGAACCCGCCACGGCCGACGTCCTCGCGACCCCGCGTGAACTCATCGACCGCATCGTCCGCACGCTCGGCGGCGTCGCTGCCGAGGACCTGGTCGCGGATGCCCGCGAGACCGTGCCGCTCGAGCTGCCGCCGTCCACGAGGACGGCCCCGTGGGTCGGACAGTCACCGCCCCGTGGCGGCTGGGAACGCGCGGGCGACGTGGACACCATCGAGCTCGAACTCGTCGCCAGGACGGGGGCCGCGGAGATCGCCGAGACGCTCCCCTCGGCCGTCGGCGATCAGATCGTCCAGAAGGTGCGGTCGCAGGTCTGGTCCCGACCCCTCGGCGACGGCCACGGACTCCCGACCGGTGCCGCGTTCGCCGCGGTCGGCCTCGGCTTCATCGCCGAGCCGGAGCGCGCGGCCGTCTTCCGCTCAGGCGGATGGGTGCGCTTGAGCACCCGACGCGGGCATGTGCTCGCGGGCGCCGTGTCCTGATCCTCAGCCGGCGGCCATCGCGCGGCCGGCGGTCCGACCGCTGAACAGACAGCCGCCGAGGAAGGTCCCCTCGAGCGCCCGGTACCCGTGGATCCCTCCACCGCCGAAACCTGCCGCCTCACCGGCGGCGTAGAGGCCGGGCACCGGCCTCCCGTCCGGGCCGAGGACCCGACTGGCGAGGTCGGTCTCCAGCCCGCCGAGGCTCTTGCGGGTCAGGACGTGCAGCTTCACCGCGATGAGCGGCCCGGCCTTCGGGTCGAGGAGCCGGTGCGGTGCGGCGACGCGGATGAGTTTGTCGCCCCGATAGGAGCGGGCACCGCGGAGCGCCGTGATCTGCAGGTCCTTCGTGAACGGGTTGTCGATCTCGCGATCGCGCGCCTCCACCTCGGCGATGACATTCGCCGCGTCGATCGGTGTCTCCGGGCTCAGCTCCTGCATGCCGGTGATCAGCTCGGTGAGCGTGTCGGCGACGACGAAGTCCGCGCCGTGCTCCTTGAACGCCTCGACCGGCCCGGGCGCTCCCGGACCGATGCGCTTCGCGAGCAGCCCGAGGTCCTTCCCGGTGAGGTCGGGGTTCTGCTCGCTCCCCGACAGCGCGAACTCCTTCTCGATGATCCGCTGGGTCAGCACGAACCAGCTGTGGTCGTGGCCGGTGGCACGCAGGTGCGCGAGGGTACCGAGCGTGTCGAAGCCCGGGAAGAGCGGTACCGGGAGCCGCTTCCCGGTCGCGTCGAACCAGAGCGACGACGGCCCAGGCAGGATCCTGATGCCGTGCTGCGGCCAGATCGGATCCCAGTTGGTGATGCCTTCGACGTAGTGCCACATCCGGTCGCCGTTGATGAGACGCCCACCCGCGCGCTCGCTGATCGCCAGCATGCGCCCGTCGACGTGCGCGGGGACACCGGAGAGCATGGTCGTCGGCGGCGTCCCGAGCCGGGCCGGCCACTGCTCGCGGACGAGGTCGTGGTTCCCTCCGATGCCACCGCTCGCGACGAGTACCGCGGGCGCCCTGCACGAGAACTCGCCGACGACCTCGCGCGAGCTCGGAGCCCCGCGCTCGGCATGCGACGGGGCGAGCACGGAGCCGCGTACGCCGACGACCGCGCCGTCCTCGGTGAGCAGTTCGTCCACGCGGTGCCGGAAGTGAGCCGACACCGTGCCGTCCTCGACGCCGGCGTTCACACGTCGGACGAAGGGCGCGACGACACCGGGTCCGGTGCCCCAGGTGATGTGGAAGCGGGGAACGGAGTTGCCGTGGCCGATGGCACCGTAGCCGCCCCGTTCCGCCCAGCCGACGACCGGGAAGAACCGCATGCCCTGCTCATGGAGCCAGGCGCGCTTCTCGCCCGCGGCGAAATCGAGGTACGCCTCTGCCCAGCGCTTGGGCCAGTGGTCCTCGGGACGGTCGAACGCCGCGGCACCGAACCAGTCCTGGGTCGCGAGCTCGAGTGAGTCACGGACGCCGAGGTGGCGCTGCTCGGGGGAGTCGACCAGGAACAGTCCGCCGAACGACCAGTGCGCCTGGCCACCGAGGTTCGACTCCGGCTCCTGTTCGAGCAAGATGACCCGCTTGCCGGCGTCGATGAGCTCTGCGGCGGCGACGAGCCCGGCCAGCCCGCTGCCGATCACGATCGCGTCGGCCTCGGTTCGATCGGCGGACGGGTTGGGAGGGACGGCTGCGGGCATCTGCTGACTCCTTCGGCACGGACGTGCGTCCGATCCTACGACCGTGCGGCCGGAATCAGAGGAGACTGCGGCGCGGTGCCCCTGGATCCTCGTCGAAGGTGTTGACCATGGCGTGGGCAGCCCGCTCGAGGTAGTCCCAGAGCGTCGCCTCGTGCACCGGCGCGAGGTCGAGGCTGTCGACCGCGGCGCGCATGTGCAGCAGCCAGCGGTCGCGCGCGTCGGGGTTCACGTGGAAGGGCTGGTGTCGGAGCCGGAGACGCGGGTGGCCGCGTTGGGCGCTGTAGGTGCCTGGCCCGCCCCAGTACTGCTCGAGGAAGAGCATCAGCCGGTCGGCTGCCGGACCGAGGTCCTCCTCGGGGTACATCGGTTTCAGGACGGGGTCGCCGGCCACGCCGCGGTAGAACTCGTCGACGAGGGCCTTGAACGTGGCGTGTCCGCCGACCTGCTCGTAGAAGGACATGCCTGGTGCCTGGGAGTCGGTCACTGCTGCCCTCTCGGGGGTCGCTTGGTCTTCGGCGCCCGCGGCGGGACCACCGTGGTCGGGTGGGTGCGCGGGGGACGCGAGCCGGTCACGCTCGCGGCACCCTCGAACCCCGAGAGGACGATGCTGTTGAGCGACGGCAGCTTGACGTCCATCTCGTCGACGGCCCGCTTCAACCGCATCCGCAGTTCGCGGGCCACGTCGTCCTTGGCGCTCGTGCGCGTCTTGATGACCAGGCGGATGACGAGGGCGTCGCCCGAGATCGACTCGAGACCCCACAACTCGGGCTTCTCGAGGATGCGGGAGCGCCACTTGGGGTCGTGGGCGAGTTCGTTCGCCGTGTCGAGCATGCGCTCCTGGACGGCCTCGACATCGGTGTCGTAGGGGATCGCCAGGTCGATGATGACCCGCGACCACCCCTGCGACATGTTGCCGACGCGCAGGATCTCGCCGTTGCGGACGAACCAGAGCGTGCCGTTGACGTCGCGCACCTGGGTGATCCGGATGCCGACGGTCTCGACGACGCCGGTGGCGGGCCCGAGGTCGACCACGTCGCCCACACCCAGCTGGTCCTCGACCACCATGAACAGGCCGTTGAGGATGTCCTTGACGATGTTCTGCGCGCCGAAACCGAGACCGGCACCGACCGCTGCCGTCAGCAGGGCGAAGGAGCCGATGATGCTCGAATCGATGACGTTCACGACGAGGATGGCGGCGACGATGACGATGGTGACGTTGACGATGTTGCTGAGCACGGTGCCGAGGGTCCGCGTGCGTTGGACGAGTCGGACGGCGGCGAGTGGCGAGGCGAGCAGCGATTGCGTGTCGGTGACGTCGGCGCTCTTCTTGACGCCACTCACGATGCGGCCGACGACGCGTCGGATGACGAATCGGAGTACCCATGCGGCGGCGAACGCCAGGCCGATCACGACCACCACGCCGATGACCTTCCACCCCGCCGTCCAGAGGAAGGCGGTCACGTCAGGCCAGATCTCATCCCAGTTCATATGGGCCTCAGTGTATCGAGCGACCCGGGGTGAAGCGTGTGAGCCGCCCGAGCGCGAGCCGGACGGTGGTTGCGTGGCCGGTCATGGACGCACGAGTCCGTGCTTGTAGGCGAAGATGACCGCCTGTACGCGGTCGCGCAGGTGCAGCTTCATGAGCACGCGACCGACGTGCGTCTTCACCGTCGACTCGGAGAGGACGAAGTGGGCGGCGATCTCCGCATTGCTCAGCCCCTCCGCCATGGCGACGAGGATGTCGTGCTCTCGCGGTGTGAGCTCGGCGAGTGCTGCGGCCGAGCCCTCCTCGGCGACTGCAGGCGTGCCGGGGAGTGCCGTCGCGAAGAGTTCGAGCATCCGCTTCGTGACGCGGGTCGAGACGGCGGCGTCGCCGGCGTGGACCGCGCGGATCGCGGACGTCAGCTCGTTGGGGAGGGCGTCCTTCAGGAGGAAGCCGCTCGCGCCGGCCCGCAGTGCTCCGAAGGCGTACTCGTCGAGGTCGAAGGTCGTCAGGATGATGATGCGGCTGTCGGGGTTCGCGGCGACGATCCGCCGGGTCGCCTCGATGCCGTCGAGCCCCGGCATCCGGACGTCCATGAGGATCACGTCGGGGCGCAGGGTGGCGGCCAGGTCGATCGCCTCGGCACCGTTCGAGGCCTCACCGACCACGTCCAGATCGTCCTCCGCGCCGAGCACGAGGCCGAATCCGAGCCGGATGAGCTGTTGGTCGTCGACGAGCAGGATGCGGACGGGATCGGTCATGGTGTGGTTCCTCGTGGTTCGGTGGTCGGCGGGGACGTTCTCGACGGGTGTGGTTCCAGGGGGAGGACGGCATGGACGCGCCACAGACGGTCGCCGACGGCTCCGGCGGTGACCCGACCCCCTTGGAACGCGACGCGTTCGCGGAGGCCCAGCAACCCCTGGCCGGCGCCGAGCGATGGCGCGTCCGGAATGGACCCATCGTTCTCGACGATGAGCTCGAGGTGCTCGTCGTCGGTGGTGATGACGACGTCGACGCGCTTCGGTCGCTCCGAGTACCGCAGCGCGTTCGTGAGTGCCTCCTGCGTGATCCGGTGCACGGCGAGCAGGATCGACGGGTCGTCCGTCGACGGCCCCGAGACGGTGAGTGCGACCGGCAGGCCGAGCCCGCGGAAGGTCTCGACGAGCGCGGGGATCGACGCGGCGTCGGGTTGCGGCGCGAGGGGTGCGCTGCCGGTCTCGCGGAGGACGCCCAGCATGCGTCGCATGTCGACGAGGGAGCCCCGGGCGGCGTCGGTGACGGCGGACATGGCGGACCGTGACGCCGCCGGGTCCTTCGTCGCCAGGGCCCCCTCGCTCAGCGCGACGATCACGGTGAGACTGTGGGAGACGATGTCGTGCATCTCGCGGGCGATGCGGGTCCGCTCGGCGACGGCGGCGAGCTGGGCCTGCTGGTCGCGCTCGCGGGCCAGCTGCGCCGCCCGATCGACGAGGGCTTCGACGTACCGCTTGCGATTACCGACGTTGATCCCGATCAGCAGCCCGAACAGCGCGAAGAGGACCACCGAGATGATCGTCTGCTGCGGCTCTCCCTGCTCATGTGGTGCGGCCCAGGGCAGGAACGGGGCGAGGACGGCGACCACCGCGGCGGTGGCGAACGCCTGCCACCCGAGTGCGACGCTCCGGTAGACGGCCACCGAGTAGAGGAGGACCGGCACCGCGAACGCGTCGACGCCCACCGTCTGTGCGACCGAGACGAGCCCGACGGCGATGACGAGCACGGTCATCGCGAGCGGGCGCCGTCGCCTGAGCAGGACGGCGAGTGTCGTGATGCCCACGATCGCGACGGCGAGCGCGATGCGGCCGGGCTGGGCCGCCAGGTCGACGTCGAACCACTCGACGGTGCTGACCGAGAGCGCGACGAGGAGGTATCCGGCGGCGATGAGCGAGTCGGCGGTCCACGGATGTCTCGACCACCAGCGTCGGACGACCCCGGGTGGGCGCGGGAGCATCAGGGCGGCCTCAGTCGCGGCCCGGTCCCGGTCGGAGGAGGGCTTCCGAGCGGTCACGACGAGGACGACCCTGAGGGTCGGTCGTCGTTCGCTGGGCCGCGCATCCCTCCAGGATACGGAGAACCCCTCCACAGCGGGTCGTGCCGTGGAGGGGTTCTTGCCAGAGGATCCTGGTACCGGAGTGCTATCCGGCCGAGTGGATCACGCGGCGTCCCGTGCCTGTGCCGCGAGTGCCCGCTCGACCCCGGCGAGGGCTTCGACGAGCATGCGTCGGAGTGCGGGGACGTCGGGATTGGCGTCCAACCACGCGCGGGTGCGGTCGCGGAGCTCGGTGGAGGCGAGCGCCGCCGGGTAGAGCCCCTCGACGATGTACTCGGCGATCTTGTAGCTGCGCGACTCCCAGACCGTCGTGAGCGTGGCGAAGTACGGCTCGACGAGTGGCTGCAGGACGGCCGGGTCGATGACGTGCCCGAACCCGAGACCGACGTTCCGGACGATCGCGTTCGGCTGGTCGTCGTGCTCGACGACCGAGTCGAACGCTGCACGCTTGCCCTCGACGGTGGGGATCGTCGCCCGTGCGCGAGCGGCCGCCTGCGCACCGTTCGCCGTGTTGTCCTCGGCGAGCGCCGCATCGATGTCCGAACCGTCCGCGAGACCGAGGAGGACCAGGCCCTCGAGGAGTTCCCAGCGGAGGTCGGTGTCGATCTCCAGACCCGGGAGCGCAGCGGAGCCGTCGCGCAGCGCACGCAGGTGCTCGCCGTGCTCAGGGGTCGAGGCGAGGGCGGCGAAGAACTTCACGAACTGGAACTGCGCATCGGAGCCGGCCTCCGCCTCCTGCGCCAGCGTCCAGAGCGCGTCGCCGACCCGCGAGATGGTCGCCAGGCGGCGTTCCGGAGCGACGTAGTTGCGCGCGGCCAGACCGAGCTGGCCGAGCGTGGTGCGCAGGGTCGTCGACTCGGTCTCCGTGGCGATGTTGCCGAGGACGAGCTCCACGTAGTCGGAGGCGCTCGACTCGGCGTCGCGGGTCGCGTCCCAGGCAGCGCCCCAGACCAGCGAGCGTGCGAGCGGGTCCTCGATCGAGGCGAGGTGGCCGATCGCCGTCGCGAGCGACCGCTCGTCGAGGCGGATCTTCGCGTAGGCGAGGTCGTCGTCGTTCAGCAGCACCAGGTCGGGCTGCGTCTCACCGACGAGCTCCGGCACCTCGGTGAGCGCCCCGTCGACGTCGAGTTCGACGCGCTCCGTGCGGACGAGCTTGCCGTCCTGCAGCCGGTACAGGCCGATGGCGAGGCGGTGCGGGCGCAGCGTGTCGTAGTCCGCGGGGACCGTCTGCCGGACGGTGAACGCGGTGAACGCGCCGTCGGCGTCGACCGTGAACTCCGGGCTCAACGTGCCGACCCCCGCGGTCTCGAGCCACAGCTTCGACCACTCGCGGAGGTCGCGGCCGCTCGTCGCCTCGAGCTCGACGAGCAGGTCGTCCAGCACGGTGTTGCCGAACTCGTGCTTCCGGAAGTAGTTGCCGACGCCGGCGAAGAACGCCTCGATGCCCACCCAGGCGGCGAGCTGCTTCAGGACGGAGCCACCCTTGGCGTAGGTGATGCCGTCGAAGTTGACCTGGACGTCCTCGAGGTCGTTGATGGTCGCGACGATGGGGTGCGTCGACGGCAGCTGGTCCTGGCGGTACGCCCAGGTCTTCTCCATCGCGTTGAACGTCGTCCAGGCCTCGGTCCACTCGGTGGCCTCAGCGGTGGCGATCGTCGAAGCCCATTCGGCGAACGACTCGTTCAACCACAGGTCGTTCCACCACTTCATGGTGACGAGGTCGCCGAACCACATGTGGGCGAGCTCGTGCAGGATCGTGACGACCCGGCGCTCCTTGATCGCGTCGGTCACCTTCGAGCGGAACACGTAGGTCTCGGTAAAGGTCACCGCGCCGGCGTTCTCCATCGCACCCGCGTTGAACTCGGGGACGAAGAGCTGGTCGTACTTCTCGAACGGGTACGGGTACGCGAACTTCTCCTCGTAGTAGGCGAAGCCCTGGCGCGTCTTCTCGAAGATGTAGTCGGCGTCGAGGTACTCCGCCAGGCTCTTCCTCGCGAAGACACCCAGCGGGATGGTCCGGCCGTCGCTCGACGTGAGCTCGCTGCGCACCACGTCGTACGGGCCGGCCACGATGGCCGTGATGTAGGAGGAGATGCGCTGCGTCGGCGCGAAGCTCCAAGTCGCCGCGCCGTCGTGCGCCGGTACCGGCTCAGGCGTGGGGGAGTTGCTGACGACCTGCCAGGCTTCGGGCGCCGTGATCGTGAAGGTGAACGACGCCTTCAGATCGGGCTGCTCGAAGACCGCGAACACCCGACGGGAGTCCGGCACCTCGAACTGGCTGTACAGGTACACCTCACCGTCGACGGGGTCGACGAAGCGGTGGAGGCCCTCACCGGTGTTGGTGTACTCGGCGTCCGCGTCGACGACGAGCACGTTCTCCGCAGCGAGGCCGTCGAGCTGGATGCGAACGCCGTCGGAGACGGTCGACGGGTCGAGCTCGACGCCGTTCAGCGAGACGGAGTGGACGGTGCGCGTCATGGCGTCGATGAAGGTCGAGGCACCCGGTTCACCGGTGAAGCGCACCGTCGTGGTGCTGCGGAACACCTCGGGACCGGTCGTGAGGTCGAGCACGACCTCGTAGCTCGACGTGTCGACGAGCGCCCTGCGCTCCTGGGCTTCGACTCGGGTGAGGTTCTCTCCTGGCACAACTGCTCCCTGGTGTTGATGGACACGTGACGTGTGAACTGCACGTGGTCGCTCGTGACGACCGCGGCACGGTCAACCAGCCTAGACCCGCCGTCCGTCCGTTTCGGGGGAGTCGACGGTGATCGGCGCGTAGGGTGACGACATGACGACTACCGCTGCAGACACCACCCGCGTCGACTTCTGGTTCGACCCCTCCTGCCCATGGGCCTGGATGACCTCGCGTTGGGTCGACGAGGTCACCGACGCCCGGAACCTCGACGTCCACTGGCACATCATGAGCCTCGCCGTCCTCAACGAGGACCAGGACGTCAGCGACGAGTACCGGGCCTTCTTCCCCCGGGCGCTCCGATACACACGGCTCGTCGCCGCTGCCGCAGCCGAACACGGACAATCGGTCGTCAAGCCCCTCTACGACGCGCTCGGAACGCGGATCCACCCCGGCGGACGCGCGGAGGACGTCGACGCCATGATCGCCGAAGCCCTCGCCGAGACCGGGCTCCCGGCGGCGCTCGCCGAAGCGTCGACGACGGACACCTACGACGGGCCCATGCGCGAGAGCCACTTCGACGGCATCGGACGGGTCGGTCAGGACGTCGGCACCCCCGTCATCGCGATCGACGACGTGGCGTTCTTCGGACCCGTCATCTCGCCGGCGCCGAAGGGCGAGCAGGCGCTCGCACTGTGGGACGGTGTCGTCGCCGCTGCCGCCTACCCGGGCTTCTTCGAGCTGAAGCGCAGCCGCACGGCGGACCCGATCTTCGACTGACGCGGCGCCGGCGCCCGGAACCCTAGACTTTCCCCATGCGCATCCACATCGCCACCGATCACGCCGGTCTCGAGCTCAGTCAGTTCCTGCAGGACCACCTGCGCGCAGCCGGTCACGACGTCGTGGACCACGGCCCGGCCGAGTACGACGCGTTGGACGACTACCCGGCGTTCTGCATCAACGCGGCGAAGGCCGTCGTGCGCGACCAGCAGGCCGGTGTGGACGCCCTCGGCGTGGTGTTCGGCGGCTCGGGCAACGGCGAGCAGATCGCTGCGAACAAGGTCGTCGGTGTCCGCGCGGCGCTCGTCTGGAACCTCAGCACGGCGCAGCTGGCTCGGCAGCACAACGACGCCAACGTCATCTCGATCGGTGCGCGTCAGCACAGCACCGACGAGGCGGTGTCCTTCATCGACGCGTTCATCGCCGAGCCGTTCAGCCTCGAGGAACGTCACGCCCGTCGGATCGCCCAGCTCGCCGAGTTCGAGGCGACCGGCACCATCGCCGGCAAGCACGTCGACGCCTGACGCGTCCTCCACCGCCACCGCGCGGCGCGCCGGATCGCGCCCCCACCGAGTGAGGAGTCACCATGCCCGAGGGGCACTCCGTCCATCGCATCGCCCGACAGTTCGCTCAGAACTTCGTCGGACACCGGGTCGCCGTGTCGTCCCCCCAGGGGCGCTTCGCCGAGGGTGCCGCCGTGCTCGACGGCCGGACGGTCACCGACGCCAAGGCCGTGGGCAAGCAGATGTTCCTCGAGTTCGACGACGGACTGTGGCTGCGGGTGCACCTCGGGCTGTACGGCGCATGGGACTTCGCCGGTGAGATCCGCTCGGACCCGACCATCGCCGCCTCGAACGGTCGCATGGGGCAGACGAACCAGCGCGGCACGGTGCTCGACGACGACGATGCGCCGATCCACGATGCGGACGGGGAGAACTCCCTGCACAGCATCGGTGCACCGCGCCGGGCCCGGGTCCGGATGTCCGAGCAGTCGAGTCCACTCGCCGAGATCGACGAGCGGTTCCCACCCGAACCGGTGGGTCAGGTGCGCGTGCGGCTGTTGACCGAGACGACCGTGGCGGATCTCCGCGGGCCGACCGCCTGCGAGGTGATCGACGCCGGCGGGGTGCAGGCCGTCATCGATCGGCTCGGACCGGATCCACTGCTCGACCCGAGCGTGGAAGCGGGGGAGCGGTTCGTGTCGCGTGCGCACCGCAAGGGTTCCCCGATCGGTCTGCTCCTCATGGATCAGCAGATCATCAGCGGGATCGGCAACGTCTACCGCGCCGAGCTCCTGTTCCGCGCCCGTCTCGATCCGCACCGCACCGGGAAGACGGTCCCCGTCGAGACGCTTCGCGAGATCTGGCTCGACTGGACGCGGTTGCTCGCGATCGGGGTCGAGACCGGACAGATGATGACGATGGACGACCTGTCGGCGGCCGACTATCGCCTCGCGATGGCCAACCGCGCCGATCGCCACTGGGTCTACAAGCGGGAGGGACTGCCGTGCCGGGTCTGCGGGACGAACATCCTCCTCGAGGAGATGGGCGCCCGCAAGCTGTACTGGTGCCCGAACTGTCAGCGCTGAACCGAACCCGCCTGCCCAACCGACGAGGACCGATGTGATGACCGAGTACCGCCCTGGACGCGACGGCGACCTCGTCACGACGATCGCCGACGTCCACCTGTCCGGACCGCGCCGCGGAGGCTCGTCCGACGCCGAACGGGTCGACGTCCTGCTCGAGGACGGCGCGATCGTGGCGATCCGACCCGCCGACCCCGAGGTCCTCCGTAGCAGCGACCCCGGTGTGTTGGACGGCGGTGGTGGCTTCCTCCTGCCGGGGCTCTGGGACCACCACGTGCACTTCACCCAGTGGGCGCGCACGGCCAGGCGCGTCGACCTGTCCTCTGCTGAATCCGCCGCCGAGGCGGTCGAGTTGGTCGCTGAGCGGATCGCTCAGGAGGCCGACGGTGACGGCTGGGTCGAGGGCGCGAGGTTCCGGGACGCCCTCTGGCCGGACACGCCGACGTTCGCACTGCTCGACGCGATCGCACCGGACCGCGAGGTCGTGCTGGTCAGTGCCGACTTGCACTGCTGCTGGCTGAACAGCGCGGCGCTCCGGGCCACGGGCTTCGCCGACCATCCCACCGGCCTGTTGCGGGAGGAGGAGTCCTTCGCCGTCCTCAAACAGCTCGACCAGGTCGCCGACGAGCTCTCCGACCGCTGGGTCGACGCCGCAGCCGATCAGGCGGCATCCCGCGGCGTCGTCGGTGTCGTCGACCTGGAGATGCGCTGGAACGCCGCTGACTGGATCCGTCGGGTCGGGAACGGGACTCGCGCGCTCCGCATCTCCTTCGGCGTCTACGCCGAGCACCTCGAGCGCGCGATCGACGCCGGGCTCGTGACCGGGGGAGTGCTCGCCGGAACGGACGGCCTGGTGCAGGTCGGGCCGTTCAAGGTCATCACCGACGGATCCCTCAACACCCGGACGGCCTGCTGCGAAGCGCCCTACCCTGGTTCGGCCCCGGGAGCCGATGCGCACGGCATGCTCAACGTGCCACCGGAGCGGCTCACGGCCCTGCTCACGCTGGCGACCGCCAACGGACTCCACTGCGCGGTGCACGCCATCGGCGACCGGGCGAACACCCTCGCCCTCGACGCCATCGAGACGACTGGCGCGACGGGGACGATCGAGCACGCACAGTTGCTCCGGGCATCGGATCTGGAACGGTTCGCCCGGACCGGGACGGCGGCGAGTGTCCAGCCGGAACACGCGATGGACGATCGGGACATCGCGGAGGTCCACTGGGCCGGGCGCACCGATCGCGCCTTCGTGCTCCGCAGCCTCCTCGACGCCGGTGCCACGCTCCGACTCGGTTCCGACGCCCCGGTCGCCCCGCTCGACCCGTGGGTCTCCATCGCCGCGGCCGTGACGCGCAGTCGAGACGGACGTGAGGCCTGGCATGGGGAGCAGGCCATCACGGTCGAGGAGGCGCTGGCGGCGTCGACCAGAGGGGACGACGACGTCGTGGCCGTCGGCCGCCCCGCCGACCTCGTCATCGTGCCGTTCGACCCGTTCTCCTGCGCGCCGGAGGCCCTGCGCACCATGCCGGTCCGTGCGACGATGCTGGGTGGGCGCCTGACGGCGGCTCCATCCGTCCACCCGGCCGGGGGATAGCCCCCGATCGGAACGGGGCGTCCACCGGATGCCGCTCGTCGGCGGAGCCGAACAGACTGAGGTGAGCCCGGCGCGAGAGCCGGGACCGCTCCGTCGAAAGGACCTCGTTCATGACCACCGCCATCGGCCGGCAGCTCGACGCGTCGGCGAAGCCTGATCCCTCCACCCGAGGCGCATGGCGATAT
The DNA here is from genome assembly GCF_030209375.1 of Plantibacter sp. ME-Dv--P-122b. Classification (GTDB taxonomy): domain Bacteria; phylum Actinomycetota; class Actinomycetes; order Actinomycetales; family Microbacteriaceae; genus Plantibacter. The sequence continues at coordinate 22,357 of NZ_JARVSC010000002.1, forward strand.
GGTCGGCTCTGGCGGGACGTCCCCGGATCGCTCCTGTTCCTGCTGCCCAACCTGCCGATCGTGATCGCCGGCAGCGTCGTCGCCGTCGTGATCCTTTCGCTCGGCTTCGGGCTCGCGATCCTGGGGGTCGGTCTCCTGATCATCGTCGGCGGCCTCTGGGTCTCGCGGGCGTTCGTGGAGATGGAGGTCGCGCGTCTCCGCACGACGGGGCTCCCGCCGATCCGACGAGGAGCCTGGCGGTCGTCCATCGGGACCGAGACGACACTGGGTGCCGTGCTCGCTCCACTCGCCGGACCGCGTTGGTGGCTGGCGGCACTGCACACGGTCCTCGTGAACCCGATCGTCGGGGGCATCACCTGGGGGCTGACCATCACCTGGACCGTGGGTGCCGTCGCCGGCACGACGTACTGGATCTGGGCGGACCGGCTCTCGGCTGGTTCGTCCTCGGGCTTCGCGGAGCTGCTGGCTCCCACGCTGGACCCGTCTGAGGTGTTGCTCGCCGACAAGCTCTGGAATCTCGTGCTCGGTGTCGTGTTCCTCGTGACGCTCCCGCTGATCCTCCGGGTGCTGGTGCTGCTGCACCACGCCATCGCCTCCGGGCTGTTCGGTGCGCGGCCACAGGAGGAGCTGCGAGCCGAGCTGCTGGCGGAGCGACGTGCACGCGGTGCCGCCGTCTCGGCTGAGGCGGGCGCGGTGCGGCGGCTCGAGCGGGACATCCACGACGGTCCGCAGCAGCGACTCGTCCGGCTGCAGATGGATCTCGCGGCCGCCGAACGACGCCTCGACACGGACCCCGCCTCGGTACGCTCGCTCCTGGGCGAGGCGCGGGCCCAGGCCGCCGAGACACTCGACGAACTCCGTGCGCTCTCGAAGGGCCTGATGCCGCCACTGCTGCAGGACCGCGGCCTCGTCGCCGCACTCGACGACCTCGCCGCGCGGTGTCCGGTGCCGACGAGGACGGAGCTGGCGGTCGTCTCCTCGGTGACGCTGCCTCGGGAGACGGAACGCGGGATCTACTTCATCGTCGCCGAACTCCTGACCAACGTGTCGAAGCATGCGGATGCGCGGCGGGCCGGCGTCGAGGCCCACGCGACGGTGGACCAGCAGCTGGGTTCGCAGCTCACCCTGCGCGTGACGGACGACGGTCGGGGCGGCGCGCACCTGGAACCGGGCCACGGCCTCGAAGGCCTGACGGAACGGGCGCAGGGCCTTGGCGGGAGACTGGTGATCGAGCCGGCCCCGGTGTGGGACGGTGTCGCACGTGGCAGCGCCGTCTCGATCTCGCTCCCCGTAGGCTGAACGGGTGATCAGCCCCGACCGTGCCGCTGGTGGACCGCTCCGCATCGTGATCGCCGAGGACTCGACGCTCCTCCGCGAGGGTTTGATCAGACTCTTCGACGAGGCGGGCTTCGTCACGGTCGCCGCGTACGGCGATGCGGAGGCGCTCCAGCACGGACTCGCGGCGGACCGACCAAACCTCATCGTCATGGACGTCCGTATGCCGCCCACGTTCCGGGACGAAGGGGTCCGAGCGGCGATAGCGCTGCGTGCCGTGCATCCCGACCTCCCCGTCCTGCTGCTCAGCCAGTACGTCGAGACCGTCTACGCCCGGGAGCTGCTCGCGGACGGCGGGCGCGGGATCGGCTATCTGCTCAAGGACCGCGTGGCCTCCCTGGAAGAGGTCCAGGACGCCATCCACCGGCTGGTCGGGGGAGGGACCGTCCTCGACCCCGACGTCGTCCGCACCCTGTTCGCAGCACAGCGCGATCCGTTGGTCGGCCTGACGCCACGTGAGACGGAGGTGCTCTCCGCCATGGCGGAGGGGCGCACGAACACGGCGATCGCCGAACACCTGCGGGTCGGTGTCGGTGCGGTCGAGAAGCACATCTCGGCCATCTTCCAGAAGCTCGGTCTCGAGGACTCCGGAAGCGACCACCGACGCGTCCTCGCGGTCCTCGCCCTGCTCCAGCGCAACGGTTGAAGGGTGACACGCGCGACGAAGGGGCAGTCACGGATGACTGCCCCTTCGTGGGTGGTGCTGGCGGGTCGTCCCGCCGGGGTGCTACCGGCTGAGGTGCGCGAAGAGGAACCAGCGGTCCTTGTCGAGGCCGCGGGCGATCTCGATCGCGATGTCCTGGCTGGTCTGGTCGAGCTCGTCGAGCTCGTCGACCGCGGTGTTGACCGAGGCGGAGGCGGCGTCGATGAGGGCGATGACCTCGGCGATGGTGCGGTCGGACTGCTGGAAGCCCTCGCTCAGCTCGGGCGTGCTCGTCTTAGCGGCGACGGTGCTGAGCCGTGCGTCGACCGGGAGGCCGAGGGCGACGATGCGCTCCGCGGCGAGGTCTGCCCACTCCTGTGCGTGGTCGACGATGTCGTCCAGCAGCTCGTGGACGCCGATGAAGTTCGCGCCACGGACGTGCCAGTGGGCCTGCTTGCCGTTGACGACGATGGCGGTGAGGTCGACGACGACGGGGCTGAGGAACTGCGCGGTGCCTGCTGCGACGTCCGGGTTGGCGACGGCCTGCGGAATTGAGGTGGTGATGTCGGTCATGGTGTTTCCCCTTCGTTGACGAGTGAGGCCCTGGTCGGGCGGATTCGTCGGTCTGCTTGGATGCAACGGTACTCAGCCGCAGACATTCCGCAAGGAAGTCGAGGCTCGGCTTACGAAGGGTGCACTCAGCAAGGAAAGCCTGACCGTACCGGCGATCCGCCCCGGAACGACGCGGGTTCCCGTCGGCCGGGGCGGCCTGCGATAGCGTGGCCGGTATGACACTGCACGGTACGGTCAGGAAACTCTCAGACGGACGCTCGCCCCAGATCGATCCGAGTGCCTACACGGCGCCGGGCTCCATGCTGGTGGGCGCCGTCACACTCGCCGCTGATTCGAGTGTCTGGTACAACGCCGTCCTCCGTGCGGACTCCGACGCGATCACGCTCGGCGCGGGGTCCAACATCCAGGACGGGGTCGCCGTGCACACGGACAGCGGCCACCCGACGGTCATCGGGCGCAACGTCTCCGTCGGACACAACGCGGTCGTCCACGGCTGCACCGTCGAGGACGACTGCCTCATCGGCATGGGGTCCGTGGTCCTGAGTGGCGCCGTGATCGGTGCCGGGTCGCTCGTCGCCGGGGGAGCGGTAGTCCTCGAGGGCATGATCGTGCCGCCCGGCTCGCTCGTCGCGGGGGTCCCGGCCAAGGTGCGGCGGGAGCTGACGCCCGACGAGCAGGAGGCGATCCGGCAGAACGCCGCACACTACGTCGCCCTCAGAGCGGTCCACGCTGCGGCCGTCGACGAGGACTAGCGGCGGCGTGCGTCGCGCTTCCTGAGGCGACGCTGCGCGGCGAGCGAGCCGGACAGGCAGACGACGCAGCCGATCATGCAGATGAGTCCGACGCCGAGGCGCCCGGTCGCGAGTGCGTACACCCCGACGAAGAAGACGAGCGCGCCGGCCACCGTCCAGATATGGGGCCAGATCGCGTCGAGTCGCATGCGCTCAGCCTAGGGCGTCGCGCATCCTGTCCTCCGGCCTCCCCACACGACGACCTGTCGAAGGGCACTCGTGGGACCTCCCGTTCCGGCGATCTTCTCCCGGTCCCTGAGCTTGTCGAAGGGCGAACGAGGGACCTCCCGCTCCGGTGATCTTCTCCCGGTCCCTGAGTAAGCTCTTTCGGTCCCTGAGGTTGTCGAAGGGCGCACGAGGAGACCCCCACACCGATGCCAGCTCAGCATCTGGAATGTCAGTGGTCCATGATGGACTTGTCCCATGACCGAGACCACCTCCACTGCGATCCGCGTCGGCGACGAGTACGCCGTGCAGCTCGCGGAGTTCTCGGATGAGTGGGCTGAGATCCACCGGCAGCAGGCCGTCTTGGACGCACGGAAGGCGCGCCTCCTGGCCCGCTCCGCCGCCTACGCCGATGCCTTCGCGGACGCCACGGTCCCAGCCGCCTTCCCGCCGGCTGAGCGCCGGGCGCTCTCCCGTCGGTCGGCGTGTGCGGCTCTCGCGATGACGACGCGGACGCCGGAGCGGACAGTCCAGCGGGCGACGAACGACGCCGAGCGTCTCGTCAACGAAGCACCGGCCGTACTGGCGTCACTGGAGGCGGGCCGCATCTCCGCCTGGCACGCCCAGGTGATCACCGACCAGCTCTGCGACGTCCCTGCTGCTGGGCGGGCGGTGTTCCTCGAGCAGGTGCTACCGGTCGCCGAGAGCGCGACCGCCTCGTACCTCCGGCAACGCGCCCGCGTCCTGCGGGAGCGCCTCCACCCCGAGTCCATCACCGCACGCGCAACCCGATCCGAGGCCGACCGTCGGGCGGAGTTCGAGCCCGCAGCGGACGGCATGGCCTGGGTGCACCTCTTCACCACGGCACCCATCGCGCAGGGCATCATCGAGCGGATCGAGGCGGCGGCAGCGGAGTCGCGCGCCGCGGGTGACGCCCGCACGTGCACCCAGCTGCAGGCGGACGCCCTGGCGGCGCTCGCCCTCACCGGCGTCACACCCGAGGACGTCATGACCAGCCCGGTCCTTCCGCACCCGATCGAGGTCCAGGAGCACATCAAGCCGACCGTGCAGATCACGGTCCCGGCGCTCAGCATGGCCGGTGTCAGCGACGCCCCGGCGACCCTCGATGGGTACGGTCCGATCGACCCGGAAACCGCGGCACGTATTGCGGTGAACGCGCCGAGCTTCACTCGGATCCTCGTTCAGCCTGAGACCGGCGCGATCTTGTCGGTCGGGCGGAATCAATATCGGGTCCCGGCTGATCTGCAACGCGCGGTGCGGCTTCGGGACGGCACCTGTCGGGCGCCGGGCTGCGGGAGGCGAGCCCGGGCTTGCGACCTCGATCACTCGGTCGCCTGGGAGGACGGCGGGACGACGGATGTCGGTAATCTCGCCTGCCTCTGCCGACATCACCACCGGATGAAGCATCTCCCCGGGTGGAACCTCGACCACGGACCCGGCGGGGTCCTCAACTGGACGACACCCGATGAGAAGCAGTATCGGACCGAACCCGATCCCGCGCCGTTCTGACCCCTGCCGGTCCCTGAGCCTGTCGAAGCGTTCCCCGTGGGCACTTCGACAGGCTCAGCGACCGAGAAAGGTGTACCCGGAATGATGAGGCGTTCCCGTGGGCACTTCGACAGGCTCAGTGACCGGGAGAGGTGCGCCCGGAGTGATGAGGGTTCCTCGTGGGCACTTCGACAAGCTCAGTGACCGGGAGAGGTTCGCCCGGAATGATGAGGCGTTCCCGTGGGCACTTCGACAAGCTCAGTGACCGGGAGAGGTTCGCTCGGGATGTATCGGTCTCTGAGCATGTCGAAGCGCGCGGCGTCGAAGGCCGCTGGACCGGAGACGAACCGTCGCGCCTGCCTTCGCGGCGCTGCATGGTTCTGACGAATGGAGAGGGGATGACGGGAATCGAACCCGCGTAATCAGTTTGGAAGACTGAGGCTCTACCATTGAGCTACATCCCCGAGGCGTCGCAGTGCGACGAACTCACCCGGTAATGCTACTGCATCCCGAGCGTCCATCCGTGCAGCTCCGTGTCCCGAGCCCGGTTCCGCGCCGGAAACCGCACAGGGACCGCACAGATTCTGGGCTAGACTGACCGAGGCCATTTCGCCCACCGCTCGTCGGTCGGGCCGGCTGGCCGGATTGTCGCCGATCCGGGGCGTAGCTCAGCTTGGTAGAGCGCCCGGTTTGGGACCGGGAGGTCGCAGGTTCGAATCCTGTCGCCCCGACTCCGTTTTGCGTCCTCAACTGAGGCAGAATCCCCGACACAGGAGAAGTAATCACGTGAAGACCACGGTCGAGAAGCTGAGCCCCACTCGCGTCAAGCTCGCCATCGCGGTGACGCCCGAGGAGCTCAAGCCGAGCATCACCCACGCCTACGGACACATCGCCGAGGACATCAACGTCCCCGGCTTCCGTAAGGGCAAGGTGCCACCGGCGATCATCGACCAGCGCGTCGGCAAGGGCGCCGTGATCGAGCACGCCGTCAACGAGGGCCTCGACGGATTCTTCCGCAAGGCACTCGAGGAGAACGAACTCCGTCCGCTCGGCCGCCCGCAGGCCGACATCGTCGAGTGGCCGAACGAGAAGGACTTCTCCGGCGACCTGCTCGTGAACATCGAGGTCGACGTCCGTCCCGAGATCACGCTTCCCGCGTACGAGGGCCTCAAGCTCACCGTCGACGCCCAGGAAGCCGGCGAAGCCGACGTCCAGGACGAGCTCGACCGCATCCGCGCACGCTTCGGCACGCTCGTGACCGTCGACCGCCCGGCGAAGACGGGCGACTTCGCCCAGCTCGACCTGGTCGCCAAGATCAACGACGCCGAGGTCGACCGCGCGAGCGGCGTCTCCTACGAGATCGGTTCGGGCGAGCTGCTCACCGGCATCGACGAGGCACTCGACTCCCTCACCGCCGGTGAGACCACCACCTTCACCTCGCCGCTGCTCGGTGGCGAGCACGAGGGCGAGGACGCCGAGGTCACCGTCACCCTGACCGCCGTCAAGGAGCGCGAGCTCCCCGAGGCCGACGACGACTTCGCTCAGATCGCGAGTGAGTTCGACACCATCGACGAGTTCAAGGCGCAGCTGCGCGAGGTCGTTGAGCGCCAGCAGGTCATCACCCAGGGCCGCGACGCACGCACCGCGCTCGTCGACGCCATGCTCGAGGCCGCGCAGATCCCCGTGCCCGAGAGCGTCATCGAGGACGAGGTGCACCGTCACCTCGAAGGCGAGAACCGCCTCGAGGACGACGAGCACCGCGCCGAGGTCACCGAGTCGAGCGAGAAGGCACTGCGCACGCAGCTCCTCCTCGACGCACTCGCGGAGTCGCTCAACGTCCAGGTGAACCAGAACGAGCTCACCGAGTACCTCATCCAGAGCGCGTCGCAGTACGGCATGGAGCCCGGTGAATTCATCGAGGCACTCGGCCAGCAGGGTCAGATCCCCGCCATGGTCGGCGAGGTCGCCCGCAACAAGGCCATCGCCATCGCGCTCGGCAAGGCCGAGGTCGTCGACTCCAACGGCAAGCCTGTCGACCTGAGCGACTTCGTCGCCGTGGTCGAGGACGAGGACGCCGCCACCGAGACTGCAGCCGACGAGACGACCGAGGCTCCGGCCGAGGACGCCGCCGACGAGGCTCCGGCCGAGGCCGAGCCGAAGAAGGCCGCCGCCAAGAAGGCACCTGCGAAGAAGGCGCCCGCCAAGAAGGCACCGGCCAAGAAGGCCGCTGCCGACGAGGCCGCTGCCGAGTAGGACAGCACCAGCAGTGACGACAGGGGCGGAAGCGATTCCGCCCCTGTCGTCGTCTCCGGACACGTCAGCCGAATGGGAGCCATCATGACGACGACCGACGCAACCGGTTGGGACGACCGCGTCGCAGCCGTCTGGGCCGATGAGACCATCGACGACGAGCAGCGCATCGCGGCCATCGACGCCCTGGCCGCCGAGCGTCCGCCGGGTGACGCCCGCGCCGCGTTCGAGGCTGCCGGTGCGCGCGACTCCGCCGGCCACGAGGTCGAGGCCGAGGCTCTCTATCGCGCTGCCCTCGAGGCCGGGCTCGACGATGAGCACCGTCCGCAGGCGATCATCCAACTGGCCAGCACCCTCCGCAATCTCGGCCGGACCGCTGAGAGCGTCGTCCTGCTCGAACAGCAGCTCGCGGACGATCCGACCGGTCCGTACGCGGACGCGACCGCGGCCTTCCTGGCCCTGGCGCTCGCCAGCTCGGGGGACCCGCGCCGAGCAACCGCCGTCGCCCTCCGTGCGCTCGTTCCGCACCTGCCGCGCTACCACCGGTCCGTCCGCGCCTACGCCGACGAACTCGAGACGGATCCGCTCCGCTGAGCCCCGACGGTCGCGCCTTCCGGCCGCTCGCCGTCCGCCTCCGGCGAACCCCGCCGCCCAGGAGTCTGCCGAGGGCGAACAGGGCGTTGGTCGCGCGTCGCCTCCGATAGATTCGAACCACTGCACAACCGAAACGGAGCGATAATGGCCGAACCACAGTTCTCGCCCAGTGTCTTTGACCGCCTGCTGAAGGACCGGATCATCTGGCTGGGCGCCGAGGTCCGCGACGAGAACGCGAACGAGATCGCGGCCAAGCTGCTGCTCCTCGCCGCGGACGACCCGAAGCGCGACATCTACCTCTACATCAACTCGCCCGGTGGCTCCATCACGGCCGGCATGGCCATCTACGACACCATGCAGTTCGTGCCGAACGACATCGTCACGGTCGGCATCGGTATGGCCGCGTCGATGGGTCAGCTCCTCCTCACGGCCGGCACCAAGGGCAAGCGCTACATCACCCCGAACGCCCGCGTGCTCCTCCACCAGCCGCACGGCGGATTCGGCGGGACGTCGAGCGACATCCAGACCCAGGCGCAGCTCATCCTCGACATGAAGCGCCGTCTCGCCGAGATCACCGCGGCGCAGACCGGCAAGAGCGTCGAGCAGATCAACGCCGATGGCGACCGCGACCGCTGGTTCAACGCCGAAGAGGCGCTCGAATACGGTTTCGTCGACCACCTCCGTGAGTCCGCGCTCGACGTGGCCGGCGGCGGCGGAACCGTCGACAGCGACAAGTAACCCGGCTTCGACCAGACAGGAATGCAACACATGGAGACTCCAACGTTCAGTGCGGCGGGCCGCTCGCTGCAGATGCCGGGTGCTCGCTACATCCTCCCGAGCTTCGAAGAGCGCACGGCCTACGGCTACAAGCGCCAGGACCCGTATGCGAAGCTCTTCGAGGACCGCATCATCTTCCTCGGCGTGCAGGTCGACGACGCATCGGCCGACGACATCATGGCCCAGCTGCTCGTGCTCGAGAGCATGGACCCCGACCGCGACATCGTCATGTACATCAACTCACCCGGTGGCTCGTTCACCGCGATGACGGCGATCTACGACACGATGCAGTACATCCGTCCGCACGTCATGACGGTGGTCCTCGGACAGGCGGCCTCCGCCGCTGCCGTGCTCACCGCCGCCGGCACGCCGGGCAAGCGCCTGGCGCTCCCGAACGCCCGCATCCTGATCCACCAGCCCGCGGTCGGCGAGGCCGGCCACGGACAGGCTTCGGACATCGAGATCCAGGCGGCCGAGATCCTCCGCATGCGCGGCTGGCTCGAGTCGACCCTGGCACACCACTCCAACCGTTCGGTGGAGCAGGTCAACAAGGACATCGACCGCGACAAGATCCTCTCGGCCGCCGAGGCGCTCGAGTACGGTCTCATCGACCAGGTGCTCACCTCGCGGAAGAACCCGGTCGCGGCCATCACGGCCTGACCCGGCTCCCGTGCTCACGACTCGGCGCGTCATCCCAACGGGGTGGCGCGCCGAGTTGTCGCAGGGACAGGTTAGGCTCGGAGCACCGAATCTCCAGGGAGAGGGAAAGACATGGCACGGATAGGCGAAAGCGCCGATCTGCTCAAGTGCTCGTTCTGCGGCAAGAGCCAGAAGCAGGTCCAGCAGCTGATCGCTGGTCCCGGCGTGTACATCTGCGACGAGTGCGTCGAGTTGTGCAACGAGATCATCGCCGAGCGACTCGCCGAAGCGAGCGAGGAGACGGTGAGCGAGTTCGACCTCCCGAAGCCGAAGGAGATCTTCGCCTTCCTCGAGGAGTACGTCATCGGCCAGGAGGCCGCGAAGAAGGCGCTCTCGGTCGCGGTGTACAACCACTACAAGCGCGTCCGCTCCCGCGCCACGCTCGCTCCCGCCGAGACGGTGCACGACGACATCGAGATCGCGAAGAGCAACATCCTCCTCATCGGCCCGACGGGCTGCGGCAAGACGTATCTCGCGCAGACCCTCGCGAAGCGGCTCAACGTCCCCTTCGCCGTCGCCGATGCGACCGCACTGACCGAGGCCGGCTACGTCGGCGAGGACGTCGAGAACATCCTCCTCAAGCTCATCCAGGCCGCCGACTACGACGTCAAGCGCGCGGAGACCGGCATCATCTACATCGATGAGGTCGACAAGATCGCCCGCAAGGCGGAGAACCCCTCCATCACGCGCGACGTCTCCGGCGAGGGCGTCCAGCAGGCGCTCCTCAAGATCCTCGAGGGCACCGTCGCCTCGGTGCCCCCGCAGGGCGGCCGGAAGCACCCGCACCAGGAGTTCATCCAGATCGACACGACGAACGTCCTGTTCATCGTGGCCGGCGCCTTCGCCGGGCTGGAGGAGATCATCTCCTCCCGTGCGGGCAAGAAGGGCATCGGCTTCGGCGCACCCCTGCACAGCAAGGGCGATGACGTGAACCTCTTCGGCGAGGTCCTTCCGGAAGACCTCCACAAGTTCGGCCTCATCCCCGAGTTCATCGGTCGTCTGCCGGTCGTCACCACGGTCACGCCGCTCGACCAGCACGCGCTCATGGAGATCCTCACGGTCCCGAAGAACGCGCTCGTGCGTCAGTACCAGCGCATGTTCGAGATCGACGGCGTCGAGCTGGAGTTCGACCAGGCGGCACTCGAAGCGATCGCCGACCTCGCCGTCCTCCGCAAGACCGGCGCCCGAGGGCTCCGAGCCATCATGGAAGAGGTGCTCGGGCCGATCATGTTCGAGGTGCCCTCCACCGACGAGGTCGCTCGCGTCGTCATCACCCGGGAGTCCGTCGTCGAGAACGCGGCCCCGACGATCGTCCCGCGTGCGGCTCGCCGCCAGGAGAAGTCGGCTTAGACGACGCCCAGCGGTGGTCAGCCCGCCGTAGCGCTCCGGATCCTCCGGAGTCGCTGCAGCGGGCTTCGTCGTTCAGTCCTCGAGTCCGCGGCGTCGGAGGAGCGGCTCGATGACCGCGTCGCGCCCGCGGAAGTCCCGGTAGGCCTCCAGAGGATCCTTCGAACCGCCGACCCCGAGGAGCTTGGCGCGGAAGCGGTCGCCGTTCTCCCTGGTCAGTCCGCCGTTCTCGGTGAACCAGTCGACGGTGTCCGCGTCGAGCACCTCGCTCCAGATGTAGGAGTAGTAGCCAGCGTCGTATCCACCCGAGAAGGTGTGGGCGAAGTACGTGCTCGCGTACCGGGGCGGGACGGCCGGATTGTCGAGCCCGGCTGATCGGAGCGCGGCGGCCTCGAAGGCCTCGACGTCGTCGACCCGGTCCGTGGCACCGATGCTGTGCCACGCCTGGTCGAGCATCGCCGCAGCGAGGTACTCACTCGTCGAGAAGCCCTCATTGAAGCCCTCGGACGCCTGGAGCTTCGCCACCAGTTCCTGCGGCATGGGCTCGCCTGTCTCGACATGCCTGGCGTAGCCGGCGAGCACCTCGGGCCACAGCATCCACATCTCGTTCACCTGGCTGGGGAACTCGACGAAGTCCCGGAAGACGTTCGTGCCGGAGAACCGCGGGTACTCGACCTCCGCGAAGAGGCCGTGCAGCGCGTGGCCGAACTCGTGGAAGAAGGTCGTGACCTCGTCGAGGCTCAGCAGGGTCGGTTCGCCCTCGGCCGGCTTCGGGACGTTCAGGTTGTTGACCACGACGGTGGGCTGGTCGAGCAGGCGGTTCTGGGAGATGAGCGCGTTCATCCAGGCGCCGCCGCGCTTGCTGTCGCGGGTGTACAGGTCGAGGAGGTACAGGCCGAGGCCGGAGCCGTCCTCGTTCCAGACCTCGAAGACACGGACGTCGGGGTGGTAGCCCTGGAGATCGGTCCGTTCCGCGAAGGTGATGCCGTAGAGCTTGGTCGCTGCGGCGAACACCCCGTCGAACAGGACCCGCTCCGCTTCGAAGTACGGGCGCATCACGCTGGTGTCGACATCGAACCGGTCGATCCTGACCTGTTCCGTCGCGAACGGCCAGTCCCAGGCTTCGACGGTCTCGAGGCCGGTGACCCGCTCGAGCTCGCGCTGTTCCCGATCCGCGTTCCGAGCGGCGGGGATCGCCAGACGGGAGAGGAGCGCGGCGACGGCCTCAGGGGTCCCAGCGGTCTGGTCCGCGGTGACCACTGCGGCGTGCGACGGGAACCCCAGGAGTGCGGCGCGCTCGGCTCGGAGGTGGGTGATCTCGAGGACGAGGTCGCGGTTGTCGTTCGGTCCGCCGTGCGTGCCGCGAGCACGGGAGGCCGTCATGATCCGCTCGCGGACCCCGCGGTGCGTCAACGACGACAGCGCCGGATGGCCGGTCGGGAGCACAAGGGTGATGAGCCAACCGTCGAGGCCTCGTTCGGCGGCCGCCTGTGCCGCGGCGGAGGTCTCGCCCGCACTCAGGCCGTCGAGCTCCGCGGCATCGGTGACGTGGACCGCGAGCTCGTTGGTGTCGGCCAGGAGCTGCTTCTCGAACCGGGTGGTCAGGGTCGAGAGGCGGAGATTGAGGTCGGAGAGCCGCTGCTTCTCCTCGGCGTCGAGGCCGGCTCCCGCAAGCGTGTGCTCGCTGTACACGCGTCGGACCAGGTAGGCCGCCTCGGCCGACAGTTGGAGGTCGTCGAGACTCGCGTGGACCGCCGCGATCCGCGCGTACAGCGCGGGGTCGAGCCGGATCGCGTCCTCGTGGGCGGCCAGCTGCGGCGCCAGCTCCTCCTCGAGTGCATTGGTGAACGCGGAGCTGTCCGCCGAACTCTGATTGAAGAAGACCGCTGCGACCCGCCGGAGGATCGCGCCGCTCCGTTCGAGCGGGACCAGCGTGTTCTCGAACGTCGGCGGGTCGTCCTGCGCGGTGATCGCCGCGATCTCGTCGAGTTGCTGCGCGAACCCGGCGGCGAAGGCGGGGCGGAAGTGCTCCTCGCGGATCTCGCCGAACGGCGGCAGCTGATAGGGGAGTGTGCTCGGCTGGAGGAACGGATTCGTGTGTGATTCCATACCTCACCCTATCCAGCGTGCCGGGGAGGAGGCTCAGTCCTCGTCGTCGTCGCGGTCGTCGTCCGGCCGGGTGAGGCTGACGGATCCGTCCGCGTGCTGACGGATGGTCGTACCGTCGTCGAGCTCGACCACGGGCCGGCGTTCGAGCCAGGTGAGGGTCCAGCGCCACGAGGACGTGTCGACACCCTGCGCGAGCAATTCCTGCTCCTCAGCGGCGATGGCCGTCTGCACCGGCGTCGGCACGTTCTCCGGTGGCTTGGCGCCGACGGCCCAGCGGGTCCCGAGTTGCATCACGGCTCCAGGTCGTAGGTGACCCAGCTCGTGCGGGTCGCCAGCTTGTCGTACACGGCCTGGGCGCGTTCGTTGTCGGCGGCGGTGATCCACCGGACGACGCTGTGGCCGTCCGCTTTCGCGACATCGCGGACGTGCTCGATCAGCGCGGTGCCGACCCCGCCGGTGCGGGCGTCCTCGGCGACGAAGAGGTCGTCGAGGTAGAGCCCGGTCCCACCGGCGAGGGCACGGGGGAACACCCGGTAGTGGGCGAGACCGACGAGGGCGCCTTGCGCGTCCTCCGCGACGAGCGCGGTCAACGGGTGGGCCGGGTCGCTGAGCCAGCCCCAGACGAGGACGGCCTTCTCGTCGGTCAGGGGGTTGCCGTAGAACTCCCCGTAGCCGGAGTACAGCGCGTGCCAGGCGAACAGATCGCTCTCGACGGCGGGGCGGATGGTGACGCTCATGCGCGTGCCTCCTCGGCGTCGGCCGCCGGTGCGAAGACGATGTCGCCGACCGACAGGATATCGGCCGTGCGGAACTCAAGGGACTCGATGCGTCCGACGGCACGGAGGTCGTCGGCGACGAGCGCGAGCAGCTCGACGGATGCGGCGGGTCCGGCGATGACCGCGGAGTCCACCGGGGTCTTCTGGGACGCCTTGGCGTCGGTCTTCGCGCGCCGGATGCCCGTGAGCGCCTCGCTCGCGAGCTGCAGCACCTGCGGTTCACCAGCGGCGAGTCCGGCGAACTCCTCGTCGGTCGGCCAGCTGGCACGGTGCACGGAGCCGTCATGCGTCCAGGACCAGGCTTCCTCCGCCGCGAACGGGATGAACGGGGCGAACAGGCGGAGCAGGGTCGAGAGCGCGATCCGCAGCGCGGCCACCGCCGAAGCCTGCTCGGGGCTCTCCTCGCCGTAGGCCCGCTCCTTGACGAGCTCGAGGTAGTCGTCGCAGAACGTCCAGAAGAACGCCTCGGTGAGCTCGAGCGCGCGCGCGTGGTCGTACCCGGCCAGCGCACTGCTGGCGTCGGCGACGGTCTTGCGGAGGACGCTCAGCATGGCGAGGTCGACCGCCTCCGTCACCGGGGCGTCTTCACGACCGGTGAACCCGAGGATGAACTTCGAGGCGTTGAGCACCTTGATCGCCAGGCGTCGGCCGATCTTGATCTGCGTCGGGTTCTGCGGGTCGAAGGCGGCGTCGGTGCCGAGACGGCTCGAGGCCGCCCAGTACCGGACGGCGTCCGAACCGTGCTGCTCGAGCATGGCCGCCGGCGTGACGACGTTGCCCTTCGACTTCGACATCTTCTTGCGGTCGGGGTCGACGATGAAGCCGGACACGGAGGCGTGCTCCCACGGCTTCCGGTCGTACTCGAGGACGCTGCGGAGCATGGTGGAGAACAGCCAGGTGCGGATGATGTCCTGACCCTGCGGGCGCAGCGAGTACGGGAACACGAGGTCCCAGAGCTCGGGGTCGCGCTCCCAGCCGCCGGCGAGCTGCGGGGTGAGGCTCGACGTGGCCCAGGTGTCCATGACGTCGACCTCGCCCATGAACCCACCTGGGATGCCGCGCTGCGACTGGTCGTAACCGGGCGCCGCATCGCTGGAGGGGTCGACGGGCAGAGCGGCGTGGTCTGGCGCGATCGGCTGGTCGTAGACCGGGTTGCCGTCGGCGTCGAGCGGGTACCAGAGGGGGATCGGCACGCCGAAGAAGCGCTGGCGGGAGATCAGCCAGTCGCCGGAGAGGCCGCCGACCCAGTTCTCGTAGCGCACGCGCATGAAGTCGGGGTGCCACTCGAGCTCCGAGCCGAGTTCGAGCAGGCGGCCGCGGAGCTGTTCGTCGCGGGCGCCGTTGCGGATGTACCACTGGCGGGTCGAGACGATCTCGAGTGGCTTGTCGCCCTTCTCGAAGAACTTCACCGGGTGGGTGATCTGCTTCGGTTCGCCGATCAGGTCGCCCGAGGCGGCGAGGAGGTCGACGACGGTCTGCTTGGCGCTGAAGACGGTCTTCCCGGCGAGCTGCGCGTACGCCTCGAGGCCGGCTTCGGAGGTGATCGCCTCGGGGGCCTCGGAGATGACGCGTCCGTCGAAGCCGAGGATCGCGCGGTTGGGCAGGTCGAGTTCGCGCCACCACACGATGTCGGTGATGTCACCGAAAGTGCACACCATCGCGATGCCGGCGCCCTTGTCGGGCTGGGCGAGGTGGTGCGCGAGCACGGGCACCTCGACGCCGAATACGGGCGTGGTCACCGTCGTGCCGAACAGCGGCTTGAAACGCTCGTCGTCGGGGTGGGCGACGAGGGCGACGCAGGCGGGCAGGAGCTCCGGTCGCGTCGTCTCGATCTCGATGGTGCCGCCGTCGGGGCGGTGGAAGGAGAGTCGACGGTAGGTGCCCGGCTGCTCCTTGTCCTCGAGCTCCGCCTGGGCGACCGCCGTGCGGAAGGTGATGTCCCAGAGGGTCGGCGCCATGGCCTGGTAGGCCTCGCCGCGGTCCAGGTTGCGCAGGAACGCGAGCTGGCTCGCCGTGATCGACTCGTCGCCGATGGTGCGGTAGCTCTGCGTCCAGTCCACGGAGAGGCCGAGCGCGCGCCAGACGGCCTCGAACTGCTGCTCGTCCTCGACGGTGAGGCGCTCGCACAGCTCGATGAAGTTGCGACGCGAGATCGGGATCTGGTCGGCGGCCTTGGTGCTCTTGTTGTCGCCACCCTCGAACGGCGGGGTGAAGTCGGCGTCGTAGGGGAGCGTCGGGTCGCACCGGACGCCGTAGTAGTTCTGGACGCGGCGTTCGGTCGGGAGACCGTTGTCGTCCCAGCCCATGGGGTAGAAGACGCGCTTGCCGGTCATCCGCTGGTAGCGGGCGATCACGTCGGTGTGCGTGTAGCTGAAGACGTGACCGATGTGCAGGGAGCCGGATGCGGTCGGCGGCGGGGTGTCGATCGAGTAGATGCACTCACGCGTGGCGCCGTCGCGCTCGAACCGGTAGGTCCCCGCGGACTCCCAGGAGGCGCCCCACTTCTGTTCGAGACCTTCGAGGGCCGGCTTGTCCGGGATGCTGGCAGCGGTCATGAGGCGATCTCCTGCTGATATGTGCGGCACCGTGTCTGCGTGCCTGAGTGTGTGGGAACATCCCATGCTATCGCAGGGGACCGGGAGGACGCCGGACCGCGGACCGTCATCCTCCGCCGATAGCATCGGACCGTGTCGACCAGAGCCGCCTCCGGCCCCGTGAGAGCCGACCTCCAAGGCCTTCGCGCCGTGGCGGTCTCGCTCGTCGTGGTGTTCCATCTCTGGCCGGGGCTCGTGCCGGGCGGGTTCGTCGGCGTCGACGTGTTCTTCGCGATCTCCGGGTTCCTCATCACGGCGCACCTGCTCGCCGAGGTCGAGCGATCCGGTTCGGTCCGACTCGGGCGGTTCTGGGCACGGCGCGCACGACGGCTGCTCCCCGCCGCGCTCACCGTCCTCACGGCGACCCTCGTCGCGAGCTGGTACCTCGCGCCACTCGGGGACCTGCCCCGGTTCCTGCGCGAGATCGCGTGGTCGGGCCTGTACATCGAGAACTGGGCGCTCGCCGGATCTGCGGTCGACTACCTCGCGGCGGAGGACGCCCCCTCGCCCGTGCAGCACTTCTGGTCGCTGTCGGCCGAGGAGCAGTTCTACCTCGTCTGGCCGATTTTGGTCCTCGTCGCCGGCTGGCTCGCCGTGCGGTTCGCCCGACGCTCGGCTGCGCCGACGGTACGGCGTCGGGGCGTCGCGATCGCGATCGGACTCGTCTGCATCGCGTCGGCCGCCTGGTCGGTCGTCTTCACCGCGCAGGACCCGTCTCCGGCCTACTTCGCGACGACGACGAGGGCCTGGGAGTTCGCCGCCGGGGGACTGACAGCGATCCTGGTGGCCGAGGGGGCCCGGCGCGGCTGGGCGCTGCGGGCGGGTGCGCGCACGGTCGTCGCCTGGCTCGGGTTCGCCGCGATCGGGGTGGCTGCCGTCTGGTATTCGGGGGAGACGCCCTTCCCGGCGTCGACCGCGGCGCTGCCGGTGGGCGGGACGATCGCCGTGATCGCGGCCTGGGCCCCGGACGTCCGGTGGTCGCCGACCGCGCTGCTCGCCCGGGCGCCGATCCAGTGGCTCGGCGACCGATCCTACGCGGTCTACCTCTGGCACTGGCCCATCATCGTGTTCGGCGGGATCGTGCTTGCTCGGTCGGCCTCCATCCCCGAGCAGCTCGTCCTCCTCGTCATCACCGGCGTCCTCGCGGAGGTGACGACGCGGTTCGTGGAGCGCCCGATCCGGTTCGGGCGCATCGCCGGTTGGCGGCCACGACGGGTCATCGGCGCGGCCGCCCTCGCGATGAGCGTCCTGTTGATCGCCGCGATCGGGGTGCTCCCCGGTGCCGAGGCGCGCATCGCCGCCGAACAGCAGCGCATCGAGACCCTGGTCGCGACCCCGTCGAACTGCCTCGGTGCCGCGGAGCTCGTCGATGCTGCAGCGTGTCCGCGGGACGACGGAGCGTCATCGGACGGCACGGAGGGCTCCGGTGGTGAGACCTTGCGCGACGTTTCCTCGGCGTCTCCCGGGGATGAGACCCGCGGGGTCGTCATTCCTGATGCGTCGCTCGCCGACCTGCCGCCGGACCGCTGCATCACCGACATCCGAGCTGCCGCGTTCGAGGTCTGCGCCTACGGCGCCAGCGCGGAGCAGGCGACGAGGACGGTGGCGCTCATCGGGGACTCCCACGCCGAGCAGTGGTTGCCGGCGTTCGCGACCGCTGCCGAGGCGAACGGGTGGCGGCTCCTCGTCGCGGCGAAGAGTTCCTGCCCGTTCAGCGACGCCGAGCGCACGGAGCCCGGGACGAGCGCGGCGGTGCTCGCCGAGATGCGCGCCGGGTGCTTGAGCTGGAACCGCGACGCTCTCGAGCTGTTGGAGGACGAACCGGAGATCGACACGCTCGTCGTCTCGGCGCGCGCCCGGAACCCGGTCGTCGCGGAGGGGGACCGCGACTGGCGGGAGGTGGCTGCGGAAGCCTATGCGGAGCGCTGGGCGCTCGTGCCCGAGACGATCGAGCAGATCGTCGTCCTGCGCGACACCCCGACGATGTCGGACGACGTGCTGGAGTGCGTCCGCGACGACGCTGATCCGGAGGACGGGTGCGCCCGGGACCGGAGCGACGCGCTCACGGAGGATCCGCAGTACGACGCCGCCCTCGCGAGCACCGACCCACGGGTTCGACCCGTCGACCTCTCGGACGCCCTGTGCACGTCCGATCGGTGCTCGCCGGTGATCGGCGGGGTCCTCGCGTACCGCGACCACCACCACCTGAGCTGGGTGTACGCCGAGACCCTCGCACCCGTCGTCCAGGCGGTGCTGGACCGGATCCCGACGCCGGAGTCAGACGCCGTCGCGCCTTGACGTACCATCGGGCGCGACGAGGCGCGGAGCGTCGGCTGCGAGTCGGGCGGTGTAGGGGTGGGCCGGGGCGGTGAAGACCTGCTCGGCGTCGCCATGCTCGACCACCCGCCCGTGCTGCATCACGGCGACCCGGTCGCTCATGTGCCGGATGACGCCGAGGTCGTGGGAGATCAGCAGGTAGCTCAGGCCGTGGCGTCGCTGCAGCTCGTCGAGGAGGTCGAGGATCCTGGCCTGGACGGTGACGTCGAGCGCGGAGACGGGCTCGTCGAGGATGAGTGTCGACGGTCGACTCGCGAGTGCCCGGGCGATCGCCACACGTTGCCGTTGTCCGCCGGAGAGCGTCCGCGGGCGCGCACGAGCCAGCGAGGGATCGAGGCCGACGTCCGCGAGGAGACGGGTGATGTCGCGAGGTGCGGCTTCGCGTCCACGAACGGCGTCGGCGAGGATGGCGTCGACGCGCCAGCGTGGGTCGAACGAGCTCAGCGGATCCTGTGAGACCCATCCCAGGCGGTTTCGTCGTGGACGACGCGCTCGCTCGGGGAGCTCCGACCACGGTTCGCCCTCGAGGAGCACCGTTCCCGACTGCGGTGCGGTGAGGCCGAGTGCGATGCGGGCGAGGGTGGTCTTGCCCGAACCGGACTCACCGACCACGCCCAGGGTCGTACCCGGTTCCAGGCGGAGCGAGACGTCGTCGACCGCGAGGATCGCCGATGCGCCGCGGCCACGCTCGAAGCTCCGGGTGACGGATCGGAACTCCAACGCGGGTGCGTCCGATCCGGCGTGCGTCGCCGGACGGGGGCCCGTCGCCGGCTGTTCGGCCATCGGAGCCGCGTCGACCGCCTGGTCCGCGCTCAGGCGCGTCCCCCGAGCGCGGTCGGTGGGGACCGCGGCGATGAGCGCTCGGGTGTAGGGGTGTGTCGGGTCGGTCAGCACCTGCTGGACCGGCCCCTGCTCGACGACGACACCGTGCTGCATCACGACGAGGTGGTCTGCGATCGACGAGACGACGGCGAGGTCGTGGCTGATCAGGAGGAGGCCCGCCCCGCGCCGCTTGACGTCGTCGAGGAGGCCGATGACACGTGCTTGGACGGTGACGTCGAGCGCGGTCGTCGGTTCGTCGGCGATGAGGAGGTCGGGGTCCAGTGCGATCGCCGAGGCGATGAGCGCGCGCTGGCGGAGTCCGCCGGAGAGCTCACCGGAACGTTGGCCGATGCGGGAGGCCGGGTCGGGCATTCCGACGGATTCGAGGAGTTCGAGCACTCGCCGGGTACGGGCGGTCCGGTCGAGGTCGGTGCCGAGTCGGAGTGCGTCGTCGATCTCGCGCCCGATCGGTCGCAGGGGGTCGAGTGACACGAGGGCGTCCTGGAGGACGAGTCCGATGCGACGCCCGCGCAGGCGTCGCCAGGCCGATGCTCCGAGTCCGCGGAGATCGGTGCCGTCGAAGTCGAGTCGAGTGGCCGTCACCCGCGCCGATGCGCCGGCGAGGCCCAGGAGCGATCTGGCGGTCACGCTCTTGCCGGAGCCCGACTCGCCGACGATCGCGACGCAGGTGCCGCGCTCGACGTGGAAGGAGACGCCGGAGACGATGGCGTCCCCGCCGCCGAATCCGACCGTCAGCGCTTCCACCTGGAGCAGGGGAGTGGAGTCGCTCATCGGCCGTCCTCCCGAGATCGGCGCTGGAGACCCCGGCCGAGGACCGTGGTGGACAGGGCGGTCGCGACGATCATCAGACCGGGGAACGCCGTGAGCCACCACGCCGTCGCGAGGTAGGTGCGTGCTGCGGCGAGCATGGCACCCCATTCCGGCGCGGGTGGTTGCGCCCCGAGCCCGAGGTAGCTCAGGGCGGACGCCCAGACGACCGCCTGTCCGATGCCGAGGGTCGCGAGGACGAACAACGGGGCGACGGCGTTCGGGAGGATGTGTCGGAACAGGATCCGGGCCGGCCCGTGCCCGAGCACTCGCGCGGCCTCGACGAAGTCGGAGGAGCGGACCTGGAGCAGTTGACCGCGGATGAGGCGCGCATAGCCCGGCGCCGTCGACAGGCCGACCGCGATCGTCGCCGTGACGGGACCAGGTCCCGCGATGACGATCACGAGGAGCGCGAGCAACAGGCCGGGGAACGCGAAGAGCACCTCGAGGACGCGTCCGACGGCGAAGTCGGCGATCCTGCCGCCGACCGCGGCGATCGTCGCGAGGACGGCTCCGAGGATCAGCCCGATGGCCGTCGCAGCGACACCGATGAGGAGCGAGGTCCCCGCACCGTGCACGACCCGGCTCCAGACGTCGCGGCCGGACTCGTCCGTGCCGAACCAGTGCGTGAGGGAGGGTGGAGAGAACGCGGCTCGCGGGTCGACCGCCGTCGGTGACGCCGTCGCGAACAGCTGGGGGGCGAGCGCACAGCCGAGCAGGAGCAGCACCACCGCGGCAGCGACGATCTCGGGTGCACCGAATCCCGACGACCGTCGCCATCCGTGGCGGACCCGGGCGTCGGGGCTTCCGGACGCCGGGGTGATCGCGAGCCCGCTCATGAACCGGACCGCCGGATCCGGTCGCGTGGGTCGAGCAGCTCCGCCGCGAGGTCCGCGAGGAACATGACGACGACGTAGGCCACCGCCGAGCTCAACACCACGCCGGTGACCACCGGGACGTCGCGGACGGTCACCGCCTGGAGCAGCGTCCGTCCGAGACCGGGCCGGGCGAAGATGGTCTCCACCACCACGGCGCCGCTGATGAGGTACCCGAACGCCCATCCCGACAGGTTCACCGCGGGCACGGCGGCATGGCGCAGGCCGTGTCTGAGCAGGAGGCCGGTGGTCGATTCACCACGGGCGGCCGCGGAGACGGCGAACGGCGCGCTCCCCGCATCGAGCAACGGTTCGCGCATCACCTGGGCCAGGAACCCGGCGACCGGGATGGCCAGGGTCAACACGGGGAGGACGAGCCCGACCGCATCACCCGTACTCACCGGAGGGAGCCATCCGAGCCAGGTGCTGAAGAGCGTGATGAGGACGGTCGCGAGCCAGAACTGGGGGAGCGACGCCGCCACCAGCTCGACGGCCGATCCGAGGGCCGCGGAGACGCGCCCACCACGGGTCGACCAGACCGCGAGGCCGAGCGCGAGGAGCCACGCGACGACGAGCGACGCCATCGCCAGCACCAGCGTGCCGCCGAGCTGTTCGGCGAGCACCTGGGCCACCGGCGTGCGGAGGGACGCCGATTCGCCGAGATCCCCTTGGACGAGTCGGACGAGTTGCGCGAGGTACTGGACGAGGAGCGGCTGGTCCAGGCCGTACTGCTCGCGCACCCGCTCGAGCGCCTCCGCCGACGCCTGGGAGCCGGGGCCACCGAGATAGGCCTGCGCCGGGTCGCCGGGGATCAGCCGGACCGCGAAGAAGGTGACCGTCGCGACCGCCCAGAGCACGAACACCGCGCCCGCGAGACGCGCTCCGATCCGCCCGGCCAGGCGGCGGAGGTCGCGTCCCGGGCGGCCGATGGAGGTCACTCCACGAGCCAGGCGTCCCCGAAGACCGGCGTCGACACCGTCGGCAGCGCGCGGACGCCCTGCAGGGAGGTGCTCAGCAGGAAGTGGTTCTGCTGGTCGTAGAGCGGCAGGATGTAGTAGCCGTCGAGGATGATCTGCTGCGCCTGCTCGTAGAGGAACGCCCGCTCCTCGGGATCGAGGGTGTCGCTCGCCTGCTTCAGGATCTCGTCGAGCGCGGGGTCGTCCAGCTGGGCGTGGTTCGCGAAGTAGCCGCTCGGCGCCGGGACGATGCCCGAGGAGTCGTAGAGCACCCGGAGCACGTCCGGTCCCACCTTCGTGTACGGCGCGCTGACGGCCTCGTAGGCGTTGGAGCCGAGCGCCTCGTACCAGCTCGACAGGTCGAGGAGTTCGAGCTGCACGTCGAAGCCCGCGTCGCCGGCTCCGGCCTGGATCTGCTCGAAGAGGGACTGCTCGGCGGGGATCGACTGGTTCGTGCTGACCGGGAACCGCACGGTCAGCCGGACGCCGTCCTTCGTCCGCACGCCGTCGCTGTCCTTCTCGGTCCAGCCGGCCTCGTCCAGGAGCGTGTTCGCCGCATCCAGGTCGTACCCGAACAGGCTCTCGTCGGAGTAGGCGGTGGCCTCCGCGCTCGACAGCGGGGAGTAGGAGCGCTTCGCCGTGCCGAAGAACAGGGACTCGATGCCGGCGTTCACGTCCGTGGACCTGACGAAGGCCTCGCGCACGCGCTGGTCGTCGAACGGCGCCTGTCCCGCGTTCAGCTCGATGCGGTTCGAGGCACCGGGACGTGGCGCGTCGAGGTCGACGATCGTCTTCGAGTCCTTCGCCTGCGCGATCGTGTCGGGCTGCGCGTTGTCGATGATGTCGACGTCGCCGCTCTGCAGCGCCGCGAATCGAGACGCCGAGTCGGGGATGAAGCGCCACGTGATGCCGTCGAGGTACGCCGGCCCGTCGTTCGCGGCGTCGCTCGGCGCCGAGTCGTAGTCGGCGTTCCGGACGAGCGAGACGTGGTCCTGCTTGACCCACTCGTCGACGACGAACGGTCCGGTCCCGACCGGGGCGTCGCAGTTCGCCGCTTCGCCGCGGGCGATCCCCGTCGGCGACTCCATCGCCGTCCACGGCTGCGACAACGACTCCAGGAGCGCGCTGTCGGGAGCGGAGAGGGTGAACCGGGCCGTCGTGGCGTCGACCGCCTCGACCGACGCGACCTTACCCACGGCGAGGTAGCCCGTGGACGACTTCGTCGCCGGGTCCTGCAGGTGCTCGATGTTCGCCTTGACCGCTGCCGCGTCGAACGGGGTGCCGTCCGTGAACGTCACGTCCGACCGAAGCGTGAACTCCCAGGTCAGACCGTCCTCGGACGTCGTCCAGGAGTCGGCGAGCCACGGGATGATCTCACCCTTCGCGTCTCGGGAGACGAGCGGCTCGAGGAACTGTGCGCTCAACAGGGCCTGCGGGTAGTTGCCACCGACATGCGGATCGAGGCACGTGGGCTCGGCGTCCCCGCTGGCGTAGACGAGCGTCCCACCGGCCTTGGGCGTGCTCGACGCGGCAGGGGCCCCCGGTGCACACGCCGCGAGCAGGACCACGAGCGGGACGAGCGCCGCAGCGACACGCAAGGGACGACGCGAGGACGCAGGGCGTCGACGGGCAGGGGAGGGGGATGCGGGCACAGGGACTCCAGAAGGCGATCGACCGGGTGCTGTCGGCCCGGTGGCGGCGTCGGACGAATTATTGGACGCCGTCTCGGAACCAGCATAGAGCCTCAGCACCACGCCCCGACCCCTCACACGACGGCTAGGCTCACAGGCGGCGGAAGGAGCCCCCATGGCGAGACCACCGGCACGGAACGCCGTCGGCAGACCCCGACGATCCTCCCGACGCGTCCTCGAAGAAGCGGCCGCCGAACTCTTCCTCGAACAGGGGTACCCGGGCACCACCGTCGACCAGATCGCGAGCCGCGCCGGCGTCAGCCGCAACACCTTCTTCAACTACTTCGGCTCCAAGAGCGACGTCCTCTGGGTCGACGTCGACGCCGCGCTCGCCGGACTCGAACGGGCGCTCGCCGCAGGCGGCGACACCCCTGCAACGGACGTCGCCGACGCGATGCCGTCGTTGCAAGCCGCCCTCCTGGGCATCGCCGAGGAGCGCTCGAACGGTGCCGTGCCCTGGGCGCTCACGCAGATCGAACTGATGGACACCGCGTGGGAGCTGCAAGCGTCCGGTCTCGAACGTCTGCTGCGTCTCCAAGCCGTGCTCCGGGTCTCGCTCGCGCGCCTCGCCGTCCGCGCCGACGAGCTGACAATCCGGTCCGCCGCAGCGGCGCTCGCCGGCGCGATCGTCGCCGGCGCCGGGGCATGGGCGGCCGCAGGTGTCGGCCGGGGCGAGCTCGGCGACTACCTCCGTCTCGCGATCGCCCCGGTGGTGGACGGGTACGGCCGCGCCCTCGCCCGGATCGACGGGCCGAGTTCCTCGTAGCCGACCCTCCTCGGAGCCGCTCCGCAGGCTGTACGATGGGACCATCGACATCGATCCGGCCATCACCGGGGAGTCCTCGGCAGAACGGCGACCGCTCAGCGGGAGCCCAGTAGAACCGAGCGGGTCAGGCCCGTCACAGCCGATGCAGAGCGGCCGTTCCAATGGAGCGGCAAGCGGGGTGGTACCGCGTCGGCAACGCCGGCGTCCTCGCAGGACCCACGAGACCTGCCAGGAGAACGATGAGCTACCCGAAGTCCCAGGAACCGACCCCAACCGAGTCGGCGTCGAACGGCGCGGCGTTCGGCGTGACGCCGTCGCCCAGCTTCCCCTCGATCGAGGAGGGGGTGCTCGCCCGATGGGCCGCCGACGGCACCTTCCAGGCCTCCATCGACCAGCGCGAGGGCGCTCCGGAGTGGGTGTTCTACGACGGCCCGCCCTTCGCGAACGGCCTCCCGCACTACGGTCACCTCCTCACGGGCTACGCCAAGGACCTCTTCCCCCGGTTCCAGACGATGCGCGGCAAGCAGGTGCACCGCCGGTTCGGCTGGGACACCCACGGCCTCCCCGCCGAGCTCGAGGCGGAACGCCAGCTCGGCATCACCGACAAGCGCCAGATCGACGAGATGGGGCTCGCCGCGTTCAACCAGGTCGCGCGCGACTCCGTCCTCCGCTACACGGAGGAGTGGCAGGACTACGTGACGCGCCAAGCGCGCTGGGTCGACTTCGAGCACGACTACAAGACCCTCGACGTGACCTACATGGAGTCGGTCATCTGGGCCTTCAAGCAGCTCCATGACAAGGGCCTCGCCTACGAGGGCTACCGGGTGCTGCCCTACTGCTGGCGCGACCAGACACCGCTCTCCAACCACGAGCTGCGGATGGACGACGACGTCTACCGCTCCCGACAGGACCAGACCGTCACGGTCACCTTCCCGCTGGTCGGTCCGAAGGCGGAGAGCCTCGGACTGACAGCCGTCCGCGCGCTCGCCTGGACGACCACGCCCTGGACCCTGCCGACGAACGCCGCCCTCGCCGTCGGGCCCGACATCGAGTACGCGGTCGTCCCGGCCGGCCCGAACGGCACCCCCGACGCCACGGTGCTCCGCGAGGAGGGCTCCGCCCACGCCGACACCGAGGTCCTCGGTGGCGAGTACCTCATCGCCTCCGCGTTGCTCGGCAACTACGCGAAGGACCTCGGCTACGACTCCGCGGCCGAGGCGCAGTCCGCCGTCTCCCGGACGATCGTCGGGCGCGAGCTCGAAGGCGTCTCCTACGACCGCCTCTGGGACTACTACGCCGACGCCGAGTGGGGCATGGAGCAGGCCTGGCGCATCCTCGTCGCCGACTACGTGTCGACCGAGGACGGCACCGGCATCGTGCACCAGGCCCCCGCCTACGGTGAAGAGGACCAGAAGGTGTGCGAGGCCGCCGGCATCCCGGTGATCGTCTCCGTCGACGACGGCGGGAAGTTCCTCCCGGAGGTGTCCGACGTCGCCGGTCTCCAGGTCTTCGACGCCAACAAGCCGCTCACGCAGTTGTTGAAGGCACAGGGCCGCCTCCTGCGTCAGGCGAGCTACGAGCACTCCTACCCGCACTGCTGGCGCTGCAAGCAGCCGCTCATCTACAAGGCGGTGTCGAGCTGGTTCGTCCGCGTGCCCGAGTTCCGCGACCGCATGGAGGAGCTCAACCAGGAGATCACCTGGGTGCCGGAGAACGTCAAGGACGGACAGTTCGGCAAGTGGCTCGCGGGTGCGCGCGACTGGTCGATCAGCCGCAACCGGTACTGGGGTTCGCCGATCCCCGTGTGGAAGAGCGACGATCCGGCCTACCCGCGCATCGACGTGTACGGCTCGCTGGACGAGCTCGAGGCCGACTTCGGCGTGCGTCCGACCGATCTGCACCGCCCGTACATCGACGAGCTCACGCGGCCGAACCCCGACGACCCCACCGGCCGATCGACGATGCGCCGCATCACCGACGTCCTCGACGTCTGGTTCGACTCCGGATCGATGCCGTTCGCCCAGGTGCACTACCCGTTCGAGAACCGCGAGTGGTTCGACTCGCACAGCCCCGCGGACTTCATCGTCGAGTACATCGGCCAGACGCGTGGGTGGTTCTACCTCCTGCACGTGCTGTCGACCGCGCTGTTCGACCGCCCGGCGTTCACGAGCGTCGTGAGCCACGGCATCGTCCTCGGCAGCGACGGCCAGAAGATGTCGAAGTCGCTGCGCAACTACCCCGACGTCAACGAGGTCTTCGACCGCGACGGTTCCGACGCCATGCGCTGGTTCCTCATGTCGAGCTCGGTGCTGCGCGGCGGCAACCTCGTCGTGACGGAGGAGGGCATCCGTGAGGGCGTCCGTCAGGTGATGCTGCCGTTGTGGAACACCTGGTACTTCTTCTCGCTGTACGCCAACACGGCGGTGCCTGGTGGCTACGACGCCGTCTGGCGCACGGACTCCACCGACGTCCTCGACCGCTACATCCTCGCCAAGACGCGTGAACTCGTCGTCACCGTGACCGACCACCTCGAGGCGTTCGACGCGACCCTCGCCGCGGCCTCGCTGCGGGACTTCGCGGACGTCCTCACCAACTGGTATGTGCGCCGCTCCCGCGACCGCTTCTGGTCGACCGACGGCGGCGACTTCGACCGCGACGCCTTCGACACGCTCTACACCGTCCTCGAGACGTACTGCCGCGTCGCCGCTCCGCTCCTGCCGCTCATCACGGAGCAGGTCTGGACCGGCCTGACGGGCGAGCGCAGCGTGCACCTCACCGACTGGCCGGAGCCCGAGGCGTACCCGGAGGACGCGTCGCTCGTCGAGGCGATGGACCGGGTCCGCGAGGTCTCCGGTGTCACCCTCGCCCTCCGCAAGCAGGCCGGTCTCCGTGTCCGGTTGCCGCTCGCGTCGCTCACCGTGGTCACGCCCGACCCCGCGTCGCTCGCGCCGTTCGAGGCGATCCTCCGCGAGGAGCTCAACCTCAAGGCCGTCTCCTTCGCCGAGTTGACCGACACCAGCGGCACCGAGTTCGGCGTCACCTCGCGCCTCTCGATCAACGCCCGCGCGGCGGGCCCGCGCCTCGGCAAGACGGTGCAGCAGGCGATCACGGGCGCTCGGAACGGCGACTGGTCCGAGGTCGACGGCACGGTCACGGCCGGCGGCATCGAGCTCGTCGACGGCGAATTCGAGCTCGTCATGGAGGCCTCGTCCGGCGCCGCCGGTGGTGTTGCGCTCGCGCTCCTGCCCTCGGGTGGCTTCGCTCTCCTCGAGACCACGCTGACGCCCGAGCTCGAAGCGGAGGGACTCGCACGCGACGTCATCCGTGCCGTGCAGGACACCCGGAAGGCAGCGGACCTGCAGGTGAGCGACCGGATCCGGCTGCAGCTCCGATTCGAGGACGACGCCGACGAACGCGCGGTGCGCAGTGCCCTCGACGTGGTCGACCTCGCCGGCGACACCCTGGCGACGTCCCTGACCTGGTCCGACGACGAGGCGCAGGCTGGAGCGTCGGGCTTCGCCCAGTCGTTCGCGGCCGGGAAGTTCGGCAACGCCGGAGCCTTCACCGTGACCGTCGCGCGCGCAGAGGAGACCGCCGATGTCCGATGACCTGATCCCCGGAGACGAGCTGTCCGCAGCCGATGCCGCCGACGCCGTGTACCGCGAGCTCCTAGAACGGCTGGGGGAGGCCCAGCCGCAGCCGCGTCTCGGCGCCACCAAGCGGGCCCTCGAACTCCTCGGCAACCCGGAGTCGTCCTTCGCGATCATCCAGATCGCCGGGACGAACGGCAAGACGAGCACGGCCCGGATGATCGAGAGCATCCTCCGCGCCCACGGGCTCCGCACCGGTCTCTTCACGAGTCCGCACCTCGTCCGGTTCACCGAGCGCATCGGGATCGACGGCGAGCGGATCTCGGACGAGGCCGTCGCCAGGAACTGGGACGACATCAAGCCGTATCTGGCGATGGTCGACGCCGAGCTCACGGCGGCCGGCGAGCCCGCACTGACCTTCTTCGAGGCGCTCACCGTCCTGGGCTTCGCCTGCTTCGGCGACGCACCCGTCGACGTCGCCGTCGTCGAGGTGGGGATGGGCGGTGCCTGGGACTCGACGAACGCCGCCGACGCCGAGGTCGCCGTCTTCACACCCATCGACCTCGACCACGTGCAGCGTCTCGGAAAGACGATCGCCGAGATCGCGCGCACCAAGGCTGGCATCATCAAGCCCGGGGCGCAGGTGGTCTCGGCCGCGCAGCACCCCGACGCGCGTCAGGCGATCGTCGACGCCGCCGTGGCGGTCGACGACCCGGCCGTGTTCGAAGGCGAGGAGTTCGCCCTCGTGCAGGACGCCGTCGCGGTGGGCGGACAGCTCATCACCGTCCGAGGACGTGCCGGCACCTACCCGGAGCTGTACCTGCCGCTCTACGGGGACCACCAGGGACGGAACGCGACGCTCGCGATCGCCGCGGTCGAGGCGTTCCTCGGCGGAGCGACCCAGCCGATCGCGGAGGACGTCCTGGCGGAGGGCCTCACCGAGGTCGCCTCCCCGGGGCGTCTGCAGCTCATCGGCACCGAACCGACCGTGCTCGTCGACGCGGCGCACAACCCGCACGGTGCCGCGTCCCTGGTCGCCGCACTCGGCAGCTACTTCGACGTCGACGAGATCGCCTTCGTGGTCGGCATCCTCCAGGACAAGGACGCCGCCGGCATTCTGACGACCCTGGCGCCCGCCGCATCCGGCTTCTTCTTCACCCAGTCGGAGTCGGAGCGGGCGATCCCCGCCGAGGAGCTCTCGCGCCTCGCCGTATCGCTCGACCTGCCGGCGTCGACCTTCGCCGACACGCTCGACGAGGCCGCGGAGGACGCACGGCGCTGGGCCGAGGAGGCGCCGCGCCGGCTGGTGGTGATCACCGGCTCGATCACCCTCGTGGGCGAGGCGATCGAGGTCGCCGACGACCGGGAATGGAAGGCGACCGCATGAGCGGCATGGCACGGAGTCGGGCTCCGCGGAGCATCAAGCAGACCCTCGGATCGATCATCCTCGGCTTCGAGATGATCGTCATGTTCCTCGGGGCGCTCGTGATCTTCGGGCTGAAGGCGCTCCCGGCCCCGGTCGCGTTGATCGGCGGAGCGGTGCTGTGCCTGATCATCGTCGCGACGATCCCGCTCCTGCGATTCCGCTGGGGGTATTGGCTGGGCTGGGCGGTGCAAGCCGCTATCGTGGCTACCGGCCTGCTCGTGCCGATGATGTTCCTCGTCGGTGGGATGGCCGCAGCCGTCTGGACCTATGCGATGGTCCAAGGCGACAAGATCGAGCGTCAGCAGGCGCTCTACCGAGAAGCGAAGGATTGACCGTGGCTGTTGAAGAAACCCTGGTACTCGTGAAGCCTGACGGCGTCGCACGCAACCTGACCGGCGAGATCCTCCGTCGGATCGAGGCGAAGGGCTATTCGCTCGTGGACCTGCGCATGGTCGAGCCGGACCGTGAGCTGCTGGCCGCCCACTACGCCGAGCACGAGGGCAAGCCGTTCTACGAGCCCCTCGTCGAGTTCATGCTGAGCGGCCCCGTCGTCGCGATCCGCGTCGCCGGCAACCGCGTCATCGAGGGCTTCCGCTCGCTCGCCGGCACGACCGACCCGACCACCGCTGCACCTGGGACCATCCGTGGCGACTTCGGCCGCGACTGGGGCCTCAAGGTCCAGCAGAACCTCGTCCACGGTTCGGACAGCCCCGAGTCCGCCTCTCGCGAACTCGCGCTCTGGTTCGCCTGACGCACCGACTCCGCACGACGAAGCCCGCCTCCGATTCCGGGGGCGGGCTTCGTCGTGTGCGTCGGGCGGCCGTTCGGTCCGCCACCGGCTACAGGTAGGAGAGGACGTCGAGGCGCAGCTGGGCGATGACCGCCACCACGAGGTAGCACCCGAGCGTCACCACCACGATCCAGGAGGACACGACCCCGGCGACACGGCGGACGGCGGGGGACGCCGGGATGATGCCGTTCCGCAGGGTGAACGCGGTCACCGTGATGAACGAGGGGATCGTCACCGACCAGGTGACCATGCACCACGGGCACAGCGTGCCGAGGACGAAGATGCTCTGCGAGATCAGCCAGATGACGAATCCGAGAGCGCCGAGGAACCCGATGTTGAAGGCGATCCAGAACCACCGCGCGAACTGCGCACCCGCGAGGACCGCGACGCCGACGGCGATCGGGGCGATCCAGGCGGCGAGACCGATGATCGGGTTCGGGAACCCGAGGATGGCGCCCTGCCAGGAGTTCAGATTGACCCCGCACTGCACGAGGATGCTCAGATTGCACCCGAGCTGGGCGTTCGGATCCTGGAGGAGCTGGAACTTGTCGAGGGTGAGCGCGAACGCCGCGATCCACCCGATGACGCCCGCGACGATGAGGAAGATCGCGAGGCCCCTGGGGCGCGCGTCGATGACCGGAGTTGACACGCCCCGATTCTCGCACGCCTGCCTGGACGGCGGCGGGACATGCCCGGGTGGTCCGTACTCAGGACCGTCGGCCCCGTTCGTGCGATAATCGAGGGGTTGTGCCCGAGCCGCGCTCGACCGCACGACACAACAGGCTTGTTGGGCAATGAGAGCCCAGGACCCGCCGGCACGTGCCGGCACGATCGTGAGAGCTCCGAGAGCCAGCGATCACACAGGATTTGCGAACGGCTGCACCCGTGGCCGCACGCACGAGACGAAGAACCGGAGGGTGGCGCGGCCACCGACCCGGCATAGGGGAGTACACCAGGAATGGTGAAAGAGCACACCGAGGATCCGGCCACGCCGGGTACCGAGCACGAACCGACCGACCAGCACCTCGCGACGCCTGAGACGGCGGACGAGTCGTCCAGCACCGAGACGGACGCCCAGGCGGCCGGGCCCGACGAGCAGTCGACACCTGCCGCACCGGTGCGTCCACCGACCACCATGCTGCTGTTCCAGGCGCCCGACCTGCCGCCGATCGTCCACCGCGATGACGAACCGCTCGAGGCGGAGCTCAGCTCGTCGAGGCGTCGCACGCGTCGTCGTGCGGGCGAGGACGGACCGGAGCAGGGCGAGCGGGGTGGCGACTCGCGCCCCGACACCCGCAACGTGGTCAAGGTCCGCACGCCGCGTGAGCCGGAACTCATCACCGAACCGCAGAAGGTGCGCGGCTCGACGAGGCTCGAGGCCAAGAAGCAGCGTCGCCGTGACGGACGCGACGCCGGTCGTCGTCGTCCGGTCGTCACCGAGGCCGAGTTCCTCGCCCGCCGCGAATCGGTCGACCGGGTCATGGTCGTCCGCTCCAAGAACGGCAAGACGCAGATCGGCGTGCTGGAGGACGGCGTGCTCGTGGAGCACTACGTCGCCAGGAGCCAGGAGGCGTCGCTCATCGGCAACGTCTACCTCGGCCGCGTGCAGAACGTCCTGCCCAGCATGGAGGCGGCGTTCGTCGACATCGGTCGCGGACGCAACGCGGTGCTCTACTCCGGCGAGGTCGACTGGGACTCCGTGGAGACGGGCAACCAGCCCCGCCGGATCGAGCTCGCGCTCAAGGGCGGCGACAAGGTCCTCGTCCAGGTCACGAAGGACCCGGTCGGACACAAGGGCGCGCGCCTGACGAGTCAGGTCTCGCTCCCCGGTCGGTACCTCGTGTACGTGCCGAACGGTTCGATGAACGGCATCTCGCGCAAGCTGCCCGACACGGAGCGCGCCCGCCTGAAGAAGATCCTCAAGGAGGTCCTCCCGGAGAACGTCGGCGTCATCGTGCGCACGGCCGCCGAGGGCGCGACCGAGGAGCAGCTCACGCTCGACGTCACGCGGCTGAAGTCGCAGTGGTCGGAGATCTCCCGCCAGATCGAGACGGTCCAGTCGCCGGCACTGCTGCACAGCGAGCCCGACCTGCTCATCAAGATCATCCGCGACGTCTTCAACGAGGACTTCCACAAGCTCGTCATCCAGGGTTCGGACGCGCTGCAGGACATCCAGAGCTACCTGCGCGGCGTCGCCCCCGACCTGCTCGAGCGTGTCGAGCCGTACGACGGCACGGGCGACTCCTTCGTCGACTACCGCATCGCCGAGCAGATCGAGAAGGCGCTCGACCGCAAGGTCTGGCTGCCGTCCGGCGGATCCCTCGTGATCGACCGCACCGAGGCCATGACGGTCGTCGACGTCAACACGGGGAAGTTCGTCGGTTCGGGCGGCAACCTCGAGGAGACGGTCACCAAGAACAACCTCGAGGCCGCTGAGGAGGTCGTGCGTCAGCTGCGGCTGCGCGACATCGGCGGCATCATCGTCGTCGACTTCATCGACATGGTGCTCGAGTCGAACCGCGACCTCGTGCTGCGCCGCCTCGTGGAGTGCCTCAGCCGCGACCGCACGAAGCACCAGGTCGCCGAGGTCACCTCGCTCGGTCTCGTGCAGATGACGCGCAAGAAGCTCGGTCTGGGCCTCCTCGAGACGTTCAGCGAGCCCTGCGAGGTCTGCGCCGGGCGCGGCGTGGTCGTGCACCACGACCCCGTCGTCAAGCACCGCCAGACGCCGCAGCCGGAGCAGCAGCGTCGGCGCGGCAAGGGTGGGTCGCAGGGCGGCCAGCCGTCCTCGAACGGCCAGGGCGCCCAGCAGAAGCCGGCCGGACAGACCCACGGGATCACCGACGACGCGAAGAACGCGCTCGCCCTGATCGCGGCGCGCACGCTGCACCACGAGGAGCTCGCCGCGGCCGAGGCCGTGGCCGACGCCGTCGTGGCCGAGGCGCAGCACACATCGTCGCAGCACGCTGAGGCGCAGGGTTCCGAGGAATCGGCCGCGGGCGAGTCCACGACGTCGCCGGAGGATCAGTCCGGATCGTCGACCGGGCCGAACGACGGCCGTCGGAGTCGGCGCGAGAAGCGCGAACCGCGTCGCCGCGGCGGTGACGGATCGCGCCGGGGTTCCTCCGAGGAACGCTCCGCCGATGCTCAGAGCGAATCCGCAGCCCCGACGCTGGCCTTGCTCGACCTGCCGATCGCACCCGTCGCCGACAAGCCGCGTCGCGCCGCCGTCGCGGACCCCGAGCACCTGCTCGAGTCCGTCCTCGACGCGCTCCCCGAGCCGAAGCAGCCGGGCCAGGGTCGTGGCCGCAGCCGCCGCGTGTCGACCGCCTCACTCGCGGGTGGACAGGCCGTCGGCTCGGACGGCGCCCAGCGTCAGGCCGAATAGTCCGGTCGCATCAGGACGGCGCGTCTCCTCGGGAGGCGCGCCGTTCGCGTGCGGTGATGCGCAAGCCGCTGGCGATGAGCCGACGGACGAGCTCGCCGCCGGTCACCGCGACGGCGCCGGCCGCCACGAGCGACGCATGGCGCTCGGCGGGGACGTCGTAGTGGTCGAGGTCGAACGAGCGCGGCGGGAGCCCGGTGCGTTCGGCGAAGGCGTGCAACTCCTCCAGGGAGTTGTCGCTCACCACGTGGGACCAGAGCGTGCCGTGCGCCGGCCACAGCGGGGGATCGATGAGCACCGTCATGCCTCCATCCAACCATCGAGCGTCTCGCGCGATTCCCGTCCGTGGTCGGACGCGCCGGGCACCCGGCCGGCGTTCAGGAGCCCCCGGGGTACACTGGTGGAGTGCGTCCGGTGTGGGAGCCGTGAGGAACAGCCTCGGTCACGAGGTTCTGTGCCCACTGGTTTGACCTGGACTGCACGATGAAGTAAACTCGACCGTTGGTGTGCATTGAGTTTTCAATGCCACGCCCAACGGTTTTCTGCCATCAAGGTGTCCCACGTGTTCGAGCCTTTCCGAGCAGTAACTTCCAGCAACAGTCAGTCGGAGCGTTTCGCTCCCCAAAGAACGGGTACGTAGTGGTTTACGCAGTTGTGCGCGCCGGAGGACGGCAGGAGAAGGTCGAGATCGGAACCATCGTCACGATGGACCGGGTCAAGGCCGACAAGGATGGCAACATCGAGCTTCCCGCGGTGCTCCACGTCGACGGTGAGAAGATCATCTCCGACGCGAAGTCGCTCGCGAAGATCACGGTGACGGCCGAGGTGCTCGAGAACCTCCGCGGTCCGAAGATCATCATCCAGAAGTTCAAGAACAAGACCGGTTACAAGAAGCGTCAGGGGCACCGTCAGGAGCTCACGCGCGTCAAGATCACCGGCATCAAGTAAGGCATCGAGGAGAAGAAGAGATGGCACACAAGAAGGGTGCGAGTTCCACTCGCAACGGTCGTGACTCCAACGCACAGCGTCTCGGTGTGAAGCGCTTCGGCGGCCAGGTCGTCCTCGCGGGCGAGATCCTCGTCCGTCAGCGCGGCACGCACTTCCACCCCGGCGCCAACGTCGGCCGTGGCGGCGACGACACGCTGTTCGCCCTCGAGGCAGGCTCCGTGCAGTTCGGCAACAAGGGCGGCCGCAAGGTCGTCAACATCGTCGCTGCTGCAGAGTAGCAACAACGTCTTTCCAGCAGGGGGCGGGCTTCGGCCCGCCCCCTGCTGTCGTACAACCGAGTTCCATGATCCAGAGAGGGGCTGAGCGTCCATGGTCACATTCGTCGACCGGGTCACACTGCACCTGCGAGCGGGCGGCGGCGGCAACGGCTGCGTCTCCGTGAAGCGCGAGAAGTTCAAGCCGCTGGCCGGCCCCGATGGCGGCAACGGCGGACACGGTGGTGACATCGTGCTCGTGTCCGATCCTCAGATCACGACGCTGCTCGGATACCACCGGTCACCGCACCGGAGCTCCGACACCGGCGGCTTCGGCATGGGCGACCACCGCAACGGGTTCCAGGGCGAGACGCTCATCCTGCCGGTCCCCGTCGGGACGGTCGTCAAGGACGTCGACGGCGTCGAACTCGTCGACTTCGTCGAGCCCGGCATGGAGTTCGTCGTCGCTCCCGGCGGCCAGGGCGGTCTCGGGAACGCAGCACTCTCCTCGACCAAGCGCAAGGCCCCAGGCTTCGCGCTGCTCGGCACGCCCGGCTGGGAAGGCGACGTCCTCCTCGAGCTGAAGACCGTCGCCGACGTCGCGCTCGTCGGGTACCCCTCCGCCGGCAAGTCCAGCCTCATCGCGGCGATGTCCGCGGCGAAGCCCAAGATCGCGGACTACCCGTTCACCACCCTGCACCCGAACCTCGGCGTCGTCGAGGCCGGCGAGGTCCGCTACACCATGGCGGACGTCCCCGGACTCATCGAGGGCGCCAGTGAGGGCAAGGGCCTCGGTCTCGAGTTCCTGCGTCACGTCGAGCGCTGCTCCGCGCTCCTGCACGTGCTGGACTGCGCGACGCTCGAGCCGGGACGCGACCCGATCAGCGACCTCGACATCATCCTTGCCGAGCTCGCCGCCTACCCGGTGCCGGAGGGGCAGACGCCGCTGGTCGAGCGCCCGCAGCTCATCGCCCTCAACAAGATCGACGTCCCGGAGGCGAGGGAGCTCGCCGGGTTCCTGCGTCCCGACCTCGAGGCGCGCGGCTACAAGGTCTTCGAGATCTCGACGGTCTCGCGGGAAGGCCTCCGACAGCTCTCGTTCGCGTTGAGCGAGCTCGTCGAGGAGAGCCGGGCCCGCGCAGCCCTCGAGGCCGCCAAGCCTCGGATCGTGCTGCGCCCGAAGCCGGTTGACGACTCCAAGTTCACGGTGACGGTCGAGGGTGGCACGTACGGCAACCTCTACCGCATCATCGGCGCGAAGCCGGAACGCTGGGTGCAGCAGACGGACTTCAACAACGAGGAGGCCGTCGGGTTCCTCGCGGACCGCCTGGCGAAGCTCGGCGTCGAAGAGGCGCTCTTCAAGGCCGGTGCCGTCGCCGGCGCGACCGTGATGATCGGTGCGGGTGGCGGTGTGGTCTTCGACTGGGAGCCCACGCTCACGAGCACCGCGGAACTGCTGACGCAGCCGCGTGGAACGGACCCGCGTCTCGACGCGAGCCACCGCCCGACGCGCAACCAGCGCCGCGACGAGTACTTCGAGCGCATGGACGCCAAGGCCGAGGCCCGAGCCGAACTGCTCCGCGAACGTGCGGCCGGCCTCTGGAACGACGACGAGGGCTTCGAGGTCGGCTCCGTGCCGGCTGACGCACAGCAGGACGAGGGTGTCACGACGGAGGACGACGACCGGTGACCATCCACCAGCGCAGTGGCATCCCGTCGGCGCGACGCATCGTCGTGAAGGTCGGGTCCTCCTCGATCAGTGGTGACAACGCCGGGCAGATCACTGCGCTGGTCGAGGCTCTCGCCGAGGCGCACGCCCGAGGCACCGAGGTCATCCTCGTGTCCTCGGGCGCCATCGCGACCGGGATGCCCTACCTCCGCCTCGACGCCCGTCCGAGCGACCTGGCGACGCAGCAGGCGGCAGCCGCCGTCGGGCAGAACGTGCTGATCTACCGCTACCAGGACAGCCTCGACCGGTTCGGCATCGTCGCCGGCCAGGTGCTGCTCACCGCGGGCGACCTCGAGAACCCCAGTCACCGGAGCAACGCCCAGCGGGCGATGGAACGCCTGCTCGGCTTGCGCATCCTCCCGATCGTGAACGAGAACGACACGGTCGCGACGCACGAGATCCGATTCGGCGACAACGATCGCCTGGCGGCCCTCGTGTCGGTCCTCGTCGCGGCCGACGTCCTCGTCCTCCTGAGTGACGTCGACGCGCTGTACACCCGCCCACCGCACGAAGCGGGCGCCGAGCGCATCGAGGAGGTCCCGTTCGGAGACACCCTCTCGGGCGTCACCTTCGGCGACATCGGCTCCGCGGGCGTCGGCACCGGGGGAGCGGGCACGAAGGTGTCCGCCGCCCGCTTGGCCGCCGAGGCGGGCACCTCCGTCCTCGTGACCTCGACGACGAACGTCGCGTCCGCTCTCCGCGGTGAGCACCTCGGCACCTGGTTCCAACCGGCGTGACGCGGCGCGCGTCCACCAGACGCCGCTGAGTAGAATCGACGCATGTCGTCGCCCACCATCACCGACCTGCCGCTCGCGGATCGTCTCACCGCTGCGAAGCGCGCCTCGCGGGTCCTCGCCCAGGCGACCACCGCCCAGAAGAACCGGGCCCTCGAGGCCATCGCCGTCGCGATCGTCGAGGGCGCGGACGCGGTCATCGCCGCGAACGAGCGCGACCTCGTCGCGGGACGGGAGCAGGGCCTCAGCGTCGGTCTGCAAGACCGTCTCCGCCTCGATCGGGGCCGTATCGACGGGCTCGCGGTCGCGGTCCGCGACGTCATCGCGATCGTCGACCCGGTGGGTCAGGTGGTCCGCGGGAGCAACACCCCGGACGGGGTGAAGCTCGAGCAGGTACGCGTTCCGTTCGGTGTGGTCGGGGCCATCTACGAGGCGCGCCCGAACGTCACGGTCGACATCGCCGCCCTCGCGATCAAGAGCGGCAACGCCGTGGTGCTCCGAGGCGGGTCAGCGGCTGAGCACTCGAACGCGGTCCTCGTCGGGCTGTTGCGATCGGCACTCGAATCCGTCGGTCTCCCCGGGGATGCCGTCCAGACCATCGACGAGTTCGGTCGGGACGGCGCGAAGCAGCTCATGAACGCCAGAGGTCTGATCGACGTCCTCATCCCGCGGGGGAGCGCGTCGCTCATCGAGACGGTCGTCCGGGAGTCGACGGTCCCTGTGATCGAGACCGGCGCCGGTGTCGTCCACGTGTTCCTCGATGAGAGCGCCGAACTCGACTGGGCCGTCGACATCGTCCGCAACGCGAAGGTGCAGCGCCCATCGGTCTGCAACGCGCTCGAGACGATCCTCGTCCACCGCGCTGCGGCCGCACGCTTGCTGCCCGCCGTGCTCGGTGACCTGCGCGAGCACGGGGTGCTCATCCACGCGGACGGACGTGCCAGCGAGGTCTTCGCCGACGTCGTGCCCGCCGTGGAGGAGGACTGGTCCACTGAGCACATGTCGCTCGAGCTCTCGGTGCGCGTGGTCGACGACCTCGATGCCGCACTGGAGCACATCGACCGCTACTCCACCGGACACACCGATGCGATCATCACGAACGACGTGGTGAACGCCGACCGCTTCCTCGCCGAGGTCGATTCGGCCGTCGTGATGGTCAACGCGTCGACCCGATTCACCGACGGTGCCGAGTTCGGATTCGGCGCCGAGGTCGGCATCTCGACGCAGAAGCTCCATGCCCGCGGACCGATGGGGCTGCCGGAACTCACGAGCACGAAGTGGCTCGTGCGTGGTTCGGGCCACACCCGTCGGTAGTCGCTAGACTGGTACGGGCGTCACCAGGCGTCGCACAGAAGGAGAGATCATGTCGATTGCCGCGTCCGTCTTGGCCACCGCCGTCTTGGCTGAATCGGAGCACGCCGTCGAACTCGCCGCCCCGACCTGGGTGTTCGGCGCGGTCGCGCTCGTGCTGTTCGCCATCCTCGGCGCCGTGACCTTCAGCTACCGCGACGTCGCCAACCGCCACGCCGGCAAGGGTGAGTCGGCCTCCGCTCACGGCGAGCACGGCCACTAGGCTGTCCGGGGTGAGTGCGCCCGTCACCGAGACGACGACACGTCGTCCTCGGATCGGGGTCATGGGCGGGACGTTCGACCCGATCCACCACGGGCACCTCGTCGCCGCCTCGGAGGTCGCGCAGCACTTCGACCTCGATGAGGTCGTCTTCGTCCCGACCGGCATGCCGTACCGGAAATCGGGCGTGAGTGACAGCGAACACCGCTACCTCATGACCGTGATCGCCACCGCCGCGAACCCCCGCTTCACCGTCAGCCGGGTCGACATCGACCGAGCCGGACCGACGTACACGATCGACACCCTGCGCGATCTGCGACGCAAGCGTCCTGATGCCGAGCTGTTCTTCATCACGGGTGCCGACGCGATCGCCCAGATCCTCAGTTGGAAAGACGTCCGAGAGGTCTGGGACCTCGCTCACTTCGTTGCTGTGAGTAGACCGGGACACGATTTGAACGTTTCCGGATTACCACAGCACGACGTAAGCTTGTTGGAAGTTCCGGCCCTAGCGATATCGTCGACGGATTGCCGGAGCCGGGTGAGCAAAGGCTTTCCGGTCTGGTATCTGGTTCCCGACGGTGTCGTGCAGTACATCACCAAGCACCACCTGTATCGGAGTGAAGCCACATGACCGCGTTGCCAGAGGACGCGCCCCTGACCAGGCGACAGGCTCGAGCGAGCCAGCAGCCGTCGACGTCCGCTGACGAAGCGACGCCGGACGCGGTTGCACCACGGACACGACGCGCGTCGACATCCGAACCCGTCGCCGGGGGAGCGATCCCCGAGCAGGCCACGTCGCGCGACGAGAGCGCTCCAGCGGCTGCGTCTACGCCGCCCGCTCCATCATCGAGCGCTCCGGCATCCGGCGCACCTGCTCCGGCCCCGACCGGCGGACTCACACGCCGTCAGTTGCGGGAACTCGAGCGCACCGGCTCGATCGAGCAGGTGGCCTCCCCGGCAGCGCCGGTCGCACCGCCGGTCGAGCAGCCGGTCCCCTCGGTCGCCCTGCCGCCGCGGACGCCCGATCAGGTGGTCGCTCCGCCCCAGAAGCAGAACAAGGCCGCCCGCCAGCAGGCCGCGAAGCTCGCGCAGCAGGAAGCGGACGCCAAGGCTGCCGCTGCAGCCGAGCAGGAACGACGCGAAGCCGAGGCCGCCAAGCAGGCCGAGCAGCGCCAGGCCGCAGAACGCAAGGCCGCAGAACAGCAGGCCGCTGAACGCAAGGCGGCTGAACGCAAGGCCGCCGAGCGAGCCGCCGCCGACGAGCGCGCAGCCAAGGCCCGGTCCGCCGAGGCGCCGACGCCTCCCGTGACCCCCGCCGCTGCGGCGCCGGTGGCCACCGGTTCGCTCTTCGACGTCTCGGACCGCGACGACATCTCCGAGGACCCTGCTTCGACCCTGTCGAAGGGGTTCGGGCGCGACTCCATGCTCGTGGCGGCACTCGAAGCCGAGAAGGCGTCGCAGGCCGACAACGAGGTCGCGTTCGAAGACCTCCTCGGAAGCGGCATGACCAGCACGGGGCAGATCACCACGAGCTCGCTCATCATCCCCGTCGCTCCGGCACAGGCGGAGGCGGGCGCCACATCCAACTCCACGGGCGAGATCCTCATCACCGGAACCATCGATCTGCCCCGCGGACTGGGTTCCGCCGGTCAAGACCCGAACCACTTCGACGGTGCAGGGATCGACCGACTCATCGAGGGCGACGAGCTGCCGGCCTCGGTCACGGCAGCGTCCCCGGTCGCGGCCAGCCGCGCGGTCAGCAGCCACGGCTCCACCCGCGACGTCGTACCGGCCACCACCAACCAGAGCAACAAGCTGCTGATGACCCTCGCGATCGCCGCCGCGGTGCTCGCCGCCGGCGTGATCGCGGTGCTCATCATCGGTTTCTTCGGCGGAGCGTTCTAGCCCTGCCGGCATTCATCCGATCGCTCATCATGCGATCGCCAGAGGAGTACACCACATGACCCTGTCCGACACCACACTGGACGCCGTCCAGCTCGCAGCGACCGCAGCAGAGTCCAAGGGCGGCGAGGATCTCGTCGCGCTCGACGTCTCCGGTCCGTTGCCGTTCGTCGACGCCTTCCTCCTCGTCACCGGTCGGAGTGAGCGCAACGTCGTCGCGATCGCCGGCGAGGTCGAGGACCGCCTGAACGCGAGCGGCGTGAAGACCCTTCGACGTGAGGGCAAGTCCGAGGGGCGGTGGATCCTGCTCGACTTCGGCGAGGTCGTCGTCCACGTGTTCCACGAGGAGGAGCGGATGTACTACTCGCTGGAGCGTCTGTGGAAGGACTGCCCGGTGATTCCGCTGGTCTCGTCCGCACCGCAGCCCGCGAACTGACCATCCCGTCGGTGCCGAGCACCGAAAGTGGTCACAACCGCTCTCAAGATGTAGTAACCTATTCAAGTTGCTTCCGCTGAAACAGCAGGGGCAAGCAAGTTGAATACGGGTCTGTGGCGCAGCTGGTAGCGCACCTGCATGGCATGCAGGGGGTCAGGGGTTCGAGTCCCCTCAGATCCACCCGAACACCAAGAAGTCCCCGTCAGCCGAACAGCTGACGGGGACTTCTTCGTTGGGGTGGGACCCTGAGGTCAGTTCACCTCGTCGGGGTGGCTGCCGACGCGCTTGCCCGAGTCGAGGGCGTCGATGGACGCGATCTCGTCGGCGGACAGCTCGAAGCCGAAGACGTCGAAGTTCTGGGCGATGCGTTCGCGCGAGTTCGACTTCGGGAAGACGATGAGTCCGTTCTGCAGGTGCCACCGGATGACGACCTGCGCCGGCGTGACGCCGTGTGCCTCGGCTGCGGCGGAGACGGCCTGCTCGCCGAAGAGGTCGTACTTGCCCTGACCGAGCGGGCCCCAGGACTCGATGTGGATACCGTGCTCGGCACCGAAGGCGCGCAACTCACGCTGGGCGAACGCCGGGTGGAGTTCGATCTGGTTGACCGCGGGGACCGTCTCGGAACCGGCGATCAGCTTCTCGAGGTGCTCGACCTGGTGGTTCGACACACCGATCGAACGAGCCTTGCCGGCGGCCTTGATCTCCTCGAGCGCGAGCCACGCTTCGAGGTAGTCGTCCTTGGCCGGGGTCGGCCAGTGGGTCAGGTACAGGTCCACGTGGTCGAGACCGAGCTTGTCGAGGCTCTCGTCGATGGCGGCGTGCGCGGACGCCTTCTGGTGGCGGTCGTTCCAGAGCTTCGTGGTGATGAAGAGTTCGTCGCGGGGGATGCCCGACTTCGCGATGGCGGCGCCGACGCCCTCCTCGTTCTTGTAGATGGCCGCGGTGTCGATGTGCCGGTATCCGACTTCCAGCGCGTCCGAGACGATGCGTTCGGCCTCCTGCGGGTCGACGAGGAAGACGCCGAAGCCGAGCTGAGGGATGGTGTTGCCGTCGTTCAGGGTGATGGTGGGAACTGTCATGTCCTCATGCTGGCACCGGAACCGTCCGTACGGAACGGGTCTTCGCCCTGCGCGTAACCGGTCGACAGTCGCGGGAATACCCGCGGCGACCCTGCGCTTGTCTTTCCAGAGGGCAGGCGTCTGCCCGCACGACGGCCGAGGCCTGAGAAGGATGACACCGCTATGACGACTGAGACCGTGCCGAATCCGACCGGTTCGATCCCGACGAACGGGAAGCCGTCGGACGACCGCCTCCCGCCCGGGTCCAAGCTCTTGATCGGGTTGCTCCTCGTGTCGGCGTTCGTCGTCATCCTCAACGAGACGATCATGAGCGTCGCCCTGCCGCGGCTCATGGAGGACCTCGACATCACGGCGAGTTCCGCGCAGTGGCTGACCACCGGTTTCATGCTCACCATGGCCGTCGTGATCCCGGCGACCGGCTTCCTCCTGGAGCGGTTCTCCCTCCGGACGATGTTCATCACCGCGATGGTGCTGTTCAGCCTCGGCACACTCATCGCCGCACTGTCCCCGGGCTTCGGCACCCTGCTGCTCGGTCGTGTCGTCCAGGCCAGCGGTACCGCCATCATGATGCCGCTGCTCATGACGACCGTGCTCAACGTCGTGCCGGTCTCGGCACGCGGCCGGACGATGGGTGCGATCTCGATCGTCATCTCGGTCGCCCCGGCCGTCGGGCCGACCGTCTCCGGCCTCATCCTCAGCGTGCTCGACTGGCGCTGGATGTTCTGGATCGTCCTCCCGATCGCCGTGGTGTCGCTGGTTCTCGGCGCTGTCCTCGTGCGGAACGTCACGGAGCCGCGTCGGGTCCGCTTCGACGTGCTGTCGCTCGTCCTCTCCGCCTTCGCGTTCGGTGGCCTCATCTTCGGTCTGAGCAGCATCGGTGAGTCCGCCGAGGGACACGCGCTCATGCCCGTCTGGATCCCACTGACGGCCGGTGTCCTCGCCTTGCTGGGGTTCGTCCTCCGGCAGCGCGCCCTCGCGCGCGACGACCGGGCGTTCATGGACCTGCGCACCTTCGCGAACCGCTCCTTCACCGTCTCGATCATCCTCGTCGCGATCGTCATGATGGCGCTGTTCGGCTCGCTGATCATCCTGCCCATCTACCTGCAGAACGTCCTCCAGGTCGACACGCTGACCACCGGCCTCATGCTCCTGCCCGGCGGCTTGACGATGGCTGCCCTCGCGCCGCTGGTCGGGTCCCTGTTCGACCGGTTCGGCCCACGTCCACTGGTGATCCCCGGGGCCTTCGCCGTGAGTGCTGCGCTCTGGCTGCTGACGATGCTCGGCGTCGACAGCGCCATCGTCATGATCATCGCCGTGCACGTGCTGCTGAGCGCCGGCCTCGCGTTCATGTTCACACCGCTCCTCACCTCGGCGCTCGGTTCACTGCGGCCCGAGCTCTACCCGCACGGCAGCGCCATCGTCGGCACGGTCCAGCAACTGGCCGGTGCAGCGGGGACGGCGTTGTTCATCACCATGATGTCGACCACCGCGGCGGCTCGTGCGGCCGTCGGGAGTTCCGCGGTCGACGCGACGGCAGCCGGCGTGCAGACTGCGTTCATGTGCGGCGCCGTGCTCTCGCTGCTCGCGGTCGGTGCGTCGTTCCTCATCCGGCGAACGGACCAGGCTTCGGCGGGCGTGCACGTCGGTCACTGAACCGCACGACCTCGGTTGGCGTCAGCGCAGCCAGCGCATCGTGTAGGCGTCGGCGAGGATCGGCATCACGGGTCCGTTGAGCGCGGTTCGCAGCGCGAGGTCTCTGATTCCGACGAGCGGGCCCGGCAACGGACGCCCCAAGCGCATGTTGAGCTCCGCCTGCCATGAGGCCCGACGGATCGCGCGCTGTTGGCGGGAGACGGCCGCGGCCACGTCGTGCTGTGTCGAGAGATGTCCGGTGGTCATGCGAGCGATCAGTGGCGCGAAGACCCGTGCGTCGGACCAGCCCAGGTTCATGCCCTGCCCGCCGATCGGGCTGATCTCGTGGGCGGCGTCGCCCAGATAGACGACCCGACCGTCGACGACGCGCTTCCGTCGTCGACGAAGCACGCCGAACGCGCTGAGCATGGTGTTCGTCGCCGGATCCACGTCGTCGCCGGTGCGGTCGGCGACGAGGGACGCGAGGTCGGACGCGGTGGGTTCCGGGCGGGCGGCGTCCTGCTCGACCGAGTACCCGGTGTGCACGACGTATCGTCGCATGCCATGGGGGAGCGGGAAGGACTCGACGACCCCTCGGTGGTGCAGGTGCACCCTGGCGATGGAACCGGCCCCACTCCGATCCGCGACGTCGCCCATGAGGTACCGGTCCCGATACTGGTGCACGGGGCCCGGAGCCTGCATCCCGTCGACGGCGGCGCGTCCGCCTGCTGCGACGACCACGACGGCTGCGCGGGTGCTCACCGTTCCATCGGCGTCGTTCCCGGACACGAGGACACCGTCCTCGGCCGGGGTCAACCGCGTACAGCTCGTCCCCGTCCGGAGCGATCCCGGCGCG
Organism: Plantibacter sp. ME-Dv--P-122b; assembly: GCF_030209375.1. Lineage (GTDB taxonomy): Bacteria > Actinomycetota > Actinomycetes > Actinomycetales > Microbacteriaceae > Plantibacter. Next base: position 67,125 of record NZ_JARVSC010000002.1, read on the forward strand.
ACGGCTTCGAGTCGAGCACGGAGGATCCGTTCGGTCCGCCATTGCTCGAGCGCGGCGACGTAGGGGTGAGGAACTGGCAGGTCACGGAACACGACCGTCCCGAGGCGTCGGCCGGCGTTCCAGGCTTCGCCCTGGTCGATCCGGACCGCGTCGCGGCGGATCTCGTCGAGGACACCGAGCCGCTCGAACAGGTCGAGCGACGGCGGGTGGATCCCGATCGCCCGAGTACCGGTCGGGGAGTCCCACCGCCGTTCCCAGACGGTCACGTCGACGCCGGCCTGAGCGAGGAGGATCGCGGACACGAGGCCGACCGGTCCGCCACCGATGACGAGCACCTGGGTCATGGGCGTCCGTCCGTCGCCGGGGCGACGCGCTGCGACAGCAGGAGCCGCATGGGGAACCGGCGTTCGACGGTCCAGTCGTCGGGCACGAGCCGCTGCAGCTCCTCCTGGCGATAGCTGCGACGGATCGAGCGGAGCCCGTCGACGTGCAGGAAGGACCGTTTCCGTCCCGGTCGGGTGGCGAGTCCATAGGCCGCATACGCGAGTCGGTTGCGCTCGAGGTCGCTGTGCAGGACGAGTCGTCGGGCGATCCGCGAGCTGTCGGCCAGCAGGCTCGACAGTCCCGCGGGATCGAGGTGGTGGAGCACGTGGTTGGACAGGACGATGTCGGCCTCCTCGCCGGCGGCGACGAGGTCGCTGCTGTGCGCCGGACGGAAGGCGACGGGGCCATCGGGGTACCGGCGACGGGCGAAGGCCACGGACCGCTCGTCGGGATCGATCCCCACGACTTGCACGGGGAGGTGGTCGGCTTGCGCCCAGTCGGCGATGGCCACGGCGACATCGCCACCACCGAAGCCGATGTCGAGGATCGTCGTGGTCCGGGAGGGGTCGAAGAGTGGACGGATGCGCGACCGGTACAGGCCACGCCAGCCGGAGACGAGCCGGTTCACCGTCGCGAACCTGGCGTAGGTGGCGTCCAGCAGCGCGGGATCGCAGTCGGGATCGTCCATCAGTTCGAGGAGATCCGTCGCACGGCGGCCGAGGTCGGGCAGCATCAGACTCGGCCGGCCCGGAGCCGGAGCAGCGCGCTCTCGATCGTCAGCCCCGGACCGAAGGCGAGGGCGCACACCCGCTCGTCGACGTCGGCCGGCGGATCGTCCATCAGGCGCTGGAGGATGAAGAGCACGGTCGCGCTCGACATGTTGCCGTACTCGCGCAGCACTGTGCGTGACGGAGCCAGCAGTTCGTCGTCGAGCCCGAATCCTCGCTGGACCCGGTCGAGGATGCTCCGGCCACCGGGATGGATCGCCCAGCGGTCGATCGACGACACCGGGGCGTCGTCGGCTGCGGCGAGGAGTGGGCGGAGGGCGATCTCGAGGTGCTCGCCGATCAGCTTGGGGACCGCGCCGCTCAGGACCATCTCGAACCCGTGATCGCCGATCGTCCAGGCCATCTCGGTCTCGCCGTCCGGCACCAGTGCCGTGGACCAGCCGTCGAACTCGAGCACGGGCGCGGTGGAACCGGTGTCGCGACCGGTCACGACGGCGGCCGCTGCACCGTCGGCGAAGACCGAGGAACCGAGGATCACGTCGGGGTCGTCGGAGGAACGGAGATGGATGGAGCAGAGCTCGATGCAGACCACGAGGACGACGGCGTCGGGGTCTGCCAGGCAGAACGCCTCTGCGGCGCGAAGGGCGGGGAACGCGGCGAAACACCCCTGGAACCCCAGGTGATAGCGCTCCGTGCTCGGGTCGAGCCCGAGGTCTCGCACGAGGAGGTACTCCGGCCCGGGCGCGAAGAACCCCGTGCAAGAGGCGGTCACGACGTGGGTGACGTCCGCCGCCGACAGGCCGGGGGCGGCGTCCAATGCCCGCCGTGCGGCCTCGAGGAGCAGCGGTGGAGCGTGCTCGATGTAGGCGTCGTTCCGCACACCGGTGGGCGGGGAGAGCACCTGCCGCTGCTCCGCGTCGTAGAAGGCGGCCGTGGTCGTCTCGACCTCGTGGTCGAAGGCGTCGATGACGGTGTGCCTGGTCTCGATGGCGGACGCGTCGAACGCGGCACCGATGAGACGTCGGGCGAGCCGGGTCCGCCCGGGTTGGTCGCGGAACACATCCCTGATCTCGTCTTGATGAAGGATGGTCTGAGGAACGGCCACGCCGATCGCCCTCACGGAGACGGTCATGCTGCAGTGTACCGCCGTGGCCCGGGTGTCGCCCTAAGCTGAGGCGGTGTTCTCCATGGTCCGTCGTCTGTTCGCGTCCTCGCATCCCGGGCCGACCGTCGCGGTGACCGTTCTCGCCGTCGTGCTCGGATCGGCCGTCGGCCTGTCGCCCCTCCGGACAGTCCTGCTCGCTGTGGTGGTGTTCGTCGGCCAGCTCTCGATCGGCTGGTCCAACGACTGGCTCGACGCCAGACGCGATCGTCACTCGGAGCGACAGGACAAACCGGTCGCGCGCGGTGACCTCGGTGTCTCGACGGTCCGGCTGGCGGCCCTCCTGGCAGGGGCGGCGAGCATTCCGCTCTCGGCATCCCTCGGCTGGGCGTCGGCTGCCGCACACCTGCTCTTCCTCGTCTGCGGGTGGGCCTACAACCTCGGCCTCAAATCGACGGCCTGGTCGGTCGTCCCGTTCATCGTGGGGTTCGGCGCACTGCCTGCCGTGGTCACCTACGCGGCTGTCCCGCCGATCGTCCCGGCCGCGTGGACGCTCGCCGTCGGTGGACTGTTCGGTGTCGCGATCCACTTCACGAACGCGCTGCCTGATCTCGAAGACGACCTGCGGACCGGCGTCCGCGGTCTGCCGCACCGGCTCGGCGCGCGGACCGCCGGTCGGACGGCCTTCGTCGCCCTCGGCGTCTCAGGTGTTGTCGCCGTCCTCGGACAGAGCGGGATCTTCGTCGGCAGGCCGACCGCACCGCCGGTCGTCGGGGTGCTGGGCGCGGTCGGCGTCCTCGCGCTCGTCGTGTGGGGGCTCGTGCTCGTCGGAACCCGAGCGCCGGACCGTCTGCTGTTCCGACTGATCATCGGGGCCGCCCTGCTCGTCACCGTGGTGCTGGCAGTGGCCGGGACGAATCTCGGCGCGGCCCTGGTCGGTTGAGACGGGGCGTCAGTACCAGTTGGTCGCTTCCGAGTGCGCCCACGCGCCGCAGGGGGAGCCGTACCGGCTGTCGATGTAGTTCAGGCCCCAGTTGATCTGCGTCGCCGCATTGGTGCGCCAGTCGTCGCCGGAGCTGGCCATCTTGCTCCCGGGCAGGGACTGCGGGATTCCGTAGGCGCCGCTGGACTCGTTGTAGGCGTTGACACGCCAGCTCGACTCTCGGGTCCAGAGCTGCAGCAGGCACTGGAACTCACCGCTGCCCCAGCCGTAGGCGCCGATCGCGGACTGCGCGTACGCCTTCGCGCCCGCCGGGTCGGCCGCGAGGTCCGGCGGCGGGGCGCTCGTGGAGCCCTCGCCGCCGGTCGCCTCGTTGCGTCGCTGCTCCTCCGCGGCGATCGCCTCCTGGCTCTGCGCGTAGGCCTGTTCGACGGCAGCGGAGGTGTTCTTGAGGACGGCGAGCTGCTGGTACAGCCGATCGCGGTTGGCCTGCTGCTCGGCGACCGCCGCATCGGCGGCGTCGCTCGCGGACTGGGCTGTCTCGTAGGTGGCGTCCGCCGCCTCCGAGAGTCGCTGACGTTCGGTCTCGGCCGCGGTCGCCTGCTCGGCGAGCGCAGTCGCCGTGTTGCTCGCGGCGGTCGCGGACGCGAGGTCTCGAGCTGAGGTCTCGCTCAGCTTGCTGACCGCACTGAGTTTGGAGAGGAGGTCGTCGTCGGCTGCACCGGAGAGGACGAGGGAGAGCGTCGGATCGACGCCGCCGGTGCGCGTCATCTGCGCGATGACCGCTCCGGCCTGGCGCTTACTCGACGCCGCTGCCGACGCTGCGGCGGTCGCCTGCGCACTGATCGTGTCGGCGACGGCGGCCTGCGCGTCGTACGCAGCCTTGGCCTCACCGGCCGCCGCGCCCTGGCGGACGGCTTCGTCGCCGAGCCTGGCGGATTCGTCGCGCAGGCCGTCGAGGAGGGAAACGATCCGGTCGGCTTCGGCCTGAGCGGTCGATTCGTTCGCCTTGGCCGCCTGGACGTCGTCCCAGCTCGGGTAGTCGGCGGTCCGGAACGATGTGGGGGTCACGGCGGCCGCCGGGCTTGCGACCGACACCGCGATGACGAGCGCGGCTCCGAGGGCGGCGGCTCGCGAGACGCCCCTCGAGCGGGTCGAGAGGGCTGTCAGCGGCTTGCGCATGCGTCCATCCTGGCTGTCACCCACGCAAGTGTAGCCGCCGATGTCACATTCGTCACTCCTGCCACACCGGGAGCGACGCCCAGCCTGCGTGGAAGATCCGAGCCTAGAGTGGGCCGGTGCAGCTGGGACGACGAGGGTTTCTCGCAGTCGGCGCCTCGATGGCGGCGGGTGCCGTCCTCGGCCTGTCCGGGTGCACGGGGCCCGGATCCTCGAGGCCGTCGAACCGCCCCACGAGCACGGCTCCGGGAGCCGCCGACCAGCGTGCGGCCGCCGAACTCGCCGCGATGACCCTGGAACAGCGGATCGCATCCATGCTGATGCTCCACGCTCCAGGCACCGACCCGGGCACGCTCCGGGCGTTCGTCGAGCGGTATCGGCCGGGCGGGTTCATCATCATGGGCGACAACGTGCCGGGTCTCGCGGGGCTCCCCGCGGTGACGAGCGCCCTCAGCCCGGACCCGACCATGCCGCTGCTCATCGGCATCGACCAGGAGGGCGGCGACGTCCGGCGCATCGACGAGGACGCGTTCGCCGCTGCGGACACCCTGAAGTCGCAGCCGTCCGCTGCGAGCGAGGAGGCGTTCCGCGGGCGAGCGGCCATGCTCGCCAGCGCCGGTTGCTCGGTCAACTTCGGCGTCGTCGCGGACGAGACCGCCGATCCGGACTCCTTCATCTACGACCGTGCCCTCGGCACGACACCGGACGCGTCGGCGGAGCGCGTGGCCGCGGCCGTCCGCGGCGAGCGGGGTACGGTGCTCAGCACGCTGAAGCACTTCCCCGGCCATGGACAGGCGCCGGGGGACTCGCACTCGACGGTCCCGACGACGGCCATCGGTGCCGCGGACTGGGCCGCGACCGACGCCCTGCCGTTCGTCGCCGGTATCGACGCCGGGGCCGAAGTCGTCATGTTCGGCCATCTGGTCTACTCGGCGGTCGACGCTGCACCGGCGACACTCTCGGCGGCCTGGCACGAACGCCTCCGGAACGACCTCGGCTTCACCGGTGTCACGATCACCGACGACATGCTCATGCTGCAGCACACGGGTCTGCCGGAGTATCAGAACCCCTCGGAGAACGCGATCCGCGCCGTGGCCGCCGGCAACACGATGCTGCTCTACGTCCTCGGGGCCGACCCGTCGTCGACCGGTGCAGACCCGGCCGTGCTCGTGGCCGACATCGCCGCCGCGGTCAGGTCCGGGAGGATTCCGGAGGCGACGATCGCAGAGGCGGCGCACCGACTCCTGCGCGTCCGGCTCGGCCTGCCGTCGCTCCGGCCGATGTCGCGCTGATGTCGGTGAGGAGAATTTCTCGGGGATGCGGGAATAGCTCCCAGGTCCGTGCGTTTGAATAGAACGTGGCGCGAGCGCGCCGCACATCGACGCAAGGAGTACCGCATGACCGACACCCTGACGATTCCCGGCTACAAGGTTGGCACCTGGGAGGTCGACGCCACGCACAGCGAGGTCGGCTTCAGCATCCGCCACATCATGGTCTCGAAGGTCAAGGGCAAGTTCGAGCGCTTCAACGCGACGTTCGTCACGCCGGAGAACCCCCTCGAGACGAAGATCACCGCGTCCGCCGAGGTCGCATCGATCAACACGAACCAGGCCGACCGCGACGGTCACCTCCGCACCGGCGACTTCTTCGACGCCGAGACCTACCCGACGATCGACTTCGTTTCGACCGGTGCCCGCGCCAAGGGCGACGACTTCCTCGTCGACGGCGACCTCACGATCAAGGGCGTGACCAAGCCCGTCACCTTCACCGTCGAGTTCGGCGGCTTCGCGACAGACCCCTACGGCAACTACAAGTTCGGCGCCACGGCGACCGCCAAGATCAACCGCGAGGACTTCGGCCTCACCTACAACGCGGCGCTCGAGACCGGCGGCGTGCTGCTCGGCAACGACGTCACGATCACCATCGAACTGCAGGCCGCGCACCAGGCGTAGTCCCAGGACGTCGAAGGGCCGGTGGAGCATCGCTCCGCCGGCCCTTCGTGCTATCCGGCCGACTCAGGTCGGCTCGCCGACGATCTCGTCGCGCACGCGACGGAGGTCCTCCATGAGCGATCCGATGAGGATCCAGTGCTGGGGGTGCGGGCGGGCGATCACGAGGGGAGCCGTCAGCGCCGGGATCTCCGCGGTCTCCGTCGGCGGCTCGTCGGATGCAGCACGATCGTTCACGAGCAGCCTGAGGTCGTGGGCCGCCCTCGTGAGCTCGACGGCGATGTCCGCCACTGTCGGTTCCTCGTGCAGGGTCGGGTCGTCGTGGTCGTGCACCGAGCGCGCCATCCCGAGCGTCCTCGTGACGACCGGCTCGAGTCGACGCAGCAGCAGGCGCTGACGGTCGAGCTCATCACGGTGCCGCGATCGACGGGGGTTGAGCAGGAGGCTGTCGTCGCCTTCCTTCACCGCGGCGATCGCCCGGTCCCGCAGGGGCTTCAACGCCCGAGCCTCCTGGAGCAACGCCACCAGCTCCGGGTCCGAGTTCGCGCGCGTGAGTGACGTGGCGAGATGGTCCAGGGTGTCGGCGCACGCGAGTGCGAGGGTGGTCACCGCCGCCTTCGCGGGAGCGAGGAGGACCGGTGCGACGAGGACGACGTTGACCAGGAGCCCGATGCCCGCACCGAGCAGGGTCTCGACGATCCGCGCGACCGCGTAGTCCGGGGTCGCCGCGCCGATCGATAGCACGAGCATCGCGCTGATCGGGATCTGGTTCGCGGATCCGGGCCCGAGGCGGAGGACCCATCCGAGGAGGATCGAGATGACGATGGCCAGGAGCACGATCCAGGCGGAGTGTCCGAAGACGATCCCGATGGCCGTCGCGAGGACGACGCCGGTGATGACCCCGAGGCTGCGTTCCAGCGCTTTCCCGAACGACTGGTTGACGCTCGGCTGCACCACCAGGATGGCCGCGATGGCGGCGAAGACCGGGAGCTGACCCGGGATGATCGTGATCGCGACGATCCAGGACGCGATGGCGGCCAGCGCCGTCTTGAGCACCTGGAGCAGGGGCAGCCGTGATCGGGTTCGCAGGACGGGTACGACGGACATGCGGTGCCGTCAGAGCTTGTCGTGGAGCTGGTCGAGCAGTTCCGCGCCGTTCCCCGCGTAGACCCAGGGGGCACCTTCGTGCTGGGCGCCGACCTTCGAGCGCCCGCCGGCGAGGACCGCCTCACCTGGGGAGAGCTGACGGATCGCCACGGCGGCGACGCGGTCGGGGTGGCGTTCCTCGAAGCTCCGGTAGAGGGCTTCGTCGTGCTGTCCGTCGTCGCCGACGAGGAGCCACCGCAGACGCGGGAAGTCCTCGGCGAACCGGTCCAGGTTGTTGCGCTTGTGCTCGCGACCGCTGCGGAAGAACCGGTCGTGCGTCGGACCCCAGTCGGTGAGGAGGAGGGCTCCTGCCGGGTAGAGGTTGCGCGAGAGGAACCGGGTGAGGGTCGGCGCGACGTTCCAGGCGCCGGTGGAGAGGTAGATGATCGGCGAACCGGGGTGCTCGCGCGCCGTGCGCTCGAGGAAGACCGCCATGCCGGGCACCGGTGTCCTGGCGTGCTCGTCGAGGACGAAGGTGTTCCAGGCCGCGACGAGTGGGCGGGGGAGCGCCGTCACCATCACCGTGTCGTCGATGTCGGACACGATGCCGAACTCGATGTCGTCGGCGACGATGAAGACCGGCGCTTCGACCGGGTCGCTGCCCTCCGAGCTCAGTCGGAGTGTGTGCCAGCCGGGGGTGAGTGACACCTGGACCACCGCGTCGACCACTCCGCCTCGGTCGCCCGTGACCGTGTGACGCTGTCCGTCGACCTCCACCTCGACCGTCGGGTCGGCGATACTCAGCGCGAAGAAGCTCTTCCAGCCGCGCACCTTCTGCTGCGGTTGGACGGTGGTCTTGCCGGGTTCCGCCAGGACGACCCTGGCCAGGACACGGATCCATGACGTCGATCCGTAGCCGGTGAAGGGGATGATCGCCGCTTCACGTCCGTGCCGCCTCGCACGACGCTGGCGGCGCAGCTGGACGGCGTCCTCCATCCGTGCGGCGAAGTGCCGGATCTGCTCGGCGGCGTCGGAGGAGGCCGTTGGACGATCGTCGGATGCCTTCACCCGTTCAGTCTGTCATGCCGGTGCGTCCGGCCCGCCGTCTCGCGGCGATGACGGTGGTCTGCTACTCGGGCGTCGAGGCGTCGTCGGGAGGTGTCGCGTCCTCCTGGGCGAGCATGTGTCGCTCCTCGCTCCGCTGGAGGAGTCGCTTCACGACGAGGACCACGACGGCGAAGACGACGATGATGCCGACGAAGACGTAGCCCGCCCCATGGAGGCGGTCCGACAGCTCGCGATAGCTGCCCGCGGCCAGTGCTCCGACGGAGACGTAGGCCGAGGACCAGATGATGCAGGCGGGCAGTGTCCAGGAGATGAAGCGTCGGTAGCTCATCGTGCTCATGCCGACCGTGAGGGGGATGAGTGAGTGGAGGACCGGGAGGAATCGCGAGATGAAGACGGCGATGCCACCCCGCCGGTCGAGATAGCGCTCGGCACGGGCCCAGTGCCGCTCGCCGATGCGACGGCCGAGTCTGCTGGCACGGATACGTGGGCCGAACCAGCGGCCGAGCGCGAACCCGACGGACTCGCCGATGAGCGCGCCGGTGATGACGACGAGGATCATCGAGACCCACTGGACAGGTCCGACGACGGCGGTGCTGGCGACGATGACGACGGTGTCGCCCGGGATGACGAGGCCGACGAGGACCGAGGTCTCGAGCATGATGCCGACGCCGGCGAGGATCGTGCGCGTCACGGGGTCGACGCTCTGCACCAGGTCGAGCAGCCAGCCGAGCACGTCGTTCACGGCTCAGAGCCTACTGCCGCGGGTGTGGGAGCGGCTCGGAAACCCCTGTTAGGACACCCTTGGATGTGTGGTCTGACCACAGGCGTGAAGTCCTGTACCATGGGTCTCGACGACATGGATCGAAGCCACGGGGATGACCACCCCGATCGGGCCGCACCTGCGCCGCCTTCCCTGGATGCCGCGAAAAATGGAGTGATCATCGTGAACGACCTTCTCGACCCGTTACTGCTGTCCCGATGGCAGTTCGGCCTCACCACCGTCTACCACTTCATCTTCGTGCCGCTCACCATCGGCATGGCGGTGACGGTCGCCGGGTTCCAGACCGCCTGGGTCCGGACCGGCAAGCTGCACTACCTGCAGCTCACCCGCTTCTTCGGGAAGATCTTCCTCATCAACTTCGCCATGGGCGTCGTGACCGGCATCGTCCAGGAGTTCCAGTTCGGCATGAACTGGTCCACCTACTCCAGGTTCGTCGGCGACGTCTTCGGCGCACCGCTGGCACTCGAGGGCCTGCTCGCGTTCTTCCTCGAGGCGACCTTCATCGGGCTCTGGATCTTCGGCTGGGACAAGCTGTCACCGAAGCTCCACCTCGCCACCATCTGGATCGTGGCGCTCGGCACCGTCCTGTCGGCCTACTTCATCATCGCGGCGAACGCCTTCATGCAGAACCCGGTCGCCTTCCGGATCAACGAGGAGCGCGGCCGCGCCGAGCTCACGAACATCTGGGAGCTGCTGACCAACAAGGTCGCTCTGGCCGCATTCCCGCACACGATCTTCGCGTGCTTCATGGTCTCCGCAGCCGTCATCATCACCGCTGCCGCCTGGCACCTCGCCCGGGGCCAGCACGTCGAGGCGATGCGCCCGGCGCTCAAGGTCGGTGCGTGGAGCATGCTCCTCGCGGGCGGTGCCACCATGCTCGCCGGCGACCAGCTCAGCCTCGCCATGGTCGAGACCCAGCCGATGAAGATGGCGGCTGCGGAGGCGATGTACAACACGGCGAGTGGTGCGGACGCCTCCTTCTCGATCTTCACCCTCGGCACGCCCGACGGCGTCCACGAGCTCTTCTCGATCCGCATCCCGTACCTCCTGTCGTTCCTGTCGACCCACACCTTCGACGGCACGGTCGAGGGCATCAACGACCTCCAGGCCCAGTACACCCAGCTCTACGGTCCGGGCGACTACTCGCCCGTCATCTGGGTCACCTATTGGGCGTTCCGCTGGATGATCGGCCTCGGCCTCGCCTCGATGCTCGTCGCGGCCGCCGGTCTCTGGTTCACCCGCAAGGGCCGCGAGCCGAAGCGCTGGATGTGGCGCGTCGCGGTCTGGGCCGTCCCGATGCCCTTCCTCGCCATGACCATGGGCTGGGTCTTCACCGAGATGGGCCGCCAGCCGTGGATCGTCTTCAGTCTGTTGAAGACGGAGGACGCGGTCTCGCCGAACACCACCGGCCTCGACGTCCTGATCTCGCTGATCGCCTTCACAGCCGTCTACGGCGCCCTGCTCGTCGTCGAGTTCGGTCTGCTGAAGAAGACGATCAAGGCTGGACCCGACCCGATCGAGCTGTCCGAACCCGACGAGGACGGCGTGCAGAAGCCCGCCGCCCCCGCGACCACGGTCTACTAGGAGCGCATCATGGACCTCACGATTCTCTGGTTCTGGATCATCGCCGCACTGTTCGTCGGCTACTTCGTCCTCGACGGTTTCGACTTCGGCGTCGGCATGACCATCCCCTTCCTCGGGAGGGACGAGACCGACCGCCGGATGCTCATCAACACCATCGGCCCCGTCTGGGATCTCAACGAGACCTGGCTGATCGTCGCCGGTGCGAGCCTCTTCGCGGCATTCCCTGAGTGGTATGCGACCCTGTTCAGCGGCTTCTACCTCCCGCTGCTGCTCATCCTGCTCGCGCTCATCGTCAGAGGGGTGTCCTTCGAGTACCGGCACCAGCGGCCGGAAGCCTCCTGGAAACGGCGCTTCGACCTCATGATCATCGTCGGCTCGGCCCTGCCGGCCTTCCTCTGGGGCGTCGCCTTCGCGAACATCGTCCAGGGCGTCCCGCTCGATGCCGACCACAACTTCACCGGCACGCTCTTCACCCTGCTCAACCCGTACGGCATCCTCGGTGGTCTCACGACGCTCGTGCTCTTCTTCGCCCACGGTGCCGTGTTCGCCTCGCTGAAGACCGAGGGCGACATCCGCGAGCGCGCCCGCCGCCTCGCGAGCCGTGCCGGGCTCGTCGCGATCCTCCTCGCGGCGTCGTTCCTCGGCTGGACCGTCCTCGCGCACTTCTCGCTCCCGGTGCTGATCCTCGCGGCCATCGCCGCGGTCTCGCTCATCAGCGCCTGGTTCGCGAACAGCCGTGGGCTGGAAGGCCGTGCGTTCGCGCTCATGGCCGTGACCGTCGCGGCGGCCGTGCTCACCCTGTTCACGGCGCTCTTCCCAGCGGTGATGCCGGCGAGCAACGACCCGGCGAACAGCCTGACGATCGCGAACGCCTCCTCGACGGAGTACACCCTCACGGTGATGTCGTGGACCGCCCTGATCTTCCTGCCGCTGATCCTCGCTTACCAGGGATGGACGTACTGGGTGTTCCGCAAGCGCATCACGCGGAAGCACATCGAAGCCGCCGCGCACTAACCTGTCATCGTGCGCCCCCTCGATCCGCGACTGCTCCGCTATGCCCGCGGAGCCCGGTCGATCCTCGGACTCGGCGCGGTCATCGCGCTCGTCCAGACCGCCTGCACGCTCGGGTTCGCCTGGTTCGTCGCCCAGCTCGTGTCCCGGTCGATCGCCGGGGACCCGGTCGAGGACCTCCTGCCGTCGCTCTGGCTGCTGATCGGCATCGTCGTGCTGCGTGCCGGAGCCGTCCTCGCCTCCGACTCGGTGAACGCCCGCGGCTCCGCGATCGTCCGCAGTCAGTTGCGGCGGGCGCTCGCCGACGCGTTCGAGACGCTCGGGCCGGGGTGGGTCTCGCGTCGGAGCTCCGCGGCACTGACGACCGTGGCGGGCCGCGGGCTCGACGCCTTGGACGCGTACTTCGGTCGCTACGTCCCGCAGCTCATCCTGACGGCGATCGCCATGCCGATCATCGCGGCGGTGATCTTCGTCCAGGACCCGCTCAGCGGCATCACGGTGATCGTGACGCTCCCGCTCATCCCCGTCTTCATGATCCTCATCGGATTCGCGACCCAGGCGGTGCAGCGGCGCCAGTGGGAGACCTTGGCCCACCTGTCGCGCGGTTTCCTCGAGCTCGTCGCGGGCATGGCGACCCTCAAGCTGTTCGGTCGGCAGCACCGGCAGGTGCAGCGGATCCGAACCGTCACCGAGGAGTACCGCGTCGAGACGATGAAGGTCCTGCGGTTCTCGTTCGTGAGCGGCTTCGCCCTCGAGCTGCTGTCGAGTCTCGCCGTCGCCGTGGTCGCGGTCGGTATCGGCTTGCGGCTCCTCGACGGCTCGCTCCTCCTCGGGACCGGGCTCTTCGTCCTGATCCTCGCGCCGGAGGCCTTCCTGCCGCTGCGGAACGTCGGCGCGAACTACCACGCGGCCGCGGAGGGGGTCACCGCCGCCGACGAGGTCTTCGAGATCCTCGACGAGGCGAAGGCCGTGCGCGAGTCGTCGTCGGCTCCGGATCGGATCGGTGCCGTGGCGTCGGCCGACGGGTCCACTCGCCGGACGCCGGGTCTGGTGCTCGACGGCCTCGGCGTGGACTACGACGGGCTGCTGGTGCTGGACGCCCTCGACGCGACCTTCCCGGCCGGCGCGGTGACCGCCGTCGTCGGTCCCAGTGGAGCCGGGAAGACGAGCATGGCGTCGGCGATCCTCGGATTCGTGGACGCCAGCGGGTCGATCCTGCACGACGGCGGACGCGTGCCATCGGCGCCCACCGGACGACGCTGGTTGTCCTGGGCGCCGCAGCGTCCGGTCCTCATCGCGGGGACGGTCGCCAGCAACGTCGCGCTGGGCGATGACGCACCCGACGAGACGCTCATCGTCGAGGCGTTGTCGGCACTCGGGCTGTCCGCGCTGCCGCTCGAACACCCCATCGGCGCGGTCGGCGACGGCGTGAGCGGTGGGCAGGCGCAACGGATCGCGATCGCGAGGGCCTTGTACCGACTGCGGCGCACCCCCGCGGATGCCGGAACGCCGGTGCTGTTGCTCGACGAACCGAGCTCGGCGCTCGACGCAGCCTCCGAGGCGCTCGTCATCGACGCCGCGCGCGACGCCGCTCGGGCCGGGGCGGCCGTCATCGTCATCACCCACCGACCGGCGATCGTCGAACGTGCCGACGCGGTGCTCGAGATCCGCGTGCGGTCGGAACACGTCCAGGACGACGAGGCGGTGCTCCATGGATGACCGCGTTCGACAGATCATCCGACTGGCGCAACCGCCGGCTCGCCGGTTCGTCCCTGGACTCCTCGCCGGGATCCTCTCCGCGGGAGCCGCCGTCGCCCTCCTCGCTTCGAGCGCGTTCCTCATCACGAAGGCCGCGGAGCAGCCCTCGATCGTCGAGCTGGGTGTCGCCGTCGTCGGGGTGCGCGCGTTCGCGCTCGCCCGGGCGTCGTTCCGCTACCTCGAACGCCTGCTCAGCCACGACGCTGCATTCCGTCAATTGGCGCAGCTGCGCGCCGGCATGATCGAACGGGTCATCCCGGTCGCTCCCGACGGACTGCAGCTCACGGGCCGCGGCGATCTCCTGACGCGACTCGTGACCGATGTGGACGAGCTGCAGAACGTACCGTTGCGGGTCGTCCAACCGCTGGTGGTGTCGGGCGTCGTCGCCGGTGCCTCCGTCATCCTCGCGACTGCGCTGCTCCCGGCCGCCGGGATCGCGCTCGCGGTCTGCCTCGTCGCGGCGTTCCTCGTCTCGTGGTTGCTCGTGAGCCGGGTGGCGGCGCGCGCCGAACGCGAACTCGCGCCGCTGCGCGGTGCGCTGTCGGAAGCGCTGCTCGAACTCGTGACCGGTCTCGACGTGCTGACCGCCTACGGCGCGGTCGACGCCGCGCGGGCACGGATCGAACACGCCGACGCGGCACTCACGCGCGCGATGGTACGGCGGGCGGCGGGCGCCGGGGTTGCCGGGGCCGTCCTCTCCCTGGCTTCCGGTGCGTCCGTCGTCGCGGCGCTCTGGGCAGGCATGCCGGCCTTGGGAACGATCGGCGGCCCCGCGCTCACCGTGATCGTCCTCGTCCCGCTCGCCGTGTTCGAGGTCTGCGCGATGGTGCCCCTCGCGTTCGGGGCCTGGCGGGAAGCGGTCGCGAGCGCCGAGCGCGTGGCGGAAGCGGTCCCGAGCGAGCGCCCCGACGAGATCCCGGACGAGGACACCGGCAGTGTCCTCAGGCCGGCCTTCGACGGCGTCATGCTCGAGGCGGAGCACCTCAGCGCACGGTGGCCCGGGAGCACGGAGCCGGCTCTCGCGCCGATCAGCTTCCGGCTGTCGGCCGGCGACCGGCTGCTCGTCGAAGGTGACAGCGGAGCCGGGAAGACCACCCTGGCCCACGCCCTCGTCCGCTTCCTCGAGTATGAGGGCGGGTACCGCGTCGGCGGTGTCGAGGCACGCGACCTCCGCCCGGACACGTTGCGCGAGTCGGTCGGTCTCGTCGAGCAGCGTCCGTTCCTCTTCGACGCCGACATCCGCCAGAACCTCCTCTTCGCCAGGGACACGGCCGACGACGCTGAGCTCGAGGCCGTGCTGGAGCGGGTCGGGCTCTCGACCTGGCTCGCTGAACGCGGCGGACTCGACCGCCCGGTGGGGGAGCACGGCGCGCTCGTCTCGGGCGGGCAGGCGCAACGCATCGCCCTCGCCCGTGCGCTCCTCCGCGAGTTCCCCGTACTCGTGCTCGACGAGCCGACCGCCAACGTCGATCCCGAGCGCGCGACCGCCCTGCTCGAGGACCTCCTCGGTGTCGCGGGCTCCGAGGGTCGTGCGGTCATCGTGATCTCACACACGCCGGTTCCCGACAGCCTCGTGACCGGTCGCCTCCGGATCGTCGCGCCGCCGATCGCGGCCGTCGGCTGATGCGATCCACCGGAGCACGCCGGCAGGTCGTCCTCCCGGCCTGGTCCGAGCCGGAGGACGTCTACCGACGCGTGTTCGCTGACGAGCCCTGGGCGGCCTGGTTGGATTCGGGCCAGGGCGCCCGGACCGGCGTCAGTCTCATCGGACGCGGGACCGAACGCCTGGCCGCGGACGTCAGGCTCGGCACGGTGGAGCGCGTCACCCCGGTCGCCACCTCGGTCGATCAGACGACGATCCTCGACACCCTCCGCACCGTGCACGCGGAGGGCGACCCGGGCGATTGGGTCGGGTGGTTCGGCTACGAGTCGGGGGCAGCGCTCGTCGGGGTTCCGGCACACGCGGCCGCCTCCCCGGATGTGCTCTTCCTGCGCCTCGACGACCAGGTGCGGTTCGACCATGCGGCGCGGACGGTGACGATCTCGTCGGACGATCCCGACTGGATCGCGGCGGTCGTCGAGCGGTTGAGTACGGCGACCGAGCCTCCTCCCGTGGCCGAGGCGGCCGGCGGTGTCTGCGCGCCCCGTCACAGCGATGCCGCATACGTGCGGCTCGTCGAGCGGTGCCAGGAGCACATCACCCGTGGGGACGCCTACCAGTTGTGCTTGACGAACCACCTGCGCGTCGACGGGGTCCACGACCCGCTCGCGACCTATCTGCGGCTGCGCAGGACGAGCCCCACGCACCACGGCGGCTTCCTCCGGTTCGGTCCGATCAGTCTCGCGAGCGCGTCTCCTGAGCAGTTCCTCGAGGTCTCGGCCGACGGCCGCGTCAGGACGAAGCCGATCAAGGGGACCCGGCCGAGAGGTGCCGATCCCGAGGAGGACGCCCGTCAGCGCGCCGATCTGCTCGCGAGCCCCAAGGAGCGCGCGGAGAACCTCATGATCGTCGATCTGATGCGGAACGACCTCTCCAGGGTCTGCGAGCTGGGTTCCGTGGCGGTCACGGCGCTCCATCACGTCGAGAGCTACCCGCAGGTGCACCAACTCGTCAGCACCGTCGAAGGACGGTTGCGCGCAGGGCTGGACGCACTCGACGTCGTCGAGGTCGCGTTCCCGGCCGGATCGATGACCGGCGCCCCGAAACGCCGGGCGATGGAGCTGCTGTACGACCTCGAAGCGGGACCGCGCGGGGTGTACGCCGGGGCGTTCGGACTGCTGTCCGCTGACGGATCGATGGATCTCGCCATGGTCATCCGATCCATCGTGATCGATCCGCAGGGTGCGTCGATCGGGACGGGTGGTGGTATCACGGCGCTGTCCGACGCCCGGGAGGAGCTCGAGGAGACGTGGACCAAGGCGGCGGCCCCGCTGGCGGCACTCGGCGTCGGACGTCCCCCTGCCGAATCCCGGTAGGCTTGACCGTTGGACGGAGCGCCGTCGTGCGCTCCAGCCCGTCCATCCTGCGGCCGAGCGCCGTGCGAGCAGCCTACGGGCTTCCACCCCCAGCACCTGCAGTGATTGAGAGTGACGTGTCAGACGAGCGCAACACCGACGACCGCCGAGACGGCGAGCGGTACGACTTCCAGGCGATCCAGGAGAAGTGGCTTCCCGTCTGGGACGAGCTGAAGCCCTTCGCAGCGGGCGACCCTGCCGACAAACGTCCGCGCAAGTACGTGCTCGACATGTTCCCGTACCCCTCGGGCGACCTGCACATGGGTCACGCCGAGGCGTTCGGCTTCGGCGACATCGTCGCGCGGTACTGGCGTCACCAGGGCTTCAACGTCCTGCACCCGATCGGCTGGGACTCGTTCGGTCTCCCCGCCGAGAACGCCGCCATCCAGCGCGGCGTCGACCCGCGCGAGTGGACCTACGCGAACATCGCGCAGCAGAAGGCCAGCTTCCGCCAGTACGGCCCCTCGTTCGACTGGGACCGCGAACTGCACACGAGCGACCCCGAGTACTACCGGTGGAACCAGTGGCTGTTCCTCCAGCTGTTCGAGAAGGGCCTCGCGTACCGCAAGGCGAGCCCCGTCAACTGGTGCCCGAACGACCAGACCGTGCTCGCCAACGAGCAGGTCGTCGACGGACACTGCGAGCGCTGCGGCGCCGAGGTGACGAAGAAGAAGCTCACCCAGTGGTACTTCCGCATCACCGACTACGCGGACCGTCTGATCGACGACCTCAACCAGCTCGAGGGCACCTGGCCGGCCAAGGTCCTCAGCATGCAGCGGAACTGGATCGGTCGATCCAACGGTGCGGACGTCTCGTTCTCCATCGAGGGTCGTGCCGAGCCCGTCTCCGTGTACACGACCCGCCCCGACACGCTGTACGGCGTGACGTTCATGGTCGTGGCGCCCGACTCGGAGCTCGCAGCCGAGCTCGTCGCCGACACCTCCGACGAGGTCAAGGGGCGATTCCAGGCCTACCTCGACAGCGTCAAGGGCGAGAGCGAGATCGCGCGGCTCGCGACCGACCGCCAGAAGACCGGCGTGTTCCTCGAGCGGTACGCGATCAACCCGCTGAGTGGCGAGCGCCTGCCGATCTGGGCGGCCGACTACGTCCTGGCCGACTACGGTCACGGGGCGATCATGGCGGTTCCCGCGCACGACCAGCGCGACCTCGACTTCGCGCGGGCGTTCGACCTGCCCGTGCGCGTCGTGGTGGACACCACACAGCCCGTCACCGGTGCCATCCCGATCATCGTCGACGGTGAGCTGCCGGAGGACCTCCCGTCGATCGATCCCGCCAAGACGGGTGTCGCGCTGACGGGCGACGGTCGCCTGACGAACTCCGGCCCCTTCGACGGCCTGAGCAAGGCGAACGCGATCCCGAAGGTCACGGCTGCGCTCGCGTCGAGCGGCCTCGGCGCGAAGACGAAGAACTACCGCCTCCGCGACTGGCTCATCTCGCGACAGCGCTACTGGGGCACGCCGATCCCGATCATCCACTGCGACGCCTGTGGCGAGGTGCCGGTCCCCGAGGACCAGCTCCCCGTGCGGCTTCCGGATGCCGCGGGTCTCGACCTGCGTCCGAAGGGCATGAGCCCGCTCGCGGCGGCTGAGGACTGGATCAACGTGGACTGCCCGTCGTGCGGGAAGCCTGCGAAGCGCGACTCCGACACGATGGACACCTTCGTCGACAGCTCGTGGTACTTCCTCCGGTTCTTGAACCCGACCTCCGACGAGATCGCGTTCGACCCGAAGGAAGCCGACAAGTGGGCCCCGGTCGACCAGTACGTCGGCGGTGTCGAGCACGCGATCCTGCACCTGCTCTACTCGCGGTTCATCACGAAGGTCCTGTTCGACCTCGGCAAGGTCGGCTTCACCGAGCCCTTCAGCGCGCTCCTCAACCAGGGCATGGTCATCCTCGACGGTTCGAAGATGAGCAAGAGCAAGGGCAACCTGGTGGAGTTCGCCCAGGAGCTGCGGTCGTACGGCGCCGACGCCCTCCGCGTCACGATGGCGTTCGCCGGTCCTCCGGAGGACGACATCGACTGGGCGGACGTCTCGCCGGCCGGGTCGGCCAAGTTCCTGGCACGCGCCTGGCGGGTCGCGCACGATGTCACCAGCTCGCCCGACGTCGCTTGGAAGGACGGCGACGAGAAGCTGCGGAAGGTCACGCATCACTTCCTCGCGGAGGCTCCCGGCCTCATCGAGGCGGGCAAGTTCAACGTCGTCGTGGCACGGCTCATGGAGCTCGTCAACGCGACGCGGAAGGCGATCGACGCCGGGCCCGGTGCGGGCGACCCCGCAGTGCGTGAGTCCGCCGAGGTGACGGCCATGGCGCTCGACCTCTTCGCCCCGTTCACTGCCGAGGACATGTGGGCCAAGCTCGGTTACCAGCCGTCGATCTCGCTGGTGCCGTGGCGGAAGGCCGACCGGTCGCTGTTGGTCGAAGACCAGGTGACCGCGGTGGTCCAGGTCGACGGCAAGGTCCGCGACCGGCTCGAGGTGTCGCCGAAGATCTCCGGCGAGGAGCTCGAGCAGCTTGCACGCGCGAGTGCGGCTGTGCAGCGTTCCGTGGGCGATCGCGAGATCGTCAACGTCGTGGTGCGCGCCCCGCGCGTGGTGAGCATCGCCACGAAGGGCTGACGCGGTTCGGGGCGGGCCCTGTGGCCCGTCCCGAACACGCTCGGAGCGCTCGGGCACGACCATCGAGTCGGACCCGTGTCCCATCCGACGGCAGGGTGTTCTCGGATCGCGTCCCGCCCGGCTGCCTGTGCTTCCTCGCTAGCATGACCGGGTGACCGCCCTCGCCCCAGCAGTACGAACGCTCCGCGTGTTCCAGATCCTGTGGGTGATCGGCTTCCTGATCGGAACGACCACGCACACGGCGGATCTGATCCTCGGCGGGTTGGACGTCTACGGCGGCTTCCCGCCCGGCGTCCGGCTGTTCTGGGTGACGCTCACGGTCTTGGACCCCATCACCGCTGTGCTGATCATCCTTCGACGGCGCGCCGGCATCGTGCTCGGCATCGCGGTGATCGTCGCCGACATCGCCGTGAACTGGTCCGTCTTCGTTCTGCTCGGCGGACTGTCGTGGTTCGGCGTCATCAATCAGAGCCTGTTCGCGGTGCTTATCCTCGCCACGGCTCGCCTCCTGTGGATCTGGTTCGGGAAGTCTTCGACACGAGCGCGGGCCGACGCGGCCAGAGCGGCCTGACCGCCCCCGATCGGAAGACGACCGGTCAGCACCGAGGCGCTCGGTCAGCTGACTGATCCTGCATCCCCCGTGAACGCGCTCCACAGGGGCGGGCGCGGTGCGTTCGGTGCCCATGGCGACGGCGAGCGTGTGGTGCGGGGCGTCCGGGCTCGTAGCGTTCGAGGATGACCATCGAACCGGAACCCACGTCCCGCCCGGTGCCGTCCAGGCGTTCGTCCACACGCCGCCTGCTGCGTGAGCTGCCGCGCCCAGAGTTCCGTGTCGGGGCGGTCGTCGTGCTGGTGATCGCGGCCCTCGTCGTCGCCATCCTCGTCTCGCTGTTCACCTCAGGTGGGGCGGTCAGGACGATCGGTGGGGCGGAGCTGTCGGCGGATGCGAGCCCTGTGTCCGGCGCGACTCCGGGAGCGACCGCGCCCGCCAGCTCGGCGGCGGGGGAGCTGTTCATCCATGTACTCGGAGCGGTCGCTGCCCCTGGTGTCTACCGGCTGCCGGACGGATCACGTGCGTTCGATGCGGTGGCCTCCGCCGGCGGCCTCCTACCGGAAGCGGACACCAGTGCCGTGAACCTTGCACGGTTCGTGAACGACGGCGAGCAACTGTACGTCCCCGTGGCCGGCGAGGTGCCACCGGGTGGAGGCGCGGGCGGGTCGGCTGCCGGGAGTCCGTCCGGCTCGCAGCTCGTCAACGTGAACACGGCATCTGCGGCCGAGCTCACCGCACTCCCGCGGATCGGGGAGGCGTTGGCTGCACGCATCATCGCCTGGCGGGAGGCGAACGGGCCGTTCGCCACCCTCGACGACCTGAGCGCGGTCGAAGGCATCGGAGCGAAAACCCTTGAGGGGCTTCGCGCGGCGGCGACGGTGTGACCGCCGACGCGGCCCCAGGATCGACGTCCGGGCGAAGCGGGAGCACGATGCGCTTCCCGCGTCTGCTCATTCCGGCGGCGGTCACCTGGGTCGGCGCGGCCGTCTGCTGCGGGACTCCGACGCTGGCCTGGGGTGCGGTGTTGGTGTCGTTCGTCGTCGCCTCCGCCTGCCTCGGGTACAGCACGGTCGTCCGGCGTCGCCTTGGGGAGCCTCGCACAGGGCCTGTCGTCGTCACGACACTCTTGCTCTGCGCGTGCTCCGCGGCGCTGTTCGGGATGGTCGCCGCGTCGATCGGCACACGCGCGCCTGACCGGCAGCCGGAGGCTCTGCTCGAGCTCGCGAGCACGCCCGTGACCGCCGAGGTCCTGGTGACCGGCGACGCCGTGCCCACCGGTTCAGTCACGACGGGAGCCGGCATCGGCTTCGCGGCCGACCTCGTGACGGCCAGTGGAGACGACAGCGTGCTGGAGCGCCTCTCGGTGCCGGTCCTCGTCTTCGCGCCGGTCCCGGCGGACCGGGCTCCGAGGATCGGCGAGCGCTGGCGCGTCGACGGCTCGCTCCGATGGAACGCGCCGGGTGATGCGCGGGCAGCGCTGCTGTTCGCGCGGGAGGAGCCCGAGCTGCTGGGGGAGCCGCCGGCGATCCTCGACTGGTCGGCGTCGCTCCGTTCAGGCCTCGTCGGGCTCGCGTCCGACCTGCCGGGCTCGGGCGGGGAGCTGCTGCCCGGCCTCGCGATCGGCGATGTGAGCCAGGTGAGCGACGCGGTCACGGAGTCGATGCAGCGCAGTTCACTCTCGCATCTGACGGCCGTGTCCGGCGCGAACTGTGCGGTCATCGTGTGGCTCGTCAGCACCGCGGTCGCGGCACTCGGCGGTGGGCGGAAGCTCAGGATCTCGTGTGCCCTGCTGTGCCTCGTCGCGTTCGTGGTCCTCGTGACGCCCCAACCGAGCGTGCAACGGGCGGCGCTCATGGCTGCGTTCGTCCTGGTGCTGGGCGGCTTCGGACGGCCGATCCGTGGCCTCGCCGCGCTGTCGTTGGCGGTGGTCGTGCTCCTCGTCGCCGATCCCTGGCTGGCAGGGCAGTACGGCTTCGGGCTCTCGGTGCTCGCGACGGCCGGCCTCCTGCTGCTCAGCGGACCACTGACGGATGTGCTCTGCAGATGGTTACCGCGAGGGATAGCGGCCCTCATCGCGATCCCGGCAGCCGCCCAGCTCGCCTGCCAGCCGATGCTCGTCCTCCTCGACCCCGCGATCCAACTCGGCGGCGTCCCCGCGAACCTGCTCGCGGGCCCGGCCGCCGCGCCCGCGACCATGCTCGGACTGCTCGCCTGCCTGCTGGTCCCGTTCGCACCACCACTCGCGCTGCTCGTCGCGTGGCTCGGCTGGGTGCCCGCGACGTGGATCGCCGCGGTGGCCCGGTGGTTCGAGGGCGTCCCTGCCGCGCGAGTGCCGTGGCCGGAGGGGCCGCTCGGCGTCGTGCTCGTCACCGTGCCGACGGTCCTGATCGCCACGCTGCTGCTGTTCCGTCGGGACCTGCCCCAGAAGTGGTCGACGACGATCGGCGTGGCGGTGGTCGTGTCACTCGTCGCACTGTGCGGTCGGGCGGTCGGGGACGGACTCGGCCCGGCCCTGCATCGGCCTGGCGACTGGATCGTCGCCGCCTGCGACGTCGGTCAGGGAGACGCGGTCCTCCTGCGACAGGGTGGCGCCACCGCCCTGGTCGACGTCGGGCCCGACCCCGAACCGCTCCGCGCGTGCTTGGACGAACTCGGGGTCTCACGCATCGAGCTGCTCGTCCTCACTCACTACGACCTCGACCACGTCGGAGGCCTCGACGCGGTCGTCGGTCGGGTCGACGAGGTGCTGCTCGGGCCGGTCGACGATCCGTCGGACGAGCGCATCACCCGAGTGCTTCGAGCGGCCGGTGCCGAGGTGCGGGAGGCCGGCGCCGGGGACCAGGGGGTGCTGGGGGAGCCGGAGAGCGCGGCGCAGTGGCGCGTCCTGTGGCCGGACCCCGCGGCAGGCGGCGTCGAACCGGGGAACGACGCGAGCGTGGTCGTCAGATTCGATCTCCTCGCCGCATCGGTGCTGCTGCTCGGCGACCTCGGTGAGGAAGCGCAGGACCGGCTGCTCGGTCGGCACGCGCTCGGGGATCCGCTCGACATCGTCAAGGTGTCGCATCATGGCTCCGCCGATCAGAGCGACCGCCTGGCGCGCCGGGTCGGTGCGACCGTTGCGCTCGTCTCCGTCGGGGCCGACAACGGCTACGGTCACCCGACTCGCTCAGCGCTCGAGCTCTACGAGGCCACCGGGGCCGAGGTCCTCCGCACGGACAAGTCGGGGACCATCGTCCTCGGCCCAGGCGACAGTGGAGGGTTCCGCGTGTGGTCGGAGCGCGGCGGGTGAGCCGCCGACCGCCCCGCCTGGCGTCGGCGGTCGCCGGTAGACTCGGACGGTCGAGAGGAGCCGCTGTGGCTGCACCACGTTCCGCCGGTCGCGGCAAGGCCAAGACGGCGGCCAAAGCCTCGGCGGCGATCCCGCAGCTCGGCTGGTCGGAGATCCGCCCGGCGCCGATCGTGTTGGTGTCCGGCACGGAGTCCTTCCTCGCCGACCGGGCGATCCGCCGGCTGCGCGACTTCCTCGTCTCCGAAGACCCCTCGCTCGAGGTCAACGACGTCGCCGCCGACAGCTACGCCCCGGGGGAGCTGCTCACGGTCGCGAGCCCGTCGCTCTTCGGCGAGCCCCGGCTCGTCCGCGTCAGCCAGGTCGAGAAGTGTTCCGACCAGTTCCTCACCGAAGCCATCCGGTATCTCGAAGCACCGCCGGAGGGCGCTTACCTCGTCCTCCGCCACAACGGAGGCGTGCGAGGGAAGAAGCTGCTCGACGCCATCCGCGCGGGCACCGGTGGCGGTGTCGAGATCGTCTGCACCGAACTCAAGCGAGACAGCGACAAGGCCGACTTCGCAGCGGCGGAGTTCAAGACGGCGGGTCGTCGCATCACGCCTCAGGCGCTCCGCGCACTCGTCGGCGCCTTCTCCGACGACCTCGCCGAGCTCGCGGCCGCGTGCAGCCAGCTCATGGCCGACGCGTCTGAGGAGATCACCGAGCAGACGGTCAACAAGTACTACGGCGGTCGACTCGAGACGAGCGCGTTCGACGTCGCCGACGCCGCGATCGCCGGGCGTCACGGGGAAGCGCTGCTCGCCCTGCGGCAGGCGCTCGACTCGGGCGCCGACCCGGTCCCGATCGTCGCCGCGTTCGCGATGAAGATCCGCACGATGGCCAAGGTGTCGTCGGCTCGCGGCGGGTCCGGGCAGATCGCCCAGCAGTTCGGCCTCGCGCCGTGGCAGGTCGACCGCGCCCGTCGTGACCTGTCCGGCTGGACGGACGCCGGCATCGGCCGCGTGGTGCAGATGCTCGCCGAGACCGACGCCGGCGTGAAGGGCGCGAGCCGCGACCCGGTGTTCGCGCTCGAGCGGCTCGTCGGTGTGATCGCGGCACGCGGGGTCGATCTCTCGGAGCGGTAGCCCGCCGAGCTGGCCGCGGGGCGGGCGGCCCTTCGACAAGATCAGGAACCGAGCGGGCAACGCGAAAGGCCCCGCACGTTCCGAAGAACGCCGGGGCCTTGCAGCTGGTGTCGCTTAGAGCGCGTTGACCTGCTTGGCGATGGCCGACTTGCGGTTCGCTGCCTGGTTCTCGTGGATGACGCCCTTGCTCACGGCCTTGTCGAGCTTCTTCGAGGCGAGCTTGAGTGCGGTCTCAGCCTGAGCCTTGTCGCCGGCGACGACGGCCTCACGGGTTGCGCGGATGGCGGTCTTCAGCTGGCTCTTGACGGCCTTGTTGCGCTCGTTGGCCTTCTTGTTGGTGCCGATGCGCTTGATCTGCGACTTGATGTTTGCCACGTTGGGTCAACTTTCGGTTCGAGGAAATGATGTTCGGTGCCGTCGGACGGAAGAGGGCGTCTTCAAGCGAGTTCTCGTGTGGTCTCAACTCACACGCAAGCCAACAGGCAACATTACCAGTCGGGCTGAGTTCTGGCAATCCAGGGTACCGCAGCGCGGGTGCTCCCCGCCGTGGGACAATGAGGGTTGCCCGATTCCACCCCTGACCCCGAGGAACGCGTGAGCCCCCAAGCAGTGAAGGCCCTCGAGCCGGCATCGACCGACCCGGCGTTCATCCGGAACTTCTGCATCATCGCCCACATCGACCACGGCAAGTCGACTCTGGCGGACCGCATGCTGCAGATCACCGGCGTCGTCTCGGACCGCGACATGCGGGCGCAGTACCTCGACCGCATGGACATCGAGCGGGAGCGCGGCATCACCATCAAGAGCCAGGCCGTGCGTATGCCGTGGTCGCTCAACGGCGAGACCTTCGCGCTCAACATGATCGACACCCCCGGGCACGTCGACTTCACCTACGAGGTCTCGCGGTCGCTCGCCGCGTGCGAGGGCGCGATCCTCCTCGTCGACGCCGCGCAGGGTATCGAGGCGCAGACGCTCGCGAACCTCTACCTCGCCCTCGAGAACGACCTCGAGATCATCCCGGTGCTCAACAAGATCGACCTCCCGGCGGCCGACCCCGACAAATACGCGAAGGAGCTCGCGAGCCTCATCGGCGGCAAGCCCGAAGACGTCCTGCGGGTGTCCGGCAAGACCGGTATGGGCGTCGAGGACCTCCTCGACCGCGTCGTCGGGCGCATCCCGAACCCCGTGGGCGACCCGGACGCACCCACGCGCGCCATGATCTTCGACTCCGTCTACGACACCTACCGTGGCGTCGTCACCTACGTCCGCATGATCGACGGCCAGCTGAGTCCGCGGGAGCGCATCCAGATGATGTCGACGCGCGCGGTGCACGACCTCCTCGAGATCGGTGTCAGCTCGCCGGAACCGACGCCCACGAAGGGCCTCGGCGTCGGTGAGGTGGGTTACCTCATCACCGGCGTGAAAGACGTCAGGCAGTCGAAGGTCGGCGACACCGTCACGACCGCGGTGAAGCCGGCGACCGACGCCCTCCCGGGCTACACCGACCCGAAGCCGATGGTCTTCTCCGGTCTGTACCCCATCGACGGCAGCGACTACCCGATCCTCCGCGACGCGCTCGACAAGCTGAAGCTCTCCGACGCCTCGCTCAACTACGAGCCCGAGACCTCCGTCGCCCTCGGCTTCGGGTTCCGCGTCGGCTTCCTCGGCCTCCTGCACCTCGAGATCGTGACCGAGCGGTTGCAGCGCGAGTTCGACCTCGACCTCATCGCCACCGCGCCGTCGGTCACCTACGAGGTGAAGACGGAGGACAAGCAGGTCGTCACCGTCACGAACCCGAGCGAGTTCCCCTCCGGCAAGATCCTCGAGGTGTCGGAGCCGATGGTCAAGGTGGGCATCCTCGCCCCCAAGGACTACGTCGGCACCATCATGGAGCTCTGCCAGAGCCGTCGAGGTGCGCTGCTCGGTATGGAGTACCTCGGCGAGGACCGCGTCGAGCTGCGGTACACGATGCCGCTCGGTGAGATCGTGTTCGACTTCTTCGACCACCTGAAGAGCCGCACGCAGGGGTACGCGTCGCTCGACTACGAGCCCTCCGGCCAGCAGGCCGCCGATCTCGTGAAGGTCGACATCCTGCTGCAGGGCGACCAGGTCGACGCGTTCAGCGCCATCGTCCACCGCGAGAAGGCGTACGCCTACGGTGTGCTCATGACCGAGCGCCTGAAGAAGCTCATCCCGCGCCAGCAGTTCGAGGTGCCGATCCAGGCCGCCATCGGTGCGCGGATCATCGCCCGCGAGTCGGTCCGTGCCATGCGCAAGGACGTCCTGGCCAAGTGCTACGGCGGTGACATCACCCGCAAGCGCAAACTCCTCGAGAAGCAGAAGGAGGGCAAGAAGCGGATGAAGATGGTCGGCAAGGTCGAGGTGCCTCAGGAGGCGTTCATCGCAGCGCTCTCCGGGGACGTGGAGACGAAGGACAAGAAGTGAACGCACGACGCAGTTCGTTCGAGGACGAAGCGGTCGACTACGCGGCCGTCGGCGCCACCCAGCGGACCGACCTCATGCAGTACCCGCCGGAGGGCTACGTGCCGTCGGAGGACGCGTTCCGCCTCGGGAGCGGTGAGGAGCGGTTCGCCCTCGCGAGCAGCGCCCTCCTCACCTGGGGACTGCACCGCTCGAGCGGCGTGGAGATCTCCGAGGTGCACCCCGGCACGGGCGTGCAGTACGGCGGCATCGCCTTCGCCGAGGACGGTACGCCGCTGGAACCCATCGAGACGCACGAGGAGCAGCGCTTCGCCGAGGACGGCACGCCGTTCATCACGCCGGGCACGACGGTCGTCTTCGCCGGAACCGTCGGCGGGGAACCGCTCGTCGGGCCGCATCGCGTCATCTCCGTCACCGAGGAGCCGGGTCACGTGAGCCTGGCCATCGGCACGATGGAGGGCGATCCGGAGAGCGGTGAGCAGTCCTTCACGATCGAGCGGCGCGAGGACGACTCCGTCTGGATCGTCGTGCGCTCGTTCTTCCGCCCGACGAAGGGTGCCGCGAAGCTCGTCGGCTCCAAGCGCCGACGCAAGACCATGAACGACGCCTATCTCCGCGCACTCCTGCCGTCGCGCGGCGTCTGAGCCACGGACCGTGCCGAGCGCCCTCCCACTCGCCGATCCGGCCCCGTCCGACGGACTCCTCCCGGAGACGGCGGCGGTCGGTGCGCTCGAGCGCGCCTTCGGGGTCTACCTGCACGTGCCGTTCTGCCGGGTCAGATGCGGCTACTGCGACTTCAACACCTACACGGCGACCGAGCTCCGCGGCGCGAAGCAGTCGGACTACGCCGACGAGGCGGTCGCAGAGCTCCGCTTCGGCAGGTCCGTCCTGGCGTCGTCGACCGTCCCCGACCGGCCGGTCTCGACCGTGTTCTTCGGTGGCGGGACGCCGACCCTCCTGCCCGCTGACGACCTGGTCCGGATGCTCCGTGGCGTGACGGACAACTTCGACCTCGCGCCCGGCGCCGAAGTGACGACCGAGGCGAACCCCGACTCCGTCGACGCCGCCTACCTCCGTACCCTCGCCGAAGCCGGATTCACCCGGGTGTCGTTCGGGATGCAGTCCGCCGTGCCGAGCGTGCTCGCCACCCTCGAGCGCACGCATGATCCTGATCGGGTGCCGCTCGTCGTGCAATGGGCTCGCGAGGCCGGCCTCGGGGTCAGCCTCGACCTCATCTACGGGACACCGGGGGAGACCCTGGCCGACTGGCGCGTCTCACTCGAGACGGCGATCGCCTGCGCGCCGGACCACGTGTCGGCCTATTCGCTCATCGTCGAACCCGGGACGAAACTCGCGCGCCAGATCCGCTCGGGCGTGGTGGGGACCCCCGACGAAGACCTCCAGGCCGACATGTACGAGCTCGCCGACGACCTGCTCACCGACGCAGGTTACGGCTGGTACGAGGTCAGCAACTGGGCGACGGACGACACGCACCGCTCCCGGCACAACCTCTCCTACTGGACCGGTGAGGACTGGTGGGGTGTCGGCCCGGGCTCGCACAGTCACGTCGGCGGGGTGCGCTGGTGGAACGTCAAGCACCCGGCGGCGTACGCCCAGCGGATCGCGGCGGGGGAGTCGCCGGCCGCCGGCCGGGAGACCCTGGACGACGAGACGCGGGAACTCGAACGCATCCTGCTGCTCACCCGCACGCGGGACGGCATCCCGATCCGGACGCTCGCCCCCGAGGCGCGCACGGCGGTCGCCGGGCTCATCGCCGAGGAACTGGTCGACGCGCGGCAGGCCCTGCTCGGACGGCTGGAGCTCACGCGCCGCGGGCGGCTCCTCGCCGACGCGGTCGTCCGCCGTCTGGTCGGCGACTGACCCTGCCCGAGGCGCAGAACAGCCCCGCCCGGCGGACCGGACGGGGCTGTTCTCGTGCGACTCGACGGATCAGGCCTTGATGAACTGGATCGTGAGCGGGTAGCTGTACAGCTCGCCCTTGTTCGCCTTGATCGCGGCGATGATGCTGAACACGATCACGACGACGTAGACGGCGATGATGATGAACAGACCCACGACGACGATCGTCAGGATCGAGCCGACCACGAGCGCGATCAGCATCGTCAGCTGGAAGTTCAGTGCGGTGAGCGTGTGCGCCTTGATGAACGGGCCGCGGTCCTTGAGAACCAGGTAGCCGATCAGTGGCGGGATGAACCCGAAGAAGATCCCACCGATGTGGATGAGCGTCGACCAGAGCTTCTCGTCCGACGGGCTCATGGGCTGAGCGGCGGCGTACGGCTGCTGGTACTGCGGGGCGCCCGCGGGCGGCGGCGGGTAGGCGCCTGCGCCGGGCGGCGGGGGCGCGTAGCCACCTGCGGGCGGGGGCGGGTAAGCGCCTGCGGGCGGCTGCTGCGGAGCTGCGGGAGGGGGCGTCGCGCCGTCTCCTGCAGGCGGAACCGACCCGCCCTTCGCTGGGTCGACGGGCGGCTGAGCGTTCGGATCGGACATCTTCGCACCTTTCACGGAGAGTGATATTCAATTGGTCCAGCTGAGCGTATCGCACCAGGTGTTGCTCGTCAGGGACCCATGCCTGCGGCCAACGGTATTCCCGCGGCACGGGCCGCGCAAGGGACGGTGGCCCGGAGGCCACGATATGATTGGCAGTCAGGGTCTTCGAGTGCTGATGGTCGGTACTCCGAGGTGGATGACGGGAGGAGATCGGGATGGTGTCGGATCGCGGTCTCGAAGTGCTCCGCGTCATCGTGCAGGACTACGTCGCCTCGCGTGAGCCCGTCGGGTCCAAGACGATCGTCGACCGCCACTCCTTCGGGGTCTCCGCAGCCACCATCCGGAACGACATGGCCCAGCTCGAGGACGAAGAGCTCATCGCCGCTCCGCACACCTCCTCCGGACGGGTACCGACCGACAAGGGCTACCGGATGTTCGTCGACCACCTCGCCGACCGCCGTCCACTGAACAACGCCCAACGGACGGCGATCGAGACCTTCCTCGGTGCGTCCGGCGACCTCGACGAGGTCCTGCACCGCACGGTGCGGCTGCTCTCACAGCTGACGAACCAGGTCGCGCTCGTCCAATACCCGATGTTCTCCCGGGCCCGTGTCCGGCACCTCGAGTTGGTGAGCGTCACCCCGAACCGTGTGCTCGCGGTGATCATCCTCGACAACGGCCGCGTCGAGCAGCGCCTCATCGAGACGGAGAGCCCGGTCGACGACGACCTCATCTCGCGTCTCCGCTCGCTGTGCAACGAGGCGGTCGCGGGCCGTCCGCTGCTCGACGCCCACGACGCGATCGGTGACGTCCCCGCCGACATCGCCGACCTCGACCGCGCGGCGGCCGTCCGGATCGTCGACGCCGTGCGCGAGCAGCTCTCGGCGCAGCGGCAGGACCGCCTCGTCATGGCCGGCGCCGCCAACCTCGCCCGCACGGAAGACGACTTCCCCGGCAGCATCTACCCGGTCCTCGACGCCATCGAGCAGCAGGTGGTGCTGCTCCGACTCTTCGGTGAGATGGAGTCCGAGCGCGACAGCGTGGTCGCCAGCATCGGGCGGGAGAACGCGTCGTTCGGCCTCGAGACCACGAGCGTCCTCGCCGGGAACTACCGTTCCTCTGGTGGCGAAATCGCCCGGCTCGGCGTCCTCGGCCCCACGAGAATGGACTACGCGAGCAACATGGCTGCGGTCCGTGCCGTCGCCAGGTACCTCTCGCGCATCCTCGACGCCGAGTGACGCATCCTCGTCGCGTCCCCCAACACCTTCCGCACCTCGAACGAAAGGCCCTCAGTGGCTGACTACCCCGACCACTACGCAGCACTCGGTGTCGCCAAGGAGGCGACGCCCGAAGAGATCAAGAAGGCGTACCGCCGCCTCGCACGCGAACTGCACCCCGACGTGAACCCGGGCTCCGACGCCTCGGAGCGGTTCAAGGAGGTCACGCACGCCTACGACGTGCTGAGCGACCCCAAGCAGCGCCAGCAGTACGACCTCGGTCCGCAGGCGGGTGGGTTCGGCGGAGGCGACGCCGGGTTCGGCGGCTTCGGTGACATCTTCGACACCTTCTTCGGCGGAGGCGGTCAGCAGCGCGGACCGAAGTCCCGCCGCGCACGCGGCGAGGACGCCCTGTTGCGTGTCGAGCTCGACCTCGACGAGGTCATCTTCGGCACGCACCGCGACCTCGAGGTCGACACCGCCGTGCTCTGCAGCACCTGCAACGGCTCCTGCTGCCAGCCCGGCACCTCACCGGTGACCTGCGACATCTGTCACGGCACCGGCTCCATCCAGCGTGCCGTCCGCTCGCTGCTCGGCAACGTCATGACCTCGGCGCCCTGCGGCACCTGCCGCGGCTACGGCACGATCATCGCGACCCCGTGCGTCACCTGCCAGGGTCAGGGTCGGCTCCGTGCGCGCCGCACCGTCTCGGTCGACATCCCGGCCGGCGTCGACACCGGTCTGCGTCTGCAGATGCCGGGGAGCGGCGAGGTCGGCCCGGCCGGCGGCCCGAACGGCGACCTCTACCTCGAGATGAAGGTCAAGCACCACGACGTCTTCAGCCGCGACGGCGACGACCTGTTGTGCACGCTCGAAGTCCCGATGACCGACGCCATCCTTGGCCGCCAGGTCACCGTCCACGCGCTCGACGGCGACGTCGAGGTCGAGCTGCGACCGGGCGTGCAGAGCTCGGAGGTCATCACGGTCAAGGACCGCGGCGTCACCCGCCTCCGCGGTAACAGCCGGGGCGACCTCAAGATCGGCGTCCAGGTCGTCACCCCGACGAAGCTCGACCACCGTGAGCGCGAGCTGATCAAGAGCTTCGCCTCGGGACGACGCCAGGGTGCTCCGGCGCTCGCGCAGTTCCAGCAGGGCCTGTTCGCGAAGATCCGCGACCGCTTCCACGGCGTCGGTTGAGATGAGTTCGCTGTACCTCCGCGAGGATCTCGAATCGACCGGTGTCGGCGACTCGGTGACCCTCCGCGGGCCCGAGGCGAAGCACGCCGTCGCCGTGAGTCGGCTGCGGGTCGGCGAGACCACCTCGATCGGCAACGGCCGGGGCCTGATCGCGACCGGACCGGTCGTGCGCAGCGAGCCGGGTGAGTTGGAGATCCGCGTCGAATCGGTCGTGGTCCATCCGGAGAACCGTCCCGGGCTCGTCCTCGTGCAGGCGCTGGCCAAGGGCGATCGCGACGAACTCGCCATCCAGGCGGCGACCGAGCTGGGTGTCGACCGCATCGTCCCATGGGGTGCCGAGCGCAGCATCTCCAGGTGGCAGGGCGACAAAGCGGCCAAGGGTCGTGCCCGCTGGCAGCTCATCGTGCGCGAGGCGTCGAAGCAGTCGATCCGTGCGCGGGTCCCCGAGGTGGCCGAGGTCGTCGACACCCGTGGCCTCGCCACCATGGTCGCCGGCCGGACCGTCCTCGTGCTCGAACCCAGTGCGGCACTCGCCCTCTCGGAGCTCGACCCGTCGGCACTGCTCGCCGAGGAACTCGTGCTCGTCGTCGGTCCCGAAGGCGGCATCTCGCCGGCGGAGCGGGAGCGACTCGAAGCGGCCGGCGCGGTCGAGGTCCGGATCGGTTCGGGCGTCCTCCGCACCTCGACGGCGGGACCGGCGGCGATCGCCGCGCTCAACGTGCTGCTCGGTCGGTGGTGACGATCCACCAGCCCGCGCGTGAGGCCGTCACGAACCTTAGACTGGTGGACATGAGTGAAGCACCGTCGGTATTCAGCCGCATCGTGTCGGGGGAGATCCCGACGACCCTCCTCGCCGAGACCGATCGGGTGATCGCGTTCGCCGACATCGCACCGCAGGCTCCCGTACACCTCCTCGTCGTCCCGAAGACCGCCGAGTACCGCGACGTCGTGGAATTGGCCGCTGGCGATCCCTCCTTGCTCGCTGAGGTGGTCGAGGTGGCGTCGTCGCTCGCGAAGGAGCACACCGGTGGCGAGTTCCGACTCGTCTTCAACACCGGTGAGTCCGCCGGGCAGACGGTCTTCCACGTGCACGCGCATGTCCTCGGCGGTTCCCTGCAGGAGGGCACCCTTGGCGGAGCCTGAGTCCACGAACCCAGACCGCCCCGCCGCCGCGCGGCCGGATGAGCTCGAGCACGTCCTCCTGGTGGACGGGCTCGCGATGGTCCGTCTCCTCGGCCCACAGGACCGCCTCCTGACGACCGTCGAGCGCGAACACCCCGGCGTCTCGGTGCACGTGCGCGGCAATGAGATCACCATCACCGGCCCGGCGCCGCAGGCCGACGCCGCCAGACGACTCGTAGAGGAACTCATCACCATGGTCCGAGAAGGACACGACCCGGGGCCGGCGGAGGTCAGCACCTCCGCCCGCATGCTCGGACAGGACGGCTCGGCCTCCCCGTCGGAGGTGCTCGGGCAGGTCATCCTCACCTCGCGTGGCAAGACGATCAAGGCGAAGACCGTCGGACAACGGGCGTACGTCGACGCGATCGACGAGAACACGATCGTGTTCGGCATCGGTCCGGCCGGTACCGGCAAGACGTACCTCGCGATGGCGAAGGCGGTGCAGGCCCTGCAGCGCAAGGAGGTCAACCGGATCATCCTGACGCGCCCGGCCGTCGAGGCCGGCGAGCGACTCGGGTACCTCCCGGGCACGCTGACGGACAAGATCGACCCGTACCTCCGTCCGCTCTACGACGCGCTCAACGAGATGATGGACCCGGAGATCGTCCCGAAGCTCCTCGCAGCCGGCACGATCGAGGTCGCACCGCTCGCCTACATGCGCGGCCGGACGCTCAACGACTCGTTCATCGTCCTCGACGAGGCACAGAACACCACACCTGAGCAGATGAAGATGTTCCTGACCCGGCTCGGGTTCGGATCCAAGATCGTCGTGACCGGCGACGTCACACAGATCGACCTGCCGACCGGTGCGTCCGGGCTCCGACTCGTGACCCGTGTCCTGAAGGACATGGACGACATCCACTTCGCCCAGCTCACGAGCGACGACGTCGTCCGACACACCCTCGTCGGACGGATCGTCGACGCCTACGGCGAGTACGACGCCGTCCGTCAAGCGCAGCGGTTCGAGCGCGAGCAGGCGGCCGAGTTCGCCAACCGTGCCGAGCGTCGGGGCGCAGCCAGAGACCACCAGCCGAAGCGAGGACGCTCATGACCATCGAGATCAACAACGAGTCCGGCGTCGTCGTCGACGAATCGCGCATCCTCGCCCTGGCGTCGTTCGCGCTCGACGCGATGCACGTGAGCCCCGATGCTGAGCTCGCCATCGTCCTGGTCGACGAGGGCGCCATGGAGCAGCTGCACGTCCAGTGGATGGACGAGCCGGGACCGACCGACGTCCTGAGCTTCCCGATGGACGAGCTCCGTCCCGGCACCGAGGAGAACCCGACGCCGCCCGGGCTGCTCGGCGACATCGTGCTCTGCCCGCAGGTCGCCGAGACACAGGCCGCCGCCGCGAAGCACTCGACCATGGACGAGCTCCAGCTCCTCACCTGCCACGGTGTGCTCCACCTCCTCGGGTACGACCACGCGGAGCCCGACGAGGAGAAGGAGATGTTCGGCATCCAGCGGGACATCCTCCTCGCCTTCGCACTCCAGGAGAGACGACGCACCAGCTGATGTCCCTCGTCGCCGTCTTCGTCATCGTCGCGTTCCTGCTCGTCGCGTTCGCGGGTCTGATGGCCGCAGCCGACGCCGCGATCGGCGTCCAGTCGAGTGCGGACATCCTCGACCTCGCCGAGGGCGCCCGCTCGGGATCCGCGCTCCGCGCCATCGCGGCCGATCCGGGTGCGCACGTCAATGCGATCAACTTCATCCGGATCCTGGCCGAGACCACGGCCGCCGTCCTGGTCACCCTCGCACTGGCCTCGTCGATCGACGAGCTGTGGCTCGTGCTCATCCTCGCAGTCGTCATCATGACGGGCACCTCCTTCGTGCTCGTCGGCGCAAGTCCCCGAGGCGTCGGCCGGACGCACGCGAGCGGAGTGCTGCGTTTCAGTGCCCCCGCCATCCGTGCCGCACGCGTGGTCCTCGGCCCGGTCGCCAACGTCCTCGTCTCCCTGGGCAACCGGGTGACGCCGGGGCTGCCCCGATCGGTCTCCTTCACCTCGGAGGAGCAACTGCTGAGCATGGTCGACGAGGCCGCCGCGCACTCGGTCCTCGAAGAGGACGACCGCGAGCTCATCCACTCGATCTTCGAGTTCAACGAGACGCTCGTCCGCGAGGTGATGATCCCGCGCACCGACCTCGTGAGTCTGCAGCGCGACCTCAGCGTCCGCGAGGCGCTCGAGGTGTTCCTGGAGACGGGGATCTCGCGAGCGCCCGTCAGCGACGGCGACATCGACGACCTCGTCGGCATCCTGTACCTGAAGGACCTGGTGCGCGCGATGTTCGGTGGCGACGGCGTCACCGAGGTGGGATCGATCGAGCCGCTCCTGCGGCCGGCGAGCTTCGTACCCGAGTCCAAGAAGGCCGATTCGCTCCTGCAGCAGATGCAGAAGGAGTCCAATCACATCGCGATGGTCGTCGACGAGTACGGCGGCATCTCCGGTCTCGTCACCCTCGAGGACCTCATCGAGGAACTCGTCGGCGACATCTCCGACGAGTACGACACCGACACCCCCGAGATCACCGACCTGCACGACGGACGGTTCCGGGTCGACGCCCGTCTGCCAGTCGACGAGCTGGGGGAGCTGTTCGGCCTCGAACTCGACGACGACGACGTCGACTCCGTCGGCGGGCTCCTCGCGAAGGCCCTCGGGCGGCTGCCCGTCGTCGGATCGACGGTGTCGACCAACGGCCTCGAACTCACCGCCGAGCGCGTCGAGGGGCGGCGGGGACGCATCCTCACCGTCATCGCCCAGCGCGACGACCAGCTGCAGGACGCCCAGCAGGCGTCCACCGACCACCGGGAGCACCCATGAACGACACCACCCCTCCGTCCGACTTCCGAGCGGGGTTCGTGTCCTTCGTCGGGCGTCCGAACGTCGGCAAATCCACGCTGACCAACGCCCTCGTCGGCGAGAAGGTCGCGATCACGAGCTCGAAGCCGCAGACCACGCGTCGCGCGATCCGCGGGGTCGTGCACCGCGACCACGGCCAGCTCATCGTCGTCGACACCCCCGGCATCCACCGCCCGCGCACCCTGCTCGGCCAGCGGCTCAACGACCTCGTGCAGTCCACTCTCTCGGACGTCGACGTCATCGGGTTCTGCATCCCCGCCAACGAGAAGCTCGGCCCCGGCGACCGCTTCATCAACGAGTCGCTCGACGGCTTCCCGCGCGCCAAGAAGGTGGCGATCGTCACGAAGACCGACACCGCCAGCCGGACGACGATCGCCGAGCAGCTGCTCGCGATCTCGGAGCTCCGAGACTGGGACGCCGTCATCCCGCTGTCCGCGGTGACCGACGACCAGCTCGACATCCTCGTCACCGAGGTCACGAAGCTCATGCCGCTGTCGGAACGCCTCTACCCGACCGAGGCCACCACCGATGAGACGGTCATCGACCGCGTGTCCGAGCTCATCCGTGAAGCCGCGCTCGAGGGCGTCCAGGACGAGCTTCCCCACTCGCTCGCGGTGACCATCGACGACATGATCCCGCGCGAGGGGACCGACCTGCTCGACATCTACGCGAACGTGTTCGTGGAGCGCGACAGCCAGAAGGCGATCATCATCGGGAAGGGCGGCTCCAGGCTCCGCGACGTCGGGGCCCGGGCCCGCGCGGGGATCGAGCCGCTCGTCGGGTCGCGGGTCTTCCTCTCCATCCGCGTCAAGGTCGCGAAGGACTGGCAGCGCGACCCGAAACTGCTCGGTCGCCTGGGATTCTGACCCGGATCCGGTCGACCGTCGGCGCTGCGGGCCCGTGCGGATCCGTGCGGGTGGTCTCCGTTACCTGAACGTGACTTGCGTGTCTGCTTTGGGCCCGCTGTGGAACCCGTCATCTGGCCGACAGGCTCGCGAGCGCGCGGACATACTGGTCCTCGGGGTCGCGAGAAGGAGTCCGAGTGTTCGACTGGTTGCTGGCCATCAGGCTGGATCGTCCGGAGCTCCTCGTCTGGGTCGCTGGTGCCGCCGTCGTCCTGGCGATCATCCTGTTGACCGGGCGCCGAACGGTCCGCGGCTGGCTGACGATGCTCCTCGTGGCGAGCGGAGGGGCGCTCCTCGCCTATGTCACGGCATGGTTGCTCGGTGACGTGTTCGACGTCTTCGGGATCGAACTGACGCCGGTCACCCGTGCGTGGGCGGCGGTCGGGTTCGCCGGTGCCGCCCTGGCGATCGCGGCGATCGTGCGGACCCGGGCGTGGCGGGTCGTCGTGGCGAGCCTCGCCATCCCCGCCTTCCTGCTCATCGGGGCGATCGGCGTGAACCAGGACTTCGGTGAGTTCGCGACGGTGCGGGCGGCGCTGGGGATCAGCCCGTACCAGTCGTTCTCCGCCCTGTCGGCCGCACGGGGGACCACAGCGTCGTGGCAGCGACCCGCCGACCTGCCGAGCGGCGGGCGGGTCGAACACGTGGACATCCCGGCGACGACCTCCGGGTTCGCCCACCGGGACGCGCTCGTCTACCTGCCACCGGCCGCCCTGACCGCCCACCCGCCGGCCCTGCCGGTCATCGAGGCGTTCAGCGGTCAGCCGGGCGAGCCTGCCGACCTGTTCGCGTCGGCTGGGATCGCGGGGATCCTCGACCGCTTCGCCGCCTCGCATGCGGGTCTCGCTCCCATCGTGGTCGTGCCCGATCAGCTCGGCGCTCCGGACCGCAACCCGATGTGCGTCGACGGGCCGCTCGGCAACTCGGCGACGTACCTCACGGTCGACGTCCCCGCGTGGATCTCGGCGCACCTCCCGGTGTCCGCATCGCGGACGGACTGGTTCATCGCCGGGTTCTCGCAGGGAGGGACCTGTTCCATCCAGCTCGGCGCCGCGCATCCCGAACGCTACGGCGGCATCCTCGACATCTCGGGGGAGGTCGTCCCGTCCATCGGACCGACGACGATCGCACAGGGCTTCGGCGGGTCGGCGACGGCGTATGAGGCAGCGGCCCCCTCCGCGATCCTCGCCGCACACACCCCGTACGCGGACACCGTCGGCGTCTTCGGCTACGGCAGTGACGACAGCCGCTACGGTCCAGGCGTCCGGCGGATCGCCGCGATGGCCTCGGCCGCCGGCATGCGGACGACGACCTTCGTCTCCGACGGGACGGCGCACGACTGGCACACCGTCCACACGGTGTTCGAGCGAGCGCTCCCCGTGATCGCCGCACGATTCGGGCTCGCCTGATGCGCGCGGGAAGGGCGACGCCGTTCGGTCGACTCGTGACCGGCGTGATCCGGTCGGTGCCGATGAGCATCGGGATCACGGCGCTGGTGCTCGTGGTCAGTGGGTTCGTGTGGCGTACGCCGCCGGTGGCGACGCCGGCCTGGCGGTCGGCGATCCGTGAGGCGGCCGGCGTGGGGTATCAGCAGGTCGTGGTCGACGGACACTGGTGGGCGCTCCTGACCGGTGCGCTGGGAACCGACGGTGTGCTCGGGCTCCTCGCCTTCCTGGTGATCGGCGTCCCTGCCCTGGTGCTCGCCGAGCGACGGTTCGGAGCCGTCAAGACGCTCCTGGCGGTACTGGTGACCGCGGTCGCCGGGAACGCGCTCGCCATCGGGCTCCAACTCCTCGGCACGCTCGGCGGCGAGTTCTGGAGCGGCGAGGTCGCCCGCATCGTGGCGTTCGACCCCGTGGCCGGTGCACTCGGCGCCCTCGCCGCATCGAGTGCGTTCCACGGGCCGCTCTGGCGTCGGCGGATCCGCGCGTTCGTCGTCGTCGGTGCGCTGATCGTGCTGCTGTACTCGGGACTCCCGCAGGATCTCGCACGACTGTTCGCAGCGCTGGTCGGTGTCCTGCTCGGGATCCTGCTTGCCGGGGCTGCCCCGTCGGTGCGACGCGTGCGGAGCTCACACCACGAGACCCGGGTGCTCCTGGCGTCCGTCGTCGCGATGATGGGCATCGGACCGCTCATCACCTTCCTGTCCGGCCGGCACCTCGGTCCGCTCGCGCCGCTCGTGCTCCTGCTCGAACAGAACATCCCGGACGCCGGACGGGTCATCGGGCAATGCCGCTCCGTCGGCGTGTCAGCACAGTGTCTGCGCGACCTCACGCTGGTGCGCGTCGACGGCTTCGGAGCGGTGCTCCTGTCGGTGGTCCCCATGATCGCGCTGCTCTTCGCGGCGTGGGGCCTGCTCCGCGGCAGACGCTTCGCGGTCTGGTTCGCGACGGCGATCATGGTGTCCTTCGCCGTCCTGAGCGCGCTGTCGCTCGGGGCTGGGGTGCGGCTCCACCCGACGGGACACTCCTCGTCGTTGCTCGGGACGGGGCACGGCGCGCAGCAGCGGTCCGTCGAGATCGCGATCGCGCTGTGGGCGGCGATCCTGCTCCCGCTCGTCGTGGCGGCACTCCTGGTCGTGCTCCGTCGTGGGTTCCCCGTGCGGGCCACGCGGCGCAGTGCCTGGGGGTACCTCGCCCTGGTGGGCGCGTCGTGGGTCGTGCTCGCCGTGCTCTTCGTGGTCGTCGCCGTGCTCCAACCCGGCGGATTCTCGCCGAGGCCCGACATCTGGGAGGTCCTCCGTGCTGCGCCGGAGCGGTTCGTCCCCGCCGCGTACCTGCGGAACGTCCTCCCGGGCTTCGTACCGATCGCCCCGCTCACCGGTGTGGTGTTCCACGCCGTCGGGCCCGTCTGGTGGAGCATCATCCTGCTCGGCGCGGTCTGGCCGCTGAGCCGGGTCGCGAACGCCATCGCGCCGGCCGACGAGCGCCGCCTGCGCGAGCTCCTGGCCGAGGGCAGCGACTCCATCGGGCACATGGCCACCTGGCCCGGCAACCTCACCTGGTTCGACCCACAGCGCAGCGCGGGCATCGCCTACCGGATCGTGGCCGGGGTCGCAGTCACGACGGGCGGCTTCTTCGGCAGGGACCGTCACGAGCAGGGGGTCCTCGAGCGGTTCATCGAGCACTGCGAGGACTCGGGCCTGACGGTGGCGTTGTACAGCGTGGACGAGGAGACCGCAGGAACCCTCCACCGGATCGGTTGGCGCACCATCCAGGTCGCCGAGGAGACGGTCCTGCATCCGCAGGGCTGGAGTATGGTCGGCAAGCGCTGGCAGGACATCAGATCCTCCGTCAACCGGGCCGACCGTGCGGGGATCACCGCCGTCTGGTCCACCTACGGGGCGCTGGGCGTCGGACTCGCGGCGCAGATCGCCGAGATCTCCGAGGAGTGGGTCGCTGAACGGAAGCTGCCCGAGATGGGGTTCACCCTCGGCGGGATCGACGAACTCGTCGACGAGGAGGTCCGGCTCCTGCTCGCGGTCGACGAGCAAGGACGGCTGCACGGCGTCACGAGCTGGCTTCCGGTGCGGCGCGATGGTGAGGTCGTGGGTTGGACCCTCGACTTCATGCGACGTCGGACGGACGGAATGAACGGCGTCATGGAGTTCCTCATCGCCGAGGCAGCCGCTCGGTTCAAGGAGGACGACATCGAGGAGATGAGCCTCTCCGGGGCTCCGCTCGCGCGCTCGAAGAACGCCGAGCAGCCGGAGACGGCCGGGATCGACCGGGTCCTGACCTACCTCGGGAACGTGCTCGAACCCGTCTACGGGTTCCGCTCGCTCCTCGCCTTCAAGGGGAAGTTCCAGCCGGAGGAGCGTCCGCTCGTCCTCGGCTACGCGGACCCCCTGACGCTGCCGGCGATCGGCATCGCGGTCGGGCGCGCATACCTCCCCGACGTGTCCGTGCGGGACCTCGCCTCGCTGGTCACCTGATCGGCCGTGCGGGGGAGTGCTATGCTGACGACGTGTCCTCCGGTCTGCTCCTCCTTAGCTGCCGCGACGAGTCCTAGTTCCAGGCCTCCCTCGTCGCGGAGTTCGTCATTGGCTCACCCCCAATCCCACGAGGAGATCCCAGGATCATGAAGAACACCCAGACCCCATCAGGCATGCCGGTCCACCGCTACCGCGCCTACCAGGACCAGTTCGACGTCTCGCTGCCCGACCGCACCTGGCCTGACCGTCGGATCACCGAGGCTCCGCGCTGGTGCGCGGTCGACCTGCGCGACGGCAACCAGGCCCTCATCGACCCGATGAGCCCGGAGCGTAAGCGCATCATGTTCGACCTGCTCGTGAAGATGGGCTACAAGGAGATCGAGGTCGGGTTCCCGAGCGCGAGCCAGACCGACTTCGACTTCGTCCGCAGCCTCATCGACCAGGGTGCGATCCCCGAGGACGTCACCATCCAGGTGCTGACCCAAGCACGCGACCACCTCATCGAACGCACCTACGAGTCGCTGCGCGGCGCGAAGCAGGCGATCGTGCACCTGTACAACTCGACGAGCATCCTGCAGCGCGACGTCGTGTTCCGCAGCGACAAGCAGGGCATCATCGACCTCGCCCTGCATGGCGCGCGGAAGTGTCGCGAGATGGAGTCGACGGTCCCCGGGACGCAGATCTACTACGAGTACTCGCCGGAGAGCTACACCGGTACCGAGCTCGAGTTCGCCGTCGACATCTGCAACCAGGTCGTCGAGGTCCTCGAGGCGACCCCCGACCGCAAGGTCATCATCAACCTGCCGTCGACGGTCGAGATGGCTTCGCCGAACGTCTACGCGGACTCGATCGAGTGGATGAGCCGCAACCTGGCCAACCGCGAGAACATCATCATCTCGCTGCACCCGCACAACGACCGCGGGACCGCGATCGCGGCGGCCGAGCTCGGCTACCTGGCCGGCGCCGACCGGATCGAGGGGTGCCTCTTCGGGAACGGTGAGCGCACCGGCAACGTCGACCTCGTCGCGCTCGGCATCAACATGTTCACGCAGGGTGTCGACCCGCAGATCGACTTCAGCGACATCGACGAGGTGAAGCGGACGGCCGAGCACTGCAACCAGCTGCCGGTGCACGAGCGGAGCCCGTGGGCGGGCGACCTCGTCTTCACGGCCTTCAGCGGTTCGCACCAGGACGCGATCAAGAAGGGCTTCGAGGCGATGTCCGTCGACGCCGTCTCGCAGGGCAAGGACGTCGCCGACCTCGAGTGGGCCGTCCCGTACCTGCCGGTCGATCCGCAGGACCTGGGGCGCAGCTACGAGGCGGTCATCCGCGTGAACTCCCAGTCGGGGAAGGGCGGCGTCGCCTACCTGCTCAAGACCGACCACGCGATCGACCTGCCGCGTCGCCTGCAGATCGAGTTCTCCGGCGTCGTCCAGGCGAAGACCGACGCCGAGGGCGGCGAGGTGACGAGCGGCCAGATCTGGTCGATCTTCCAGGACGAATACCTGCCTGCGACCGTCGCGGACGCCAAGTGGGGTCGGTTCGAGCTGCAGTCCACGAAGACGTCGAGTGACCTCACCGGCACCGTGGTCCTCGAGGTCGCCCTTCGCGACGGCGAGCAGGTCGAGGAGCGCACCTCGACCGGCAACGGACCGATCGCGGCCTTCCTCAACCTGCTCTCCGGGCGCGGCATCGAGGTCACGCTGTACGACTACGTCGAGCACACGCTGAGCGCCGGAGGCGACGCCGAGGCGGCCGCCTACGTCGAGCTCCAGGTGAACGACCAGCGCCTGTGGGGCGTCGGCATCGACGGCGACATCGCGACGGCCTCGCTCAAGGCAGTGGTCTCGGCGGTCAATCGGGCCGTGCGCACGCAGGTCGAGGCGCGGGAACTGGCCTCCATCTGACGATCCCACTGCGCCGGGTCGGCCTTCGGGTCGGCCCGGCGCAGCGCTGTCCTCCGGCGTACACCCGGAGGATGATCTTTCTGCGCGAGGACGGGGTGACCGGCCGCCGGGTCGTACGGTTGGGGGATGTTCCGCATGCTCCGGCCCGGCCAGCTGGCCCTCGACATCGCGCTGCCGTCGGTGCTGTTCATCCTCACCGCCGCTGCGTACACGACGCGCCCAGCCGGGTACACCATCGTCCTGCTCGGCATGTGCGGTGCGCTGGCGTTCCGCAGGCTCGCCCCGGCGATCGCGCTGTCCGTGGCCTGGGCCGCGGCGTTGCTGCAGCTCATCCTCTTGCTCGCGCCTGATCCCGCGAACTTCGCGATCCCGGTCGTGCTCTACGCCGCAG
This sequence comes from Plantibacter sp. ME-Dv--P-122b, assembly GCF_030209375.1. Lineage (GTDB taxonomy): Bacteria > Actinomycetota > Actinomycetes > Actinomycetales > Microbacteriaceae > Plantibacter. The sequence goes on from NZ_JARVSC010000002.1 coordinate 109,793, forward strand.
CGAGTTACGGCGGCCGGGTGGTCAGATGGGTCTCCTTCGCCTCCGCGTTCGTCGGTGCCGCGCTCATCGCGTTCTACGTGATCGTCGTCCCGGGTTGGACCGCGGGCATCGGTGCGGAGATCAGCACCTTCGGCCTGGCGAACGACATGACACCGGTCGCGCAGGTGACGGTCGGGCTGTTCATGTTCCTCGCGTTCGCCGCCTTCTTCGGCCTCGCTTGGACCGCAGGTGTCCTCATGCGCACCTGGCGGCTCGCCCGCGAGAGCCGACAGGCGCAGCTCCTGGCCGAGCGCGACGTCGCGGTCGAGCAGGAGCGCAACCGGATCGCGCGCGACATGCACGACGTGGTCGCGCACTCCCTCGCCGTCGTCATCGCCCAGGCCGACGGTGCTCGATATGCGCTGGCCGCCGACCCGGACTCGGCCGACCAGGCGTTGCGAACCATCTCGAGTATCTCCCGAGAGGCCCTCGCCGACGTCCGGGTGTTGCTCGCGCAGCTACGGTTCCAACAGACCGAGGGCCCGCAGCCGGTCATGGCCGACCTCGACCGGCTCTACGAGCAGTTGCGAGGAGCCGGGCTGGACGTGGTGGTCCAGCGTCACGGCCAGGAACGTCCGGTGGCGACCGGTTCGCAGCTCGCCGTGTACCGGATCATCCAGGAAGCGCTCACGAACGCGCTCCGACACGGTGATCATCGTGGACCGATCGACGTCCATCTCGACTGGACCGGACCCGAGCTGCAGCTCTGGGTCGTCAACCGGGCGAAGGTCGAACCGCCGAAGGCCGGCACGGGACACGGGCTCGCCGGGATGAACGAGCGCGCTACGCTGGCAGGCGGCAGGTTCGGGACGACCCTGGTCGACGGTCTCTTCACCGTCTACGCATCGATCCCGTACGCGACGGTGGGAGTGACGAGATGACCGATCCGAGTGATGCGACGGCAGCGGGGGCGATCACGATCGCGCTGGTCGACGACCAGGCGTTGTTCCGAGGCGGGATCCGCATGCTCATCGGGTCGCAGCCGGACCTCCGTGTCGTCGGCGAGGCCTCCGACGGGCGTCAAGCGGTCGAGCTGGCCTCACGGACACGTCCCCAGGTCATCCTCATGGACGTCCGGATGCCGGTCATGGACGGGATCGAGGCGACGAAGACGATCCTCGCGGAGGCGGATGCCCGCGGGAGCGAGCGGCCTCGCATCGTCGTGCTGACCACCTTCGACCTCGATGAGGCGGCCGCGACGGCGATCCGAGCGGGAGCGAGCGGGTTCCTGCTCAAGGACGCGGAGCCGGAGTTCCTGCTCGCTGCGATCCGCACCGTCCATGCCGGGAACGCGGTCATCGCCGCCTCGGCGACCCGCGAGCTGTTCGAGCACTTCCAGCAGGCGCCGGCCGCTCCGGCCGCACCGCAGCGGTACGCCGAGCTCACCGCACGCGAGCGCGAGATCTTCCTCCTCGCGGCGCGCGGGCTGAGCAACTCCGAGATCGCCGCCGCCGAGTTCCTCAGCGAGGCGACCGTGAAGACGCACATCAGCCGGATCTTCGCGAAGCTCGAGGTGCGCGACCGGGTCCAGCTCGTCGTGTTCGCCTTCGAACACGGCTTGGTCTGACCGCGGTTCAGCACGCACCCGCGGAGTGATCGAGGATCATCCCCCGGATGTACCAGGGTCGCTCGTGCGCCCGACGCGCACCCGGCACCTCACTCCGTAGCTTCGGAGTATGACCACTTCAGCACAGCCGTCCGTCGTCGCCAGCGTCCATGGACTCCGGAAGAGCTACGGACCCGCCGACAACCAGGTCGTCGCCCTCGACGGCGTCGACCTCGAGATCGAGCGGGGCCGGTTCACCGCCATCATGGGCCCGAGCGGTTCGGGCAAGTCGACGCTCATGCACATCATGGCCGGCCTCGATCAGGCCACCGCGGGGCGGGTGCGCCTCGGCGACCAGGACATCACGGACCTCGACGACGGGCAGCTCACGATCCTCCGTCGGCGTCGTGTCGGATTCGTGTTCCAGGCGTTCAACCTGGTGCCGACGCTCGACGTCGCGGCCAACATCCGACTGCCCTTCGAACTCGACGCCCGCCGTCCGACCGGTGAGGAGCAGAGCTGGATCGACGTGCTCGTGAGCACGCTCGGACTCGCGTCCCGACTCGGCCACCGCCCGCACGAACTCTCGGGCGGACAGCAGCAGCGCGTCGCGATCGCGCGTGCCCTGGCGACGCGACCCGAGCTGCTCTTCGCGGACGAACCGACCGGTAACCTCGACTCCCGCACCGGGCGGAGCGTCCTGGCCCTGCTGGCTGCGGCCAGCACCGAATACGGCCAGAGCATCGCGATGGTGACGCACGATCCGATCGCCGCGAGTTACGCGGACCGGATCGTCTTCCTCGCGGACGGCCGGGTGGTCGAGGACCGACCTCGATCGACCCCGGAGCAGATCTCGGCGCTCATGCTCGGTATGGAGCGTGCGGCATGAGCCGGACGGATCTCGGGCCCCGGGCCCGCGAGCATCGCGCGAGCCTCCTCGTCGCGACGCTCAGTGCCTCGTTCGGCGTCCTGTTGCTCATGGTGACGAGTGTGCTCTCCACGTTCATCCTGGCCGACGACGTCACGGGCTCCAGCGGCACCGTCGTGATCATGCTCATCCTCGCGGCCGCCGTGTTCGTCTCCTTGGCGGTGTACGTCGGCGCGATCGTCACGGCGAACACCTTCGCCACGATCGTCGCCGGGCGCACGAGGACGATAGCGCTGCTCCGCTTGATCGGTTCGACGGCGCGATCGCAGCGTCGCGCCGTCGCGAAGGAGGGTGTCGTCGTCGGGCTACTCGGCGGGGGAGCCGGGCTGCTCGTCGGGCTCCTCGCGACCTTCGCACTCGTGCGGATCGGGGTCGCGACCGGTGTGCTGCCCGAGCTGCCGTACGCGATCGTCGAACCGGCCGTGCTCCTGCCGGTCGTCGCGGTCGTCCTGACCACGTGGCTCGCCTCCTGGATCGGCGCGCGACGCGTCCTGACGGTCACCCCGATGCAGGCGATCGGGGGATCGCAGGAGTTGAGCCGCGAGGAGGCCACCGCCCGGCCCGCCCGGAACGCGGTCGCGATCGGCCTCTTCGTGGTCGGTGTCCTGCTCCTGCTCGCGGGCGTCGGCGTCGGCCTCGTGTCGCCGTTCGGCGTGCTCATCGGCATCGTCGGCGGGATCGTCTCCTTCTCCGGCCTCGTGCTCGGTGCGCACCTCGTGATGCCGTCGGCACTGCGGCTGGTCGGCCGGCTGTTCGGCACCTCCGCGACGGCTCGACTCGCCGCCGAGAACGCCGTCCGCTACCCGGAGCGGAGTTCCCGCACCACGATCGGTCTGGTGATCGGCGTCACCCTCGTGACGATGTTCGCGGTCGCCGCGGCCAACTTCCAGGAGTTCGTGCTGAACGCCCAGGCTACGAATCCGGAGGTCTACGAGGGCACGCAGGCCGTGGTCGCGACGACCGTCGGCGTCTTCTCCGCCCTCATCGGGCTGAGCGCGCTCATCGCCGCGGTCGGGATGGTCAACAACCTCTCGCTCAGCGTCCTGCAACGCACCCGCGAACTCGGACTGCTCCGCGCCCTCGGGTTCTCCGCGGCACAGATCCGACGCATGATCGTGATCGAAGCGGCGCAGCTGACCATCGCAGCCGTCGTCGTCGGCCTCCTCCTCGGGACGTTCTACGGCTGGGCCGGTGCCCAGTCGATGCTCGGAGCGATCAACGGCTCGCCCGGGCTGATCTTCCCGGTCATCCCATGGGCCATCGTCGCGGTGATCGTCGTGCTCGCCGCACTCCTGACGGCCGCGGCCTCGGTGGCCCCGTCACGTCGGGCGACGCGGATCGCACCCGTCGCGGCACTCGCGGTCGACTGAGCCGACTCAGCCGCGCGTCGAGCGGCGCCAGATCCGCCATCCGCCGATCTGGCGCTGCTCGGGCAACGTCCACCCGAACCGGACGGCCAGGAGGCGGATCACCGCAGTCGACGAGACGCCGACGATCGCCGCGATCCCGAGCGGCGCACCGAAGGTCACGGCGAGGACGAGGAGGGCGGTCCCGACCGCCGCCGCCACGGCGTAGAGTGACCCGACGTGCATGAGGGCGACTGGGACGCCGAGCATGACGTCGCGGAGGACCGATCCGCCGACGGCGGAGACGGTGCCCACGAAGATCGCCGGGATGACCGGCAAACCGGCCGCGAGTGCCTTGGTGGAGCCGATCGCTCCGAACATGCCGATCGTCAGGGCGTCGAGACCGATGATGACGGGCCCGAGCCTCGTGATGGTGCGCAGGAGGAACATCCCGAGCAGCGCGGCTCCCGAGGCGACAGGGAGGTACCAGTTGTTCTGGAGGGACGCCGGCACCTGTCCGAGGAGGATGTCGCGGATGAGACCGCCGCCGAGTCCGACGACGACGCCGATGATGGCGACACCGAGCCAGTCGAGCTGACGGTCCTGGAATCTGGCCGCGAACATCGCGCCCTGCACGGCGCCGATCGCGACCGCGGAGAGGTCGACCCACAGGGGAACGACGAAGAGGACCTCGTTCACGGCTTCATCTCTCCAAGCGCTCCTTCGATCCCCGACGGCGGTTCCCGGGGCACGTTGTCGGTGCGAGGCGGGATAATCGATGCGTGCCGGTATATCGAGACGAAGTGGTGGTGTTGCGGACCCACAAGCTCGGCGAGGCCGATCGCATCGTCACCATGCTCTCACGCAGCAGGGGCAAGATCCGGGCGGTCGCGAAGGGTGTCCGCCGCACGGGCTCGAAGTTCGGGTCCCGGCTCGAGCCGTTCATGGTCGCCGACGTCCAGTTCTACGAGGGCCGCAGTCTCGACACCATCACCCAGGCCGAGTCGCTCGGTTCGTACGGCGCCGAGATCAGCGCCGACTACGGGAGCTACACGGCCGCGAGCGCGATGGTCGAGACGGCCGATCGCCTGACGGAGTCCGAGGGCTCGCTCCAGCAGTACCTGCTGCTCGTCGGCGCCCTGCGGTCGCTGTCGAAGCATGAGCACGGTCCGCGGCTCACCCTCGACTCCTATCTGCTCCGGGCGTTCTCGCTCGCCGGTTGGGCACCGAGCTTCGGGGCCTGCTCGAGGTGCGGCACGGAGGGTGACTACTCGCACGTGGTCGTGCAACTCGGCGGGGTCGTCTGCGACGACTGCGCGCCATCGGGCAGCCCTCGGCTGGACGCCGACACCCTCTCGCTCCTCGGAGCACTGCTCTCCGGCGACTGGGAGTACGCGGAGGCAGCCGCCGAGCAGACGGCTTCACGGGCGAGCGGATTCACCGCCGCCTACGCGCAATGGCATCTGGAGCGCGGCCTGCGGTCGCTCGCGCACCTCGAACAGGATCGGAGCCGCGGGTGACCCCGAAGCCCTACACCCACCGCGACGCGGTGCCGTTCAAACCGATCGACTGGACGGGGGAGGTCCCGCCCGAGTTCGCGAAGGGTGAGGTGCCGTCGCACGTCGCGATCGTCATGGACGGCAACGGCCGGTGGGCGAACCGACGCGGACTCACGCGCGTCGAAGGGCACAAGGCGGGTGAGGCCGCTCTCCTCGACGTCGTGGCGGGTGCTCTGCAACTTGGGATCAAACACCTGTCGGTGTACGCGTTCTCGACCGAGAACTGGAAGCGCTCGCCCGATGAGGTCCGCTTCCTCATGGGGTTCAACCGCGAGGTGCTCCATCGGCGGCGCGATCAACTGAACGAGTGGGGCGTGCGCGTGCGATGGTCCGGGCGTCGGCCTCGGTTGTGGACCTCGGTCATCAAGGAGCTCCAGACGGCGGAGGAGCTGACGCGCGGCAACGACCGCCTGACGCTCACCATGTGCGTCAACTACGGTGGGCGCAACGAGATCGTCGACGCTGTCCGCAGCATCGCCGACGATGTCGCCGCTGGCCGCATCAGGCCGTCGGCCGTCTCGGAGCGTCTCGTCCAGAGCCGGCTCTACCTGCCCGACCTGCCGGACGTCGACCTCTTCGTCCGGAGCTCAGGCGAGCAGCGCACCAGCAACTTCCAGCTGTGGCAGTCGGCCTACGCGGAGATGGTCTTCCTCGACACCCTCTGGCCCGACTTCGGGCGGCGGCAGCTGTGGGAGGCCGTCGAGCGGTACGCCGGACGCGATCGTCGCTTCGGCGGGGCGCGCGACGTGCCAGACGCCCCGGTGACCTCGGGGGAATGACCGGCGGGTGTCGGTGGTTGGCCCTGACATGAGCGAACCCATCAAGATCGACATCTGGTCCGACATCGCCTGCCCGTGGTGCTACATCGGCAAGCGCAAGTTCGAGCGGGGTGCGGCCGAGTTCGCACAGCTCGGCGACGGACGCGAGGTCGAGGTCGAGTACCACTCCTTCGAGCTGGCACCCGACACCCCGGTCGACTTCGACGGCACCGAGATCGACTTCCTCGTGAAGCACAAGGGCATGCCGGCCGACCAGGTGCAGCAGATGCTCGATCGGGTGACGGGGATCGCCTCGGACGCTGGTCTCGAGTACGACTTCGGCATCCTCCAGCACACGAACACGGTGAAGGCGCACGAACTCCTGCACCACGCCAAGGCGGAGGGGAAGCAGCTCGAGATGACCGAGCGCCTCCTGCGGGCCTACTTCACCGAGGGCCGTCACGTCGGTCGCATCGAGGACCTCGCCGACCTCGCCGTCGAGGTGGGGCTCGACCGGTCCGCCGTGGTCTCGGCGCTGGAGTCCGGGCAGTACACGCAGGCGGTCCGCGAGGATCAGGCGACGGCTCAGGGATACGGCATCCAGGGCGTCCCGTTCTTCGTGATCGACGGTGCCTACGGGGTGTCCGGGGCGCAGGAGTCGGCCGCGTTCACGCAGGTCCTCGAGCAGGTCTGGACGGAACGCGCGAGCACCGAGCCGGTGCAGGCGTGAGCACGGAGACTGCCTCCCCGTCGCGGGGCGTCGGCGAGCAGCAGTCCGCGACGGTCCGGCCGGCGCTCCGACTCCTCGGGGGCGAAGCCGTCGTCTGCGAGGGCGACAGCTGCCTCGTGCTCCCGCCGGAGCCGGCTCAGGACTGAGGGTCCTCCGGCTCGGTGAGGTCCGCGGTGACGGCGCCGATGGCGGTGAGGTATTCCGCCGCATCGATGAAGGCGCTCCACCCGTGCTCGCCGGCGCCGATCGCGATGCGCCCGCCGCGCTCGAGGATGCGCTCGTCCGCGTAGACCGGGAGCGGAGCGCTCGCGCCGAGGACGGTGATCGTGCCGCGCTCGTAGCCGGTCGCCTGGAACGCGGTCGCCGCGTCGGGCATGGCCAGCTTGTTCGCACCGAGCAGCGTGCGGAACGGCGGCCAGGAGATCTTGCGGCCACCAGGCACGAGGGCGAAGAGGTAGTCGCCGCTCCGACGCTTCACGACGATCGTCTTGACGATGTCCGCAGGCTCGATGCCGAGCAGCTCCGCCGCCTCGTGGAGACTGCGCGCGGGCGGTCGCTCGACCAGCTCCACGTCGAGACCGAGTGCGGCGGCCGCCGCTCGGACGCGCTCGCGGCCGGACGGCTGGAGGTCGGCGGGCGGGACGGCGTCTGACATGAGGTCCTCACTGGGCGCGGGAGCGCGGATCATCTGGGAGAATCGAGGGTGATGTCTCTTCCTACCACGCTCTCGCAGCGCCCGAGCCTCGCGATCGGGCCCATCGTGCTCGACTCGCCGGTCGTGCTCGCCCCCATGGCCGGGATCACCAACACGGCGTTCCGTCGACTGTGCCGCGAATACGGCGCCGGACTGTACGTGAGCGAGATGATCACCTCCCGCGCGCTCGTCGAACGCACGCCGGAGACCATGCGGCTCATCCAGCACCACGAGAGCGAGACGCTCCGGTCCATCCAGCTCTACGGCGTCGACCCGAAGACGGTCGCCGAGGCCGTCACCATGCTCGTCGCCGAGGATCGCGCCGACCACATCGACCTCAACTTCGGCTGCCCGGTGCCCAAGGTCACCCGCAAGGGCGGGGGAGCGGCGCTGCCCTGGAAGACCGGGCTCTTCCGCGACATCGTCGAGGGCGCGGTCCGTGCCGCCGGCGACGTCCCGCTCACGATCAAGATGCGCAAGGGCATCGACTCCGACCACCTCACCTATCTCGAGGCCGGTCGGATCGCCGAGGGCGCCGGTGTGGCGTCGATCGCGCTGCACGCCAGGACCGCCGCCGAGTTCTACTCCGGCCATGCGGACTGGTCGGCGATCACCAAGCTCAAGGAGACGGTCACCTCGGTGCCGGTCCTCGGGAACGGCGACATCTGGTCGGGCGAGGACGCGCTCAGGATGGTCGACGAGACCGGGTGCGACGGCGTCGTCGTGGGCCGCGGTTGCCTCGGTCGCCCCTGGCTCTTCGGCGACCTCAGCTCGGCGTTCGCCGGCGAGGGCGGCAAGGCGGAGCCGTCCCTCGGCGATGTCGCGGCCGCGTTCCGGCGTCACGCCGAGCTCCTGGCCGAGTTCTTCGAGAGCGAGGAGCGCGGCTGCCGCGACATCCGGAAGCACGTCGCCTGGTACTTCAAGGGCTATCCGGTCGGTGGAGACCTCCGCGCGAGCCTCGCGACCGTGGAGTCGCTCGACCAGCTCGACGACCTGCTCGCCACGCTCGACTGGACGGCCCCCTACCCGGGCGCCGCAGCCGAGGGCCAGCGCGGACGCGCCGGTACGCCGAAACGACCGGCGCTGCCGTACGGCTGGCTCGACTCGCAGTCGCTGGGCGCCGCCGAGCAGACGGAGATCGCGGGCGCGGAACTGGACCACAGTGGCGGATAGCATCATCGAGCAGGGGAGCGTCTCCATGGACCGGGACGGCTACACCCTGCACGACGAAGAACGCTGGATGCCCGAGCACCACTCGACGCGACGCTCCGACTTCGCTCGTGATCGTGCCCGGCTGTTGCACTCCAGCGCCCTCCGGCGACTCGCCGCCAAGACCCAGGTGCTCAGCCCGACGAGCGGGGTCGACTTCGCCCGGAACCGACTGACGCACTCCCTCGAGGTGGCGCAGGTCGGTCGCGAGCTGGCGGCCAGCCTCGACCTCGCGCCCGACGTCGTCGACACGGCGTGCCTCGCGCACGACCTCGGTCACCCACCGTTCGGTCACAACGGCGAACGAGCACTCAACGACTGGTCCGCAGCGATCGGCGGGTTCGAGGGCAACGCCCAGACCCTGCGGATCCTGACGCGCCTCGAATCCAAGGTCTTCGGTCCCGACGGTGAGCCGTACGGTCTGAACCTCACCCGCGCGAGCCTCGACGCCAGCTGCAAGTATCCGTGGCCGGCGGCGCAGTCGGTGCCGGATCCCGGAGGCCGGGCCAAGTTCGGGTTCTTCGACGAGGACTCCGCGGCCTTCCGCTGGTTGCGAGCCGGTGCTCCCGAGCGCGTCCGCTGCGTCGAGGCCCAGGTCATGGACCTCGCGGACGACATCGCCTACTCGGTCCACGACTTCGAGGACGCCGTCGTCGGGGAGTACATCGACCCGGCGTTCCTGAACGCGCGGGCAGGACACGACCGCCTCATCGACACGGCACTGTCCTGGGCAGGCGACGACTTCACCCACGACGACCTCGCCGCCGCCTTCGACCGGCTGCAGTCCTCGCACACCTGGATCACCGCCTGGGACGGTTCGCGGCGCGACCTCGGTCGGCTCAAGAACTTCACGAGCCAGATGATCGGCCGGTTCGCCGGTGCGGCGACCGCGGCGACCCGGGAGGCGTTCCCGCAGGCCAGCCTGGTGCGCTTCGGGGCGGACGTCGTGGTTCCACATGGCATCCAAGCCGAGATCGCGCTCCTCAAGGGGATCGTGGCCGCGTTCGTGATGTACAGCGACTCCCGCCAGCCGCTGTACGTGCGGCAGCGGGAGATCCTCATCGAGCTGTCGGACGCGGTGTTCGCGCTCGGCGAGTCGGCCCTCGACGTCGGCTTCGCGGCGGACTGGCGGGCAGCCGGCTCCGACGCGGAACGCCGTCGCGTCGTCGTCGACCAGATCGCGAGCCTGACCGATCAGAGCGCCCTCTCCTGGCATGAGCGGCACGTCGGCGCCTGACGCTCCTCCACACGGGAGCGGGTCTCGGACGCCGCTGCGCGGAGGCCCTCAGGGATGGACGATGGACGCACGAGACTAGGATCGAAGCATGGCCGGACGGATTCGACAGAGCGATGTTGAAGAGGTCAAGGCACGCACCAACATCGGCGACGTCGTCGGCGACTACGTCTCCCTGAAGTCCGCCGGCGTCGGCTCGCTGAAGGGCCTGTGCCCCTTCCACGACGAACGCAGCCCGAGCTTCCACGTGCGCCCCACGGTCGGGCTGTACCACTGCTTCGGTTGTGGCGAGAGCGGCGACGTCTACAGCTTCCTGCAGAAGATGGACCATGTCACCTTCGCGGAGTCGGTGGAGCGTCTCGCGCAGCGCATCGGGTACCCGCTCAGCTACGAGGAGGGCGGGGGCAAGGTCGATCACGGCAACCGGGCCCGCCTCTTCGCCGCCAACCAGGCTGCCGCCGAGTACTTCCAGCAGCAGCTCCACGACGGCGACGCCGACCTCGGGCGACGGTTCCTCGGTGAGCGCGGCTTCGACGCAGCCGCCGCCGACCACTTCGGGATCGGGTTCGCGCCTGCCGGCTGGGACCACCTCATGAAGGCGCTGCGATCGCGCGGGTTCTCCGATGAGGAGATGCTCGCGGCCGGACTCGTGTCGAGCGGCGACCGCGGGGTGTACGACCGGTTCCGCGGACGGCTCATCTGGCCCATCCGCGACACGACCGGCCAGGTGCTCGGCTTCGGCGCCCGGCGCCTCCGCGAGGACGACAAGGGGCCGAAGTACCTCAACACCCCCGAGACGGCGATCTACCACAAGGCGCAGGTCCTCTACGGCCTCGACCTCGCCAAGCGCGACATCTCGCGCGGCAAGCGCGTCGTCGTCGTCGAGGGGTACACCGACGTCATGGCCTGCCACCTGGCGGGGGAGACCACCGCGGTGGCGACCTGCGGGACCTCGTTCGGGGTCGACCACATCAAAATGATCCGCCGCGTGATGGGCGACGACTCCGCCACCGGCGAGGTCATCTTCACCTTCGACCCTGATGAGGCCGGCCAGAAGGCCGCGACGCGGGCGTTCGGTGAGGAGAAGCGGTTCTCCGCCCAGACGTACGTCGCCGTGTCCTCCGACGGCCTCGACCCCTGCGACCTCCGCCTCAACCGGGGCGACGGCGCCATCCGGAAGCTCGTCGACGGGCGCGAGCCGATGTTCGAGTTCATCATCCGGCGGACGCTGGCGGGCTTCGACCTCGAGACGGTCGAGGGTCGCGTCGGCGCACTCCGCGCGGCCGCGCCGGTCGTCGCCGAGATCCGCGACCCCTCGCTCCGTCCCGGGTACACCCGGGTGCTCGCGAAGCAGCTCGGCATGGAACTCGACGAGGTGGCCCGCGCCGTGCGGGGCGCTGGCGGTGCCGCCGCAGGAGGCTCGCAGAACTCCGCACGAGACGCCCGCCAGCAGGGCTCTGGCGCACCCGCTGCCGCACCGCCGCGTGAGCGCCAAGCCTCGCTCAACGACCTGCCCAAGGACCCGTCGACGCGCCTCGAGCAGGACGCCCTCCGCGCGATCCTGCAGCTGCCCCAGCACCTCGAACGGCCCATGCTGGAGCGCGCGGTGCAGAGCTCGGTCGCCAACAGTTCGCTCGCCGTGGTGCGCGACGCCATGAGTGTGAGCCTGGACCACCTCGGGACGAACGCCTGGCTCGAGACCGTCATCGCCCAGGTCCCGCCGGGCTTCGACGGACTGGTGCGCGAGCTCGGGGTGTCCCCGCTGCCCGAGACGAACGAGGAGAAGCTGCCGAGCTACGTCCGGGACATCGCGCGGGCGTTGATCGACCGCGACCTGCTCGGTCGGAAGGCGGCGCTGCTCGGGTCGTTGCGCCGCACCGACCCCCGCGATGAGTCCCACCGGGAGATCACCCGGCAGCTCGCGGACGTCGAGGCGGAACGGCGAGCGCTCCGCGCCGAGGCCTGACGCGGTCCGCCTCCTCCGAGCGTGGCACGTGGCCCCGCCGGGATCGCCGGATACACTCGATGGCGATCCGGTGGCTCCCCGTGCACCGGAAGGAGAGGTCTCATGAAGCACCCAGAGCAGGACGGACCGGCGGTCCGGGCGAGTGATCTGAGCGTCGACTACGCCGCGCACGGCGTGAGCCCGAGTAATCGAGCCTTGGACGGCATCAGCTTCGAGCTGCCCGTGGGCGGCTCACTTGGGGTCATCGGCAGCTCGGGCTCGGGGAAGAGCACGCTTCTGCGGGTGCTGTCCGGTCGCCACCTGACCGGAGCGGACTCACGTCCGTTCGTGTCCGGCGGCGACGCGAGCACGCTCGGTCGCTCCATGCGCAAGGTGGGCCGCAAAGAACTCACGAAACTCACGTTCGAGGTGTCGCTGCTCGAGCAGGAGGCCGGTGCGCACCTGAAGCCCGAACTCACCGTCACGGAACTCATCTCGGAACCCGTCCTCGCTCGCGACAAGAAGTTCAGCGAGCAGGCGCTCGGCGTCCGGGTCGCCACACTGCTGGACGCCGTGCAGATGCCCCTCTCCAGCCTCGACAAGTACCCCTACGAGCTGAGCGGTGGTCAGCGACAGCGCATCGCCATCGCGCGCGCTCTCGTCCTCGGCCCGAAGGTGTTCATCGCCGACGAACCGACGGCCGGCATCGACATCACGGTCCGGCACACGGTGACCGAGTTGCTCGACGGGTTCCGACGCGACGGCGGCACGGTCATCGTCGTGACACACGACCTCGCGATGCTCCGCGAGGTGACCGACGACGTCCTGGCGCTCCACCAGTCACGGGTCGTGGGCTACGGCCCGATCGACGCGATGCTCGCCGATCCGCCGCACGAGTTCCTCGCGGCGCTCGCCCAGTCGGGCGGCACCGAGACCCAGTACGAGACGCCCGAGGCCGTCGGCATCGATTGATCGCGTGTCGATTTGGAGTCTGCGAATCCTTTGCTACAGTAGATACGCGCTGCAACGCAGAGGCCGGATTCGTCCGGCCGGTCGAAGCACGTATTCCTCGATAGCTCAATTGGCAGAGCAATCGACTGTTAATCGATAGGTTGTTGGTTCGAGTCCAACTCGAGGAGCTGCACAGAATCCCTCGGTCCATACGGACCGGGGGATTCGTCGTTTGATGCCGGTTTCACGAAACCGGCAGGGACGCCGTAGACTGGACGACGAGGCCCGAAGACTCCACTCTTCGGGCCTCGTTGCATGTCCGGACACCCTGTGTCCGTCGAGGTCGTTCAGCCCTCGAGGTCGTCGCGACCCGGCAGCCAGGAGATCCCGGGGACGCCCCAGCCAGCCTTGCGGATCGCCTTCGCCGCTCGGCGCGAGTGCGGCAGTTCGAGGCGGTCCACGTAGAGCACACCGTTGAGGTGGTCGAACTCGTGCTGCAGGATGCGTGCGCGCCAGCCGACGACTCGCAGCTCGACCGGGTCGCCCTCGAGGTCGGTCCCGATGAGCATGGCTGCTTCCGCGCGACGGAGCGGGTGCCGCTCGCCGGGGACGGAGAGGCAGCCCTCCGACTCGGCCTCCTCGTCGAGCTCGCCCACCGGAGGGGGACTGATCCACAGCACCGGGTTGATCGCGACGCCGCGCCACGGCTGGCCGTCGTCGTCCTCGTAGCTGTAAACGAAGAGGCGGAGCGGGACGCCGACCTGCGGGGCCGCGAGTCCGACGCCGGGAGCGAGGTCCATGGTCTCGTACATGTCGGCGACGAGCCGACGAAGGTCGTCGTCCACCGTGGTGACCGGCCGGGCGACGGAGTGGAGCACCGGGTCACCGGTCACACAGATCTCGAGAATTGCCATTGCTCGAGCCTATCCGCTGGGCTCGGCCTGCCGCGCGGGGATCAGCGGGACCGCGGGGTACCCTCGACGGGTGATCCCCTCCGCCATCGACATCGCCGACCTCGCGGACGACTTCACCCAGAATCCCTCGCAGCTCCTCGGCATCCCGTTCGCGCTCCTCGGCGCCGTCTTCCTTTCGCTCGGCGCGCAGTTGCAGCACCGGGGCGTGGCCAAGGTCGAGTCGTCGAGCGGCACCGACGCGACCTCGGGGCTCAACGTCGCCCAGCTCCTGGCTCTGCTCAGTCGGCCGTCCTGGGTGACCGGAACGGTCATGCTCGGGCTCGCGATCGTGCTCCAGCTCGGCAGCCTGTCTCTCGCACCGATCACCCTCGTCCAGCCGTTGGGTGCGGTCGCACTCGTCATCACGGCGGTGGTGAACAGCAGAATCAGCGGCGTCCGGTTGAACCGTCGGTCGGTCGTCGCGATCGTCGCCTGCGTCGGCGGCGTCGGCCTGTTCGTCACGATAGCGGCGGTCTTCACGGGCGAGCACCGGATCACCGAGGCCGAGCTCATCACGATCCTGGTGATGCTCGGTGTCGTCCTCGTCGTGTTCGGACTCGGCTTCATGGTGTTCCGCTCCCGCTTCACCGCCATCTTCTACATCGTCGGCACCGGGGTGCTGTACGGCTTCGTCGCGACGCTCGCCAAGGTCATCATCGGACGGCTGCAGCAGGGCGAGTTCGACTGGCTCACGGTGCTTTGCGGGCTCGGCCTGGTCGCCGCGAGCGCGCTCGGCGGCTACTTCGTGCAGACCGCCTACTCGTCGGGGCCTCCCGACCTGGTCATCGCGGGCCTCACCGTCATCGATCCGATGATCGCGGTCGGCATCGGCATCATCGTGCTGGGGGAGGCCAGCAACGCACCGTTCTGGGCGGGCTTCGGCTTCGTCGTGGCCGGCACGATCGCCGTGTGGGGTGTCTTCCAGCTCGCCCGCCATCACCCGCAGGTGAGTCAGACGCCGGCGGCCGCAGCAGCCGCGAAGGCTCTCGCGACCGGCGACGCGCCAGCCTGAGCCCTGGAGCCCGATCGGGCTGCAGGTATGCTTGAGTATGGCGTTCCGCGCCGCATCAGGGTCGTGAGCGACCGCCCGCACCCTCACATCACTGGCCAAGCACAGAGGAATCACCGAAACCTTGACTTCTCCCGACGACCAGCACCTCGCGAAGGCGTCCAGCACGACGCCGACCCCCGACACCCACAAGCCGCTGCGGGTGGTCATCGGCGCCGACACCTTCTCGCCCGATGTGAACGGCGCAGCACGCTTCGCCGAACGCCTCGCGGCCGGACTCGTCCGCCGAGGCCACGACGTCCACATCGTGGCGCCCGCCGGCTCGCGCAAGTTCGGCACGTGGAAGGAGACCCACGAGGGTCAGACGATGACGGCGCACCGCCTCTTCAGCCTCCGGTGGTACCCGCACGACTGGCTGCGCTTCGCGATGCCGTGGTCGATGCGACGGAACGCCCGGAAGATCCTCGACCGCGTGAAGCCCGACGTCGTGCACCTGCAGTCGCACATCGTGGTGGGCCGTGGTCTCTCGATCGAGGCCGAGCAACGCGGCATCCGCATGGTGGCGACGAACCACATCATGCCCGACAACATCCTCGACTTCACCGTCATCCCCAAGCGCACGCAGGAGTGGCTCGTCCGGACGCAGTGGGCTGCCGCCCGTCGCGTCTTCGATCGTGCCTTCGCCGTGACGACCCCGACGCGCAAGGCCGCCGACTTCCTGGAGCAGTTCACCGGCCTGACCGGCGTGCACGCGATCTCCTGCGGGATCGAGGCCGGACAGTACACGCCGTCGTTCGAACCGCGGAAGCGCAACACCATCCTCTTCGTGGGTCGCATCACGAGCGAGAAGCAGATCGACGTGCTCCTGCGCGCACTCACGAAACTCCCGAAGGAACTCGACGCCCACGTCGACGTCATCGGTGGCGGCGACCAGGCGAAGAACCTCGAGCAGCTGACCCAACAGCTCGGCATCGGTGACCGCGTCCGATTCCTCGGCAAGGTGTCCGACGACGAGGTGAAGCAGGCCTACACGAACGCCAGCGTCTTCGCGATGCCGTCCATCGCGGAGTTGCAGAGCATCGCGACGATGGAGGCCATGGCCTCCGGACTCCCGGTGGTGGCTGCCGACGCCATGGCGCTGCCGCACCTCGTGCACGATCAGGTCAACGGGTACCTGTTCGAGCCTGGCAACGTCGACGCGCTGGCCGAACGCCTCGCGACGGTGCTCAGCGCCTCGCCCGAGGAGTACCGCCGGATGCAGGACGCCTCCTTGGAGCTCGTCTCCGCGCACGACATCGAGCGCACGCTCGACACCTTCGAAGCGCTCTACCGCGGTGAGCAGGTCGTCGACCCGACGACCGAGCGTCACACGGCGACCGCTGACCGCGAGGAATCCCGCGACTGACGCCCGCCCGACGGGCCACTCGGTACACTGGGTTTCGCACGGGGCGGTAGCCAAGCTGGTGAAGGCATTCGGCTCATAACCGAACGATGCGTGGGTTCAAGTCCCACCCGCCCTACCGATATCCGGTCCCTGACCATGGGTTCTTGTCCCTGAGCATCGGTTCTGGTCCCTGAGTTTGTCGAAGGGCGCCCTTCGACAAGCTCAGGGACCGGGGCAGGGTTGCTCAGGGACCGGTGTGGGGTTGCTCAGGGACCGGTGTGGGGCCGCTCAGGGACCGGTGCGACGTTGCTCGGCGATCGAGACTGGCCGGTTCAGACCGCGAGGACGAGGGCGGCGGCGCCGATGAGCGGGCCGTCGGCGTCGAGGCCCGCCGGGACCACGCGGAGCTCACGGGCGTAGGCGTGCAATGCGGCGGCGGTCGCAGCCTCCTGGACGAGCTCAAGGTAATCGGAGGAGACTCGAGAGAACCCGCCGCCGATCGCGACGCGTTCCAGGTCGAGCAGAGTCGTGATGCTGCAGAGGGCTTCGCCGACGGCCTCGGCGGAACGTCGGATGGCGCGGATCGCGATCTCCGTTCCGGCTGCGTAGTCGGCGCCGAGCTGCTCGCCCGTCGTGCCGGTCCATCCCTGCGCGCGCGCCCAGGCGACCGTCGCGGTCCCCGACGCGATGCCTTCCAACGTCCAGGGTCTGCCGACAGCATCCGGTTCGCGTCTGCGGAGCTGCATCTGTCCGAGGTGGCCGGCGTTGCCCGAGGTGCCGGGGACGAGTCGGGATCCGAGGATGATCCCGCCACCGATCCCGGTCGAGACGACGATGCCCATGCTGTTCTCGGTTCCGCGGAGCGCGCCCTGCCAGTGTTCTGCCAGGGCGATGCAGGTGCCGTCGAGTCGGAGTTCCACCGGACCGGACGTGAAGCGCCGGAGCTCCGCCACGACGGGGAAGTCGGCGAGTCGGGGGAGGTTGATCGGCGACACGGTCCCAGTGGTGCTGCCGATGGGGCCCGCCGAACCGATCCCGACACCGGACACCGGAGCGCCATGGGCCGCGACGCTCCGTTCGGCGGCCTGGAGGATGGACGCCACGAGTTCCTCGCGGGTGGCCGCGGCGCCCGTCGGACCGCGGAACCGGGTGCCGGGCTGGATCCGTCCCTCGGCGTCGACGACGGCCGCTTCGACCTTCGTGCCGCCGATGTCGATCGCCAGGGCCTCGTACATCACCGCTCCATCCTGGATGGCCGTCAGTCCCGGCCGGCTCCCGATCCAGCGTACTGGGAACGACACGGTTGTCATTCCTCCAGGTCATGGGGCATAATGCTCGTATCGGCGCGAGTCGAACAACTGCATACACGGAGGTCCGGTCAGCCGGACACCGACATGGATCACACTGCATGGGTCGTTGGGGAAGACGCACCCGGACGCAGTGGAGGAATCATGTCGACACCGATGACGAAGGGTGTGCTGTTCGTGCACTCGTCGCCTCGCGCGCTCTGCCCGCACCTCGAATGGGCGGCAGGTCGCGCTCTTGGTCGTGCCATCAGTTTCGACTGGGAAGACCAGCCGATCCTCCGCGGTGCGCAGCGAGCCGAGGTCTTCTGGGAAGGCCCACACGGCACCGGTGCCGCCCTCGCCTCAGCCCTGCGCGGCTGGGAGCACCTCCGCTACGAGGTGAGTGAAGACCCGGCCCAGGGCGTCGACGGTGCCCGGTGGATGCACACGCCCGACCTCGGGATCTTCTACGCACAGACCGACAGCATCGGAAACGTCGTCGTCCCGGAGGATCGCATCCGGTACGCCATGGAGGTCGGTGCCGGGAACGCCGCTGAGCTCCAACGCGAGCTCCGCGTCGCGCTGGGACAACCGTGGGACGACGAACTCGAGCCGTTCCGTCACGCCGGCGACGGGTCCTCCGTCATCTGGCTGCACAACGTGGGCTGATCCGGCCCCGCCGGCGCGGCGGCACCGCGCATGCGAGACAACTGCACAGACGACAGGGTGCCCACGTGGCGTGGACCGTGCGAGGTCGGTGACACTCCCGGCAGACACGAGGTGACGAAACGACGGCACCCTGGTCAGGAGACGACGACGGGTCGTGGTGCATGCACCACGACCCGTCGTCGTCTCCGTCGCGGACGGCTCAGTAGCTCCGGAACGCGACGACCGCGTTGTGGCCGCCGAAACCGAACGAGTTGCTGATGGCGAGCAGGTCGCCGGACCCGAGCTCACGCGGCGTCGTGACGACGTCGAGCGGGATCTCCGGGTCCTGGTTGTCGAGGTTGATGGTCGGTGGGATGACCCGGTGGTGCAGGGCGAGCGCCGTGTAGGCCGCTTCGATGGCACCCGCGCCGCCGAGGAGGTGGCCGGTCGAGGCCTTGGTGGCCGTCACGGCGATGTCGTCGAGATGGGCACCGAAGACCCGACGCAGTGCGTTGTACTCCGCGATGTCGCCGACGGGCGTACTCGTGGCGTGTGCGTTGACGTGCACGACGTCGTCGAGCGACGCGCCGCCGTTCTCGACGGCCGCACGCATGGCGCGGGCCGCAGCCGAACCCTCGGGGTCGGGAGCGGTGATGTGGTACGCGTCGCTCGTCACCGCGCCGCCGAGGAGCTCGGCGTAGATGCGGGCGCCGCGGGCCTTGGCGTGCTCCTCGGTCTCGACGATGAGCGCTGCGGCGCCCTCGCCGAGGACGAATCCGTCGCGGTCGACGTCGTAGGGACGCGAGGCGATGGCGGGGTCGTCGTTGCGCTTGGACAATGCCTGCATCGCCGCGAAGGACGCGAGCGGGAGCGGGTGGATGGCGGCTTCGGAGCCACCGGCCACGACGATGTCGGCGAGGCCTGCCTGGAGGTGGTCGTAGGCGTTGGCGAGCGACTCGGTGCTGGAAGCGCAGGCGGAGACGACGGTGCGCTCTCCACCGCGGGCGCCGAGGTCCATGCCGATC
The DNA here is from genome assembly GCF_030209375.1 of Plantibacter sp. ME-Dv--P-122b. Taxonomy (GTDB): domain Bacteria; phylum Actinomycetota; class Actinomycetes; order Actinomycetales; family Microbacteriaceae; genus Plantibacter. Next base: position 129,037 of record NZ_JARVSC010000002.1, read on the forward strand.
GCCGCTGCCGGGCCGTTCGGCATGAGCATCGGGACGGTCATGGGGAGGACGCGGCGGGGGCCCTTCTCGCGCAGGGTGTCCCAGGCGTCGAGGAGCGTCCACACGCCGCCGATGCCCGTGGCCCAGTCGACGAGGAGTCGCTCCGGATCGACCTCGGGGGCGCCGGCGTCCTGCCAGGCCTCGCGCGCGGCGATCAGCGCGAACTGGCTCGACGGGTCGAGGCGCTTGACCTCACGACGGTCGAGGATGTCCGCGGTGGGGACGGCGGCCTGCGCGGCGAAGCGTACGGGCAGCTCGAGCTCTTCGGCCCATGGCTGCTCGAGACGGCTCGCACCGCTCTTGCCGGCGAGGAGGTTGTCCCAGGAGTCGGTGGCGTTGCCGCCGAGGGGAGTGGTGGCACCGATGCCGGTGATGACGATGCGTTTGGTGGTCATTCAGTCAAACCTTCTGTGGAGACGACGAGGGGGTCCGAGCCCTGCGGCGGTCGAGCCCGTGTCCGGACGGACGAGCCGCCTCGAACGCTGAAGGGCCGGTCGGCCAACTGCCGGCCGACCCTTCAGCACTGCGCTGGGACTAGCCCTGAGCCTTGACGATGAAGTCGACGGCGTCGCCGACGGTCTTCAGGTTCTTGACTTCTTCGTCCGGGATCTTCACGTCGAACTTCTCCTCCGCGTTGACGACGATGGTCATCATGGAGATCGAGTCGATGTCGAGGTCGTCGGTGAACGACTTGTCCAGCTCGACGGTGTCGGTCGCGATGCCGGTCTCGTCGTTGATCAGCTCGGCCAGGCCGGCGAGGACTTCTTCGGTGGACAGTGCCATTGTTCTACTCCTTGGGTGAGGTTTGACCGTAGTCGAGTGTAGTCGCGTCGGGCGTCCTGCTACGGCAGGACGACGACCTGAGCGCCGAAGACCAGTCCGGCACCGAACCCGATCTGTAGGGCGAGGCCGCCGCTGAGCTCGGGGTGGCCTTGGAGGAGCCGGTGGGTGGCGAGCGGGATGGACGCCGCCGAGGTGTTGCCGGTGGTCTCGATGTCGCGCGCGATGACGACGGTCTCCGGCAGCTTGAGCTGCTTCGCGAACTCGTCGACGATGCGCATGTTGGCCTGGTGGGGGATGAAGGCCGCGAGGTCGGAGGCTTCGACGCCCGCTTCCTCCAGGGCCTGCTTGGCGACCTTGGCCATCTCCCAGACCGCCCACCGGAAGACCGTCTGGCCCTCCTGACGCAGGGTCGGCCAGGCGGCCGTGCCGTCGCGGAACTCGGTGAGCGTGCCGCTCATGCCGACGGCGTCGGCCTTGGATCCGTCGGAACCCCACACGGTGGGGGAGATGCCGGGGAAGTCGCTCGGACCGACGACGGCCGCGCCTGCACCGTCGCCGAGGAGGAACGAGATCGACCGGTCGGTCGGGTCGACGATGTCGGACAGCTTCTCGGCGCCGATGACGAGCGCGTAGTGAGCCGCGCCCGATCGGATGAGGGCATCGGCTTGGGCGATCGCGTAGGCGTATCCGGCGCAGGCGGCGTTGAGGTCGTAAGCGGCAGCGGGGTTCGCTCCGACGCGGTCGGCCACGACGGCCGCCATCGACGGGGACTGCTGGACGTTGCTGATCGTCGCGATGAGGACGAGGTCGACCTGCTCGGGCGAGATGCCCGCGGCCGCGATGGCCTCGGCGCCGGCTTCGGCTGCGAGGTCGACCGCACTGACGTCGGCCGACGCGCGCGTGCGGGTGACGATGCCGGTGCGCTGCTGGATCCACTCGTCGGACGAGTTGATCGGGCCGACGAGGTCGTCGTTGGGGACGCTGAGGTCTCCGCGAGCTGCGCCGAGGCCGAGGATGCGGGTGAACTCGGGACCGCGCGACTGCTTGAGGGTGGGGGTGGTCATTGACTGGTTCTCCGTCTGCGCTACTGCTGGGCGATGAGGTCGAGGGCTGCCGGCAGGTCGTCGGGGGTCTTGATGGCGACCGTCGGCACGCCCTTCAGGCCGCGACGTGCGAGTCCGGTGAGCGCCCCGGCGGGGGCGAGCTCGATGAGTCCGGTGATCCCTGCGGCGCTGAACGCGTCCATGCACAGGTCCCAGCGTACCGGGGAGGCGACCTGACCGATGAGGAGGTCGAAGAACGCCGTGCCCGAGGTGACCTCGGTGCCGTCGTGGTTCGTCCAGATGCGGAGCGTCGGGTCCTGGGGCTCGACCGTGCGGTTCGCCCCGGCCAGCCAGTCGCGGGCCGACTGCATGTAGCTCGTGTGGAAGGCGCCCGCGACCTGCAGCGGGATCCCCCGCGTGCCCTTGAGCGGCTCGTCGGCGAGGCGGGCGAGGGCGTCGTGCGCGCCGGCGACGACGATCTGGCCGCCGCCGTTGTAGTTGGCGGGCTCCAGTCCGAAGGAACGCACGTGCGCGACGACGGCGTCCTGGTCGCCGCCGAGGACGGCACTCATGCCCGTCGGGGTGGTGGCTGCGGCTTCGGCCATGGCCACGGCGCGTTCGCTCACGAAGCTCATGGCGTCGCTGTCCGAGAGGATACCGGCGCCGTAGGCCGCGGTGATCTCGCCGACGGAGTGTCCGGCGATGCCGCCGAACGGCGCGGCGTCGGCGGGGAGGGCCTTCCGCAGGGCGTCCAAGGTTACGATGCCGGCCGCGACGATGAGCGGTTGGGCCACCGCGGTGTCGCGGATGGTGTCGGCGTCGGAGACGGTGCCGTGCTTGACGAGGTCGAGTCCGGCTTCGTCGGAGAAGCGCGCGAGCGCGTCCTTCGCGGAGGCGTCCTGCAACCAGGGGTCGAGGAAGCCGGGGGTTTGGGAGCCCTGTCCAGGGCAGGCGATGACGATCACCGCTCTAGTCTGCCAACCGGAGGACGCCCAGCAGTGGAGCAACACCACGAACCTTTGGAAAATGTGTTGTGTGGACTCCACAACACGGACCGGTCGAACGGCCTAGCGAGCGTCAGGAGGTCAGCCGACGTCGGGACGGCTCAGGCTCAGCGATGGCACCGAGGATGAGGGCCGCCTGCAGGATGAGCGACTCGCGGGCACCCGTCGCGTCCCACCCGATGACCTCGGAGACCCGCTTGAGGCGGTACCGCACCGTGTTGGGGTGCACGAACAGCTCGCGCGCCGTCGCTTCGAGCGAGCGGCCGTTGTCGAGGTAGCACCAGAGCGTCGTCACGAGCTCGCCGGAGTAGTCCTTGAGTGGGCGGTAGACCCGTTCGATGAGCGTGGTCTTCGCCAGGTTGTCGCCGGCGAGGGCGCGCTCCGGGAGGAGGTCGTCCGCGGCGACCGGGCGGGGTGCGTGGCGCCAGGACTTCGCCACGGCGAAGCCGGCCAGTGCGGCCTTCGCGCTGCGCGACGCCTCGATGAGGGAGGGCACGGCGTGACCGAGCACGAGGTGCCCCGGCCCGAACCCGTGCTCGAGCTTGGCGGCGATGTCGAGGAAGGTGAGTTGTGAGCTCGCCCGGGCGTCTGCGGCGGCCTGTTCCGCTTCGTCGACGGGCTCGCCGTCTCCGGCCTCGGTGCTGGGCAGCTCGGCGCGGCCCAGGACGAGCACGAGTCGGTTGCCCTGGACGCCGATGAGGACGTCGGCGTCGAGGTGTCGGGCGGTCCTGCGGAGCATGTCGACATCGAGCACTCGAGGGGTGGTCCCGACCAGGACGCAGGCCTCGCCGTGACCGTGCCAGCCGAGGGCGGCGATCCGGCTCGGTAGCTCGTCGTCGGCCTCGCCGCTGAGGATCGAGTCGACGACGAGGGCCTCGAGGCGGGCGTCCCAGAGTCCGCGCGCTTCAGCCGCGCGGGCGTACACGTCGGCCGAGGCGAACGCGATGTCGCGTGAGTAGAGCAGGATCGCCTCGCGGAGGTCGACACTGCCGGACGCGACGCGTTCCTCGACGACCTCGACGGTGACCTTGATGAGTTGCAGCGTCTGCTGCAGGCTGACGGAACGGAGCAGCTCGCGAGGAGCCGCCCCGAACACGTCGGCGGCGATCCACGGCGTCGACCGGGGATCGTCGAACCACGAGATGAACGAACTGATGCCCGCCTGCGCCACCAGGCCGACCGCTGAGCGGCGGCCTGGTGGCATCTCGGCGTACCAGGGAAGGGTGTCCTCGAGGCGTTTGAGCGTCGCGGTCGCGAGCTCACCCGAGATCCGGCGGAGCCAGTCGAGTGTCTCGGCCTTCGTCTTCGTCTTCGTCACCGTGGTAGCGATGGAATCAGCTCTCGCCACCCGCGTTACCGGTGTTGCCGGCGTTCACGTCGTGGAGGCGGTAGCGCTCGATCGCCTGCTGCGGGAGGCTCGCATCGACCTCACCCCGAGCAGCGAGCTGCTGGAGGGTGCGGACGACGAGCGACGGGCCGTCGATCTTGAAGAAGCGACGGGCAGCGGCGCGCGTGTCGGAGAAGCCGAAGTCGTCGGCCCCGAGCGTCGCGAAGTCGCCCGGCACGAACTGACGGATCTGGTCCGGCACGGCGTGCATGTGGTCGGTCACGGCGACGAACGGGCCTGCGGCACCGCTCAGCTTCTCCGTGACGTAGGGCACACGACGCTCCTCCTGCGGGTGCAGGAAGTTGTGCTGATCTGCGGCGAGACCGTCGCGACGGAGCTCGGTCCAGCTCGTGACGCTCCAGACGTCTGCGGACACGCCCCAGTCGTCGGCGAGGAGCTGCTGCGCCTCGATCGCCCACGGGACCGCGACACCGGAGGCCATGAGCTGGGCCTTCGGACCCTGCTTGTCGCTCGTGCTGATGCGGTGGATACCACGCACGATGCCGTCGACGTCGACACCCTCGGGTTCGACGGGCATGACCATCGGTTCGTTGTACACCGTGAGGTAGTACATGACGTTCGGGTCCTCGTGCTCGCCGCCGTACATGCGCTCGATACCGCTACGCACGATGTGCGCGATCTCGTAGCCGTAGGCCGGATCGTAACTGACGACCGCGGGGTTCGACGACGAGAGCAGCAGCGAGTGGCCGTCGGCGTGCTGGAGGCCCTCACCCGTGAGCGTCGTGCGACCGGCGGTCGCGCCGATCATGAAGCCACGGGTCATCTGGTCGCCGGCCGCCCAGATGGCGTCGGCGGTGCGCTGGAAGCCGAACATGGAGTAGAAGACGTAGACCGGGATGAGCGGCTCGCCCTGCACCGAGTACGAGGTTCCGATCGCGGAGAAGGCCGCGACGGCGCCCGCCTCGTTGATGCCCACGTGCACGATCTGACCCTGCGGGCTCTCCTTGTAGGCGAGCAGCAGTTCGCGGTCGACCGAGGTGTAGTGCTGACCGTTCGGGTTGTAGATCTTCGCGCTCGGGAAGAACGCGTCCATGCCGAAGGTGCGTGCCTCGTCGGGGATGATCGGGACGATGCGGTTGCCGAAGTCCTTGGCGCGGAGGAGGTCCTTCAGCAGTCGGACGAACGCCATCGTGGTGGCGATCTCCTGCGTGCCGGAGCCCTTCTTCGCCGCCGCGTACGCGGAGTCGTCGGGCAGGTTCAGCTGCGTGTACTTGCTGCGACGCTCGGGGACGTAGCCGCCGAGCGCGCGGCGACGCTCGTGCAGGTACTGGATCGCCTCGTCGTCCTCGCCCGGGTGGTAGTACGGCGGGAGGTAGGGGTTCTCTTCGAGCTGCGAGTCGGTGATCGGGATGCGCATCGTGTCCCTGAAGGTCTTCAGGTTGTCGAGCGTCATCTTCTTCATCTGGTGGGTCGCGTTGCGGCCCTCGAAGCTCGGGCCGAGGCCATAGCCCTTGATGGTGTGCGCGAGGATGACCGTCGGCTGGCCCTTGTGCTCGCTGGCCGCCTTGAACGCCGCGTAGACCTTGCGGTAGTCGTGGCCGCCGCGCTTGAGGTTCCAGACCTCGTCGTCGGTGTACCCCTCGACGAGCTTCAGGGCGCGCTCGTCGCGGCCGAAGAAGTTCTCGCGGACGTAGGCGCCGTCTTCCGTCTTGTACGTCTGGAAGTCGCCGTCGGGCGTGACGTTCATGAGGTTGAGGAGCGCGCCATCGGTGTCGCGGTTGAGGAGGTCGTCCCACTCGCGGCCCCAGATGACCTTGATGACGTTCCAGCCGGCACCGCGGAAGAAGCTCTCGAGCTCCTGGATGATCTTGCCGTTCCCGCGGACGGGGCCGTCGAGGCGCTGCAGGTTGCAGTTGATCACGAAGTTGAGGTTGTCGAGGCCCTCGTTCGCGGCGACCTGGAGCTGACCGCGGCTCTCGACCTCGTCCATCTCGCCGTCGCCCAGGAACGCCCAGACCTGCTGGTCGCTCGCGTCCTTGATGCCACGGTTCGTGACGTACTTGGCGAGGTGCGCCTGGTAGATCGCGTTGATCGGGCCGAGACCCATCGAGACCGTCGGGAACTGCCAGAAGTCCGGCATGAGGCGCGGGTGCGGGTACGAGGAGAGTCCGTGCGGCGCGTGCGACTTCTCCTGGCGGAAACCGTCGAGCTGGTCGGTGCTCAGGCGGCCCTCGAGGAAGGCGCGGGCGTAGGTGCCGGGGGAGGCGTGGCCCTGGATGTAGATCTGGTCGCCACCACCCGGGGCGTCCTGGCCGCGGAAGAAGTGGTTGAAGCCGACCTCGTAGAGCGCGGCCGACGACGCGTAGGTGGAGATGTGGCCTCCGACACCGATGCCGGGGCGCTGCGCGCGGTGCACGGTCATGGCCGCGTTCCAGCGGATCCAGGCGCGGTAGCGGCGTTCGATGTCCTCGTCGCCCGGGAAGTCGGGCTCGTTCTCCGAGGCGATGGTGTTGATGTAGTCGGTGGTCGGCACCATCGGCACGCCGAGGTGCAGCTCCTTCGAGCGCTTGAGGAGGCTCAGCATGATGTCGCGTCCGCGACCGCGGCCGCGTTCGTCGACGAGGGCGTCGAGGGACTCATTCCACTCGGACGTCTCCTCAGGATCGGCGTCTACGTGGTTGGACGAGTATGGATCCTGGTCGTGAACAGTCACCGTCGACCTTTCTCTCGTGGCAGATCGTGCCTGGGTTGTGATGGTGAACTCCATGCGCCCGAACGGGTGTGGACGCGTGCGCCACCTTTCACCCTATCCGGTCACCCCAGGGAACGGTGACCGAGCGGCGCACCCCTCCGGGTTTGTGCAGCTGCGGTGCGGGGTTAGGATGTGTGACCGGATCGGACCCGTCCACCGCTCGGGCGATCCGGAGCAGGCGAACCCGCCTGAAAGGACCCTCATGGCACTCGAGAACGACACCCTGGCACCCGACTTCGAACTGGCGAACCAGTTCGGTGAACTCGTCAGGTTGAGCCAGTTCCGCGGCAGCTCGGCTGTCGCGCTCGTCTTCTTCCCGCTGGCGTTCTCCGGCACCTGCACGGGGGAGCTGTGCGAGTTGCGCGACAACCTCAGCCTGTTCACGGACGACCAGGTCACGCTCGTCGGCATCTCCGTCGACTCGAAGCACACGCTGCGCGCGTGGGCGGAGCAGGAGCAGTACGGCTTCCAGCTGCTCGCCGACTTCTGGCCGCACGGCCAGGTCGCCAAGGAGTACGGCGTGTTCCTGCAGGAGAAGGGGTTCGCGAACCGCGCGACCTTCCTCATCGACCAGCAGGGCATCATCCGCGAGAGCTTCATCACGGCGCCGGGCGAAGCCCGCTCGCTCGCGGCCTACCGCGCCGCGCTCGAAGAGCTGCGTCAGCCGGCCTGAGCCGCGTCTCGCTCTGGTCCATCCGGATCGCCGGGAGTCTCAGCCGGTGATCGTGACCTCGGGTGCGCGCTCGTAGCGGATGAACCGGTACGGGACACCCGTGCGTGATTCCGACCAACCGTGTGCCGGGTCGATCGTGACCGGCACCCACTCCTCGCCGATGGTCGGTGCGAATGTGTCGCCCGCGACGTCGAGGTCGAGTTCGGTGACCTCCAGGCGGTCGGCCAGGGGAAGTGCTTCCGCGAAGAGGCCGGCACCGCCAGTGACCCAGGCCTGACCGTTGCCGGCGAGCTGCGCCGCTTCGAACGCGTCCTCCAGGGAGTGCGCGACGATCGCGCCGTCGGCGGACCACTCGTGATCGCGGGTCACGACGATGTTCGGGCGTCCCGGGAGCGGACGGAACCGTGGGGGGAGTGAGTCCCAGGTGCGGCGTCCCATGATCACCGCGTCCGACCCGGTGAGCGCCTTGAAGTGCGCGAGGTCTTCGGGGACGTGCCAGGGCATGTCACCGTCGGCGCCGATGATGCCGTCATGTGCCTGGGCCCAGATGAGCGCCAGGCTCATACGGCGACGGCCGCGCGGATGGCGGGGTGGTGCTGGTAGTCGACGATCTCGAGGTCGTCGTACTCCACGTCGAAGATGCTGTCGCGCTTCGTGTTGATACGCAGCTTCGGGTAGGGGAACGGTGCGCGCGTGAGCTGCTCCGTCACCTGCTCGACGTGGTTGTCGTAGATGTGGCAGTCGCCTCCGGTCCACACGAAGTCGCCGACCTCGAGGCCGACCTGCTCCGCGACGAGGTGGGTGAGGAGGGCGTAGCTGGCGATGTTGAAGGGGACACCGAGGAAGAGGTCTGCGCTGCGCTGGTAGAGCTGGCATGAGAGCTTGCCGTCGGCGACGTAGAACTGGAAGAAGGCGTGGCACGGGGCGAGTGCCATGTTGGGGATGTCGGCGACGTTCCAGGCGGACACGATGATGCGGCGCGAGTTCGGATCGGTGCGCAGCTGGTCGATGACCTGCGAGATCTGGTCGATGTGCGAGCCGTCGGGGGTCGGCCAGGACCGCCACTGCACGCCGTAGACGGGACCGAGTTCGCCCTGCTCGTCGGCCCATTCGTCCCAGATGGAGACGCCGTGTTCCTGCAGCCAGCGGACGTTGCCGTCGCCGCGGAGGAACCAGAGGAGTTCGTAGGCGATGGACTTCCAGTGCACCCGCTTGGTGGTGATGAGCGGGAAGCCCTGGGAGAGGTCGAAGCGGAGCTGCCGGCCGAACACGCTGCGCGTGCCGGTTCCGGTGCGGTCGCCTTTGGTGGCGCCGTGCTCGAGTGTGTCGCGCAGGAGGTCTTCGTACGGGGTGGGGATCGTCGTATCCATCCCCTCGATCGTACGGCCAGCGACCGTCACCGCGCCCGACCGATCGTCCGGTGTCGCGACGGATGCACGCGGACCCGGGTTGTGGAGCGTTCCGGCTTCGACGAGGACTCCGGCTAGACTCGACGAGTCGCATCGGATGGCTTCATCCGATCGCGGGCCTTTAGCTCAGCTGGTAGAGCGCCACGTTTACACCGTGGATGTCGTCGGTTCGATCCCGGCAGGGCCCACCGGAGGAAGAGCCCGGAGATATCAGGTGTCTTGAGGCGTTTCCGTTGGACCATGTGCCGCTGAGAGCTGGGGCTGACCACTGAGCGCGCGATGGGCATGTCTGACTCGCGGCCGGTGGCGGCGTCTTCACCCACGAGGTGGAACTGACGGCGACGGAGACAGCGGCGATCAACCCAGCGGACCGCGGTTCGGGGATGTGCTCTGGAACGATCGCTACGCTCCTCCCGGGGTGAGCATGAAGCCTTCTGGGGCCGGGTGTGTTCGGATCGCAGGTCGGCTCAGTGCCGATGCAAGTGATCGCGTGATCCGTGGGCGAGTGGTCTCATTGGACGCAGTTCCGATCGTCTGCGAGATGGTCGTTGACCTTGAGGAGGGTCGGTCCGGTGGCCCCAGACGTCAGCGTGCCTCGCAGCGTCGGGAGCGCCGAGCACGGATACCCCGGGTCGATCGTGTATCCGGAGGTGGGCGAGGTCGATGCCGTCGACCAGCTCCAGTCCGGGTTCGGGGTGAGCTGACTGCTGTCGACGTCGGGGGAGGCCAGGTCGACCTGGAACGCGACGAGGTCGTCGGTCCCGCGTCCTGAGGATGACGTCGTCAGTTCATATTCGCGCAGGAGGTTTCCCGGTGTCGTGCCACCCTGTTCGACGAGGCGGACGCTCGAGATGCTGCAGGATGCCCCGTCGACGGGGTCGCCGCCGGCGTCGATGACCACGCAGCTCCCGAGCGTCGAGGCGGGTGGGAGCCACGAGCCGGTGCCGGCGGTGATGTTGAAGCGTGCCTGATCCGACCAGGCTCCTTCCGTCGTCGCGGTCCCGGTAGCGGTTCCGACGAAGAGTGCGGCCGCGAGGGTGATCAGCCCTCCGGCCACCCGCAGCGCTGGCCCGAGTGTCATCCGCATCCCTCCTGCTGTGCCGGTCACGATGGACCACCGTGCCGTGCTGACGCCGGTGTGGCTTCCGCGTCGCCTTCCGCCGTGGTGTCGTCGACGTCGTGAGACTCGTCGTCCTTCGGTGAGGGGAGCAGGGTGAGACCGACGAGCGCGGCGAGGGCGACGAGCAACGGGATGGCGACCGCTGGTCTGCCCACCGCCTCGACGAACCGACCTGCGCCGGGGATGACCACCCAGGGAACCGGAGGCGCCGCGTCGCTCGCAACGGCGTAGCTGCGTGGGTCGGGCTCGTCGTTCGCATCACCCTTGAGCTGCAGACGGTAGCCGTCTCCGTCCTGATCGATCGCGATCACGCGGTGGGTCACGAGCCGCTGGGTCAGCGTGCTCCTCAGGGTCACGATGTCGCCCACCTCGATCCCGTCGACCGGTTCCGGAATGCTCACGACGAGGTCGCCGGTCTTGATCCCGGGTGCCATCGAGCCTGACACGACGATGAGCGGCTGCACGACTCCAAGGGCGTTGGCGGCCCAGCCCACGCCGGAGAGCACGCCGATGGCGGCGAGGAGACACAGCACGCCGAACCCGATACTGCGCAGAATCCTCACGAGTGCACCTTTCCGTCCCGGTGGACTCGGCGCGAGATCCCGAGTCCGAGGGCCAGCGCGAGTCCTGCAGCGGTGAGTGACAGGCCCCAGGTGATCAGTCGAGCGGCGTCAGAGCCGGTGGTTGCCAGGTCGTCATCGTCCGCGATGAAGGAGAGCCGTCCCAGGGCGGAACCGGTGGCGGCGGGCGGGGCGTCCGTCGGCACCGTGACGGTGACGCGGACGTCGATCGGACCGGCGGTCAAGCGCGTCGATCGGAAGTCGTCGGCGGACACGCAGGTCGTCGACCGGCAGATGTCGAGGGCGAGGGAGCTGCTCTCGAGTAGTCCGGTCCGTTCCTCCCAGGTGACCGCGTCGAGCAACGCATCCCGGTCGAGAACGACGACAGCGGCCTCCGTCCTGGTCTCGCCCGGCGCGAGGTCGGGGAACGTCAGGGTGAAGTCCAACGGAACAGCGGCCGATGACGGTGAAGGAGCGAGCCCGACGGAGAGGAGCACGGCACCGGCGAGCACTGCGAGGCACGCGAACGCGCTCGCGGCCAGGCCACGGTCCGTCTGCACGGGCCGTGGCCGCTCGTTGGTCGCGGAGCTCCTGCTCCGTCGGCGTGGCACGCTACGGCGTGGTGCCGGTGAAGGGGATCGACACACCCGCGGATGTCACGTTCTGCATCGCGTCATCGGCGGGAGACGTCCACGCGGGCGTCCTGACCACGACGTAGAGGTTGAGCGTCGCGCCGGCGGCGAGCGTCGTCGCCGTGTACGGCGTCGTCCCCGCAGCATCAGTGAACACGCCGATGCTCGCTGGGGACGACGGAGCCGTCTCCGTCGGGTCGAACAACGGGTCCCCGGTGAGGTCGAGCGTGGGCAGCGAGACGGAGAGGTCCGTCGTGGAGTCGTTCCACAGCCAGATCGACACCGTCCGTGTCTCGCTCGGGGTCAACGACTCGAACGCGGTGGCGGGGATCGCGACCGCGGTCGCTTCGGTGTCGGCGTCTTGCCAGTTCGCGACGTCGAGCGCCGGCTGCGCGTCTGCGACCGCACCGTAGAGCTCAACGGTCGCGGTGTCGGCCTCGGCGCTGAACCAGACGTTATCCGTCCAGGCTGCCGTCGTGATGGCGGCGCCGAATCCGAGGACAGCGACGGAAGCGAGTGCGATGACGGTGATCCGTCGACGCGTGATGTTGCGGGAGCCTGACATGGTCATACCTCTGTTCTTCGCGCGGTCAAGGAGTCGTTCCGGGGAGACAGCGGATTACGTTGGCTGCGTTCCCCCGGGCATAGTCTCGACCCGGGACGTGCCTCGTTCAAGGGGTAACGGGAAAAAACTTCGGAACTGTCCCGAATCGTGTGACCGGACGGGCAGGCGGGCCGGATGCACGCCGCGTCTGACTGGTCGGGCTCGCGTCAGGTCGAGTGGTGCGGCGCGCTGTGCGGACCGCGGGTGCTCGACTTCGCGTGCGGGAAGGCCTTCATGAGCCGCCCGAGCGTGGCTAGTCGGGCGAAGTCGGCCGTCGAGCGGCGCTCGTCGAACGTCTGCTCGAGCTGGATGACGCCCTGTTCGATGCGGTCGTGGGTCTGGGCGAGGGTTCCGGAGACCTCCGCGAGCACGGGGCGCAGCTTGGCGAGGGTGGTGATCGAGTGTGCGGCATCGACCAGGAGGATGCCGATGAGGGCCCAGGCGATCGCGATCGCGACGTCGTGGGGGATCGCGACCAGGACGCGAACGAGCGGAGGGTGGATGACGTAGATGAGGAGGACCCCGAGCAGCCCGAACAGGAGGGAGTTCTCGAGGCAGATGCGGCCCTGGAGGTTGAGGCGTCGCGGACTGTAGTCCCAGAGCTGGATGTGGAACACCTTGTCGAGGACGAGGTGGGTGAAGAACTCGAGCGTGCTGGTGATGAGCACGCTCGCGATGAACACCAGGAACGGATTGCTGACGTACGGGTACACGAGCAGGATGAGCGCGATCGCCCCGAATCCGTAGATCGGAACGGTCGGCCCGGTGAGGAATCCGCGGTTCTGCAGGGACCGCTCCCGTACGAGGACGTACAGGACTTCGGCGATCCAGCCGAAGAAGGCGTAGACGGCGAGGAAGAGGAACAGCATGCTGATCGTGTACATCGAGGGTGCGTCTTTCCGTTCCTGGCGGCGACAGCCGTCCGGCGACCATGGGCTCGTCGTGGCTGTGGTGGAGATCACGTCCGTGTGACGATCACCCTAGTACGATTCGAGACAAGTTCGAACAGCTTGAGGAGGCGCGCGTGCGCACAGGTCTGAGTGCCGGTGAGGTCGCAGAACGCGTCGCGGACGGGCGCACGAACGCGTTCACCCAGGAGACCAGCCGAAGCGTCTGGAGCATCGTCCGCTCGAACGTGCTCACGCTCTTCAACGGCATCATCCTCGCGTGTTTCCTCGTGCTGCTCGCGATCGGCCGGTGGCAGGACGCGCTCTTCGGATTCAGCGCGATCGCCAACGCCGTGATCGGCAGCGTCCAGGAGTTCCGGGCGAAGCGGTCGCTCGACCGTCTGGCATTGCTCAACTCGCCGAGTGCCCGCGTCCTCCGCGACGGCGTCGAAGCGGACATCGAGGTCGGCGATGTCGTAATGGACGATCTCATCGTGCTGCGGGCCGGTGACCAGGTGCCCGCCGACGCCCTCATCGTGGAGACGCACGGCCTGCAGGTCGACGAGTCGATGCTGACCGGCGAGTCCGATGCCGTCGAGAAGACGGTCGATGACCGCGTCCTGTCGGGCTCGACCGTCGTCGCGGGCGAGGGCTGCGCCGTCGTGGACCGCGTGGGCGCCGATTCGTTCGCGAACTCGCTCTCCACCGAAGCCAAGCGCTTCTCCCTCATCGCCTCCGAGCTCCGGTCGTCGATCAACCGGGTCCTGAAATGGGTGACATGGATCGTCGGGCCGGTCGCTCTCCTGGTCCTGAACGCGCAGATGAACGCGGTCGGCGGTTGGTCCGATGCGACGTCGAGCGGCGCATGGCGTGATGCGGCCACCGCCACGATCGCGGCCATCGTGGCGATGGTGCCGCTCGGTCTCGTGCTCATGACGAGCATCTCCTTCGCCGCGGGGGCGGTCAAGCTCGCCCGCAAACAGGTGCTCGTGCAGGAACTGCCCGCGGTCGAGGCGCTCGCCCGGGTGGATCTCATCTGCCTCGACAAGACCGGCACACTCACGCAGGGTGACATCGTCTTCGACGCGGTCCACCCGATCCGCGAGCAGATCGGCTGGGAACGGGTGCTCGGCTGGTACGGCGTGCAGAGCGATGCGAACGCCACGGCTCGGAGTCTCACCGCCCGGTTCACCGATCAGCCGGACACCGCTCCGACGGATCGGATCGGGTTCTCGTCCGCGCGCAAGTGGAGCGCCGTCGTGTTCCCCGACGGCATGTGGATCCTGGGTGGCCCCGAGATGGTCTTCCCGGCCAGGACGGACGACGACGCCGGCCACCGCGAGCTGGCCGCACAAGCGGAACGGCTCGCTGCGACCGGCCGCCGCACCCTCGTCCTGGCCCATGGAACGCCCACCACCGACGAGACCGTCCCGCACGACGCCGTGCCCGTCGCGCTCCTGACCTTCCGGGAGGACATCCGTCCGGACGCCGCCGAGACCCTCGCCTACTTCGCGGCGCAGGAGGTCGGCGTGCGGATCATCTCGGGCGACAACCCGCAGACGGTCGCGGCGATCGCCCGGGACGTCGGCCTCGATGCGCCGAGCGGCTTCGACGCGCGGAACCTCCCGGACGACGACGACGCGCTCCTCCGGGTGCTCGACGAGCACCTCGTGTTCGGTCGGGTCACGCCGGATCAGAAGCGACGGATCGTCGTCGCGCTGCGCAGGGCCGGTCATACGGTCGCGATGACGGGGGACGGGGTGAACGACGCCCTCGCGATCAAGGAGGCCGACATCGGCATCGCGATGAACTCCGGCGCGGCTGCGACGAAGGCGGTCGCGCGACTCATCCTGCTCGACGGTCGGTTCTCCCACCTGCCGTCGGTCGTCGCGGAAGGACGGCAGGTCATCGCGAACATCGAGCGCGTCTCGATGCTGTTCCTCACCAAGACCGCGTACGCGACGTTCCTGGCGATCGTGTTCGGGATCCTCATGCTCCCGTTCCCGTTCCTCCCACGACAGTTGTCCATCTCGGACGGGCTCACCATCGGACTCCCTGCGTTCTTCCTCGCGCTCCTGCCCAATGCCCAGCGGTACATCCCCGGCTTCCTGCGCCGATCACTGAGCTTCGCCGTGCCCGCCGGCCTCGCGGTGACGCTCGGCATCACGGCTTATGCGCGCCTGGCCGCAGGGCTCGGCATCCCGGAAGCGGAGGTCCGGACCGGCTCGACGCTCATCCTGACGCTCATCGGCCTGTGGATCCTCGTCGTCCTCTCCCGCCCCGTGACCCGGTTCAAGGGAGCGGTCATCGGCGTGATGATGGTCGCCCTGGTCGTGGTCTACACCGTCCCGATCGCGCGGGACTTCCTGCAGTTCGTCGACGTGACGCTCCCGACCGCACTCCTCGTCCTCGGCACCTCGCTCGTCTCCATCGCGCTCATCGAGATCGTCCGGTTCGCCCACCGACGCATCGCGAGACGCGATGAGGAGCGCATGCTGGCTCAGCGGACGGCGAAGTAGCGTCGGCCGCCACCGAGCCAGAGGGGGAGCAGCACCGCCGCCGCGACGATCGACTGGACCACCACGCCTGTCCAGTCACCGTCACCGGCGACGACCAGGTCAGCCACGGCGAGCCCGAGGGCCAAGACCACGATTGCCGAGGCGCTCGCCCGCGACAGCGCACTCCCGCGGGCGACGCCGGAGGCGATGGCGATCATGAACAGGCCGAACAGCGCCATCCCGGCACCGGTCAGGGTGACGGCGAGGGTCAGACCGTCGGCCTGCACTTCGGTCGAATACCGCAGGAAGATCGAGACGACACCAAGGCCGATCTGTGCGATGCCGCCGAGATAGAGCAGGACGACGGCGCCGGTCACGGTGGCAGGTCTGCGTCGAGGGGTCTCGATCGTCACGGGGTCAGCCGGCCTTTCCGAACAGGCCCTTGCCGAACTTCGTGAGGTAGCGGTAAGCGTCCGCGAAGGTGGGGACGTCCTCTGGCATGACCTCACCGAACTTCGCCAGGAGGAGCCCGAGCAGCGACTGCGCGGGCGGGCTCAACGGCTTGTCCTTGTGCGGGTGGTCGTCGGTGTACCGCTCGGCTTCGAGATTCGGCGGGATGTACTGCGGATGCGTGTGCGGCCACTCGCTCGGATGCCGGGGACGATCGAGGTTGATCGCGTTGAACAGGTTGTTCGCGCCGGCATCCCGCTTGGTCAGGGGCTTCAGACCGTGCAGTCTGGCGAGCGTGGCGATGACCGCCCCGTGGTGCATCTCGTCGTGGATGATCGTCCCGGCCTTCGTGTAGGCGGAGATCGCGATCGCCGGCACGCGGACACCCAGGCGGTCGAACGCGAACCCCATCTCACCCGGGCCGCTGTCGTCCGGTGGCACGGCGACCGGAGGCGGGACGTGGTCGTAGGTTCCGCCGTGTTCGTCGAAGGTGATCAGCAGGAGGGTGTTCAGGGCGTTCGACCCCGTCGTACTCGAGCTGCGCCGGACCGCGTTGTACACATCGCTGACGAGTGCCTCGCCGGCTCGGACATCGGAGAGGGCGCTGTCGTACACGGGCTGGCCGTTGATCAGGCTGGTGCGCAGGTTCCCGAACGGCGGATGGAAGTCGTTGTGGTTGTAGGTCATGCGCGGCTCGATGAACGAATAGGCCGGAAGCTTCCCCTCCCTGGCGTCCTCGTAGAACTGCTCCATCGTCGCGAAGTGGTCGGTCTTCCAATGCTGCTCGAGCACCGGCGCATGGATCATGCCGGTGTACGAGATGAGCTGGAGCTTGTCGATGTAGATCTTCCACGGGATACCGGCGTCGTCGAGCCGGTTGAAGATCGTCGGTGCCGGAGGGGCGTCGAGCCACTTGTCGTAGTCGCCGTTCAGTCGGTTGGTGACGAAGCCGTGGGAGGTCGACGCGTGGAAGAACGAGCGGTTGCAGAACGTCTGCGACGGGACGCCGGCGAACCAGTGGTCGTAGACGGCGAACTCCCGGGCGAGGGTCGACAGCACCGGCAGCATGTCGGGGGTGAAGCTCCCCATGACCTTGCCGAGGTTGGCCGGTACCTCGTCGGGCCGTCGCTTGAGGCGCAGGAAGTTCACGACGTAGTCGTTGACGAAGCCCTGCATGTTGGGCGTGGCGCCGGCCGGTGGTGCGTTGAACGGGGCCTCCATCTGGTGCAGGAGGAGGTCGCTGTTGGTCGGAGGGTCGACGACGTTGAAGAGCTGACTGTTGACGTGCGGGTACTCCTCGCCCGGGTCCGGGTCGGGTTGCCGCATGATCTCGTCGGTGGATCCTTCGTAGGGGTGCGCCGAGATGCGTCCGCCGAGCGGCGAGGGGTTGCTGTACTCGCCGAAATTCAGTCCCTCGAAGGTCTCGCCCTCCGGGAGGTCGTCCTTGTCGTACAGGTAGCCGAGGAGGTTGTCGAAGGAGCGGTTCTCGCCCATCAGGACGATGAGGTGGTCGAAGCCGGGCTCCGTGCGTGGGTCGAAGGCCACGAAGTCCGGGGTCGCTGCAGCCCGCTCGGCTTCGCTCACCGTCACTCCGATCCCGATGCCGGCGGGGGTGCCGACAGCCGCACCCGCAGCAGCCAGTCCCATGCCTTTGAGGAACGCTCTG
The DNA here is from genome assembly GCF_030209375.1 of Plantibacter sp. ME-Dv--P-122b. Lineage (GTDB taxonomy): Bacteria > Actinomycetota > Actinomycetes > Actinomycetales > Microbacteriaceae > Plantibacter. The sequence goes on from NZ_JARVSC010000002.1 coordinate 146,505, forward strand.
CGCGAGCGGTCGACTGGCTGGTCGGCGTCGTCGTCCAGCGACTCGCGCGACGTCTCGTCAGTACTCATGGCGCCTCCTCATTCAGGATCGGAAGAAGTCTCCGGCGCGGCCGGTGTACAGCAGGATGATTCCGATCAGGGCGGTGGCCGCGGAGATGATCGGCCCGGCGATCGCGCCGGCGGGGTCGTCTGCAACCAGGACGATGGAAGCGACGATGGACGCCGACAGGGAAAGCGTCACCAGGATCCGAGCGATGTTGCTGCCGCTGAACAAGCCGACACTGACGCAGAAGATCACGATGCCGACGCCGATGGCGATCCACGCCGAGAGGTCCGAGACGCCATCCGCCGACAGGACGCCTCGCAGGACCAGGATGCCGAGCAGGATGTGGAGGGCTGCTGAGATCCAGGTCAGCACGGCGATCAGGGTGACGCCGGCTGGTCGCTTCGCCATCATCGTCGCCTCCACATGATCCGGGGGAACCCGGGCGTGGGAACACGATAGCGCGATACGAGACAGTTCCGAACAGTCTTGACATCGTCCGGTGACCGGAGATCACCGGATCGCTGGCGACCTCGTTCTGTCGAGGCGCTACATGATCCGCCTTCCGCTGTGAAAATCAAGTCTTTCGGTTTTGTCTTGATTTTCGCTATCGTCGAGCCCAGATCGGCCCCGAGTGGGGGTCGACCGATCCGGGGCGGCGTCTCGTTCGCTCGGAGAAGCAAACGAAGGAGCAAACCGATGGCTGGTCAACGTCCTGGTGGAATCGTCTTCATCGCAGTCCTGGCCTGGATCGGTGCCGTTCTGCAAGTCCTGTCCGGCGTACTCGTCCTCACGGGCGTCCTCAACCCCGAAGGGGTGTCGACCGAGACGGCGTGGATCGCGATCGTGGTCGGGGTCATCTCGTTCCTCGTGGCCTTCGCGCTCTTCGGCGGCAGCCGGGTCGCACGGATCCTGGTGACCATCTCGTTCGTATTGTCGCTGCTCACGGCTGTCTTCTCGATCGTCGCGCACCCGACGAACTTCGTCGCTCCGGGCTTGGCCGCCCTGTTCGCGATCATCGCGCTGGTGCTGCTGTACAGCGAGAAGGCGAACGCGTACTTCACGCGCTGACAATCGGGACGGGCACGCCAGTCTCTTCGGAAGTGTCCTGAATTACGCTACGGTATTGCCAACAACTGGGGAAGCCCCTCGAATGGGGCCGGACGAGAGGGGTCGATCGCATGTCGAGAGAAGAGCACGCACGGGAAGGTGCCCAAGCGGTCATCCCGGACGACGAGATCCTCGACGTCGCGGTGGTGATGCCCCGCGGGTCGACCCTGTCCGGTGTCCTGGGTGCTGCCGCCGGTGTCGGGTTGAGCGGGAGCAACCAGACTGCATGGGGCGTTGCGGGCGGCATGATCGCGCAGCGGGCCAACAGCGCGTCGCACGGGAGTTACCCGTCGATCGTGCTCGCGGTCTCCGCGACCAAGGTCTATGTCCTCGGGCGCACATCGACGGGCCTGGTGGGCGGTTGGAAGCATCTGCACCCCGTGGCACACATCGAGCGCTCCGACCTCAAGGTCACCCGTCGTCACCATGGCACCGTGCGCATCATCGAGCTCCAGGACACGACCTCGGGCAGCAGCCTGGAGTTCGAAGCGCTCAACATCGGCGGCCTCGGGCTCAACGACCTCCTGAAAGAGCTCGGCGACTGACGCCGGCGATCACCACGTGCACGCACCCTCGTCGAAGGAACGACCCATGTCCTCAGCACTGAAGGTCCGGCCCCGCGTCTGGATCGGCTTGGCCATCTACCTCGGGTACATCGCGGTGGTCTTCACCGTCCAGCTGGCCTCCGGCGTCCGGTACGACGAGCTCGGCGAGAGTGGAAGCAACCTGTTCTTCGGGGCCGGCTTGTCGCTGATCATCGCTGCTGTGCTTCTCGCCATCACGACGACGCTGCTCGGGTGGTGGCGCCCCGCAGTGTTCGATCGCCACCGGAGCGTGCGGTGGCCGATCATCGCTCCGATCCTCATGGTGGTCGCGCTGGTCTTCAATCTCATCTCGACGGACTGGGCCGCCTTTGACGGGGCGTTCCTCGCTGCGGCCCTCGTGATCATCCTCGTCGGGTTCACCGAGGAGATCACGACCCGCGGCCTCCTGCTGACGGGCCTGCGGAGTCGCCTCGGTGAGGGCTGGGTGTGGTTCGTCACGTCGGTCCTGTTCGCGGCGATGCACCTGTTGAATGCGACGGGCCAGGCGTTGGGAGCGACCCTGCAGCAGGTGGTGTTCGCGTTCGTCGCGGGCACGGTGTTCTACATCCTCCGCCGGGTGACGGGCACGCTCGTCTGGGCGATGGTGCTGCACGGACTTTGGGACTTCTCGACCTTCGCCCTCTCCCACGGGACACCCGGACCGCTCGTCGGGATCGGTGCCGCCGTCAACCTGATCGCCGGTGTCTTCGGGCTGATCGCGGTCGCGTTCGTCATCCGCGGAGCAGACGAGCGACTCGCGGCCGGTGGAGGCGGTCGTCCATAGCGGCCCCGCGGTCGCCCGGCCGGACGGCTTTCTCACAGCAACGTACCAATACGCTGATGCTGACACCGTTCGACAGCGATGGACGCAGTCCGTTCCGGCACCCGATCCGGTTCGATTCTGACCTCCTGCAACGCACTCGGTCGCACCACAGCACACGCGTTGGTGCCGCCAGGCAGAGCCGTTCGGACTGTGCCGGCAGGAGAGATGGATGCGAGACGATGAGCATGCCCGGGCGATCGAGCTGCTGGGACACTTCAACGACCAACTGACGCGAACCGTCGACGGTGTCTTCGGTACGCGCTGGGCCGAGATCGAGGAGATCATCGCGCTCATCGCACTGGCACGCGATTCGGTCATCACGACACGTGCGCTGGCCGACATCAGCGGGCTCGGCCGCCGCGCGGTCTCCCGTCTCATTGCGCGTCTGAAGGATGACGGCGTGGTGACGACGCGGTCATCGGATCAGGACGGACGGGTTGTCGAGGTCGTCCTCACTGAACACGGGCAGGAGCAAGCCGAGGAGTTGCGGAGCCGAGGTCTTGCGCTGCTCCACGACAGTAGGGAGCTCGCGCAGGAACTCGGCGCGATCCTGCAGACGACGATCATCGATGTGGATCCGTTCGGTGGAGACCCCCTCGTCCTGCTGCTCGACGCGAGCACAGTGGGTGCAAGGCTCGTGAGCTATATGCCCGCCGCCGCGACGCGGGGTCGGATGGCTGCCCGACAACGAGCCGCGCTCGTGTACATCGCCACCTCGGGTGAGGTGCGTCCGGGGGAGCTAGCCGGCCCCCTGGAGGTCTCCAACGCGGGATCGGCCTACCTGATCGACCAGCTGTGCGCGAAGGGCTTCATCCGCCGCCATCGCCACGAGGTCGTCGACGATCGACGTGCCGTCATCCTTCGAGCGACGCCCGACGGGCTGAACGCCGTGGCGGCGGTCGCGCACGGGGTCCGGGAAGAACGGGAGGCTCTTTCCCGCCTGTTCCTGCAGATCGCTGCGTGGCGCGACTCGGAGGAGCTGCCAGCCGTGCTGGAGGCGAGTGCACTGCCGGACGACCTCCGGGTGTCATCGTGAAACATCGCTTTGGAGGCCTGGTGTTCGGACGTGCTCCGAGAGCCACCACCGCTTGCTCTTGAGGTCTCCACACAAGGTGCGGGTGGATAGAACGCACCCGCCGACTTCGGGTCTCTCGAAGTGCGTCTCCTCGGGTGCAGGCGAGGCGATCTCGGACAGAGGGAGGCGGTTCCAGCTCGGCCCCGAGGCGTCCCCTGATGCTGCGATGACGGTGCTGACGTGGATCTCCGAGCGATGTCTGAGGCCCGGAATCGCCCGGTGTTGCCCGACCCGGAAGTCTGTACACCGTGGATGTCGTCGGTTCGATCCCGGCAGGGCCCACCGTAGCTCGCGCCCCGAGACCATGTGTGCCTCGGGGCGCGTTCCGGTCGATTCCGATGTCACCCTCCCGTCAGAAGCCGCCGGCGGCGCGGACCGTGTAGTGCTCGGTGAGTGCGGTGACGTCTTCTGGGGTGAGGTCGATGTCGACGGCTGCCGCGGCGTCATCGAGGTGGCGGGGCTTGGTCGCTCCGATGATGGGGGCTGCGACGACGGGGTTGCTGAGCACCCATGCCATCGCGATCTGCGCCATGGGGACACCGCGGCTCTCCGCGACGCGTTGCACGGCGTCGATCACGGGGCGGTCCCGTTCGGAGTCAGCGAAGAAGCTGTTACCGACCGGGTCGTCGGAGGAGCGCTGCGTCTGCTCGCCGGCAGGGCGCGCGACACGGCCCTTGGCGAGGGGGCTGTAGGGGATGCTGCCGGCGCCTTGGTCTGCGAGCAGGCCGAACATCTCGCGCTCTTCCTCGCGGTAGAGGAGCGAGTACTGGTCCTGCATGGACACGAACCGGGTCCAGCCGTGCAGGTCCGCAGCATGCTGCATCGTCGCGAACTGCCACGCCCACATCGCTGACGCGCCGAGGTAGCGCGCTTTGCCGGCCTTGACGACGTCATGGAGGGCCTCCATCGTCTCTTCGATCGGGGTCTCGGGGTCGAAGCGATGGATCTGGTACAGGTCCACGTAGTCGGTGCCGAGGCGGGTCAGGGACGCGTCGATCTGCTGCATGATCGCCTTCCGCGACAGCCCGGCGACCTGCAGGCCGGGGCCGGTGCCGGGGGTGTCGGAGAAGTGGGCCTTGGTGGCGAGGACGATCTCGTCGCGGTTCGTGAACTTCCGGAGCGCTTCACCGACGATACGTTCGGAATCGCCGTAGGAGTAGACGTTCGCGGTGTCCCAGAACGTGATGCCGAGGTCGAGTGCCTGCCGGAAGTACGGCAGGGCATCGTCCTTGGGGAGGGACCACGGCAGGTGGCCGCTGGTGGGGTCACCGAAGCTCATACAGCCGAGCGCGATGCGGCTGACGTTCAAGCCTGAGTTGCCGAGACGGGTGTGTTTCACGAGGTGTCCTCTCGTCGGAGACGGTTGTGCGTGGGCGCCCGGGATGGGTGCTTGCGATGTTCAGCGGCCGGACGTGGGTCAGGCCTCCGGGATCTCGCGGCCGAACGTTTCGAGGGTGACCGCTTCGGGCTCGGGGCCGCCGCGGACGCCGGTCTCGAGGGCGTCGATCTGCGCGAGCTCGTCGTCGGTGAGGGCGAAGTCGAACACGTCGAGGTTCTCCGCGATGCGCTCGGGCTTGGTGGACTTCGGGATGACCTGGCGGCCCTGCTGGATGTGCCAGCGGAGCATCACCTGCGCGGCCGACTTGCCGTACCGATGACCGATGCCGAGGATGACGGGTTCGTCGAAGCTCCGTCGCGCAGCGTCGCGGTAGGACGTGATGCCGCCGATCGGTGACCACGCCTGGGTGAGGATGCCGTGCTCCGTACCGAACGCCTGGACCTCGCGCTGCTGGAAGTACGGGTGGACCTCGATCTGGTTGACCGTCGGCACGACGCTCGTCGCGTCGAGGAGGTGGGTCAGGTGATCGACCATGAAGTTGCTCACGCCGATCGCCCGGACCTTGCCGTCGGCGAGGAGCTGTTCGAGGGCCCGGTACGCACCGATGGTCTGCTCGAACTTGCTCGGGAGAGCCTGGTGGAGGATGAGCAGGTCGAGCTGTTCGACACCCAACTTGCTGGCGCTCTTGGTGAAGGAGTGCAACGTCTCGTCGTAGCCGTAGTCGCTGATCCAGATCTTCGTCTCGATGAAGACCTCGGAACGGTCGAGGCCGGATGAGGCGATCGCGTCACCGACCCCGCGCTCGTTCGCGTAGGCGGCCGCGGTGTCGATGTGGCGGTAGCCGGCTTGCAGGGCGGCGGTGACCGCGGCGGTGGTCTCATCCGGCGGGGTCTGGAAGACGCCGAGCCCGAGAGCGGGGATGACGACGCCGTTGTTCAGAGTGAAAGTGTCCATACGTCGACGCTACGAGCACGGCCCAGCGGGGTGGGAGTTCCTGGCGGTACCTCCCACGAGCGATCGCGGCGACGTACCGTTGCAGGGTGGACATCACAGCGCAAGTGCAGGAGTTCCTGACCAGTCGACGTGCGAAACTCACCCCGCACGACGCTGCGCTGCCAGACCTGGGCGGGCAGCGCCGCGTCGCGGGGCTTCGCCGCGAGGAGGTCGCGATGCTCTCCGGTGTCAGCGTCGATTACTACGTCCGGCTCGAACGCGGCAACCTCGCTGGCGTCTCCGAGAGCGTCCTCGAAGCGCTGTCGCGCGCCCTCCAACTCGACGAGGCCGAGCATGCGCACCTGCTCGATCTTGCTCACGTCGCGAACGCCCACCCGGTCGCACGCCGACGAACGCCCGCGAACCGGGTCCGCCCGACGATCCAACGACTTCTCGACAGCATTGGAGCGCCCGCTGTCATCAGGAACGGGCGATCCGACATGCTCGCCACGAACACGCTCGGCCGGGCGCTGTACGCGCCGATGTTCATCGACCCGGCCGGGACACCGAACTCCGCACGATTCACGTTCCTCGACCCCCGCTCGAAGGACTTCTACCCCGACTGGGACCGCCTTGCTTCCGACCTCGTCGCCTCACTTCGCGGTGAAGCCGGCCGACGGCCATATGACAAACGGCTCACCGATCTGATCGGCGAACTGTCCACCCGGAGCGAAGACTTCCGGGTCCGCTGGGCCGCGCACGACGTCCACGCGCACCGGGCCGGAAAGAAGCGCATCCACCACCCCGTCATCGGCGACATCGAACTCACCTTCGAAGCCATGGGCCTCACCGCCGACGACGGCCTCTCACTCGTCGCTTACGGTGCGGAACCGGATTCATCCTCGGAACAGGCGCTCGCACTGCTCGCCAGCTGGGCGGCCACCCAAGCGACCTCTCGACAGGCTGCCGCAGAGCCGACATGACAACCGCCGGTGACCGACGTCGTCGACCAATCGTGCTCAGGGCGAACGCCTGAGGTGTCCTCGCGGAGTCCGCACGAAGCGTCACATGACGGCGGCTGCGGCTCTCGTCATGCCGATCCAGTGCAAGTGGCCTCCGGTGCGAGGGTCGCACTGGACTGGCCGAGCCACGTGAGGACGGCTTGGGGCCACGGGCACGGGTGGAGCCCGACCGGGCTCAGCGCACGCTGATGAAGATCGGATTCGTGTACAGCCAGGTGTCGGCCCAGGGGTCGGCAGGGGAGACCGGGTACGGCTGGGGTGCGCGCGGGTCGACCTCGGCGCCGAGCGGACCGACCCCGTGCACCTGGCCGTCGCTGCCGCGGAGGCGGACGTAGCCGTCCTCAGTGGCCGGCTCGAGCGGCACCACGACACGGAACGGGGAGTCGCTGCGATCCGTGACGTCGAGCATCTCGACGACCCGGGTGCCGGGTGCGCGCTGTTCGTCGCGGTCGGCGACGGGCCCCGTGACGAGCCCGCGGATCAGGTCGAGGTGCGCGAGTCTCGGCGTCGTGCCCCGCGAGGTGGGCGTCGTCGTGGGCGTGACGTCGACCACGAGCTCGAGGGCGGTGCCGCTTGCGACGGTGAGGGTCCCACCCAAAGCGACGCCGGTCTCCGGCTGGTCGGTGGCGCGGAGTACGACGGAGAGTCCGGCGACGAGGTGCCCGTGATCGACCCAGACACGACCGGCACGGATCGCGTCGAGCAGGGAGGCGGACGACCGGTCGACGGCCCCGACGTGCGTCCGACTGAACTCGCCCGGCCAGAAGTCGGCGCCGTTCTGGGGTGTGTCCGTGGCGATCGGGTCGGGCCGACGGCCGGCGCGGTTGAAGTTCGCGAGCGTCGCCCCGGCCTCCCAGCCCGGCCCGGTCGGGAAGTCGCCCACGCGTGTCGCGTCGGACTCCTTGAGGTGGAGATCGCTGTTCGTGGTGATCCACCAGCGCCGTCCTTCGCTCAGGAGCGAGTCCCACATGCCGCCGACGACGGCCGTCGTCCAGTCGAAGCCGCCGTGCGTCAGATAGGCCTCCGCGGGGTAGCCGGGGAACGAGAACTCGCTGGGGGTGTTCTCGTATTCGCCGCGCCGTGAGCGCTCGGTCGCGTTCGCGGCGATCGCCCCGGCCTGCGCGCCGGGAGCGCCCTCCATGCCGACGAACACCTCGGGGTCGGCGTCCTGCCAGGCGCGGAGCTCTCCGGGCGAGTCGATGCCGAGCCTGCTCGGGTGGTTCGCCAGGACGATCACGTCGTCGATGACGCCTGCACGCTTCTGGGCACCGAGCCAGGCGATCCCGTCGGTCGCGTGCACGAGCCACTCGGCCGCGTCGTCAGTGCCGGGGCGCGGTTTCTCCCAACCGTTGAGCTTGCCGTCGTGGTCGAGCTCGAAGCGACGCAACACGACGGTCGTCTGGGGCCCGGGCGCGATCAGCACGGTCGCGTGCTCGGCTCCCGGGATGTACCACTCGAGGCCCTGGAGCACGAGCATGTCGGGGCGAGCCGCCCGCGCGGTGTCGATCTCGCGTGCCGCGTTGAACACCCCGCCGACGTTGGCATGTCCCTTATTGCTGTGCTCGGTGAAGGCGATCGCGTCGACCGCGAAGCGCTGCGCCTGGTCGAGGATCGTCGTCATCGGGTACTTCGCGTCGTGCGAGTAGACCGAGTGCACGTGGTGGTCGAACACCAACCAGGAGAGCGCGTCCGGGTCGACGACTGCCGACGCGGACGACAGCGGCGCGGCCTGGGCAGAAGCCGCGCTCCCGAGCCCCTGGGTGGTCGCTCCCACGGCGACCGTTGCCGCGACGGAAGCCCCCAGGAAGGACCGGCGTGAGAGGCCGTACCGGGCCGATGCGCCCCGCTCCTCCTCGGGCACGGACGATGCGCCACCGGTTGGCGCGGGCTGCTCGGGGTGGGGGTCGAAGGGCATGGCATCACTTTCATCGGACGGACGCGCCGATCGTAGGGAGCGGAGGTGAACCTCGGCCCAACGGCCGGTGCCGTGGTTGACGCCCGGCGTTTACGACCCATTCACCTGCGTGGGCGATAGTCCAGGCGTCGCCGGGGTATCCCTGTCCCGGAGCCCGCCACCCACCAAAGGTCACGATGTCCTCCACTGTCCCCGACGTCCACCGTTCTCCGTTCCGTGCCGCGGGGCGCGCCCTGCTCGTCACGGCAGCGCTCAGTGCCAGCGCGGTGCTCTGCCTTGCCGGCGCCGGTGCTGCCGTCGCCGCCTCGGCACCGGCCGAGCCGGCACCCCTCACGCTGCGCGACACCGCCGGCGCCACGGTCACGTCAGGTGACGCGCGCGCCGTCCCGTCGTTCGGCTCCGCGGTGCTCGCCGCGGGCTGCCCCGCCGATGCGGACGACGCCGCCCGACTCTCCGTGACGGCGGGAGGCATCACCGTCGTCACGTCTCCGACCGTCGCGGTGGCCGCCGGGCAGCCGGTCGAGGTGCCGATGTCCATCTCGTTCCAGGAGGTCGTGGACGGCGGCGTCGAACAGGGAGATGCGACCCTCGCGCTCGAGTGTCTCGTCCTCGAGTCGGGCATCCCGTCGTCGGTGGTCACGGCGGCGACCCTGCCCGTGACGTTCGCCGCGGGAACGTGGTCGGTGCCCGGCGCTCAGGTCGAGCCCGTCCCTCCGACGGTCACGCCGACCGCCACCCCGCCCGCGGGAGGTCCTGGAGCAGGGGCGATCGCGACACCGAGCCCGTCGGCCACCGCACGACCCTCCGCTGACGGGGACCTGGCGCTGACGGGCTGGCAGCTCGGCGGGGTCGGGCTCCTGGCCGCCGGCCTGCTCGCGGTCGGCGCAGCCCTGTTGCTGCGGAGGCGTCTCCGGTGACCCATCGGCACGGAGGCTCCGACGGAGCGACCGTGAACCGCTCCAGCCGGCGGTTCCTCCGGACTTGCCGCCCGTCGCGTCGTCACGCGGTGAGAGGGCGCTGAGCTCCGCGGTCAGGTCCCGCTCGGTGTCTCCTCATCCGCTGCCAGGTTCTTCTGGATGGCGAACTGCGTCCGGTGCAGTTCTTCGTACCGCCCGCCGGCAGCGAGCAGCTCGTCGTGCGTACCGCGCTCCACGATCGAGCCGTCCTCGACCACGAGGATCAGGTCCGCGCTGCGGATGGTCGAGAGCCGGTGTGCGATGACCATCGCCGTCCGACCCTCGAGCGCCTCACTGAGCGCGGCCTGCACCGCGGCCTCCGAGGTCGAGTCCAGTGCCGCTGTCGCCTCATCGAGGATGACGACACGCGGCTGGGCGAGCAGGAGTCGTGCGATGGTCATCCGCTGGCGCTCACCGCCGGAGAGTCGGTAGCCACGCTCGCCCACCATGGTGTCCAGCTGATCCGGCAGGGACCGGATGAGCGGCTCGAGCCGAGCGCGGCGGACGGCGTCCCACACCTCGTCCTCGGACGCCTCGGGCCGTGCGAGGTGCAGGTTGGAGCGGATGGTCTCGTGGAAGAGGTGTCCGTCCTGCGTCACCATGCCCAGGGTGTGCCGCATCGAGGCGAAGGTGATGTCGCGGACGTCCGTCCCGGCGAGGCGCACGGCGCCGCCGTCGACGTCATACAGCCGCGAGAGGAGTTGCGCGATCGTGGATTTCCCCGCTCCGGACGTGCCGACGAGGGCGACGGTCTGCCCTGGTTCGATCCGGAATGAGACGCCGTGCAGCACCTCCTCACCACCGCGGGTGTCCAGCGTCGAGACCTCTTCCAGCGAGGCGAGCGACACCTTGTCCGCCGACGGGTAGGCGAAGCGGACGTCGTCGAACTCGACGGACACCGGACCCTCAGGGACGGTGACGGCGTCAGGCTGCTCCTGGATGAGCGGTTCGAGGTCGAGCACCTCGAAGACGCGCTCGAAGCTGACCACCGCGCTCATGATCTCCACCCGGGCGTTCGCGAGCCCGGTCAGCGGTGCGTAGAGGCGGGTGAGCAGCAGTGCCAGGGTGACGACCTCACCGGTGTCCAGCTGTCCGGCGAGGGCGAGGGCGCCGCCGAGGCCGTACACGAGGGCGAGGGCGAGCGCGGAGACGAGCATCAGCGCGGTGAAGAAGACGAACTGCAGCATCGCCGTCCGGACGCCGATGTCGCGGACGCGGGCGGCGCGGATGCGGAACTCCTCGGCTTCCTCGTCCGGCCGGCCGAACAGCTTGACGAGCGTGGCACCGGGAGCCGAGAAGCGTTCGGTCATCTGCGTGCTCATGGCTGAGTTGTGGTCGGCGGCTTCACGACGCAGTGCCGCGAGCCGGCCACCCATACGGCGCGCGGGTATCAGGAAGACGGGGAGCATCACCACCGCGAGGACCGTCACGAGCCAGGACGTGCTGAGCATGACGATCAGGGTGAGGATCAGGGCCACGAGGTTCGTGATCACGCCGGACAGGGTGCCGCTGAAGGCCTGCTGCGCACCGATCACGTCGTTGTTGAGGCGACTCACGAGGGCGCCCGTCCGGGTGCGGGTGAAGAAGGCGATCGGCATCTTCTGGACGTGGTTGAACACGGCAGTGCGGAGGTCCAGGATCACACCCTCGCCGATCCGCGCCGAGTACCATCGCGTCAGCAGTGACACGGCGGCGTCCGCCACGGCCACGAGGGCGATGACGACGGCGAGCCGGACGATCGTGGCCACCTCACCCCGGGCGACGATGACGTCGACCACCTGCCCGGCGAGGACCGGCGTCGCAACCGCGAGGAACGCTCCGGCGACGGAGAGCGCGATGAAGACCAGCAGCTTGGTGCGGTAGGGCACCGCGAACGTCATGATCCGCCGCACGGACGCACGGGAGATGCCGTGCTTCCCGTCCTTGGCGCTCGAGATCTTGTACAGCGAGCTCCAAGCCGCGCCCTCCATGCTCATGGCGATTCCTTCCATGGGTCCTCGGCGGCGAGCGTCACGCGCGACTCCGAAGCCCGGTCATGATCCAGCAGGAGCGGCGATCCGTCTCGCGGCCTCGACGACGAAGCGGCGACGCGCTTCCCGAGCCGCCCGGTCGTCGGCCCCGGACCCGGTGATCATCTCGGCGAGTTGCGGCACGGTCTGCCACCAGGCCGCGAGTGCGATCAGCGTGAACAGCAGCAGCGCCGGGTCGATCTCGGGATCGATGAAGCCGTGTCGTTGAGCGTCCGCGACACGAGCCACCTTCTCGCGGTAGTGCCTCGTGCGGACGTCGACCTGTGTGGGAGGGCCTGTCTGCAGGCCCTCCCACTGCAACAACCGGCTCAATTCCGGGTGTTCGGCGTGATAGTCGTAGGTGGCACCGGCGAACTCGCCGATGTCGTCCAAGCCGACGCCCGTGAGTTCGACGCCGGCGGCGAGCCGCTCGAGTTCGGTCGTCAGGACGAGGTCCCAGAGCCCCTGCTTGTCGCCGAAGTAGCTGTAGAGCCGCTCCTTGTTCACGCCTGACCGCGTGGCGATCGCCGCGACCGTCGTGCCGTCGAACCCGCGGGCTGCGAACTCGGTCAGAGCGGCGTCACGAAGGCGCCGCCGTGTCCCGTCCGTGTCCCATCCCATGTGCCAACGGTACCAACACTTCAGTTGGAGATTTGGACCGGTCGGAGTACAGTTCCAACCACATCGTTGGAGTTGGAGTTGATCATGACCAGTACAGAGCGTCTTCCCGCGGAGATCCGTCGACCCGAGCCGGGGTCGGTCGCGTTGGTGACCGGGGGGAACAGTGGCATCGGCTTGGAGACGGCGCGCCAGCTGCTCGCCATCGGCGTCGACGTGTGGATCGGAGCACGTGACCTCGAGAAGGGGCGACGCGCGGCGGCGGAGCTGGGCTCGGACGCGCGTGTCGTGCAGCTCGACGTCACGGACCCGGCATCGGTCGCGGACGCTGTGCGACGGATCGCCGAGCTGGACATCCTCGTGAACAACGCCGGCGTGAACCCGGGTGTGGACGACATCACTGGCACCACCCTCGAGCAGATGCGCATCGCGTACGAGACCAATGTCTTCGGTCTCATCTCCGTCACGCAGGGCTTCCTTCCCCACTTGCAGCGGTCGCGGCACCCGCGCATCGTCAACGTGTCCAGCGGGACGGGATCACTCACCTGGAACAGCAGCGCGAACCCTCAGTTCGACTGGGAACAGACGAAGGGCGGTGGTCTGGCCTACCGCAGCTCGAAGACCGCAGTGAACGCGGTCACCCTGTTGGCGGCCCAGGCGCTGGGTGAGCGGATCAAGGTCAACGCCCTGGCGCCGGGACTGCGCCGCACGAACCTCGTCGCGGGGATGTCGGCGGGTGGCGACCCGGCTGAGGCGGCCCGGGGTGTGCTCCGTCTCGCCCTCCTCGCCGACGACGGTCCCACCGGCGCGCTGTGGTCATGGGATGGCACACGCGCGCCCTGGTGATGCTGCACCGCGCATCGTCGCCGGGGTCGTGGCGGCGAGCGCCGCCTGCGTCACCGAGGGATCGCCTCGCTGAGCTCGGGGCCCCGGCACGGGTCGGTTCACGAGTGGCGAGCACCGAGCCGCCCTCCCGCACCGTGAACTCCGGGACGACCAGCCCCGGCTCCAGGAGCCGTGCGGACACGTCGATCGCCTCGAGCACCTCGAGCGTCCGCGCATCGACCACCGCGGCCCGAGAGGTGTTCGCCCCGCCGCGACCGCGTCGAGGACGACCACCTCGATGCCCGCTCGACGCAACACGCACGCGGCGGTCAATCCACCGGTCCCCTCCGATGATCGCGACCTCGGTCTCTTCGTGTTCCAGGGGCTGAGCGCTGAGAACGGGTACGCGTCCCCGCCCCGACCGTACGAGCCTCAGTCCCGACCGTCGTCCTGGGCGGCCGGCAGTGCGCGGAGCGCATCGGCCTCCTGGGTGGTGATGAGCAGGAGCGATCCGTGGCGTGCTCCATCGGGGAGCCGGGCGTGCGCCAGATGATCCCATCGGCCGGCGGTCAGGTCATCCGTCTCGAACAGCTGGTATCCCCGGTGTCCGAACTCGTCGGCGAGCAGGAACCACCGGCCCCCGGCCGGATCCGCGGCGACGGCGGGTCCCTCGCCGCGGAGCATGACGTCCTTACCGATGTCGACGGCGAGCGGGCGGAAATCGGCGGCGGTGAGCCCGCTGCCGACCTCCTCGAAGATGTGATGACCGGTGTCGGGGATGCCGCCGGGTGCCTGCGCGTTGACCGAGAAGCGATACCAGCTTCCCTCGTGCTCGAGGAAGGTCACGTCGATGACGTCGTGTCCGACGTCGACGACCGTCTCGGGCGGACCGAACGCGTCGAAGTCGTCGGTCGGCACGGCGAGGATGCGCTGGTACGAGCCGGTCGAGCGATCCTCCCGGTCGCCGTAGAGCGCCGAGGCGAAGAACACGAGCCAGGTGTCGCGCTCCGGGTGGCGGAATGCCTTCGGTGCCCACGCGTTGCCCGCATCGGCCGGTGCGACGGTGCGGTACCTCGGCTCGCTCCAGGTGACGAGGTCCGGAGAGTGCCAGACGACGATGTCGCGGCTGCCGTGTCGGGTCGTCGACGGCCAGTCGCCGTCCGTTCCGACCCGGAGGTCGGTGGCGACGACCACGAAGCCCCTCCCGGTCCGCACGATGAACGGGTCGCGGGCGCCGCCGTCACCGCCGGTCGAGCGAAGGATCGGGGCACCGTCCGAGACCGGGGTGAACCGCTCGGGCGTCGGACCGTCGCTGACGGCGAACCGCACGTCCTCCCCGTCGACTTCCTCCGAGAGGAAGTACGTCAGGAGGTACGCGTGGCCATCGTCATGGGCCGGTGTGGGGCTCATCCCTTCACGCTGCCGCTGACGAGTCCGTTGACGATGTACTTCTGCATGGCCAGGAAGAAGATCAGCATCGGCAGGAGCACGACCACGGTCACAGCCATGAACGCCGGCCAGTTGACGCTGAACTCCGAGACGGCCCGTGATGCGAGCAACACCAGGGTGTTCTTCTCCGGCGAGCTCAGGAAGATGGTCGGGCTGACGTAGTCGTTCCAGACCCACATCGTCTGGAACACCGAGACGGTCACGAGGACGGGGGAGATGAGCGGCAGGATGATGGTGCCGAAGATGCGGAACGGGCTGGCGCCGTCGATGCGGGCCGCCTCGATGATCTCGAGCGGCACCGTCCTCATGTAGCCGATCGTGAGGAAGTAACAGAACACCGAGCCGGCGAGGTAGGTGGCGATGAGCCCTTCCAGGGTGTCGACGGCGCCGACGCCGACGATCATCTTGTACAGCGGGATGATCGTCGTCTGGTAGGGGATGAGGAACGCCGCGAGGAGGATGCCACCGAAGACCAGGGACAGCCGGCTCCGCCGGTAGATCATCGCGAACGCCGCCATGGCACCGATCAGCACCATGAGGACGACCGAGACGACCGTGACGTACACGGTGTTGAGGAAGGCGGTGAACACCGTCGACGTCGACAGGAGGTCGATGTAGTTCTCCCAGGTGAACGTCGCGGGAAGACCGAGCGGGTTCGTCGACATGTCGGCCTGCGTCTTGAACGTGTTGATGACCACGTAGTAGAAGGGCAAGGCGACGAGGCAGGCGAGCGCGATCATGAGGACGCTCGTGAGCGCCGAGAGGAGGCGTCGGGTCAGGACCATGATCAGCTCCGGTTCATTCGTCGGGTGAGGTTCAGCTGGACGACGACGACGATGCCCACGGCGATCATGAAGACCACGCCGAGGGCCGAGGCCTGACCGTAGGCGGCCTGAGCGATCCCACTCGTCACGATGGTCTGGGTGATCGTGTACGTGGAGAAGCCGGGTCCGCCGCCCGTCAACGTCGCGGGCAGTGCGTAGACGTTGAGTCCGCTGGTCATCAGCAGCAGGGTGCTCACGGTGACGGCGGGGGCGAGGAGCGGCAGCGTGATGTACCGGAACTGCTGTACCGGCGAGGCCCCGTCGATCCGCGCAACCTCGTAGTAGTCGCCCGGGATCGACTGCAGATAGGCGAGGTAGAGGATGGCATGCCACCCCGTGCTGCTCCACACGCCGACGACGATCACGCACAGTTTGGCGAGGTCGGGGTCCGACAGCCAGGGGAAGGGGCCGATGCCGGCGAAGCCGTTCAGGGCCGTGTTGAGGGCTCCGGACGCGAGCGGGTTCAGGATGAAGTTCCAGACGAGCCCGAGGATCGCGATGCTGGGGATCGCGGGGAAGAACAGTGCGGCACGGACGAACCGTCGGCCGACGAAGGCGCGGTTCATGATGACCGCGAGCGGCACGGCCAGCGCGGTGATGATGACGGTCGTCCCGAGGGCGTAGAGGAGCGTGAATCCGAGCCCGGCGAGGAGGGAGGCGTCGGTGAAGACCCGGATGTAGTTGTCGAGCCCGACGAAGCGCATCGTGGGGTCCAGGCCCGACAGGTCGGTGAAGCTGTAGACGAAGGACTGCGCGAACGGGAACGCGATCAGGACGATGAACACGAGGCCGATGGGGATGAAGAACGCGTACGTCTGCAGCGATTCGGAGAGTCGACTGCTCGAACGGGCTGCGCGTCGGGTTCGGGAACCGACTCGCGCCGGGCGGAGCGTTGTGGAGGACACAGGCGTCCCTTTCTGTGGAGGCGGGTGCCGGCGCGTCGCGCCGGCACCCGCCGCGGGACTACTTGAGGGAGGCGAACTTCGTGTCGAGCGCCTTGGTGATGTCCTCGGCGTCGCTCTGTCCGAGCATCGTCTCCTGGACCTTGGCGAGGAACTCCGCGTCGAGCGGGGCGCTGTTCTTGCCCGGCCACACCTGCCAGGTGCAGTAGATCCGTCCGCCGATCACGTCTTCGTACATCCCGGCGAGGGCAGGGTCGAGCTCCGGGGTGTAGTTGTTCGTGGTGGTGATCGACCCCGTCGTCTCGTGGAAGATCTTCACGCCGGTCTCGCTGGCGAGGAAGTCGACCCACTTCTGAGCGCCGACCGGGTTCTTCGCCTTCGCGTTGATGGCGTACGGGGGAGACGCCGCCCCTGCCCAGAAGGTGTCGCCGGGGGTGTCGCCGGGAACCGGCCAGAAGTCGATGTTCGCATCGTCGCCGAGCGCGTCCCGAGCGGCTCCGATCTGCCAGGAACCGGTGGAGACCATGGCCACCCGGCCGTTGTTGAACTCGTCGTTGATCTGCTGCCCGGTCAACGCCGCGGCGTCCTTCGTGACGAGACCCTCCTGGTAGAGCTGCGCCCAGCGCTCGAGCGGCTTCGTCCAGGTGTCGGAGAAGGTCGTGTCGCCCTCGAAGACGGCCGTCTCGAAGTCGGCGTCGCCGTCGTCGGCCTGGGCAAGGCCGATGGAGCCCATGATGGTGGTGGAGATGCCGTCGCCGGCCTCGAGGTACGGCGTGATCCCGGCGTCCTTGAGCTTCGCGCAGAGGGCGAGGAACTCGTCCCAGGTCTGCGGTGCCTCGGTCACGCCGACCTTCGCCGTGATGTCCTTGTTGACGAGCATCCCGCCGCCCCACGAGGCGACGGAGATGCCGTAGACCTTGCCGTCGACGGTCTGCATGTCCCGGTTGAAGTCGGAGACGGCTTCGGCGGCTGCCGTGCCGGTGAGATCCTTCACGAAACCACCGCCCACCTGTTCGGCGTGGTTGCCGAGGATGAAGACGTCCGCGGCGTTGCCGGCCATGAGCCGCTTCTGCAGGGTGTCGGAGTACTCCTGCACCGGAGGCGCGTAGGAGAACTTGATTGTGATGTCGGGGTTCTCCTCCTCGAACTCGGTGATCAACGGGCTCATCTTCTCCTCGTTGTCCCACGAGAAGAAGGTGAGTTCACCGGATCCGTCGGCGGACGCCGCGGGGGCGGCGCCGGAGCAACCGGCGAGGACAGCCATGAGGGCTGCCGTGGAGGCGACGGCGATACCGCCGCGGACGATGCCGCGCACCGGGGCGGTGTGGGACCTGTTGCTGTTCAGCGACATTGCTGGCTACTTTCTGCGAGGAGGGGAGGGGATGCGAAGAGGCTCCTGTGACGGGGTGACCGCATCGAGGAGGCCGTCTTCTCGGTGGTGGAGACGATCGAACCGCACTTCTCTGCGGTAGCCGTCGCCGCCCGGGATCGCGAAGCGGTGGTAGGCGATGACCCAGTCGCTCGTTCCCAGGACGTTCGTGATGGAATGGTGTCCGGTCGCCACGATGCCGCGATCGGGGTGCTTCTGGAGGACGATGCCGCGATGCTCCCACGGCCCGAACGGGGTCGGTCCCGTCGCGTAGTGCACGCGGTAGTCGGGGCTCCGGGTGTCGTCGGCCGACCAGGAGGCGTAATAGCGGTCGCCTCGGCGATGCACCATGATGGCCTCGCGGAACTCCTCGGGCTCCCAGGAGACGACCGAGGCGGGGTCGAAGCCGAGGAGGTCGTCGTCGAGGCGCACGGCGTGTGCGATGCCGTTGCCCCAGTACAGGACGATCGACCCGTCCTCGTCGCGGAACACCGAAGGGTCGATGGCGATGCCGTCGAAGGCCTCGGCTGCGACGAGCGGCCGGCCGGAATCGATGTACGGGCCGCCCACCTCGTCGGCGACTGCGACGCCGATCTCGCCGCGGTTCGCGGTGAAGAACAGGTAGTGCCGACCGTTGTGGGCCAGGTAGGCGGGGGCCCAGGCGAAGCCGTGCGCCCAGCCGGTCTCCCGGACGTCGAACACGACGCCGAGGTCCTGCCACTCGACCAGGTCCTGCGAGGTGAAGAGGTGGAACTCGTTCGCACCCCACGCCTCGTGGCCGTCGGACGTCACGGCGAGCACGTACCCGGTCTCCCCATGCACGAGGTCGGGATCGGCGTAGTATCCGACGAGCGGCGATGACGACTCTGCGGCGAGTGGTACGAAGCCTGTAAGTTCGGTCATGTCCTCAACTGCTCCTGAAGGTCGGACGGGAAGAAAAGTGGTAACGATACAAGACGTGGCGAAAGCCGCCGGGGTCTCGCCCATGACGGTGTCGCACGTGATCAACGACCACCCGTACGTCCGCGAGACGACGCGCGACAAGGTGCAGCAGGCGATCGACGAGCTCGGCTATCGCGTGAACATCGCGGCCCGCAACCTGCGCACCGGACGGACCTCGACCATCGGTCTGGCGATTCCGGAGATCGACAGGCCGTACTACGCGCAGCTCGCCGCTCGCATCGTCGCCGCAGCGGGGCGACGCGGCCTGCGGGTCGCCATCGAGCAGACCGGGGCGACGAAGGAGAACGAGCTGAGCACTCTGGCGACGTCCCGCAACCGCCTCTACGACGGACTCATCCTGGCGACGGTGGGGCTCGGGTTCGCCGATCGGGAGCTGCTCAACGTCGACTTCCCGGTGGTGATCCTCGGGGAGCGCATCTTCGACGGCCCGGTGGACCACATCTCGATGCCGAACGTCAGCGGCAGTGCGGCCGCCGTCGAGCATCTGATCGAACGAGGTGCGCGCCGCATCCTCATGTTGCAGGGCAACGAGCTCAGCGAGCTCGGGATGCCGCCCCTCCGACTGGACGGGTACCGTGCGGCGCACGAGCGGGCGGGGCTTCCGGTCGACGAGGCGCTCCTGATCCCCGTCCCGGCCTTCACCATGCAGGCGGCGCGCGAGGCGGTCGTCGCCGCGGTTGCGAACGGACTGACGTTCGACGGCGTATTCTGCATCACCGATTCGATGGGGGTGGGGGTACTCCGCGGTCTCGCGAGTTGCGGGCTCCGTGTCCCGGAGGACGTGAAAGTCATCGGCTTCGACAACATCGACGAGGCCGAGTTCACGGTCCCCTCCCTCTCGTCGATCGCCCCCGACCACGACGAGATGGCCGAGACCGCCGTCTCCTTGCTCGTACAACGCATCGAGCAGGCGAAGCGTCCTGCGCCGCGGGAGGTGGAGGCCGGGTTCCGACTGATCGAACGGGAGTCGTCCGCAGGTCGCGTGGAGCGCTGACACGGGTCCTCCGATCGTCGTCGATTCGAATCTGCGGGGTGCAGGTTTGTATCGTTACACGAAACGTCGTCGGCGTCTAGATCGGATTTCCTCGAGGTCATGATGGGGCGTGGGCCGGTCCGCTTGCTCGCCGTCGGTTGCTGTGTAACGATACAAACCGGGCGGCCGGAACGTCCCGCGGCTGCTCACCGAAGCGCAGCCCGTCCGGATCCTCCCAGAGAGAGACCGATGACCCACCGTTCCAACGAGACCCCGAGTCCGTTCACCGTCGTCAACGGCGCCGTCGAATGGCGCGGTGACGGCGAGACCCTCCGCGTTGAAGCCTGGGGGTCGCACAGCGTCCGCGTGCGCTCATCGACGGTGGCGCCGCTGCAGGACGACCGATGGGCGCTACTCGACCCGCTGCCGTCCGCCCCGAGCGTCGAGGTCGACGGCGATCGTGCGACCCTTCGCAACGGCCGGATGACCGTGGTGCTGCAGGCGCACACCGAACGCGGCTGGCAGACCGGCTATCCCGCGCACTCCTGCCGGATCGCCTTCCACGACGACCGAGGTCTGCTGCTGGAGGAGCTGCACGACGGCGGCGCGCTCCAGCGAATCGCCCGCGATCACCGTCCCCGCCTCGGCGGTCGCGAGGTGCACCTGACCGCGGCCTTCGAGCCGCCCGCCTCCGAGCGCCTCGCCGGGATGGGTCAATACCAGCAGGACCTCCTCGACCTGAAGGGCAGTACCTTCGAGCTCGCGCACCGCAATTCCCAGGTGAGCGTGCCGTTCGTCGTGTCGGACCGGGGGTACGGGTTCCTGTGGCACAACCCGGCGGTGGGACGGGCCACCTTCGCCACCAACCGGACCGAGTGGGTCGCCGAGTCGACCGGTCAGCTGGACTACTGGATCACCGCGGCTCAGACGCCCGCCGACATCCTGCGCGCCTACGCCGATGCGACGGGACACGTCCCGGAGATGCCCGAGTACGGTCTCGGTCTCTGGCAATCGAGGCTGCGTTACTGGAACCAGCAGCAGGTCCTCGAGGTCGCGCGCGAACACGTGCGGCGTGGGATCCCGCTCGACGTGATCATCATCGACTTCTTCCACTGGCCGAGGATGGGGGACTACCGCTTCGAAGACGAGCTCTGGCCGGACCCAGCGGCGATGGTCGCGGAACTCCGCTCCCTCGGGATCGAGGTGATGGTGTCGGTCTGGCCCCAGGTGTCGCTCGAATCGGAGAACTACGACCAGATGCGTCGCGAGAATCTGCTCGTCACGGCGGACCGAGGCGTCGACATCCAGATGCACTTCGGGGGACCGTCGGCGTTCATCGACCCCACGTCGCCGGAAGCGAGGACGTTCCTCCGGGACCGCTTGCAGAACGGCTATGGCCGGCACGGCATCAAGCTGTTCTGGCTCGACGAGGCTGAGCCGGAGTTCGCCCTCTACCACTTCGACACCTACCGGCTCGCAGCCGGCCCAGTGCTCCAGACCGGGAACCTCTACCCGCAGCAGTTCGTCAAGGCGGTCCACAGGGGTGAAGGCGACGACCCGGACAGCGGACGGATCAGCCTGGTCAGGGCCGCATGGGCGGGGAGTCAACGGTATGGCGCGCTCATCTGGTCCGGGGACATCCGATCCGACTGGCAGGACCTTCGGCGCCAGATCACCGCCGGTATCCACATGGGCGTCGCCGGGATCCCCTGGGTCACGACCGATATCGGCGGCTTCGGCGGCGGCCGGGTCGACGACCCCGCCTTCCACGAACTCCTCGTGCGCTGGTTCCAGTTCGGCGCGTTCAGTCCCGTGCTCCGCATGCACGGTGATCGCAGCCCGTCCGTCCCGGTCACGGCAGCCGACGGGACGGAGCGTCTGGCGTCCGGCGGTCCCAACGAACTCTGGGCGTACGGCGACGAGGTCTACGCGGTCCTCCGCCGGTACCTCTCCATCCGCGAACGGCTCCGTCCCTACCTCCGCGAGATCATGGACGAGGCCCACCGCATCGGGACGCCTGTCGTGCGGGGGCTTTTCCTGGAGTTCCCCGACGACCCGGCCGTCTGGTCGACACCCGACCAGTATCTGCTGGGGCCCGACCTGCTGGTGGCCCCGGTCACGCAGCCCGGCGCGACGACCCGGACCGTCTACCTGCCGGCCGGTGCCCGGTGGACCGCCCTCGCGACGGGTGTCCGGCACGAGGGCGGCCGGACGATCACCGTCGAGACACCGCTCGACGTCCTGCCGCTGTTCCTCCGTGACGATCGCCGCCCGGAACTCGCCGACCTGCTGATTGGAGCCGACTCATGACGACGATCATGGTCAACCGCAATGAAGCCACGCCGATCAGTCCAGAGCTGTGGGGGGTGTTCTTCGAGGACATCAACCATGCTGCCGACGGCGGCCTGTACGCAGAACTCGTCCAGAACCGGTCCTTCGCCTACTCGGAGGCCGACTCGCCCGGATGGCACGCGCTCACCGCCTGGCGGACCGAGGGCGACGTCCGACGGTGCAGTGACGAGCCGCTGTCGCCGAACGCCCCCGTCTTCCTCCGCATGGGGGAGCACGGTGTCGCGGCACGGGCGTGCAACGAGGGGTTCGACGGCATCGTCGTCCGTCGCGGACAGACCTACCGCTGCTCCATGTTCGTCAGAGCGGAGGGATCCACCCGCGTCGACGTCGTCCTCGCAGCGGGTGGCGTCGCGGTCTCCGCCGTCATCCCGGTGACGGGGTCGCGAACGTGGGCGCGCGTCGAAGCGGTGCTGCAGGCGACGGTCGACGCAGCCGACGGCACGCTCACGGTCGCCACCGACGGCGACTCGCTTGTCGACATCGACCTCGTCTCGCTCTTCCCGGAGCACGTGTTCGCCGGAGACGACAACGGGTTGCGGCAGGACCTCGCCCAGGCGGTGGCCGCGCTGCGGCCCCGGTTCATGCGCTTCCCCGGCGGCTGTGTCGCGCACGGGCTCGGTCTCGACAACATGTACCGCTGGCCGGAGACCGTCGGCCCCGTGCAGGATCGTCGGCATGATGCCAACCTGTGGGGGTACCACCAGTCCCGCGGGCTCGGGTACTACGAGATGTTCCGGTTCTGCGCGCAGATCGGTGCCTCGCCGCTGCCGGTCGTCGCGGCGGGGGTCTGCTGCCAGAACACCATCGGTGGACCGGTGCCGCTGCCCGACACGGAGATGGACGCCTACATCCAGGAGGTGCTCGACCTCGTCGAGTTCGCCAACAGCACGACGGACACCCGATGGGGCGCCGTTCGTGCCTCGCTCGGTCACCCGGCCCCGTTCGGACTGCGGTTCCTCGGGGTGGGCAACGAGGACCAGATCGACGAGGTGTTCCGGGACCGCTTCGCGCGACTCCTCCGCGCGCTTCGGGAGCGGCACCCGGAGATCCAGGTCGTCGGGACAGCCGGCCCTGCACCGCACGGCCCCGACTTCGAGGCGGGGTGGGCGCTCGCACGTGAACTCGAGGTCCCCGTGGTCGACGAGCACAGCTACAAGTCGCCGCGGTGGTTCTTCCAGAACGTCCACCGCTATGACGACTACGACCGCACCGGGCCCCGGGTCTACCTCGGGGAGTACGGCTCGTGGGGCAACACGATGCTGAACGCCCTGTCCGAGGCGGCCTACATGACCGGACTGGAACGCAACGGCGACGTGGTCGCGCTCGCCTCCTACGCGCCGCTCCTCGCCAAGGTGGACCACACGCAGTGGGTGCCCGACCTCATCTACTTCGACGGTGAACGCGTGTACGAGACGCTCAACTACCACGTGCAGGGGATGTTCTCCCGGACGGCCGGCGATCGCGCCCTCCACCTCGAGATCGCGGACGCCCCGTCGTGGTTCCGCGCCGCGGGCGGTGCGACGCGGTTCGCCGTGTCGGCGAAGGGTTTCGAGGTGCGGTGTTCCGACATCACGGTGCAGGACCGGCCGTTGCCCGACGTCACCCTCGGGTCCGACTCGGGGCGGTTCGACCTGACGACCGATCTCGGTTCGCTGGACGTCGAACTCGCGCTGACGCTGCACGTGGAGGCAGGCGACGCAGAGCGGGGATCCTTCGCAGTGCACGTCGGTGACCTCGACGGGGGCGAACACTGGGAGTGGAACTTCGGGACCTGGTTGAACCGCACGATGACCCTCCACACGACCACGGACGGATTCCGGGACGAGGCGTCGCCCGGCGTGCCCTTCCGGCTCGAGGTGGGGCGCGAGTACCGCCTCCGGCTCGGTGTCGGCGGCGATGGCCGCGTCTTCTCGGTCTTCGTCGACGGCGTCCTGCTGCACCGGCACGTCGACGAGGACGCACCCGAACACCGCTTCGTGGCCTCCTGCGTCACGGACAGCCGCACCGGACGGACCGCGCTGCGCATCGTCAACGCCACGGACGAGGAGACGCCGGTCGAGCTCGTGGACGCGGAGGGCCGACCGCTCGTCGTGCTCGCCGCCGAGACCCTCGCCTGCGCGCCCGCTGACGGGGTGCCGTTCGCGAGCGCGCCGACGCGGCCGACGGGACTGTGCGTCCAGGGCGGGGTGCGTGTGCCGCCGTGGTCGCTCACCGTCCTCCAACTCGCCTGACGGGACCAGCAGGGACCAGGGCGTGGCGGCGTCGACGATCGTGTCGACGCCGCCACGCGCGGTTCAGCGTCCGTTCGCGTCGAGCCAGGTGCGGGAGGCGCTGAGCCCCTCGGCGAGCCCTGCCTCGCTCTCCTCGTCGACGCAGAGCCACCCGGTGTATCCGGCCCGGTCGAGCGCGTCGAGGACGCCGAGCAGGTCGAGCTCGCCCTGGCCGGCCAGACGCCATTCGCCGTCGCGTCCGACGGGGAGCGAGTAGTCCTTCAGATGCAGGTTGTCGATGTGAGGCCCGAACTCGTCGATGAAGCCGGGGAGGTCGGCGATGTCGGACCTCGCCAGGTGCGCGGTGTCGACCGTGAGTCCCAGGAGTCCTGGTTCGACGCCGTCGAAGAACTCCCGGAAGTCCGTGAGCTCCATGACCGGCTGGTCGGTGTGGTGGTGGAGGGAGAAGGCCACGCCGCGCTCCCCGGCTTCCGCGGCGATGTCGAGCAAGGTGCGGGCGAACGCGCGTCGCTGGTCGGCGTCGACTCCCAGGTGCGGATGGCCATGGCAGAACACGATGCGTTCGGCACCGACGCCTGCCGCGAACCCGATGGTCGCCCGGATGCGCTCCCGCCCGTCGTCGTCGATCGAGTCACCCGTGATCACCGCGGAGTAGATCCCCGGATCCGCCCCGAGCTCGTCGAGCGCACGAGCGGGGTCGGAGACGAAGTCCGCGTACTGGGCACCCTTCAGCTGGAGCCCCTCGTACCCTTCGTCCCGGAACGTCCCGATGAGGACGGGCACCTCGGCGGGCTCGAGGAATTTCGAGAAGGCGCGGCGGAGCCCGCTCATTCGCCGATCACCTCGCGCTCGGCGGTGTCGAAGATGATGAGGAGTTCGCATTCCTCGTCCCCGATGTTCACCGCGTTGTGCACGGCGCCGAGCGGAATGGAGATCGTGTCACCGGGACCCATCTCCACGTACTCGTCGTCCACACGGTTGCGGATGCGACCGCGGATGACGGTCAGCACCTCGTCGCAGTTCGGGTGATGGTGCACCGGGTTGTTCCGTCCGGGCTGGATGAAGCACTTCCCGACAGTCAGGACGTCGGAATTGCCCTCCGATCCGGCGACCATCCACTCGAGCCGCCCCCAATCCTGTGGAAGCACGGTTGCGGTTCCGGCTGGAATGAATCCGCCCCGGCGGCTCGTCGTGTTCTCGGTCATCGTTACTCCTTGATCTGGTGGTGCTCGTGGGGTGTCCGGTCTTGTGGTCGGTCGGAGTCGCGGCGGCCGGCCGAGGTGACGCCCGGCCGGCCGGCGAGGGTCAACCGCCCAACTGCTTGATCTTGGCGTCGAGCGCGGCGCCGACCTCCTCGGGGGTCAGCTGTCCCTGAGCCATGAGCTGCAGTTGCGCGACGAGCTCGACGTTCAGCGCGTCCTGATACCGGGGCCAGGCAGCCATCGGGAGGTACACGCGCTCCTCTTGGAGGGCGAGGAGGTTCGGTTCCAGGTGCTCGTCGATGGATGGTTCGTAGTCGGCCGTGGTCGTCATCGAGTTGGTCTGTTCCTGGTAGACCTTCACACCCTCGGGACTGGCGAGGAACGCGAGGAAGGCCTGGGCCGCCTCGGGCTGCTTGGCCTTCGCGTTGATGGCCCATCCGGGAGAAGCGTTCCCGGAGAACCAGGCCACACCATCCGGCTGCGGGAAGCCCGCGATCCTCCAGTTCAGCTCCGGGTTCAACTCGGGTACCTTCTTCACGTTCCACGGCCCCATCGGGATCATGGCGGCACGGCCGGTGACGAATTCCTCGAGCACCTGGTCGCCGTTGATCCCGACGACATCCTTGGAGATGAGGCCCTCATCGAAGAGGTCGGCCCAGCGTTCAAGCGGTTCTTGCCAGTTCTCGGCGAACGAACCCGTCCCGTCGAACGCGGCGAGGTCGCTGGTGCCGTTCTTCGCGTTGGCCGCGCCAACACTGGAGGCGATGCTGTCCGGGACCGCGGCCCACGGCTCGAGGTACGGTGTCACGCCGGTGGCCTCGAGATCGCGCAGGAGTTGGACGAACTCGTCCCACTGCGTCGGGAACTCGTCATATCCCAGCGAGGCGAGCAGATCGACGTCATAGGCGAGACCGGTTGACCATGACGAGATCGAGAGGCCGTAGACCCGCCCCTCCGATCCGCGGACCGTCTTGTTCAGCGGAGCGATCGCGTCCATGTAGGGCTCATCCGTCAGGTCCAGGATCAGCTTCCCTTCGATGAGGTTGGTCTTGTTCTCGGACCCCATGACGAAGACGTCGGCGGCGGTACCCGCGAGGAGGCGGTTCTGCAAGGTCGAGATGTACTCGGCCACCGGAGGCGCGTGGGAGACCTCGACCGTGATGTCCGGGTTCTCCTGCTCGAAGGCCTCGATGACGGGTGCCATCACCTCCGGGCTGTCCCAGGTCATGAACGTGAGGGTGGTCTTCCCGCCGTCCGCGCCGGAGCAGCCGCCGAGGGCGAGGGCGAGGGCGGCGGCGCCGGCGAACAGGGGGAGCGGGCGGACGCGGGTGCGCCGAGGGTTCGTGCGGACGGATCTGTGCATCATTGCGGATCTCGATTCTCTGCGGGTGGTGATGGTCGTGGAGCGGGTGATATGGATGGGACGAGCGATCAGCCCTTGACGCTGCCGGCGAGGAGGCCGTTCACGATGTGGCGCTGCATGGCGACGAAGAAGACCACCATCGGGATGAGCGCGAGTACCGAGAGCGCGAGGAAGGCAGGCCAGTCGACGGTGAACTCACCGACCGCCTTGTAGACCTGGAGCACCAGGGTCGAGTGCTGTGGCGAGCTGAGGAACACCACGGGGGTGAGGAAGTCGTTCCAGACCCACATGGTCTGGAAGACCCCGACCGTGATGAGGATCGGGCGGATCAGCGGGAGGGCGATCCGCCAGTAGATCTGGAGTGGGCTCGCACCGTCGAGCTTCGCGGCCTCGATCATCTCGCCGGGGATCGTGCGCATGTAGCCGACGATCAGGAAGTAGCAGAACACCGAGCCCGCCGTGTACAGGAGGATGAGCCCGAGGAGCGAGTCCACCAGACCGAGCTGCGCGAAGAACCGGTACAGCGGGATGAGGGTGACCTGTCCTGGAACGAGGAAGGCGATCACGAAGACCACGGAGATGAGTCTCGAGCGTCGCAGGATGACCGAGAAGGCGGCGAGAGATCCGATCAGCAGCATGAGCAGGATCGAGACGACCGTCACGAGCAGCGTGTTGCCGAAGGCCTGCACGATCGGTACGTCGTTCAGGACACGTGCGTAGGTGTCCAGCCGCCATGCGGTCGGCAGTGCGAGTGGTGCGGCAGCCGTCTCCGCCTGGGTCTTGAAGGTGTTGACGACGATGTAGTAGAACGGCAGGCCGACGATGCAGGCCAGCGGCACCATGATGATGGTCGTCACGATCGCTCTCGGCCGCAGGACCGCTGGCCGTGCGGCGGGTCGGGCGGTGGTGGTGGTGGTCACGAGTTCCTCCGTTCGGCCCGGTTCGAGAGCAGGAGTTGGATGGCGACGATGACGCCGACGAGCAGCATGAAGACGACCGCGAGCGCCGATGCCCGTCCGAACTGCGCTTGCGAGATCCCGTTCAGGATGATCGTCTGCGTGATGGTGTTCGTGGCGAAACCGGGTCCGCCGCCGGTCAGGGTGAAAGGCAGCTCGTACACCTTGAGGCCACTGGTCATGAGGAGCAGGCAGCTGATGGTGACCGCCGGTGTGAGCAATGGGACGGTGATGTGCCGGAACTGCTGGAGTGCCGATGCGCCGTCGACGGTCGCGACCTCGTACAGGTCCGCCGGGATCGACTGCAGGTAGGCGAGGTAGAGGATGGCGTGCCACCCCGCCGTCGACCAGACACCGACGACGATGACGGAGAGCTGGGCGAGCGTCGAATCGGACAGCCACGGCACGGGGCCGAAGCCGAAGGTGTTCCTGATGAGGGAGTTGAGGGCGCCGGATCCGAGTGGGGAGAGGATGAATCCCCAGACGAGGCCGAGGATGGCGACGCTCGGGATCGAGGGGAAGAAGAACACCGATCGCACGAAGTTCCGTCCGATGAAGCTCCGATTCAGGATGACCGCCGTGGGGATCGCGATCACCGTGACGAGCGCGGTGGTCCCGATCGTGAAGAGGATGGTGAAGGCCAGACCGGCCGTCATCGACGGATCCGTGAAGATCGCTGCGTAGTTGTCGAGCCCGACGAAGTTCACGTCGGTGCTGTAGCCGCCGAAGTCGGTGAAGCTCCAGTAGACCGATTGCGCGAGCGGGTAGGCGAACAGGAAGACGAACACGATGAGCAGCGGGATTGCAAAGGCCCGCACCTGGAACCGCTCCGCGAACTGGATCGCCGGGTGACGAGGAGCTCCGGCGGCGGAGACGGCGGTGGAGGGCGTGTCGGAGCGGTCTGATCGTGCCAGGGTGTCGGTCATGGCAACAGGCCGTCCACGAAGGTCACCGGTTCCCCGCTCTGTGCCGCGCGGTAGACCCCGTCGATGAGCGAGATCGTCTTGAGGTTGTCGCGGCCGGAGTTCGGCGCTTCCACACCCGTCTCAACCGCGTCGAGCAGGCCGGCCAGCGCCCCGTAGGCGGTGAGCGGCTTGTTGGTGGCGGTCGCGAGCGGGATGTCGACCGTCTCGGTCCCGGTCGGGCCGGCGATCGTGATCGTGCTCTTCGAGATGTGCAGGGTGCCCTCGTCGCCGAGGACGACGGTGTCCCACTGGGTGATCCAGCTGCTGAAGCTGTCGGTGTAGGTGACGGTGGCGTCGCCGAAGCGGATCTGCACGTTCGCGTCGGTCTCGCCGACGGCGGGCACGGACGGCGCGGAGAACGTGCGGGCGACGAGCCAGTCCGCGTCCTGGTCGAGCAGCCGGCGGAACCCGTCGAGCCAGTGGACCCCCATCACCATGAGCGCGTGGTGCGGTTGGTCGTTCCGCCAGCCCTCGTCCACCCGATGCATCAGCTCCCGGTGGTTGATCACCCGGACCCGGCCGATGCGGCCCTCTTCGATCAGTGTTCTGGCCTGCTCGAAACCGTAGTGCTCACGGAAGTTCTGGTCGACCGCGAGCTGCACACCCGCGTCGTCGGCGATCCGGACGAGCTCCCTGGCCTCGTCGAGGCCGTCGGCGAAGGGCTTCTCCACGAGGATGTGCTTGCCGGCCCCGGCGAGTGCGCGGACGGTCTCGACCCGTACGTGGCTCGGTGTGCACACGACGGCGACGTCGAACTCGACCGCGTCGAGCGCTTCCTGGAGCGACGCGAAACCGGTGTGGATGCCGTAAGTGGACGCGGCCCAGTCCCGGCGTTCCGCCGACGGGTCGACGACCGCGACGATGTCGAGTCGCTCCGGGCGCATGCGGAACCCGTCGAAGTGCATGGCGCTCACGCCACCGGCTCCGACGACCACGATCCGATGGCGCTTCGGGTGCGTTGTGTTGTCGTTCATCCAGACCTCCTCGTCGGACGACGAAGTCTGGGGGATCGACCTCGGCGTCGAGCGGCAGTGCTGCCGCCTCGGACTCAGCCTGGACGTCGCCGCGGACGGAAGAGAGGGCCAATATGCGGTCGATGGCCCACAGCCGTGCCCCTGGGATCGTCGGTTCCAGCGGATCAGTCGGTCATGGCGTTCCAGGTCGCTGCCAACAGCTCGATGCCGGTTCGGGTCGTCTCCGGGTCGTTCGCATAGGAGAGCCGCACGAAGTCGGCGAGGCGATCCTCGACGCTGAAGGTCGGTCCGGGAAGCAGCCGGACGCCGTTCCGCTCGGCGCGTTGGACGAACGCGGGGGCGTCGGGCTCGGGGAGTTGAATCCACAGCGACCCTCCGCCGACCGGAACGTGAGGCGTCCAATCGGGCAAATGTTCCGCGATGGCGGCGAGGGCGAGTGCGCGACGCTCGGTCAGGACGCTCAGCCGCTCGTCCCTGGCCCGTTCGATCTTGCCGAGCAGGCGGGCCGCGACGATCTGAGCAAGCACCGAGGTGCCGAGATCCTCACCACCCTTCACGGCGGTGAGCTCGGCGATGAGGTCGGGATGCGCACGGAGCCAACCGACTCGCAGACCGCCCCAGAACGACTTGCTCACCGAGCCCACGGTGAGGATCTGCTGCCCGCCGGCGGCAAGCGGGATCGGGCGCCGCTCACCGTCGATGACGGTGTCCGCGAGTGTGGCGTCGTCGATGACCGGCACGTTGTGGCGCGTCGAGATGGATGCCACACGGCTGCGACGGAAGCCGTCGAGAACCGAGCCCGACGGGTTGTGGACGGTGGACTGGATGACGATCAGCACCGGAGAATGCGCGACGACCTGTCGGGCGAGGTCGTCGACGTCGATCCCGTCGGGCCCGGAACGGACGCCGACGAGCCGCGCTCCGAGCGCGGTCAGCGATTCGATGGCTCCGCGGAACGTCGGTTCCTCCACCAGCACGGTGGATCCGTGTGAGATGAAGGCGGCGGCGGCGAGTCGGAGTGCCTGCTGGGCGCCGGAGGTCACCAGGATGTGTTCAGGCGCGGTCGGGAGACCGAGATCGGTGTAGTAGGCGGCGATCGCGAGCCGCAGTTCGGCGAGGCCGGCCGGCAGGTAACCGTGTCCGGCGACGAGCTCGCGGGTCCGTGATCCGTCGACGCGGTTGAACTCATCGGCGACCATCGGCAGGCCCGGCAATGCGGCGCTCCTCAGGTCGATGGCGTCCCGCACCCGCTGCTCGCCGAACGACCGGAGCCGGTCACCCCCGTGACTGGTTGCGCGCCTCCGCGAGACGGTGACGTAGGTCCCGTCACCCTGCCTGCTCGAGACCACGCCGTCGGCACGCAACTCGTCGAGCGCCTTCGTCACGGTGTTCCGGCTGACGCCCAGGGCCGCGCCGAGGGCACGCTCCGAGGGGAGCCGTGACCCAGGGACGAGTGCCCCGGTGCGGATGAGGACCCGCAGCCGTTCGGCCAGCTCGTCGTGGAGGGACTGCTCCCCGAGTTGCCAGTCGCCGAGGAGGCGGAGGAGCCGGTTGGCTCCGACCGCAACCAATTGGAACGCATTGGCACTCGCTCGCTCGATCGTCATGGGCACATCATTGAGGCATTCCGCGGCCCCGTCAAACGAGTGAGCCGCGCGGGACTGGGAGGTAACGCATGTCGCCGCACACCGTCGTGCTGCTCGGAACACTCGACACGAAGGGCGAGGAATACGCGTTCGTCCGCGAACGGCTGCATGCTGCGGGGGTGGCGACGCTCGTCGTCGATGTCGGGGTACTCGGGGTTCCGGCGTTCTCGCCCGACATCGACCGCGCGGCCGTCGCGGCCGCGGGCGGCTCCTCGGTCGACGAGCTCGTCGCCCGAGGCGACCGTGGGGCGGCGATGGCGGTCATGGCTGCCGGGGCCGCCTCGATCGTCGCGGGACTCGTCGCCGATGGAACCGTCCTGGGGGCGCTCGCCCTCGGCGGGACCGGAGGGACGTCCCTGGCGGCCACTGCCTTCCGTCCGCTCCCGCTCGGGTTCCCGAAGATCATCGTCTCGACGGCGGCATCCGGTTCGACCGAACAGTACATCGGAGCGAGTGACCTGATCCTCGCCCCCTCGGTCGTGGACGTCGCCGGGCTGAACCGGATCTCGGTGCCCGTGCTCGCCAATGCGGCCGCAGCGCTCGCAGGCATGGTCCTCGCCGAGCCGCTTCCGGAGCGCCCTCATCGACCCATGGTCGCCGCGAGCATGTTCGGGGTGACCACCGCCGGCGTCACGCAGGCGCGGGAGCGGCTCGAAGCGCTCGGATACGAGGTGCTCGTCTTCCACATGACGGGTTCCGGCGGAACGGCCATGGAGTCACTCATCGCCGGGGGGTTCTTCGCCGGCGTCCTCGACCTGACCACGACGGAGTTGGCCGACGAGCTCGTCGGCGGTGTCTTCTCCGCGGGACCGGACCGGCTGACCGCCGCCGGTCGGCACGGCGTGCCCCAGGTGATCGCACCCGGAGCGCTCGACATGGTCAATTTCGGCCCGGTCGCCTCGGTCCCGAACGTCTTCGCGGAGCGGAACCTGTACGTCCACAACTCCAGCGTGACGCTCATGCGGACGACTCCTGAGGAGTGCGCAACGCTCGGCGCACAGCTCGCGTCCAAAGCAGCAGCAGCAGTCGGGCCGACGACCGTGCTCCTCCCACGTGGCGGGATCTCCGCGATAGCGACCCACGGGGGTCCGTTCGCCGACCCGTCGGCCGACGACGCACTGTTCCACGCCATCCGCGAAGGACTCGCCGGCTCCACGGTGGACCTCGTCGAGATCGACGCCGACATCAACGCGGCGGCCTTCGCGACCGCCGCCGTCGACCGGCTGCACGCGATGATCGAGCGGCGTCGCGCCGAGCCGCCCGAGCACACCGACCAACGATCGACCCCTCATCAGCACACGAACCACCAGGGAGCACCATCATGACCTTCGTCGCCCGTGACGAACTCCTCGCCCGCCTCAGAGCCAAGGTCGCCGCCCGCGAACCCATCGTCGGTGCCGGGGCCGGTACCGGTCTCTCCGCGAAGTGCGAGGAGGACGGGGGAGCGGATCTCATCGTCATCTACAACTCAGGACGCTTCCGCATGGCCGGCCGAGGATCGCTCAGTGGTCTCCTCGCCTACGGCAATGCCAACGACATCGTCGTCGACATGGGACGTGAGATCCTTCCCATCCCGCAACGGACTCCGGTGCTCGCCGGAGTGAACGGCACCGACCCGTTCATCGACTTGCCTCGCTTCGTCCGCCAGCTCAAAGACCAGGGGTTCTCCGGCGTGCAGAACTTCCCGACGGTGGGCCTCATCGACGGGAACTTCCGGGCGAACCTCGAGGAGACCGGCATGGGCTACGACAAGGAGGTCGAACTGATCCGGATCGCCCATGAAGCTGATCTGCTGACGACGCCCTATGTCTTCTCCGCGGAGGATGCCGCCTCGATGACCGAGGCCGGCGCCGATGTCATCGTCGCGCACCTCGGACTGACGACCGGCGGATCCATCGGGGCCGAGACGGCGAAGACCCTCGACGACGGTGTCGCCCTCTCCGAGGAATGGGCTGCTGCCGCGAGGAAGGTTCGGAGCGACGTCATCGTCCTCGTGCACGGCGGACCGGTCGCCGAACCGGTCGACGCTCAGTACGTGCTCGACCGCGCCCCTGGCATCGACGGATTCTACGGAGCGTCCTCCATGGAGAGGCTTCCCACCGAGCGTGCCCTCACCGCTCAAGTGCGGGAGTTCACCTCCCTCTCATTGCCGCGTGTCTGAGAGGACGTGGACCGGCAGCTCGTCGCCGGCAGGGAGTCGACGTCGCCGGAGTCGAAGGCGGGGAGTCCGTGGCCGCTGCTCGGTACTGCGCCTCTGGTCCTAGGATGGCCGGATGCGCCCAGCGAGAACTCCGCATCCTCACTCCAGGGTGAGCCTCGTCCTCCGCCTACTCGCCGGTGTCGTGGCGGCGGTGGCCGTCGTCGTATTCGTCCTGGCGACCTCGATGGTGCTGTCGAGTCGCTTCGGCTGGGACGATAGCGATGCGCACGGCTACAGCCTGCTCTTCGGTACCCCATTCGCCATCGTCGCCGGACTGGTCGCAGCCGTCGCCCTATCGCTGGCCGTGCCACCGGGACGACGGGGCCGTACTCGGACCGTGACGCTGGGGGTGCTCGCGGCGGTGGTCGTCCTGCTCATCGTCGCGGTCGCCACCGCGTGAGCCCGTGCCTCAGCTGATCGGACCGGTTGGCAGCTGCGCCTGAGCGCACGTGCGTACCTCGGACGGTATACGGTCGAAGCATGACCCACCCCCTGGAACCGGGCACGACCACTGCGCCCGCCGGGTCGCCGATCGAGGCACGCCGCAGGCACTACGCGGAGTTCTACGGCCTCGCACCCTTGCCGCCGGCGTTCGGTGTGGTGCTCGGCAACTGCCAGGCGGAATCGCTCCGGACGGTGATGGATGCTCCGGATCGCAGGTTCGTGCGCGTGCCGGCCGTGCACGAGATGACCGCCGAGGACGCGGAGCGACTGCACGAGGTGGTGGGTGCCGCGCACACCGTGGTGTCGCAGCCGGTCCGGGACGACTACCACGGTCTGCGGCTCGGCACGCGTCAAGTGACGGCGTCCACGCGCGGGCGCGTGCTCACGGTGACTCCGGTGCGCTTCGGCGGTCTGCATCCGTTCCAGGCCGCCGTCCGGGTCCCCGGCGTCGAGGAGAACCCGCCGATCGTGGCGTACCACGACGTCCGGACCCTCGCTGCTGCCGTAGGCCTCTCATGCGCGTCACGCCTCCAGCCCGACGCCGTTCGCGCGATCGGCCGTGCATCCGTCGAGGAACTGCGGAGACGCGAGGTCGTGACCGATGTGGCGGTGTCCGACCTGTTCGACTCGGTCACCGCCGACCACGCACGAACCGTCAACCACCCGGGGAACGCCATCTGGCTGCCGCTCGGTGCCCGCATCCTCGACCTCCTGGGGGCCCACGGCGGCGTCACCGACCCCGGACGCCCGCTCCTCAACGCGGTGCGCGCACCCCTGCTACCCGAAGTCGTCGACGCCTGGTCCTTGCCGGACGAGCCACGCGATCACTGGATCATCGAGGGTGTCGAGGTCGACGACGCGGAGGTGCGTGCCGCCCACACCGGTTGGTATGCGTCCCACCCCGAGTTCGTCGCTGCGGCCGTCGACCGGCTCGCGGCCCTGCTCTCCGTGTGGCGCAACGCGTGACCGCGAGGGTGCAGCCGTGGGTCGTCGGCAACCGGTGGGACACGCTGGACGACGTCCATCCTGATCCGCTGCCGCGCGTCTCCGTCATCGTCGCGCACTACGACCAGCCCGGTGAGCTGCTCCGGACCCTGCACGCCCTCGCCGCGCAGGACTACCCGCGTCACCTCCTGGAGGTGATCGTCGCCGACGACGGATCCCCGGGTGACGTGTCGGTTCCGGACGACGTGATCCTCGTCCGGCAGGAGGACCAGGGATTCCGGCTCGCCGCCGTCCGCAACCTGGGTGTGCGGGCGAGCAGTGGCGAGGTGGTGTGCTTCCTCGATGCCGACACGGTCCCCGAGCCGGGGTACGTGCGCGCGCTCACGCGGCTCCCCGCCCTGTTGCCCGAGGCAGTCACGGTGGGGCGGCGTCGGCACGCCGACTTCAGCGGGATCGCCCCGGAGACACCGGTCGCCGAGGCGGCCGCCGGCCGTGAGCTCGCCGAACCGGCGTGGCTCGCCGAGGCGTTCGCGCGCAGTCGGGATCTGCGCGACGCGGACGACCGTTCCTATCGATTCATGATCGGCGCGGTCATCGCATGCTCGCGGAGCCTGTTCGACGAGGTCGGCGGATTCGACGAGTCCTTCACCTCGTACGGCGGTGAGGACTGGGAGTGGGCGCACCGCATGTGGCAGGCGGGAGCGGTCTTCGCCCATGTCCCGGCCGCGGTGGCTTGGCACGACGGCCCCGAGTGGGCCGAGCGCGACGACTCAGGCATGGACCGCGCGAACGCCCAGACCATGCGGCTCCTCTCGTCGATCCCCGTGTCGGGGTCGGCGCCACGAGCGCTCTGGTCGGACACGGTGGATCTTGTCGTGCGGTTGCGGGGCGCCCACGCGGCGGCCGCTCGATTCGTCGCGGCGGACTCGCTGTTCGCCGCCTTCCCGCAGGCTCGGTTCGTCCTCGAGGCCGGCGGAGCAGAGGAGCTCGGGGGAGACCCGCGCGTCCTCCGTCCATCAGCCGGAGTCGACGCCCGAGTGACGTGGGAGCTCGACCGTCCGATCGTGATCCTCGACCCGACGTGGATCGTTGATCTCGTCGACCGCCTCGGCACCGGGGACGTGGGCACCGTCGAGCTGGTCGACACGGACGGCGCGTCGCTCGGCCGCCTGCGATCCCGGCGGGCCGCGCGGCGTGAGGAACGTTGGGGCACACCCGCCGCCTTCGAGACGCAGCAGCTCGTCGCCGACGGCGTCCGCCTGCTGCGGCCGGACCCCCGGGTGGCGGCCTGGGTGGGCGGCTGGGGTGGACCCTCGTCGTTGTGCTGACTCGATCTGCGACGACGCGCTTCACGCCCCGGTGACCCGGTCCGAACGACAGCCTTCCGTCGGACGTCTGCACCACCGGACGCGTTGAGTGCAACCCCACCGGTTCCGGCACGGGTCTCATTTAGCGTGGGAGCATGTCTCCGCGCGACCAATATGACGTGACCAACCCCGTGACCCAGTACGACCGGGTCGAGCCCCCGCTGCAGCACCAGCCGGAACCCGGCGTGCAGGCGAAGATGAACCCCGTTCCCGACCTCGGTGAGGCGAGCTATCGGGGCAGCGGACGCCTGTCCGGGCGCAAGGCGCTCATCACGGGCGGCGACTCGGGCATCGGCGCGGCCACAGCGATCGCGTTCGCTCGTGAAGGCGCGGACGTGGTCATCGCGCACCTGCCGGGCGAGGAGGAGGACGCCGAGCACGTGTTGTCGCTCATCGCCGATGCAGGGCGCCGAGGCAAGGCGATCGTCGCCGACATCTCGCACGCCGACCAGTGCCGTCGGCTCGTCGCGGAGGCCGCGGCCTTCCTCGGAGGCCTGGACGTCCTCGTCAACAACGCGGGCAAACAGATCGCGGTCGACCGGGTGGAGGACCTCAGCGACGAGCAGTTCGAGGAGACCTTCCGGACGAACGTGTTCGCGAACTTCTGGATCACCAAGGCGGCGCTCGAGCACCTGGGCGAGGGCGCGAGCATCGTGAACACGGCGTCGCTCGAGGCGTACAAGCCGTCGCCCGACCGGCTCGACTACGCGGCGACCAAGGCCGCGATCAACAACCTCTCGAAGGGGCTCGCGCTGCAGCTCGCGTCGCGCGGGATCCGCGTGAACGTGGTCGCCCCCGGCCCCGTGTGGACCGCGTTGCAGGTCTCGGACGGCGTCTCCGACGAGCAGATGGAGCACTTCGACGACGAGAACACGTATCAGCGTGCCGGGCAGCCGGCTGAGCTCGCGCCAGCGTACGTCTACCTCGCCTCGGCGGAGTCCGGCTACGTCTCCGGCGCCACGCTGAACGTCAACGGCGGCATGGTCACGCCGTGACCGCGGCTGTGTGCACGGTCTTCTTTCTCCCCGGGCTCGGGCTCGACGCCGCCGCAGTCACACCCGTGGCTGGTGAGCTCGACGCTCGGTTCCGGGTGATCACCGTCGAGCTGCCCGGCCAGGGCGATACGGCCGACACGCCGGACGGTTCGGTCGAGTCGCAGGTCGATGCGGCCCTCGCCGTGATCGCGGAGCAGGCCGACGGCGGACCCTGGCTGCTGTGCGCCCACAGCATGGGCGGCAAGGTCGCCGCCGGGATCGCCGCCCGGGTTCGCGACGGCGACGTCCCCGTGTTCGGTCTCCTCGGCGTCGTGCTCCTGGCACCGTCACCGCCCACGCCCGAGCCGATGCCGGACGCCAAGCGCCACCAGATGCTCGCCTGGGTCGAGGACGGGCCTATTGTCGAGGCGGACGCCCGGACCTTCGTCGACGACAACGTGGGTGCACCCCTGCCGGCCGAGCTGCAGGCCGCCGCCGTGGCGTCCGTGCAGGCCATGTCGCCCGTCGCATGGCGCCGCTGGCTCGAGCAGGGCAGCGTGGAGGACATCGCGACCTCCGTCGGCGCCCTCGACCTCCCGTGCACCGTGCTCGCCGGTGACCAGGACGATGCGCTCGGAGCAGCGGTGCAACCGGGGCTGCTCTCGGACGTCTACCCCCGCGCTCGATTCGTGTCGCTCGCCGGAGCCGGACATCTGCTCTCCTTCGAGCGTCCGGTCGAGGTGGCGCGCGCGATCACCGAGCTGTGGGACGAGATCGTCGCACACAGCGCGATCGTCCCCGCGGAATGGGGGCTCGTCATCGCGTCCGCGCGGACCACGCCGCGGGTGCGGAGTGCGCTGGCACGCCGCGCCTTGCCGGACGACCCTCGGTATCAGCCCCGCGTGCTGAGCGTGGAACAGCTTGACCTGCTCCGCGCCGTCGCCGATCGTCTGGCTCCGCAGCCAGCGGGTGGGCGGATCGACCTCGCCGCGCGGGTCGACGCCGACCTCGCCGCCGGTGGTGGCGACGGATGGCGGCCGGTCGGAGGACTCACGGACGACGAGGCTTACCGCGCCGGGCTGGATGACCTCCGAACCGCTTGGCCGCACTCGACCGATGACCAGGATGCGTTGATCCGCGCCGTGATCGACGGCCAGGGCGTTCCAGGCGGTGCCATCGACGCGGACGATCTGCGTCGCTGGTTCGAGGATTTGCGCGTGGACGTGACGCGAGAGTGGCTCATCCACCCCGCGTCATTGGCCCGGGTCGGGTACGACGGGTTCGCGACCGGCGCTGAAGACGTCGACTTCGCCGGTTACCGCGAGCTCGGTGCCGACACCCGGGATGACTGGGAGCCCTCCGATCTCGGCGCCGCACCCGCCCCCACACCCGCACAGGAGCAGGAGGACACAGCGTGAATCTGGACGCGATGAAGACCTATGACCTCGACGACAGCGTCGACGTCGTGGTGGTCGGTACCGGCGCGGGTGGCGCACCACTGCTCGCGCGACTCGCTGAGGCGGGCCTGCGCGTCGTCGCGCTCGAGGCCGGGCCGAATCACGACCCCGCGGAGTCCACGCCGGACGAGATCGACGCGACGACGATCAACTGGATGTCCAGCCGCTTCAGCGGTGGAGACGCTCCGACGGCGTTCGGCCCGAACAACAGCGGGTTCGGCGTCGGCGGTGGCACCGTCCACTGGGGCGCGTTCACGCCCCGGCCGGACGCCCGTGACCTGCGTCTGCGCAGCGAGACCGGGCTCGGCCGTGACTGGCTCGTCGACCATGCGGAGTTCACCCGCTACGTCGAAGAGGTCGAGGCGACCATCGGTGTCTCAGGGCCCACCCCCTACCCGTGGGACCCATCGCGCACTTACCTCTACGCGCCGCCGATGCGCAACGCTCCGGCTGACCTCATGGCGAAGGGTGCCGAGTCGCTCGGTATCCGCGCGACCGACGCACCCGCCGCGATCATCACCCGCGACCGCGATCAGCCGCACCACGGCCTGCGACGCGCCACGACGAACGTCGGCTCGATCCACCAGGGCGAGCGACACGGTGCGAAGGCGACGACCGCCATCACCTACCTGCCGGCTGCGGTCGCGGCGGGAGCGGAGATCCGTCCGGACGCCGTCGTGCACACCATCGAACGGGATGCCCGCGGTCGGGTGACGGGCGTCGTCTATCGCCAGGACGGCGTCGACAAGCGGCAGCGCTGCGAGGTGCTCGTGTTGGCGGGCGGCGGGGTGGAGACCCCTCGGCTCCTGCTGCACAACGACCTCGCGAACGCCAGCGGTCAGGTCGGACGGAACTTCCTCGCCCATGGTGCGGTGCAGGTGTGGGGACGTTTCGACGAGCAGATCCGTGGCTACCGCGGCTACCCGTCGGCGCTCATCACCGAGGACTACGTCCGCCCCGAAGGTGCTGACTTCGCCGGAGGATATCTGCTCCAGAGCCTCGGCGTCATGCCGTTCAACTACGCGACCACCCTCGTGCGCGGCGGCGGTCTCTGGGGCACCGAGCTCGTCGACGAGCTCGACGCGTCACGGTACAACGCCGGCATCGGGATGAACGCCGAGTGTCTGCCCGCCGACGGCAACCGGCTCGAGCTCTCGTCGGAGGAGGACGAGTGGGGTCTGCCGCGTGCGACCATCTCGTTCTCGCCCGGCGACAACGAGCAGGCCATCGACCGCCACGCCATCCGCACGATGACGGACATCCTCACGGCAGCCGGGGCACGGAGCACCAGGGTGCTCGCGCGCACGGCGCACACGCTCGGCACGTGCCGGATGAGCGACGATCCGAGTGACGGCGTGGTCGACGGGGATGGTCGATCGCACGACATCGACAACCTGTGGATCTGCGACAACTCCACGTTCCCGAGCGCGCTCTCCGCGAACCCGGGCCTGGCGCAGATGGCGTTGTCGCTGCGCACGGCCGACCGGATGTTGGCGGCGCGCTGAAGACGGGCGCTCGTCGCCGGACCGTCGCACGCGGGTCCTACGGATCTACTCCAGTTCGGCCGATCGCTCGGACCGGTCGCTTCGGGGCGAGTGTCGACGCTTCGCGTCCCAGGTCCAATCGGCGACCGCGGGGATGTCCTCGCCGTGCTCGCGCGTGTACGCCCTGGCTTGCGCACGTGCGTCCTGCATCCGTTGGCGGAATGCCACCTCGCGCACGGCCAGCCCGGGAACACGATCGAGGACGTCGATGACGAGCTGGTACCGGTCCAGCTGGTTCATCATCACCATGTCGAACGGTGTCGTCGTGGTCCCTTCCTCGATGAACCCGCGGACGTGCAGGTTGTCGTGTCCGCGACGCCGATAGGTCAGCCGATGGATGAGCCACGGGTACCCGTGGTACGCGAAGATCACTGGTTGATCCGCCGTGAACAGCGCGTCGTACGCCGTGTCACTGAGGCCATGCGGATGCTCGCCCTCGCTCTGCAGACGCATGAGGTCGACGACGTTCACCACCCTGACCCGGAGCCATGGCAGGTTCTCGTGCAACAGCTGCGCCGCGGCGAGGATCTCGAGTGTCGGTACATCGCCCGCGCAGGCGAGCACGACGTCGGGTTCCTCGCCAGGCCGCTCGGTACCGGCCCACTCGAGGACACCGGCGCCGCGGGTACAGTGCGCGATCGCCTCGTCCATCGTGAGCCAGTCCGGCTGCGGTTGCTTACCCGCGACGACCACGTTCACGTAGTCGACCGATCGCAGGCAATGGTCGTAGGTGGACAGCAGCGTGTTCGCATCGAACGGCAGGTAGACCCGGACGACGTCGGCCTTCTTGTTGACGACGTGATCGATGAAGCCGGGGTCCTGATGCGAGGCTCCGTTGTGGTCCTGGCGCCAGACGTGAGAGCTGAGGAGGTAGTTCAGCGATGAGACCGGACGGCGCCACGGAATGGTGCGCGCGGTCTTCAACCACTTCGCGTGCTGGTTGAACATCGAGTCGACGATGTGGATGAACGCCTCGTACGAGTTGATCAACCCGTGGCGTCCGGTGAGGAGGTACCCCTCGAGCCACCCCTCGCACTGGTGCTCGCTGAGCATCTCGACGACGCGCCCCGAACGGGCCAGATGGTTGTCGAGGTCGGCCGACTCGGAGAGGGCGTCCCACTGCTTGTCGGTCACCTCGAAGACGGCCTGAAGACGGTTCGACGCCGTCTCGTCCGGTCCGAAGATCCGGAAGGTGTCGGGGTTCCGCACGATGATGTCGCGGAGCCAGGTGCCGAGCACGGTGGTTGCGGAGGAGCTCGTCCTGCCGGGTTCGGTGACATCGACGCCATATGCGCGGAAGTCGGGGAGCCGGAGCTCGCGCCGGAGCATCCCGCCGTTGGCGACCGGGTTCGCGCTCATCCTGCGATCGCCGAGCGGGGCGAGCGCGGTGACCGACGGCACCGGGGCGCCGGACTCGTCGAAGAGCTCCTCGGGCCGGTAGGAGCGCAACCACCCTTCGAGGACCGCGAGGTGCTCCGGCGTGTCGCGAGCGTTCGCCAACGGCACCTGGTGGGAGCGCCAGTTGTCCTCGGCCGCCTTCCCGTCGATGACCGGCGGGCAGGTCCAACCCTTGGGCGTCCGGAGGATGATCATCGGCCAGGCCGGTCGTCGTACGGGCGCGCCCGCAGCCGCGTCCGAAGCCGCATCGGCCTTGATCTGCGAGATCTCGTCGAGCACCTCGTCGAGGACGGTGGCGAACCGTCGGTGGACCAACAGCGGGTCCTCGCCGTCGAACCCGCCGGACACCAGGTGGGGTGTGTGGCCGTAACCGCGCATCAGTTGTTCGAGTTCCGCCTCCGGGATCCGGGCGAGCACCGTCGGGTTGGCGATCTTGTACCCGTTGAGGTGCAGTATCGGGAGGACGACGCCATCGTGCAGCGGGTCGATGAACTTGTTCGAGTGCCA
Source organism: Plantibacter sp. ME-Dv--P-122b (assembly GCF_030209375.1). Classification (GTDB taxonomy): domain Bacteria; phylum Actinomycetota; class Actinomycetes; order Actinomycetales; family Microbacteriaceae; genus Plantibacter. Next base: position 188,761 of record NZ_JARVSC010000002.1, read on the forward strand.
ACTGGTGGCCAACGGGCCGGTCTCGGCTTCGCCGTCGCCCACGACTGCGGCGACGAGCAGATCCGGGTTGTCGAAGACCGCACCGTAGGCGTGGGAGAGGGAGTAGCCGAGTTCGCCACCCTCGTGGATGGACCCGGGTGTCTCGGGAGCGACGTGGCTCGGGATCCCGCCTGGGAAGGAGAACTGTCGGAACAGCCTCCGAATGCCGTCCTCGCTCCGATCGATGTGCCGGTAGACCTCGCTGTAGGTGCCGTCGAGGTAGGTGCTCGCGACGACGCCAGGCCCGCCGTGGCCGGGTCCCGCGATGAAGATCGCGTTCAGCTCACGGAGCCGGATGACGCGGTTGAGGTGGGCGTAGACGAAGTTGAGCCCCGGTGTGGTGCCCCAATGACCGAGCAGTCTCGGTTTGATGTGCTCCGGACGGAGGGGTTCTCGGAGGAGCGGATTGTCGAGGAGGTAGATCTGCCCGACGGAGAGGTAGTTCGCGGCACGCCACCAGGCGTCGAGTGAGGCGAGCGAGTCGGCGTCGAGAGCGACCGAACCGCCCGCCCGCCAGGCGCCGACCGCTGTCGTCACTGCTGCGCTGCCGCTCATGACAGCCACTCGTCGGTCGCTGGCCTGATACGCCGGGGGAATCGGCGACCGGTCAGGCGAGCGGGGGTGATGCGGATGAAGTTGCTCTTCACCGTCGGACTCCAGGAGTCGAGACCGAGCACCCCGGACTCGTCGATCTCCGCATCGATGGCGAGACGCCGTGCGCTGCCGTGCGCGATCACGCTCCACCAGCTGTCGGCGTCGTGTCCGTCGACCTCGAACGCGACGAGTGGCCGACTCGTGATGTCCATGAGTTTGGAACCGGGTGCCGACCGGATGTAGATGCGTCGATCGTGTACGAGGAAGTTCACTGGGAGGAGGTCCGGGCCTCCATCGTCGTTGACGACGGCGATGCGGCCGATCTTGGAGGCGACGGCGAGCGCCCAGCAGGCGTCCTCGTCGAGGTGTTCCACCTCGGTCGCTTTCGCGTCGACGGGGTGGACCACGGAGGTGTCGCGCCAGTACGGATTGTCGGACGATGACGCGCGTGTTGCTCCGGGGGTCGACCCGGTCCGAGGGGTCTCGGTCATGACTCGTCCACGTCGACGGGGTCGGCGTCCTGCGCGGTGTCCGTGCTTTCGGCGAGGCGACCGATCCTGGCCTGTCGGTCCGGGACCACCAGGATCGGCGCGGCAGCATGGCGCACGCAGGCCTCCGTGGCCGATCCGAGCGTGAGCCCCGCGAACCCGTCCCGTCCGCGTGCACCCATCACCAGCAGGCGTGCATCGCGAGCGGCGTTGATGAGCACCGGGGCCGCTCGACCTTCGATGACCTCCATGGAGACGTGCGCCGGGAGTTCGGGACCGAACACCTCGGCGGTGCATGTCGTGAGCGCTGTCCGTGCGTCCTCCCGCGGCGACCAGGCCAGTGCCAGCGGGTACCCGCTGAACGAGATCGGTTCGTGCCACGCGAGGACCACCCGCAGCGGGGCGCCCAAGCGCTCCGCGAAGTCGGCGGCGAGCCGAAGCGCGTCGAGGGACGCCACCGAGCCGTCGACACCGACGACGACCGGCCGTCGGTCGTCGCCGTCCGTCGTCAGGAGCTCGTGGTCGTCACCACGGAGGACCAGGACCGGGCAAGGGGCGTGTCGCGCGATCGCCTCGCTGACCGAACCCAGCATGATCCCGGCGAGGCCGCCGTGTTCATGCCCGCCGGTGACGAGCAGTCGCGCGGTGGTGCCGACCTCGGCCAGTACCTGGGCAGGCGTGCCCATCACGAGTGCGGCGGAGAACCAATCGGGCGTGGCGTCGCCGAAGACCTCGGTGGTGATGGCCGTCAGGAGCTCCTGGGCGTCGGCGTCAGGTGCCCAGCCGGCCACGGTCGGATAGCCGGCGTACCCGACGGTGGGGAACTGCCACACGAGGACGGCCCGCAGCGGGGCATCGAGGACCGGGGCGAGTCGCGCTGCCGTCCGGAACGCGGCCATGGAGGCCTGGGTACCATCGACTCCGACGACGACCGGCATCGTCGGAGGTCCGGAGGTCCCCGTCATCGGGGTCGTCGCCGTTCGGACGGGGGAGTCTGTGCCGCTGTTCATGTCAGGAGTGTCCCGTGCGTCTGCGGGGACGCCCAGAGTCGAAGGTCCTGCCGAGCTGGATGTCGACCGACGGGTCGGGACGACGTTCGGGTGTCCGTCATCCCTACCCCAGCCTGCCCCGGCACCATCCGGTGTCGTCCGCGTGCGGCCCCCAGGAGGATCTCCCACGGGATCGCCTCCTGGGCCTTGTCGGCTGAACGGGTCGAACCCGCGCTGCTGAAGCCACGGACGAACGCCCCGGGCGGTGGGACCAAGGTCGCGCGGACGATCACGGGTTTCACGCCTCACACCGGCTCAGGACGTTCGGCCGTCAGGTCGAAGGTGCGACCGTAGACCTGCTCAGGCGTGATGCGCACGAACACCTCGGTGGAGATCGGGATGAGCGTGGTGAGGGCGAGCCGTTCGGCGATGTCGATGTCGACTCCGTGCTGGAGTTGCTCGGCGGTGCCCTTGACGACGACGCTCCAGGCTTCGGCGTCGTCGTAGTGGTCGACCTCGAGGGCGACCTGGTCGTTGATCGTCAGTTCGACGAGCTTGTCACCAGGGTTCGTCCGGATGACGATCGTGTGCCCGTCGACGACGTAGCTGATCGGGAAGATGTCGGGCCGACCGCCGACGCTCATGGCGAGTCTGCCGATCGAAACACGCGAGAGTCGCTCCCAGCAGGCATCCTCGCCGAGCACGGAAACAGGGGTCTGGTCGTTCATGGGAACAGTGTCCCGGCCACGGGTGGCGAAGGGCAGGGCCGAACGTCCCGCAGGACCTTCGCCCCTGCCCAGGATCGCCGGAGCCGCGCAGACTGCCCGCATGGATCCGACCGTCGAACCGCAGCATGCCAGCCGCTCCCTGCGGCACGTGACACTCAGCATCGTCGAGCGTCTGAACGACGCACTCCGATGAGCGACTCGCGCTACCGGCCGACCGAAGCCGGAATCGCCGTGCAGGGTGCCGTCCGGACGGCCCTCATCTGGGAATCGGACATCGACGCCGCCAGCGTCGGAGTCGCCGTCACCGACGGCATCGTGACACTCACGGGGCAGGTTCGGACGTTCAAGGAGGTGCTGGCGGTCCGACGTCGTGTCCTGGCGGTTCCCGGGGTGCACGGCATCGCTGACGAGCTCGTGGTCGGCCCGTGCGAACCGATGACGCTGACCGACACCATGCTCGCGCACCGAATCGTCGACGTGCTGGGATGGGCGGACGGCGTCGATGTCGAGACGATCCAGGTCCGTGTGACCGGTGGTGCGGTCGAACTGATCGGGTCGGTCAGCAGCCGAGGTCATGCCGATACAGCCGAAACACTGGTGTCGGCGCTGCGCGGCGTCGAGCGTGTGGAGAACCACCTCGTCGTCACGGATGAGGCGTCCGCCCGAGCGGTTCACGCGAGCAGCGGGTCGGTGGCACCTGACGGGCCCTGAGGGGCGCTGGGAACCACGATCGTAGGGGCGTCGATGTAGAGCAGGAGCGTGTGGCTCGTCGATCCGAGCATGAACCGTCGGATCGGTCCGTACCCACGGGTTCCGACCACGATCGCGGACGCCGATGCGGCGAACGCATGTAAGGCGCCGGCCGGGTGCGACTCCGTGAGGTGTTGCTGGACCGACACCTCCGGGAACGCCTCGACGAGACTGGCTGTCGTGCGTGCGAGGGTCTCGGAGTGGGTCTCGCGGATCCAGTCGACGAGCGTCGGGTTGAGCGCGTGCACGCCTGTCGTCGTCGGCCGGTGCCAGGCATGGACGAGATGCAGCGGCTCCCGCCGGGCGATCGCCTCGCGCGCGGCGAACGACAGGGCGGCGTGGTCGGTCGTGCCATCGACACCGACGACCACGCCGTGGCGTCCGGCTTCGGCGAGCTCCGGTATGACCGCGACGGGGCCCGACGATGCCGCCGCGAGCCGTGAGCCGAGTGACCAGCCGGAGCTCCGGGTCGGTGATCCGTGCTCGTCCGTGCCGAGCACCACGAGGCGGGTGTCGTCGGAGAGACCGCGAAGCTCCGCGTATCGGTCACCGATGACGACGTCGGCCCGGACGAGCAGCTCGGGATGGAGAACGCGGAGGCGGGACGCCTCATCCTCGGTCGATGCCACCGCTCGCTTGAGCGATTCGCCGTCGTCCGCAGACGACCGGTCGACGACCTGCATCACGCGGAGGGCGTCCGACGTGGCCGCGGCGCGTGAGGCAGCCCAGGTCGATGCGCGTCGAGCAGCATCGGAACCATCCCAGGCGATGACGGTCTGTTCGATCATGTCGAGACTCCCTGCGTCGTGCGCGGGGCTGCACCCCGGCTGGGATCCGATCGTCGCGTGCGGTCGCGGACGAGGACAGAGGCGAACGTCCCACGGATGGCGGGACCCCAAATCACCCGGGATGGGAGCGCGCGCGGGATTCGGCCTCGTAGGCGGCGGCTTGTGTGCGGCGCTGCATGCCCAGTTTGCTTAAGAGCGAGGAGACGTAGTTCTTCACGGTCTTCTCGGCGATGCCGAGGTGATCGCCGATCTGGCGGTTGGTGAGTCCATCGGCGATCAGTGCGAGGATCTGGCTTTCGCGGAGACCCAGCGTCTCGCGTCGTGGATCGTCGCGGTGCTCCTGAGCAAGCGATGCGGACAGGTTCTTCGCCAGGGTGCTGCTCAGCAGTCGGCGGCCGGCGGCAACATTCCGGATGGCCGTGATGAGGCCGCTACCGCGGATGTCCTTCAGGACGTAGCCCGAAGCACCCGCGAGGACCGCCGCGGTGATCGCGGCGTCGTCGTCGTAGGCGGTCAGCATGATGCAGCGGAGGTCAGCGTGCTCCGACAGGAGGTCGCGACAGAGATCGACGCCGTTCCCGTCGGGGAGCCGGACGTCCAGAAGCGCGATCCGCGGGCGGGTCGCCGCGATGCGCTGCAGCGCATCCCGCGCCGTCGACGCTTCCCCGACGACCTCGAGGTCGGGTTCTGCCGACACGAGTTCCGCGACGCCGCGGCGCACGATCTCGTGGTCGTCGACGAGGAACACACGAATGGGTTCAGCGGCCACGGGTGCCTCCAGAGCTGGCTGTGGCGGACAACGGGATCCACCAACGGACCGTCGTCCCTGCTGCCGACGAGTCGATGACGCAGCCTCCGCGCAACCGCTGCGCGCGCTGTTCGAGGTTCGCGATACCGCTTCGTCGGGCGACGTCGTCCGGCACGAATCCTCGCCCGTCGTCCGAGATCGTCAATCGCAGGGTCTCGTCCTGGTGCGAGAGGTTGACATTGGTCGTCGTCGCGTGAGCGTGCCGCGCCACATTGCTCAGGGCCTCTCGACACACCGCGAGGATCTCATCGGCCTGCGCCGGGGTCGCTGCATGATCGATCGCCCCGCTGAACGTGACCGCGGGGGAGAACCCGAGGGCCCCGCTGTGCTCGTCGGCCAGCGTGATCAGTCGCAACCGCAAGCCGGTGGCTCCGGTCGATCTCCCGGTCAAGGCGAAGACGACGGTCCGGATCTGGGTGATGCTGGCGTCGAGCGACTCGATGGCCTTGTCGAGGATGTCGTTCGTCCGACCCGACGTCGCGGTGGCCAGTGATTGCAGATCCAGACCGGTTGCGAACAGTCGCTGGATGACGTGGTCGTGGAGATCCCGGGCGATCCGCCCTCGGTCCTCCATCACCACCAGACGTTCCTGATTCTCACGGGCGGAGGCGAGCTCGATCGCCACGGCGACCTGCGAACAGAAGTCCGTCGTCATCCGCGCATCGAACGGTGTGAACGGAGGCCGCTCGGGTGATCGACCGAGGAGCAGGACCCTCGGCGGTGCCAGCGGCAGTCGCACCGCGAGCATCGGCCCGGTGTAGGGCTCGGCCGAGCGCGAGCGGGTGGCCGCGGCGCCTGGCGAATCGGCGACCCGATCGACGCCGCTCGTGAACGCGGAGTCGGCCAGTCGTCGAGCGCGTCCCGGCAGGACGTCGATGATGACGTCATCCTCCGTGTCGCGAGCGGCGAGCACGTGGCGGTCTTCGTCGATGATGGAAGCCACGTCTGCTCCGGCGAGATCGACGCTCATCCGACAGAGGAACGTCTCTGCGGATTCGGCCGAGTCGGTCAGGACCGCGTTGGTGAACTCCATCGATGCCGCCGTCCACGCCTGGCGGCTTCGACTCTCCTCGTAGAGACGGGCGTTCTCGATGGCGACGCCCGCCGTCGAGGCGAGCGAGGTCACCAGTTGCTCGTCCTCGGCTGAGAACGAACCCCCACGCTTGTTCGTCAGATAGAGGTTGCCGAACACTTCGTCCCTGACACGCACCGGAACACCGAGGAACGAGCTCATCGGCGGGTGCTCAGCAGGGAAGCCCGACGAGCGTGGATCGTCGGTCAGGGAATCCAGCCGGATCGGTTGCGGGTCTTCGATCACCGCGCCGAGGAGACCGTGGCCCTCGGGGAGGTGACCGATCCGTGCTGCGGTCTCGACGGGCATCCCGACATGGATGAATTGCTCGAGGCCGCCATGAGTCGCGATGACCCCCATCGCGCCGTATTCCGCGTCGACGAGCTCGACGGCGGCGTCCACGATCGTGCGCAGCACGCTGCTCAGGTTGAGTTCCTCGGTGATCGCCCGGTTGGCGGTGATGAGCGCGTGGAGGCGCCCCTGCGTCTTCAGGACGAGCGCGGCCTGCGTGACCAGTGCAGCGAGCGCGCTGTCGAACTCTGCGTGCGCGGGATCGGGGAATTGCGGCGGAGCGTCGGCGTCCATCCACACCCCCTGGTGCATCGGTCTGCATGCCTGTGCGAGCAGCATAGCCCCGTGCCACCGGGCCTCCCAACCGTCGAAGGACCTACGCCCCTACCAGCCGACCCGCAATTCCCCCAGGATACGAAGCGACCCACGACCGAGGGAGCGCAGTCATGAGTGCACATGTGGTGGTCGGGACGAACGGTTCAGCATCCGCAGGACGCGCGGTGCGATGGGCCGCGTCTGCCGCAGAGCGTCTCGGCGTAGTGCTGCTGGTCGTACTGGTGCTCGAGCAGCAGGATTCGGGAGGAGTCCGATCCGCGGGCGGGACCCAGACGCTCATCCGTGCGGAGGCGACGGCGAGGGTGGGGCATCCGGGGCTCAGCATCCAACGGCGCCTGGCGTACGGCGACGTCGTGACCCAGCTCGCGCGTGCATCCGAAGCGACCGTCCTCATCGTCCTGGGAACGGATCGAGGTCCGCAGCAGACGAGGACATCACCGTACGGGGCGCTCGCCGCCCGGTTGGTGACGTCGGCGCCGTGTCCCGTGGCCGTCATCCCAGCTCGTGAACCGGGTCCGGGGGCCACCCTGGTGGTCGGCATCGACGACGACGTGCAGGCCACGCCCGTGCTCGCCGTGGCCATCGACGTGGCGGCCTGGTCCGGTTCGTCGCTGGACCTGGTCCATGCATGGAAGCCTGCACCGCCGTTCCTTGCGGACGTCGGGCCCGAGGAGCAGCACCCGCCCCTCGGAGTGTCCGACGCGATGACGGACATCATCACGCGGACGTTCGCGCGGAAGTCGGATCTGCCCGCCGGCGTCGAGCTGCGGGTGGAGCTCGTCGTCGGGGGCGCCGTCGATGCCTTGTGCTCGGCGGCGCAGCACGCGTCGTTGCTCGTCATCGGGAGCCATGGCCGGCATGTCCTGGCCTCGCTGGCACTCGGTTCGGTGAGCCGTTCGCTGCTGTCCCTGATGCCGTGCCCACTGCTCATCGTGCCGCGTTCGGCGAGCGACGCTCGACTCGTGCCGCGTCCGGGCCCGTCCGAGGGGCCATCGGTGGCGGCGACCGGGTGAACCTCAGCGCTCCGGAACGCCGAGGGGGAGGACGAGGGTGGGTGCGGGGATGTCGAGCAGGACCGTGTGGCTGACGGAACCCAGGAACAGTCGGCGGAGCCGGCTCACTCCGTGCCTGCCGAGCACGAGGAGCTGAGCCGATCGGGCCACCGCGGTGATGGCCGGCCCCGGTTCGTCCTCGATCAGCTGCTTGGCGATCGTGACCGTCGGGTGGTTCGCTGCGACGTCGGCCACGGTGGCGTCCAGCAAGCGTGCGTGTTCCTGCGCCAGCCATTGCAGCATGTCTCGGTCCAAGACGTCCTCGGACTCCCAGATCGGTGGTGTCCAAGCGTGCAGGACCGTCAGCCCGCATCGGGTCCGCTCGGCTTCCTCCGCCGCGATCCGCACCAGTTCCAGTTCGCCGATGGTTCCATCGACGGCGACGACGATCTGCTGCACAGAGGTGCGTGGTTCGTCGACGAATGTGGGCACGATGATGACCGGGCCGACCGCCGTTGCGGCGACCTTCGTCGCGACGGACCAGGCGAACCGGAACGGCGCTTCACCGCTCCGGTTCGTACCGAGCACCACACACGTGTCAGCGCTGCTGAGACCGGCCAGCACGTCGATGGGGTCCCCGAGCTCGAATCTGGATGAGATGCTCGAACCTGGATGGGACTCCCGTACCTGTTCGGCTGCGTCCATGAGCCGGATCCGTGCTTCGGCTGCCAGCGAACCGGCGACGAAGTACTCGGCGCTCGTCTCGTCCCGGGTCCCGACGGTCACGAGTTCGACGTCGTCGGCACCCCACCAGCGGAGCGCCCAGTCGAGGGCGTTTCGGGCAGCGTGCGTGTCGTCCCAGCCGATGATCGCTCGCCTGCTCATGATGATCCTCCTTCATCGCCGATGGTCTCGAGATGGGGGCCCATCGCGCAGGTGTCATCGTCGTCCTTCCACCACCTTGGCTCGTCGCGCGGGACGACCGTAGAGGCGTTGGTCCTCCTGCGTCTCACCTCGCGGTCTCGTCGTCCGGCACGGAGACCGGCCGACGAGGAACCACGATGGTCGGGGCGTCGATGGTCAGGAGCAGTTGATGACTGGTCGACCCGAGGAAGAACCTCAGGACCGCGCCGCGGCCTCGGGTTCCGACCACGAGTGCCGTCGCCGAGCCGGCGAACGCATGCAGGGCATCGGCCGGCCGGCCCTCGGACAGGTGCTGCTGGAGCGAGACCTCCGGGAAGTCCCGCTCGATGCGCTCAACGGCCTCGGAGAGGGCCGTCTCATGGGCGTCGCCGAGCCAAGCGATGAACTCCGGGTTGAGCCCGCGTGCTCCCGCGGCGGGCGCTTGATGCCAGGCATGCACCACGTGGAGCGGTTCCTCACGGGCGATCGCCTCGCGTGCGGCCAGCTCGATCGCAGACTCGTCCTCCTCACGGTTCTCGATGCCGAGCACGACACCGTGACGCTCGCCCGCACCCAGCTGTGGGATAACCGCGACCGGGCCGGAACACGACGCAGCCAACCGACTGCCCAACGACCAGCCTGAGGTCCGGGTCGTCGTCCCGAGGTCGTCCGTACCGACCACGAGGAGGCGATGCTCGTCGGAGCACGCTCGAAGGTCGGCGAGCGCTTCACCGACGAGCACCTCGGAGCGGACGTCGAGGACCGGATACCGGTGTCGGATACTGATGGCCTCGTCCTCAGCGGACTCCACCGCGCGGATAAGCGTCACGTCGTCGGCGCCGGCCGGACCTGGAGCGACGACCTGGATGAGCGTGATGGGCTCGCCGGTCGCGAGGGCGCGATGTGTCGCCCATTCCGCTGCGCGACGCGCCGCTGGGGAACCGTCCCATCCGACGAGGGTGTGTTCGGTCATGATCTGCTCCTTCGAGGCTCGGCCCGGTACGGGCCTCTCATCAGCCTGCGTCCTGAGCGGCGCAGGCTGAGAGCCGAAGGTCCCGTGCGTCCACGCGGTCGGACGGTTCGGCGAACGCTGCGGAGGCCGCGGTCATGCCTCATCGGGATGGCCGCGTGGCGGCCGGTGGGCCCGAAGGCTGTTGAGGATCGTGATCACGTCGATGACCTCTTGGAGGGTGGCACCGATGATGGCCGGAAGGACGCCCCAGGTGGCTACCAGCATGAGCGCGACGCTCAGCCCGATGCCGATGCCGATGCTCTGACGCGCCATCCGGACGGCGCGTCTCGCGATCCGCATCACGCGCACGACCCGACGCAGGTCGTCGACGAGGATGACGACGTCGGCGGCCTGTGAGGCTGCGGTGGCGCCGCGTGCACCGAGCGCGATGCCGACATCGGCTGCGGCGAGGACCGGTGCGTCGTTGACGCCGTCGCCCACCATGACGACCGGCCGATCGGCGATGCCCGCGATGACGATCACCTTCTCCGCCGGGAGCAGCCCGGCGTGCACCTCGGGGACGCCGACGGCGGTGGCCACGTGTGCGGCGGTGCCCTGTGCGTCGCCGGTCACCATCACGACGCGCTGCACGCCGAGGTCGCGCACCTGGGACACGACGTCCGCCGCTTCGTCGCGGACGCCGTCACGGAGCACGATCCGGCCGATGAGTGCGCCGTCCGCGGTCACGAAGATCGCCATCTCGCCCGGCACCAGCGCTGCAAAGTGATCGGGTAGCGCGGTCCCGACCGCTGCCTTGCCGACCTCGATCCGTTCGGTCCCCACGATCGCACTGACGCCGCGGCCGGGCAGCTCCGAGACGTCATGCGCTCGTGGCAGTCGGTCCGACGGCTCCAGCCGTGCCGTCGCGGCGTCGACGACGGCTTCGGCGAGGACATGCGTGGACCCCAGCTCGACGGCTCCCGCGATGGCGAGGACCTCGTCTTCACGGCGGTTCGCAGCGCACTCCACCCGATCCACGACGGGCGTCCCGCGGGTGAGTGTTCCCGTCTTGTCGAATGCGATCGTCCTCACCCTCGAGAGTTGTTCGAGCGTTCCGCCGCTCTTGACGATGACGCCGTTCCGCGCCGCCCGGCTCATGCCCGCGATGAACGCCACCGGTGCCGCGATCAGCAGCGGACACGGCGTGGCGACCACGAGCACCTCCGCGAACCGAACCGGATCGCCGCTGAGCGCCCAAGCGAGGCCGCCGAGGACGAGGGCGAAGGCGGTGAACGGGACGGCGTATCGGTCGGCGAGTCGGACGAAGGGTGCCTTGCTGTCGGCGGCGGATTCGACCAGCTGGACGATCTGGTGGTACTGGCTGCCGGCGGCCGTCGCGGTTGCGCGGATGGTCGCGCCGAGCTGCCCGTTGACCGTCCCACTCAGCACGGATGCTCCTCGGGTTCGGGTGACCGGGAGACTCTCGCCGGTGAGTGACGACTCGTCCACCTCGACCGCTGCGCTGAGCAGTTCGCCGTCCACCGGCACCACCTCACCGGGGTGCACGAGGAGGACGTCACCGATCCCGACGTCGGCGACCTCCACCTCGTCGACCGTGCCGTCATCGCGGAGGCGGTGCGCGAAGGACGGAGCCGTCGCCAACAGGGCGGTCAGTTCCCGCCTGGCTCGCGTCGATGCGAAGTCCTCGAGCGCCTGGCCGCCGGTCAGCATGAGCGCGACGATCGCCGCGGCCCAGACGTCGCCGAGGATGACCGTGCTGGTGATCGCGACGATGGCGAGGACATCGAGTCCCCAGGATCCTGAGCGGATACGACGGATCATGCGCACGAGCTGCACGACCGCGATGAGTGACGCGGTGGCCCCGAGTACGAGGGACGAGACCGTCGTCGCGCCGAGGAGGGCGGACGTCCCCCCGACGACGAGCGCCGACAGTGTCATCAGGACCAGGGGGTATCGGCGGGCCGCCTGCAGCCCGGTCCGCAGTGTGATGCGTCCGTGCTGTCGGGCTGGACGCCCTCCGAGCGGCGGTGAGTCCGGGTCGCGGTCGTCACGGATCGGAGCGTCTCCGGTCCGTGCGTCAGCCGAAGGTCGGCTCCGGCCGGACACCCGAGACTCCCGGTGGTCGATAGATGTGACGGGGGACGGGAAGCCGCCGTGGCCTGACGGTCTCCGGGAGCAGCGCGGCGAGGTCGAGCATCTCGATCCAGGTCTCGAACCCGTCGCGGTTGAGCTGTCCACTCGACGACACGAGGTCCGGGTTCATCGAGCCGTCGAGCTGGGCGAAATGCGGGTGGAGCGGCAGGAACCCGACGCCCAGGGTGGCGCACAGTCCCTCGAGCGCGTCGTTGAGTGCTTCGATGGCCGGGGCGTGGCGTGCATCGGCGGGCGGCAACGCTTGGAGCACGAGACAGGTGCCGGGAAGCGCTGCGTCAAGGGTTCGCAGCACGTGCTCGATGGAGGTGAGCATCCGGTCGGGGTGCGTCAGGTCGACGATCCCGCATGCACCGTCGGCGCTGCCGGTCGAGAGGATCAACGCCTCCGGCTCGACGCGGACGAGTACCACGGTGAGTGGTGCAAGGCCGTCGGCCGAGAGTGACGCGCCCCGGAGATCCAGCACCAGTCCTGGCGTGAACCATGTGTCCCAGTCGCACCTGCCGAGGAAACCGTCACCGATGACGCCGAGCCTCGGTTGCGCCCGTGGTCCTTGCGTCGTGTCCATCGAGGATCGCCGCCCGCTCAGTACTCGACGACGAGTCTTGCGAGGACCTTGCCGGAGAGCACCTCGGCCATCGCGTCGTTGATCTGGTCGAGTCTCCGAGTCTCCGCGATGATCCTCGTGTGCCCGGCGGCGTGCAGGGCGAAGACCTCGGCGAGGTCCTGCCTCGTGCCGACGATCGACCCGATGATCGAGATGCCCTTCAGCACCGTCTCGAAGATCGAGACGTGCATGTCCTGGTCGGCGGGGAGTGCGACGCAGATGAGCCGACCGCCGCGGTTCAAGGAGGCGAAGGCCTGTTCGAACACGCGTGGGGAGGCTGCGAGGACCACGGCGACGTCCGCGCCTCCCACTGCTCGGATCGCCGCGACCGGGTCGACCTTGGCCGCGTTCACGACGCGCTCCGCGCCGAGTTCCTTCGCGAGGTCGAGCTTCTCGTCCTCGATGTCGACGGCGATCACCGATCCACCGACGATCCGTGCATACTGCACCGCGAGGTGCCCGAGTCCGCCGATCCCGAAGATCGCAACGTGTTCGGTCGGCTGCACCTTCGCGACCTTGATCGCCTTGTAGGTCGTCACACCGGCACAGCTCAGCGGGGCGGCGTCCAGCGCGCTCAGCCCGCTCGGAACCGGCACGACGAACCGTGCGCTCGCCACGGCGTATTCAGCGAAGGCGCCGTCGTTCGAGTAGCCACTGTTCTGCTGCTGTTCACAGAGGGTCTCGCGGCCGTCGATGCAGAAGCGGCACTCTCCGCAGGCGTATCCCAGCCAGGGGATCGCGACCCGTTCGCCGACGGACCGGTCGGCCACCCCTGATCCGAGCTCCTCCACGATGCCGACACCTTCATGTCCGGGCACGAACGGGGGCTGGGGTTTGACCGGCCAGTCGCCGTGAGCCGCGTGGATGTCGGTGTGGCACAGCCCGCAGGTCTCGAGGCGGATCAGCACCTGGCCCGGACCCGGGCTAGGGATGTCCCGCTCCTGGATCTCCAGCGGCTCGGTGAACGACGTGACGACTGCTGCGTGCATGGGGACTCCTCCGTGGTGAGGACGGATCGCCCGTCCTCTCCCTGCACTCTCCACCGTCCGACCTGGAGCGGGCGGGCCGAACGTCCTGCCGCCGTCAGCGTCCGATGCTCGACGTGGTCCCATTGCGCATGCCGCGCACCTGGAACGGTTGCTCGGGCCGGATGCTTCTCGTCAGAGCGGCGACGAAACGCGAATCACCCGTTCACCTTCACGGTGACGACTGCTGCGCCGCTCGCTCTCACCTCCAGCACGGTGTGGCCGGCGGCGCGCGCATCGGCAGCGCTCGGGTACGACAGCTGAGCCTGGTAGATCGGATCGGGGAACCCGTAGCGACGGAGTTTCTCGACGCGGACGTCCTCGGCGAGTGGAATGTGCATCGTGGTGCGCACCTGCTCCCGCAGCTCCTGCTGGCAGACCGAAGCCACGCCTGCGTAGCCGCAGACGGACACGTCGCCCTCGAGATGTGAGCTGTAGCTGCCCTGAAACGACCCCAGCATGGCGACGACGAGGACGATGAAGCCGACGAGGCAGCCAAGGGTTGCCCCGAGCGTTCCCAGCACCTGACGCACGGTCCGTGGTTTGCGAGACCATCCGTCGTCTGATTCCGCGAGAAGATCTTCGATCGTCATGCGCCCACACCCCTGCGTTGCATGACGGAAGGCTAGCGGTAGCCGCTCCCGGCCTGGCTGCGGTCGGCGAACCTCGCTGGCACGAGTGGGACGGCATCGCCGTGCCGACCCTCGTGGTCTAAGCAGACGGAGGGATGTTCTCAGAGGATCAGAAGGCGGCATTCGTGGGGCGGGGCAGGCGCGCCCGTCGCGTCGATCTCAGTGGCGCATCGCATGATGCGCACCTTGATGCGCATGAGCAGTGGGTCGAGGCGCTCCGTACGTTCATCGATGCCCAATGAGATGACACGCACCGCATCAGGCCGGGCACATCTCACCGGCCACGCCGTCGGCGTAAGGTCGTCGCATGCCCGTCGAGCCATCTCCGCAGTCTGACCAGAGGCGCGCGCTCTCGAACTCCGCAGCCGCGTCATCCACGGCGGCAGCCTGGAACGCCTTCCTGCTCCGGGCCGAGGCGAGAGCGTGGATCAGTGCCGCCGAGCAGGGGCGGCGAGAGCCTGAGGTCGGCGCCGTCGCGGTAGAGGTCCTGCTCCGGGAGTACGGTCGCCCGGCCCGTCAGGTGCTCGGGCTGATCTCGTCCGTTGCACTCGTCGCGGCCGGCGCCCTGTCAGTTGCGACCGTGACCGTCTTCGGTCCGTATTGGGCGGGGGAGAGCGGCGCGTTCTTCGGCTCTTCGGTCCTCGTCGGTTTCGCTGTCGCTCTGACGAGCGCCGTCTTCCTCTTCCTGCTGCAGGCCTCCGAGAGCCGGATCGTCCGCGCCATCTCGGTGTGGTCCGGTGCGACATCGGAAATCGGAGGGTCGCCGGAGCCACAAATGGCAAGTGCGCCGGCCGTGGACCGGTGGGAGGCGGTGGCGACGCGCACCCTCTTCCTGGCGGTTTCGGGCGCGGGGGTCGCCGCAACCGTGTTCGCGATGGTCCGGCTGTCGTCCGCCGAAGCCGGGGCGTTCGTGCTGCCCTTCCTCGTCGCTGCGATCTTGCAACTGGTCATCTGGCTCGGGGTCTGCTCCGGGGTCGTCCGCATGCTGCGATCCTCGCGGGTCTGACACGCGCGGCGGTCGTCTCTGTCGCGGTGCTCAGCTGACACGGTCGGAATCGAGCACGGGGCGAACCTACTGCTCGTGCACGATCCGAACGCGCGTGACCGAGAAACCGGCTCGTTCGAACGCGCCGCGCATCGGGGTGTTCGCGGCGTCCGTGGTGCCGACGATCCGGTCCTGGTCGGACCCATGGTGCACGTGCACCATCTCCGCCAAGAGGTCGTGCACGTACCCGCGTCCGCGGTGTTCGGGGAGCACGCCCAGGTAACTGATGCTCGCGTCGTACGCCGTCCTCGTCGGGATGATGAATCCCACGGTCGTCCCGTCGAGGAACTCTGCGACCCGCCAGGCGTCCCGTTCACCGGGGAGCGATCGGTAGAACGCCAGGTCGTCGTCCGCGAGCGCCTCGAGCCCTTCGCGCGCGGCCATGTCCTGCGTGTGCGCATCGAGGGTGCCGGTCGCGACCAGGGCGAACAGCGCATGGAACGCGTCGTCTCGGGCTTCGACGAAACGGAGGCGCTGCGTTCGTCCCGGCACGGGATCGGAGCTGGACCTCGCGAAGCTGACCCGCTCCGTCGTGCGCGAGAACCCGCCCGCGCGTGCAGCCTCGTGGCGCCACCGCACCGCCTCCGCGCTCGCAGCGTCATCTGCCCAGGCAGGGGAGACGTCGACGTTGAACTCCAGTGCGGGTCCCGCGCCGAAGGCGTCCAGTCCAGCGCGGATGAGCGCAGCACCGACGCGTTCCGGCTCCGCGACCTCGACCGTGGTGGTGAGGCAGTCGAGTGTGGCGGGCCGGTTCGCATCCGCCTTGCCCCACCAGAGTGCTCGTGCCACCGGGCGACCGTGCTGCTCGGCGATCCACGACCATTCCCGCCGATAGTTCCGACTCGCGAGTTCGGCGGTCAGCCGCTCCGGATCGACCCAGGCGACGGGTTCGTCGCAGCTCCACGCTTGCAGGAGGGGGACGTCGTCCAGGCTGGCTCGGCGGATGGTGAAGTCGTCGCGGGTGTCGGTCATCGGTTCCAGCTTGGACAGGCGCGACTCGTTTGTCCAGGTTCGGCCTGAACACCTGAGCGGCATCGCGGGCGGCGGAACGCATGCGAGATGCGCCGGCTCAATCGATGGTGTGGCCGCCGTTGACGGTGATCCGTTGCCCGGTGATGAAGCCGGTCCGGTCCGAGGCGAGGAAGGCGACGGTCTCAGCGATGTCGTCGATGGTGCCCATCCGCCCCATCGGTACCTCGGCCAGGTAGGCGGCGATCTCCTGCGGCGAGGTATCGGCGTGGCGCTCGACGGGGATCCACCCGGGGGCGACGAGGTTCACGGTGATCCCGGACGGTCCGAGTTCCCGAGCCCACGAGCGGGTCAGGCCGAGCTGCGCCCCCTTCGCCGCGACGTAGGCGGACATCCCCGGCAGTGCACGTTCGAACATGTCGGATCCGATCTGGATGATCCGGCCGAATCGTTGCTCGCGCATGTGGGGGACGGCCGCCCGCACCAGCAGTGTCGGGCTCTTCACGAAGAAGTCCAACTGGGCGAGGTGGTCGTCCCAGTCGAGGTCGTCGATCGCCACCGTCGGTTGCGGCCCGGTGGCGTTGGCGACCAGGACCGCGATCGGACCCGCGGTTCCCGTGATGCGCTCGACGAGCGAGGACACGGCTTCCTCGTCCGTCACGTCCGCACTGAACGCGTCGGCGGCACCGCCGTCCTGGCGGATGGACTCGACGACCTCCGCAGCCTGGTCCGCTCCGGAGCGGTAGTTCACGGCGACGAAGTACCCCTCGGCCCCGAGTCGCCGGGCGATCCCCGCGCCGAGGCCTCTGGATGCGCCGGTCACCAGAGCGACCCGTTGTCCTGCGAACGCGAGTGACGTCATACCGTTCCTCTGCTGATGGTCGGAGCTGTCGACCGGGTTCCCGGCCTCGCCGAGCATGGCATTCCCGAGGATACCCGTCGCGTCCAGGCTGTCTTCGAGCTGACGTTCACCCGAGCTGTGCGGCCGCGTCACGGAGACAGGCGATGAACGCGTCGTGGACCGGGCTGTCGTCCGTCCGTTCCTGACGAGCGGCCAGCAAGCGTGTCGTCGGCGACCCGGCGAGCGGCACGACGACGATCGACGGCGGCACCAGCTGCCGCACCGACTCGGGCAGGATCGTCGTACCGACGCCGGCCGCGACGAATCCGAGGGCGGTCTCCTGATGGACGACCTCCTCGACCACCTGGGTCCGACTCGACGTGCCGAGGACCGCCGCGACGCGGTCCACGAATCCCGGCATGAGTGCCCGCGGGTAGGAGATCATCGGGACGTCCATGAGTTCCTCCGCGGCGACCTCTGGTCGCCCGGCCAACGGGTGACCGACCGGGAGGCACGCCACGAGACGCTCCTCGAAGACGACCTCGGTCGTGAGCGCGGGGGAGCTGTCGGATGGCGTCTGCGGGACCTCGTCACGGACGATCCCGACGTCGAGCGTGCCGTCGCGGAGCCGGTCGAACTGCTCTCCTGAGGTCAACGGCACGAGGCGCAGCGTCACCCCGGGGCGGCTCGCCCGGAACAGCTGCACCACGCCGGGCAGGACCGTGTAGTTGGCCGAACTCACGAACCCCGCGGTGAGCTCCCCGGCGAGACCGTCGACGAAGTCGCGCATCTCACCCCGGACCGTGTCGAGCTCCTCGACGATGTGTCGTGCCCGCGCCTGGAGATGTCGTCCAGCGGGGGTCAGCGCCACCCGCCTCGTCGAACGGTCGAACAGCGCGGTGCCGACCTCCTGCTCGAGCCGTGCGACCTGGACGCTCAGCGGTGGCTGCGACATGTGCAGCCGTCGGGCGGCGCGACCGAAGTGGAGCTCCTCGGCGACGGCGAGGAAGTAGCGCAGCTGGCGGAGCTCCATCCCATCGACGATACGACCGTCGTATTACCGCGCTGTTTCGTCCAGATTGCGAGCGAAACGCTCTCAATCGAGGTTCGAATCGGTATTTGACCAGGGGGATCGCGACCGTGTTCGCTGAGGACCACACACCCCGACCAGGAGGACCACCCGTGACCGCAGACGCTTCCCCGACCACCCGGATCGACATGCTCTACCTGAGCGAACCGGAGGTCATCGCCGCCGGCATGAAGGACATGGCCCACTGCATGGAGGTCATGGAGGAGGTGTTGGTGCTCGTCGCGAAGGGTGACTACCGGATGGCCGGCCCGACCGCCAACTCGCACGGAGCACCGATCGGGTTCCCCGCCACCTCACCGTTCCCCGGTATGCCGCTCGACGCCGCCGACCGTCGGTTCATGGCGATGCCCGCCTACCTCGGCGGACGCTTCGACACCGCCGGCGTCAAGTGGTACGGCTCGAACGTCGACAACCGCGAGCGGGGCCTGCCGCGGTCCATCCACCTCATCGTGCTCAACGACAAGGACACCGGCGCGCCCTACGCGATCATGTCCGGCAACCTCGAGAGTGCCTACCGCACCGCTGCCGTGCCGGGCGCCGCCGCGAAGCTCCTGGCACCGGTGGACGCGAAGTCGCTCGGCATCATCGGGCCCGGCGCCATGAACAAGAGCGCGTTGCACGCCATGACCACCGCCCGTCCCTCGCTCGACACCATCCGCATCCACGGGCGCCGACGGTCGACGTCCGAGGCGTTCGCCGACTACGTCCGCGCGCACTACCCGCAGTTCACGACGATCGAGATCGCCGAGACGGTCGAGGCCGCCGTGCGCGACTCGGACATCGTCTCCGAAGCAGTCACCGGACTGGTCGGCTCGGAGAACTACCCGTTCATCGACGGCGACTGGATCAAGCCCGGCGCGTTCCTCAGCCTGCCCGCCAATCTGCGCATGGACAAGGAGTACACCCTCTCCGGCAAGGCGCGCCTCATCGCAGACGCGAAGAAGATCTACGAGGCGTGGGCCGAGGAGTACCCTGCGCCGTCGCACGAGACCGCGTTCGGGATGATCGGCCTCTACTGGCAGGACCTCATCGGGACCGGCGAGCTCGACGAGTCCCGCGTGGTCAACATCGGAGACGTCTTCGACGGGAACGCCGTCGGGCGCGAGTTCCCCGAGCAGCCGGTGCTCTTCAGCGTCGGCGGGATGGGCGTCGAGGACGTCGCGTGGGCGAAGACGATCTACGAGAACGCCGTCGAGCAGGGGATCGGCACGAAGCTCAACCTCTGGGAAGCCCCAGACCTGGCCTGACCGCCGACCGGCACCGAGCACCGACACCTGTTCCACCCGAACCCGACGCTGTGGCCGCCCGGCCGCTGTGCACCTCGAACGATGGAGTGATTTGTGGACGCTGGAAACGTCGCCTGGATCCTGACGAGCTCGGCGCTCGTCGCCCTCATGATCCCGGCCCTGGCTCTGTTCTACGGCGGGATGGTCTCGTCCCGCCGCATCCTCAACATGATGATCATGTGTTTCGGCGGGGCCAGCCTCGTCGCGCTGCTCTGGGTGGCCTTCGGGTACTCGCTCGTCTTCGGCGACTCCGTCGGCGGGCTCGGACTCATCGGGAACCCGTTCGAGTTCGTGGGGCTCGACCAGGCACTCGTCGACGACCCCGACGCCGGCATCCCGCTCGCGCTCTTCGCCGCGTTCCAACTGCTGTTCGCCGGGGTGACGACGGCGCTCGTCGCCGGTGCAGCCGCCGGTCGTATGAAGTACGGCGCGTGGTTGTTGTTCGCCGGGCTCTGGGCGACGCTCGTGTACTTCCCGGTCGCGCACTGGGTGTTCGCCTTCTCGAACGACACGGCGACCGGTGGATGGATCGCGAACACCCTCGGTGCCGTCGACTTCGCCGGCGGGACGGCCGTGCACATGAACGCCGGCGTCGCGGCGCTCGCACTGGCCCTGGTGCTCGGCAAGAGCAAGGACTGGGGCGGCAAGCTCCGTCCGCACAACCGCCCGCTCGTCCTCGTCGGCGCCGGGTTGCTCTGGATCGGCTGGTACGGCTTCAACGCCGGCTCGGCGCTGGCAGCCGGCAATGCGGCGAGCGTCGTGTTCCTCAACACCACCGTCGCCGCCTGCGCCGGGCTCATCGGCTGGTCCATCGTCGACCGGCTCCGCCACGGAGCGGTCACGAGCCTCGGCAGCGCATCGGGGATCATCGCCGCCCTCGTGGCGATCACCCCCGCCTGCGGTGCCGTCTCGCCCATCGGTGCCATCATCATCGGGGCCATCGCGGGCGTCGTCTGCTGCCTCGCCATCGAGTGGAAGTTCCGGCTCGGGTTCGACGACTCCCTCGACGTCGTCGGGGTCCACCTCGTCGGCGGCATCATCGGGACGCTCCTCATCGGGGTGTTCGCGACGGATGCGGCTCCGAACGGACGCTCCGGTCTGCTGTACGGCGGTGGATTCGAACTCCTCGGCGTGCAGACGATCGCGACCGTCGCGGTCCTCGTGTACTCGTTCATCGTCACCTGGGTGATCGCGAAGCTGATCCAGATCACCATCGGTCTGCGGATCCCCGAGGAGCACGAGGTCGCCGGGATCGACGAGCACGCCCACGCCGAGCGCGCCTACGAGGACGAAGACCTGGAAGCACGCGCATGACGAGCGTCATCGTCATCGGAGCCGGGCTTGCCGGTGCTGCGGCGGCCTGGCGTCTGGCCCAGGCCGGGCACGACGTCACCGTCCTCGAGCGGAGCCGCCCGGCCAATGAGTGGGGATCGTCCCACGGATCGGCCCGGATCTTCCGCTACGCCTACCCGGAGGCGTCCTACACCCGTCTCGTCCTCGCGGCGGCATCAGGGTGGGACGAGCTCGGACTGGAGCATGGGCGTCCACTGATCACGCAGACGGGGGCGCTCGACTTCGGGACGACCCGTCGCCCGGAGCACCTCGCTTCAGTGCTGGCCGAGCACGGCATCGATCACGAGCTGCTGTCGCGAGACGAAGCCAGAGCCCGTTGGGACATCGGCTTCGACACGCCCACCCTGTGGCATCCGGGAGCCGGCGTGATCGACGCGGAGCAGGCGGTGATGGCGATGCTCGAATCCGCCGTCCGCGTCGGGGCCACAGTTCTGAACAATTGGCCGGTCGAGCGGGTCGAGCGGACCGCCACCGGGTACCGGGTGCTCGGGTATGAGGGGAGGGCGTTCGATGCGGAGCAGGTGGTGGTCGCAGCCGGGGGCTGGCTTCCGGACCTCCTCGGCGACCTCGCGCTGCCGGGAAGGTTCCTCGACGCGTTCCCGGCCCTCGAGGTCCGTCAGGAGCAGGCGTACCACTTCCCGTATCGGGACCGGATCGGCGTCGATGCGAAAGACCCGGCGCGATCCGATTCAGTGTGGCCCACCTTCATCCACAAGTCCGAGCGGATGCAGGTCTACGGGCTCCCCGGAGGGCGAGACGCCGACTGGCGTGGTCAGAAGGTCGCCGAGTACAACGGCGGCAGGCGCATCCCCTCGGCCGCCGATCATGACGGCGTCGTCGACGACGCCAACCGCCGACGGGTCGTCGCCTACGTCCGCGAGTTCCTCCCGAGCCTCGTCCCGGAACCGTATGCCGAGACGACCTGCCTGTTCACGAACACCCCGACGGAGGATTTCGTCATCGACCGGGTCGACGGGATCACGGTCCTGGCGCCCTGCTCCGGTCACGGTGCCAAGTTCGCCCCGCTCATCGGCGACTACGCCCTCGCGCTGATCGAGGGGCGAGACGCGGTGCCAGCGATGTTCCGTCCGAGCCTGGCAGCCGTCCGGTGACGCGCGACACCGTGATCTCGCTCCTGGACGAGATCGCTGGGATCGGTCGGGATCAGCGTCGGGGAGGCTACTCGAGGCCCGTCTACTCCACCGCCGAACTCGAGCTGCGGGAATGGTTCGTGAGTCACGCCGAGCGCCGTGGCCTCGACGTGGACATCGACGGGAACGGGGTCATCCGCGCCTGGTGGCACGTGCCGTCACGTTCGACGGCGGGTGCGGTCATCACCGGGAGCCATCTCGACTCGGTCCCCGGCGGTGGCGCCTACGACGGACCGCTCGGGGTCGTATCGGCGCTGATCGCGATCGATGTCCTGCGGACGCGTGGCGTCGAGCCGACCAAGCCGATCGTCGTCGCGGTCTTCCCGGAGGAGGAGGGCTCTCGCTTCGGCGTCGCATGCCTCGGCTCGCGTCTCCTCACCGGTGCGATCAGTCCGGAGCGGGCGCTGGCCCTGCGCGACGCGGAGGGCGACACCTTCGCGGAGGTCCTTGCACGCAATGGTGTCGATCCGGGGGGTGTGGGGCCGGATCCGGGCGGGCTCGGAGCGATCGACGCGTTCGTCGAGCTCCACGTCGAGCAGGGTCGGGCGCTGGTCGACCTGGATCGCCCGGTCGCGATCGGCTCGAGCATCTTGGGGCATGGACGGTGGCGGGTGTCGATCCGCGGTGAGGGGAACCATGCGGGGACGACCCTCATGCAGGATCGACGGGACCCGCTCGTCGCGGCTGCGCGGATGATCACCGAGATCCGCACGATCGGGCGGGCCACGCCGGACGCTCGGGCGACCGTCGGCCGGGTGCTCCCGTTGCCGGGAGGCACGAACGTGATCGCGTCGAACGTGGACTTCTGGATCGATGTCCGTCATCCCGACGACGTCGTGACCGCCGCAATCGTAGCGGGGATCACCGAACGCCTGTCGCTCGTCGCAGCGGAGGAGGGATGCGTGGCCGCGATCACCGAGGAGTCGTTCAGCGCCACGACCGACTTCGACCCGTTCCTCCGCGGGCGCCTCGAACGGATGCTGCCGCAGGCGCCCGTGCTCGGTACCGGAGCGGGGCACGACGCCGGAGCGCTCGCGTCGCACGTGCCGACCGCGATGCTCTTCGTCCGGAACCCGACCGGCGTCTCCCATTCGCCGGAGGAGTACGCCGAGGATGCCGATGCCGAGGCCGGTGCCGTGGCACTCGCGGACGTCCTGGAGGGACTGGCTGTCGGCATCGGGACCACCTGAGCAGGAGCCACCGCCCTCGTCGGACCCTGCCGATGTCAGCCGACCGTGTGAGACTCGACCTCGTGCACGAGAACGGATCGACGACCATCGACGCGGTGTGCTGGGACTGGAACGGCACGCTCCTCGACGATGTCGATGTGGCGCTTGCCGCGATGAACACCGTTCTCCGGAAACGGGGTCTGGCTCGAATACCCGACCATGAGGCGTATCGGGCGGTGTTCGGCTTCCCCATCCGAGCCTTCTACGCTCGGCTCGGAATCGATGCGGCTGACTTCCTGACGGCGGCCGACGAATACCTCGCGTTGTTCGCCGTCGGCGTGGGATCGGCGTCGCTCCAACCCGAAGGGCGCGAGACCCTTGCGGCGGTCGACAGGCTCGGCGTCGAGCAGGTTCTCATCTCGGCGACCCCGGAGGCCACCCTCGAGCGCCAGCTGGCTCCTCACTCGCTGCACGGCCATTTCGCCCACATCCATGGCATCACCGATGTCTACGCCGCGTCGAAGGAGCATGTCGTGACAGCGTGGTTGGAGGACTCGGGCCATGATCCCCGGCGCGTGTTGATGGTCGGCGACACCAATCACGACGAGGAGATCGCCGACGCACTCCACGTGCGGTTCCTGCGATTCGACGGGGGCCACCAGGACCCACCCTTGCACCGACGTCATCCGGTCATCGACCGACTGGACAAGGTCGTCGACAGACTCACCCGCTCGCGACGGTGATTTCGGCATCGCGCCCGCCTGGCGCACCGAGCTGTCTCAGTCCGGCAGGTCGGCATGCTGCCCGTCGTTGGTCAGGACGGTGAAGACTTCGACGGAGATCCGAGGGCCTCGGTCGGCTCAGGACGCGAGGGCGGTGTCGACCACGGCGAAGACCTCGGGATCCCAGGTGAGCGCGCGCTCCCACGGGAGGTCGAAGGCGTCGGCGAAGAAGATGCTGTGGACGTCCTCCTCGAAGGAGTGGCGGACCACGCGGGGGAGGACGTCGACCGGAACGTCATCGGCTCGGGCACTTCGCAGTGCCACGAGGCCGTCGTGTGGCCACAGCTGCCGGGGTTCGGCTGCCGTGTGGAAGTGACCCGCACCGACTGCGGTGACGGCGACCCCATCGAGGAAGCCGGCCTGCGTCGTGTTCCACTCGCGCAGGAACCGGCGTGAGACCTCGTCGGCAGCGCCCTGTGAGTTCTCGGCGGCATAGCCGCTCGAGCGCTCGAGGATCGTCGTGGTCCCCTCGTCACCGTGGGCGTCGTGGACCGAGACTTCACCGGTGAGCACGTCGCCGAGGAGCGATCCCTCCCATGGTGTGCCGAGGGTGACGAGCCGGCCGATCGATGGGCCGGAGCCGCGCAGTTCGCGGACCGCGGCACGAGAGAAGAGACCGCCCATGGAGTGGGCGACGAGGTCGACGCTCGCGAAGCCGTGTTCGTCGGACAACCAGCGCAGGAACGCGGCCAGGCTTGTCCCGCCGGCGTCGATCCCTCCGACGGCGTTGACGGTCACCTCGGCGGGCAGCACGATCGGGACCTCGGTGAACCCCTGCCAACCGGTGTCCTCATGCACCTCTCCGGCGCCGATGCGTGCCGGTGCGGTGAAGACCGGTGTCTCCCGCCCGAGCAGGTGCGCGCGCAGCGCGGTGAGGGTGTTCCCGGCGGCGAGGCCGGAGTCGGCGGCGTGGTCCGGACCCGTGAACGGGGTCACGGCCGCACCTCCTGACACGAGGACGATCGCATCGGCCATGGTGCTCCTTCCGGCTGGCTACGACGTCAGCGTACTGGTCGGGCGAGGTCGATCCGCAGCGCGTTGCGACGCACCTCGTCGATCGCGCTCGCCACGGCGCCCTGCGCCACCATGTCGGCACCGAGTTCCGACGCGACGAGCAGGGGAGGTTCCGCGCTCATGTAGCCGGGGATGCGCTCCGACGCGACCTCGAGCAGCTGCGACATCGACGGGGATGTCCCACCGGCGAACACGATGCGCTCCACGTCGAGCAACCCGCCCAGGATGGCGCTCATCCGCGCGATGCGATCACCCATCCGGCGCACCAGATCGAGTGCGACCGCATCGCCCTGATCCGCTGCCGCCAGGACCGACTGCGCATCCACCTGCGCGACCGGTATGCGGCTGAGCGGGCTGCTCTCCGGGAGCCCGCCGCTCTCGCGGTACTCGCGACCCCAGTCGCGCAGGAGTGCGGCGATGCCTCGCGACGAACCGACGCCGTCGACGAGGTCGAGCAGGTGCAGCTCGCCCGCCCGGCCGCGACCGCGGACGAGACGGCCGTCGACGACGTATCCGGCGCCGAGGCGCTCACCGGTGACCACCGTGATGTAGGAGTCCACGCCGACCCCGGCCCCGATGGCGCCCTCTGCGACGGCGGCGAGGTTGGCGTCGTTGTCGGTGACGACCGCGCAGCCGTGGTCGCGGATGCGCTCACCGAGCCGAGGGTTCATCCGATCCCAGAAGACGTTGCCCTCGGGTGACCGCCCGAGTGCATCGATGGGAGCCGGGACGCCGAGCACGATGCAGAGCGGCGGCTTCGGGCCGCACTGCCGCAGGGCCTCGTCGATAGCCGCATCGACGGCGTCGACCCGTGCCTCAGCGGTGGCCGCCGGATCGACGGTGTGGTGCGACCTCGCGAGTTCCCGACCGCGCAGGTCTGCAGCGATGGCGGTGATGGAGTGGGCTCCGGCGTCGACACCGACGACGATCCCGGCGTCGATACGCAGCTCGTAGCGACGGGCGGGGCGACCTTTCCGATAAGCGGCACCAGCCTGACGTGCGTCATCGAGCTCCGTCAGCCAACCCAGTCCGATGAGTTCGTCGGAGAGCGTGATCGCCGTCGATCGTGACAACCCGGTGGCGGAGATGACGTCGGCTGCGGTGAACGCGGACGACGCCCAGGCGTGATCGAGGACGGCGGTGATGCTGGAGGAACGCGGCTCCGCTGCCCGGTCCGTCGTCGTCGCTTCCATGACCGACAACGATATCCACGATCCGCAGGCCGCGCGCGGAGGCCGAGCCGGGAAGGCACTGCACCGCGCGCAGAGCCGTGAACGATCACGGTGTCCGACCCGTGGATGTCGTGATGGAACCGGTGCTTGACCAGACGTCGAACGGATGGCAGAGTTTCCGTCATCAGTTGATTTACTCTCTGTATTTAGTCAGCGGATCCGTCGAGGGCTCCGCGGAAGGACAATGATGTCGAACCCACTGAAACGCGCGATACGCGCCACGGCCGGAGTGGCGGGTGTGGCGCTCTTGGCCAGCGTCCTCGTCGGTTGCTCGAGTGATGGCCGCGAGACCATCCACTTCACGTTCAGCAAGCGTGAGGCGTTCACCTTCATGAACCAGGCCGTCGCGGACTACAACGCCTCGCAGCAGCGGTATGAGGTCGTCATGGACACCTCGGGGCCCGATCCGCTCGCGGCGAGCTTCGTCCGTGGCAACCCGCCGGACCTCATGCTCTCGAACTACAACCACGAGGTGTCGCGCTTCGTCGAACGGTGCGCACTCTCCGACCTGTCCGACACGACAGCGGCGGCGTCCATCCGCGACGACCTCCAGCCGTTGCTCGATCAGTACGGCGTGTGTGAGGGACGCACGAGCGCGCTGCCCTACTCGGTGATGGCCGCTTCCGTCATCTACAACAAGACGATCTTCGCCGAGTACGGCCTCGAGGTGCCGACGACGTGGAGTGAACTCATCGCCGTCTCCGACACGCTGAAGGCGGCGGGCGTCGCGCCGTTCTACGCGACGTTCGCCGACGCCTGGACTGCCAACCAGGGCTGGTTCGATTACTCGGTCGGCGGCGCGGTCGACATCCCGGACTTCTACGACCGGCTTGCAGAGGAGGGTACCGAGGTGGGACCGGATGCCCCGGTCTCCTTCGAGAAGGACTTCTTGGAGCCCATCGAGAAGATGCAGCTCCTGGCCAAGGAGTACACGCAGGCCGATGCGCCGAGTCGCACCTACGACGCGGGCAACGTGGCTTTCGCCGAGGGCAAGGGTGCCATGTACCTGCAGGGCCCGTGGGCGTTCAGCCAGATCGCACTCACTGCACCGGATCTCGACCTCGGGACCTTCCCGCTGCCGATGACGGAAGATCCGAAGGACCTCAAGGTCCGGGTGAACCTCGACCTCGTCACCATCATCCCCGAGGAGGCGAAGAACCCCGAGGGTGCCCGCGACTTCCTCGAGTACCTCTTCCAGCCGGAGGTCATCCAGGCCTACAACGAGTCGCAGCTCGGGTTCGTCCCGACGGACGACGGCAAGGCTCCCGACGACCCGCGAGTCGCGGGGATGATCCCGTACTACGACGCCGGCGCGTTCTATCAGGGGCCGGGCGTGCTCAACCCCCGCGCCATCCCGACCGAGAACTACGCGCAGTCGCTGGTCCTCGGCACCGACGCGGCGTCGATGCTCCGCACCATGGACGCGGACTGGGCACGACTCGCGTTCCGACAGCCGCCCGTCACGAGCAAGGAGGGTTCCTCATGAGCGCCACCACATCGATCGTGACCGGGGGAGACCCGAAGGTCCGACGCAGCACCAAACGGGTCGAGCCGATCTACTACTTCTTCCTCTTCCCAGCGGTCATCCTGTTCACGCTTGCGATCACGCTCCCCGGCGTCGTCGGAATCTTCTTCAGCTTCACCGACTCCATCGGGATCGGTGACTGGGAGTTCATCGGCTTCACGAACTACATCGCCGCGTTCAGCGACCCGGCCATCCTCGCGAGCTTCCTTTTCACCTTCGGGTTCTCGCTCGTCACGGTCATCGCGGTGAACGTCATCGCGTTCCTGCTCGCGGTCGGGCTGACCGCGAAGATCCGCTTCAAGATGGGCCTTCGCGGGATCTTCGTCATCCCGATGGTCATCTCGGGCATCATCATCGCCTACGTGTTCCAGTTCCTCTTCATGAACTCGGTACCGGCCGCCGGCTCGGCGCTCGGGATCCCGTTCCTCGAGACGAGCATCCTCTCCAACCCGGACCTGGCCTGGCTGGGAATCGTGATCGTGACGGCCTGGCAGTCGATCCCCGGCACGCTGCTCATCTACATCGCGGGTCTCCTCGCGGTCCCCGGCGACGTCTACGAGGCGGCTTCACTCGACGGCGCGAACAAGCGCCAGCAGCTGCTGCGGATCACGCTGCCGCTGGTCATGGGATACGTCGTGATCAACGTGATCCTCGGCTTCAAGAACTACCTGAACGCCTACGACATCATCGTCGGCCTGACCAACGGTGGCCCGGGCACGTCGACACGGAGCATCTCGATGACGATCATCCGCGGGTTCCAGACCGGTGACTACGCCTACCAGATGGCCACGGCCACCCTGTTCTTCATCATCACGATCATCATCGCCCTCGTGCAACTCTCGGCGACGCGCGGAAGGAACGCACTCTGATGGCCACGCCAACCGTGCTCAGCACCCAGTCCATCACCACGGCGAACGCCACCCCGAAGCAACGGACCAGGGGAGAGCGGGTGAGCTGGTCGACGACGATCATCCTGCTGCTCTGCGCCGTGACCGTCCTCCTGCCGCTCTACGTGACGATCTCGATGGCGTTCAAGACCGACACCCAATCGGTCGACGGCAACGCCTTCTCGCTCCCGGCACCGTTCAGCATCGACGGCTTCGTCCAAGCCTGGACGCTCACGAAGTTCCCGGTCGGCTTCGCGATGTCGCTCCTCGTCACGGCAGGGACCGTGGTCGCGACGATCATCCTCGCCTCCTTCGCCGCGTACGCCATCGTGCGCAACTGGGATCGCCGACTGTTCCGCTTCTCGTTCTTCTACCTGCTCGCCGCGATGTTCATCCCGTTCCCGGTCGTCGCACTGCCACAGATCCAGCTCACCGGTCGCGTCGGACTCGACAACCCGTTCGGCGTGATCATCCTCGCCACGATGTTCCAGCTGAGCTTCAGCGTCCTGCTGTTCACGGCGTTCCTGCGATCGATCCCGATCGAACTCGAGGAGAGTGCACGCATCGACGGTGCGAGCACCTGGCAGACGTTCTGGAAGCTGATCTTCCCGCTCCTGGCCCCCATGAGCGCCACGGTCGGCATCTTCGCGTTCCTCTACGCCTGGAACGACTTCATGATGCCGTCGCTGATCATCTCGGACGCGGGACTCCAGACCCTCCCGGTGCGGCAGAACCTCTTCCAGACCCAGTTCAGCAGCAACTACAACGTCGCCTTCGCCTCGTACCTGATGGCGATGGCCCCCGCGATCATCGCCTACTTGTTCGCGCAGCGTTGGGTGATGTCTGGCGTCACCCAGGGTGCCGTCAAGGGGTGACCCGTCCGACCGACGGACCGACACCGGATCCACCCACCATCAGAGAAATCGAGGACCACGCCGTCATGACCGACGCACTACTCGTCGACACCGACACCGACACTGAGCCCGCTGACGCCCGGCGGACGGCCGCCGCCACCTGGTGGCGTCAGGCCGCCGTGTACCAGATCTACCCGCGGAGCTTCGCCGACGCGGACGGGGACGGTCTCGGCGACCTGCCGGGCATCCGCTCCCGGGTCGACTACCTCGCCGACCTCGGGATCGACGCGGTCTGGCTCAGTCCGTTCTATCCCTCGGCGCTGGCCGACGGCGGGTACGACGTCGCGGACTACCGCGACGTCGACCCGCGGCTCGGCACGCTGGAGGACTTCGACGAGCTGATCGCCGCCCTGCACGAGCGCGGTATCCGGGTCATCGTCGACATCGTGCCGAACCACACTTCGGATCTGCATGAGTGGTTCCAGGAGGCGCTCGCCGCCGGCCGCGGGTCGTCGGCTCGCGACCGGTACGTCTTCCGCGAGGGGAAGGGCGCATCGGGGGAGGAACCGCCCACCGACTGGGAGTCGGTCTTCGGCGGCCCAGCATGGGAGCGGGTCGAGGACGGCCAGTGGTACTTCCACAACTTCGCCACCGAGCAGCCGGATCTCAACTGGGATCACCCCGAGGTCCGCGAGGACTTCCTGAAGACGCTGCGGTTCTGGTCGGATCGCGGCGTGGACGGCTTCCGGATCGACGTCGCGCACATGCTCACGAAGGACCTCACCGAACCGCTGCCGAGCCGTGCGGAACTGGAACTGATGCCGCAGGACGGCACCCACCCGTTGCTGGACCGTGACGACGTGCACGAGGTGTACGCCGAGTGGCGGCGGGTGTTCGAGGAGTACGACCCGCCGCGCACCGCCGTCGCCGAAGCGTGGGTGGGTTCGCCCGAGCGTCGGGCGAAGTACGCATCGGCGGAGGGGCTCGGCCAGGCCTTCAACTTCGACCTGCTCGAGGCGGACTTCGATGCCGCCGAGTTCCGCACGGTCATCACCGACAACCTGGCGCAGGCGGCGGGGACGGGGTCATCGACGACGTGGGTGTTGTCCAACCACGATGTGACCCGTCACGCCACGCGGTACGGACTCCCGCCACTGGCCGGGCGACCCGTGAAGCAGGGCACCGAGTGGGTCGCGGCGGGTGGTCCCGAGGGCGACATCGATCGCGACCGGGGGCTCAGGCGCGCCAGGGCGGCGACGCTCCTGCTCCTCGGGCTTCCGGGGAGCACCTACCTCTACCAGGGCGAGGAGCTCGGTCTGCAGGAGGTCGCCGCGATCACCGCGGAGCAGCGCCAGGATCCCGCGTTCTTCCGCGGCGGCGAGTACGACGGGCTGGGACGCGACGGCTGCCGCGTACCGCTGCCCTGGTCGGCGGACCGACCGGCCTTCGGATTCGGAGGTGCGGTCGCGCACCTGCCGCAACCGGCCTGGTTCGCCGAGTACGCGGTCGACGTCGAGGCTGCGGATCCGAACTCGACGCTCTCGCTCTACCGTGAGGCACTCCGGCTGCGACGACTGCTGCAGACCGAGGAGCGCCTCGAGTGGATCGAGACGGGGCGGCCGGACGTCGTCCGATTCGTGCGGCCGAACGGTTGGCAGGTCCTGACGAACTTCGGGACCGAGCCGTTCCCGCTCGAGGCGGAGCACGACGCCGTCGTGCTGGGCTCCCTCCAAGCCGGTGCGGTCCCGGGGGAGTCCACCGTGTGGACCATGCCCGACGTCCTGTCGGAGTGACGTGGTCAGTCGACTCGTCGGACCGTCACCCCGAGCGATTGGATGCCCGACGCGACGTTCGGGCTGAGACCCGAGTCGGTGACGATGAGGTCGAACCGGGAGAGGTCGACGACCTTGTACTTCGCGAAGGAACCGTACTTGGAACTCCCGGCGACGAGGACGTTCTCGGACGAGACCGACATGGCCGCGTGCTTCACCTCGACCTTGGACTCCGCGGGAGTGGTCAGCCCGCGCTTCAGGTCCCATGAGCTCGTGGAGACGAAGGCGACGTCCACGGCGAGCTGACGGATCATCTCCGCGGCGAGTCGTCCGACGGTGGACTGGTTCGCGAGGTCGACGCGACCCCCGACGCTGATGAGTTCGATGGACGGGTGGTCGATGAGTTCGCGCACGATCGCGAAGTCGTTGGTCACGACGGTCAGATCCCGGCGCACTGCGAGATGCGGCACCATCGCGAGCATCGTCGTGCCGGCGTCGAGGTAGATCGTCGACCCGTCGGTCACGAGTTCCGCGGCCGCCGCGGCCATCGCGCTCTTCTCGCCGGCGTCGACCAGCGCCTTCTCGGCGTGGCTCGGCTCGGCGAGGAGACGACTGGCGATCTTCGCGCCGCCCGGGACGGAGAGCGCGCGGCCCTCCTCCTCGAGTGCCGCGATGTCACGCCTGATCGTCATGTGGCTGACCTCGAGCAGTCCCGCCAGCTGCGGAAAGCTCAACACCTGCTCCCGACGCAGATGCTTGACGATGAGTTCCCGTCGCTGCTCGGGTATCAGGTGGGCGAGGTCCCCCGTGTCGCTGGTCATCGTCTCCTCGTCGTCCGTCGGCGTGCGGTCCACGTTATCGGCTGACGGGCGTCCACGACGATCCGTAGCGTGCGGTGAGGTCTGCGATCTCCACGTCGTCGAGGAGTCGACGCTGCAGTCCGGCCGTGATGAGGGCGATGCGGGCGGCCTCCTCGACCTCGATCGCCGCGTCGATCGCGGCTGCGAGGTCGCCGCCGCTCGTGAGCTGCCCGTGGTTCTGGAGCAGTGCGGCGTGGAACGGGAAGGGCAGAGCAGCGAGGAGCTCGCCGAGTTCCGGCGACCCTGGCGCGCGGTACGGCACCAGCGGGGTCTGCCCGGCCCGCATGACGAAGTAGGGCGTGAGCGGGGGGAGGGCGCTGTGCGGCGCCCACGGCTCGAGGCAGGAGGCGGCCACGGCCTGGGGTGAGTGCACGTGGACGATGGCTCGATGCTCGGGGTTCTTCCGGTAGAGCGCGAGGTGCAGCGACGCCTCCTTCGAGGGCTTGTCGCCGCCGATCCATTCACCGTCGGCGTCGAGGACGGCGAGGCGTTCCGGATCGAGCGACCCGAGGACGGCGCCCCCAGGCGTGATGAGGATCAGGCCGGCCGCCGTCCGTGCACTGAGGTTGCCACTACTCCCGGGACTGAGGCCGGCGGCGACGACGGCGACGCCCGCCGCGACGAGGTCTGCCGCCGTGTCGTGGAGTTCGGGGTTCATAGGTGCAGATCCTTCCAGGCGGTGGAGAAGAGGTCTTCGGCACCGAAGTTGCCCGACTTCAGGGCGACGTTCACGGCGGTGCCGTTCCGACCACGGGTGCCCGATGCCCAGCAGACACCCGGCGCGATACGCGGGCCGATGACCAGTTGGTCGATTCCGAGGGCGGACACCACGGCTCCGGAGGTCTCGCCGCCGGCCACGACGAACCGCGTGAACCCGAAGCCGTCACCGCTCAACCGGGCCGCGAGGGCGGACAGGAGGTGTTCGACCGATGTCGCGGCGTCGACGGAGGCGATGACGTCGGAGGGGTGCGCCACCGCGTAGACGAGCACCGGACCGTCCTCAGGTTGCTCCACCGCCCAAGCCACGACCGCTTCGAGCTCTCCGGCAGGATCGGTGGCGAGCGCCCGGACGTCGACCTTGCGGTGCGGCATCCGCTGCATCGCGTGCCGGACCTGGCCCTGGGTCGCGCTCGAAGCGCTCCCGGCGAGGACGATCGGGCGTCCGACGGTCACGGTCATCGGGTCGGCCGAGCGGGGCGTGCGGGGCGTGAGGCCGAGGGCGAGGCCGGACCCGCCCGAGATCAGCGGTGCGTCGCTGGTCGCCTCAGCGATCGTCGCCAGATGTCGATCGGACGCGGCGTCGATGACGAGGTATTCGGCGTCGCTGGCAGCGATGGCCTCCGTCAGTGCGACCGCACCGGCGTCCACGGTGGCCGTGTGGATCTCGGTGATCGTCCGGGCGCTTTGCGGGCGCAGCAGCTCGGCCACCCGCGAACGCGTCATCGGGGTGAGCGGGTGGGTCCGCATGGACGAGTCCTCGAGGCGGATGCCGTTCACGAGCAGGATGCCGTCGCGGACGATGCGCCCGTTGTCCGGGAAGGAGGGCACCACGACGGTCCGGTCCGCGTCCAGCTCGGACGCGAGCGCATCGAGGATCGGTCCGATGTTGCCGTCGTCGGTGGAGTCGAAGGTCGAACAATACTTGTCGTAGATGCGTTCCGCACCGAGTGACCGCAGCGCAGACAGTGCGCGGAGCGACGCACCGACGGCTGCCGGTACCGGGGCGGTGCGGGTCTTGAGTGCCACGACGACCGCTTCGTAACCGCTCAGCCGTGCGCGGAGCGCCGAGTCCTGTTCGATCGCCTCGAGACCGTGCTCCGTCACGACGACGACGTCGAACCCGCGCCCGGCGAGGTTGGTCGCGAGGTCGGTCGCTCCCGTGAAATCGTCGGCTATGCCGCCCAAGTGGCTCATCCGGTGCCTCTCATGCTCGTCGCGGAGGGCTGGTGCTCGTCCCCGTCAATGTGAATATCTGTGTTGATAATTGACAATAGTATAGATCGACCATAGTTTGTGTGAATCGATGTGAAGCGTGAGGGTCGCGCCCGTCGTTCAGAGAGGAACCCGACACACGATGTCCCACCAAGCAGCTTCCATCATCGCGACGACCGACGGCGGACCGATCTCCGTCGCCGTCACGGGCGCGAGCGGGGGGTTCGGCCGGACCTTCCTCGCGCAACTCAAGCGCCTGGACACCATGCGCGCATCGGTCCTGGTGGACCTCGACCTCGGTGCGGCGTCCGCGCTCCTGGACGACCTCGGCTACCCGGACGACTCCTGGACGGTCTGTGGGGATGCGAGCGCGGTGTCGACGGCGGTCGAGGCGGGACGCATCGCGCTCGTCGACGACATCGATCTGCTCGCCCCGGATGCGTACGACGTCCTCGTCGAGGCGACCGGAAACACCCGTGCGGGCTTCACCTTCGCCGAGCGCGCGATCGAACAGGGGCGCCACATCGTCATGGTGAGCAAGGAGGTCGAGAGCCTGTCCGGGGTCTACCTCGCGGACCGCGCGAAGCATGCAGGCGTCGCCTACCTTCCCGGGATGGGCGACCAGCCCGCGAACCTCATCGCCCTGCTCACCTGGGTCAGGTCCGTCGGCCTGCCCGTCGTCGCCGTCGGCAAGTCCAGCGAGTACGACCTCGTGTTCGATCCCTCCACCGGCGTCGTGCGCCAGCTGCGCGAGGAGCTGCACGCGCCGGAACTCGGCGCGCTCCTCACCCTCGGTGACGACCGGATCGCGACGCTCGACGCGCGAGCGACCGCGGTGCAGGCGTTCAAGCGGGCGGCGGCGGCCGACTCCTGCGAGATGGCTGTCGTGTCACAGTATTCCGGTCACATCCCCGATGTCGAGGCCATGCACTACCCCGTCGCGCGACCGGACGAACTGGCCGACATCTACGCGCTCCGTGAGCACGGTGGCGTCCTCGGGGCACGCGGCGCGGCGGACGTCTTCAGCATGCTCCGCCTCCCGGGCGAAGCCAGTTTCGCCGGTGGCGAGTTCGTCATCGTCGAGACCGGCGACGCCGCCACCTGGGAGATGCTCCGCGAGAAGGGACATGTGGTGAGCAGGGACGGTCGGTACGCCTGCATCTTCTCCCCGTACCACCTGATGGGCGTCGAGACGCCGCTGTCCGTCCTCGAGGCGGTCTCCGCGCACCGCGTGCCGGCAGAGCCCCGGCAGCACGCGACCCTCGCCGGTCGCGCCGTGCGCGATCTCCCGATCGGCACCGAGCTCAGCGTCGCCGGCCACCACCACGAGATCGACGGCGTCGCCCCCGTACTCCGGGCGACGGTCGACACCGCGCCGGACGTCGCACCGTTCTACCTCCTCGACGGTGCCGCGCTCGCTCGACCCGTCGCTTCCGGCGAACTCATCACCCTCCAGGACATCGACGGATTCGACTCGCGACTCTGGGACGCCTTCGCCGTGGGCCGGGAGCTCGGCGCATGACGGCCGTCGACCCGCACGAGATCCGCATCCTCGATGCGCACCACCACTTCTGGGACTTCGACGGCCCCGGCTACTATCCGTGGCTCCAGGGGGAGTACAACGACCGGTTCTTCCTCGGCGACTACACCGGGATGCTGCACACCTTCCTCCCGGCACAGTACCGCGAGGCGACCGCAGGCTACCGCGTGGTCGGCACCGTGCACGTCGAAGCGGAGCGCTCCCGCGCGCAGGAGGTCGACGAGAGCCGCTTCCTCGAGGGCCTGCACCGTACCGACCCGAGGTTTCCGGCCGCAGCCGTCGCGCACGCCTCGCTCGCCCGGCCGGACGTCGGCGATGTGCTCGCCGAGCACGCCGAGATCGGGCTCGTCCGCGGCATCCGGTCGAAGCCCGTGACCTCAGCCACCGCTGCGGAAGCGGCGTCGATCGACGGCGCACCGGGCACGATGCAAGACCCCGTCTGGCTCGCCGGTCTCGCCCAGCTCGAGCTTCACGGGTTCTCCTGGGATCTGCGGGTGCCCTATTGGCACCTCGAAGACGCGGCTGCGGTCGTCCGTGATCTGCCCGGGATCCCAGTGATCGTCAACCACTGCGGGCTTCCCCTCGACCGGTCCGAAGCGGGACTCGACGTCTGGCGTCGCGGGATGCGCGCGCTCGCGGCCCTGCCCAACACCACGGTCAAGGTCTCCGAGCTCGGACTCCCGCGCAACCGCTGGGAGCGTGCCTCCAACGAGCGGATCGTCGCGGAGACCGTGGAGGTGTTCGGGGTCGATCGCTCGATGTTCGCCTCGAACCTCCCGGTCGCCACCCTGACGGCCCCGAGTTTCGGCGAGGTCCTCGACACGGTCCTCAGCGGTCTCCCCGGCGCGACCGGTGACGAGCTGGACCAGCTCTTCGCGCGGACGGCCGCCCGCGTGTACCGCGTCACGCTCGACGACTGAACCACCCACCCCACACCCGATCCACAGCCACCCGAAGGACCACCCATGGGCGTCAACGACGACAAACTCTTCCGCAAGATCGCACTCAGAATCCTCCCCCTCGTGATGATGGGGTTCTTCCTCTCCTACCTCGACCGCGTCAACGTCGGCTTCGCGAAACTCGAGATGTCCTCGGACCTCGGTTTCTCCGACGCCGTCTACGGCCTCGGTGCCGGGGTGTTCTTCATCGGGTACTTCATCTTCGAGATCCCGTCGAACCTCATCCTCGCCAAGGTCGGTGCCAGGGTCTGGATCGCGCGCATCATGATCACCTGGGGGATCATCTCCGGGTTGATGTTCCTCGTGGACTCCGAGTGGATGTTCTACCTCATGCGATTCCTCCTCGGCGTCGCCGAGGCGGGCTTCATCCCCGGCGTGCTCTTCTACATGGCGCAGTGGTTCCCGGCCAGCCGCCGGGGCCGGGCCTGGGGCGTGTTCTACCTGGCACTGGCCTTCTCGGGTGTGGTCGGCGGACCGCTCTCAGGGATCGTCCTCAACGCGACGCACCTGTCGCTCGGCCTCCAGGGCTGGCAGTGGCTGTTCATCATCGAAGCGGTCCCGACGGTCATCCTGGGCTTCGTCATCCTCAAGTTCCTGCGCGAGGACCACCGGACCGCTCCGTGGCTGGACGACGCGGAGAAGGCTCGACTGAGCGAGATGCTCGAAGCCGAGCGCCCGCCGACAGGACACACACCGCTCCGCGACGTGTTCCGGAGCCCGATCATCTGGCTGCTCGCACTCATCTACTTCTCCTACAACTTCGCCCTGTACGGCATCAGTTTCTGGCTTCCGAGCCTGATCCAGGGACTGGGCGTCGAAGGCACGCTCCAGATCGGCTTCATCTCCGCCATCCCCAGCATCGCAGCCATGGTCGCGATGGTCGTCTTCGGCTTCAGCTCGGACCGACACCAGGAGCGGAAGAAGCACATCGCTGCGGCCTTCGGGCTGAGCTTCCTCGGCTTCGTCATCTGCGTGATCGCCGGTCCGAACCCCGTACTCGGCATCATCGGGCTGAGCCTCGCCAACGCGGGTGCCCTCGCCATCCCGGCGATCTTCTGGAGCTTCCAGACGGCCATGCTCACCGGCACGGCACTCGCGGGCGGCATCGCCCTCATCAACTCGACCGGCAACCTGGCCGGCTTCGCGGCGCCGTACCTCATCGGCTTCGTCCGTGACGCCACGGGGAGCCCGAACATCGCCCTGATCGTCTCGGCCGGGTTCATGGTCCTCGGTGCGGTCCTCGTCCTCACCGTCCGCTCGGCGCGCCGCGGCGACGCCCAGATCCCGAAGCTCGTCACCGTCGAAGGAGACCGTCCATGACCGCCGACAATCAGCGGACCGCGCCCGGATCCGTCCAGGGTCCGAGCGGGGGGAGGGCGACGAACATCCGCTGGAGCGTCGTCGTCGTGCTCTTCCTCTTCTACACGATCAACTCGATCGACCGCAGTTCCCTCGGCGTCGCGATGCCCAGCATCGTCGGCGAGTTCGAGCTCACGCCGACCATGCAGGGTGTCATCCTCAGCGCGTTCTTCTGGACGTACTGTCTCATGCAGATCCCCGGCGGCCTCGCCGCCGACCGGTTCGGGCCCCGCCGGATCATCGGCATCGCCTCGGCCGTGTGGGGCACGTTCACCGCGTTCGCCGGCCTGGCCGTCAACGGGGTCATGCTGATCCTCGCGCGGCTCGGACTGGGGGCCTTCGAAGCGCCGTACATGCCGGCGGCGTCCAAGCTCGTCTCCAACTGGATGCCACCGAAACGGCGTGCGACCGGTGTCACGCTCATCGACTCCGGCGCACCACTCGGTGCAGCGTTCGGCGGCCTGTTGGTCGCTTGGCTCATCACCGCGACCGGCTCCTGGCGCTGGTCGTTCATCATCATCGGCGTCTCCACGGTCGTCATCGGCTTCTGCGTGTTCCTGTACATCCGCAACCTCCCGAGCGAACACCGCCTCGTGAACCGCGCCGAGGTGGAGCTCATCACGGTCGCCGGCGGTCCTGAGGAGGAGAAACCCGGCGTGACCCGCGGGAACGCGACGGCGATGGTCGTGGGTCGGTTCGGCTGGGCCATGGTCTTCTGGGGTCTCGTGACCTGGGGCCCCAGCTACCTGAGCAACGCCCGCGGGCTCGACCTCCAGGCGATGGGTTTCGCGACGTTCCTGATCTTCCTCTGCGGCGCCCTCGGTGAGATCCTCAGCGGGTTCCTCGCGGACCGGCTGCAGCGGATCTTCAGTCGGAACCGGTCGTTCAAGCTGCTGTTCGGGGGATCGGGCGCACTCAGCCTCGTCGCGTTGATCTCGCTCCCGTTCGTCACGGACGCCGCACTCGCGGTCACCCTGCTCTGCATCGGAGTCTTCTTCAACCTGTTCGGCGGTCTCTACTGGACGATCCCGGCCATGTTGGCCAAGAAGGAGAAGGTCGGACTCGTCGGCGGGATCATGAACTTCGCCGGGACGTCAGCCGGCATCATCGTGCCGATCGTCGCCGGTGTCCTGCTCGACGTCACTGGTGGCTACACCGCGGTGCTGATCTTCCTGGCGATCGCAGCCGCCGTGTACCTCGCCGCATCGCTCATGATCAACTTCTCGGGCGTCACGAAGAACGCACCGACGGAGACGTCCCGTGCCTGAGTCTGAGGGCACCGGAGGCGTCCGCTACGCCGGCCCCGTCGTCGACGCCCATCACCACGTGTGGGACCTCGAGCGGAACCGGCACCCGTGGCTGCTTCCCGGGGTGCTCGTGCCGCACCGGTACGGCGACTACAGCGCGATCAAGCAGAGCTACCTGCCGGCGGACTACCGTCGTGACACGGTCGGCCTCGGTGTCGTCGCGAGCGTGTACATGGAGGCGGAATGGGACCCGACCGACCCGCTGGGGGAGACGGAGTACGTCGAGGGACTGGCGGCGTCGACCGGCGTCCCCGGCGCGATGGTGGCGCAGGTCTGGCTCGACGCTCCGGACGCCGTTGAGGTCGTCGCTGCGCAGGCCGCACATCCGCTCGTCCGGAGCGTCCGTCACAAGCCGGGCGGACCGGCTACGGTCGCCCAGGCCAGGGTCGGTGGACGGACCCTCATGAGCGATCCTGCTTGGCGACGCGGGTACACGGCGCTCGCGATGCACGGGTTGCACTTCGAACTGCAGACACCGTGGTGGAACCTCCATGAGGCTTCTGACCTCGCGGCCGACGTGCCTGAGACGACCATCGTGGTCAACCACGCCGGAGTGCTGCTCGATCGCGAGCCCGACACCGTGGCCGGATGGCGGGAGGCGATGGCCGGCCTCGCGGCCCACGCCAACGTCGTCGTGAAGGCCTCCGGGCTGTGCGTCGCCGGTACGCCGTGGTCCACCGGACTCGTCCGGGAGCCGTTGCTCACGCTGGTGGAACTGTTCGGTGCTGATCGGGTGATGTTCGGGAGCAACTTCCCTGTCGACGGGATGTTCACCGATTACGCCGGGCTCCTCCACGCGTACCTCGAGAGCACGGAGACCTTGACTGCGGGGGAGCAGTCGGCGATCTTCCAGGGCACCGCGGACCGGATCTACGCGCCGGAGCGATTCGACGCGGCCTGATCGGTCCGCGACAACGTCGTGAGCCAGCCGAGGCTCTCCGAGGTCGAGGTTGACGGTCGGTATTCACATCCGACGAAGCCCTCGTACCCGCTCCGCGTGAGCGCATCGAAGAAGGCGGCGAAGTCGATCGTCCCGGAACCGGGCTCGCCGCGTCCCGGGCTGTCCGCGATCTGCACGTGGCCGATCCGTCCGACGTGCGTCATGACGTCCCGCATGACGTCCGCACCGTTGTTGTGCAGGTGGTAGGCGTCGAACAGGAGTCGGACGTCGGGGTGGTCCACGCGGTCGAGCACGTCGAACGCGTCGTCGACGGTCGTCAGCGGGTATGAACCGTTCTCGCCGTTCGTCAACGGTTCGAGGACGACCGTGACCCCGAGCGGAGCCAGGACGGCGACGATGCGCCGCAGGTTGCCGACGGCGGTCTCGCGCAGGACGTCGTCCGGCATCCCGTCGGGCCGGACGCCGTAGAGGGCGTTGACCGTGCGACAGCCGGTCGCTTCGGCGATGCGGGCGACGACCGCGGTGTTGTCGGCGAGCAGATGCTCCGCACCGGGGTGCGAGAGGACGCCGCGGTCGCCGGAAGGCATGTCGCCGGCGTACAGGTTGATCGCCCGCAGCGAGACCTCCGCCCGCTCGATCGCCGTGAGGAAGGCCTGGAGCTCCGTCTCCTCGGGGACCGGCGTGGCGAACGGCCACCAGCATT
This sequence comes from Plantibacter sp. ME-Dv--P-122b, assembly GCF_030209375.1. Taxonomy (GTDB): domain Bacteria; phylum Actinomycetota; class Actinomycetes; order Actinomycetales; family Microbacteriaceae; genus Plantibacter. Next base: position 229,458 of record NZ_JARVSC010000002.1, read on the forward strand.
CGACGTCGTCGAACCCTGCGGCCTTGGCGGCGCCGAACCGCTCGAGGAACGGCACCTCGGTGAACATGATGGACAGGTTTGCGGAGAACTGCATTGTTCGTTCCTTTTCGATCGGGGTGCTTGACACCAGTTTGGTATATCGAAATACTCGAACGCAACGCCGGGGCGATGGAGCTCACTTCTTGTCTTGGTATATCGATAGCTCGATCAACCGGGCGACAACGACGACAGGAAGAGAGACGATGACGACCATCGGATTCGTGGGACTCGGCGTCATGGGGCGCCCGATGGCGGAGCACCTCGCCGCCGCCGGACACGACGTGACGGGGTTCAGCCGCGGCGATGCGAGCCGATCGGCCGCCAGGAACGTCGGCCTCCGCGTGGCCGACTCCGTCGGCGAGGCCGTCGTCGGTGCCGAACTCGTCATCACGATGCTGCCGGACTCGCCGGACGTCGAATCGGTCGCGCTCGGCGCGGACGGGATCCTCGCACAGCTCGCCGACGGGGCCGACTACATCGACATGTCGACGATCCGGCCGGAGACGGCTCGCGACGTGGCCGCCGCATTCATCGAGGCGGGCCACGGCGCACTCGACGCCCCGGTGTCCGGTGGCGAGGCAGGCGCCCGCGAGGGCACCCTCTCCGTCATGGTCGGCGGGGAGTCATCCACCTTGGAGCGGTGGCGGCCGGTCCTGCAGGCCGTCGGCGCCTCGGTGGTGCACGTCGGCCCGAGCGGCAGCGGCCAGGTCGTGAAGGCGGCCAACCAGCTGGTCGTCGCCCTCCACCTGCAGGCCCTCGCCGAGGCGGTCGTCTTCCTCGAGGCGCAGGGCGTCGACGTGGGGACGGCGCTCTCGGTGATCCGCAAGGGTCTCGGCGGTAGCACCGTCCTCGAACGCAAGACCGATTCGGTCCTGGCGGACGACTTCCGGGCCGGCTTCCGGTCCGAGCTCCACGCGAAGGACCTCGCGATCGTCGAAGCGGCTTCCCGGACCGCCGGCGTGGGCCTGCCGGCGACCGGACTCGTCGCACAGCTGGTCCGCTCGGTGGTCGCCCGCGGCCAGGGCGGATCCGATCATTCCGCGCTCGTCGAGCTCGCCCGCTCGATGAACGGCGGGGCGCACGCATGACCGTCACGGAACCGCGCGCGGCCGTCGAGACCGCCGACGTCCGCCCGGGATGGTGGCACGAGCCGTTCGACATGTTCCAGACGAACCTGCGCGAGATCGACGCGCTGCTCGACGTCGAGACGGTCCTGGACGCGATCCAGGAGCACGGTGCCGGCGTCTGGCTGCTCAACGTCGGCGGCATCCTCTCGCACTTCCCGTCGACGCTGCCGTTCCAGTCGAGGAACCCACTGCTCGAGGAGCGACCCGGGGGCGACCTCGTCGGAGACGCTGTCGACGCCGCGCATCGTCGTGGCGTCCGGCTCCTCGCCCGCATGGACTTCTCGAAGGTCGCCTCCCGCGTCGCCGACGAGCACCCCGAGTGGTGCTTCCGGTCACCGAATGGCGAACGCCAGGTCTATGAGGGACTGGTGAGCGTCTGCCCGAGTGCCGGGTACTACCAGGACCGGTCACTCGACATCATCGACGAGATCCTCGACGCCTATCCCGTCGACGGATTCTTCTTCAACTGGTTCGGGTTCAACGAGGTGGACTACGGAGGCCGGGTCCACGGTGTCTGCCACTGCGACGCCTGCGCCGAGGCCTTCGTCCGGGAGACCGGGATCGAGCGGCTGCCGTCGTTCGCCGGTGATCCCGGCTACCTGGAGTGGAAGCGGTTCGCCGCGGCGACCATCGACCGCTTGACGGCGCGCATCCGCGGGCACATCGCCGACCGAGCACCCCACGCGGGGCTCATCCTGGGCCGCTCAGCGGACATCCTGTTCCACGAGGCGAACAACGCCCTCGGTCGTCCGCTCTGGCCGCACGCGACGAGTGAGTCGGTGAGCGCGTTCCGGGTCGCGCAGCCGGGCAAGCCGGTCCTGGTGAACGCGGTCGCCTTCGTCGACATGCCGTACCGGCTGGCGAGCGAGCAGCCGGAGATGTTCGCGCAGTACCTCCTCCAGGCGGTGTCGCGCGGGGCGAACCCGTCGACGTATATCATGGGGCCGGCCGGGCTCATCGACTACGCCTGTCTCGCTCCGGCCGGGGTCGTGACGCGCTTCCATCGGGACCACGCCGAGGTCTACGCCGGACTGTCGCCCGCGGCCGACGTGGGTGTCGTCCGACCGAACCCGCTCGCGGCGCCCGCCGAGGTGCAGCTGGCGTCGGTCGCCGAGTTCCGCGGCCTGTTCTCCGCCCTGCTGGAACGGCACGTCGCCGTCGACGTCGTGCCGGCCGAGTCACTGCCCGTTGTGGACCTCGGACGCTTCCGCGTGCTGGTCCTCCCGGATCTCATCTCCCCGACCGCCGAGGAGGACGCCGCCCTCGAGGCGTTCGTCCGCGCCGGTGGACGGATCGTCGCGACGGGGCGGTCCGGCATCCGCTCCGACGGCTCCGTGGTCTCCTGGCTGCCCGGAGCGCAGCAACGGTCGCTCGAGGACGACGCGGAGGCGCTCAAGTCGAGCTACGTCCAACGGGGCGGTGGGCCGTCGGTCGAAGGCTCGGAGCTCGTGCCCGTGCGTGGGCGGCTGCACACCCTGGCGTGGCGTTCCGACGCCGAGCTGCGCCACCCGGTCGTCCCTCGAGCGCCATACGGACCGCCCGAGAAGGCCTACGGTCACTCGGTCGGACCGGCGTCGGCCTGCGGTGTGCTCACGCTCGGTCGGGGACGGGCCACACAGGTTCCTTGGACCGTCGGAGCGGCCTACCGTGAGCTCGGGCTCACGGCCATTCGCGACCTGATCGCCGATCTCGTGATCGACGCCGTCGGGGAGGATGGAACGGTGGAGGTCGAGGCGAGCGAACACGTTGAGGTGTCCGTCGGTCGTTCACGAGCAGGCCTCGTCGTGCACGTGCTCAACCACTCCGGTCAACGTCGGAACTCCTTCGGTCCCACCGTCCCGGTCCGCGGAACCCGGTTGCGGTTCCCCGGGAGGGCGGCCGACGCCGCCGGCACCCGCGTCCACCACGTGACCGCCGCCGACGTCGACGTCACCGTGTCGACGGTCGCGGACGATCTCCTCGTCGAAATCGTCGATGTCGTGGACGCAGCGGTCGTCGTGATCCCGGACGGAGGCGAGCGGGATGACGCCTGAGGTGGTCCTCGTCCGCGGCGGCCAGGCGGACGCCGTGCGCTCGCGTATCCGGAGCGACCTCCCCGAGGTCCGTGTCCTCGACGACGAGACCGCCCACCCTGCGACCACGATCGTCGCAGGCCGGGTGCGCGACGAGGAACTGCCCGGGCTGCCGGCGCTCGCCTGGGTGCACTCCTGGGCCGCCGGTGTCGAGTCCGAGGTGGGACCGGCTCTCCGTGGGAGCGGCGTCACAGTGACGTCCTCGGCGGGCAACGGGGCGGTCCCGCTCGCGGAGCACGCAATGCTGCTGGCCCTCCAGCTCGACCGCGGCGGACGTCGCTGGTCTGATGCCGCCCGCGAGGCCAGATGGGACCGGTTCACCCACGGCGAGCTCGCCGGCAAGACGATGGGCATCTACGGCTTCGGCAACATCGGCGCCGCCCTCGCGCCGCGTGCGAGCGCCTTCGACATGACCGTCATCGGCCTCCGTCGTGACGTCGGACGCACTCCGGTCGCCGTCGAGCGCCTGTACCGACCGGAAGAGGTCCTCGACTTCGCCGGGCGGTGTGACGTGCTGGTCGTGACGGCTCCGCTCACCGTGGAGACGCGCGGAGCGATCGACCTCCGCGTCCTGTCGGCGCTCCGCCCGGGAGCCTCCGTCATCGTCGTCTCACGAGGGGGCATCGTGGTCGACGCAGACCTCCTGGCGGCCCTCGACTCCGGTGCCGTCGCGGGAGCCGGTCTCGACGCGCACACGGTCGAGCCGCTGCCGGCGGACTCCCCGTTCTGGTCGCGGGACGACGTGGTGGTGACTCCGCACAACGGGGCCACCACGACCGCCACCGCTGATCGCGGAACCGCGATCTTCCTCGACAACCTCCGACGTCGGGTCACGGGGGAACCGCTCGTCAACCGTGTCGACCCGAGCTCCCTCGCCTGATCTCCGGCGTCCTGGAAGCGCCGTCATCGCAGCACCGTCACCACTCATACAACGCCGTATCGAAAGAAGGACATCATGTCGAACATCCCGCAGGACGTCAGCCGACGACGCTTCCTCACCTACGCCGGAGTCGGCGCACTCTCCCTCGGAGCCTTCGCCCTCGCCGGCTGCTCCATCGGAGGTGGTTCCGGTGCCGGCGGTACCACCACCATCCGCTTCGCCTGGTGGGGAGGCGCTGAACGCCAGAAGGCCTACCTGGCCGGGATGGACCTGTTCAGCAAGCAGAACAGCGACGTCACGATCGAGCCGGAGTTCGGTGACTACACCGCCTACCAGGAGCGCATGACGACACAGATGGCCGCGCGCGACGTGCCGGACGTCTTCTGGATCCCGTCGCCGGCCGTCCTGACCTACCGGGACGCGAAGATCTACCGACCGCTCGAGGACGTCGGCACGCTCGACCTGTCCGCGTTCAGCGACGCCGAACTCGACCTCTTCCGGATCGACGGCGAGCTGAACACCTTGCCGAAGTCGATGTTCTCCCCGGTCCTCCGCTACAACCAGACCTTCATGGACGAGGACGGCGTCGCACTCCCCGAGACGCTCACATGGGACAGTCTGGCCGAGTTCCTGACGGACTACTCGAAGAACAACGCCGCAGGCCGGAAGGGCACCACGTACGGCGCGTACCACGACATGCCCTTCGAGTCGTTCCTGCGCCAGCGCGGCGAGGACCTGTGGTCGAAGGACGGCAGGCTGGCCGCGAGTGAGGACGGCGTCGCCGCATGGATCGACTGGTGGGAGCAGCTCCGCAAGGCCGGCGCCACCACCAGCATCAGCGAGCAGGACGGCATCGAACCCGGCTGGTCCGACACCGGCGCCAAGGTGCTCGCGACGTTCGCCAACTCGAACCACATCGTGGACGAGGCCGCGGCGTTCCCCGACTACGAGTTCCGGCAGCGGGACGTCCCGGCCCTCGCTGACGCGGCGCCCGGATACCACTTCACCTACTTCAGCCGGTTCGCGATGTACGCGGGCATCGACGACGACCGCGTCGACGCGGCGGGTGCGCTGATGAGCTACAACCTCAACTCGATCGACCTGCTGAAGCTCGTGGGGCTGTCGGCCGGCGCACCGCCGAGCCTGGCTCTCCTCGACGAGTACGAGCCGTCGGCGACCCCGGACGAGCGGAAGGTGATCGCGACCACCCGCGAGATCGCGGCCATGGAGCAGCGGCCCCGGTACGAGGCTCCCGCGGGTTCCGGTTCGTGGCGCACCGTGATGATCCGCGAACTCGAAGGCGTGACCCTCGGGAACACCTCGGTCTCGAAGGCCGCCTCGAACTTCGTCTCGGCCGTCTCCTCCTCGGTGGGCAACTGATGACCCTCACGATGAAACGCGAGCCCGAGGTGCGGACCGGGACGACCGGATCCGCGACGACGACCGGACGGAAGCGGCGTCGGGCCTCCCACCAGCGGCAGGGCTGGGTCGCGCACGTCTTCCTCCTCCCGTGGATGATCGGGATGATCGCGGTCACGGCAGGACCGCTCATCGCCTCCGCCGTCCTCGCCTTCACCGACTACGACCTCCTGACCGCACCGTCGTTCATCGGGTTCGACAACTTCACCCGCATGATGGGCGACGAGCGGTTCTGGGCGTCGGCACGCGTGACGGGCCTGTACGTGCTCGTCTCGGTGCCCTTGCAGCTCGCCTTCGCGTTGTTCCTGGCGGTCATCCTCGACAAGGGGATCCGTGGGCTGTCCCTGTACCGGAGCGCCTTCTACCTGCCCTCGCTCCTCGGCGGCAGCGTCGCGATCGCGATCCTCTGGCGCCAGCTGTTCGGCGACGCCGGGCTGATCAACACGGTGCTCGGGTTCTTCGGCATCGAGGCTGACAGCTGGTTGCAGAACCCCGCGACCGCGCCGTGGACGCTGATCATCCTCAACGTGTGGACCTTCGGCTCGCCGATGGTGATCTTCCTGGCCGGACTGCGTCAGGTCCCCGACGAGCTCCTCGAGGCCGCCGAGGTCGACGGGGCCGGACGGGTTCGACGCTTCTGGTCGATCACCATCCCGCTGCTCACGCCGATCATCTTCCTGAATCTGATCCTGCAGATGATCAGCGCGTTCCAGGCGTTCACCCAAGCCCACGTGGTTAGTGGCGGCACGGGCGGACCCCTCGACTCGACGCTGTTCTACACCCTCTACATCTATCAGGAGGGATTCGTGAACTTCGACATGGGCTACGCCGCTGCCATGGCGTGGGTCCTCCTGATCGTCATTGCGATCGCCACGGCGGGCAACTTCATCCTTTCGCGCCGCTGGGTGCACTACGGAGACGAATGATGGCCATCACCAGTACCACCCTCGACGCCCTGCCCGCCGACCCCGATCCGACGCCCACCCGGCGCAATCGGGACGCCGGCCGACCACGGCGGATCATCCGCCACATCCTCCTCGTGGTGTTCGCGCTGCTGATGCTGTACCCGTTGCTGTGGATGGTGGTGAGCTCCTTCAAGCCGAGCAACCTGATCCTGTCGCAGACGGGCCTCATCCCGAGCGAGGTGACGCTGTCGAACTACGTGGACGGATGGGACTCCCTGGGGACGCCCTTCACGGCGTTCCTCCTCAACTCCGGCCTCATCGCCGTCGGGGCCATCGTCGGCAACCTGTTCTCCTGCTCCGTGACGGCGTACGCGCTCGCCCGGCTGAACTTCCGGGCGAACAAGCTGTACTTCGGCCTCACCCTCATGACGATGATGCTGCCGTTCCATGTGCTGATCATCCCGCAGTACATCCTGTTCGCGGAGCTCGGATGGATCAACACCTACGCGCCGCTGCTCATCCCGAAGTTCCTCGCGACCGACGCGGTGTTCATCTTCCTCATGGTGCAGTTCATCCGCACCATCCCGCGGGAACTCGACCACGCGGCGATGCTCGACGGTGCAGGCCCGTTCCGCATCTTCTGGTCGGTGATCCTGCCGCTCATGCAGCCGGCACTCATCACGACGACGATCTTCACCTTCATCTGGACGTGGAACGACTACTTCGGACCACTCCTCTACCTGACGAAGACGAAGCTGTACACGGTGCCGGTGGCGCTCAAATCGCTCGTCGACACGGAGACGCAGAGCGGGATCGGCATCATGTTCGCGATGTCGCTCATCTCGCTCGTCCCGATCCTCCTCTTCTTCCTCTTCGCGCAGAAGTACATCATCAAGGGCATCGCCACGACGGGAATCAAATGACGACGACACAGCCGCTCACGACCGGTACCGACACGATCGCCTGGTTCTCCGGCGACCAACGGTGGACACAACTGACCTTCGTCGAGGACGACCCGCTCCACTTCGACCTCGACGCGTGGGCCGACGTCATGGACCGGACCGCGTCGACCGCCATCTGCATCAGCGCCGGGGGGTACATCGCGTTCTATCCGACCTCGATCCCGTTGCACTACCGCAGCCGGCACCTCGGTGACCGCGATCTCCTCGGCGAGATCGTCGACCTCGCACGGAGTCGTGGCATGGTCGTCATGGCTCGGATCGACCCGCACGCCGTCCATCGGGACGTCCGTGAGGCCCACCCCGAGTGGATCGCCCGTACCGAGGACGGGGAGCTGCAGGAGCACTGGGCGCACCCGGGCACCTACGTGACGGACGCGTTCGGCGGCTATAACTGGGAGTTCACGACCGAGGTCGCACGCGAGGTCACCGCGGACTACGACATCGACGCGGTGTTCGCGAACCGGTGGCAGGGCCATGGACCCGGATACACCGAGACCGCGCAACGACGCTTCCGCGCGGCGTCCGGGCTCGCCCTGCCGACCTCGCGCGACGCCGTCGACGGAGCGTCCTGGCAGGCCTATCGGGGATGGCGTCGGGAGCGGCTGAGCGACCTGGTCGCGCACTGGGACGCGGCGGTCCAGGACGTGAAGCCGGAGGTGCGCTTCATCCCCAACCTCGGGTCGTTCGCAGCGGGCGAGCTTCGCGACGACGTCGCCCGTCTGCACGTCCCGTTCTTCCTCGTCGACCACCAGGCGCGTAACGAGGGGGAGACCCAGTGGGCGGCCGGCCGTGACGCGAAGCGGACCCGGTCCATCCACCCCGACAAGCCCGTCGGGCTCATCACCTCCGTCGGGCCCGAGTCGCACGGGTATCGCTGGAAGGACTCCGTCAACGCGGGTCAGGAGACCGTGGGCTGGATCGTCGACGGCTTCGTGCACGGCGCGTTCCCGTGGTTCACGAAGTTCGCGGCGCGTATCCATGACACACGCTGGATCCCGGCGGTCGAGCGGGCGTTCACGCTGCATCGCGAGATCGGCGCGACCTGGCAGCAGTCGCGCCCGGTCGCCGAAGTCTGCGTCTGGGACGTGGACAACGCCTTCGCCGACGCCCGGACGCGACGGGCCGCCTCCGGCATGTACCAGGCGCTCGTCGAGCTGCGGACGCCGTTCGAGTTCGTCGGCCCCCGTGGCCTGCACCGGCTCGGGCTGCCAGAGACGAGGGTGGTCGTCCTTCCCGAGATCGACGAGATCGACGAGCGGTCCGCCGCCGCACTGCGTGCCTTCGTCGAGGGCGGCGGCGAGCTCGTGGTGACGGGGGCCGGCCCCCTGATCGACAGGGGTACACCGCTCGTGACCGAGCTGACGGGCGCGCCGCTGACCGCCCGTTCGGCCGGGGTCGTCCGGAACAACTACGTGCAACGGGCGTCCGACGGCGTCCTGGCCGCAGGACTCGACGGCGCGGACCGCATCATCGGAGGAACCCGTCTGGCCCGCTTCGCGCCTGGCGCCGAGGCGAGCGTCCACTGGCGGTTCGTACCGGATCACCCCGACCTCCCCATGGAAGAGGTCTACCCGCGAGGGGAGGCCGTAGACCCGGCGGTGTTCCGTGCGTCGCTGGTCGCGTCGGACGCTGGCGGGACGGTGCCGGCGGGCGCCGGGACGGTCCAGGTCATCGGGTTCAACCTCGCCGAGCTGTACCACGAGACGCTCCTCGGAGACCACCTCACCCTGCTCGGCAACACGATCGAGGCCGCGCTCGGGGGGTCGAGTCTGGTCCACATCGACGGCCCGGGGTTCCTGGATGCGGCGGCGTGGACGGACGGCGAGGCGTTCACGCTCGCGTTCGCCAACCTCACCGATCCGTTGGCGATGCGCGGCCAGCAGCGCGCGGTGACGGAGCTCACCGGCATCCGGGTGCGGATCGACGCCACCCGCCTGTCGGAGGCCACGGGGCGTCCCGTCGTGCCGGCCGAGCTCTCGGCCGAGGTGGTCCTCGACGATCGGCGGACGCCGGCGCCGCTGGCGGTGGTCGACGGCACGATCATCGTGGAGCTCCCGACCGTCCGCGAACTCGGGATGGTCAGGCTCACCTCCTGAGGCGGGAGATGCGGGCTCACGCCTGCTGATCGGGGTCGGCACCGCGCGGTGTCGGCCCCGACGTGTCCCGGTCTGATCAGCGGCTACGCGGCGGGGCGGTCGACTGTCGGACGATGAGCACCGGCTTCTCGAGCGGTACGTCCTCCTCGATGGTCTCGCCGAGGAGGCCGAGGAGCTTCGCCGCCGCCGCCCGTCCACGCTGGAACGCGAACCGCTGGACGGTCGTGAGCTGGGGGTCGACCCATTCACCGACCTCGAGCCCCTCGAACCCGACGACCGAGACGTCCTCGGGGACGCGCAGGCCACGGCTCTGGACGGTCCGCATCCCGGCGATCGCCATGGTGTCGGTGCCGTAGAGGATCGCCGTCGGTGGCGACGCCCCGTCGAGGAGTCGGTTCGTCTCCTCGGCGGCGGCGGCCGGCGAATAGCCGACGCTCGAGATGGAGTGCGGGGTGAGCCGGTGGTGGGCGAGCCGGGCGGTGAAGGCCTCGCGTCGGATGTTCGGGAGCACGAACCCGGCGGGGCCGCTCACGAACGCGACGTCGCGGTGGCCCAGACCGACGAGGTGATCGACCGTCTCGGGGATGCCGGCGCTCGGCGGGTCCGCGTCGATGTAGTCGACCACGCCCGGTTTCCACGGGGTGCCGACGAGCACCGCCGGCACCCCGAGGTCGCGCATGAGGTCGAAGCGGGTGTCGCCGACCACCGAGTTGGTGAGGATGACGCCGTCCATCCGCTGGCGCTCCGCCAACGACCGGTAGAACGCGGACTCGTCGTGTCGTCCCGTCAGGAAGACGTTGAGGAGCAGCCCGTATTCGCGGGGACTCAGGAGGGATTCGATCCCGGAGATGAGTCCGACGTTGGCCGCGCCGACCTCGGGGACCGGGGAGGAGCTGGTGAGGACGAGCCCGATCGCCTGGGCGCGCGAGGTCCGGAGCGCGATCGCAGCCGGGTTCGGCGTCCAGTTGAGTTTGCGCGCGGCCTCCCGGACGCGCTCGGCGGTCGGCGGCGAGATGCGACCCGTGCCGTTGAAGACCTTCGAGACCGCTCCGGCCGACACGCCCGCAAGCGCGGCGACATCGGAGATGGTGGGGCGGCCGTGTTTCCGGCGCCCGGCAGGTGAGGTCATGACCGTGTCGTCCTTTCGCCCTCAGCCTATTGCGCGGGACGCTCGAACCGGTGGAGCGGCGAGTGGTCAGAGCCCGTGCCGTTCGAGCTGGTCCTCGTACCGGATCTGTACGTCCTCCGGCTCGACGCTGTCGATCGGCGCCCAGATCGCTTCGAGTTCCTGCCGGACCGCGGTCGGCAGGGCGGCGAACTTCTCGTCCCATGCGGCGATCGGCGTCCAGTACCCGACCACCTTGAACCGGGTGGCGGGCAGCCCGAGCTCCTTGCGCAGGTACTTGCGCACGTCGCGGAGCGCCACCGTCTCACCCGCTACCCAGATGTAGCCCTGATCGAGCGGGAGGCGCTCGTCCACGACGCTCCGGACGAGTCGGCCCAGCGTGCTCGGTCCGTGCCCGTTGCCGCCCACCACCCAGGTGACCGTCACGTCGTCGTTCGTCTCGACCGCGATCCGATCCTGTTCGCTCGGTACCTCGAGCACCACGCGGGTCCGCAGTCCGCGCGGTGTCTGTGCGACGATCCGTTGGACGGCGGGAAGGCCGGTGAGGTCCGCGACGAGCACCTGCCAGCCGATGTCGGCGGGCGGCGCGTACAGGCCGGTGGGCGAGTTCAGCCCGAGCACGTGCCCGGGCTGGGCGCGAGCCGCCCACGGCCCCGCGACCCCGGCCTCGTGCACGACGAAATCGATGTCGATTTCGACGGGGTCCTGCCGCACGGCGCTGATGGTGTAGGTCCGCATCGGTGCCTGCGGTGAGCCTTCCGGCGTCTCCCACCAGTCGCCTGCCGGTACCGGGAGCGACACGTCCGTCGGGTCGGCACCGTGGGGGAAGAACACGCGGACGTACTCATCACCCGTCCCGGTGCTGTCGAAGTCCTCGACGCCCGGACCGCCGAGGGTGATGCGGATCAGGTTCGGACTCAGGGGTGTCGCTGCGGTCACGATGCCGCGGTGGATCTTCATGGCGTCTCGGCCTTTCGGGTCGGTTCGGTGTGCTGGGTCTGGTGCGGGCTGTGCGCGAGCCAGGACTCGCGGTAGGGGCCGGGGGAGGCGAGGAGGTCCGCGTGCGTGCCGTGTTGGACGATCCGACCGTCCGCGAAGACCGCGATCCGGTCGGCGGTGGCGGCCTGTTCCAGCCGGTGCGCGATGAGCAGCGCGGTCCGGTCCGTCCGGAGGGCGGTGATCGCCGCTTCGACGGCGTCGCGATGGTGCAAGCCGACGTCGGCGGTCGCCTCATCGAGGATCACGATCGCCGGATCGGCCAGGAACGCCCGAGCGACCGCGAGTTGCTGGATCCGTCCCTCGTCCAGCGGCACGGGCGACGGCCTCGAGTCGGTGAGGTCCGCCGTCGGGCCGTCCCGCAACGCGGTGACCGCCCACTCGGCTCCGACGGCACGGAGTGCCGACACCATCTCGTCCGGGCTGGCGTCCGGCGCGCCGAGCCTGAGGTTGTCGGCGATCGAGCCACGGAAGTGATGGAGCTCCTGCGACAGGTAGTACGGGGTGTGGCCGACGAGCACGCGTCCCGACGTCGGGGGATGGTGTCCAGCGACCACCCTCGCCAGGGTGCTCTTGCCCGAGCCGGACGTGCCGACGAGCGCCGTGGTCGTGCCGGGCGGCACGTCGATGGAGACCTCCGCGATCCCACGGTCCGTGGTCGGATACCGGAACGTCAGGTCGCGCACTCGGATCCCAGGCGCTGCGTCGACGCCGTCTGCGACACCGCTGACGGGGGAGGGCGACTCCGGCATTGCGGACGACGGTGCTGCGAGGTCGATGACCCCGACGAGTCGAGCCAGCCCGACCGTGGCCCGCTGGATGTCGTCGAGCCCGAAGATGAGCCGGCCCACCGGATCGAACAGCCGGTGGAACAGGAGCGCGGCGGTGGTCACGAGCCCGACGGTGATCGTGCCCTGCAGGTTGAGGAGGAAGCCGGTCGCCAGGATCGCCGACAGCCCGACGAGCTCACCCGAGTTGATCCATCGGAACAAGCGGTTCGCGACGCGCACACCCTCGATCTGCGCGTCGATGGAGGCGGCCGCGCGTTCCCGGACGCGTTCGAGCGCGTGGTCCGTCCCGGTGAACGCGGTGAGGGTCTCCGAGCCGTCGACCGCGTCCAGCACGGCCTGACTGCGCGATGCTTCGCGGATCCGGACCGCGCGGAACACCACTCGGGATCGCCGGAGGAACGCACGGGTCCCGAGGACGTAGCACGGTGCCGAGGCGAGACCGGCGAGCGCGAGCCACGGGTCGACGGCTGCCAGGGCGACGGCCGACACCCCGATCGCGAACCCGGCGGAGAGCAGTGTCGGGGCGACGTTCCCGCCGGCCTCCGCGACCGCGTCGACGTCGCCGGTGACCCGGGACAGGAGATCGGCACGCTCACCGTCGTCGACCGCGCTCACCGGGAGCCGCATGGCCGAGGCGAACACGTCCTCGCGCAGTTCGGCGAGGAGGTCCTGCACCAGCCCGGTGAGCACCCGAGTCGCCCACAGCGTCACGGCGACGGCCCCGACAGCGCCGACGGCGGCTGCTGCCACCCAGCCTGAGACGACGCTCAGCCCGGCATCTGTGGCGACGGCGTCCACGATCCGCCCGAGACACGCGGGCATCACGACGCCCAGTGCGGCGGCCGCGAGGAAGAGGACGACCACGGCGGCGGACCGTCCGCGGTGTCGTCTGAGGAGGGCACCGACGACGGTTCGGACGCGGGAGCCGTCGGCGACCGGGAGCATCTCGGCGGTGGTGGGCTCCATGGCGGGATCAGTCATGGTGAGTCTCCGAACCGGGAGCGAGCTCGACGACCCGGTCGCAGGCGTTCAACAGGACCGGCGAGGTGGTGATGACGACGACGGTGCCGGAGTGCGCCGCGAGTGCTCGGGCGATGCGGGTCTCCGTGAGGACGTCGACGGCCGACGTCGGTTCGTCGAGGACGAGCACGTCCGCACCGGTATGGAGCGCCCTGGCGATGCCGACGCGCTGGCGCTGCCCGCCGGAGAGCCGTCTGCCCGCCTCACCGACCGGTGACGACCAGCCGCCGAGCTGCACGACCGCGTCGTCGAGCGCCGCCATGCCCACGAACACTGCATCCGGGTCGCCGGTCACGTCATGACCGCGGACCGCCTCCGCCAGGGTGCCGCTCATGATGCGCTGGCCGTGCGGGGGCGCGACCACACGACGGCGGTACGCCACCGGGTCGAGGTCCAGCTGGTCGAGGAGTCTGCCGTCGACGGCGAGCGAGACGCTGCCGCGATCCGCGGGGGTCCGCATGCCGAGCAGGCGGGAGAGGGCGCGCGCGGTGTCGCTGTCCGGCGGCCGGACGCCGAGCAGTTCACCAGCACGGACGTCCACCGGTCGGTCCTGGTGTTCGGGACGGAAGGACAGCACGACGTCGGTCGCCGGGCCGGAGTGGGACATCGTGTCCACCCGGCCGCCCGCTTCGAGGAGGTCGTCGGCGTCGACGACCGCGGCCAAGCGCTTGGCGGAGGCGAGCTTGTGGATCCAGTTGGACGGGAATGATCCCGCCTGTGCGAGGTATCCGCTGATGAACTGCGCGAGGCCGAGCACCGTCACGAGTTCGCCGATGCGGATCCGCCCCTCCGCGGCGAACCAGGCGGACAGGCCGACGAGTGCGGCCATGACGAATGCCGCCAGCGTGCCGCTCACGGCGTCGAAGAGGGCGAGGGACCGCCCGGCGGCCGTCGCTGCGCGTCGTGAGACATCACTGGCGGCGTCATACCGACGCACGGCCTCAGTACGTCCGCCGATGCCGACGAGCACTCGGAACCCGCTCATGAAGTCGGCGGCCACCGCTCCGGCCTCGGTCGCCGCCCGCTGCTCGGCGAGCCCGCGGCGCTCCAGCGGGCGTGACACGATGCGCATGACGAGCATCATCCCGATGGTCGACACGAACACCACGATCGTCGCCACCGGCGAGATCACCGACATCGCCAGCGCTGCCCCGATGATCGCCGCGATGGTCGCGGACTGCTGCGCGACCGACCAGGCGACCCCGGCCACCCGGTAGGTGTCGGACGTGACGACCGTCAGGGCCTCACCCGCCGTCAGGTTCTGCCGCGAGAGCTGCGGCCGAAGCATCCGGGAGAGGGTGAGGTGCCGGAGCGCCTGTTCGCCGTGCCCGTAGATCGACACCATGAGGCGCGACGCCGACTGGTAGCTCACCGTCAGGACGAGGAAGGTTCCGACCAGGACGCCGATCCAGAGTCCGAGGGCGGCCGGATCGGACGGCACCACCGCGCGGTCGATGGTCGCCCCGATGATGACGGGGATCGCCGCCTCCGACAGGGAGTGAGCGATGAGGAGGGCGGTCGCGGCGACGAGCCGGACTCCGCGCCCGTCCGCTGCCAGCGCGATGCCGAAGAGTCGCCGCGGCGTGCCCGTCGTCGTCCCGCTCACCGGCTCCGCCGTCCGAGCGGGAGCACCAGTGGGGTACCGGAGACGGGGTCGGTGATGACCCGGCACGGCAGGTCGTACACGGCCCCCACGAGGTCGGCGGTGATGATCTGCTGCGGATCGCCTTGGGCGACGATCGCACCGTCGCGCATCGCGACGAGATGGGTCGCATAGCGGGCCGCGTGGTTGAGGTCGTGGAGGACCGCCACGAGGGTGGTGCCGCTGCGGTGCAGATCCGTGAACAGCTCCATCAGCTCGATCTGGTGCGCGATGTCGAGGAAGGTCGTCGGTTCGTCGAGCAGCAGGTGCTTCGTCTGCTGGGCGAGTGCCATCGCCACCCAGACGCGTTGCCGCTGGCCGCCCGAGAGCTCGTCGACCAGCCGGCGGGACAGCTCCGTGACCCCCGTCGCGGCCATCGCCTCCGCGACCGCCGTTTCGTCGGCGCTGCTCCAGGTCCGCATGGCGCTCTGGTGCGGGAACCGTCCACGCCCGACGAGGTCGGCGACGGTGATCCCGTCGGGGGCGATGGCGGATTGGGGGAGGAGCCCGAGTCGGCGAGCGGTGTCCTTCGGTTTCGACGCGCGGATGTCCGCCCCGTCGAGGAGGACGGCACCGGCGGTCGGACGCAGGAGCCGTGCGAGTCCGCGGAGCAGGGTCGACTTGCCGCAGGCGTTCGGTCCGATGATGATCGTGAACGAGTCGTCCGGCACCTCGAGCGACAGCTCGGACACGATCGGAGCATCCCCGTAGCCCAGGGTGAGGTCGCGGGCGAGGAGCGACGTGGTCATGGGAGTTCCTTTCACGTGCGGCGCACGAACTGGGCGGCCAGCAGGCAGGTCAGATAGATGCCACCGACCGAGAGCGTCACCACGCCGACCGGGACCGCGAGCAGCTGGGCGACGGCGTCGGAGACGACGACCAGGGCGGCTCCGGTGAGCATCACCGGCGCGAGGCCCATCGGGGTGTTCGAGCGGGTGAGCCGTTGAGCGATCTGCGGGGCGGCCAAAGCGATGAACGAGATGGGGCCGGCGGCGGCGGTGACGAGGGCCACGAGGGCTACACCGACGACCATGGCGATCACCCGGGTGCGTCCCGGACGCACCCCGAGGGCCATGGCGGCGTCGTCGCCCATCTCGAGCACGGGAAGCGAACGTCGGAGTGGCCGTGCCAGCAGGGCGAACACGACGAAGGCCGTGGCGGCGGGGAGCAGCTGGTCGAAGCCGAGCGAGGCGAGGGACCCGGCACCCCAGGTGGCCGCCATCATCGCCTGCTCGACGCTGACGGAGATGAGGATCCAGGAGGTGAGGGAACCGAGCCCGGCCGAGACGCCGATGCCGACGATGATCAGCCGGAAGGACGACATGGTGTGGCGGTTCGCGAGGAGGGCGACCAGGAGGGCGGTCAACAGACCGCCGACGAGTGCCCCGGCGGCTTTGAACAGGTAGGTGTTGAGGCCGAGGACGAGCATCGTCAGCGTGACGCCGAACTGTGAGCCGACACCGAACCCGATGATGTCCGGTGAGCCGAGCGGGTTGCGGGTGAGCGACTGGAAGATACCCCCGGAGAGCGCGAGTGCCGCCCCGCAGAGCACCGCGAACAGCACCCGCGGCAGTCGCCACCCGGTCACGACCTGGCGGACGTCCGGGTCGGATGCGGGGTCGACGATCGCCCGGATCACCGCGTCGAAGCCGATCTCGTACGCGCCGATCGTCGTCGCGAACAGCCCTGCTCCGATGATCACCACGATGAGCGCGAGGCACACGAGGACGGACCGCGCGGGTACGAGCGTCGCGATGTGCGCGGTCTCCACGCGGATCAGGCGTCGGCCGTGGTCGATCACGCTCACAGTCCACTCACCCGCTTCCGACGCACCAGCATGATCAGGATGGGAGCGCCGAGGAGCGCTGTGACGATCCCCACCCGGAGCTCTCCGGACGGCAACACGATCCGGCCGAGGACGTCTGCGAGCAGCAGGAACGCGGGGCCGATCACCATCGAGTACGTCAGCACCCAGCGTTGGTCGGGGCCCGTGAACCACCGCACGACATGGGGGATCATGAGTCCCACGAAGGCGATGGGACCGGCGGCTGCGACGCCCGTACCCGCCAGGAGGGTGACGGCGACGACGACCCACACCCTGGTGCTGCGCACTCGCGCCCCGAGCGCCTGGGCGAGTTCGTCTCCCAGGGTCAACGCGTTCAGCGACCGGGCGCAGAGCAGACCGATCACGAGGCCCGCGACGATCAGCGGAGCAGCCCACGTGAGCTGGTCGAGGGTGCGGCCGCCGATGGATCCCACACTCCAGAAACGCATGACCTGGAGGGTGCCTTCGTCCCGCAGCACGATCGCGGTGGTGAAACCGGTGCAGGCGGCACCGAGGGCGACTCCCGCGAGCGTCAGTTTCATCGGGGTCGCACCCGATGCCCCGACGGATCCGAGCGTGTAGACGACCACGGTGAGGATGAACGCACCCGCCAGGGCGAACGGGACGTAGGTGCCGGGAGTCGTCAGTCCCAGGACACCGACCGCGAAGGTCACGGCGAACGACGCACCCGCGTTCACACCGAGAACGCCCGGGTCGGCGAGCGGGTTGCGCGTGAAGGCCTGGATGAGCCCGCCGCACACGGCGAGCGCCGCGCCGACCAGGATGCCGAGCAGGGTCCGCGGGACGCGGAGCTCCATGACCATGAGGTGCAGGGGGTTCGCGTCGTCGTAGGCGACGAGCGCTCCGACGACGGTCAGGGGGTCGATGGCCCGATTGCCGACGGCGAGCGAGGCGACGGCTGCGGCGATCAGCACCACGGTGGCGACGAGGAGTCCGGCGGCGAGCGTCCGGGTGCGGTGCGGCGAGACGTCTGCACGTCCGGCCGCACCGGGCTTCGGGACGTCCGGTCCGTCGCCCGCGACCAGCACTGCCGTCGGGGCGGCGGACCGGGACATCTCCGACGTCACTTGCCGTCGATGGTCGGCTCGCCCTGCAGCGCCGCTGCGAGGTCGTCGACGTAGCCGGGCAGGACGTACTGCAGGGACAGGACGGTCGGCGCGCTGATCGCCGAGGCCTTGGCGGCGTCGGCGTAGATCACGTAGGACCCGGCGGCGATCGGCGACCAGCGCGACACCACGGCGTTCTCGACCGTGTACGTCCCTTCCTCGGCACTCCCGCCCCATGCGGCGAACAGGTCGGCGTCCACGTCGTAGAGCTGCTCGAGGCTGACGCCGGTGTACCAGTTGTCGCCCTCGGCGCTCGCGAGGAAGCCGTCCATCGCCGAGGTCGAGGTGAAGCCGAGCGCTTCGGTGATGCGGACCCGCGGATCGTACTCGAGGTAGACGCCGAGGTCCGTCCCGCCCTCGTTCAGCGTGAGGCCCCAGACGAAGCTCTTGTCGTCGAACTCCGGGTGCGCGTCGGCGAGGGAGGTGATGAGGTCCTCGGTCTCGCCGATGAGTTCCTCGGCCTTGGCCTCCTCCGACATCGCCTTCCCGACGGTGCGGGTCATGCCCTCCCAGGTGCCCGGGTTCCAGGGTCCCTCGATGTAGGGGACGGTCGGGGCGATCTCGGTGAGCCGCTCGTATTCGATGTCGGTGACACCGGAGTAGAGGCTGAGGATCAGATCGGGCTTCAGGGACTTGATCGCCTCGTAGTTCGGGCCGTCGTCCGTGAAGGGGATGATCTCGGGCATCTCACCGTACGCCTCGGAGACGTAGTCCTCGAACCAGGGCTGGTAGCCGCTCTCACCGGCACCCCAGACCTCTTCGATGCCGACGGGGTTGGTGCCGAGGGCGGCGACGATGTCGGGCGTCATCCACCCGAGAGCCACGATCCGTTCCGGTTTCTCCGGGATGACGGTCTCACCGTGGGCGTGTTCGATGACGACGCCGTCGGTCGATGCCGTCGTCGATCCGGTGTCGCCGGTGGCGGCCGAACATCCGGCGAGGGCGAGAGCGGTGGCGATGACGGCGGCGAGGAGGGTGGATCCTCGGCGGGCGTTCGGGCGCGCGGAAGCGTGCGGCATGGGGCTCCTTTGAAGAGGGGGGAGTGGGATCACCGCTGGCGATCCCGAAGTTAGGTAAGCATGTCCTAACAGAACGATCGTAGGGCGCATCCGCGCGCGCCTGCGTCGAGGAACCGACGAGTTCTGTCGCGGATCCGACACGATGATGCGTGCCCGGGTGGATCAGCGCCAGTAGAGCTGGTGGGCGGGGTCCGCCTGCACCCGTGCTACGTACTCCCGCGGGGTCATGCCGAACCGGGCTCGGAAGCTCGCGGAGAAGGCACTCGAGGACGCGTACCCGCACCGGTGCGCCGCCGCCCCGATCGGCATGCCGTCGATGATCAGCCGCGCCGCCAGCGTCATCCGGACGCCCGTCCGCCACCGGGCGAAACTCATCCCGGTGTCGTGCTGGAAGATCCGCAGCACGGTGCGCTCGTGGAGGCCGTGCACGTCGAACAGCTCGCGCGCGCCCCGGAGGTCTCCCGGGTCGGCGAGGATCGCACGGACGAGCGGACGGACACGATCGTCGGACGGCATCGGGATCTCGCCCCAGCCGTCCGCCGTCTCCGGCGCGGGCTGCTGCAGCATCTCGATGAGGACCGCCTGCGCGCGGACCCGGAGGTCGGTCGGCATGTCGTTGATCCCGAGGTGGAGCAACATCTCCTGCACCGCACGCGGGACCAGGACCTGGGTGACGGTCTCGACGGGCGCGATCAGCGAGGTGGCGGGAAGGTAGGTGTAGCACCCGGTGGAGTCGCGCTCGTGGTGCGCCGTGTGCGGCGTGTGTGCTGGGATCCACACGCCCTGACCCGGTGCGAGGCGCCACATCGCGTTCGGGAGATGCACCCACACGGTGCCGCGGTAGCACCAGGCGAGCATGGCGTCCGGATGACGGTGCGGTGGCGAGAGCGGGCGACTCCCGGTGTCCTCGTCGGTGACGACACCGGTGCCCATCAGATACGGTTCGGCGACCGACGACGGATGCTCGGGGCTCGCGTCCCAGTCGACCTGGCTGTACGGGCTCAACGAGCGCTCCGCGCTGTGCGACCGTCCACGTCATCGTGACGCCGTGTCGCTGAGCCTGCCATGTCCGCCATGCTAGCGGGCCGGTCCTCGCCGGCGGCTTGCCGCGATGACCCGCAGACGGGACACTGGGGTCGCTGCATGGACGTCATGAGCGGGATCTTCGGGGGAAGGAGCAGCGATGACCGCTGCACCGGGATGGTACGAGGCGGGGACGCCGGGCAAGCTGCGCTGGTGGGATGGAACGCAGTGGACCGCTCAGGAGGCCGACGCCGCGCCACCGGTGCAGCAGCTGATGCCGGTCGCACATCGGGCGCCGACTTCGATGGCGTCACCGTCGCAGCTGCCGTCCGGACCGCAGCTGGGCTGGTATCCGACGGGGCCGGATCAGCTCCGATGGTGGGACGGCTCGCACTGGACGGGGCTCAGGGTCAAGAACGGGAAGCCCGGGACCGATTGGGCGACCACGGAGCAGCCGAGCTTGGCCTGGGTGTTCGGCTCGGTCTTCCTCGTGCTGGCGATCGCGCAGTTCAGCCTCGGCGCGCTGTCCAGCCACCTGTCGTTCAACGGATTCCCGATGCTCCTCCTGACGCTGCTCTGGTTCGGCATCGCCGCCCAGACGACCGCCGTACGGCGGATCCCGCAACCGGTCGGCGCGCCGGTGGTCATCGACGTGGTCCGTCCATTGCCAGGTGAGCACGACGGTCCCGGTGCCGGTTGGTACTCCGTGTCGCCGCGGGCGACGAGGTGGTGGACCGGCTCTCGCTGGGCCCAGTACGTCGGAACCCAGTACGGCATCCGGCCGACGTTCCATGGAGCGCGCGCGTTCCGCACCTATCTCGTCATGTCCTGGGTCGTCCTCGGGATCGGTGTGCTCGCCTTGGCCGTCGGTGTGGTGATCCTCGTCAACAGCAGCGGCGACGGCTACGGCTTCCTCGGAGGGTTGATCGGCGGCATCGTCGTCGGTGGCGGTGTCCTGTTCGCGGTCCTCGGCGGGGTGCTCCTGATCATGTCGCGGATACAGCGCCGGCTCCTGCTGCTCCCGGAGCAGCCGCCCGGGCGCTGACCGCGGCGCGGTACAAGGGGAGGGCAGCCCGTCGTCCGCGGGTAGGCTCGTCAGTCGGATGCGACGCGTCCGACCACCGATCCGAAGGGCACACGATGACCACGCAGGAACTCACCATCTCGAACTTCGAGGACACCGTGTCGGCCGAGGGCATCGTCCTGGTCGACTTCTGGGCCGAGTGGTGCGGCCCGTGCAAGGCTTTCGGGCCCGTCTTCGAGCAGTCGAGCGAGACGCACCAGGACGTCGTGTTCACCAAGGTCGACACGGAGGCGAACCAGGAGCTCGCGAGCGGGATGCAGATCACGTCGATCCCGACGCTCATGGCGTTCCGCGACGGCGTGCTCGTCTTCTCGCAGGCCGGTGCCCTCCCCGCGCCGGCACTCGAGGACCTCATCTCGCAGGTGCGCGGTCTCGACATGTCCGAGGTGCACGCCGCCATCGCAGCGGCGAAGGCCGAGGCACAGGCCGAGTAGCCGACGTCCTGAAGAGGCGGTCAGTCTTCCAGATCGCCGGGCGGACGCGCGAACTCGAACCGGTGGACACCGGGCTCGTCGAGCCTGATCCGCCGCCGCCCGGCCGGCGCGCCGTCCTCCAGCCGGGTCGGCAGTGCACCGCCAGGGCTCGTGATGGTGATCGTCGAGCCGTCGTCCGGCAGCTCGACGAGCACGCCGCCGGCCGTGAGCAGCAGGGTCGCCGCGACGGGGTGGTGACGGCTCCACTCGACATCCACGACGTGTCCACCCCGGACCCGGAACCCTCGGAACCGTCCCGCCGACCACGCTGCCGGGAGGGTCGGCAGCAGCGACAGGACATCGCCGTGCCCCTGGACGAGCAGTTCGACGACACCGGCCGTCCCGCCCAGGTTGCCGTCGATCTGGAACACGTCGTCGAGGTCGCCCATCGGGTGCAGGTCGAGCAGCGATGCCGATGACAGCGGACCGAGCAGCGTGTCGAGCGCCTCGGACGCGAGCCCTGGATCACGGAGTCGTGCAGCCAGGCAGAGGACCCAGGCCATGCTCCACCCGGTTCCGCCACCGCCGTGCGCGAGTCTCCGCCGCAGTGCGCGTCGGGCCGCCTCGAAGTGCTCGGGCGTGTCCGATTCGGTGATCCGTGTCCCCGGGTACAGGCCGTACAGGTGGGAGAGGTGCCGGTGGCCGGGCTCGGTCGGCTCCCGCTCCTCGGCCCACTCCAAGAGCGTTCCGTCGCGGCCGACCTGCGGCAGTCGCAGGGTGGTCAAAGAGTCGCGCGCCCGAGCCAGGAGCCCGACGTCCGCGATGCGGTCGCCGACCCGCTCCGCGAGGGCGAGGTACTCGCGGAGGCACTCGTGCACCAGCTCCTGGTCCATCGCCGCGCCGGCAGTCACCGCCGCCGTGTGACCCGCGTCGACCACGTACCGGTTCTCCGGTGAGGTCGACGGACTCACGACCAGCGAACCGGCGACATCCGTGACGAGCATCCCCAGGACGAACGAGACCACCGGCTCGACGGTCTGCAGCACGGCGACGCGCGCGACGTGATCAGCACCGCCGTCGTCCAGACGGCGGTGGAGGTGCGCGACGAGCCAGGGGAGCGCGCTCGGCCAGTTCGCCCAGTGCGCGTCGAGCGGCACGGCGTCCGTGTGCCGCCAGAGGTCGCTGTTGTGGTGCGCTGCAGCCCCGTCGAGGCCGTAGGACTCGCCGGCGGTGCGCCGCCCGGCGTCCACCAGTTCGCCGATGAACCGGGTGAGTGGCTCGACCAGGTCACCGAGGCCGGTGCTCTCCGCCGGCCAGTAGTTCATCTGGAGGTTGATGTTGGTGGTGAAGTTCGCGCTCCAAGGTGGCCTGACCTGATCGTTCCAGACCCCCTGGAGGTTCGCCGGCTCACTCCCCGGTCGGGAGCTGCCGATGAGGAGCGCCCGACCGAGGTCGAAGTAGCGCTCCGCGAGGTCGGCCGACGTGGACGCGGATGCCGAGAGGTCCAGGTCGACGCGGTCGAAGAGCGACCGGTGGTCGGCCACGTGCCGTTCGAGCAGTGCTTGCCCGGTTCGCCGCAGTGCACGCGAGACCGTCGCCCGGGTGTGCTCCAGCAGCGTGGCCGGGGCGCCCACCGGCCGATCTCGCCACCCACGGTGCCCGGAACGGGCACCGGCGACGAGGCGGAAGCCGCCCGGGATCGGCTGCACCGCGACCGCCAGCGCCCAGGCCATGCCGGCGTCGACGAACCCGTCGGCGTCCGGGACGTCGGTCGGGTACCTGACGGCCTCGTGATCGTCACCGCCGAGATACGAGGGTCGCACACTCGCCGGCGCACGGCCGGCCGCCGACCACCATCGGATGGCGCCGACCGTGCGCTCCTCCGTCGTCGACGGGTGCGGCGTCGCGAACCCGACCCTCGGTTCACGGACACCGTCGCCCAGTAGCTCGACGACCAGCACGTCGTCCACCGCCGATACGAACGCGCGGAGCGTGACCGCCGCGCCACCGCACGTGGACGTCGTCTCGACGACGCCGCGCGCGAGATCGGCGGTCCGTGTCGAGCGCGAACCGTCCTCGGGTGACGCGTAATCGACCGTGAGGCGGCCGAGCGGCTGGAAGGATTCGGTGAACGTGGCCCCGCGCAGGGCAGCCGCGCGGGCGTCGGCCGTGACGGGATCGTTGTCGGCGATCGCTCGGCGCACGGACTCGAGCGGGCTGGGCCGGGGTCGGAGTGCCAGCCCACCGCCCGGGCGTCGCGGACCTCCCGACCACAACGTGTCCAGGGAGAGGTCGATGCCCTCCCGTCCGGGCACCCCGTCGAGAGCCGCGCCCAACGTCCCGTTCCCGATGAGGAACCGATCGACGAACCGGGCGGCCGGTCCGTCGAGCTCGATTCGATGACGCTCGACGTCTTGCTTTCGGTGGTCCATCAGCGGTCGAGTCGGAGCAGCACGGCACCGTGAGCGGGCAGGGACGTGTCGACGGCGCCGTCGACGACCGGCATCGGGCGACCACTCCACAGCTCGGTGACGGACGCTCGATCGGCGCAACCGAGATCGGCCAGGTGCACCCGCAGCTCGGTGTCCGCATCGCCGAGCCAGAACACCGCGCGCCACTGCGTCTCGCCGAGCTCAGCCGCCCAGACGACGAGGTCGCCGTCACGGATGATCTCCCGGCTCCCGTCGCTACCGAGCAGCGCGAGCACGTCCGGGTTGGTCAGGAGTGCGAGCGTGTGGGCCGGGGTGTCCGGGAGGTGGCCGCCGAAGAAGAGCGGCGACCGGGCGATGCACCAGAGCGTCATGAGCGTCTGCTGCTCGGCCGGGGTGAGGCGGCTGAGCCGGTCCGAACCGACGTGGGCCCGGATGCCGATCCGCCCGAGCGGGAGCATGTCCGCATCGGCCCACGCCCCCGGGCGCTGGAGGGGCGCCCAGCGAGCCAGGCGTTGGAACTGTTCGAGCACCGCCGACCAGTCGTCCCAGAGATCGTCGGAGATCCGCCACAGCTGGGCCGTCGATCGAAGGGTGTCGAGGTGCTCGGTGGAGAGTCGCTTCCCCGGCGACAGGCTGAGCACCATGGGTCTGCCGGTCGCATCGATGGCTCGCGAGATGGCCTCGATCTCGGCGGTCTGGATCGGTGGGTAGAGCACATCGTCGAGCTTGATGAGGTCGACACCCCACTCGGCGAGCTGCAGCATGACCGAGTCGTAGTAGGCCTGTGCGCCCGGGGCGGTCATGTCGACGCCGACGTTGTCGGGGTTCCACGGGCAGACGTTGGACGGATCGGCGATCTCCCCGCAGCGGGCCGTCGAGCCGAGGATCGGTAGGTCGAGGTCGACGGCCAGACGCGGCACGCCGCGCATGAGGTGCACTCCGAAGCGGAGCCCGAGCGCGTGCACGCGGTCGGCGAGCGCGCGGAAGCCGCCGGACGCCGCAGACGGGAACCGGTTCGGAGCGGGTTGCGGTCGACCCCAGGCGTCGAGCGTCGGCTGGGAGACACGCTCGTAGTCGCCGGCCCCTGGGGCCGATTCGTACCACTGGATGTCGACGACCACCGTGTCCCAACCGACGGGCAGCAGGTGCTCGGCCAGGAAGGCCGCGTTGGCGAGTACCTCGGCCTCCGTGACGGACCCACCGAAGCAGTCCCAGCTGTTCCAGCCCATCGGTGGACGGCTCGCCAGCGCACGACGTGCTGCACGCATCGCGGTGACCGCGACCTCCACCTCGCTCATGATGCGACCTGAGCCGTGATCGTGGCGAACGAGTGCGGTGGCAGTGTGACGCGAAGGCCCGTCGGTGTGACGTCGAGACCCGTGAGCGGTCGCGGTGACACGGCGTCGGTCTCTCCGGGACGGTTGTGCGCGTCGGGCCGTGCGGCGGTGAGCAGTCGCCCGTGTGGCTCGACCACGGACCCGCCACGGACGTCGATCTCGACGACGAGTGGTGCGTCGAGGTCGACGTTCGTCAGCGAGCAATGGAGGACGGCGTCCTTGACGCTCGCCGAGGCCGAGACGGTCGGGATCCCACCCGCGTGGGCGGCCTCGGCGTCGCGGACCGGCCCGACCACGTGCGTCGGGAGGGACGTGGCGTCCTGGTGCGGACTGTTCATCTCGAAGACGTGGAAGGTGGGCGTCCGGACCATCTCGCCGCCGTCGGGATCGGTCAGGAGCATCGCCTGCAGGACGTTGACCGTCTGCGCGATGTTGGCCATGCGCAGCCGGCCCGCGAATCGGTGGAACACGTCGAAGTGCCAGGCCGCGACCATGGCGTCGCGGATGGTGTTCTGCTGGAACAGGTGCCCGGGGTGCGTGCCCGGCTCGACGTCCCACCACGTGCCCCACTCGTCGAGCACCATGCCGAACCGTTCCTCAGGGTCGTAGACGTCCATGACGGCGGCGTGCGACGACAGCAGCTGCTCGACACCCTGTGCCGCGGCGATCGTGCTCCAGTACTCCGCGGCGTCGAACGCGGTGGCACTGCCCTTCGCCTTCCAGCTGCCACCGATCGTGTAGTAGTGCACCGAGACGGCCTCCCAGGGCGTCGCTGAGAACGGGTGGGTGGCCACGTCGGCGACGACCTCCATCAGCGTCTTCGTCCAGGCCACGTCGAACCCGTCGGCACCGGCGGCGACCCGGTAGAGCGGGACCTTCCCGCCGCTCTCGCAGAAGGTGCCGAACTGGCGTGCCAGGTCCGCGTACGCGCCGGCGCGTAGGTTGCCACCGCACCCCCAGGGTTCGTTGCCCAAGCCCCAGAACGGGACGTCCCAGGGTTCCTCCCGACCGTTCGCGCGCCGCAGTTCGGCCATCGGGGTCTCCCCGGCGCCGGTCAGGTACTCGATCCAGTCGGCCATCTCCTGCACCGTGCCCGAGCCCAGGTTGCCCGAGACGTAGGCATCGGCGCCGAGGAGTTCGCACAGCTCCATGAACTCGTGGGTGCCGAACGCGTTGGTCTCGCTCGTCCCACCCCACTGCGTGTTGATGAGCTTCGGGCGGTCCTCGCGAGGTCCGATGCCGCTCGTCCAGTGGTAACGATCCGCGAAGCAGCCGCCCGGCCAGCGGAGGTTCGGGATGCGCAGTTCGCGGAGCGCCTCCACGACGTCGAGCCGGATACCGCCGACGTTCGGCACGGACGAGTCCTCGCCGACCCAGAAGCCGTCGTAGATGCCGCGCCCGAGGTGTTCCGCGAAGTGGCCGTAGACGTGTCGACTGATCGTGGGGCCCGGCCGGTCGAGGTCGACGGTGACGGTCGCAGTGGAGTGCATGGCTGATGTGGTCCTGTTCTGTGCAGCGGGTCGTGGATCAGACGGCGGTCACGAGGATCGTGATCACGCGGTCGGGCTGGAAGGTGGGGAGGTCGAGGCCGATCACGGCGAGCTGGCCACCGCTCAGCACGGGCGCCACCGCGAGCGTGGCCGGGTCGGCGTCGAGTGGCGGCGCATCCCGGAGCCACTGGGGGATCACCCAGCGCGGGCCGAGCGAGTCGTCCTGCGCGACGGCGAGGCGGTAGTGACCGTCCGGGCGGAGTCCGGGAAGGCGGACCCGACGACGGGAGTCGGCCGATCGCGGGGGAGTCACGAGGGTGTACAGCGCGGTGGTGCCATCCTCGGCGACGACCCCGCGCAGGGTCGGAGCGTCGTCGTCCCACTCGCCGTCGCCGACGACGCGGCCGGTGGCGATGAGTCCGCGATGACGCGTGAACACGGTGACCCATCTGGTGAGGGTCGTCCGATCCGCATCGTCGAGCTCGCGCAGATCCCACTCCACACCGAAGTGCCCGAGGAGCGCGATCGCGCACCGGGTGTGGAGCGTGTGCGTGCGTCCGGTCGTGGCCGATCTGGCCGAGGCCACATGCGACCCGAGCATCTCGGGCGGGACGAGGAGCCCCGTCCACCGGAGCATCCGAGCCCGCTCGATCGGGTCGTGGTTGTCGGAGGTGTGGACGCGATCGGACCGCTCGAGGATGCCGAGGTCGACGCGGCCTCCGCCAGATGCGCAGCTCTCGATCTCGAGGTGCGGGTGCCGCGACCGGAGCTCGTCGAGCAGCCGGTAGAGGGCTTCGGTCTGGTCGTGCACAGCCGCCCGCCCGGTCGACGGATGACCGGCATCGACGAGGTCGCGGTTGTGGTCCCACTTCAGGTACGCGATCCCCAGCTCGACGACCAGCGTGTCGATGGCCTGCAGGATGTGGTCGAACGCCGCCGGATTGCCGAGATCGAGCACCTGCTGGTGCCGGACGGGCGACGGGAGCTCGTCCCTCGCCCGCAGGATCCAGTCCGGGTGCTCGCGCGCGAGGTCGGAGTCCTCGTTGATCATCTCGGGTTCGAACCACAGCCCGAATTCCATGCCGAGTGATCGCACCCGGTCGGCGAGCGGCGCGAGACCGTCCGGCCAACGCTCGGGGTCCGGGGTCCAGTCGCCGAGGCCGCGGGTGTCGTCGTGACGTCCGCGGAACCATCCGTCGTCGAGCACGTAGCGCTCGACGCCGATGGCCGCGGCCCGGGTCGCCAACTCGGTGAGGACGTCGAGATCGTGATCGAACAGGACCGCCTCCCAGACGTTCAGGGTGACGGGGCGCGGACGCCGAGCCGCCCGCGAAGTCGAGCGCAGGTGACGGTGGTACCGCGACGAGGCGGCATCGAGGCCCACGCCGTAGGCTCCGTACACCCATGGAGTCCGGTGGTCCTCGCCGGGGCCGAGTCGGACCTCGCCAGGCAGGAGCAGCTCGCCGCCGCGGAACGCGAGGTGACCGTCGGTGCGCTCGACGCCGATCGTGTGGTTGCCGCTCCAACCGACATGGCACAGCCAGACGTCACCCCGACGGCTGTCGAACCCCGGTGTTCCGATCGCGGTGACCCCGGTGGCGTCGAGACCGGGACGACCGTGCCGCGACTCGCGGAGGTGGGTCCCGGTCGTGACCGGACGTCGCTGCGGCAGCTTCTCGTTGCCCCACCGGCCGGCGAAGTCGAGGATCTCCCGAGCCGACGTCGGGATCGGGAGGGCCGGCACGACACCCTCGATCTGCAGGAGGTCGTCGCCCCGGTTCGTGACCGTCACGCGCGTGCGCAGCAGGCCACTCGGTGTCAGTTCGATCGCCACGAGCAGTGCGATGCCGGTCTGGTCGTCGACCGCGGTCACGTCGACCAGCGCGGCACCGCACTGCCGTACCGCGCCGGCTGGGAGGGCTTCCCCGTCCACCTCGATCGCGATCACGTCGAAGCGCGGCGACCAGGCCGTTCCGGCACGATGCGCCCGGATCCCGGGGAGACCCGACCAGCCCAGGGCGTGCTCGGGCAACAGGCTCGGCTCGTACGGTGCGTCCGAGCCGTCGACGAGGTCGCCGCGCTCTGTCGCTGTGGCCGCGGCCAGCCACTCGAGGTCGTCGGCCTCGACGGCGGCTCCCCAGTGCGCGATGGTCGGGAGACGGGTCCCGTGCTGGACGATGACGACGGAGACGCCGTCGCACTGCAGATGGACGACGCGGTGGTCGAGCGTCGCTGAGAGGTCGGACATGGTTCCTCCGAACCGGTCGATGAGTGAGGTGTGCTGGCCGGGTGGGCCGATGGTCAGGCGGAGTCCCGGACGACGAGCGTGGTGTCGAGCCAACGCGGAGCGGTCGTCCGGCCGGCGATGAGCTCCATGACGAGTTCCGCGGCGACCCTGCCCATCTGCTCCAACGGCTGGCGGACCGAGGTCAGCGGTGGTTCCGCCGTGGCGGCGACGACCGTGTCGTCGAATCCGACGAGCGCGATGTCGTCAGGGACCGTGCGGCCGCTGGCCTCGAGGACGCGCATCGCTCCGACCGCCATGAGGTCGGAGCCCGCGAAGACGGCGTCGAGGTCCGGGTACCGGGAGAGCAGCCGCGCCATGGCCGACGAACCGCTCGGCATGGTGAAGTCGCCTCGGGCGACCGCCCGGGTGTCGAGGCCGCGCTCGGTGAGGACGTCCCGCCAGCCTCGGACACGGTCGCTGGAGGCGGCCATGTCGGCGGGGCCCGAGATGACGCCGATCCTGGTGCGGCCGAGCGCGATGAGGTGTTCGGCCGCGAGCCGACCGCCGGCGTAGTTGTCGGAGTCGACGAAGGTGACGTCGTCCGTCTGCTCGCCCATCGGGCGGCCGACGAAGACGATCGGGAGGTCCACCGAGGCGAGCGCCTGGGTGATGGTGCTGATCTCGTGCTGCAGGATCACCACCGCCCCGTCCACGTAGTGCGCAGCGAGGTAGGCGACGAGCGCGTCGAGTTGGCGCGGGTCCGCGAGGAAGAGTGCGGGCTGCTGGGCCGCCGAGAGGAGCGCTGCGGTCGCACCTTTGAGTGGCGCCGCGACGAACGAGCCGGAGAACGGTTCGAGCTCGCCGGCCGCGAGGACGATCGCGACGGCGCCAGTCCTGCCGCCGGCGAGCGATCGGGCCGCGACGTTCGTGCGGTAGGCCAGTTTCGCGGCCGCATCGCGCACCGCGACGACCATCGAGGCGTCGACCGTCGATGCACCGGCGAGGACCCGTGAGGCGGTCGCTCGGGAGACGCCGGCCTCTCGGGCGACGTCGACCAGGGTCGGTTTGCGCATCCTCGCTCCTTTGCGATCGTCCACCTGGCGGTGGTCTGGCAACGAGCTTCGCAGAATCCGAGAGAGCGATCTCCGAGTTGCGCAATATTGCCCTGGTGCCCTGCAACCCCGCTGCCTATGGTGATCACCACGCCCGAACGGTCCGGATGCTCCCAGATCCAGCCGACATCGGCGCGAGCCGGAGAGCGATCTCTGGCCGGTGACCGCAACGTAGCGCGACACCGCGGAACACGATCCCGCATAGGAGGGGGATTTCCAGTGAAATTCCGTCTTGCAGCAGCAGCAACCGTCGCCGTCATGGTCGGCGCCCTGGTCACCGGTTGTTCCGGGTCCGGCGGCGGCGATGACAAGACCTTCCAGTTCTGGTCCTTCACGGGCATCAACCAGAAGGCCGATGTCGAGAAGTACAAGGAAGCGCACCCCGACATCACCGTCAAGCTCACCGAGGTCGGCAGCACGCAGGAGACCGCCCAGGCGCTCACCGCGGCGTTGGCCGGCGGCAAGGTCCCCGACCTGGTGCTCATCCAGGGCGACGACATGCCCAACTTCGTCGCCAACCCCGACAACTTCGTCGACCTGAGCACGATGGGCGCCGGCGACATCTCCGGGGACTACCTGCCGTGGGTCTGGGACCAGGCCGTGGCCCAGAACGACGCCGTCATCGGGGTGCCGACCGACGTGGGCGGGATGTCGATGGCGTACCGCGCCGACCTCTTCGAGGCCGCCGGTCTGCCGTCGGAACCGGACGCGGTCGCGGCGCTCTGGCCCACCTGGGACGACTTCATCTCCGTCGGCCAGCAGTACGTCGCCGCCACCGGGAAGCCGTTCCTCGACAACGCCGGCACCTCGGTCTTCTTCCAGACCGTGAACCAGGTCGACGAGAAGTACTACACGCCGGAGGGTGAGCTCGTGTACGACACGAATCCGCAGGTGAGGGAGGCGTTCGACATCTCGATCAAGGCGATCGAGGCCGGCATCACCGCGAACGTCCCCGCCTTCTCCACCGGCTGGAGCACGGGCAAGACCAACGGCGCCTTCGCCGCGATGGCAGCTCCCTCCTGGATGCTGAAGAGCATCAAGACGGACGCGCCCGACACCTCGGGCCAGTGGCGCGTGACGACGGTGCCCAAGGTCGCCGGCAACTGGGGCGGCAGCTACCTCGCCATCCCGAAGCGCGCGGCGAACCCCGAGGCGGCGTGGGCCTACATCAAGGAGATGCAGTCACCCGAGTCGCAGCTGGAGAACTTCACCGACACCGGCGCCCTGCCCAGCACGGTCTCGGCGTACGAGTCCACGGCGATCGCCGACTACACCGACCCGTTCTTCGGCGACTCGAAGATCGGCGCCGTGCTCGGCAAGTCCCTGCAGGAGTTCAAGCCGTTCTTCAACGGTCCGGAGACGGCGACGATCGGTTCCGCGATGATCAACACCGTGACGGACGTCGAAGCCGGCAACACCCCACCGGACAAGGCCTGGGACGTCGCGATGAAGGCCGTGAAGGACGCCCTCGGCGGCTGACCCGACGACCCCGTCCATTCGTCCGCTCCGACCCGGGGCGTTCCGGCCGAGTAGCACGCCGGAACGCCCCTGAAGGATCATCGTGACCACTCACATCGCCCCGCCTCGGCTGCTGCCGAAACAGTCGCCACCCGGTATCGGGACGCGGATCCGCAACACCCTGCCGGAACGCTTCGCCCCCTACCTCTACATCGCCCCGTTCTTCCTGATCTTCGCCGTCTTCGGCCTGATCCCGCTCCTGTTCACCTTCGTGGTGTCCCTGTTCGACTGGAACCCGATCGGTCAGCAGACCTTCATCGGCTTCGACAACTTCACCAGGCTCGCGGCCGACCCACGGTTCTGGAACGCGATGCTCAACACCTTCGCGATCTTCATCATCTCCACGGTGCCACAGCTCGTCATCGCGCTCGGCCTCGCCCACCTGCTGAACCACGTCCGCCTCCGGTTCGCGACGGGGTTCCGGATGGCGATGCTCGTGCCGTACATCACCTCGGTCGCGGCGACCACGATCGTGTTCGCCCAGCTGTTCGACCGCGACTACGGACTCTTCAACTACCTCATCAGCTTCTTCGGGGGCGACCACGTCGACTTCCTGAACGACAAGGTCGGCTCCTGGTTCCTCGTCGCGCTCATGGTCGTCTGGCGGTGGACGGGGTACACGACCCTGCTCTACCTGGCGGCGCTGCAGGCGATCCCTCGCGACGTGTACGAGGCGGCCGCCGTCGACGGTGCCGGCGGCTGGAAGCAGTTCGTCTACATCACCATCCCGTCGTTGCGTCCCATCATCGTGTTCACGATCGTCACCTCGACGATCGGCGGGCTCCAGGTGTTCACCGAACCACTGCTGGTGAATCCGGCCACCGGCCTCACCTGTGGTGCGGCACGACAGTGCCAGACGCTCACGCTGTTCCTCTACGAGCAGGGCTTCGGCCAGTTCGAGTTCGGCTACGGCTCGGCGATCGGCGTCGCGCTGTTCGTGATCGTCGTGCTCGTCGCCCTGCTGAACTTCTTCCTGTCCACGCGCACCCGAGGAGGACGCTGATGTCCGAGACGCTCAACTCCACCCAGCTGATGGCGAGTGCGACCTCCGCCGGCCGCAAACGGAACGGCGGCCGCATCGGCCGCATCCCGTGGTACACCTACGTCCTCCTGGTGTGCGCCGTCATCGTCAGCATGTTCCCGCTGTACTTCATGTTCGTCGTCGCGACGACGGACTCGGCGACCGCGACGACGCTGCCGCCACGGCTGTACCCGGGCGACAACCTGTTCCACCTCGTGGGTCTGGTGTTCGAGACGGTGCCGTTCATCCAGTCGATGATCAACAGCCTCATCGTCGCGCTGTCGATCGGCGTCGGATCGGCGCTGCTGTGCGCCCTGGCCGGATTCGCCTTCGCGAAGCTGGAGTTCCGCGGCCGCAACGCGCTGTTCATCCTCGTGGTCCTCACCATGACCGTCCCGACGCAGCTCAGTGTCATCCCGCAGTACCTGATCATCTCCGCGCTCGACTGGGTGGACACGCTGCAGGCACTGATCGTCCCCGGCCTCGCGAGCGCGTTCGGCATCTTCTGGATGCGTCAGCACATCTCGAGCTCGGTGAGCGACGAGCTGCTGCAGGCGGCGAGGCTCGACGGTGCCAACACCTGGCAGATCTTCTGGCGGATCGTCTTCCCCGTCATCCGACCGGCGGCGTTCGTCCTGGGGCTGCTCGGCTTCGTCGGATCGTGGAACGACTTCCTCTGGCCGTTCATCGTCCTGAAGTCACCCGAGATGTACACCGTCCAGATCGCGATCAAGGCCCTGCAGTCGCAGCGGTCGATCGACCTCGGCCTGGCGATGGCGGGGTCGTTCCTGGCCACCATCCCGCTGCTCATCGCGTTCGTCTTCGTCGGCAAGCGCATGGTGACCGGGATCATGGACGGAGCGTTCAAGGGATGACCCTGCAACACGACGGCGTCACGCCGACCACGCCGGGCGTCGTCCGCGGTGTCTGGAACGACCGACGGGCGTCACCCGACGAGCGGGCGCGGGCACTCCTCGACGAGATGACCCTCGAGGAGAAGGTCGGCCAGCTCGGCTCGATCTGGTTCACCGACGCGGCGGGCGACTTCGCGCCGAGCGTGGAGGGCTCCGACGACTCGGCCTCGCCGGCCT
This sequence comes from Plantibacter sp. ME-Dv--P-122b, assembly GCF_030209375.1. Lineage (GTDB taxonomy): Bacteria > Actinomycetota > Actinomycetes > Actinomycetales > Microbacteriaceae > Plantibacter. The sequence continues at coordinate 263,252 of NZ_JARVSC010000002.1, forward strand.
CGCCGACCACCGGTGACTTCACCGGTGGCCTCGGGCAGTTGACGCGCATCTTCGGGACGGAACCGGTGACGGTGGCCGAGGGCGTCGACCGTCTGCGGGAACGGCAACGGCAGGTCGTGGCCGGCAACCGGTTCGGCATCCCCGCGATCGCGCACGAGGAGTGTCTGACGGGGTTCGCCGCCTACGGTGCGACCGCCTTCCCGACGCCGCTCGCCTGGGCCGCCTCGTTCGACGAGGATCTCGTGGAACGGATGGCCGAGGCGATCGGAGACGACCTCCGCTCGGTCGGTGTCCATCAGGGACTCGCGCCGGTCCTCGACGTCGTGCGCGACTATCGCTGGGGCCGGGTCGAGGAGACGCTGGGGGAGGACCCGTATCTCGTCGGCCAGCTCGGCGCCGCGTACGTGCGTGGTCTCGAGCGGGCCGGGATCGTGGCGACCCTGAAGCACTTCGCCGGCTACGCCGCATCCCGGGGTGCGAAGAACCACGCCCCCGTGAGCATGGGGCGCCGTGAACTCGCCGATGTCGTCCTCCCGCCGTTCGAGACGGCGATCCGGCTCGGCGGAGCACGAAGCGTGATGAACGCCTACACGGACCTCGACGGCGTCCCCGCGGGCGCCAGTGTCGAGCTGCTCACGGGCATCCTGCGCGACGACTGGGGTTTCGACGGCACCGTCGTCGCCGACTACTGGGCGATCCCGTTCCTGGCGACCATGCACCACGTCGCGAACGACGCGACAGCAGCCGGCGCGCTCGCCCTCACCGCCGGGATCGACGTCGAACTGCCGGAGACCGCCGGATACGGTGCCGGCCTCGTCGGCCTCGTCCAGGACGGGACGCTCGACGAGCGGCTGGTCGACCGGGCCGTGCTCCGGCACCTGCGGCAGAAGATCGAGCTCGGCCTGCTCGACGGGGTTCCGCTCGTGCCGGAGGACGCCGGATCGACCGACCTCGACGGCCCTCGGAACCGCGCCATCGCGACGCGGCTCGCCGAGGAGTCGGTGGTCCTCCTCCGGAACCGCGAGGTGCTCCCGCTCCAGGCGCCCACGCGTATCGCCGTGATCGGGCCGGCGGCCGACCAGTTCCGCAGTCTCGTGGGCTGCTACGCGTTCCCCAACCACGTGCTCTCGAAGCATCCGGGGCACGACCTCGGCATCGCCATCCCGACGATCCTGGACGCGGTGCGTGCCGAGTTCCCCGCGGCGGACGTCGTCGTCGAACCGGGATGCAGCATCACCGACACCGGTCAGGACGACGTCCCGGCCGCCGTCGAGGCTGCCCGGGCGGCAGATGTCGTGGTGCTCGCCGTGGGGGACATCGCGGGCCTGTTCGGCGACGGCACCTCGGGAGAGGGCTGTGACGCCGAGGACCTGCGTCTCCCCGGGGGCCAGCACGACCTCGTGCTCGCCGTCCTCGCGACCGGGACGCCGGTCGTCCTGACCGTGCTGTCCGGGCGACCCTACGCGCTGGGGGACTACGACCGGGCCGATGCACTGGTCCAGGCGTTCTTCCCCGGACAGGAGGGCGCGACGGCCGTCGCGGGTCTGCTGTCCGGCCGGGTGCAGCCGAGTGGTCGGCTCCCGGTGCAGATCCCTCACTCACCGGCCATGCCGAGCACCTACCTGCAGCCCCCGCTCGGTCTGGCGTCCCGCGGGATCAGCGTGCTCGACCCGTCACCGCTCTTCCCGTTCGGCCATGGCCTCACCGCCGGTGACGTCCGTTACCGCTCGCTCACGAGCGCAGCGAAGCTCGCCGTCGACGGTGAGGTGCTCGTCGACGTCACCGTCGAGAACGTGGGCGTCGACGACGCCGTCGAGGTGATCCAGCTCTACGGCACGGATCCGGTCGCCTCCGTCGTGCGTCCCTCGGTCGAGCTGCTCGCCTTCGCCCGCCTCACGGTCGCTACCGGGACATCGGCCACGGTGCGTTTCTCGGTGTCGGCCGACCGTTTGTCCTTCACCGGAGTCGACGGCCGCCGGGTGGTCGAACCGGGGACGTACGTCCTGTCCGCCGGACCCTCGGCACTGGATCGTCCGCTCACCCACACGATCGAGGTGACCGGCAGCCGGCGGGAGCTGGTCGGGCCGCGCGAGCTCCGCGTGGACTGGCGCCGTGTCGCCCCGAGGGAGGCCTGACCATGTCGTTCGTCCCGATCTCCCAGGTCACCCTCACCGGTGGGCCGTTGTTCCAGGCCCAGGAGGCCGACCGCGCCTACCTGCGGGCCCTCGAACCCGATCGCCTGCTCGCCCCGTTCCTCCGTGAGGCGGGCCTGGAGCCCCGGGCGGCGTCCTACGACGACTGGGAAGTGCGCGGCCTCGACGGACACACCGCCGGACACTACCTCTCGGCCTGTTCCCTCATGGTCGCCTCCACGGGCGACGACGTCCTGCGGTCCCGGCTCGAGTACACGGTCACCGAACTGGCCCGAGCGCAGGACCATCTGGGTACCGGCTACGTCGGCGGTGTCCCACGGAGTGCCGAGCTCTGGGCGGAGGTGGCAGCGGGGATCACCGAATCGACCTTCCGTGCCGGTCGCTGGGTGCCCTGGTACAACCTGCACAAGCTCTACGCCGGTCTCATCGATGCGGCCCGCTTGACCGGGAACCACGTGGCACGCGATGTGGTCCTGCACCTCGCCACCTGGTGGGAGGAGCTTGCAGCGGGGATCGATGACGAGCACTTCCAGCTCATGCTCGAGACCGAGATCGGCGGGATGAACGAAGCGTGCGTCGACCTCTTCGACCTCACGGGCGACCCCCGACATCTCGCGATGGCCGCCCGCTTCACCTCCATCGCCCTCAGCGAACCGCTGTCGCGCCGGTCCGACGAATTGACCGGCCTGCACGCCAACACCCGCATCCCGCAGTTCGTCGGGTTCGCCGCCCTCGCCTCGCGGAGCGGTGATCGGGCCCTGGCCGGTGCGGCCCGGTTCGCCTGGGAGACGATCCTGACGCGGCGAACGGTCGCGATCGGGGGCAACAGCGTCCGGGAGCACTTCCATGCCGTCGACGACTTCACCCCGATGACCGAGGACCGGGAGGGTCCGGAGACCTGCAACAGCTACAACCTGATCAAACTCGGCCGGCGGCTCAGTGCCGACGAGCCCGACCCGGTGATCGCCGACGCGCTCGAACGGATCCTCTTCAATCACGTCCTGTCATCGCAGCACCCCGAGCACGGCGGGCTCGTCTACTTCACCTCGATGCGACCCGACCACTACCGCGTCTACTCCTCGCCGGAACACAGCTTCTGGTGCTGCGTGGGGACCGGACTGGAGAGTCACGCGAAACACGGCGAATCGCTGTACCGGTTCGACGGCGACGCGGTGTCGGTCGAGATCTTCGCGCCCTCCGTCGTGCGGATCCCCGAACTCGGTCTCGAGCTGGAGCAACGGACGGCCTTCCCCTCCGACGGCGTGGTCGGACTCGCCCTCGGGCTCACCGGTCCGCGGCGGTTCCGGCTCCGCGTCCGAGTCCCCGGGTGGAGCGTTTCGACACCCGAGGTGTTCGTCAACGGCGCGCCGGTGACCGCCGGACTCGAACGCGGCCATCTCGTCGTGGATCGTGTCTGGAGCGACGGCGACACCGTGTCGTTCGAACTCACCATGGGCGGTCGCGCGGAACCGTACCCGGACGGCTCCGACTGGACGTCGCTCCTCTGGGGTCCGTCCGTCCTGGCGGCCCGCGGTGAGTCGCTCCCGACCGACGTGGTGCTGGCCGGCCGCGCTCACGCACCGCACACGGCGGTCGGCCCGCTCAACCCGCTCGCCTCGGCACCGATCGTCCTGCGGTCGGCTGTGCCGTACCGGGACGCCGATGGGCGACTCCGGGTCGACTCCGATCGAGGACCGATCCCGCTGGAACCCTTCGCCGGGCTGCACGATGCGCGGTACACCGTCACGTTCCCCGTGGCGCCGACCGGGGACGAGGACGCCATCGCTCGGCGCCGGACAGCCCTGGTCGAGCGGGACCGACGCGCCGCGAGCATCGACGGGCGGACGGTGGACCGTGTCGCGCTGGGCGAGCAGCAACCGGAGGCGGATCACGGGTTCGAGGGGGTGTCCAGCGCCAGCGGTGCGGTGGGTGGTGTCCGCTGGCGGAACACGACCGAGCGTCTGTCCGTGACGCTCGTCGACCCCCATCTCCTCGGCCGGATCGTCAGAGTGACCTGGCTGCACGACGCGGCCGGCCACGGGTTCACCCTGGAGATCGACGGCACGCCGGTCGCCCCGCGGGAGGGCGGGCGAGACGGCGACCTCGAATGGGCGGAGTACCCGCTGACGCCCACCAGCGCTGGATGGGGCGTCCGGCGGTTCGCGCTCGTCGCGCAGCCTGATCGCGAGACCCCGCGGTGCACCGAGCTCCGCGTGCTGACCGCCGAGGGAGCCTGACCACCGGTGCCGATGCGCGCGGCACCCCGGAATGCGGGACCATGGAGCCATGACGACGACGCCGGAGCGGGACGACCTCAGCGTGACGCTCGCGGACGTCGCCGCGAGGTCGGGATGCTCGGTGTCGCTCGTCTCGCGGGTGCTCGCCGGGAAGCGTCATGCATCTCCGGACACCCGGGATCGCATCCTCGCCGCAGCGCACGACCTCGGCTACGACCGCGCAGCGCAACGCCGCGGGCGGCCTCGCTCCGTCCCGCGCCTGCTCGACCTGGCGATGAGCCAGTGGGACGACCCGTGGGCGAACACCGTCGTGACGAGCGTGCGGCGTGCTGCCGCTGCGGCGAACTACGATCTGGTCCTCACGCCGGAGAGCGAGTCGATGGTCGACGACTGGCCGAGTCGGGCACGAGCGCGGGGATCGGCCGGTGTCGTCGTGTGCCTCATCCGTCCCAACGTCTCCCAGCTCGACATCCTCGCCTCGGCGAACATCCCCGTCGCGCTCCTCGATCCGCGTGCGGAGCCGGCGCGGAGTCTGCCGAGCGTCGGGTCCACCGACTGGCAGGGCGGCTTCGACGCGGGTCGGCATCTCGCCCGGCGGGGGACACGTCGGTTCCTCATCATCACCGGCCGGCCGAAGTACCGGTTCGGCCGTGCGAGGGAGGCCGGTTTCCGAGCGGCGGTCGAACGGCACGCCGACGGGGCGACGGTCGAGGAGATCTCGTCGCCCTGGTCCTCGGAGAGTGCGTTCGTCTCCGTGCGCAAGCTGCTCAGGCAGGGCGGGCTCCCGATCGGCGTCTTCAGCTGCAACGACGAGATGGCCTACGGCGTCTACCGCGCCGCTGAAGAGCTACAGCTCCGCATCCCCGACGACATCCGGGTCGTCGGCTTCGACGATCTCCCGCAGTCCAGGTTGATGCCGCCGCCGATGACGACCGTGCGGCAGCCGATGCGCGCGATGGCCGCGCGTGCGGTCCAGCTCGTCCTCGAGGCGGAGCCCGGGACGGACCCGGGGGATCGGGCGGAGTTCCCGACCGAACTCATCGTCCGCGCGTCGAGCTGACGCGGACGCGGACGCGGGACAATGGTCGCCATGACGGGATCATCGGACACCGACGAGGTGTCGACGGAACACTCGAGCGTGTCGACGTGGATGCAGGCGCTCGGCACGGCGACCGGGAACCCCGGCGGCGGGGCCGCGTCCGGACTCATGCTGGCGATCGCCGCCGGCCTCACCGCGATGGTCGCCGGCTACACCCGAGCCACGCATGCGGCCGAGGACGCGAGCGGGCACGGCGAGCACGGATCCGAGGCCGAGGCGACGATCGCCGCACTCCGCGGTCGCGCCGAGGCACGCTCCGAGCTGGCGCTGCGTCTGGCCGACGAGGACGCCCATGCCTCACGGGCGTTCGGCAGCGCCTTCCATCTCCCGGCCGGCGTCGAACGCGACGAGGCGATCCGTGCTGCGTCCATCGAGGCGGCCGCGGCCTCGGCGCGGATGGGCGAGCATGCCGTCGACGCGATCGACGATCTCGCCTGGCTGACCGAGCACGGCAACCCGGCGCTCATCGCCGACGTGGCGGTCGCCATCGGCGCACTCCGCGCCGCGATCACGGGAGCGCGGACCAACGTCAGCTTCGATCTCGGTTCGGTCCGCAGCGCACACGGCACACTCGAGGAGGTCCGCGCCGACGAGCCGCGCCTGTGGGAACTCGTGCCGGTGTTCGACCGTGCCCTCGAGCGGATCGACCGGCTCGCGGCATGGATCGACTCCGAGGCCGCTCCCACCGACGCGGTGTCATAGCCGGCGGTCAGCGCCCGCCGGGACGCGCAGACTGCCCGCTCGGAACCCGGACGATCAGAGCGTGGTGCAGGTTCGTCAGCGAGACCGAGATGACCGAACCGTGCGAGTCGCCGTCCAGCTGGATCTCCTGCGGCTCCTCGAGCCGGAGGTGCATCGTCCGTGCCTGTGCGTAGCTGATCGCGCGTGCCTTCGGCGAGAACCGTCCGACCAGCCGGCCGAATCGCGTCCGGTGCAGCATCCGGTTGAACGTCAGGCGGTAGCCGATGTTCCCCCAACCCGGACCCTTGCCAGGGCGCAGCATGACGGCGTCGAGCAGGCCGTCGTCCACGACGGCCTCGGGGAGCAGCAGGACCCCACCGGTGAGCGTTCCGGAGTTCCCGACGATGATCGTGTGCGCTCGGGCAGCCGCCTCAGGACGGTCGTCCAGGCGATAGTGCAGATCGAACTGCCGGTTGCCGATGATGCTCCGCGCGATCGGGTCGGAGTAGGCGAGCCAGCCGATCCGCCGCTTCAGCCGCTCGTTGGTGTGGCCGGCCATGTGCGCATCGAGGCCGATGCCGGCCATGACGAGGAAGACCTCGTCCCGGTTCGTGCCGTCGCTGCGCCCGAGACTGACCTGGCCGACGTCGACCACCTGGTCACGACCTGAACAGGCGATGTCGACCGACCGCTTGAGGTCGCCCAACGGCAGGCCGAGTGCTCGGGCGAAGAGGTTCCCCGTTCCGGCCGGGACCAGCCCGAGGGGGATGCCGGTGGATGCGATGGCCTCGGCGGCGACCCGCAGCGTCCCATCGCCTCCCGCGACCAGGATGACCGAGGGGGCCGAGGCGATCGCGGCGGCGGACGCGCCCCGGCCGTCGTCGTCGGCGCTCGTCTCGTGCCAGGTGGAGGGTGCCAGTCCGTGAGTCGATTCAGCGGCTGCGACGACCGAGCGGAGGACCTTGATGTCGACCTTGGAGGGGTTGACGACGACGGCTGCGCGTCGAGGTCCGCGTTCGGCTGGTGCATCGTTCACAGCGTCAAGGATAGGAGGCGCCGGCTCGGAACCAGCGCTGGACGCGAGCCGTGCCGCGGGTTCGTGAGACGCTTGCCCCATGGACCTCGAGGTGTCGCCCGGACTGACCATCCCAGCAGCCGAGCTGCAGTGGCGTTTCTCACGGTCGTCCGGCCCGGGCGGACAGCACGTCAACACCTCTGACAGCCGTGTCCAATTGACGTGGAGTGTGGCTGAGTCGGCCGCACTCACCGACGAGCAGCGGGACCGCCTGCTCGAGCGGCTCGGCGCCCGGCTGGTCGGCGGTGCCATCACCGTGACGGTCTCCCGCGAGCGATCGCAGCTCCGGAACCGCGAACTCGCTCTCGAAGCGCTCGCGACACGCATCAGATCGGCACTCGCGCCGGCGGCGCCGACGCGCCGACCCACGCGTCCGACCCGCGGATCAGCGCGACGCCACCTCGCCGCGAAACAGCAGCGGAGCGCCACCAAGCAGCAACGGCGACGGCCCCACGACGACTAGCGGGTCCCGCAGCCGCTTCCCGCAAGGGCGTGCGTCGGACGGTCCGGTCCATTAGCGTTCCCGGAGAGCGCACCCGTCGACGCCGTCGTCGTGCGCGAAGGGAGGAACACCATGCGCATCGTCGTCATCGGCGGGACCGGCCACATCGGCACCTTCCTCGTCCCGCGACTCGTCCGGGCCGGCCATGAAGTCGTGAGCGTGAGCCGCGGTGATCGGTCGCCGTACACGGACGCGCCCGAGTGGGACCAGGTCGAGCGGATCCGGGCCGATCGGGAGGCCGAGGACCGGGACGGTGTCTTCGCTCGACGCATCGCGGAGCTCGCCCCGGACGTCGTCATCGACCTGGTCTGCTTCACGGTCCCCTCGGCGACAGCGATCGTCGAGGGTCTGCGTGGCAACACGGGCCAGCTGCTGCATTGCGGATCGATCTGGCGCTACGGTCCCAGCGCGTCCGTCCCCATCGTCGAGGGCTCCGGGACGGCGCCGTTCGGCGACTACGGCGTCCAGAAGGACCAGATCGCCCGGCTGCTCCGGCAGGAGACCGCCGACGGAGGACTGGTGACGACCTCCCTGCATCCCGGACACATCGTCGGACCGGGGTGGGCGCCCATCAACCCGTTGGGCAACCTCGACCCCGGGGTCTGGCGGACCCTCGCACTCGGTTCACCGCTGCGCATCCCCGGACTCGGAGCCGAGCTGCTGCACCACGTGCATGCCGACGACGTCGCGCAGGCGTTCGAGCTCGCCGTCGCGAACCGGGACCGTGTCGCCGGCGAGGACCTCAACGTGACCTCGGCCGCCGCGGTGACCGTCCGCGGCTACGCCGACGTCGTCGCCGGCTGGTTCGGACGCTCGGCCCAGCTCGAGTCGGTGACCTGGGAGCGCTTCCGAGCCGAGACGTCGACGGAGCACGCCGACACCACCTGGGAGCACCTGGTACGGAGCCACTGCGCGTCGATCGACAAGGCACGGTCGCTGCTCGGATACGAGCCCGCCTTCACCTCGACGGAGGCGGTCCTCGAGTCCGTCCGTTCGCTCGTCGCCCGCGGGGAGTTGGACCTGCCAGAACCACGAGCAGCCCTGAACACGAGCCGCTGACGACGCGATCGGTCAGCGGGCCTGCAGTGCGCTCCGGAGTCCGTGCGGTGCGTCGACCTCCGGCCGACGGAGGATCCCGCGGCGCCTGAGGATCGGCACGAGTTCGTCGAGCATGCGGTGCACCGTCACCGGATGGAGGTCGCCGGAGAAGACGAACCCGTCGTTGTCCGCCTCACTACCGGCGCGTTCGATGTGGTCAGCCACCTCAGCTGCCGTGCCGACGACACCGCTGCCGTCGGTGATCCGCCCGAGGCGTGCCTTCGGCACGAGCAGCTCCCGGAGCGTCGCCGCCGCGAAGGACTCGTGAGGCCCGCGCAACGCGTCGAGGCTGCCGCGCGACACATGGTCGCCGAAGACGGCCGGGTCCACCGGTCGGTCGAGGTCGAGCACGGTGAGGTCCGTCTCCAGATCGCTCGACCACGCGAGTGCGACGGAGCGCAGCGTCTCATCATCCGGCTGTTCCGAGGCGGCGACGAGACGATCGGCCTCGGCACTGCTCGACACGATGACGGGCTTGAACACGAACAGGACCGCGGGAGGGGTGTCCCGACCGACGACAGCCGAAGCGTCGAGGACCCGCTTCCGGTACGCGCCGAGGCTTGCGATGTCGAGCGGCGCGAGGGCGAGCTGGACGTCCGACTGTCGTCCGGTGAAGGCGAGCCCTCGCGGCGAGGATCCCGGCGACACGATGACGGGCTCCCCACCGGAGTCCTCGTCGAAGGGGAGGGCGTTGAGCGGCCCGTCGAAGTCGTAGTGTGCGCCGCGGTGCTCGACGCGGTCGAGGTGGCGGCCGTCGGCGAAACGTCCGGAGGCGGTGTCGCCAACGTACGCGCCGGGTCGCCAGCTCCGCCAGAGCGCACGCACGCCGTCGAGCCATTCCTCCGCCCGTTCGTAGGCGATGTCGTGGGGCACGACCGGCTCGCCGAAGTGGCGACTGCTGCCGACGTCGGTCACCACGTTCACCCCGAACCGTCCGCGACTGAGGTGCTGCAGGGTCGCGAACTGCCGTGCCGCCTGGTATGGCGGCAGTTGCAACGGGTTCACGGTCGGGATGATGCCGATGCGCTCCGTCACCGCGAAGAGGAACGGCGCGAGGCTCAACGGGTCGTGCTTCGGCCCGCCGTAGGCGCCGCGGATACGGAGGTCGAGCGTCTCGGGGTTCCCCAGTGACAGCGCGTCCTCGATGATCAGGAGGTCCAGGCCCGCCTGATCGAGCTCGCGGACGGCTTGCTGGTAGAGAGCAGGCTCCTGCCAGCGGTAGTCCCAGTCGAGGTACGGATGCCCCCAACCGTGCGGACCGAACCCACGCGACAGGAACCAGCCGAAGCGTTGCCGGGCGCTCATGCGGCGACCGCCTCATCCGCCGTGACGCTCGCGCCGGCGCTCGTCGACGGTTCCTGGACCGAGAGCGCGTCGAACGCCGAGGTGAGGTCCGCGATGAGGTCGGCGACGTCCTCGATGCCGACGGACATCCGCACGAGTCCTTGGCCGATGCCGCTCGCCGCGAGCTGCTCGGCCGAACGCTGGGCGTGGGTGGTCGATGCCGGGTGGAGGATCAGTGAGCGGACGTCGCCGAGGTTCGTCATCCGTGTGAACAGGCCGACGTGGTCGATGACCGTGCGAGCTGCGTCCCGTCCGCCGTGCAGGGTGAACGAGAACACCGATCCCTGGCCATCCGGCAGGTACCGGTCCGCGAGGCGCCGGTGGGGGCTGTCGCTGAGCCCCGAGTAGTCGACCGAGGCCACTTCCGTTCGCCCCGCCAGCCACCTCGCGATGGCGAGGGCGTTCTCGCTCTGCCGCTGGACGCGGAGCGACAGCGTCTCGATGCCCTGGGCGATGAGGAACGCGTTGAACGGCGACGGCGTCGGCCCGAGGCGCAGCGCGACCGATGCTCTCGCATAGGCGGCAAGAGCGGCACGCCCGTCCGCCTCGACGTGGCTGAGCCCACCGAGCGCGGCGACCGGAGAGGTGAGGTGTCGGTAGCGGTCCGCGCGAGCGGACCAGTCGAACCTACCGCCGTCGATGACGACGCCGCCCAGCACGGTGCCGTGACCCGCCAGGAACTTACTGGCCGAATGGACGACGATGTCGGCGCCGTGCTCGATGGGACGCAGGAGGTAAGGCGTGGCGAAGGTGTTGTCGACGACGAGCGGAACCCCGTGCGCATGGGCGACGTCGGCGACGAGACGGAGGTCCGTGAGGTCGTTGCGGGGGTTCGGGATGGATTCGACGAAGATCGCGCGCGTCTCGGGTCGGATGGCGCGTGCCCAGGCGTCGGTGTCGAGCGGATCGGCGACTTCGCTCGTGGTGATTCCCAGCCGACCGAAGTTCTCCGTGAAGAGGCTGCGCGAGCCCTCGTACAGACTCGGCGCGGTGAGCAGATGGTCGCCGGCCTCGAGCAGGGAGAGCAGGGCGACGCCGACGGCCGCCTGTCCGGAGCCGAGGAGCAGCGCGTCCACCCCACCCTCCAGCGCGGCGAGACGGCGCTCGACGGCGTCGATCGTCGGATTGCCGACCCGGCTGTAGCTGTATCCACCGGGGTCCGGACCGAACCGCCGCTCCGCCTCGTCGAAGTCCGTGAACACGAACCCGGCGCTCGCGTAGATCGGCATGGTCCGCGGCTGGAGCGGCGCGTCGGGTGCACCACCGGCGTGCAGCTGTCGGGTGCTGAAGCCCCCTCGGTCCCGCTCGTGCATCGCCTCGTCCTCTCCGTCAGCTCGGCCGTCGTCGACGCCACGGCGTCGGTGACAGGCACTCTACGGTCGAGACCGGGGCGGGCACAGGAGATGACGACATGCGCGGACACAATCGGCCGGCGACGCCGCCGCCGTGGGAGGCCCCGTACCCTGGAGAAGCGTCGGCCTCGGACTCGGTGACCGGCGCAGACGGATCGGACGAGGGGGAACCGTGAAAGCACTCATCGCATCGGGGAGCGGTCGGTATGCGGATCCGTGGCACCCGTACGCGCGCACGAGCCCGCTCATTGCCGAGGTCCTGGAGACGGCCGGCTTCGCGGTCGAGATCGACGAGGACGTCGATCGTGCGATGACCCGACTCGAAGGCGTGGAGCTCCTGGTGGTCAACGCCGGCGACCCGTGGCGGTCGGAGGAGCAAGGCCGAGCGCCGACGGCCTCGATCGACGGCTTCGCGGAGGCGCTCGGTCGGGGCGTCGGGGTGCTCGCGATGCACGCGGCGCTCGCTTCACTGCGCGACTACCCGGACTGGGCGCCGACGATCGGAGCGTTGTGGCTGCCCGGCGTGTCCTGGCATCCGCCGATGGGCCCGACGATCGTCCGCGGCCTGGCGTCACCCGAAGGCGGACCGCTCGGCGACATCCCCGTAGACGACGAACAGTACCTCCGGCTGCAGCCCGTCGGTCGCAGCACCACGGTCGCCGAGCACGACGTCGACGGCGAGCGGTTCCCTGCGGTGTGGGTGCGCGAGGTGGGGCCCTCCCGGGTCGCCGTCGACGCACTCGGACACGACGAGCGTTCCTACGCCTCGGCGGAGCACCGTGCCCTGCTCGCGACGCTGGCACGGTGGGCGGCCCGGGCGACCTCAGCGTGATCCGTCACGGATCCTCGACCGGCTTCGTCTGTGTCGCGACCACCGCCGGCGCAAGCCCCCGTCGTACGGGAGTCGCGTGTCTTGGCCGGGTCTATGCTCCTGTTCGGGGCTGCGAGCGACCATGACCGCCGGCCGCGGCCCGCGTCAGGAATCGGAACCTCGAGAAAGCCGCACCACGTGTCACAGGACCTCATGTCACCGGAGAACAACGTCCAGCGCATCATGCGCACCGGAACCGTCTGGTTCGGCGTCGCGGTCGGGAGCACCGCGATCGTCCTCGGTCTCCTCCTCAGCTCAGGCTGGCGGCCGGCGGTCCTCGCCGAAGGACTCCGCGTGGTCTGGTGGTGCTGCTCGGTCATCGTGGGGTTGAGCATCGGCCTGCTGGGCTGGTCCGGGTGCCCGATCCTGGAGGTGGACGTCCCGACGGCGTCCCGGAACAAGTCGCTGACCATGCAGCTCGGGACGATGCTCTTCATCCTCGGGAGCCTCGGCGCCATGTTCACCGTGTTGGCCGGGTCGCCGAGCTGACACCCGCGGCGCGGGCACATCCTGCTCCGGCGGCGGCGTCGTCGGACCGGAGCGGCGTCGTAGAGTCGATGCATGGCCCGATCCTCAGCACCGCTCCGCAGACTCGGCTTCCTCACGATGGGTCTGTTCGACCCCGAGGAGCCGGCGGCCGGGCACGAGGCGACCCTGCAGCTCATCGAGCTCGGTGAACGTCTCGGGTTCGACAGCGCCTGGCTGCGGCACCGGCACCTGCAGTTCGGCATCTCCTCGCCGGTCGCCGTCCTCGCGGCGGCGACGCAGCGCACGAAGCGCATCGCGCTCGGCACCGCGGTCACTCCACTCGGCGCGGAGAACCCCTTCCGGCTCGCGGAGGACCTGGGCACGGTCGACGTCCTCTCGGGCGGCAGGCTGCTACCCGGCTTCAGCACCGGGGAGCCGATGCGGTTCGACGCCTTCAAGCACGCGATCTATCCGTCCACCCTCGACCAGGAGGACCTCGGCTACGACCGCGTCCTGCGCCTGCGCTCCTTCATCCGCGGCGACGTCGTCAGCGACAACGCCGGTCGTGAGGGCCAGGAGGACTACTCCTCACGGGTCGAGCCGCATGCCGACGGTCTGGCGGAGCGGCTCTGGTACGGAGCCGGCAGCCTGCGGTCGGCCGGTTGGGCCGGTGAGCAGTCCTTCAACCTGCTCACGAGCAGCGTCATCGCCGCCGAGGACGGCACGACGGACTTCGCCGCGAACCAGGCCGCCCAGGTGCGTCGGTTCCGAGAACTCCACCCGGCGGGTGAGCGGGCCCGCGTGTCGCAGGGGCTCGTGGTGATCCCGACGGACTCGGCGACGGCTTCCCAGCGCGCCCGGTACCACGAGTACGTCGACTCGAGACGACACCGGGTCGGCGTCGCCCACGGGCCGCGGCGGATGCTCTTCGCGGAGGACCTCGTCGGCAGCAGTGCGGAGATCGCCGAGCGGCTGCACGAGCACGCCGGTTTCCAGGAGGTCGACGAGGTCGCCTTCGCGCTCCCGTTCACGCTCGAACCGGACGACTACACGCAGCTGCTCACCGACATCGCCGGCGCGCTCGGGCCCGCCCTCGGCTGGCGACCGGCCGCGGACGGGGAGTCGCGTCCGGCCTGAGCGGACCGGTCGGAGACGGCTTCCGGTCGCGCGTACAGTGCAGGTATGACGCAGCACGGGTTCAGACGGTACGTGGCCATCGGCGACAGCTTCAGTGAGGGATACGGGGATGTCCGAGAGGACGGCTCCCTTCGCGGGTGGGCGGACTTCGTGGCCCTCGGTCTCGCCCGGGCGTCCACGGAGACCGTCAGCTACGCGAACCTCGCCATCCGGGGCCGGAAGCTCCTGCCGATCCTCGCCGAACAACTCGACCGCGCGATCGCGATGGGTCCGGACCTCGTCAGCTTCAACGGCGGCGGCAACGACATCATGCGTCCGCGGGTGTCGATCGACGGCGTCGCCGACCGCTTGGACGGGGCGGTCGAGCGCCTGCGTGCCGGGGGAGCCCACGTGCTGCTGCTGAGCGGGGCGAACCCCTCGGCTCACATCCCGATGGGTTCGCTCCTCGCCCGCCGCGGGGAGCAGTTGGCCCAGGCCGTGCGGGTGCGGTATCCGCGTGACGGGGTGACCTTCGTCGACAACTGGGCCGATCATACCCTCGCCGACCTCCGGTACTGGTCGGTGGACCGTCTGCACCTCAACGCCCTCGGCCATGCCCGGGTGGCGAGCAACGTGCTGACGGCGCTCGACGTGCCGGTCCCCGAGGAGTGGGGGATCGACGATGTCGCTGCGGCGCCGCCCGGTCCGCGTCAACGTCGCACGGCGGCCTACTACCGCGAGCACGTGCTGCCCTGGATCGGGCGCCGTTTGACCGGTCGGTCCTCGGGTGACGGTCGCGAACCGAAGATCGCCGAGCTGCAGCCGGTCGACACCCGCGGCTGACCGGTCTCGATCAGCCGCGAAGCATCAGCCGACGCGGACGAGCGTGCGCTGCCAACCGGAGGATCCGTTGGGAGCGATTGGCGCCTGCTCCTCGATCTGGAGGTTCCCGGCCTTGTCGGTCGCACGGACGGCGACGTAGTGCGTCCCGGCGGTCGCCTCCCAGTCCATCCACCACTGCACCCAGGTGTCGTCGTTGATGGCGGTCGTGAGGTTGACGCTCTGCCAGTCGCCGTTGTCGATGCTGACCTCGACCTTGGCGATCCCGACCGTCTGGGCCCAGGCGACACCCGCGATCTTCGCCGGTCCGGCCGGCAGCTGCTTATCGATCCGCGGTGTGTCGATCCGCGAGGAGAGTTTGATCGGCGCCTTCGCGTCGTATCCGCGCGGGGTCCAGTAGGCCTCGTCCTTGTCGAAGGTCGTGACCGTCAGCTTCGTCAGCCACTTGGTCGCCGACACGTAGCCGTAGAGGCCCGGGACGACCATGCGCACGGGGAAACCGTGCTCGAGCGGCAGGGGCTCGCCGTTCATCGCCACGGCGAGGATCGCGTCCAGGTTCGGGTCGGTGAGCGACTCGATCGGCGTGCTCGCCGTGAACCCGTCCACGCTCGTGGACAGGACCATGTCGGCCTTCGAGTCCGGCATCGCCCGCTTGAGGACGTCGCGCACCGGGACACCGAGCCACTTCGCGTTGCCCAGCAGGTTGCCGCCCACCTCGTTCGAGACGCAGGTCATGGTGATGACGTATTCGTCGAGACCCATGGCGAGGAGTTCCTCGAAGGTGATCTGCACCTGCTCGCCGACCATGCCGTCGATCGTGAGCGTCCAGGTGGCCGGGTCGACCGTCGGCACGGTCAGCGCGGTGTCGACGCGGTAGAACTTGTCGTTCGGTGTGAAGAGCGGGCTGAGGCCGTCGACGTCCGCCTCGGCTCCGTCGGGGATCATGACGGTCGACTTCGGCGCCGGGAGCTTGAGGGCGTCACGGACAGCCGTGATCGACGAGGTGGTGACGTTCACGAGGCGTGCGCCCACGCCGACGACGACGGCACCGGCCGCCGCGATGCCGGCCACGCGGAAGAACCCTCGGCGGTCGAACGCCGCGCGCTCGTCGTCCGATCCGTTCGCGGCTCGCTTCGGCAGGCGGCGACTCAGGATGATGAGGATCACGACGCCGGCCGCGAGCCCGAGGATCACCGGGACGACGGCGAGCGGAGTGGCACCGGCGCGGGTGACGGTCGTCGCACCGGCGAAGACGCCGGCCGCGACGAGCACCACGACACCGAGCGGTGGACGGATCTGCTGCAGGATCCCGGCGATCGCCGCGGCGATCACGACGGCGACCCCGAGGCTCACGAGGAGGAAGATCTTGTCGTTGCTGCCGAAGGTCTCGATCGCGAACTCCTTCGCCCACCGCGGGACGATGTCGATGACGAACGACCCGACGGTGAGGAGGGGACTGCTGCCTCGGGCGAACAACAGCGCCGCCAGCTCGGCGATCGCGAGGAACACCGCTGCTGCGACGATGCCGGACAGTGCTGCCGCGAACCAGACGAGACGTCGTCCGCTCCGAGTGGTGCCGGTCTGGTGGTTCGATGGCATGTGCTACTCCCTGATCGTGGCTCGACAGGAGTTCGGAGCACTGCCCGGATCAGACGGGTCGGATCCGCCGTCCGCCTGTCGTCTCGGCCATCAGGCCGTCGAGACGGCCAGTCGCAGCCCCGTCTCGGACGCGAGCCGGAGGGCCTCGTCGAACTCCTGCTCGCCGCGTTCGCGCTGCGCTGCGAGCGCCGGGTCGCGGTCGGCGAGGGTCAGACTCGTCGTGATGATGTGGACGTCCATGCCGAGCGCTCCACCGAACAGCGTCCGCAGTGCCGGCACCTCGTGATCCCAGCCCTCGGTCGGGCTACCCGCGTCGTAGGCGATCCCGCGGCTGGTGGCGATGACGACCGGCCGGCCGGTGAGCGCTCCCGTATCCGCGGAGGTGACACCCGGCACGTGGATGTGGTCGATCCAGGCCTTGAGCGACGACGGGATCGAGAAGTTGTAGAGCGGCGCACCGATCACGACGATGTCGGCGCCGAGCAGCTCGTCGAGCAGGACGCGCTGGAGGGCCTCGGCCTCGGCGGGCGGGTTCGCACCGGGGTGGCGGTCGGCCGGTGCCCAGTGGAGACTCGCGTCGGCGAGGTGGGGGATCGGATCCAGGTGCAGGTCGCGACGGACGACGATGCCGGTGGGGTCGGCGGTCACCCAGGCGTCCACGACGGCTTGCGAGAGCCGGCGGGACCGGGAGGTGTCGAGATCGGCTGAGGAGTCGAGATGCAGGAGGGTGGGCATGCGGCAACGCTAGCAAGCCGGGTCCCGTCCACTTCCTTGCGGCGCGCACTGGTGACGGTTACCGTCGCAGGATGGTCGACGCCCCAGCCCCCACCACGTCCGCCCGCCAGGACGCACGCGTCCTCGACGAGGCCGACCCGCTCGCGGAACACCGCGCGGCGTTCGTCCCGGCCGAGGGCGTCGTCGCCTACCTCGACGGGAACTCCCTGGGGCGGCCGTTGCGGGCCACGGCGGAGCGGCTGCAATCGTTCATCGCGGAGGAATGGGGGACGAGGCTCATCCGCTCGTGGGACGACCGCTGGTTCGAGCTGCCGCTGACGCTCGGCGACCGCCTGGGATCGGTCGTGCTCGGCGCAGCACCCGGCCAGACGGTCGTCGCCGACTCGACGACCGTGCTGCTGTACAAGCTGATCCGCGCGGCGGTCGACGCGACCTCGTCGGCTGGAGGAGCTACTCCGCGCGACGAGCTCGTGATCGATGCGGGGAACTTCCCGACGGACCGCTTCGTGATCGAGGGGATCGCCGCTGAGCGCGGTCTGCGTGTGCGATGGATCGATGCCGATCCGATCCACGGTGTCGCCGTGCACCAGCTGCGCGAGGTGGTCCACCAGCGGACCGCACTCGTCGTGCTCAGTCAGGTCGACTACCGGTCCGGAGCGCTGCTCGGCGTCGAGGAGCTGACCGCGATCGCGCATCAGGCGGGAGCACTCGTCCTCTGGGACCTGTGCCACTCCGCCGGCGCGGTCCCGATCGAGCTCGAAGAGTGGGGCGTCGACCTCGCGGTGGGCTGCTCCTACAAGTACCTCGGCGGCGGGCCCGGCGCTCCGGCCTTCGCCTACGTCGCTGCGCGCCATCAGGACCGGCTCCTCCAGCCCATCCAGGGGTGGATGGGCGCCGCGGACGTCTTCGCCATGGCCGACGCCTATCAGCCGGCCGTCGGGATGCGCCGGTTCCTCAGCGGGACGCCACCGATCGTGGGCATGCTGCCACTCGAGGACTCCCTGACGCTCATCGAGTCCGCCGGGGTCGCCGCCATCCGGGCGAAGTCCGTGGCGCTCACCACGTTCGCGATCTCCTGGGCCGACGAGCACCTCGCGGGCGCCGGTGTCAGGGTGATGACCCCTCGTGAAGCGACGCGTCGCGGTGGTCATGTGACGCTCGGTCACCCGTCGTTCCGCGAGATCACCCCGCTGCTCTGGAATGCGGGCGTGATCCCCGATTTCCGGCACCCGGACGGGCTCCGCGTCGGGCTCTCGCCCTTGAGTTCCGGCTTCGTCGAGCTCGAACTCGGGCTGATCCGGATCGCCGAGGCCGTCCACCGGTCGACGGCCTCTCACGGCTCCACCCCGCCTGGCGGAGGTCCGTCGTAGGCTTGGCGGCATGCCCGCTGCCTCTGGAACCCAGTACCGTCTCCACCGCGCCGGTCCGCAGGGCGAGGTGCGAGCGACGGTCACCGAACTCGCCGCCGGGCTGCGTGAACTGACGGTGGGCGGACGCACCCTCGTGCAGTCCTTCGGTGAGGACGTCGTCGCCCCGATGGGGTGCGGGATGGTGCTCGTGCCCTGGCCCAACCGCGTCCGGGATGCCCGGTGGACGCTCGACGGAGAGCCGCAGCAACTCGACGTCACCGAGGCGGCCACCGGCAACGCCTCACACGGTCTGCTCCGCAACACGGGATATCGCGCGGGGGAGCGGTCGGACGACGCGGTGACGCTGCTCGCCTCGGTGTTCCCGCAGCACGGCTACCCGTTCCGCCTCGACACCTCGGTCGCCTACACGTTGGACGACGACGGCCTGCGGGTGACCCACACCATCGTGAACCGGTCGAGTCGCCCCGCGCCGGTCGCCGTCGGCGCTCACCCCTACCTGGCGCTCGGCGACGTGCCGACCGCCGACCTCACCGTGACGGTGGCGGCCGACACCTGGTTCGAGACGGACGAGCAACGCATCCCGGTCGCCTCCCGTCCCGTCGACGGGACACCGTACGACCTGCGTTCCGGCGCTCGGGTCGGCGACCTCTCGATCGACGTCGGCCTGGGTCCGGTCCAGCAGATCGAGGGTGCCATCCGACACCGGCTCACCTCATCAGACGGCGACACCGTCGAACTCTGGGCGGACGACGACTTCCGGTTCGTCCAGGTCTACACGCCGAAGAACTTCCCGGCGGCAGACGGACCGACGCAGGCCATCGCCATCGAGCCCATGACGGCTCCGGCCGATGCGCTGAACAGCGGGACCGGACTCCGGTGGTTGGACCCCGACGAGCGGTGGTCGCTGTCCTGGGGGATCCGACTCACACGGCTGTGACCGGCACGTCGAACGGCGGACCGTCGACGGTCCTTCGGGCGGAGGAGGATCAGCTCAGAGGATGACGCCGCGACCGCGATGATCGACCCGGCGTCCGATGTGCCGCACCCGGGCGTCGACGGACACTTGTGGCATGACCACGCACCTGGACACCAGCCCGAATCTGTTCACCCTGTCCTCGCCCCGGGTCGCGCAGACCGAGCGGCTGCAGGTGACCCGCCCGACGGCTCGACCACGTGGGCGGTTCGGGGCCTTCGTAGGCGTCCTCCTGGGGAACATCGTCCTCTGGAGCACCCTCTTCATCACGATCGGCATCGTGCTCGCGCTGCAACTCGGCATCGTCGGCGTCATCGCCGCGTCGCTGTTGCGCTGAGCTCGATCCCCGCGTCAGTTCCCTGAGCCGGCGAGACCCGTATCGGTTCCATCAGCCGCGTCCTCAGCGGGCGCGTCGTCGTCCAGCGCCTCGTCCTCGACCGCCGCGTCCGGGAGCCCGGGCAGCATGGCCGCCGCTCCCTCGTCACGGATACCTTCGACCGCCCCGAAATCAGACATGATGCTTCCTCTCGATCGTCGTGCCCGCCAGCGTAACCGGCGGGCACGACGATCGACAGCCCTTGCGGACGAGAGGCTCGTCAGTCGACGATCGACACCGTCACGTCGATGTTGCCGCGCGTGGCGTTCGAGTAGGGGCACACCTGGTGCGCCTGGTCGGCCAGCTGCTGCGCTTCATCGTGCGTGACGTTCGGCACGTAGACGTCGAGCTCGACGGCCAGGCCGAAGCCGCCCTCACCGTTCGATCCGATGCCGACGCTCGCCGACACCTCCGCGTCCTTCGTATCGAGCTTCGCGGTGCGTCCGACGGCGTGGAGGGCGCTGAGGAAGCACGCGGCGAAGCCGGCGGCGAACAACTGCTCGGGGTTGGTGCCCTCGCCGCTGCCGCCGAGTTCCTTCGGGGGACGGGTGTCGAAGTCGAGGAGGTCGTCCTCACTGCGGACGTGTCCGTCTCGTCCGCCTCCGGTGGCATGGGCAACTGCTGTGTACGCGATATCCATTGCTCCATCCTCGCACCGTCCCGGACGACCGGCGCACCTTCCCCGCGACCTCTCGGCAGTCGTTCAGTGCAGCGTGGATCGGGCCGCGTCGACCACCGCCGTCGAGACGAGCTCGAGCAGTCGGGAGTGGAGTCGCCACTGCTGCCAGAACAACGGGACGTCGACGCCACCGGTCTCGTCGAGCACGACGAGCGCGCCCCTGCGCAGCGGCGCGTCGGACTGCGCGTCCGGGAGCATGCCCCAGCCGAGACCGAGGCCGACGGCGGTCGCGAAGTCCGCCGAGGCCGGAACATGGTGCCGCGGCGGGTCGGCGGGGTCGACGCCCCGACGCCTGAGGTAGGCGTCCTGGAGGTCGTCCTTCCGGTCGAAGACGACGACGGGCGCTGCGGTGAGCGCCTGAGCGGTCGCACCGTCCTCGAACCAGCGCGCAGCGAACGCCGGCGACGCCATCGGTCGGTATCGCATCCGGCCGAGAGGACGCACCGTACAGCCTTGGACGGGCTCGGCGTTCGAGGTGACCGCGGCCATGACGCTGCCCGCACGGAGGAGGTCGGTCGAATGGTCCTGGTCCTCTCGAGCGAGGTCGAAGACGATCGGCTCCCGTGCCGCGATGTCCGCCAGCACCGGGAGCAGCCACGTGGCGAGGGAGTCCGCGTTCACGACGATCGGGATCACCGCTGGTGCAACCGGTGCGATCACGTCATCGGCGTGCAGCTCGAGCGCCGCATCGTGACCGAGCAGGTGCACCGCGCGACCGAGGCGGAGCACGATCTCACCTGACGCCGTGATGGTGATCGGTTTGGTCCGAAGCAGGAGGACCCGTCCGACGCTCTGCTCGAGGGCCTTGATGCGTTGGCTGATCGCCGACGGCGTGACCATCAGCTCCCGGGCGGCCGACTCGAAGGTGCCGTGGTCGACGGCGGCGACGAAGGCCCGCAGTTGCTCGACGTGGAAATCCATCATAAGAGGATCTTAGGATTCATCAGAATAATGAACTGGATTCATCATGCTATGCCTCCTACGGTCGGGGGATGACCTCCGCACTGCAGGCCGCGACCGCGGGCCTCGGCCTCGGCCTCTCGCTCATCGTCGCCATCGGCGCCCAGAACGCCTTCGTCCTCCGGCAGGGCATCCGCCGTGAGCACGTCTTTCCCGTGGTGCTCGTCTGCGCACTCTCCGATGCTGTGCTCATCGTCGCCGGCGTCAGCGGCATCGGCTTCGTCGTGGAGCGGTTCCCCGTGGTCCTCGTCGTCCTCCGTTGGACCGGGGCCGCCTTCCTGCTCGGCTACGGTCTGCTGGCCGCACGCCGAGCGCTCGCACCATCCGGTCTCTCCGCCGACCGCGGCGGCAACGGCCTCTCGCTCAGGGCGGCGGTGCTCACCGTGGTCGGCCTCACCTGGCTGAACCCCCACGTATACCTCGACACCGTCCTCCTCCTCGGCTCGATCGCGAACACCCACGGCGAGGTCGGACGCTGGTGGTTCGCCGCGGGCGCGGTCCTCGGGAGCATCCTGTGGTTCACCGCTCTGGGGTACGGCGCCCGGTTGCTCCGCGGGGTCTTCGCGAAGCCCGTGGCCTGGCGCATCCTCGACGTCGCCATCGCGGTCGTCATGATCGCCCTCGCGATCATGCTCGTCCTGCGCCCCTGAACGTCCAGCTGCGGGCCTGGTTAGGATTGCCGGGTGATGAGAACCCTGCGTGAGGTCAACACGGTCGTCGAGCGCCTCTGGCCGCTGTCCGGAGCCGAGGACTGGGACGCCCCGGGGCTCCTCGTCGGCGACCCGGGTCAGCCGGTCGGGCAGGTGCTCCTCGCGGTCGACGCGGTCGGCGCGACCGTCGACGAGGTGCTCGAGCGCCCCGACGGTCTGCTGCTGGTCCACCACCCGCTCCTGATGCGCGGTGTCACGACCGTGGCGGGCGACCGGTACAAGGGGTCGCTCATCACGCGGCTGATCCGCGGCGGCGCCGGGCTCATCGCCGCACACACCAACGCCGACGTCGTCGTCGACGGGACCTCGGACGTCCTCGCACAGCGTCTCGGCCTGCACGAGTCGGCTCCGATCGTCCCGGCGGCCGACGGACTGACCGGGCTGGGTCGGGTCGGCGACCTCCCGGAGGAGACGACGCTCGGCGCCGTCGCGCGTGCCCTCGCCGAGATCCTGCCGGCGACCGCCACCGGGGTCCGTGCCTCCGGCGACTACGACCAGGCCGTCCGGAGGATCGCGCTCTGCGGGGGAGCGGGGGACTCGCTCCTGTCCCACCCCGCGGTCCGCGCGGCCGACGTGTACATCACGGCCGACCTCCGCCACCATCCGGCGTCCGAGGCCCGGGAACAGGCACTCCTCGGCGGCGGGCCGGCCCTCGTCGACGTCTCCCACTGGGCGAGCGAGTGGCTGTGGCTGGAGGGGGCCGCCGACGCGCTCCGACGAGAGCTCCCGGGACTCGACGTCCGGGTCAGCGAGCTGCGTACCGACCCGTGGGACTTCGTCGTCACCCAGTAGTCGGCGCGGCCGGTAGGGTGATGAGTCGAGAGTTTGGAACAGACGTGAAAGCCAGCCCAGCAGACCAGAAGACGTTGCTCACCCTGCAGAGCATCGACACCGGCGTGCAGCGCACCGCCCACCGCGCGGCGAACCTCCCCGAGGCCGCGCGCATCGCGCAGCTCCAGGCCGAGATCGAGACCGTCCGCCTCCGTCGCCTGGAGCGGGTCGGCGTCCGCGACGACGCACAGACCGAGCTCGGGCGCATCGAGTCCGACGTCGCCGTCGTCGCGGCCCGGATGAAGCGCGATGCCGACCGTCTCCAGTCGTCGACCTCCGTCAAGGACGTCGAGGCGCTGCAGAGCGAGATCGCGTCATTGCAGAACCGGCAGAACAACCTCGAGGAGATCCAGCTGAACGTCATGGAGCGGGTGGAGGCTGCGGAGGACGCCGTCGCCCAGGTCGACGCCGAGCGCGCCGGACTCCAGGAGCTCCTCGACGAGGTCGTCGCGAAGCGCGACGCCGAACTCGTGGAACTCGAGGCCGAGCGGGCACGACTCACCGCCGACCGCGAGTCACTCGCACCCGGCATCCCCGCCGATCTCCTGGCCCTCTACGACCAGCGCCGCGCCCGCGGCGGTATCGGTGCAGCACTGTTCCGCGCCGGCACCTGCGGCGCATGCAAGATGTCGCTCACCGGCAACGACCTCCAGGCCGTCCGCGCCGCACCGTCCGAAGACGTCGTGCAGTGCCCGGAGTGCGCCGCGATCGTCGTCCGGACGGACGAGTCCGGCCTCATCTGAGCCGGACGCCGGCTGCACGACACCGGCGGTCCACGGCCGTTGTCGCGGGCCGGTAGACTCGTCTCCGTGAACGGGCCGGCTAGACGGTCGCGTCACCGAGACCTCCGGGTGTCGGTGCCGAGGAACGTCCGGGCTCCACAGAGCAGGGCGGTGGGTAACACCCACCCGGGGTGACCCGCGAGACAGTGCCACAGAGAACAGACCGCCGTGGGCGACCACGGTCAGGGTGAAACGGTGGGGTAAGAGCCCACCAGCGACCGGGGTGACCCGGTCGGCTCGGTAAACCTCGTCCGGAGCAAGGTCAACAGGGAACGCTGAGGCTGCTCGCCAAGTTCCCGGGTAGACCGCTAGAGGGCGGCGGCAACGTCGTCCCGAGAGAGATGGCCGTCCAAACGCGCAAGCGTGGGACAGAACCCGGCGTACCGGTCGACCCGTTCACACCCCAGCACGGCCGCGACTTCGTCGAGCCGTACTGCGACATCCGCGCAAGCGTGGGACAGAACCCGGCGTACCGGTCGACCCGTTCACACCCCAGCA
>NZ_JARVSC010000004.1 GCF_030209375.1 Plantibacter sp. ME-Dv--P-122b
GGTCAGGCGGTCGCGGGGGCCTCGGCGGGCGCCGGCGGTACGTAGCCGAGTTCGGCGGAGATCGCGGTCGTGGTGGCGAGGAGCTGCGGCAGGAGGGCGCGGACGCCGCTGTGGGGGAGGACCATCGTCGGGACCGAGATCGACACCGCCGCGGCGACCCGGCCGTCGGGACCGAAGACCGGCGCAGCCACGCAGTTCATGAAGCTCTCGTGCTCCTCGTGGTCCTCGGCCCACCCGCGTTCGGTCGACCACTCGATCTCGGCGAGCAGGGCGTCGGCGTCGGTGATGGTCTTGTCGGTGTACCGCTCGAAGACGATGCCCGTGACGACGCGTCGACGCTCCGCCTCGTCGAGTCCGCCGAGGAGTACCTTCGCGACGCCGGTCGCGTAGAGGGAGGCGGGCAGGCCGACGCGCGAGTACATGCGCAGGGGCTGACGGGACTCGACCTTGTCGATGTAGAAGACGGAGCCGCCCTCGTAGGCGGCGAGGTGCACCGTCTGGCCCGTGGCCGCCCCGAGCGACCGGATGTGCGGAGCGGCGACGCCGCGGACGTCCTGCTCGTCGAGCGCGGTCTGGGTCAGCTCGAACATCGCCCGCCCGAGGTGGTACCGGAACGACGCGTCGCGCGTGACGAAGCCGTGCTCCTCGAGCGTGTTGAGCAGGCGCAGCACCGTGGTCTTGTGCACGCCGGCCGTCGCCGCGAGCGCGTCGAGGGAGTTGGTGCCCGCGACGATCTCGCGGAGGAGGTCGAGGGCCCGGGACAGTGACTGGCTCATGCGCCGGCCGTCCCGTGCGCGCCGACGGTGCTCCACGGCAGCGGGCGGTCGGCGGTGATGCGCCATGACGCCCACTGCTCGTCCGTCGCGTCGACGATGGTGCTGACGCCCTGGGCGTCGGGCACGAGCTCAGGCCGGTCGCCGTGGCAGATGAGCGTCGACGCCGCGACGGCGTGGCCGAGCCGCGTGCAGGCGGTGTCGGAGCGTGCCGCGGCCAGCCCAGCCAGGTAGCCGGCGGCGAACGCGTCGCCGGCGCCGACCGTCTCGACGACCTCGACGGACAACGACCGCACCTCGGTGCCTGCCGCTGGGTCACGGTGGAGGGTGGTCGCGGCGTTCTCCTCGTCCTTCAGCACGATGCGCTGCAGGGTCGGCAGCTCGGCGAAGAGGCGGGCGGCGTCCGTGTGGCCGAAGAACAGCTCTGCTTCGTCGACGCCGAGGAACAGGACGGACGCCTGGTCGAGCAGGCGGTGCAGCGGGGCGGTCGAGCGACGCTCCCAGAGTCGCGGCCGGAAGTTGAGGTCGACGCTCAGGACGGTGTCTCGGGGGAGCGCCTCGCCCAGCTCGCCCACGAGCAGCGCGGTCGAGTCGGAGAGGGCCGGGGTGATGCCGGAGGTGTGCACGATGGCCGAGGCGGTGATGGCCGCCCGGGTCGCCTCGTGCTGCAGGGTGTCGACGCCGAGCTGCGACGCTGCGGATTCGCTGCGGTAGTAGTGCATCCGCGGCCGACGATCACCGTCGGCGCTCACGACCGTCTCCTTGACGTAGAGGCCGGTGGGCCGGTGGTCGTCGCGTTCGACGGCGTCGGTGAGGACACCGTCGTGCCGGGCCGTCTCGAGGATGTAGTCGCCGAAGCCGTCGTCGCCGAGGCGCGAGATCCAGTGAGTGGGAACGCCCAGGCGCGCGAGGCTGGAGGCGACGTTGAACTCGGCACCGCCGACGGCCGTCTGGTATGCGCGCGCCTCGGCGACGGGGAGCTGGCCCTCGGGCAGGAGGACGACCATCGCTTCGCCGATCGTGCTCACGGTGGACGGTGACGTCGTCATCACGGTTCCCCTCGTGTCTCGGCCGGGTCCGGTTGACGGCCTGTGGACGCAATGCTAGAACAGACGTAGCGCCGGATGCAATGTATGTTGCAATATGCGCAACGCTTGATGTTCACGATGTCGGCGGGTGCAGCGCTCGATCGCGAAACGAGGGACCATGACGGACGAGTTCGATGCCGGCGCGCTGGGCGTGCTCGACGGCAGCCTCAAGGGCTTCCCACCGGCGTCCGTCGGGACCGACGCCGCCAGGTTCCTCGCCGGTCGGCCGGCGCTCGCCGATTTCACGACGCCGCTCGTCACGCTCGACCGCTCGGCGGTCACCGACAACGTCGAGACCATGCGGCAGTGGTGCGACCGCTCAGGAGTCGGTCTCGCGCCGCACGGCAAGACCACGATGAACCGAGCCCTGTGGCAGCGTCAGCTCGACGCGGGTGCCTGGGGTATCACCGTCGCGACCCCCTGGCAGCTCTCCGTCGCGCTCGGCTGGTCGATCCCGCGCGTGATGCTCGCCAACGCCCTCGTGCAACTCGAACACCTGCGCGCCGTCGCGCGGGCCCTCGACACCGGCGACGCCGAGATCGTCGTGTGGGCCGACTCCGTCCGCGCGGTGCAGATCATGTCGCGGGTGCTGGCCGAGCAGCCGCCCCGCCGCCCACTCCACGTGCTCGTCGAGCTCGGGGCCCCTGGTGGTCGCACCGGAGCCCGCGACCACGCCACGGCGCTCGAGATCGCCGAGGCGATCATCGCATCGCCCGAACTCGCACTCGCCGGCGTCAGCGGCTACGAGGGGGCGCTCGCGCACCACGGCGACGAGGGTTCACTGCAGATCGTGCGCGACTACCTGACGTCGCTCGCCGAGCTGCACACCGGGCTCCTCGCCGACGGCCGCTACGACGATCGTGTCCGGACCCTCATCGTGACCGCCGGGGGCAGCGCCTACTTCGACGTGGTCGCCGAGGTGCTCGCCGGACTGCGCGACCTCGACGGTGCTCACGGACGCGCCGTCGACGTCCTGCTGCGCTCCGGCGCGTACGTGACCCACGACGACGGCTTCTACCGCGGGATCACCCCGCTCGGCCGCCACGAGGGCACCGGCGACTTCCGATCCGCGATCCACGGCTGGGCGACGATCGTCTCCCGCCCCGAGCCCGGCCTCGCGCTCGTCGACGGCGGCAAGCGCGACTTCCCGTTCGACGAGGGGCTTCCCGAGGTGCAGGGCGTCCGCCGCGCCGGGTCCGCCACCGTCGAACCGCTCCCGGGCGCGACGACCACGGCCATGAACGACCAGCACACCTTCGTCTCCCTGCCGCCGGGTAGCGACGTCGAGGTCGGCGACGTCATCCGCCTGGGCCTCTCCCACCCGTGCACCACCTTCGACAAGTGGCGCGCCCTCGTGGTCATCGACGACGTCCGTCTCGCCGAACCGAGCGCCGTCGACGCCGTCACCACCACCTTCGGCTGAGCCGAACCGAACAGGAGCCCCCATGACGCTCGAGACCCCACCCAGCACGCCACACGCCCTCGACGCCCTGTACGCCGACCGCGCCATCGCCGTCGTCCGCGTGCCCGTCATCCCCGACCCGGTCGAACTCTGCCGGGCGCTCGCCGCGGGCGGGATCCGTAGTGTCGAGTTCACCTTCACCACGCCGGGCGTCGAAGCGCTCATCCGCGCTGCGGCCGACGCGATCGGCGACCACGGGGCCGTGATCGGCGCGGGGACGGTCGTGGACCGCGACACCGCGCAGCGCGCCGTCGACAGTGGCGCGCAGTTCCTCGTCACCCCCGGTCTGAGCGAGGAGGTCGCGGAGGTCGCCACCGCCGCCGGCATCCCGTTCCTGCTCGGTGCGATGACGCCCAGCGAGGTCATGCGCGCCGCGTCGCTCGGTTCCCACGCAGTGAAGATCTTCCCAGCCGCCGCCATGGGGTCCGGCTTCCTCAAGGACCTCAAGGGCCCGTTCCCGGGTCTCCGGCTCGTGCCGTCGGGCGGACTGCACGCCGGGAACGCACGGGAGTACATCCAGGCCGGTGCAGCAGCCGTGACCGCGGGGTCGAGTGTGGTCGGTGCGGCCGACGTCGCCGCGGCCGACTGGGCCGGGGTCACCGAGCGTGCGACCGCCTTCACCACGGCGGCCCTCCTGCCGTGACGCCGCGACCGACGGACGGAGCGAGCGCGGTGGTCATCCGCGGCGCTCGCATCGTCGACGGCACCGGCGGACCGAGCATGCACGGGTCGCTGCTCATCGACGGGGGCCGCATCATCGCGATCGGGGCGTCCGCCGAGGCCGACGCACCCGCCGACGCGCTGATCATCGACGCCGACGGACTCGTCGCATCGCCCGGCTTCATCGACATGCACGCCCACTCCGACCTGGCCGTCCTGCGCGACCGCGACCACCTCGCGAAGGTGTCGCAGGGGGTCACCACCGAGGTCCTCGGACAGGACGGGCTCTCCTACGCCCCGACCGACGACCGCACCATGGCGATCGTCCGACAGCAGATCGCCGGCTGGAACGGGCAGCCCGACGACGTCGACTTCGCTTGGCGGACCGTCAGCGAGTACCTCGACCGGGTCGACCGCGGCGCGGCGCTGAACGTCGCCTACCTCGTGCCGCAGGGCTCCGTCCGGATGCTCGTGGTCGGCACCGAGAACCGCCCGGCGACCCCTGACGAGATCACCCGCATGCAGGAGCTGGTCGCCGCCGGTATGCGGGACGGGGCGGTCGGGATGTCCTCCGGCCTCACCTACGTGCCCGGCATGTTCGCCGACACCGAGGAACTCGTCGCGCTGTGCCGCACCGTCGCCGAGCACGGCGGCTTCTACGCACCGCACCAGCGCTCGTACGGCAAGGGCGCGCTCGAGGCCTACGCGGAGATGATCGACGTCAGTCGTCGTTCCGGCTGCGCGCTGCACCTCACGCACGCGACGATGAACTTCGGCGTCAACGCCGGCCGGGCCGCCGAACTCGTCGCCCTCATCGACGACGCCATCGCGGACGGCGTCGACATCACGCTCGACACGTACCCCTACCTGCCGGGATCGACGACCCTGTCTGCGCTGCTGCCGAGCTGGGCGGCGGTCGGCGGGCCGGACGCGACGATCGAGCGCCTCGGCGACGACGACGTCCGAGCGCGGATCCGGTACGAGCTCGAAGTCGTCGGCACGGACGGCTGCCACGGCGTCGTCACCGACTGGGCCACGATCGAGATCTCCGGTGTCGCGAACCCCGAGCTCGCCGGCTTTGTCGGCCGGACCGTCGCCGACATCGCCGCGGAGGATGCGGGACACGCGTGGTCGGGCGACCCGACGGCCCTGTTCTTCGCGCTGCTCGAAGCCGATCGGCTCGCGACCGGCATCCTCCAGCACGTCGGCGACGAGGCCAACGTGCGCACGATGATGGTGCATCCCGCCCACACCAGTGGGAGCGACGGGATCCTCATCGGTGCGAAGCCCCACCCGCGCGCGTGGGGCACCTTCCCGCGCTACCTCGGCCACTACGTCCGCGAGGAGGGGGTGCTCGAGCTGGAAGACGCCGTCGCGCACCTCACCTCGCGTCCGGCTGCCCGGCTCGGTCTCACCGACCGCGGTGTGCTCCGCGTCGGAGCCGTCGCCGACGTCGTCCTCTTCGACCCGGCGACCATCGCCGACCGCGCGACGTTCGCCGAGCCCCGGCAGCAGGCCGCCGGCATCCCGTGGGTGTTCGTGAACGGCGCCGCCGTCATCGCCGACGGTCGCCGCACCGACGCCGTCCCCGGTCGCTCGATCCGCCGCCGCCCGGCCTGATCGCTCCCTCGTTCCTCCCCACCTCCGCGCCTACAGACACAGAAGGTCCTCCCATGCCCATCACCGCCCTCGCGCGCAGCGTCGTCGCCGCCGCACCAGCCCCGAGCGATCCCATCGGATGGCTGCAGCAGACCACCCCCGGCCTGCTCATCCTCTGCGCCGTCGCCATCGCGGTGCTGCTGTTCCTCATCATCCGGGTGAAGCTCGAACCGTTCATCTCGCTCTTCATCGTCGGCATCGGCCTGGCGCTCGCGACCGGGACGAGCATCTACCAGATCGTCGGCGTGGCCGTGCCGGACCCCTTCGACGACGAGCAGATCAAGCCGGGGGCGTCGCTCCTCGAGACCGGCTTCGGCGGCATCCTCGGGCACATCACGATCATCATCGGTCTCGGCACCGTGCTCGGCGCGATCCTCGAACGTTCCGGTGGTGCCGATGTCCTCATCCGGAAGCTCCTCGGTCGCTTCGGCGAACGCGGCGCTCCGATCGCGATGGGGCTTACCGGCCTCATCTTCGGCATCCCCGTGTTCTTCGACGTCGGCATCTTCGTCCTCGCGCCCCTCGTCTACATCACCGCGCGTCGCGGCGGGAAGTCGCTCGTGCTCTACGCGCTCCCGATGCTCGCCGGCCTCTCGATGACGCACGCGTTCCTGCCGCCGCACCCGGGACCGACGGCGCTCGCCGGCACCTTCGAGGTCGGCCTCGGCTGGCTCATCCTCATGGGCTTCCTGTGTGGCATCCCCGCCTTCATCGCATCGGGCATCGCCTGGCCGCTCTGGATCGGGAAGCGCGTCATGGTCTCCGTTCCCGAGGAGTACGTGCTGGAGCCCGAGGACGACGCCCCCGAGCGCAAGGACGTCTCGCTCTGGAGCGTCGGTCTCATCATCATCACGCCGATCCTGTTGATCCTCGCCGCGACCTTCGGCGCCCTCGCCCTCCCGAACGGACCCGTCCTCGAAGCGTTGACGCTCATCGGCAACCCGGCGGTCGCACTCACGATCGCCGTCTGCCTCGCGTACTACGTGCTCGGGGTGCGGCGTGGCATGACGCTCGCCGAGCTGGGCGAGCTCTCCGGTCAGTCGCTCCGGCCGATCGGCATGATCCTGCTCGTCGTCGGTGCGGGTGCGTTCTTCGGAGCCGTCATCTCGGCGACGGGTGTGGGCGCGGCACTGGCCGAGGTGCTCGGTTCGCTCGGCCTGCCGATCATCGTGTCGGCGTACCTCATCAGCTCGGGCCTCCGCATCGCGCAGGGCTCGGCGACCGCGGCCATCGTCATCACGGCGGGGATCCTGCAGCCGGTCGTACTCGCCGGCGACTACTCGCAGCCGCAGCTGGCGCTCATCGGCATCGCGATCGCCGCGGGGTCGATCACGCTCTCGCACGTCAACGACGGTGGGTTCTGGATCATCGCGAAGTACTTCAACATGTCGGTGAAGCAGACGCTCGCGACCTGGACCGTCCTCGAGACGATCCTCTCGGTCGTCGGCTTCGGGATGGTCGCCCTCATCTGGCTGTTCGTCTAGTTCGCGTCCGCAATTCAGGACGGCTGCCGCGTGTCCGGGTCGGGCGCCGGCGTGTCGTGTCCGACGCGCCGGGGCCGTCCTGAGTTGTGGACGATCAGAAGAGGCGGGAGTCGCTGTCGTCGAGGCCGCGCATCGCGTCGTAGTCGAGGACGACGCAGCGGATCCCGCGGTCCTGGGCGAGGGTGCGCGCCTGCGGCTTGATCTCCTGGGCGGCGAACACGCCCTGCACAGGGGCGAGGAGCGGGTCGCGGTTCATGAGTTCGAGGTAGCGGGTGAGCTGCTCGACGCCGTCGATGTCGCCGCGGCGCTTCAGCTCGACCGCCACGGACGCGCCGGTCGCGTCGGTGGCGAGGATGTCGACCGGGCCGATCGCGGTCATGTACTCGCGGCGGATGAGTCGGTAGCCGTCGCCGAGGAGCTCGATCTGCTCGGCGAGGAGCTTCTGCAGGTGTGCCTCGACGCCGTCCTTCTGGAGGCCGGGATCGACGCCGAGTTCGTGCGCGCTGTCGTGGTGGACCTCGTGGATCGACACGATGAGGGCGTCACCGGTCTTCTTGTGCGTGACCTTCCACAGCTCGGTGATCCCGGCCGCGGCCTGCGTCTCGTCGGGCTCGACCGTCGTGAGCACGCAGGGCGGGCTCATCCAGTTGAGCGGCTTGTAAGAGCCGCCGTCGGAGTGGACGAGCAGGCTGCCGTCGTTCTTCACCATGAGCAGCCGCTTGGCGAGCGGCAAGTGAGCCGACAACCGTCCGGCATAGTCGACCGAGCACTCCGCAATCACCAAACGCACGACGACGAGCCTACCGCGACACCACAGCACGTCCATTCGCCCATCGTCGGGCGACGGAACCCTGAATCGCCCGAACGTGGGCGGACGAACGGGGCTCAGCGCTTGCGGCGGCTGCTCTCGCGGGCTGCCGGAGAGGCCAGACCGGCGAACACGATGAGCACGAGCACGACGAACAGGGCGTTGAGGAGACCGATCGCGTCGCCGAGGATGCCGATGAGCGGCGGCCCGACGAGGAACGCGCAGTAGCCGATCATCGCGACGGCGCTCACCCGAGCCGCGGCGCGCTTGGAGTCGTCGGCCGCGGCGGACATGCCCACCGGGAACCCGAGTGAGGCTCCGAGTCCCCAGAGCACGGTCCCGAGGATCATGAGTGCCGTCACCGGCGTCAGGATGAACAGGACAAGCCCCGCGATCGCGGCTCCAGCCGACACCCGAAGCACCGGCACGCGCCCGAAGCGGTCGATGAGCGGCCCGCCGACGATGCGACCGACGGTCATCGCGGTGACGAACACGCCGTAGACGAGCGCGCCGGTCGTGTTGCTCTGCCCGTGACCGTCGACGACGGCCAGTGCGAGCCAGTCGTTGGCACTGCCTTCGGCGAACGCCATGCCGAGGATGATGACGCCGATGAGGATGAGGCGGCCGTCCGCCCAGACCGAGAGGCTCTCGCGGAGTCGGTCCTGCCACGGTGTCTTCGGTGCGTCGTCGAACTCGTCGGCGACCACCTGCTCGGCCGGGACGAAGCGGACGGCGACGACGGCGACGATCGCGATGACGACCGCCATGACGAGCGCGTGCCAGAAGACCTCGAGGCCGGCGGCGGACGCGAGCGCGCCGAGCCCCGCTCCGGCGACCGTGCCGAAGCTGAAGCACGCGTGCATCAGCGGCATCACCGTCTTGCCGAGCTCCCGCTCGGCCGCGGCCCCCTCGACGTTCATCATGACGTCGAGGGCTCCGTTGCCGAAGCCGAAGACGATGAGCCCGACGAGGACGATACCGGCGAGCGGCACGAGGCTCGCGCCGACCCCGATGAGGAGCAGCCCTACTGCGACGAGCCCGAGCACCAGCTGCATGCCTCGCCGCGGTCCGAGCCGGGCGAGCAGGTGTTGGGAGGCGACGAGGCCGACGACCGATCCGATCGACATCCCGAGGATGAGCAACCCGATGGTGCCGGTAGTGAGTCCGAGGTTGTCGCGGATGGCGGGGATGCGCGCCACCCACGTGGCGATGCTGAGGCCGCTCAGGGCGAAGATCACGAAGATCGCGTTGCGCCAGGCGAGGAGTTCGCGGCGTGGCCGAACGGTGACGGGGGCGGTGTGCGGGTTGGTCGGCTCTGACACGGGGTCCTCGGGATCGGTGCTGGTGCGCCTGGGCGCTCGGTGGAGCGGGTGGTGAAGCCCGTGCATCGTGGTGGATCTGTCAAGAATCGAATCGATTCGATTCCGTCGACTAAGCTAGCAGATCGTGGACCAGGAATCACGCCCCGCGCGACCGACGCTCGCCGATGTCGCCGAGCGCGCGGGGGTGTCACCATCGACCGCCTCGCTCGCCTTCAGCGGTGCCGGGCCCGTGTCCGAAGCGACCAAGCAGCGGGTGCTGCAGGCGGCGGCCGACCTCGATTACGCCGGCCCCGACCCCCGGGCCCGCTCCCTCCGCCAGGGACGCAGCGGCATCGTGGGAGCCGTCGTCGCCGGTCGGATCGGGCACTCCTTCCGCGACCCGGTGATGGTGCAGACCCTCGACGGACTCGCCGACGAGCTCGGCGCGGTCGGCGCTGGTCTGCTGCTGCTGAACGATGCGCAGGAGGGCACGCTGCAGTTGAGCAACGCGCCGATGGACGGCGTCGTCCTCATCGGCTGCAGCCCGAACCTCGACAGCTCGGTCGCCGTCCTCAGCCGACGGGGCATGCCGATCGTCTCGATCGAGGGACTCGCAGC
Organism: Plantibacter sp. ME-Dv--P-122b; assembly: GCF_030209375.1. Taxonomy (GTDB): domain Bacteria; phylum Actinomycetota; class Actinomycetes; order Actinomycetales; family Microbacteriaceae; genus Plantibacter. Next base: position 9,854 of record NZ_JARVSC010000004.1, read on the forward strand.
CCTCGGCGTCCCCGACATCGCCGTCGACAACCGCGGCGGCGTCCGTGAGGAGGCGCGACACCTCGCCGACCTCGGTCACGAGCGGGTCGCGGTCGTCACCCTCAACCTCGACCCGACCGAACGTCGCGGGCCGCTCACGCCGGAGTGGGAGCGGGCCGCGACGACGGTCCCGGCGATCGAACGCCTGCAGGGCCTCCGCGACGTCTTCCCCGACGCACAGGGGTTCGTCACCACGGGATCCTCCTTGGAGGAGGGTCGCGTCGCCGGACACGCGATCCTCGACGTGCCGGCGGGTCAGCGGCCGACGGCGATCGCCGCGCAGAGCGACCTCCTCGCGGCCGGCGTCATCCGGGCGGCCGAGGAGCTCGGCATCGCCGTCCCAGCGGAGCTCAGCGTCGTCGGCTTCGACGGCATCCGGGTCGAAGGGCTCGACTACGACCTCACGACGGTGTGGCAGCCCTCCCGGGAGAAGGGGTCGGCCGCCGGCCGGGCGATCGTCGCCATGCTCGACGGCCGCGATCCGGAGTGCGAGCAGTTCAGCGTCCGGTTCCACCCTGGAGCGACGACGGCACGCGTCCCCGCTCCACAGGGCTGAGGTCCCGCCGGGGTTTCGACAGCCCCTGCCGTGCGGCGGACCCGCGCCGTAGGGTGGAGGCGACGCTCGAAGGAGACCCATGACCGACCAGCCCATCGCCACCGCCGCACTCGTCCAGCAGGAGGCGGCGTCGCTCGCCGTGTCGCTCGCACCGGTGTACCAGGACCTGCACGCCAATCCGGAGCTCTCCTTCGCGGAGCACCGGACGGCCGCCCTGGTCGCGGATCGCATCACCGGCCTCGGGTACGGGGTCGCGACGGGGATCGGCGGCACCGGCGTCGTCGGCGTCCTGGAGAACGGCGAAGGACCGACGGTTCTCCTGCGGGCCGACATGGACGGCCTGCCCGTCCTGGAGGAGACGGGCCTCGACTACGCGAGCGTCGCGCGCGGGGTCGACCCGGAGGGCAACGACGTCCCGGTCATGCACGCCTGCGGACACGACGTCCACGTCACCTGTCTGCTGGGTGCCGCCGAATTGCTCGCCGCACGGCGCGACACCTGGTCCGGGACGCTCGTCGTCCTGTTCCAGCCGGCCGAGGAGGCCGGTGGCGGCGCGCAGGCGATGGTCGACGACGACCTCTACGCACGCGTCCCGAAGCCCGACATCGTGTTCGGCCAGCACGTCGGTCCACTGCCGGCCGGTGTCGTCGGCACGCATGCCGGGCCGTCGTTCGCCGCGACCGACGCCTACCGCGTCACCTTCCACGGCCGCGGCGGGCACGGATCCCGCCCGCAGTCGACGATCGACCCGGTCGTGATGGCGGCGTCGGCGGTCGTGCGCCTCCAGAGCATCGTGTCCCGCGAGGTCGCCGGAACCGACACCGCGGTACTCACCGTCGGCACGATGCACGCCGGCACGAAGAACAACATCATCCCCGACACCGCGCAGATCGGCGTCAACATCCGCAGCTACGAACCGCACGTGCGCGACCGCGTCGTCGGCTCCATGGAGCGCATCATCCGGGCCGAGGCCGCCGCGTCGGGCGCCGAGCGGGAACCGGTGATCGAACACACGGAGGCCTTCCCGGTGCTCGTGAACGATCCCGAGGCCACCGGTGCGGTGACGGCGGTGTTCGCCGACGCGTTCGGTGCCAATCGCGTCGTCGACCCCGGTCTCGTCACGGGCAGTGAAGACGTCGGCATGCTCGCGACTGCGGCCGACGCCCCCATCGTCTACTGGATCCTCGGTGGTGCCGACCCACAGGCCTTCGCCGCCGCCTACGCCTCGGGGCGCATGGAGCAAGACCTCCCCGGCAACCACTCCGCGAAGTTCGCTCCGCTCATCCACCCCACCCTCGACACCGGCATCGCAGCGCTCTCGCTCGCCGCCCTGTCGCGTCTGGGCGGGACGACGGCAACCGCATGATCGTCGTCACGACGGACACCGTCGCCGGACACCGCATCGACGCCGTCCTCGGCGAGGTCGTCGGACTCACTGTGCGGGCTCGCGACTGGGGCTCCTCGATGTCGATCGGCTTCTCGGCGCTCGGCGGCGGCGAGGTCCCGGGGATGACCCAGCTGCTGTTCGAGTCCCGCCAGGAGGTCATGCGACGCCTGGTGGCCGACGCGGAACAGCGCGGCGCGAACGCGGTCCTCGCGATGCGGCTCGAGACCACCGACATCGGCGGTGCGTGGACGCAGCTGACCGCGTACGGCACCGCCGCGTACCTCGTCCCGATCCCCGCCGGGGAGCCCGGGGCGACCGGTCAGTCCGCGTACGCGGCGGCACAGCCCGACGCCCCGAAGCCCCGCGGCGAGGCCTGACCGTCGGTCGGACGCGGGGCGGGCCCGACGGACTCGTGTCCATGCCGGACGGCCGGCCGTTCCAAGCCGCCCCCGCGCGGACCCCGGCGACTCAGAGCAGCCGCAACTCCTGGGCGCGGGTGACGGCCCGGGTGCGATCGGCCACCTCGAGCTTCTCGAAGACGTGCAGCAGGTGCGTCTTCACCGTCGACTCCGAGATGAAGAGCGCCGCCGCGATCGCCCGGTTGCTGTTGCCGGCGGCGACGAGCGCGAGGACCTCGAGCTCGCGGGCGCTGAGCTGCGGGCGAGCGGACGTCCCGCCCTGCATGCGGCCGACGAGCGTCGCCGCGATGGTGGGCGCGAGCACCGTCTGACCGGCGACCACGGAACGGATGCCGGCCAGGATCTCCTGCTCGGGCGCCGCCTTCAACAGGTAACCGCCGGCACCGGCCTCGATCGCGCCGAGGATGTCGTCGTCGGTCTCGTAGGTCGTGAGCACGAGTACTCGGACGCCTGGCACTCGCTGCACGATGCGCGCCGTCGCCTCGGCACCGCCGAGGACCGGCATGCGCAGGTCCATGAGCACGAGGTCCGGCCGATGCTCCTCGGCCGCCGCGACCGCCGCCGCGCCATCCGCCACTTCGGACACGACCTCCATGTCCTCCGCGCGCCCGAGCAGCGCGACGATGCCCGACCGGACGATGGGGTGGTCGTCCGCGACGACGATCCTGATCCGCGTCATCGTGTCTCCTCCTCGTTCCCCGAGCGCGTCGCAGGGCCGCCGACCGGGACGCCGTCCGCGCTCCCCGAGCCTGCCGCAGGGCCCGCTTCGATCGTCACCGGCACTCGCACCCGCACGGTCGTCCCCGCTCCGGCGGCACTCGTGAGTTCCACCGTCCCACCGAGGAGTGCGACCCGGTCGTGCATGCCGTGCAAGCCGAAGCCCGCGCCTGGGCTGGTCCCGAGCAGCGCGCCGTCCGGGTCCGCGATCCCGACGCCGTCGTCGGAGATCCGCAGCTCGGCCCAGCCGTCCTCGACGGTGAGCGCCAGTTCGACGCGGTCGGCGGCGGCGTGCTTCCGGATGTTCGCGAGGCCCTCCTGGGCACTCCGGAGCAGCACGACCTCCGGTGCCCGCTCGAATCGTTCGGACGGGGCGTCGATGTCGACGGACACGCCGGTCTCGCGAGCGAACCGCTCGCCCAAGCGGCGGAGACTGTCGCCGAGCGTCGTGTCGGCAGCCGGCATCGCCGCCGTCGTCGCCACGAGGGACCTCGCCTCGCGGAGGGCGTCGCGCGCCGTGCTCTCGATGAGCTCGATGCTGTCGAGGGCGGCGATCGGGCGACCGTCCAGCGGGGAGGCGTCCGGCGTGCCCGCGACGGTCTCGCCGACCTCGGAACGGGCGCGTTGCGCGAGCAGCACCACGCTCGTGAGGCTCTGCGCGATCGTGTCGTGGATGTCGCGTGCCATGCGTTCGCGTTCGGCGGCAGCCCCGGCCTCCCGGCTCGCTCGTTCCGTTTCGGCTTGGGCCGCCTGCAGACTCACCAGGAGTCGGGCCTTCTCGTCACCGAGTTCCGCGATGCGAGTGATCCACAGGCCGAGGGACAGGGCGAAGACGAGCGAGACGCTCTGGATCCCGACGCCTTGCAGGATCACGTCGGGGGTGGCGCCGAGTCCGACGATGAACCCGACGGTGAGGGTCGCGGCGCTCGCGATGTTGAGGACGATCGCGGTTCGGGTGTTCGGCGTCAGCACCCACAGCAGCGGGAACACGAGGCACTGCAGCGTCAGGACGTTCGGTGAGAACGCCGTCCCGACGGCGGTGAGGGCGATGAGGGTGATCGCGAACCAGAGCCCGCCCTGGGGGCGTTCGAGGGTGCGTCGCCCGGCCGTGTAGTAGACGAGGCAGAGCGCCGCCAGCACGATCCAGACGCCGATGACCCGTTCCGGTGTCCCGGACGCGCTGACGCTCACGAGCGCGCCGACGATCACGCACCCCGCGCCGAACGCGACATCCCACCATCGTCGTCCGTCCATGTCCCAACCCTCCCATCCCTGCTCGCGAACTGTCACTTCCTGATAGTTCCGGCGGCCTACACCCACCGGAATTGACAGTTCGCGAGCTAGGAGCGGCGGACCCAGCGGAAGGTGAGGCGGGTCAGGACGAGGCCGACGACCGCCCAGGCGACGAGGACGAGCGCGACCATCGGGAGGTCCCAGCCACCGGACGGCTCCTGTGAGGCGAACCCCTCCGGCAGGAAGACGGAGCGCATGCCCTGCGCGATCCACTTGAGCGGGAAGACACTCGCGACGTTCTGCAGCCACTCGGGGAGCATCGTGAACGAGAGGTAGACACCGGAGATGAACTGCAGCACGAGCACGATCGGGATGACGACGGCCGTCGCGCTCTTGCCCGTGCGGGGGAGTGCCGACAGGGCGATGCCGAGGAGGGCCGACGTCGCGATGCCGAGCAGGTAGATCCAGGCGAAGGTGAGCCACCGCTCGGGCTCGGTCGGCAGCGTGACGTCGAACAGGAACCGCGCGACGAGGAACAGCAACGCGATCTGAAGGACCGAGGTGACGAGGACCTGCCCCATCTTCCCGAGGAAGTAGGAGATGACCGGGAGCGGGCTGCCGCCGAGGCGCTTGAGCGTGCCGTCGCTCCTCTCCGTCGCGATGTCTGTCGCGAGGTTCTGGACGCCCGAGAGGAGGATGCCTGCGGCGATCATGCCGGGCAGGTAGAACGCCGCCTGGCTGACCCCGCCGGTGCCGTCGGGTGCCTCGCCCACGTTCCCCATCGCACTGAAGGCGGTCGAGAAGATCGCGAGCATCACGACCGGGAAGAGGAAGGTGAAGAACACCTGGTCGCCCGAGCGGAAGTAGATACGGGTCTCGTAGCCGATCCGGCTCGCTCCGAGCCGCAGGGTGCGCCCGCGGGGGAGCGCCGGGACGAGGGGGGTCGTGGTGCGGTCGATGGCGGTCATGCGCCGACTCCTGTCGTGGTGACGTGCGTGGCTGAGGTCGGTGCCGCCGATGGGGCGGTCGACGCCGCAGCCGCGTCTGCCGCGTGGACGAGCCCGAGGTAGATGTCCTCGAGGCTCGGGCGGATGACCTCCAGGTCGCGGAGTTCTCCACCTGCGGCGGCGGTGAGGGCGGCGACGCGGGCAGCCGGAGTCTCGGTCCGTTCCTCGCGGAGGCCGTGCTCGTCGCGCCAGCGCACCACGGGGATCCGGGCGTCGGCGCCGCCGATCTCGTCGACCGCGCCGATCTCCACGAGTCGACCCGCCGCGATGACGGCGACCCGGTCGGCGAGCTGGGCGGCTTCGTCGAGGTAGTGGGTGGTGAGGAGGATGGTCGTACCGTCGCGTTTGAGCGAGCGGATGAGGTCCCAGAACTGCCGGCGTGCTTCGGGGTCGAACCCAGTCGTCGGCTCGTCGAGGAAGAGGAGGGTCGGCCGGCCGATCACGCCGAGGGCGACGTCCACCCGTCGGCGCTGCCCGCCCGAGAGCTTGCCGATGCGCGTGCCCGCCTTGCTCGTGAGCCCGACCGCCTCGATGACCTCGTCCACGTCGCGCGGGTCCGCGTAGTAGCGGGCGAACTGCGTGAGCTGCTCCCGGACCGTGACGTTCGCGGCCTCGGCGCTCGACTGGAGGACGATGCCGAGGCGGGCCTTCCAGTCCAGGCCGCCCTTCGCCGGGTCGACGCCGAGGACGCTCGCGTCACCGCCGGTGCGGTGACGGTAGCCCTCGAGGATCTCGATCGTGGTGCTCTTCCCGGCACCGTTCGGGCCGAGGAGGGCGAAGGTCTCGCCCTGGTGGATGTCGAAGGAGACCCCGTCGACGGCGGTGACATCGCCGTACTGCTTGCGCAGCTCGCGGACCTCGATGATCGGTCGTGTGCTCATGGTGTCCATGCTCGTCCGCGGTGACGCGCACCGGTAGCGGTGGAGGGGCTGATCCTCGTATCCACCGATCGGTTGATGTGGGCACGGGCGGCCCCTGCGTGGCTGCACCCCGGTGACCGGGCTCGAGCCCTGTGCTTCCTGGCCGAGCTGAGGCGCGCACACGGGAACGCCCGCTCATCCGGCTCGGATGGGCGGGCGTTCCGTTCGGACGGCGCGGAGGATTACCCGAGCGCGGCGGTCGCGGCGATGACGACGAGGTCCTCGACGTTCTCGAACCCGGCGGTCTCCTTCGTGAGCGTGGTGAACGGCACGCCGACCACGGTCAGGCCGTCGATGGACGTCGTGAAGGTACCGCCGGCCTCGGAGACCTCGCCGCCCGCAGCCGTGGCGTTCGCAGCGGCTGCCGTGAGCGAGGCGGTGCCGCCGGAGAGGACGGCGTAGCTGCCGGAAGCCGCTCCGGCCTCGAAGCTCAACATGCACACGACCGGCAGGTCGCCCACGACGGTGGCGGGCGAGAAGGAGGCCTTCGCCGCGGCGATCCCCGCTGCCGGGACGGACATGCCGCTCGCGGCGCCGAGGGTGTTGACCTGCTCCTCCGTGCACTTCGCGCCGCTCGCAGCAGGCGCCTCTTCGGTGGTCTCGGTCTCCGGCTCGCTGCTCGACGAGGAGGTCGATGCGGGCTTGGAGTCGGCCGGCGCGCCACCGCTGCAGGCGCCGAGTCCCAACAGGCCGACGATGGCGACGGCGGTCACCGCGGAGACGCGGAGACGGTGGTGAGCGGAGTGCAGTGACATGGTGGTTCCCCCTGGAAAGCTGTGGACTGGTGGTCCTCCCCAGGATGGCTGGTTCGAGCGGGAGGCCTCAATGGGGACAACTCCCCAATCGTCGGTCAGACGCCGGTGCGCATCCAGGCGGTCGTGCGGGCGCGGAGCCCGAGCGTGGTGGCGCGTGCTCCGAGGTAGCCGACGAAGAAGGTGAGCGCCAGCCAGGTGAGTCCGGTCTGCCCGCCGGGTGCCCAGGCGAGGACCGCGAGCGCGAACGGCAGGAAGACGAGCGTGTTGAGCAACCCGGTGATGGCCAGGTACTTCGCGTCGCCGGCACCGATGAGGACGCCGTCGAGCACGAAGACGACACCGCCGAGCGGGGTGGTGACGGCGAGCACGATGATCGCCGGCACGATGAGCGCTGCGAGGTCGGGGTCACTCGTGAAGAGCAGGCCGATGACCGGGCTCGCGAGGGCGATGACGAGGCCGAGGACGATCCCCGAGCCGACGCCCCACTGCAGGCATCGGACGAGGACGGCACGCACACCGCTCACGTCGCCGGCGCCGAGCCCCTTGCCGACGAGGGCCTGCGCGGCGATCGCGAGGGCGTCGAGCGCGAAAGCGAGGGTGGCGAAGAGGGTCATGACGAGCTGGAACCCGGCGAGTTCGTCGGTGCCGAGGTCGGTCGCGACGAACACGGCGATGAGCATCGCGGCGCGGAGGCTGACCGTGCGGAGGAACAACCATCCGCCGGAACGGGCCGCGCCACCGAGGCCGGCGCGGTGCGGGCGGAGACTCGCCCCCGTCCGACGCACGTGGCGCAGGACGACGACGAGATAGGCGACGACCATGCCCCACTGTGCGATGACGGTGCCGATGGCGGATCCCGCGATGCCGAGTCCGAGGCCGTAGATGAAGAGGAAGTTGAGGCCGATGTTCGCGGCGAACCCGGCGCCGGCGACGACGAGGGGCGTGGTGGTGTCCTGCAGGCCGCGGAGGAGCCCGGTCGCACCGAACACGAGCAGCATGGCGGGGATGCCGAGCATCGAGATGGCGAGGTAGGTGTCGGCCTGCTGGGCGACGGCGTCCGTCGCACCGAACAGCCCGACGAGCGTGGGGGAGAGGAACCATCCGGCAGCACCGATCACGACACCGAGCCCGAGCGACAGCCAGAGGCCGTCCACCCCGAGCGACACCGCGCCGCGCTCGTCGCCGTGTCCGAGGCGCCGGGCGACCGCGGGCGTCGTCGCGTAGGCGAGGAACACCATGAGCCCGATGACCGTCTGCAGGACCGCGCTCGCGACGCCGAGGCCGGCGAGTGGCACGACGCCGAGGTGGCCGATCATCGCTGAGTCGGCGAGCAGGAACAGCGGCTCCGCCATCAGCGCCCCGAGCGCCGGGACCGCGAGCCGGAGGATGTCGCGGTCGACGGGCCGCAGCCGTCGCCTGTCCTGTCCCGTGGTCACCCGCCGAGCCTAGCCGCGGGTGGTGACACGTCGCGTCGCCGTCCGAGGCGGGATGAGCCGGCGGCCTATCGGACGAGCAGTGAGCCGCTCAGGCCCGGGAGGTCGCGGAGGCGGATGCCGGTGAGGAAGCCGGCCGCGGCGGCGTAGGCGACCCGCGGTTGGTCGGCGTCCTCGCGGCAGGCGAGGAACAGCGGCACGGCGGTGGCACCCAGGCGCTCGGTGACGTCGGCGATCTCCGCGAAGCCGACGAGCGCGTCGACCCGGTGGGCGATGCCGGCCATCGTGCGTACAGCGACGCCGTCGGGCTCGGTGCCGTCCTGTGCCAGCCCGGAAGCAGCGAACGAGACCACGGCAGCGCCTTCGGACGCGAATCGTCGGCAGGCGTCGGCCAGGGCTCGCTCGACGGCTCGAATGGTGTGTTCCCCCGACGCTGCACCCGCACCCGCACCCGCACCCGCAGCCGTGTCGACGTCGTCGTTCGGCAGCGCGCGCCGGACCGCATCCAGCGCCCACCCGTGCACGGTGCCACCGGCCCCGGGGATCGGCACCCAGGACACCGCCGCGAGCACGGTGCCCGCGGCGTCCGTCACGACGGAGACCCGGATCGCGGCAGTCTGGTCCTGGTCGTCGCCTTCGGGGGCGTCGATGCTCGAACCCACCGTGAGACCGAGCTCGGGCACGTGCCGGTCGGACACCCATACCGAGGACAGCGCGCGGATCTGGCTGCGGAGTTCCCACGGCAGTTCGCGAGCGGGCAGCAGGATCGAGGTCGTCGAATCCGCACCGGTCGCTCCCGCTGGACCCGCCGGATCAGCGGGTGCTGATGCATCCGCCCCGCTGAGGTCGAGCACGAGGTCCCGTCCGAGCGGCGACACCCGCCACCCCTCGGGCACGATGCGCACGTCGCGAGTGGCGAAGACCGCCGGGGTGAGGCCCTCTTGCTCGGCCGCGGTCGCGAAGGCCGACACCGCTGCCGCTGCACCGGCCGGGTCGCCGATCGGCTCGCCGAGGGCCAGCGCGACACCGGCATGCTGCTGGTAGGCGACCGCGTGTCCACCATCCGCCGTGACGAACACCCGGTTCTCGGGTCGGAGTGCCGAGGCCGCCAGCGGTCCGCCGCCGTGTTCGCGCAGGAGTTGCGCCGCCCTGGCGCGTGCTCGCCGCGCACCCGGACCGATCGCCCCGGGCAGGCGTCGTCTGGTCTGGTTCGCCGCGACCCGGAACGCGTGGCGCGACAGCACGAGGACCACCGCCTGTCCCGCCCACAGGACGCTCGCGGAGATCCAGATGGTCGACGCCACGAGCGGCACCTTCGCCAGCCAGGCGAGGGCGATGAGGGCGATCGTGACCAGCAGGTTGCCGACGGTGAGCGCCATCGCCGCCCACCAGGCCCAGCGATGACCCCGGCGGAGCCAGTTGGCGATCACCAGGATCGCGACGGTGTCGACCCCGACGTCGAGGATGGAGCCCTGCGTCAGGGTGGTCGAACCGAGCGGCCCGTCGAGCGGTACGAGCGTGACGAGCAGCTGCACCGCGCCGATGACGAGCAGCCCGGTGACGGCGAACAGTCGCCAGTCCCGCATGGTCGGTCGCGGGGTCGACCGGTGCTCGCCGAGCAGCAGCCTGGCCACGACGACGAAGGCGACCGTCGTGATGAAGTGCTCGAGGTCGTCGATCTTCCCGACGTAGAGGAGCGCGATCGACACACACGACAGGAGCAGCAGCCGCCAGCGCAGCCGGTAGGGGGAACGCATGAACGCGGTCGCGGTCGCGACGCAGGCGAGGATGCCGCAGCTCGGACCGACGTCGAGCGTCGTCACGAGGGACTGCGCCCACGGCCAGTCGAGCCGGGCCAGCGCCAGAGCCGCGCCGAGGGCCCCGAGGATGCCGACGAGATGGCCGGTCACGAAGATCGCCGACGCTCGCAGCGTGCCGAAGCGGACCTCGACCCACCCGCCGAACACGGCCGCGCCGACGATCGCGATGAGGTACGCGAGCGGATCGGCGGTGATGAACATACCTGTCAGGACCGTCCACCAGCGCCCGGCTTCAAGGCTCGGCACCCCGTACGCGAACGCCGGGTACCAGGCGGCCTGGTCCATCGGGCGCCACAGACCGCCGGTCACGACGCCGAGTGCGACGAAGGCGGTGACGAAGGCGGTGGTCGCGGGGGTCGTCCGCAGGGCCCAGCGCAGCGGCGTCAGGACGACGGAGATCGCGGCGCGCAGATCGGTGCGGACGGGGGCCGAGCTGGCGGCCCGGGTGGTCGGCGTGTCCATTCGGGCGTCGGCGTCGGTCGTGGCCGGGACCGACCCGGATGGCGACAGCAGTTCGTCGAGCTCCGCCTCGGTCATCGACACGGGCGCGCGATCGGCGGCCGGCTGGGCAGCCCGACGACGGATCCGGAACACGATGACCACCGCGATCACGACGGCCGCGGCACCGGCCAACGCGAGCGCCGCCCAGGAGAAGCGGTGCAGGAACTCGGTCGCGGCACTCCCCAGGACGGTGACGACCGTCACCACGAGCGAGGCCCAGGCGATGCCACCCGCCGCGTTGGCGACGAGGAAGTGCGGGTACGTCATGCGGAACATACCCGCGAGCGGTCCGGAGAAGATGCGGAGGACGGCGATGAACCGTCCGACGAACACCGCCCAAGGCCCCCACCGCCGCATGAGGTGCACCGCGGCGCCCAGCCGCTTCGGCCCCACGTGCTTCGGGAACCGGCGGTTCAGCACCGACAGGAGCCGCCGGCCGTAGCGCTTGCCGATCCAGTACCCGATCGAGTCGCCGAGGATCGCACCACCGGCGGCCGCTGCGGCGACGAACACGGGGTTCAGGCCGCTCGACGCGGCGAGGAGGGTCGCCCCGATGAGCACGGTCTCGCCCGGCAGCGGCACGCCGAGGCTCTCGACCGCGACGACCAGGAAGACGACGAGGAGCAGGACGCCGGGCGGGAAGTCGGCCAACCAGTCCACGCGGGCTCCTTCCGGCCGAGTGGGTCAACGGTAGTCCCTCGTTCCCGGAAGTGCTCGCGACGCTCCTCCACAGGACTCGGTCCAGAGCGGCACGCCCGCTCTGAGAGAACACCCGCGCCGTGGTCAGGTGCCGTCGCTAGGCTGATCGGCATGACTGACGCGCAGCTCGCCTCCGGCATCGACCGCTCCGAACTCGACCCGGCCGTGCGGCCGCAGGACGACCTCTTCCGCCATGTGAACGGCAAGTGGATGGACCGCACCGAGATCCCCGACGACAAGGCCCGCTGGGGATCGTTCCACCAGCTGGCGGAAGACGCCGAGAACGCCGTCCGCGACATCATCGAGGAGTCGCAGACGAACCCCGACGGCGAGGAGGGCGTGAAGATCGGCGCCCTGTACGCGAGCTTCATGGACGTCGACCGGGCCAACGCCCTCGGCGCGACGCCGCTCGCCGACCAGCTCGCCCGCGTTGCAGCGGTCGACTCCGTCGAGGCCTTCCTCCGCCTGTCCGGCGAGTTCGAGGCGGAGGGCGTCGGCGGCTTCCTGCAGCTCTTCGTCGACAACGACCCGGGCAACCCCGAGCGCTACCTCGTCTTCGCCGAACAGGGCGGCATCACGCTGCCCGACGAGTCCTACTTCCGAGAAGACACCTTCGCCGAGATCCGCGAGGCCTACCGCGCTCACCTCCAGACGATGTTCGAGCTCGCCGGCATCGACGACGCTGCCGCACGCGCCGACCGCGTGTTCGCCCTCGAGACGGCGATCGCGTCCAAGCACTGGGACAACGTCGCCACCCGCGACAGCGAGAAGACGTACAACCTGTACTCGTGGGACGAAGCGGCGGCGCTCGCCGCGGGCGCCGACCTGGACGGCCCGGACCTCGCCGTCTGGCGCGACGCGATCGGCGCCGCCGACGCCGTGTTCGCCGAGATCGTCGTCCGCGAGCCGAGCTTCCTCGAGGGCCTCGGGGAGCTCCTCGTCGACGAGCAGCTCGAGTCGTGGAAGGACTGGCTGGCCTGGAAGGTCGTCCACGGTGCCGCTCCGTACCTCTCCGAGGAGTTCGGTCGTGCCAACTTCGACTTCTACGGTAAGACCCTCACCGGCACGCCGCAGCAGCGCGAGCGCTGGAAGCGCGGCGTCTCGCTCGTCGAGGGCATGCTCGGCGAGGCCGTCGGGCGCATCTACGTCGACCGGCACTTCGGCGCCACGTCGAAGGACGAGATGGACGTTCTCGTGGGCTTCCTCGTCGAGGCGTACCGCGACAGCATCGAGCACCTCGAGTGGATGAGCCCCGAGACCCGCACGCGCGCGCTGGAGAAGCTCGACAAGTTCACGCCGAAGATCGGCTTCCCCGTCAAGTGGCGCGACTACTCGGCGCTGGAGCTCGAGGCCGACGACCTCCTCGGCAATGTCCGTCGGGCCAGCCGGTTCGAGATGGACCGCGAGCTCGGCAAGATCGGCAAGCCGCTCGACCGCGACGAGTGGTTCATGACGCCGCAGACGATCAACGCCTACTACAACCCCGGCTTCAACGAGATCGTGTTCCCCGCCGCCATCCTCCAGTACCCGTTCTTCGACGCCGGCCGCGACGCCGCCGCCAACTACGGGGCGATCGGCGCGGTCATCGGTCACGAGATCGGGCACGGCTTCGACGACCAGGGGTCGAAGTTCGACGGCGACGGCCGACTCACCGACTGGTGGACCGAGGCCGACCGCGCGGCGTTCGAGGAGCGCACCGCGTCGCTCATCGAGCAGTACAACGCGCTGGCTCCCGCTCAGGTGCCCGACCACCACGTGAACGGCGCCCTGACGATCGGCGAGAACATCGGCGACCTCGGCGGGCTCGGCATCGCCTGGAAGGCGTACCTGCTGTCGCTCGAGGGCGCGGAGCCGCCGGTGATCGACGGCCTCACCGGTGCGGAGCGGTTCTTCCTCTCCTGGGCGCAGGCCTGGCAGCAGAAGGGACGCGACGCGGAGGTCATCCGACTGCTGTCGATCGACCCGCACTCGCCGAACGAGTTCCGTTGCAACCAGATCGTGCGGAACATCGACGCCTTCTACGAGGCGTTCGGCGTGACCGAGTCCGACGCAGCGTGGCTCGCCCCCGAGGAGCGCGTCACCATCTGGTAGCGCCGCCTCTCGCGGAGCCTGTCGCCCCCTGCCGATGACCCCAGTAGTGGGACATGCGGAGGGCCAGTGGGCGCTGCGAGAATCACTCTGGAGTCGACGAATCGTCATCCCGATGCACTCGTGAAGCTCATGGCGCGAGACCCGAACAGCGCCTGAGTGGACCTGGTCCGATCCGTCCGGTTCACAGCAGCGTCGCCGTCGATATCGCCACAGCCCCCGCCGTCCCCCGGCCTGGGCGAGGCGGTACCGGCGGCGACGTGCTCCACTCCCCGCGAACCCGTAGAATCGCAGGCGTGTCTAAAGTCTTGAGCAGCCTCCCCGTCGGCGAGCGCGTCGGCATCGCCTTCTCCGGAGGTCTCGACACCTCCGTCGCCGTCGCCTGGATGCGCGAGAAGGGTGCCGTCCCGTGCACCTACACCGCCGACATCGGCCAGGCCGACGAACCGAACATCGGCGCAGTCCCCGACCGCGCCAAGGAGTACGGCGCCGAGATCGCGCGCCTCGTCGACGCGAAGTCGGCGCTCGTCGAGGAGGGCCTCGTCGCGCTCCAGTGCGGTGCGTTCCACATCCGCAACGCCGGCAAGACCTACTTCAACACGACGCCCCTCGGTCGCGCCGTGACGGGCACCATGCTCGTCCGCGCGATGAAGGAGGACGGCGTCGACATCTGGGGCGACGGCTCCACCTACAAGGGCAACGACATCGAGCGGTTCTACCGCTACGGCCTGCTCGCCAACCCGCGCCTGCGCATCTACAAGCCGTGGCTCGACGTCGACTTCGTCAACGAGCTCGGTGGCCGCAAGGAGATGAGCGAGTGGCTCGTCGCCCGCGACTTCCCGTACCGCGACTCGACCGAGAAGGCGTACAGCACCGACGCCAACATCTGGGGCGCCACCCACGAGGCCAAGCGCCTCGAGGAGCTCAGCTCCGGCATGGAACTCGTCGAGCCGATCATGGGCGTGCCGTTCTGGCGTGAAGACGTCGCGATCGCCTCCGAGGTCGTCACCGTCACCTTCGAGGCCGGTCGCCCGGTCGCGCTCAACGGCGTCGAGTACGCCGACGCGGTCGCGCTGGTCCTCGAGGCCAATGCCATCGGCGGTCGTCACGGCCTCGGCATGAGCGACCAGATCGAGAACCGCATCATCGAGGCGAAGAGCCGCGGCATCTACGAGGCCCCCGGCATGGCGCTCCTCCACATCGCGTACGAGCGGCTGCTCAACGCGATCCACAACGAGGACACGGTCGCCAACTACCACAATGAGGGTCGCCGACTCGGCCGCCTCATGTACGAGGGCCGCTGGCTCGACCCCCAGTCGCTCATGCTGCGCGAGTCCATCCAGCGCTGGGTCGGCTCCGCCGTCTCCGGCGAGGTCTCCATCCGTCTGCGCCGCGGCGACGACTACACGATCCTCGACACCTCGGGCCCGGGCCTCAGCTACCACCCCGACAAGCTCTCGATGGAGCGCGTCGGCGACGCGGCGTTCGGTCCCGACGACCGCATCGGTCAGCTCACCATGCGCAACCTCGACATCGCGGACTCGCGCTCGCGGCTCGAGCAGTACGCAGCGGCCGGCATCGTCGGTGGCGCGACCGCCGACCTCGTCGGCAAGCTCGAGCAGGGTGAGGCGCAGGAGATCCTCGGCGGCGAGCTCCTCGACCCGACCGCCGATGCCCTCGAGCGCGCGACCGACCTCGCTTCCGAGGGCGCCGCGTTCGACTCCGGCACCGACTAGTCGCACCCCGCAACGCAGAACGCCCGCCGCATTCCAGGAGTGCGGCGGGCGTTCTGTCGTGGTCCTCCCCGTTCCGTTCTCAGGAGTGCCGCGGTGCGTCGAGCAGGAGTGCTTGCGACACGCCGGACGACTCCTGAGTTGGGGACGGCAGGGGTTCACAACTCAGGACGGGTGCGGCGTGTCCCGCGGGACACGCCGGCCGGTCGATGTGACCCGCCGGGGCCGTCCTGAGTTGTGAACCGACCGGACCTCCGCAGGGACGGGTGACTCCGCGTGTCGACCGGGTGTTGCGTTGTCCCGAACTCAGGACTGCTGCGGCGTGTCGGGTGAGACACGCCGGGCGGACGGCGCGACGCGCCGAGACACTCCTGAGTCAGGGACGGCGGCGGAGGACGAGGACGCTGTCGTCGAGCTCGGCGGGCTCGCCGTCGGGTCCGATCGCGGCGCGCGCGACGAGGCCGGCGGTGACGACGTCCCAGTCGGACGCCTCCAGTTCCAGGGAGGCGTGGACCTCGTCGGGCGTCGGGAAGTGCGCGTGCGCGATGTGGTCGGTCGCCCAGGGTGGCGGGCCGGCGTGGCCGACGATGAGGAGGATGCCACCCGGGGCGACCGCCGATGCGGCACGGCGCAGGACCTCCTCCCGGGGGAATTCGACGGGTGAGTGCAGGAAGGTCGCGGTCACGAGGTCGAACGACGCCGACGGTTCCCACTCGACGAGGTCGGCCTGCACCCAGGTGATGCGATCGGCGACCCCGGCCTCGCTCGCGGTCGACGCTCCGAGGGCGAGCGCGCTCGGGGAGATGTCGACGGCGGTCACGGACCAGCCCTGCCGGGCGAGCCAGACGGCGTCGGCGCCCTCCCCGCTGCCGAGCTCGAGCGCGGTGCCGGGTGCAGTTCCGCCCACCTCGCGTTCGAGTGCGGCGTTCGGCTCGCCGCTCCACACCTGGCCGCGGCTGCTGTAGCGGTGCTCCCAGAAGGCGGCGGGATCGGTGATGGCGGGCTCGTGCTCGGAGGTCATGGCATCAGCCTGCCGTGACACCGGCTGCGAACGCCCGTTTCTTGCCGGAACGGCAACGGGAGGTTGTCACCTGGCGGCCTTCGACACTTCGACAGGCTCAGTGACCGGGTTGCGGCTCAGGGACCGGGTTGCGGCTCAGTGACCGGGTTGCGGATGGGCTGATCCGGTCACTGAGCCTGCGAAGTGCACGCGGGGAACGACGGTCCGGTCGCCGCCCGTCGACAGGCCCAGGGGACCGGGCATCGACGCCGCGTCCTGCGTCAGGCGCGGAAGTTGAGCGCCAGGTCGATCAGGAGGCGCGTGCCGTACCCGGTCGCGCCCTTCGACCGCCAGGACTCGTCCGACTCCACGAGCATGGTGCCGGCGATGTCGAGGTGCGCCCACGGGATGTCGCCGACGAACTCCGCGAGGAACAGCGCGGCGAGCGTCGAACCGGCGAACCGGCCGCCGATGTTGGCGAGGTCCGCGACGTCCGAGTCGAGCTGCTTGCGGTAGCTGCGTTCGAGCGGCAGCTGCCACAGCTGCTCGTCGGTGGCTTTCGACGACGCGAGCGTCTGGTCGACGATGCCCTGGTCGGTGCCGTGCACGGCCGCCGTCTTCGTGCCGAGCGCCATGATCGCGGCACCGGTCAGGGTCGCGATGTCGACGATCGCGTCGGGCTCCTCCTCGACGGCGAGGCTCAGGCCGTCGGCGAGGACGAGACGACCCTCGGCGTCGGTGTTCTTGATCTCCACGGTGGTGCCGTTGCGGAACGTCAGCACGTCGCCGAGCATCGTGGCCGAGCCCGAGGGCATGTTGTCCGTGCACATGAGGAACGCCGTGACGCTGCTCGTGCAGTGCAACTCCTCCAGCGCCGTCATGGCGGACAGGATCGCTCCGGCGCCCGCCATGTCCATCTTCATCGCCGCGTGGGACGGGTCGGACGGCTTGAGCGAGATGCCGCCCGAGTCGTACATGATGCCCTTGCCGACGAGCGCGAGGTGTCCTGCGGCCTCGATCGGCGAGCCGTCGTCGTCCTTCGGGGTGTACCGGAGCTTGATCATGCGCGGTTCCTCGACGCTGCCGGCGTTGACCCCGAGCAGGCCGCCGAGACCGAGCTCGATGAGCGCGTCCTTGTCGAAGACCTCGACGTCGAGCCCGTTGGCGGCACCGAGCGTCTCGGCCACGTCGGCGAGGTCGGTCGCCGTGAGGTGTCCGGGAGGCGTGTTCGCGAGGTCGCGCGCGAGGTTCGCCGAACGGGCGAGGACCTCGCCACGGTGCGCGCCGGTCGCGGTCTCCGGCAGGTCTTCAGCGCCGGCGACGAGGTGGAGCGCGACGAGCGGGGTGCGCTTCGTCTCCCGCTTCAGCTCGGTGTAGCGGTACCGGGCGAGGAGCGCGCCCTCGACGACGAGCTGGCCGGCGGAGGCCGGGTCGAGGTCGAACGAGCGCGCCACGTCGAGGCCGATGCTCGCGAACGAGGATGCCGCACGGGCGAAGGCCGCAGCGATGTCGCGGAGGGCTGCCGGGGTGCGCTTCTCTGGGGCACCGACGCCGACCGCGATGTACGTCGGGGCGTCCTGGCTGGGGATGACGAGCGTCTGGCCGACCTCACCGGTGAACCCGGCGCGGGTCAGGGCCGCACGGTCGAGTCCGAGCGCGGCGGGGATGTCGTCGCCGGCGCCGTCGGCTGCGGGGGCGACGGCCAGGCCGATCGCCTCGACGCCCTCGGGGAGTTCGATCGCGACGCTCAGCTCGACCGCCTCGGCGTCGAGCGAGGGTGTGCGGGAGAAGGTCGGCGGGATCAGCTTGGTGGGGCGGGATGGCATGCAGCGTCCTTCGTCTCGGAGTCGGGCTGGATCCATCGTATGGGCCTCACCTGGCCGCTGACGCGAGGGGTCTGGCAGGATGCCGGGATGGGTGCATGGGGAACGGCGATCTTCTCGAACGACACGGCGTCGGACATCCGCACCGAGTACCGCGAATACGTGCAGGACCGGGTGCCGGACGACGAGGCGACGCGACGGACCATCGCGTCCTTCGCCCACCTGGTGGAGCGGGAGGACGGCGAGCTGTGGATCCCGCTCGCGGCCGCGCAGAGCGAGGTCGGCCGGCTCGACGCCGACGTGCGGACGCGGGCGCTCGCGGCGATCGATCGCGGTGCCGACCTCGAGTTGTGGGCCGAAGCGGGCCCGGGGGAGGTCGCCAGGCGGACCGCGGCCCTCGATCGTCTCCGCGAGAAGCTCCTCGGCCCGCAGCCCGCACCGAGGCGCCTCCGTCGATCGTGGCGCCACGTGGAGGACGACCTGACGCCGGGCGACGTCCTCGCGTTCACGGCCCCCAACGGACGGACGGCGCTGTTCCGAGTGGCCGGCATCCATCGGTCCCGATACGGCGACTCACCCGAGCTCGACGTGCTCGACTGGGTGGGCGAGCAGGTCCCCGGGCCGGAGACCCTGGCGACGCTGCGAGCGAAGCGCGAGCCGGCGTCATTCAGTCTGCCGGAGCGGCCGGTCGTCTGGCGGCCGGATCGGTTCCGCAAGACGGACCCGGTGTGGCACGAGGTCGGCTTCGTCCGTGTCGCACGCCTCGAGGGGTGGCCGAATCGAGCGGGTCAGACGCCGGGCCACTCCGGCCTCTGGCGGGTGCTCAACCTGGTCGTGACCCGCGACCTCCTCGACGGGACCTGGTGAGGTGAGGCGGATCGCGTGCACCTCGCCACCGCGTGTGTCGGAAGCACACCGTTTGTGCCATGCGCGACCATTCCTTTGAGTGCATCATATATACCCATTTGGGGTATACTCGGTGCAGTGAAGACGCATCGAGGTGGAGGGGCCGGCGCAGCAGCTCTCGCGCGACGTCCTCTGAGGGTGGCGCGTCCGGTGGATCTCGCTGACGTCTATCGCAATCCGTCGAAGGAGCTGTCGCGGCTCGAGCAGTCCGGCAAGGTGGTTCGGCTTGCGTATGGGTTCTACATCGCTGTGCCCGATGACCGCATCGGCACGGACTGGAGGCCCACGCTCGAGAGTGCCGGTCTGGCGATCGCCACGGCCATGCAGGGCGATCGGGTGCCGGTCCTCATGGGCCTCGGCGCTGCTCGCTTTCATCGAGCCATCCCTCGTGCGGTCGCGGTGACCACGATCGCGGTGCCGTCGAAGCGGAATTCCATCCGGTTGTCCGCTGGTGGCGAGGTCGTGTTCGTCACGCGTGACGTGGACCGATTGGAGGCCCGCCTCGAACGGTTGGATCTCGGGAGCGGGCTCGTCACGACGGTGGAGCAGACCGCGTTCGACCTCCTCATGCGGCCTGGGCTTGGAGGCATGCCCGCAGAAGCTGCAGAGGCGGTGACCAACCTCACCCCTCGAGTCGATGCGGGTGAACTCCAACGGATCGCCTCACGCCACGGGCGGATGAACGATGCCGTGCGAGCGCTCATCTCGAGGCGGGAGGAGGCCGAGGATGGCAGCTGAGCGGACTCCGACCCCCGGCGTCCTCAGTGCAGCCGAGCGCAGACGAATCGAGGACCAGTTCGGCGTCGAGACCGCGCAGGTGGTTCGAGACCATCTGATCTCCCATGTGCTGGCAGTGCTTTCGGAGACCGTCGCCGACGAGGTGATCTTCTTCGGTGGCACGGCTCTCGCTCGAACCCATCTCCCGTTCCTCCGGCTGAGTGAAGACATCGACCTCATCGCCGTCGGGTCGCGGGCGCAGGTCGGCCGCCGAATCGAACAAGCGGTCCGAGGCTCACTGCAGCGGACCTTCGGTGAGGTGCTGTTCCTTCCAGGATTCGACGCGACTCGCGGATCAGAGCCGGTCGTCCTCAGCGTCGATGCCAGCAGCATCCAGCTGCAGCTGCTCGACCGTGTCGGCTACCCGAAGTGGCCGACGGAACGCCTCGAACTGGTGCAGCGGTACAGCGACGCGCCGCCCGCGTGGCTCACGGTGCCGACCCGTTCGGCGTTCGTGGCGGCGAAGGTCTCCGCCTGGGCCGATCGCAGGGCGCCGCGTGATCTGTACGACCTGTGGGCGCTCCAAGCGCACGGCGCGTTCGACGTCGAGGCGGCACGCCTGTTCGCAACCATTGGGCCGGGTGGGCGACCCAACGCACGGACCTTTGACACAGCACCGGACGGCGTCGAGTGGCAGCGCGCGCTGGCTCACCAGGGCCGTATCGACGTGGACCCGGAAACTGCGCTCACGATCGTCCGAGACGCTTGGTCGCGTCTGAGCTGACCGTACGCCAGTCTCGACCGGCATGTGAGGTGGGGCGGATCGTCGCTCGCGGGGTGCGCGGGCGACGATCCGGCTCACCTCAGCGGGAGGCGACGAGCGCGGCCCGGACGTCGTCGCGCGGTTCCGCCTCGACGGCGTGCGCGTGCGCCTGGGCGAGCACGTCCGCGATGACCACGCGCTCGCCGGACTCGGCGGACCGCACGGCGGCCTCCACCATCGCGAGGCTCAGCACGTTGGCGTGCACCTCACCCGACGGGACACGGCCCGTGCGCAGGGCATCGACGAACTCCACGAGCGAACCGGCGATCTCCTCCGGCACGTCCGGCTCGAGCTCGGCGGTCTCGACCTCCGACGGTGACCCGCCCTGCGGTGCGAGCTGCCGCTGCGGAGCGGTGTCGCCGTCCCAGACGGCCGTGCCGTGCTCGCCGTTCACCCGCCAGCTGCCGTTCCAGGAGGTCTCGACGCCGTCCGCACACCAGCTGCCGCTGTAGGTGTAGCGGACTCCGCCGGCGAACTCGAAGATCGCGGTCGCGGCGGCGTCGGCGGAGAACCAGCTCCACCCCGGGTTGTACTCCTCGCAGTACACGGCGATCGGGTCGCTGCCGAGGACGTAGCGGGCGGCGTCGAAGGCGTGGATCGCCATGTCGACGAGCAGCACGTGCGCCATCTCCTCGCGGAAGCCGCCGAAGTGCGGAGCCTTGAAGAACTCCGTGGTCGCGGACCCGAGCCGACCGAGCGTGGCGACCTGCTCCCGGAAGGCGGCGATCGACGCGTAGTAACGCCGCGACTGACTCGTCATGAGCAGCTGCCCGCTGGCCTCCGCCGTCGCCGCCAGTGAGAGCGCCTGTGCGACCGTCGGAGCGATCGGCTTCTCGCAGAGCACCGGCAGCTCGGCGAAGAGCGCCTCGGTGTTGACGGGGTGGTGCGCGGCGGGCACGGTGACGTTGACGACCGCGTCCGCCCCCGTCGCCTCGGCGACGACCGACACGCTGGTGCCGACGACGACACCCTCGGGGCCCACCGGGAGCCCGGCGTCGGTCACCGCCGACTCCGCGAGGGCCGTGTCGAGGTCGACGACGCCGACGAGTTCCGTGTCCGGGTTCGCGAGGATCGTCCGCAACCACGCCCGCCCCATCCCGCCCGCACCGACGAGCACGAGCCGGACGGGCCCGGTGGCGTCCGCGAGGGTCGCGAACCCACCGTCGACAGGAGCGCTCATCGCGCGAGCGCCCCTTCGTACCCGCGGCCGTTGTAGAAGTCCTCGGTCTCGTACCGCAGCAGGACCGGCACCGCGCGTTCCGGACGCAGCGTCTGCGCCCAGCGCACACCGTTCGCGAGGACGCGTCGGACGTGCTCGTGGTGGTAGACGGGGTAGTCCTGGTCGCCGGGGGAGAAGAAGAAGATCTTGCCGAAGCCGCGCTTGTAGGTCATGCCGGAACGGAAGACCTCGCCACCGGTGAACGTCGACAGGAAGACGAGCTCGTCGGGTGCGGGGACGTCGAAGAACTCGCCGTACATCTCCTGTGCCGGGATGATGAACGGGTGTGGGATCCCCTGGGCGATCGGGTGGGTGGGGTCGACCGTCCAGACGATCTCGCGGTCCTCCTCCGACCGCCAGCGGAGCGTGCACGAGGTGCCCATGAGCTTGCCGAAGATCTTCGACCAGTGGCCCGAGTGCAGCACGAGCAGGCCCATGCCGGCGAGTACGTGCTGGTGCACGCGCTCGACGACCTCGTCGGCGACCTCGCCGTGAGCCGCGTGGCCCCACCAGACGAGCACGTCGGTCGCGGCGAGCACCTCCTCGGTGAGTCCGTGCTCCGGCTCGTCGAGCGTGGTCGTGGTGACCACGGCATCGGCGCCGAGGTGCTCCTCGATGCCCTCCTTGATGGTCGTGTGCATGCCGTCCGGGTAGATGGCGCGGACCTTCTCCTCGATCTGCTCGTGGCGGTTCTCGCCCCAGACGAGGACGCGGATGGGGGTGCTGCTGTCGGACATGGTGGTGCTCCTTCGAGGATGCGTTGCGTGGTCGGAGAGGGGGTCGGAGTGGTCGTCGGTCATTTCACGGCACCGCCCGTGGCGCCGGCGGCGATGAACCGCTGGGCGATGACGAGCAGCAGGATCGCGGGCAGGGACGAGAGGACGGCGGTCGCCATCACCGCGCTCCAGTTCGAGACCTGCGAGCCGAGGTACTGGTAGATGCCGAGCGTCACGGGCCGGACGTCCTCCGTCGTCGTCAGCGTCAGGGCGAACAGGAAGTCGCTCCAGGAGAAGAGGAAGGCGAACAAACCGGCGGTGATGAGCACGTTGCGACTCACCGGGAGGACGATCGAGACGAAGGCACGCACGTGCCCTGCGCCGTCGACGCGTGCCGCCTCCACGATCGACGGCGGGATGGTCTGCATCGACGCCCGCAGGATGAGGATCGCGAACGGGATGGCGTGCGAGGCGTCGGCGAGGATCAGCCCGGGGATCGAGTTGAGCAGGCCGAGGTCGTTGTACGCGGAGTAGAGGGCGTTCGCGATCACGATGCCCGGGATCATCTGGGCGATCAGGATCACGAGGAGGGCGATGCTGATCCACCGGAACCGGAACTGCGCGAGGGCGTAGGCCGCTGGGGCCGCGATCGCGAGGGTCAGGACGACGGTGCCGAGTGAGATGACGAGGCTCGTGACGAGGTGCCCGCCCTGGTCAGCGATCGCCTTCTCGTACCCGGCGAAGCTCGGGTTGACCGGGAAGAAGTCCCCCGTGAGCGTGTTGCCCGACGGTTGCAAGGACGCGTTCACCATCCAGTAGACGGGGAAGAGCATGATCGCGAGGATGAGGATGCCGAGGACGGTGTAACCGAGGTGGCGTCGGTCGCCGCGGTGTCGACGCGGGCCGACCGGGGCGAAGCGGCGCGTCTGCCGGCCGCCGGTCACGATGCTGGTCGTGGTCATGAGGGTCCGTGTCCTTACTCGTCGACCGCGCGTCGGTTCACGCGCAGGTAGACGATGGCGAAGAGGAGCGAGATGACGATGAGGATGTTGCTGAAGGCCGCACCGACACCGAACTCGAAGCCCACGAACGACTCCTGATACGACCGCACCGCGAGGGTCTGGGTGGCGTTCGCCGGCCCGCCGTTCGTGAGGCCGAGGATGATGTCGAGCACCTTGATCGTGTAGACGACGCCGAGCACGAGCACGACGCTGACCACGGGGCGGAGGTTCGGCCAGGTGATGTGGCGGAACGCCTTCCAGCCGGTCGCGCCGTCGAGCGCTCCCGCCTCGTAGAGCTCGTCGGGGATGTCCTGGAGGCCGCCGTAGAGGATCGTGACGTTGAACGGGATGCCGATCCAGATGTTGACGAGAACGACCGCGAACAGGGCCACCGACGGGCTCGTCAGCCAGGGGACGCCCGACAGGCCGATGGATCCGAGGGCGGCGTTCAGGACGCCACTGTCCTGGTCGAGGATCGACCGCCAGGTGGCGCTCGACACGATCAGGGGGAGGAGCCAGGGGAGCAGCAGCATCGCGCGGAGGAACGAGCTCAAGGGGAAGCGTCGCTTGAAGAAGACGGCGAGCGCGAGCCCGATTACGAACTGCCCGGCGATCGACCCCACCGTGAACAGCGCCGTGTTGAGCAGTGCCGGTGTGAACAGCTGGGAGCTGAACACGGTCACGTAGTTCGCGAACCCGACCCACGGTGCCTCGCCCGTGAAGAACGTCTTCGTCGTGTACTCCTGGAAGCTCATCGTGACGTTCTTGACGACGGGGTAGCCGAAGAACAGGACGATGTAGAGCGCTGCGGGGAGGACGAAGCCGAGCTTGATCAGGTCTTCCCGGCGGAACCGTCGGCCCCGGCGGCCGGCCCCGGCGGGGGTGCGCTTGGTCGGCGCGCCCCCGTCGGTGCTGCTGGACCGCTGGTCGGTCTTCCGGTCCTGGAGCGATGCTCCGGCGATGCCACTGCTCATCGGGATCAGCCCGCGGCCGCCTGCTTGAACGCCTCTTCAGGCGTCGCCTGCCCGGTCAGGGCGAGCTGGATGGCGGTGTAGATCTCGGTCGCGGCCTCGGGCCACTCCTCGCCGAGTTCGCCGGTGCGCGAGCGGGCGTTGGCGACCTGCTCCGTGAACGCGGCCATCTCGGGGACCTTCGCGACGTACTGCTCGGCCAGGGCCGTCTTCGTCGGGACGGTGAAGCGGGCCTCGGCGAGGGCGAGCTGGTTCTCGTCGCTCGAGATGCACTCGACGAACTTCGCCGCCTTCGCCTGCTTGTCCTTGTCGCCGGTCACAGGGACGGTCCAGACCTCGCCGCCGAGCGGGGCGACAGGTGTCTGGCCGGCTTTGTTGACCGGAACCTGCACGCTGCCGTACTTGAGGTCGGTGTCGGCGCTGAGGGCCGGGATCTGCCACGGGCCGTTGATCATCATCGCGGCCTTACCGGCCATGAACTGGTCGTTCACGTCGGCCTGTGACCAGTTGATGACGCTCTTCGACGCCGAACCCGAGTTCACGAGGTCGACCTGCAGCTGGAGGGCCTCGGCGACGGCAGGCGTCGTGAGGTCGGCCTCGTCGCCGCCGTTGGTCCACATGAACGGCAGGAACTGCCAGCTGCCTTCGTAGGTGGCGATGGAGCTGAATGCCAGCCCGTAGGTGTCGCCCTCGGTCAGTGCAGCCGCGGCCGTCTTCAGTTCATCCCACGTGGTCGGCGGGGTGATGCCCTTCGCCGCGAGGAGGTCCTCGTTGTAGAAGAGGCCGAGGGTGTTGACCGTCGGCGCCAGGCCGTAGACCTCTCCCTCGTAGCTCGCGGCGTCGAGGATGCCCTTCGCGAAGCCCGAGGTGTCGACGTCGTAGTCGCTGAGCGGCGAGAGGCCCCCGGTCGCGGCGATCTCCTGGACGTCCGGGTTGTCGAGCATGAGGACGTCGGGCAGCGTCTTGGACGACGACTGCTGGAGCACCTTCTGGATGAGGTCCTTGCCGGGGACGGTCTCGCGCTTGATCTTCACGCCGACGTCGTCCGCGCACCGGTCGAGGGCGTCGCCCACGAGGGTCTTGTCGGGTTCGTTGTTGTAGTAGTCGAGGATCGTGAGGGTGCCGGCGTCGCCTCCAGCCGCCGCGCCATCGCCACCGCTGCACGCGGTGAGGGCGAACGGGGTGATCGCGAGGATCGCGAGCGATCCGAGCACGTGCGGCCGACGGATGATGCGTGGCCGGGTGTCGCGGGTGGTCGTGGATCTCATGTCATGGCTCCTTTGCCTGGTGAGTGGTGTTCGTGATGCGGTGGTGATCGTGGTGCGGTGGGTGGTTCGGTCAGCGGTCGAGCGGGATCCAGGCGGCACCGGCGTCGGCGCTCGCCGAGACAGCGGTGAGCACGCGCTGCACCCGGAGGCCGTCGGCGAAGCCCGGTTCGGGCGCCCGGTCGGCGGCGAGGTCACGGGCGAGGTCGGCGACCTCGTGGATGAAGGTGTGCTCGTAGCCGAGGCCGTGCCCTGCCGGCCACCAGGCGTCCGCATACGGGTGGCCGGGTTCGGTCACGAGGATGCGCCGGAAGCCCGCCTCCTCGGCCGGAAGGGTGTGGTCGTGGAACTGCAGCTCGTTCATACGCTCGAAGTCGAAGACGAGCGATCCGTCGGAGCCGTCGACCTCGAGCCGCATCGCGTTCTTGCGGCCGGTGGCGAAGCGGGTGGCCTCGAAGGTCGCGAGGGCGCCGCCGTCGGTGCGGGCGATGAACACGACCGCGTCGTCGACGGTCACCCGTCCGGTGAGGGATTCCGCCGCGTCTCCATCCTCAGGATCGTCGCCCGCGGTGGCGCTGAGGCCGCTCGACGAGGTGGGCAGCGGCCGCTCGGTGACGAAGGTCGAGGTCAGGGCACTCACGCCGGTCAGCTCCTGCCCGGTGACGAACTGTGCGAGATCGATGATGTGGGCGCCGAGGTCGCCGAGCGCACCGGAGCCGGCCTGGTCGGCGTCGAGTCGCCAGACGAGCGGGAACGTGGGATCCGCGATCCAGTCCTGCAGGTACTGGGCCCGGATGTGACGGACCGTCCCGAGACGCCCGTCGGCGACGAGCCGTCGCGCATAGGCGAGCGCGGGGGTGCGTCGGTAGCTGAAGCCGACCATCGCGCGCACGCCGCGCGCCGCCGCCCGTTCGGCCGCGGCGTTCATCCGCTCGGCCTCCTCCAGCGTGTTCGCGAGCGGCTTCTCGCACAGGACGTGGATACCGGCGTCGAGAGCGGCGATCGCGATCTCGGCGTGGAGGTGGCCAGGGGTGCAGATGTCGATCACGTCGATGTCGCCGCGGGTGAGGAGCGCGCGCCAATCCGTCTCGACGTCGGCGATCCCGAACCGGTCGGCGAACCCGCGGGCGGCATCGGCGTCGCGACCGCTGACGGCGACGAGGTCGACCCCGCGGCCGAGGTCGAAGAAGCGGGGAGCGGTGGTCCAGGCCTGCGCGTGGATGGTGCCCATGAAGCTGTACCCGACGATCGCGACGCGCAGCGGCTGCTCGGACCGGTTGTCGTCGATGGTCGGTACAGGCATCAGCACGGCTCCTTCGCCGGTCGAGGTCGGATCGCGCAGACCGGAAAGTTAACCGGTTTACTGCGCGCTTCGGGAACCAGCATGCACCGCGTCGTCGGTGCCGTCAAGGAGTAATTTAACCGGTTTACCGAATCGTGATCCGTGAGAGACTGACCGGACACACCGCACCTGAACGGGGATCCATGGCAACGATGCGTGACGTCGCGCGACTCGCAGGGGTCTCGGTCGCCACGGTGTCGTTCGTCGTCAACGACTCGAAGCCGGTGTCCCCGGCCACCCGCCTGCGGGTGGAGTCGGCCATGGTCGAACTGGACTTCCGCCGGAACGCGGTCGCCCGCGCGCTCGCGAGCCGACGAACGCGCATCATCGCGCTGCTGTTCCCGGTGCTCCAGCATCGACTGTCCGACAACGCGGCCCGCTTCTTCACCGGTGCTGCGGAGGCTGCCGCGGAGCTCGGGTACACCGTCGTCCTCTGGCCGGAGCCGAGCGACCCCGACGCGCTGCGCGAGTTCACCTCCGATGGCCTCATCGACGGCGTCATCCTCATGGAGGTGCGGCTCGACGACCATCGGGTCGACCGTCTCCTCGCGGCCGGGACGCCCCTGACCCTCATCGGTCGGACGCGCGACCCCTCCGGTCTCGACTACGTCGACGTCGACTTCGAGGGGATGGTCGAGTTGTCCATCGACCGCTTGCAGGCCCTCGGTCATCGGGAGTTCGCCCTGCTCGAGGAGGTCGAGCGGGCCGACCTCGACGGTTACGGCCCCGTGGTCCGCGTGCAGGAGACCTTCCACGCCGTGTGCGCAGCCCGTGGGCTCCGCGCTCGGACGCTCCAGTGCACCCCCGATCCGGCCGGTGGTCGCGCGATCGCGGCGACCCTCCAGGAGGAGGCTCCCGAGGTCACCGCCGTCCTCGTGCTCAACGATCGGGCGGCCCTCGGTTTCGTGAGCGAGCTCGGCAGGCGCGGCGTCTCGGTCCCCGACGACCTGTCCGTCGTCCTCGTCGCCTCCACCCGAGAGGTGTCGGAAGCGGCCGACCCGGCGCTCGCCGTCACGTTGCTTCCCGCAGCCCAGCTCGGACGGATGGGCGTCGAGACCCTCGTCGGCCGGCTCGACGGCACCCTCGGTGAACTGCGTCACGAACTCGTCATGGGCGCCTTCCTCGAGGGCGCGTCCCTCGCGCCGCCGCCCGAATGAGTCATCTCGTCGCGTGAGCGGCCCTCGACCGACCGGTCACCGCACCTCAGGGTGCCGGGAGGACTCCGCCGCTCGGTTCGCGATCGCCCGGTGCCGTGCCTGTCCGATCAGTGATTGGGTGTAGCCGACGCGGTTCATGGTGTCGTGTCGGGCGAAGTCGGTCGAGATCGGGACCTGCTCGGTGTAGGTGTACGGGCCGGCCTGGACGTTCACGGAGACGAACCCCGAGACACGCCTCTCCTTCGCGAAGAGGAACAGCAGGCTGAGGAAGAAGAACCAGATCAACACGATGACCAGCACGATGGCCCACGCCGGGGTGTGGGTGGTCGTCGAGGTCTGATCGCTCGACGTCACGTTGACGTCCGCGAGTGGCCACGTGCCGGCGGGTGTCATGATCACGTCCTCAGTGACCCTGATGTTGCCGATCTGGACGAGGAGGGGCTGTGGCATCGGCGGGAGCTGGGTGGTCATGGGCATCGACCATAACCAATCGGTCCAGACCGCCGCCGAAGTTCTCCACAGCCCATGATGGAGTGGAAGCCGGGGTGGCAGAGCCCCGTCACGGTCGTTGGAGGCCGATCCGCGGGTAGAGCGCGCGGAGCGTCTGGTCCAGCCCGCCCGTGAGCGAGCTGACCCCGTGGTCGCCGCCCGGTATCGCGAAGGTCTGGACCTTCCAGCCGGCGGACGTCGCGGTGGCTGCGGCACGCCGCATCATGTCGGTGTAGACCGCGTCAGCCGTCCCAGCGGAGAAGAACGCCTCCGTGTCGGCGTAGTGCGTCTTCGCCATGATGGTCGCCGGTTTGATCGCGTCGTACGCGTTCTGGTCGCCGGCGAACATCGTGCGCAGACTGTCCGCAGGGACGCTGGCGCCGGGATACTCCTCACCCGAGACGCTGACGACGTTGCCGAAGGTCTGCGGGTACTTGGCTCCGTAGTAGATCGCACAGCTGCCGCCGGCCGAGTACCCGGCGACCGTCCAGTCCTTCGGCGACTGGAGGATGTGCAGGTTCGCCTTCGCCCACGGGAGGACGTCCTGCGTGACGTAGGTCTCCACCTTCCCGTACCGCCCGTCGATGCACAGCGGGTCGACCGAAGGGTCGCCGAGCTGGTCCACGACGAGCGCGATGGGGGCGAGCCCCTGGTGATCGGCGGCGATCGCGTCGAGCGCCTCGCCGATCCACTTCGCGTCGGGGTCACCCGGTTGTCCCATCATCATGAGCACGAAGGGGAGTGCCGGGGGATCCTTCACGAGCGCCGCGGGTGGGTAGTAGACCTGCGCCGGGCGGGCGTTGAACCCGGAGTTCGTGTTCGGGATCCGGTCGCCCGCGGGGAGCGGGCCGAACCTGCCTGTCTTCGGTAGATCGGCCGGCGGCTTCCACGTCTCGTACAGCGGCCGGGACGGGTCACCGGTGGGCGTGCTCGTCGGCGTCACGAGGGTGATCGGCTTGCGGTTCTGGACGTGGAACATCGACCCGAGGGTGGTCTGGACGCCGTACGCGCCGTTGACGCCCAGCGCCGCAGTCGCGCCGAAGACGATGATGCACGCGGCGGCGATGACGCGCCGCTTCCACGCGACACGCCAGCAGATCGTCAGGATGGCGAGCGCGATCCCGGCGAAGGCGCCGATGAACCAGGGCTCCGCGGAGCGGATCAACGGCCCGCCGAACAGGTTGAGCACGTCGAAGACCAGCCACACCGTCCCCAGGGCGAGGAGCGCGCCGGCCAGGAGGGCGATGACGGCGCTCAGGTACCACAGCAGCCCGGAACGACGGATGACGAGGTACAGCAGGCCGGCGATGCTGAGCCCGTCGAGCACCCAGACGAGCGGACCGTCGATGACGTCGAGGTTCCACAGCCAGTCCATCGATGCTCCATCCTGCGTACCGCGATGGTTGTCAGGCTAAGCGGCCGCCCTGAGCGGGACAAGGGCCGTTGGGCGTCCTCACGGGCTCGCCCATAGGATTGAGGGGTTCCGGGAGCGGGCGCCAGCCAGGCGTCAGCACCGGAAGGTACCGCCGCGTGGCAAGCGGCACGGAGGATCCACACCCATGGCAGAGCAGTCCCATCTCGAGTCCGTCATCACCCTGGCACAGCACCGCGGCTTCGTCTTCCCCTCGGGAGACATCTACGGCGGTACGCGGTCCGCGTGGGATTACGGGCCCTTGGGTGTCGAGCTCAAGGAGAACATCAAGCGCCAGTGGTGGAACGCGTTCGTCCGAGGCCGCGGCGACATGGTCGGTCTCGACTCCGCCGTCATCCTGCCCACCCCGGTCTGGGAGGCGTCCGGTCACGTCAAGGTCTTCAGTGACCCGCTGACCGAATCGCTCATCACCCACAAGCGGTACCGGGCCGACCACCTCTTCGAGGCGTACGAGGCCGAGCACGGCCACCCGCCGGAGAACGGCCTCGCCGACATCCCCGACCCAGAGCACCCCTCGAAGATCGGCCAGTGGACCGAGATCCGCCAGATGTCCGGCCTCCTGAAGACCTTCCTCGGCGTCGTCGACGATGAGTCGGGTCTCCACTACCTGCGTCCCGAGACGGCGCAAGGCATCTTCACGAACTTCGCGAACGTGCTGCAGACGGCCCGCAAGAAGCCGCCGTTCGGCATCGGCCAGATCGGCAAGGCGTTCCGCAACGAGATCACGCCCGGCAACTTCATCTTCCGCACCCGTGAGTTCGAGCAGATGGAGATCGAGTTCTTCGTCGAGCCCGGCACGGACGACGAGTGGCAGCAGACCTGGATGGACCTCTGCTGGGCCTGGTTCATCGACCTCGGCATGACGCCCGACAACATCCGTTGGTTCGAGCACCCGCAGGAGAAGCTGGCGCACTACTCGAAGCGCACCGTCGACATCGAGTACAAGTTCGGCTTCGCCGGCAGCGAGTGGGGCGAGCTCATGGGCGTCGCGAACCGCACCGACTACGACCTCAAGGTGCACGCCGAGCAGTCCGGCAAGGACCTCAGCTACTTCGACCAGGCCAAGAACGAGCGGTACATGCCGTACGTCATCGAGCCGTCGTTCGGTCTGACCCGTGCGCTCATGGCCTTCCTCGTCGACGCGTACGAGGAGCAGGAGCTGCCGCCGAACGCCAAGGGCAAGATCGAGAAGCGCACCGTGCTGCACCTCGACCCGCGTCTCGCGCCCGTCAAGGTCGCTGTGCTGCCGCTGTCCCGCAACGAGGCGCTGTCGCCGCTCGCCCGCCAGATCGGCGACGAGCTGCGCGGCTCGTGGAACATCGACTTCGACGACTCGGGCGCGATCGGCCGCCGCTACCGTCGTCAGGACGAGATCGGCACCCCGTACTGCGTGACCGTCGACTTCGACTCGCTCGAGGACAACGCCGTGACCGTCCGCGACCGCGACAGCATGCAGCAGGAGCGCGTCGCCATCGACGAGCTGTACGCCTACCTCGCCACCCGCCTCAAGGGCGCGTAGGCCTCCGCCGCTGCACCCGAACGCCCGCTCGCCCATACTCGGGCGAGCGGGCGTTTCTTCGCCCAGAAATGGGCGAACGGATGCGGGTCGCTCAGGCTAGGCGTTGCCGAGTGAGGTGTCGAGGAACGCGAGCGTCTTCACCCAGGCGTCGGCGGCAGCGTCCTCGCGGTAGGTGATCGTGTTGGTGTCGTTGAAGAAGGCGTGCCCGGCGTCGGGGTAGACGGTCGCGGTGAACTCGACCCGCGCGTCCTCCATCGTCGTGGTCAGCTCGGGCAGGCTCTGCATGAGGCCCTCGTCCTGGTCGCCGTAGAACGCGAGGACGGGGCAGGCGATGCTCGTCACGGCATCGGGCTCGGGCGGGTAGCCGTAGAACGGGACGGCGGCGCGGATGCGGCGGTCGGCCGCGGCGAGCGCGAAGCTGTAGCCGCCACCGAAGCAGAAGCCGACGACGGCGACGCGGCCGTCGATCCCCTCCTCGTCGAACAGGGCGTCGACGGCCTTCCCCAGGTACCCGAGCGCCTCCTCGGCGTACTCGGGCGACTTCGAGACCGAGAGCTTCTCGCGAAGCTTCGGTTGTGCCGCGGTCCGCGTCGCCTCGTCGCTGTTGAAGACGAGGCTCTCCAACTCCGCACCGATCTCGGGCGTGACGCCGGCACCGCTCAGGATGTCGGGCGCGATGACGAGGTAGCCCTCCGCGGCGAACCGGTCGGCGACGTCGGTGATGTGCGGTACGAGGCCCCAGATCTCGTGGATGAGCACGAGCCCGCCGCGGAGCTCGACGCCCTTCGGCGGGTCGGCGCGGTAGGCGGTGAGGCCCTTGGTCAGCGTGATGGTCGTCATATCGCCAGTGTCCCAGCCGACGCTCCGCACCGGCTGGGGGTTGCGTCGGCCTCGGGAGTTATCCACAGATTCTGAATCAGCATCCACACTGATGTTTCAGATGACTACAGTCGAGTTGTGGCGTGCCCACGGGCCGGCTCTCCTCACCGCGAGGCGGCCCGAAGACCTCGACACACTCCGCCAGGAGTCGTCGACATGCCGACCTGTCCCCCTCGTTCCGTCCGCGATCAACACCCTCGGAGGTTCTCTCGTCGTGCCCGTTCGACCCCTCGCCATCGTCGGCCTGTCCGCCCGCTTCGGCGGCGCAGCAGACGCACACCAGTACTGGCGCAACATCCTGGCAGCCCGTCGAAACGGCTCGACCATCCCCCGGTCGAGATGGGATCATTCGACCTTCTTCGCCCCGAACGACCCGCGGGCGGTGCATCACGCCTACTCCGATCAGGGCTCCTTCCTGGAGGGCGTCGACCGGTTCCCCGCCCGGTACTTCCGCATCCCGCCCAGTCGCGCACACGCGATGGATCCGCAGCATCGCCTGCTCCTCGAAGCCGCGCGGGCCGCCTGGATCGACGCCGGATTCGAACGTCGTCGCGTCGACCGGTCGTCCATCGGCGTGTTCGTCGGGATGGCCGCGAACGACTACCGCGAACTCACCTCCCTCCGCATCCGGGCGCAGCTCCTCGGCGACGACTCCGTCCATCCCGAGCCTGCCGAAGCGGACCTCAGGGCGGCGATGGGAGCGCGTGTCGCCGGCGTCCGTCCGTTCCACGCGTTCTCGATGCCCGGATGCCTGCCGAACATGGGGCCGGCGCTGGTGAGCAGCACGCTCGACCTCGGCGGCCCGAGCTTGGCGGTCGACGCCGCATGCTCCAGCAGCCTCGTCGCGTTGCACCAGGCGATCGCCGCGATCCGATCCGGACAGTGCTCGGCGGCGCTCGTCGGCGGTGTCAACCTGAGCCTCGTGCCCGACGCGATGGTCGCCTTCTCGCGGATCGGCGCGCTGTCGCGGAGCGGGGTGTGTCGGCCGTTCGACGGCGATGCCGACGGGTTCCTCCTCGGCGAGGGCGTCGGCATGATCGTCGTCAAACCGCTCGAGGCGGCCATCGACGACCACGACGACGTCTACGCGGTCCTCCGCGGGTCCGGGCTGTCCAACGACGGCAAAGCCGAAGGACCCATGACGCCGACCGCGGACGGACAGCTGGCGGCGCTCCGCCGGGCATACGAGGACGCCGCGGCCGACCCCGCCGACCTGGGGGTCGTCGAGGCGCACGGCACGGCCACCCCGGTGGGTGACCGCACCGAGCTGGAATCGCTGGCGGCGTTGCGGCGTCTCGGGGCGTCACCGCACCGCACCACCACGGTCACGGCGGTCAAGGCGCTCGTCGGACACACGATGGCGGCGGCCGGGATCGCCAGCATCGTCAAGGCGGCGCTCATGGCGAGGCATCGGGTCGTCCCCGGTCAACCACGCCTCCGTTCGACGGCCCACGCCGACGCCCTCCGCGACGGCCGCCTGGAGCTCGCCTCCCGCACCGCCGAACCGGGTGAGGACGGTCTGGGCCTCATCGGCGTCAGCTCGTTCGGGTTCGGCGGCACCAACGCGCACGTGGTGCTCGAATCCCCGCCGACGCGAGCAGGTCGCGCCAGTCGGCGTGCCGCCGAGGGGCCAGCCGACGAAACGCCCCCACACCTGCTCGTGTTCTCGGCGGACGACCCCACGCTGCTCGCCGAGCACCTCCGAGCGGTGCTCGCCGTCCTCGAGGCCGCCGACGCACCGTCCATCGCCGGCCTCGCACGGACCTTGAGTTCTCGAGCGCTCGCGAGCACCCGTCTGGCGATCGTGTGCCGCACCCCTGCCGAGCTGATCTCGGGGCTGTCGGCCGCTCTGGAGCAGCTCGGCGGGGGAGACACCGGGGTGATCTCCGCGGACGTCTGCACCGGTGTCCGCGTCGTCGAGGCCGCTCGGCGGATCGCGTTCGTCTTCCCCGGGCAGGGCAGCCAGACGCCACGGATGCAGTCGGACCTCCTCGACCGGTTCCCCGCCTTCCGTGCAGCGGCCGAGACCCTGAACGACCAGGTGATCGACGAGACCGGAGTCGATGTGCTCGCAGCGCTCCGCGCGACTGATGCCGACACCCCCTCCGGGATCGACCGTCTGGCGTCCACGGAGGTCTGCCAACCCGCGCTCGCGGTGACGGCGCTCGCCGCAGTCGCGCTCTTGCGCGAGATCGGTGTCGAGCCCGACCTCGTCATCGGGCACAGCGTCGGCGAGCTTCCCGCCATGGCGACGGCGGGCGCGCTCGATGCGCCGGACGCCGTACGGCTCGCCGCCGTCCGGGGACGCCACATGCGATCGGCCGAGACGCGACCCGGCGATGGCATGACGGCACTGGGCTGTGACGCCGAACGGGCGGACGCGCTCCTCACCGGGATCGACGACGTGTGGATCGCGGCGTGCAACGATCCCCGCCAGACCGTGATCAGCGGGACCGCTGAGGCCCTGCACGCCGTCTCGGAACGCTGTGCCGAAGACGGGGTGGCCGCGCAACCGCTCCGTGTCGCGACCGCGTTCCACTCGCCGCTGCTCGAGCCGATCCGGCCGGCTCTCGTCGCGGACCTGTCGCGGTTCCGCCCCGGTGCACCGCGGGTGCAGCTCGTGTCCACGGTGACGGGACGCACGGTCGAGACGAGCGAGGAGCTGGGTCGTCAGCTCGAGGAGAACGTCTTCTCCACCGTGCGTTTCCGCGAGGCGATCGAGTCGGCGTCCGCATCCGATGTCGGCGTCTACGTCCAGATCGGTGGAGGTTCGGCGCTGCTCGGGTCCATCCGACGCTCCCTGGGCGATGCGCCCGACGTCCACGTCATCCCGAGCAGCGCGTCGTCGCCGGACGATGCGGCGACCTTCCTCCGACTCCTCGGTCGGCTGACGGTGCTGGGTGCCGACCTCGACCTGGCATCGCTCGTGTCGCCCGACACCGCGGGTGTGGCGCTGCCGATCGCGCCGCTGCCGACCGAACCCTACTGGGTCATCAGACCCGACGGCCCCGAGCCGACCACCGGCCCCCGAGAACCGACCTCCGAACCACACCGATCACCCTCCCTCGTCGAACAGGAACCACGCTCCATGCATCACCACCCCGATGACCGGCCCGCCTCTCCGCTCGCCGAAGCGCCGTCGGCACGACCGTCGGCCAGCCCGCGAGCGACCAGCGCCTCGGCCGACCACCTCCCCGGACTGCTCGCCCTCATGAACCGCCAGCTGAGCCTCATCGAGGGGTCCGCCCAGGCCACCCGATCCGCCCAGACCGGTCAGGCCGATCACGCGATCTCGACCACCGACGACTTCCGGTGGTCCACGGAGCCCGGCTCACCGCAGGCCGAGGTGGTCGCGCGGATGGGCGTCGCCGACGCGCGATCGCATCGCTCCGAGTCCGACGCGGTGATCCTCGGCATGGTCTCGCGGATCAGCGGCTTCCCGCTGGATCTGATCCGTCCCAACATGGACCTCATCGAGCAGCTCGGCTTCGACTCGTTGATGCTTCGTGAGCTGATCACGCAGCTGCACACGGAGTGGCCCGTCTTGCCGGCCCCGGCCCAACTCGGCGAGCGCTTCGCTGGACGGCCGACCGTGGAACAGATACTGGACACCGTGGGCTCCCTGTTGCACCCGTTCGCCGAGGAGCACCAGGTCAGGCTCCCGAAGCACATGACGCCACCGGCGGCTGCCGGTCTCCCCGCCGCGGTCGAGCGCCCGGCCCGCTGGACCGCGGCGGACGCCCGCATCGAGTCCTTCCCCGAGGCGGTCGCCATGCGGGAACGCCGGCAGCAGACGGACCGGAACCCCTACTTCCTGCTCCATGAGGGGATCATCGACGCGACGACGACGATCGGCGACGCCCAGCTCGTGAGCTTCTCGAGCTACAACTACCTCGGTGTCACCGGCCACCCCGTGGTCGCCGAGACGATCGCCGACGCCGTGGCCCGATACGGCAGCTCGGTGTCCGCCAGTCGGTTCCTGTCCGGTGAGCGTCCGATCCACGCCGAGCTCGAGCAGGAGCTCGCCGACCTCCTCCAGGTGGAGTCCGCGCTCACCCTGGTGAGCGGTCACGCGACGAACGTGAGCGTCATCGGCCACCTGGTGGAACCGGGCGACCTCATCGTCCACGACAGCCTCGCGCACGACAGCATCATCCAGGGGGCGAAACTCTCCGGAGCCACCCGGCGGTCCTTCCCCCATAACGACCTGAGCGCACTCGACGACCTCCTCGGCGCGATCCGCGGCGGGTTCCGCCGGGTCCTCATCGTCGTGGAGGGCGTCTACAGCATGGACGGCGACCTCGTACCGCTCCCGGAGCTCATCGAGCTGAAGCGGCGGCACGGCGCACTGGTGCTCGTCGACGAAGCGCACAGCATCGGGACGGTCGGCGCGAACGGGGGTGGGGTCGGCGAACACTTCGGCGTCGACCGCTCGGACATCGACCTCTGGTGCGGCACGATGTCGAAGTCGCTCGCCGGGTGCGGCGGCTACGTCGGTGGCACCGCCGCCGCGATCGACTACCTCAAGTACTCCGTGCCCGGGTTCGTGTACAGCGTCGGCATCACCCCGGCGAACGCGGCCGCGTCGCTCGCCGCCCTCCGGCTCATGCGCGACGAGCCCGAGCGCCTCAGTCGCCTGCGGCAGAACGCCGACCTTTTCCGCGAAGCGGCCCGGGCCGCCGGCATCGACATCGGCGACAGTGCCGACTCGCCCGTCGTGCCGTGCATCGTCGGCGGCTCGGAACGGGCGCTCGCCCTGGCAACGGCGCTCTTCGACCACGGCTTCAGCGTCAACCCGATCCTGTATCCGGCCGTGCCGGACGACCAGGCGCGGCTCCGCTTCTTCATCACCGCTGAGCACACCGCCGAGCAGATCCAGCGGGTCGTGGACATCACGGCATCCGAACTCAACCGCATCACCCACGACATCGAGGTATCCGCATGACGAACCACTCCAGAACGACACCCAGACGACGGGCGGTGATCACGCTCCTGATCGGTCTGGTGTTCGCGATCGTGGCGGGCATCGCGGGGGCCGACGTCCTCGACAACCTCAAGACGGGCGGGTTCGACGACCCCCAGTCCGACTCCGTGGCCGCGGCTGATGTCCTCGCCGACCGGTTCCCCGGCAGCGACCCCAAGCTCGTCCTCGTCGTGGACGTCCCCGACGGACTCGACAGCACCGCCGGCAGGGAGGCGCTCGCCGACATCGTGGGCGCCGTGGACGAGGTGGACGGCGCCAGCGTCACCGGCTCCTACGCCGACTCGGAGCAGCTGCGGAGCGGCACCGACCGCGGGGTCGTGCTCGTGGCGCTCGCCGGAGACGAGGACACCGTGCAGCGCGCGACCACCGCGCTCCGCGGGACGATCACCGAGGAGGTGACGTCGGCAACGGTCCGGTTCGGCGGCATCGCGGGGATCAACGACGACCTGAACGCGCAGGTCAAGACGGACATCATCCTCGCGGAGACGATCGCCATCCCGATCACGCTCGTGCTGCTGTTCTTCGCGTTCCGCGGTGTGGTGGCCGCACTGCTGCCGGTCGGTGTCGCGGGCGTCACGATCCTCGGTTCCCTCGGCCTGCTGAACGTGGTCGCGCAGCTCACCTCGGTCTCCCTGTTCGCGGTCAACCTGGTCACCGCGTTGGGCCTCGGACTCGCCATCGACTACTGCCTGCTGTTCCTCACCCGCTATCGGGACGAACGCTCGGGCGGAGCCACCGACGAGGAGGCGTTGCGGATCGCTCGGCGGACGACCGGCCGGACCATCGTGTTCAGCGGCGTCGTCGTCGCCGCGGCGCTCGCCACGCTGATGCTGTTCGACCAGTACTTCCTGCGCTCGTTCGCCATCGCGGGACTCGTCATCGTGGCCTGCTCCGTGGTGGGCGCGGTCGTCCTGCTGCCCGCAGCCCTCACCCTCCTGGGTCGCCGGATCGACTGGGGCCGACTGCGCTCCCGCCGCCCGGCCGGGGCCGAGGGCCGGTTCTGGTACCGGGTGGGCGACCACGCGTATCGCCGTCCGTGGTTGGCGGTGCCCGTGATCGCACTGCTCATCGCCATGGCCGCGCCGTTCGCGCACGCGGAGTTCGGGGTGCCCGACGAACGGGTGCTCCCCGCCGACGCCGAGAGTCGTGTCGTGGCGGACATCATGCGGTCCGACTTCGACGTCGCCGAGGCGGACGCCGTCTCCGTCGTCACCGAGGACTGGGCGGGGACGGACCGAGAGCTCGACGAGTACGCCACCGAACTCTCCTCGATCACAGGCGTCGAGGCCGTCACGACGCCCCTCGGCAGCTTTGTCGACGGACGCCTCGTCGTCCCGGCCGATGCGCGGACGGAGCAGCACTTCCGCGACGGTTCGGCGCTCTGGCTGCAGGTCGCGACCGACGTCGTCCCGTACTCGCCCGAGGGCTCGGAGCTCGTCCGCGACGTCCGCGCGGTGGACCCTGGAGCCGGCTCGACCGTCCTGGTCGGTGGCCTCGCGGCGCAGATGATCGACATCGGTGACTCCATCGCGGCGCGGCTGCCGTTCGCCGCCGCGGCCATCGCGCTCATGACGCTGATCATCCTCTTCCTGTTCACGGGGAGCGTGCTGCTGCCGATCAAGGCGCTGGTGCTGAACGTGGTCGGGCTGGTCGGCATCCTGGGCGTCATCGTGTTCCTCTTCCAGGACGGCAACCTCTCGGACGTGCTCGGCTTCACCCCGTCGCCCATCGCCATCTCGATCCCGATCCTCCTGTTCTGCATCGCCTTCGGGCTCTCGATGGACTACGAGGTGTTCCTCCTCGCTCGCATCCAGGAGCGGTTCCGGGCCACGGGCGATCTCGCGGAGGCGGTGCGGAGCGGGCTCGGAGCGAGCGGCCCGATCATCACGGCCGCTGCAGCGATCCTCGCGGTGTCGTTCTTCGCCATGGCGACGTCAGGGGTGTCGATCATCAAGATGCTCGGCATCGGTACCGGCATCGCGATCCTCATCGACGCCATCCTGATCCGCGGCGTGCTCGTCCCCGTCTTCATGCGCGTCGCCGGACGATACAACTGGTGGGCGCCGCGGTGGCTCGCGGCGATCCACCGCCGCATCGGGATCACGGAGGGCTGAGTGGACGCGCGATTCAGCGGCTCATCGGCCGATGACGAGCTCTCGGAGCTCGTGTCCGAGGCGGCTCGTGCGGCGAACGCCCACAACACACAGCCGTGGGTCGTGGACCGCCAGGGCGACGAACTCGTCCTCCGACGGGACCGCACTCGCACCCTCGGCGCGAGCGATCCGCGAGGACGCGACACGATGCTGTCGTTCGGGGCGTTCGTCGAGTCGCTCCTCATCTGCGCGGCGTCGGCCGGTGTCGGACTGCGGTTCGAGAGCGCTCACGATGGCGCTGAGGCGGTCGATGAGATCGGTCGGTTCTCGCGTCGTCCGGAGTGCCACAAGACGACGTTCTCCTCGGCGGACGTCCGTGGTCGACGCGTCTGGCGAGGGAAGTGGAAGGACGGCGCCCCCGCGCCTGAGCTCCTCGCGGAGGCTGCGGCGGAGGCGGAGCACTCCGGCTTCCGGCTCGTCTCGATGCCGACGCGGGACGCCCGCTCGCTCCTCGTGCGAGCCAACCGGTGGTTCTTCGGCGACCCGCCGATCGTCGCCGAGCTCCACCGGTGGACCCGACTCTCACCGCGACATCCGGCGTACGAGGAGGACGGCCTCAACGATGCGATGCTCGTGCTGTCGAAGATCGAGCGCGTGGGCCTGCGGACGCTGATCAGCCCGTCCGTGTTCCGCGCGCTTCGCGGGCTGGGGCTGCCCGGGGTGTTGGCGAGGATGTCGGCCACCGCGACCCAAGGGTCCGGTACCGTCCTCGGGGTCATCGGGCCCACCGGAGCCCAGCAGGAACTCGCCGCGGGGAGACTGCTCACCCGGCTCTGGCTCGGATTCCAGCGTCATGGCCTGTACGTGCATCCGCAGAGCGCACCGCTCGACTGCCCCGAGACCCGGCAGGCACTCGACGAGCGCTGGCAGGTCGCGCCGGATGAGCAGCTCGTCGCCTGGTTCCGCGTCGGCATCCCCGCCGCAGAACCGGACACCCGTCCGGATTCCCCACGTCGTACGTTCCGGTGAATCCGCCGCGGATCGACCGATCGACAGGCGTCCGGCCGGTCCGACCGTGACCGGAGTCGCAGCCGCGCTGGTCGGTGCGTTGCAGCATCGGGTGCCCTCGGGCGTCGTCGTCTCGGCGGCCGACGGCGCAGTGCCCGGGCCGTTCCGAGGCCGTCCGGCCCCGTCCGGCCGCAGCCCAGAGTCCCGCTCGGCCCGCGACTGCGCCCGGGCGGCCCTTGCGGTGCTCGGGCGCGGTCACGCGGACATCCCGACGGGGGAGGGCGGGCAACCCGTCTGGCCGACCGGTTTCGTCGGGAGTCTCTCGCACTGCCCCGGACTCCGGGTCGCGGCCGTCGGTCGCATCGGTGTCGCGAGCGCCATCGGGATCGACGTCGAGGTGCACCGCCCCATCCGTCCCGCCGTCGCGGCGACGATCGTCTGCGGGAGCGAGGTGTCCATGCTCGCGCGGCTCGCTTCGAGCCATCCGGCCGTCGCGTGGAGCGCCGTGTTGTGGAGCGTCAAGGAGAGCGTCTTCAAGGCGTGGTACCCGCTCACCGGGCGATGGGTCGACTACGCGGCATGTGAGGTGGTGATGCACCCGGATCGGGGCTCGTTCGACGCGAGGGTCGTCGCGCCGGCCGACCTGAGAGCGCAGCCGACGACGCCGCGCACCTTCGCCGGCCGATGGGTGGTGGTCGGGGCCCACGTCTGCACCGTCGTCATCGTCCCGGCCTGGCGGAGACGGAAGGCATGATCTGCCGATTCCGCTGACGCGGGTACCGTTGACGACGATGGCGCAGACCGCAGGAGGAGGGGCCATGCCGGACGAGGAACGGACGACGACGGACTGGCGCGTGCTGGTGGCAGCCCTCGCGAACGACGACGCACGGACGGTGTACGCGCAACTCGTCCTCGGTCAGGAGCCCGACCTCGGCGGTACGCAACGCGCAGCGCGAAGCGTCGAGCGGAGTGTCCGGACGCTGTCCCGGGCGGGCCTGCTGGACGACGACGGGCGCGTCTCGGGCGTGGTGTTCCGCGATCTGCTCGCAGCCGCCGCACCACCGAGGCGCGACGGGATCGACCGCTTCCTGGTCGACGGTCGGATCGTGCAGTACCCGTCGAATCCCGCCGAGCGGCAGGCGCTGATGCAGCGCGTCGCGGCGTCGGCGCTCCAGCCGGGTGAGGTGGTCGACGAAGCCGAGATCAACGAGCGACTGGCTGCTTTCCACGACGACGTCGCGGCACTCCGGCGATACCTCGTCGACGCGCAGCTCGTCGAACGGACGCGCTCGGGGACCGAGTACGCGCTCGTCACCTGAGTCGGCTGCCCGTCGACCGGCTCAGGGACCGGGGTTGGGGCTCAGGGACCGGGTTGGGGGCTCAGGGACCGGCTCGGGGCTGAGGGGCCGGCTCTGGGGCTCAGGGGACGAGATGGGGCTCCGGACCGGGAGACAAGCTCCGGGGCGGCCGGCGTCAGGCGCGGATGTCCTTCGTGAGTTCGGCGACGAGGGCGGCCCGCTGCTCGCGGGTGGACGGTCGACCTTCGGCGTCGGGACGCTCCTGCCACGGGAACGGACCCGCGGCGCGGCGGTACTCGACCCCGAGGGCGTCGAGGCGGGCGAGGTGCTGCTGCAGCCGCGCCTCGAAGCCCGCGAGGTCGCGCTCGCGGCCGACCCAGGCGACCTCGGCGAGGGCGCACAGCCGCGGGTACGCCTGGTAGTCGATCACGCGGGCGGAGTCCATGTGCTCGGTCCAGATGTTCGCCTGCACCCCGATGACGTGCTCGGCCTGCGCCTCGGTCAGCTCCGCCGGCACCGGGTCGAAGGTGTACACCTCCGCGACCGTCAGCGGCGGCCCGACCGGGATCGGCTCACCCGGCAGCTCCGACTCGCGGTAGTCGAGGTAGACGCGGTCGTCCGGGCAGGCGATGACGTCGTAGCCCTGTCGTGCGGCGGCGACCGCACCGAACTCGCCGCGCCACGAGGCGACGGTCGCGTCCTTCGGGAGTCCACCGCCCTCGAGGATCTCGTCCCAGCCGTACAGGCGTCGGCCGGCTGCGGACAGGTGCGCCTCGAGCTGACGGATGAACCACGCCTGCAGTTCTTCGACGGTGCCGAGTCCGCGCTCGGCCATGAGCGCCTGCGTCCGAGCACTCGCCGCCCATCGGGTCTTCTTCGCCTCGTCGCCACCGACCCCGATGAACGTCGACGGGAACAGCTCCATGACCTCGTCGAACACGGTGCGGAAGAACACGACCGTCTCCTCGCCCATGTCGAGGATCGCCTCGTTGATGCCCCACCGCGTCCACACCGACGGCTCGTCCGCGTCCTGCGCGACGTCCGGCACGCCCAGCTCGGGGTACGCGGCGATGATCGCTCGCGCATGACCCGGCAGGTCGATCTCGGGGACGACCGTGATGGACCGCTCAGCGGCGTACGCGACGATCTCGCGCAGATCGTCCTTCGTGTAGTAGCCGCCGTGTGGGCGGCCGTCGCCGGGGGCCTGCCGCGCTGCGCCGTGCTGGCTCTCGGTCCGCCACCCGCCGACCTCGGTGAGCTTCGGGAAGGCGTCGATCTGGATGCGCCAGCCTTGGTCATCGGTGAGGTGGAAGTGCAGGACGTTGAGCTTGTGACGTGCGGCGAGGTCGATGAACCGCAGCACGTCGGACACGGGGAGGAAGTGCCGGGCCACGTCGAGCATGACGCCGCGCCAGCCGAAGCGCGGGGCGTCGTCGATGGTGGTCGCCGGGACGGTCCAATCGACGCCCGGGACGAGCGCGCGGCGGTTGACCGAGGGCGGGAGGAGCTGGGTGAGCGTCACCGCGCCCGAGAAGGCCCCGGAGGCGTCGGCCGCGATGATGCGCACGCCGTCCGCGTCCACCACGAGCCGGTAGCCGCCGGCCGCGACGGTGTCGTCGTGGATGAAGGCGATGCTGTCGGTCCGCAGGTCGATCCGGGCGTCGAGGTCGAACCCGGTCGACGTCTGCAGCACCCCGCGCAACCAGCGGGTCGCGGCCGTGAAGCGGCGGTCACCGCCGAGCCCGGTCGTCTCGCTCAGCGTGAAGGCGCCGTCGTGCTGCTGGATGGACGCGGGCAGTGGAAGCATCGGTGGTTCTCTCCTCGGGTGCTGATGGGCCGTTCTCAGGACATCTGCGGCGCGGCTGGCCGGCAACCCGGTGACACACCGGAGGACTCCTGAGAACGGTCCCGGACGGTGCGGGGTCAGTGCGGGTGGTCGACGA
This sequence comes from Plantibacter sp. ME-Dv--P-122b, assembly GCF_030209375.1. GTDB lineage: Bacteria > Actinomycetota > Actinomycetes > Actinomycetales > Microbacteriaceae > Plantibacter. The sequence continues at coordinate 53,746 of NZ_JARVSC010000004.1, forward strand.
GGGTGGTGAGGCGGTCGGCGATCAGCGTATCCGAGACGACGGCGAGCGGCGACTGACCGGCCTCGGCGGCGAGCTCGGCGATGCTCCGGCCGACGAGCTCGCGGAGGTCGGGGTGCGACACCTGCGCGATGCGGACGGCCGACCAGTCGACGCGCTCGTCGACCGGCGGCTCGGCGAAGGCGCGTTCGAGTTCGTCGACGATGGCGTCGTCACGGAGGCGGTCGATGACGGCCTCGCCGCCACCGCCGGTCACCCAGGTGGGCAGCAGGGCGGTGAGGGCGGTTCCGCGGAGGACGCCGCCCGGAAGGATGGTGCCGGTGCCGTGATCCATGGGCCGCTCTCCAGTCGTCGCGCGATTGCGCATGTTGCAACGGGGGTTGCGTCGATGCCCGACAACTGTAAAGGGTCCGAACAAACGTGTCAACGGTGTGGAGACGGGGTGGCGGGGAGGGTCGCTCCGCACTTCGACAGGCTCAGTGACCGGTGGAGGTGGCTCGGTGACCGGGGAGGGTTGCTCGGCACTTCGACAGGCTCAGTGACCGGGGTTGCGGCCCAGGGACCGGGGTTGCGGCTCAGCGACCGGGGTTGCAGCTCAGTGACCGGGGTTGCGGCTCGGTGACCGGGCGCGGCTACTCCACCAGGCGGAGGCGGACCGCCATGAACTGGCGGCCGGGCAGGTCGACCCGGACGGTACCGGTGTGGGTGCCCGGCAGGGTCTCGACCGTCATGTTCCAGGTGTCGAGCACGTCGACGTGGAACTCGCCCTCGGGGAGGAAGACGTTGCGGAACCGCGGCCGGTTGAAGCCGAAGTAGCCGATGACGTAGCGGCCGGCGAGCCCGCCCCACGGCACGTCCCAGTCGCCGGGGAGCGGGTCGAGGACGCCCGTCGGGGACTCGGCCGAGATGCGTTCCAGGAACGCGATGCGGTCGGGACTCGAACCGATGAGCGGCCCGCCCTTCGACCAGAACAGCTCCTCCCGGTCGTTGAGGTAGGTCTCCCCGTGACCGACGTAGCCGCCGCGGATCGCGCCCTCCCAGAACCGTCGCACCATCTCCTCGCCGGTGATGTTGCCCCAGCCCTGGTCGATGTCGCCCTCATAGGCGCACTCGTCGATGACGATCGGCTTGCCCCACTGCTCGCGCCAGGCGTCGGTGTTCTCCGCGGTCCGGTAGACGTCGACGCGCTGCACGCTGCAGTGCGTGATCCAGGGCTTCGTGTAGTCGTAGAACCCCTGGCAGTTGTGGATGGAGTTGAGGTGGCCGTGCGGGTCCTCCGCGCCGACGACCGCTGCAAGCCGCTCCCAGTCGTCGTTCGTCTTCGCCCAGAGCAGGTCGTACTCGTTCGCCATCGACCACCACACGTTCGCGAACGCGGCGAGCCGACGGACGGCGTAGCGGAGGTACCGTTCGTCGACGGCCGGACCGAGGTCAGCGAAGCCCCAGCGGTCGTAGGCGTGGAAGAGGATCAGGTCCGCCTCGATGCCGAGCGCGCCGAGCTGGGTGATGCGCCGCTCGAGGTTCGCCCAGTACGCCGGGTCGAAGCGCTCGTGGTCGAACCCATCGGCGAGCGAGCCGACGAAGGGGAACGTCTCCGGCTCGTTCGCGTTGTAGAGGTACGACTTCGGGAACACGCACATGCGGATCTTCGTGAACGGCGCGGTCTCCAGGGCGCGCAGCGTCTGCTCCTGCAGCTCCTCGGGCTGGTGCGTCCAGGCGTAGGCGGTCGTGCCGAGCGGGCGGTGGCGGGTGCCGTCCGCATGGGCGAAGTGGAAGCCGTCGACGCGCACCGGTCCGTGGCTGCCCGTCGCCGCGGCCGACACGGTGAACGCGCCTGCGACGCCGTCGAGTGATCGGGCGGTCGAGCTCGTGGTGAACGACCACTCGCCCTGCTCCTCGGCGAGCAGCCGCACCAGGTACCGGCCGTCGCCGTCGTAGAACCCGCCGACGGTGAGCTCGCGTGCGCCGTTCGTGAACGTCGCGCCGAGTTCCACATTGACGAACGGGTTGCCGTGCGACGGCCCGTCCAGCCGGATCTCCACGACGCCGTACTGCGGGACGTCGGCGGGGACCGTCAGGGTCGCCGAGCCGCGCGGGACGTCATCGCCCTCGTAGTCAGAAGCGGGCTCGATCGCAGCGCCGTAGGGTGCGCGGGCGTCAGGGCCGTCGTCGACCTGCGCGAGTGCCGCCCACAGTCGATCCTTCGCCGCGTCGTCCTGCAGTTCCGGCACGATCGCCGACAGCTGCCCGAGCCGGATGCTGCGGAACTGCTTGGCCATCGGCGAGGCGGCGATACCGGGCAGGAACTGCTCGAGGACGGTGCGACCCGCCGGGCTCTCGATGACGTCTCCGAAGGCGGAACTGCGGTCGAACATGGATCTCCTGTGATCAGCCGAGCAAGTCGGCGGCGGGTGCTACTGGTGCAGGCGGTGCGAGTGTTGCACGTGGAACGGTCGAGTGGGGGTTATCGCGCAACTCCTGGTGCCGGAGTGGCTGCAGCCAGCGCCGCGTCCACGTCGTCGAGCATCGACGGCGGCGTGAACATGAGGAGCTGACGGACGGTCCGACCACGGCTCCACTGGGTGCCGCGGCGGATGCCGTCGGCCTTGGCTTGATCGTGAGCACCCACCGAGCTGAGGAGCGCGTCGTACGCGGCCGGTCGGTCGATGATCTCGGAGAGCGGCGAGTCGAGGCCGAGTGTGACGTCGTCGTCGGGATTCGAGCCGGCGTCGGGGACCTCGACCGTCCAGTCGTGGCGACCGGACCCGACCGTCTCCTCCGCGGCACCCGGCAACGCGACCGTCGCCGTCGTGTTCGGCGGCACGACCGCCGACACCCGGAGTGCCGACCCGTCGCGACGCCACGCCACCGACGCCTCGCCGTAGGGCGTGACATGTCGGGCCTCGGCGTGGTCGAGCCCGTCGATCGGCCGCGGTGCGATCCGGAGTTCGCGATAGCCGGGTGCCGCGGGGGCGAGGCCGGCCACGGTGCGGTGCAGCCAGTCGGCGACGGCGCCGAGCGCGTAGTGGTTGAACGAGGTCATCTCGCCCGGGTTGACCGAGCCGTCCTCGAGCAGGCTGTCCCAACGCTCCCAGATCGTGGTCGCGCCCTTGGTGACGGGCGAGAGCCAGGAGGGGTTCTCGGTCTGGAGCATGAGGCGGCCGGCCGCGCGGAGGTGTCCGCCGTCGGCGAGTGCGTCGGTGATGAGCGGCGTCCCCACGAAGCCGGTGCCGATGCGGTACCCGTCGGCACGGACGAGGTCGGCGAGGCGGTCCGCGAGGCGCTGCCGAACGGTGGGGTCGTCGACGAGGTCGAACCGGAGGGCGAGGGCGTACGCGGTCGGTGCGTCGGACATCATCCGGCCGGCGGGCGTCACGTACTCGGCGGTGAAGGCCGCCCGACTCCGCTCGGCCAGTCCGCCGTACCGCTCGGCGTCCGCCGTCTCACCGAGGAGTTCGGCGGTGTCGGCGAGGATCCGGAGGGATCGGGCGTGATAGGCGCTCGCTACGATGTCCGAGTCGACCCGGGCCTTGGCCGGCTGGTCCGGCGGCGCGCTCGGGTCGAGCCAGTCGCCGAGCTGGAAGGTGTTCGACCAGAGGCCGTCGGTGCTCACCCGGAGGACGGCCTCCACCCAGGAGCGCATCGACGGGTATTGCTCGCGCAGGATCCCGAGGTCGCCGTAGCGCTCGTGGAGCACCCACGGCACCACGGTCGCGGCGTCGCCCCAGGCCGCGGTCGGCCCGCCGCCGGCGAATCCGGACAGCGCGGCCGGGACCACCATGGGGACGACACCGTCCTGGTGTCCCTGCTCGAGCGCGAGGTCGCGCAGCCAGGAGTCGAGGAATGCGGAGCTGTCGTAGAGGAAGCTCGCGGTCGGGGCGAAGACCTGCAGGTCGCCCGTCCAGCCGAGTCGTTCGTCGCGCTGCGGGCAGTCGGTCGGGATGCTCAGGAAGTTGCCGCGCATGCCCCAGACGACGTTCTCGTGGAGGCGGTCCAGTAGCTCGTGCGAGGAGGAGAACCAACCGGTGCGCGTGAGGTCGCTGTGGAGGACGACGGCGGTGACCGACGCCGGGTCGAACGCGCCCGGCCAGCCGTCGATCTGCGCGTAGCGGAAGCCGTGGAAGGTGAAGCGCGGCTCGATCGTCTGTTCGCCGTCGCCCGAGAGCGTGACGTGGTCGGTGGCCGCGGCGTTGCGGAGGGGACGCAGGGCGAGTTCGCCCTCGTCGAGGACCTCGGCGTGCCGGAGTGTGAGCGTCGTGCCCCGCGGGCCGGCGACGGTGAGCCGGAGGCGGCCGACGAGGTTCTGGCCGAAGTCGAGGATGGTGGCGCCGGAGGGCGAGGTGAGCACTTCCGCCACCGCGCGCTCCTCGATGCGACGGACGGGCGCGGCGATGCGGGCCTCCGGCACCGGGTGCGCAGCGTCGTCGACGTCCACCTGGGCCCAGGTGGACGCGTCGAACGCCGTCGTCGACCAGCCGGGTTCGGCCAGGGTGGTGTCGATCGCCTCGCCGGCGTAGATGCCGCTGTCGACGAGCTCGGCACCGTCGGCCGCCGACCAGCTCGCGTCGGTGACGAGCGTCTCCGTCGTCCCGTCGAGGTAGTCGAGCTGCAGCTGGGCGGCGAAGCGTGGCTGGTCGCCGTAGATCCGCTCGGCGAACTGGAAGAACCCGTAGCGCTCGGTGTACCAGGCGCCGGCGACGGTCGCGGCGAGGACGTTCTCACCCGGCTCGACGAGCGCGGTGACGTCGACGGTCTCGTGCACGAGGCGGTCGCCGTAGGCGGTCCAGCCGGGGGAGAGGACGTCCTCCGAGGCGGGCATCCCGTTCAGCTGCGGTTCGGCGGCACCGAGCGCGGTCCAGAACAGCCGGGCGCGACGGACGGGCCCGCCGACCGTGAAGGTGCGGCGCACCCGGATCGGCTGCGCCGGACGCTCGGGCGCCGCGAGACCGATGAAGTGGGCGGTCCAGGCTTCGTCGGCGAGGAACGCGGCCTCGACGACGGTCGGCTCGCTCCAGGGTGTCTCCTCACCCGCGGTCGACGCGGCACGGACCTCGACGGTGCGCACCTCGTCCGGCGCGAGCGGCGGGAACGGCCAGGAGACGAGGACGGAGTCGCGCCCCTCGACACGCGCCGTGGCACCACTGCCGTCCCGGAGCTCGGCCCAGGCCTGCACCCAGTCGGAACGCGAGGTCTCGACGGTCCAGCTCAACCGAGGCGTCGGCGTCGCGACCGCCGGGCTGTCGTCCCGGGTCTCCGCCCGCAGCCGACCGATCCGCGCGACGTGCGCGGTCATCGGGAGGTCCCGGCGGGGATGGTGACGACGTGCTCGTGCACGAGGTCGACGACGGACGATCCGATCCGGAGGGTGACCTCGCCCGGCTCGACCTGCCAGCCGTCGGCCCAGTGCGCGAAGACGCGTGTCGGCAGTGCGACCTCCCAGGCCACCGACTCGCCGGCATCCGCGCGGACGACGGCCGATCCGACGAGCCAGCGCACGGGGCGGTCGACCGAGGAGTCCGGTCGCTCGGCGTACACCTGCACGACGTGCTTGCCGGCGCGGTCACCGGTGTTCGTGGCGGTCCCGGAGACGCGTGCGTCACCGGCGGCAACGTCACCCGAGACCTCGCCACCGTCGATGGACCAGCCCGTGTACCCGAGGCCGTGGCCGAACCAGTAGGCGGGCGTGGCGCCCGAGCGGAGCCACGCGCGGTAGCCGATGTGGATGCCCTCCTCGTAGCGGAGCACGCCGTCCACCGGGGTGACGTCGAGCACCGGGACGTCGTCGAGCGCCGCAGCCCAGGTGGTGCTCAGGCGACCACCGGGTTCGGAGACCCCGAGGAGCACGTCGGCCAGGGCGTTGCCCATCTCCTGTCCGCCGAACCAGCCGAGGAGCACGGCGGCGACCTCGTCGCTCCAGGGGAGCAGGACCGGGGCGCCGGAGTTGACGATCACGACGGTGCGCGGGTTCACAGCGGCGACGGCGCGGACGAGCTCGTCCTGACGGCCAGGGAGCGTGAGGTCGCTGCGGTCCCAGCCCTCCGACTCGACCTTCGAGTTCGTGCCGACGACCACGACGGCGACATCGGCCGCGCGGGCCGCCTCGACCGCCTGGGCGATGAGGGCGTCGGGGTCGGAGTCGTCGGGAGCGCGACCGACGGTGACGCTGATCGCGCCGAGCCCGTTCTCGCTCGGGGAGAGGTCGAACTCCGCGCGGAGCTCGACGGCGACGTCGGCCTGGGCGGCGAACGCACCCGTCGCCGACGGCGGGGCGAGCAGCGCCGCGCCGAGGTCGTTCCCGACGACCACGGGCTGCTCGTCGACGAGGAGGACGCCGTCGACGAAGAGCCGGCCGTGGAGCCCCGTGGCGAAGCCGAGTCGCAGCTGCTCGGTGGCCTCCGGCGTGTATGTGGTGGTGAGCACGAGCTGCGACGCCGTGGTGACCGGGGCGTCGCCGCCGAACCAGACGAGCGCGGTGGAGCGACGGTCCTCGGTGAAGAGTTCCGCACCGTCGGCGTCGAGGAACGTGGCGACGAGACCGGGGTCACCCGTGCGCGGGTTGGTGAGGCGCTCGAGCGGGAGTTCGGCGACTCCCTCCTGCACGATCGCGCCGACGGCGTAGTCGATCGTCGCCTCGGGGAGCGCGAGTCGGAGTCCTTCGAGCGGGCTGACGGTGTGCTCGGGCAGGACCGTCGCGCTGCCACCGCCCTGGGTGCGGGAGTCGCGGGCGTTGTGCCCGATGACGGCGACGCGGGTGAGCGCTGAGGCGTCGAGGGGCAGGGTGCCGTCGTTGTCGAGCAGCACGACGCCCTCGGTCTCGGCCTCGCGGGAGAAGGCGACCCCGTCGACCGGGGCCGGCGCCAGTGCTTCCTCGCCGAGGGCGCCGACGCGGACCGCGAGGGCGAGGAGCCGGGCGACCTTGCGGTCGACGTCGGACTCGGCGACCCGGCCGTCGCGGACGGCCTCGACGAGGGCCGCGCTCCACGCGGGAGCGGGGCCGGGCATGGCGAGGTCCTGCGACGCCGATGCCGAGCCGAGGCTGCGGACGCCGGTCCAGTCGCTGACGACGACACCGTCGAAGCCCCACTCCGAGTTGAGCGGCGTCTCCAGGAGGTCGTTCTCGCTCATCGTGACGCCGTCGACGGAGTTGTAGGCGCTCATGATCGCCCAGGTGCCGGCCTCGGTCACCGTGCGCTCGAACGGCGCGAGGTACAGCTCGCGGAGGGCACGCTCGCTCGCGTGCACGTCGACCGTGAAGCGGTCGGTCTCGGAGTCGTTGGCGACGTAGTGCTTCGGGGTCGCGGCGACGCCGTTGTCCTGCAGGCCACTGACGTAGGCGGCCGCGAGCGAACCGGTGAGCTCCGGGTCCTCGCTGAACGCCTCGAAGTGCCGCCCGCCGAGCGGGGAGCGGTGGAGGTTGATGGTCGGGCCGAGGACGACGTCGACGCCCTTGCGGCGGGCCTCGGCTGCGGCGACCGCACCGTAGCGGTAGGCGAGCGACGGATCCCACGAGGAGGCCAGTGCGGTCGCTGACGGGAGGTTGATCGATGGCGAACGCTCGTCCCACAGCGGACCGCGGACGCCGGCCGGGCCGTCGGACAGGACCATGGCGCGGAGACCGATCTTCTCGAGCGGCACGGTGGTCCAGAAGTCGGCGCCGGAGACGAGCGCGACCTTCTCCTCGAGGTCGAGCCGGGCGACGAGGGCGTCGATGGCCGCGGTGTCGACGGGCTTCGTGGCGGCGGCGTGCCGGGGAGTGGTGATGGTCATGCGATGTGGGTCCGTTCTGGGGTGGCCCTTCGACAAGCTCAGGGACCGGTTGTGGGTCTCAGGGACCGGTTGTGGGTCTCAGGGACCGGATGGTGGGTCTCAGGGACCGGATGGTTGTCCTTCGACAAGCTCAGGACCGGTGGTGCGCCCGGCCGGCCAGGTTCCTGGCCCCGGCCGACCGGGCGGTCGTGGTGATCCGGACGGATCAGGCGGCGGACTCCGCCGCACGCTGCTCGTCGATGAGGCGGCGTCGCTCCACGCGGCGGTCCTCCTGGCGGTCCGGGTCGGGGATCGGTGCCGCCATGAACAGCCGCTGCGTGTACGGGTGGGCCGGGTGCGCCGTCACCTGGTCGCCGTCGCCGGACTCGACGATCTCGCCGTGGTACATGACCGCCACGCGGTGGCTGATGTGCCGGACGACCGCGAGGTCGTGCGAGATGAACAGGTAGGCGACGCCCGTCTGTTCCTGGATGTCGATGAAGAGGTCGAGGACCCGCGCCTGCGTCGACAGGTCGAGGGCAGACACGGGCTCGTCGCACACGATGAGCTTCGGATCGAGGGCGAGCGCCCGGGCGATCGCGATGCGCTGCCGCTGGCCGCCCGAGAACTCCCGGGGGAGCCGTGAGGCCGCGCCGGTCGGCAGCTGCACCTGGTCGAGCAGGGATCCGACGCGCTTGCGGGCGTCGGCACCGGAGACGCCGCGGACGGTGAGCGGCTCGGTGAGGATCTGCTCGATCGTGAGCGAGGGGTTGAGCGAGGAGTACGGGTCCTGGAAGACGACCTGGATCTCCGAGCTCAGCGCCCGGCGCTCCTTGCGCTTCAGGTGCCCGATCTCCTGGTCGCGGTAGCGGATGCTGCCGCCGGTGACCGGGGCGAGGCCCAGCACGGCACGACCGAGCGTGGTCTTGCCGGAGCCGGACTCGCCGACGAGGCCGACGGTCTCACCGGGCTTGATGTCGATCGACACGCCCTTCAGCGCCTTGAACGGCTGGGCACGGAACCCCTTGCCCGGGTACTCGACTTCGAGGTCCTTCACCTCGAGCAGTGACGACGTCATCGGGTCTCTCCTGTCAGGTTCGTCGCGAGTGCCGGTCGGGCGGGACCCTCGTCGAGGATCGCGCCGAGCAGCGACTGCGTGTACGGGTGTTGCGCGTGGTTGAAGATCGAGCGCACCGGCCCGGTCTCCACGATGAGGCCGTTCTGCATGACCGAGACACGGTCGCAGAGGTCGGCGACCACACCGAAGTTGTGCGTCACGAGGAGCATCGCCATGTGGCGCTCCGCCTGGAGGTCGCGCAGCAGGTCGAGGACCTCCGCCTGGACGGTCACGTCGAGGGCGGTGGTGGGCTCGTCGGCGATGATGATGTCCGGGTCCGTGGAGACGGCGCCGGCGATGAGCACGCGCTGCGCCATACCGCCCGAGACCTCGTGCGGGAACGCGGCGAAGGTGCGCTTGGGGTTCGGGATGCCGACCCGCTCGAGCAGGGCGAGCGCCTTGTCCGTCGCCTCCTTCTTACTCAGGCCGAGGGTGACGCGCAGGGGTTCGACGAGCTGGCTGCCGATCGTGAACGCCGGGTCGAGGTTCGACATCGGCTCCTGCGGGATGTAGCCGATGCGCTTGCCGCGGATGGCCGTGTACTCGCGCTCCCCGAGGGTGTCGAGCCGGGTGCCCTCGTAGCGGATCGTGCCGTCGGTGACCCGCCCGCCGCGCGGCAGGAGCCCGAGGACACCCCACGCGGTCTGGGTCTTGCCCGAGCCGGACTCGCCGATGAGGCCGTGGACCTCGCCCTTGCGGATGTCGAGGTCGACGCCGTGGACGACCTCGGTGACCCGGCCGCCCTCCTGGTCGTAGCCGACGCGGAGGTCGCGGACGCTGAGGACGAGCTCCTCGGCGCGGACGGCGGCGCGCGCGTCGTCGTCGTGGCGGATGGGCGGGACGCCGACGATCTCGTCCTCGCTGATCCCGGAGGTGCTGATCGACTGCGTGACGATCGTGTTCGAGCCCGTCTTCGACATCGTCACGATCTTGCGACGGCGCCGACGGACGGACACGGTGCGCTCGAGCTCGTCACGCATCGCGTTGGCGAGCAGGGTGAGCGCGATGCAGGTGAGCGCGATCGCGAGCGACGGCCACACCATGAGGATCGGTGCCTTGTAGATGTTCGTGAAGCCGTCGTTGAGCATCGACCCCCAGGTCGGCACGGACAGGTCGCCGAGACCGAGGAACTCGAGGCCGGACTGGATCGCGATGGCGATGCCCGCGATGATCGCCGACTGGATGATGATCGGCGCGCGGACGACGGAGAGGATGTGCTTGCCGATGATGCGCGGGTCGCTGAGGCCGGAGACCCGGGCGGCGTCGACGTAGAGCTCCGAGCGCACGGCCGTGACCGCCGCGTACACGAGCCGGAAGTAGGAGGGCGAGAGCAGGATGCCGAAGATCGCCATCGAGATCCAGACCGACGGGCCGAGGACGGCACGGGCGGCGAGGAGGACGACGATGCCGGGCAGCGCCATGATGAGGCCTGTGAACCAGGACGACACGGAGTCGAACCAGCCCTGGTAGTACCCGGCGATCAGTCCGGCGACGACCCCGATGACGATGGCGACGACGAGCGCGAGGAGTGCCGCGGCGACGCTGATCTGGGTGGCGGCGAGCAGGCGCGAGAACACGTCGCGCCCGGCGCTGTCCGCTCCGAGGAGGTGGTCGGCACTCGGCGGCGCCAGGACCTGCTGCAGGGACGCGAGGTTCGGGTCCTGCGGGGCGATGAGCGGTCCGAAGATCGCGACGACCCCGATGAGCGCGAGGAACACGAGCGACGCGGCGCCGATCGGGCGCTTGAGGAGCCGACGCAGGAGGTTGACGCGGACCTGCGGGGTCGGGACGGTGAGCGGGGTTTCGATGGCGGTCATGACAGTCGCACCTTCGGGTTGAGCGCAGCCTGCGCGAGGTCGATGAGCAGGTTGACGACGACGACGATGATGGCCGTCGCGATGACGACCCCCATGACGATGGGGATGTCGCCCTGGGTCGTGGCCTGCACGGCGAGCTGACCGATGCCCGGGAGGGCGAAGATCTGCTCGATGATGACGGCGCCGCCGAGGAGGCCGATGAACTGCACGGCGAGGACGGCGAGGGCGGGGCCGCCGGCGTTCCGCAGCACGTGCTTGTAGATGACGCGGCCCGTGCCGAGGCCGCGACTGCGGAGCGTCCGCACGTAGTCCTTCGACATCGCGTCGACGACGGAACCGCGCACCTGCTGCGAGACCGTCGCGATGGCGCCGATCGCGAGGGCGATGATCGGCAATGTCACCGAGGCGACCCAGCCGGAGAAGGACGTGGTGATCGGGATGTACCCGGTGGCTTTGAACAGGCGCAGGTTGATCGCGAAGGTGATGACGAGCACGAGCGCGATGAGGAAGCTGGGGATCGCGAAGCCGATGACGGAGATGAACTGGACGACGTTGTCGATCCATCCACCGCGACGGGCGGCGAGGACACCGAGGATGACGGACACGATCGCGGCGATGATCGTCGCGCCGAGCACGATCGAGAGGGTGACGGCGAGGCGGCCCGTGACGCCGGAGGAGACGAGCTGGCCGGTGAACCACGAGCGGCCGAGGTCGCCCTGGAAGGCGGAGGTGATCCAGTCGAGGTACTGCACCGGCAGCGGGCGGTCGAGGCCGAGTTCGGCGGCCTTCTTCGCGACGGTCTCGGTGGTGGCGCTCTGGCCGAGGATGCGGCGGGCGATGTCGCCGCCGCCGAGGTAGAGGAGGGAGTACGCGATCACGGAGATCACGAAGATGAGGACGACGCCGGACACCAGGCGTCTGAGGATGAATCCGAGCATGGGTCACTCCAGGAAGTGGGTGAGTGAGGGGTGTTGGGGCCGGCCCGCCCGAGCGCTGGGCACTCGGGCGGGCCGGGGTCGAACCGACGTGCGACCGTGGTCCCTGAGCCTGTCGAAGGGCGTACCCCTCGAACCGGGCAGGGCCGGTCCGTTCCGGTCCCTGAGCCTGCCGAAGGGCGAACCCGGACCGGCTCAGGAACCTGCGGACTACTTCGGCTGGATGTCGTAGATGGACGGGTACGCGTTCGTGGGGATCATCTTGACGGTCGTGTTGGCGTCCGTCGCGAAGCTGCCCTGCACCCGGTAGAAGGGGGCGAACCAGGCCTGCTCGACGATGTAGGCGTTGAGTTCCTTGGCGACCTTGCCCTGCGTCGCCTCATCGCCGTACTGGATCTGCTTGATGTACTCGTCGACCTTCGGGTCGTCGTACTTGAAGGGGTTGAAGACGGCGTTCGGGGCGATCATGAACTGGATGAGCTGCCAGTCCGGGTTCTGCTCCAGCGCCATGAAGGAGACGGGGAACTTCGGGGCCAGGAGGTCGGCGATGAAGTTGTTGCCCGGGTCCGTGTACTCGGCGGTGATCCCGACGTCGGCCAGCTGCTGCGAGATCAGCGTGTAGGTGGTGGCACCGAGCACCGTGGAGGACGGCATCGAGAGCGTCAGGCCGTCGGCGTAACCCGCCTCGGCGAGCAGCTCCTTGGCCTTCTCGGGGTCGTAGCCGTAGCGGTCGTCGAGCGACTTGTCGTAGGCGGGGGAGTTCTCCGGGAAGACCTGACCCGTGACCGTGCCGTTGTCGTTCTGCAGTGCCTTGAGCAGGGCCGGGCGGTCGAACGCGTAGTTGATGGCCTGGCGGACGCGGACGTCGGCGATCGCCGGGTTCATCGTGCCGGCGCGGTCGAGGAGGAGCATGCCCTGGAAGTCGAGCTCGTTGGCGTTGACGGTCCAGCCGGCGCCCTCGACCTCGGCGAGGTTGTCGTTGTTGGCGAGCTTGATGCCGTTGACCTCGCCCGACTTGACGGCGTTGAGGCCGGCGGTCGCGTCCTGGAGGACGTTGATGGTCAGCTTGTCGTAGTGCTGCCAGTCCTTGTTCCAGTAGTCGGGGTTCGCGGTGTAGCTGTAGCTCGTGCCGGTGACGGTCGCGGCCGTGTCGAGCATGTACGGTCCGGAGCCGACCGGGTTGGTGGCGAGGTCGGGGCTGTCGAACGACTCGGCGCTGGCGATCAGGCCGGGGTCGCGGGTGAGGTAATTGAGCATGGCCGGGTCGGGTGCGCTCAGCGTGATCACGACCGTGGTGTCGTCGGGCGCCTCGACGGAGGCGACGCCCGCGAAGTACCCGGCGTCGGGGGAGGTGCCGGTCTTGAAGCGCTCGAGGTTCTGCTTGACGACGTCGGCGGTGAGCTTCGACTTGTCGGTGAAGGTGACGTCGTCGCGGATCTTGAGCGTCAGGACGGTGTTGTCGTCGTTGTACTCGTACGAGGTCGCGAGCGACGGGACGATCTCACCGTCGGCGGTGGCGACGAGCAGGGTGTCGAAGACGGCCTGGTAGAAGGGCGAGCGGTTGCCCCACTCGGAGCCGGCCGGGTCGAACGTGGTGGGGGGAGTGATCGCACCCAGGATCAGGGTGCCACCGGAGCCGCTGTCAGAGCCGGAGGTGCTCCCGGAGCAGCCGGTGAGCACGAGTGCAGCAGCGGTGACCGCGACGGCTGCGGTCGTCTTCCATCGGAACATCTTTGTCCATTCGCTGTGAGCAATCCCTCATCGGATCGCTGGTGATTGAGGACGCTAGCATGAAACCCGAGTGGTCACTAGCTTTTTGTTTTCGACCATGTCACAGTTGGATCACGACCAGGCCGCGGCGTTCGACGGGGAACGCGCTATCGTGAAGCCGTCCGAAGGGGGAGGTCGTCCGATGACATCGGTCAAGGCCGGGAACAAGCCGCAGGGGAAGCCTCGCGGGGCATATGCGAAAACCGGTATGAAGCGCGTCGCCATCCTCGACGCTGCGCTCGCCGTCTTCGCCAACGGGGGATATCGCGCGGGTTCACTCCGGGAGGTGGCCGCGCAGGTGGGGATGAGCGAGGCCGGACTCCTGCATCACTTCCCGAACAAGAGCGCGCTGCTCGCCGCTGTGCTCTCGCACCGCGACGATCTCTCGGCGACACTCGTGCCGATGGACGGCGACGAACCGCTCGAGACCCTCCGGGGGTTGGTCGCGCTCGCCCGCTACAACGCTTCCGTGCCGGGCGTGGTCGCGCTCTACTGCACGCTGTCGGCGGAGGCGACGTCGCCCGACCACCCGGCGCACGACTACTTCGTCGAGCGCTACGAGGGCACACGCGGGCGGCTCGAGCGCACCTTCGGGCTGCTCGTCTCCGCAGGACGGGTGCGGGCCGACTTCCCCACCACCAGCGCGGCCTTCATGACCCTCGCGCTCATGGACGGCCTGCAGGTGCAGTGGTTGCTCGCGCCGGAGTCGGTCGACATGGCGGACGAGCTCCACGCCTTCCTGTCGGGGCTGCTCGGCACCGAGCTGTAGTCGCCGAGCGCCTGATGTCGCGCTACGGGGTCGTCGTGCGGGTGTCGCGGAGGTCCGCGCCCACGGAGGCGTACGAGACGCCACGGTGGTGCCGGGTGAACGGCACGGAGACGACGGCCGTGGCGACGATGATGAAGCTGAGGATCCCGACGATCCCGACGATCGTCTGGGTGAGGCCGCTGGTGGCGTCGGGGAGCTGTGCGGCGGTCGTCGTGGCGATGTACGGCAGGGCGACGACGGACCCGCGGTAGAGGCGCCGGGCCACCGACCCACGGCCGTTCGGCCACTGCGGGGCGAGCCAGACGAGGCGTTGCCCGAGCGACGCGCCGCTCCCGATGAGCGCCGGCAGGACGATCACGAGGACGACCGTGCCCGCGCCGATGCTGAGCACCTCGGGCAACGTCGGGTCGTTGGCGGTCCCGGTCGCGCCCGTGAGCAGGACGCGTGGGACGACGAACACGAGCGACAACACCGTGATCGACAGGTTCACGGCGAACGCGTCGAGCACCATGCCGAACCAGCGTCTCCAGACGGTGATGGGTCGCGCACGGTCGCGGGTGGCGCGGAGGGCTCGAGCGCTCGGCATCCACCCGAGGACGATCGGGGCGATGAGTGCTCCGATCGCGGCTCCGGCCGTGTTCGTGATCACGTCGTCGACGTCGGCCACCCGGTAGGCGCATTCGTACAAGCCCCAGATGCCGGTGTACTGCGTCGACTCGATCAGCAGGGAGACGAGTGCCCCGAGCAGGATGGAGACTCCGAGCCCGCGGTTCCAGTACCGCCGTGCGATGGCGCCGAACGGGATGAAGAGGATCACGTTCAGGACGACCTGGAGGAATGCGTGGCTCGTCAGGGTGCTCAGGACGGAGAGCCCGGCGGTCTCCCGTGCGATGTCCCCGATCGAGTGCCCGGGGATCAGCTCGAGCGCGCCGTGGGCCGTGCTGCAGTTCGCGCGCTCGTCGGGCAGCGGCAGGAGCGTGTAGGCGACGAGGGCGACCGCGTAGACACTGACCGCCGCAGCACCGATCACCCGGGGGAGCGACATCTGGCCGTAGCGGCGGAGCTGCACGAGCAGGATCGGACCGAGGACGGCGAAGAAGATCAGCGTGCCGCCGACGAGTCCGACCCACGCCTGCCATGTCCATCCGCTCATTCCGACAACTGTAGGGCGCTCGCCGCGCCGTCGGCATCAGTCGTCGGATGGACCCCGGTCATCCTGCGGAGGGTGCCGAACGGCTGATCCCGCGTCCGATGCAGGCGATGATGGAGTGTGCCGACGCTCATCGTGACCACCCATCCCGACTCTGACTCCCTCACCCACCACCTCGCGCAGCGGCTCGCGCAGGAGCTGCGATCGACCTCCGGCTCGACCAGCGTCGAGGTCGCGGATCTGGCTGCAGAGGGCTTCGACCCGCGGTACACGCTCGCGGACCGACACACGTACCGCGTCGGCGGGGACTTCACCCCGGACGTGACAGCCGAGCAGGAGCGGCTCGACCGGGCCACCGATCTCGTCCTCGTCTTCCCGGTGTACTGGTGGTCGGCGCCCGCGCTCCTCAAGGGCTGGTTCGACCGCGTGTTCGTCAACGGTTGGGCGTTCGGCCTCGATGCCGAGGGCAGGATCGTCCGGAAGCTCGACCGCCTGCGCGTGCACCTCGTGCCGATCGCGGGTGACGACGCCGGGGTCTACGACCGCCACGGCTACGAGCAGGCGATGCGGACGCAGCTCGAACACGGCATCGTCGACTTCTGCGGTGCGCGCCGCGGCGTGACGACCTTCGTCCACGACTCGGAGGGCGAGGACGCTGCCGCCCGGACGCGTGCGGTCGAGGCCGCTGTGACGGCGGTCGTCGAGGCGATCCGCGCCTGACCGCCCTTCGACAGGCTCAGGGACCGGGGTTCGGCTCAGGGACCGGGATCCGGCCCAGGGACCGGGATCCGGCTCAGGGACCGGAGGGGCGGCTCAGGGAACGTATCCGGTCACTGAGCCGCCCCTCCGGTCACTGAGCCGCTCCCACCGGTCACTACTGAGCTTGTCGAAGTGCTACGCCGTGAGGGTGCGGTTCAGGCGCTCGGTCGCGGTGTCCATGTGGTGCTGCATCGCTGCCGTGGCCGCGGCGGGGTCGCCCGACATGATCGCCTCGTAGACGGCCTCGTGCTCCTCGAAGGCGCGCTGTGCGTCGACGTCCTCGTGGATGCCGCGCTCGACCCAGATGCGGAGGAGCGAGCGGATGCTCTGCAGGAGGTCCGACAGCACGCGGTTGCCGGTCGCCGAGGCGAGTTCGAGGTGGAACTTCAGGTCGGCCTCGATGAACTTGGTGCGATTGGCGCCCGCCTCACTCATTGCGGTGAGATGGTTGCGCAGTCGGTTGCGCGCCTTGTCGTCCATGCGCGTCGCGGCGAGGCCGGCGGCGAAGACCTCGAGCTGCCCGCGCACCTCGATGAGTTCGCGGGTCCGCGGCTCGCCCAGCATGAGGCCCCAGCTGAGCGTCTCGGGGAGGAGCTCGGAGACACTGCCGCGGAGGTAGGTGCCGCTGCCCGGGCGGACGTCGACGACGCCGAGGATCTCGAGCGCCGCGAGTGCCTCGCGGACGGCTGAGCGCCCGATGCCGAGGGACGCGGCGAGCTGACGTTCCGGTGGGAGGCGGGTCCCCGGGGCGATCTCACCGCTCGTGAAGTGGTCGAGCAGGCGCTTCGCGACGGCGGAGACGGCGGATCCCACGGCGACCGGTCCGAGGCTGGACGAGATGTCGTCGGTCGGCCGATCCGGGAACGCAGGCATGGGTTCACTGTATCGCGGCGGGTCGGCATGCCCGGAGCCCACTGCTTGAATTGGTCAACCGGTTGATGTATCGTTCATTCCGGTCCGGACCGGACCACGCCCTGCCCGCGGCATCGATGCCGCCCACCCGAGGAGTCATAGTGGACACCACCGCCCCCGCGGCCAACCCGGCTGTCGAGCGATCAGCCATCCGGAAGGTCTCGATCCGTCTCGTGCCGTTCGTGGCGCTGATGTTCTTCATCAACTACCTGGACCGCACCGCGATCGGCTTCGCCGCCCCCAACGGCATGAACGAGGACCTTGCGCTCTCCGCCGCCCAGTTCGGCTTCGCGTCCGGCGTCTTCTTCATCGGCTACATCCTGCTCGAGGTGCCCAGCAACCTCGCGCTCAACAAGTTCGGCGCCCGCCGCTGGCTCGCCCGGATCATGGTCACCTGGGGCATCGTCGCGGTCCTGTTCACCTGGGTCGCCAACTTCGAGCAGCTCGCGATCCTCCGCTTCGTGCTCGGTGTCGCCGAAGCCGGCTTCTTCCCCGGAGCGATCCTCTTCCTGAGCCTCTGGGTCCCGGCCAAGCACCGCAGCAAGATCCTCGCGCTCTTCTACCTGGCGCAGCCGCTCACCACCGTCATCGGCGCCCCCCTGGCCGGGTGGCTCATCGGACAGCACGGCGTGTTCTTCGGCCTCGAGGGCTGGCGCTTCATGTTCCTCGGCGTCGGGCTCCCGGCCATCATCATCGGTGTCATCGCCTGGTTCTACCTGAAGGACCGCCCCGCGGACGCCAAGTGGCTCACCACCGAGGAGCAGGTCTGGCTCACCGCGGCCCTCGCACACGAAAAGGCCACCACGGAGCAGAAGCAGGGCCACGTCAGCCTCAAGCACGCGTTCACGAGCGGTCGCGTCTGGATGCTCGCGTTCATCTACTTCGGCTTCATCTACGGCCTCTACGCGCTCGGCTTCTTCCTCCCCACGATCATCGAGGGCTTCCAGGAGACGTTCGGAACCGAGTTCAACGTCATGCAGAAGGGCCTCATCACGGCGATCCCGTACGTGCCGGCCGCCATCGCCCTGTACTTCTGGTCGCGTGACGCGACGCGCCGTGGCCTGAAGACCTGGCACATCGTGATCCCCGCGATCGTCGGTGCCGTGAGTATCCCGCTCGCGCTCTTCGCCAACTCGCCCGCCCTCACCATCGCGATCATCGCGGTCACCGCCATGGCGATCTTCGCCGCGCTGCCCAACTTCTGGACGCTGCCCACGCAGTTCCTGACCGGTGCAGCAGCGGCCGCTGGTATTGCGCTCATCAACACGGTCGGCAACCTCGCCGGGTTCTCGGCGCCGTACATCACCGGTGCCGTCGCGGACCTCACCAAGGTCGGCGACACCCCGCAGTACGTCGTCCCGATGTTCATCGTCGGCGGCTTCATGATGATCTCCGCGACGCTCATGGTGATCCTCTCGAAGCAGCGGAGCTCTCGCGAGCTGCGCGTCTCGCACGACGACCTCACGGGTAAGACCCGATGACGCGCCTCTTCAACGATCCGGTGGACTTCGCCGACGAGATGATCGACGGCTTCGTCGCCGCGAACCGCAACCAGGTCCGGCGCGTGACCGGTGGCGTCGTCCGGAGCACCCGGACGCCCGAGGGCACGGTCGCGCTCGTCATCGGCGGTGGCTCCGGCCACTACCCGGCGTTCGGCGGCATCGTCGGCCAGGGCCTCGCTCATGGCGCGGCGATGGGCAACCTGTTCGCCTCACCCTCCGCCCACCAGGTCGAGTCGGTCGCGAAGGCGGCGCAGCGTGGCGGCGGCGTCCTCCTCAGCTACGGCAACTACGCGGGCGACGTGCTCCACTTCACCCAGGCGCAGGACGCGCTGAACGCGGCGGGTATCCCCACCCGCAGCGTCGCCGTCACCGACGACATCTCGAGCGCGCCCCTCGCCGAGAAGCACAAGCGTCGGGGCATCGCCGGCGACCTCACCGTCTTCAAGTCGGCCGCCGCTGCGGCCGAGGCGGGCTACGACCTCGACGAGGTCGTCCGCGTCGCCACCCACGCGAACGAGCGCACCCGGTCCTTCGGCGTCGCGTTCAGCGGCTGCACCCTGCCGGGCGCGACCGAGCCGCTGTTCACCGTGCCCGAGGGGCGCATGGCGGTCGGCATGGGCATCCACGGCGAGCCCGGCATCGACGAGACCGACGTGCCGACGGCCGACGAGCTCGCCACCCTGCTCGTCTCCTCGCTGCTCGCGGAACTGCCCGAGGGCGTCTCCGAGGCCACGGGCGCTCGCGTCGGCGTCATCCTCAACGGCCTCGGCTCGGTGAAGTACGAGGAACTGTTCGTCGTCTACCGTGCGGTCGCCGCGCAGCTCGAGGCCGCAGGGGTGGAGATCGTCGACCCCGAGGTCGGCGAGCTCGTCACGAGCTTCGACATGGCCGGGGTCTCGCTCACCCTCTTCTGGTTGGACGAGGAGCTCGAGGGTTTCTGG
Organism: Plantibacter sp. ME-Dv--P-122b; assembly: GCF_030209375.1. GTDB lineage: Bacteria > Actinomycetota > Actinomycetes > Actinomycetales > Microbacteriaceae > Plantibacter. Next base: position 73,161 of record NZ_JARVSC010000004.1, read on the forward strand.
GCCGCCGGTGCCGACACCCCCGCCTACCGCAAGGGCGTCGTCGCAGCGGCCGAGCAGCTCGACCCCTCGGAGCTCGTCGCCGAGACGGCTGCCGAGATCCCCGCCGCCTCCGACGAGTCACGGGCCGCCGCCGCGGTCGTGGTCGAGGCCCTCGACGCGCTGGTCCAGGTCATCGACACGAACGTCGAGGAGCTCGGACGGATCGACGCCGTCGCGGGTGACGGCGACCACGGCATCGGCATGCAGCGCGGTGCTCGTGCCGCCGTCACCGCCGCGCACACCGCCGCCGAGGCCGGGGCCGGTGCCCGCACCGTCCTGCACCTGGCCGGCGACGCCTGGGCGGACCGCGCTGGCGGCACGTCCGGCGCCCTGTGGGGCCTCGCGCTCCGCTCGGTCGGAACCGCCCTCGGCGACGAGGTCGCACCCGACCGCGCCGCCGTCGCGACCGGCGTGCAGGCCGCGGTCGACGGCATCATGTCGTTCGGCAAGGCCGAGGTCGGACAGAAGACGATGGTCGACGCGCTCGTGCCGTTCACCACCACGCTGAGCACAGCCGTCGCCGACGGTTCCGACCTCGTCGCCGCCTGGACGACCGCCGCCGCGGCTGCGTCCAGGGCCGCCGCCGAGACCGCCGACCTCCTGCCGAAGATGGGCCGCGCCCGTCCGCACGCCGAGAAGAGTCTCGGTACGGTCGACGCCGGTGCCTACTCGTTCGGCCTGATCGTCACGGCGATCGTCCCCGTCCTCGAGCGCGCCGCCGGCACCACCGCACCGGACGGCTCCACCAGCACCACCACCAACGAAGGAGTACACGCATGACCGATCAGCTGCGCATCGTCATCGGCTCGGATGACGCCGGGTTCGACTACAAGGAGATCGTCAAGCGCGACCTCGAGCAGCACGACGGCGTCGCCTCGCTCGTCGACGTGGGCGTGGACGCCGATGGCCACACCGCCTACCCACGGGTCGCGATCGCCGCCGCGGAACTCGTCGCGTCCGGCCAGGCCGACCGCGCGCTCCTCTTCTGCGGCACCGGCCTGGGCGTCGCGATCGCCGCCAACAAGGTCGCCGGCATCCGCGCCGTCACGGCACACGACAGCTTCTCCGTCGAGCGCGGTGTCCTCAGTAACAACGCGCAGGTCCTGACGATGGGCCAGCGCGTCATCGGCATCGAGCTCGCGCGCCGCCTCGTCCGCGAGTGGCTCACCTACCGCTTCGACGAGACCAGCGCGAGTGCCGAGAAGGTCGCCGTCATCGGTGAGTACGAGGCGACGGGCTCCTGCTGATGACCACCCCGTCCCCGTCGGCCGTGCCCGCGCCGACCGCGCCCCGCGTGGTCGGCGTGAGCCTGAAGATGTACTTCGGCCACGCGCAGACCCTCGAGTGGATCGAGCAGGTGGGTGCCTTGGCCCGTCGGCACGAGGCCGTGGTCGACGGTCGCGTGCGACTGTTCGTCATCCCCGGCTACCTCGCGGTCGCGCCGTCGGCGGCGGCCCTCGCCGGGACGGGCGTGCTGGTCGGCGCACAGGACCTCGCGAGCGCGGACCGTGGCGCGTTCACCGGTGAGGTCGGCGGCCCCGAGCTCGCCGAGGTCGGCGTCGCCGTGGTCGAGGTCGGCCACGCGGAGCGCCGCTCCCTCTTCGGCGAGACCGACGAGGTCGTCGCCGAGAAGACCGCCGCGGCCCTCCGAAACGGCCTCTCGCCGGTCCTCTGCATCGGCGAGGTCGAGCGCACGACGCCTGAGGCGGCTGCAGCGGAGTGCGTGCGCCAGCTGGACTCCGCACTCGCGGACGCCGTCGCCGGGTCGGTCATCGTGGCCTACGAGCCCGTGTGGGCGATCGGTGCGGCCGAACCCGCGTCTGCCGAGTACGTGCGGGCCGTCGGCGCGATCCTGAAGCGATCGATCGCCGAGCGTCCCGATCGGGTCGGCAGCTCCGTCATCTACGGCGGCAGTGCGGGGCCCGGTCTGCTGACCGCCCTCGGTGACGATGTCGACGGCGTGTTCCTCGGACGCTTCGCCCACGACGTCGCGGCGCTCGAGGCCGTGCTCGACGAGGCGGCCCGCGCATGATCGGCTTCGGCACCTACACCTTCTTCTGGGAGGGATCCGAGCTCGCGCCCGAGCGCTTGAGCGTCATCGGAATGATCGAGCGCACGGCCGAGGCCGGCGTCGAGCTCTTCCAGATCTGCGACGACGCCCGCATCGAGTCGATGTCCGACGACGAGCTGCGTCGGATCGCCGAGGTCGCACATGAGCTCGGGGTCACCCTCGAACTCGGGACGAAGGGGATCGCGGTGGCGCACCTCGAACGCTTCCTCCACATCGCGACCCTGCTGGGCGCGAAGCTCCTGCGCAGCATGGTCACGTCCGGCGACGACCGGCCGTCCCACGCCGACGCCGTCGATCGACTTCGCGCGGTGCTCCCGGCGTTCGAGGCGGCCGGCGTGACGATCGCGCTCGAGACCTACGAGCAGCTGTCGTCGCAGGAGCTCGTCGACCTCGTGACCGCCGTCGACCACCCGAACCTCGGCATCTGCCTCGACCCCGCCAACACCGTGGCCCGGCTCGAGCACCCGAGTGACGTCATCGCGCGCACTGCTCCCTACGTCCGGAACATCCACGCCAAGGACTTCGCATTCACCCGCCGGGGTGGCTGGGTCGGCTTCACCCTCGAGGGTGCCCCGCTCGGCACCGGCCTGCTCGACTACCCCGCCCTCGCCGCCGTCGTCCGACCGGACGAGCGCGGCGTCAACCAGATCATCGAACACTGGCTCCCGCTCGGCGACTCCATCACGGAGACCATCGAGCTCGAGCGCACGTGGACCGCACACAACCTGCAGTACCTGAGAGAAGGAAGATCATGACCGACACCACCACCGTCGCGGACCAGCTCACCATCGCCGTCATCGGCGCGGGCGGCAAGATGGGCATGCGCGTCTCCAACAACCTCGTGAAGACCAGCCACACCGTCTTCTACAGCGAGGTCTCGCCCGCCGGCCAGGAGCGCGTGACCGAGGCCGGTCGCGAGCTCACCGAGACCGACGCGGCCGTCACCGACGCCGATGTCGTCATCCTCGCCGTCCCGGACCTCGCCCTGAAGGCCGTGTCCGCCGGCGTCGTCCCGCTCATGAAGTCGGGCGCCGTGCTCCTCACGCTCGACCCGGCCGCAGCGTACGCGGGTCTGCTGACCCGTCGCGACGACGTCATCCAGGCCGTCACGCACCCCTGCCACCCCTCCGTCTTCGTCGAGCGCCACACGCCCGAGGAGTACGCGGACACCTTCGGTGGCATCGCCGCCCTCCAGGACGCCATCGCGGCGATCGAGTCCGACGACGCTGCCAAGCAGGCGCAGGTCGAGGCCGTCGTCCGGGCGATCTTCGCCCCCGTCGGCGAGGTCCACTGGGTCACGGTCAAGCAGCTCGCGCAGCTCGAGCCGACCCTCGTCGAGACGATCGCGTGCATGATCGGTGCGCTCCTCAAGGAGTCGCTCGACGAGGCTGTCAACACCATGGGCGTGCCGGAGCCGGCCGCTCGCGCGATCCTCCTCGGCCACACGCAGGTCGCCCTCGCGAACTCGCTCAAGGGCGACAACCCGTTCTCCGACGCGTGCCTCATCGCGATGGACTACGGCCGCAGCGCGATCATCAAGGACGACTGGAAGAAGGTCTTCCAGGACGACGAGCTCGACAAGAACCTCGCCGCCATGCTCCACCTCGACAAGATCGAGCGGTAACCCGCTTCCCCGACTGTTCGCAATTCAGGACGTGCCCGGCGCGCCGCCCCGCTCTACCCCCGATCCGGGTCGGCGCGCCGCGGCCGTCCTGAATTGTGAACACTACATGCGGTCAACCGGTTGTGACGGATAGGCTGCAGACCACCCGACGCACCACCCGCGACACCCTCGGCAGCACCGCGCAGCACCCCCACGCGACACCCCGAACACCGCACGAGAGACAGGCGACGATGACTGGACGACTTGTAGGAAAGACCGCGCTCGTGACGGGCGCCGGATCGGGGATCGGACGCTCGGTCGCCGAGCGGTTCGCGCGGGAGGACGCTGCCGTCGTCTTCTCCGACCGCGACATCCAGGCCGCCCGTGATGCTGCGGCACCATTCCCGACCGCCATCGCCGTGCGACTCGACATCGCCGACGAAGCGAGCGTCGAAGCAGCGTTCGCGGTCATGGACGCCGCCGGCAAGACCCCGGACGTCGTCGTCGCGAACGCCGGCGTGCAGCTCTTCGGTCAGGACGCGAAGATCGCCGACCTCGACCTCGAGGTCTGGCAGCGCACGGTCGACATCAACCTCACCGGCACCTTCCTCACGACGAAGCACGCCGTCCGCGCCATGCTCGGCCGGGGAGGTTCCATCATCCTCACGGGCAGCCCGACCGGCCTCAACGGGGAGGGCGCCGACTTCACGGCGTACAGCTCCACGAAGGCCGGGATCCACGGCCTCGGCCGGACCGTCGCCGCGGCGTACGCCGACCAAGGGATCCGCGTGAACACCGTCGTCCCCGGCTACACGGAGACCCCGCTCGTCACCGCGATCTCCGGCGACCCCGAGTCGCGCGCCGCGATCGTCGGGCGCATCCCGCTCGGTCGTCCCGGTCAGGCCTCGGACGTCGAGGGCATCATGGTGTACCTCGCCAGCGACGAGTCGAGCTTCGCCACCGGTGCGATCTTCCGGGTCGACGGCGGCATGACGAGCCTCTGAGCCGACGATCATGACCTCGCGTTCGGGAACCACCTTCCGCGTCGCATCCGACCTGCTGCTCGACCGCGAGCGCGACGCCCTCGCCGTCGGCCGGGGCCCGTGGTCGGCTTCGCTCCGCGGCTCCGAGCTGGACGACATCGCCTTCGACGGCGAGCTCGTGCTGCGCAGCATCCGCTTCGTCGTCCGCGACCAGGACTGGAAGACGCTGCCCGTCATCGTCGACGCAGTCGACCACACGACGAGCGGCCTGCACCTGCGCGGCCGAGTCGGCGACGACGGCGAGGTCGTCGCCTGGTCCCTGTCGGTCGACCTCGGTGCGTCGACACTTCGGGTCGCCGTCCGGGCCGAGGTGACCGCCGCGTTCCGGCGCGCGCGCATCGGTCTCATCGTGCTGCAGTCACCGGCCCTCGCCGGCACCGAGCTCGTCGTCGGCCACCCGGAGGGGTCCACGACGACCACGCGCCTCCTGGAGCACGTCGCTCCGCATCAGCCGGCGATCCGCATCGCGTCCCTCGCCTGGACCGGCGACCGCATCGCGACCACAGCCCGCTTCAGTGGTGACGTCTTCGAGATGGAGGACCAGCGCAACTGGACCGACGCCTCGTTCAAGACCTACTCGACGCCGCTCTCGTTGCCGTTCCCGGTCGCGCTGGCGGTCGGTGACGTCGTGGAGCAGTCCGTCGAGGTCTCCTGCGCGCGGGTCGGTGCTGCCGAGCCCGCCGAGGCCCCACTGGCGACGCCGCTCGCCGTGACCGTCGTGCCTGAGACGGAGCGCGTTGCGCAACGAGAGGTCCCTGTCTCTGAGCCTGTCGAAGGGCGGATCGGCGCGCCACTCGACAGCGTCGTCCCGACGATCTCGACCTCGGTGTCGAGCGACCCCGACGGTGGACGCGCTGGTGCGGTGGCCCCGGACACGATCACCGGGATCCTCGTGGAGATCGACCCGACCAACCCGGACTGGCCGGCCATCCTCGACCGCGCCGTGCGCCAGGCCGGCTCCCGGCCCCTCGACCTCCGACTCGTGCTCGGGACGGGCGAGGAGGCCGAGCCGGTTCTGCGCCGGCTCCACGATGCGGCCGTGCCCGTCGTGCGCGTCGGGGCGTTCCATCGCCGTACCCACCTCTCGGAGGTCACGCTGCTGACCGCGCTCGGCGACGTCCTGCGAACCCTGTGGGCCGAGAGCCCGACGCCGCATCCCGAGCTCGTCGGCGGCACGCGCGCGCACTTCACGGAGCTCAACCGCAACCACGCGCGCCTCGAGCGCTGGACGGGCCCGGTGGCGTTCAGCATCACGCCCTTCATGCACGACCGCGGCGGGCACCAGCTCGTCGAGTCGCTCGGCATGCAGGCGGTCGTCGTGGCGGACGCCGTGAGGATCGCCGACGGCCGTCCGCTGCACGTCGGGCCGGTCACGCTCGGAGCCCGCTACAACGCGGTCGCCACCACGCGGGCGAGCGCCGGTGACTCCCGCGACCCGGAACTCCACGCGGGCTTCGGCGCGGAGCACGTGCCCGGCGCGACGGACGACCGGCAGTCGGCGGAGGCGCTCGGCGCCTGGGTCGTCGGCAGTGTCGCAGCGCTGGCCGTCTCCGGTGTCGAGTCGCTGTCGTACTTCGAGGCGACCGGACCGCGCGGGCTCGTCGCGGCCGACGGGGTGCTGACGGCTGCGGGCCGGGCACTCGGGTGGATCGCCGAGCTCAGCGGACGGCGGCGCATCGCGGTCGAGATCGGCGGGGTGTCGCTCGGTGCCGGGTCGCCCGTCTCGCCGGGAGGCGTGACCGCGATCGCAGCCGTCGATGCAGCAGGCGAGACCGTCGTGATCCTCGGCAACCTCGGCGAGACACCGGTCCGGGTCGTCCTGGCCGGCGCGTCCGAGCCGCACACCGTGGACCTCGGTGCGGGCGCGGTGGTCCGGGTCGTGATGGCCGGTTCGGGTTCGTAGATCCTGCTCAGGCGAGCGTGCGGCGCAGGATGGCGAGGTCGAGCCAGCGGCCGAACTTCGTCCCGACCTCCGGCAGCAGGCCGACCTGTTCGAACCCGAGCTTCGTGTGCATGGCGATCGATGCGGTGTTCTCGGCCTCGATGAGGGCGAGCATGACGTGGTGGCCGTCGGTCGTGGCGCGTTCCAGCAGCTCGACCATGAGCGCCTTGCCGAGGCCGCGCCCCTGTGCGTCGGGGTGGACGTAGACGGAGTTCTCGACGGTGTGGCGGTACCCGTCCTTCGCGGCGTACGGGCCGTAGCTGCCGTAGGCGAGGACGCCACCCTCGGGGAGCGCGTCGTCGGGGCCGTCGGCGATGGCGACGAGCGCGACCCGACCCGGCTCCTGGTGGCGCGCGAGCCATGCCTCGCGCTCGGCGAGGTCGGGTGTGACCTCCGTCCAGATGGCGACACCGTTCTCGACGGCGTCGGTGTGGATGGCGAGGACGCCAGGCAGGTCGGCGGGTTCGGCGAGACGGATGCGCATACATCGATCGTAGAGCGCCGGTCGACAAGCTCAGGGACCGGTGGGTGGGTTCAGGGGCCGGTGGTGTCCGGCTTCAGGGGCCGGGGGGGCCGGGGTCGGGCTCAGGGTCCGCGCGTGTCCAGCTCAGGGGCCCGGTGCCCGTGACGGGTAGATTCGAGGCATGCCCTCCTCCACTCCGCTCCCGATGGAGCAGCTCACCGCCGTGCTCAACGCCGAGGTCGCCCGCTACGCCGCGCGCGGGTGGACGGTGTCGTCGGTGCAGGGCCAGCAGGCCGTGCTGCAGCGACAGAAGCGCATCGGCTGGTTCTGGAACCTGATCCTGACGCTCATCACCGGTGGGCTCTGGCTCATCGTCGTGATCATCCGCGTCGTGAACCGCAAGGTCGAGTCGCTCATCGTGACGGTCGACGCCTACGGTCGCATCTCCACGCGACGCTGACGGCCCGGGCATGACGCACGGCGAAGACGTCCGGGCCGCTGCGACGGCCGCGATCGCCGCCGAGCGTGCCCGCGTCCAGCGGCGGACGCTCACGGTCGTCGTCATCAGCCAGGTCCTCGGTGGCGCCGGTCTGGCGGCCGGGGTCACGGTCGGCGCACTCCTGGTGCAGGACGTCCTCGGCAGCACGAGCCTCGCGGGCGTCGCGGCCGCACTCCTGACCCTCGGTTCGGCGCTCACCGCCTTCCTCGTCGGGCGCGTGACCCAGCGGCTCGGCCGGCGTATCGGGCTCGGACTCGGATTCACGGCGGGCGGCATCGGCGCGATCGGTGTGGTCGTGGCCGCCACCACCGCCCTGGTGCCGCTCCTCTTCCTGTCACTGTTCGTCTACGGCGCAGGCACGGCCACGAACCTCCAGGCGCGCTACGCCGGAACCGACCTCGCGACCCCGGCCCGTCGTGGTTCGGCGATCAGCGTCGCGATGGTGTCGACGACGCTCGGCGCCGTCGCTGGTCCCAACCTCGTCGAGCCGTTGGGTGCGTTCGCGACCGGTCTCGGGCTCCCGGCGCTCGCCGGGCCGTTCCTCCTCGCCGCGGTCGCCTACCTCGCGGCCGGGACGGCGTTCCTCGTGCTGCTCCGACCCGACCCGTTCCTCCTCGCCCGCCGTCTCGACGCCGAGCTCGCGCAACTGGACGCGCAGCAGACCGCCGCCGAGCAGGTGGGGTCGAAGCAGGCATCGCCGACGACCGCCGCACGCCCGCGTCCCGGCGTCGGCGCCTATGTCGGTGCCGCGGTCATGGTGGTCACGCAGATCGCGATGGTGGCGGTGATGACCATGACCCCGGTGCACATGCGGGCCCACCACCACGGCCTCGGCGAGGTCGGGCTCGTGATCGGGATCCACATCGCGGCGATGTACCTCCCCTCGCTCGTGACCGGGGTCCTCGTCGACCGCGTCGGCCGCACCCCGATGGCCATCGCCGCCGGCGTGACCCTCCTGCTCGCCGGCGTCACGGGAGCCCTCGCGCCGGCGGACTCGCTCGGCCTGCTCATCCTGGCGCTCGCCCTCCTCGGACTCGGCTGGAACTTCGGGCTCATCGCGGGCACCGCTCTCGTCGTCGACCACACCGTGCCCGCCAACCGGGCACGCACCCAGGGCACGCTCGACGTCCTCATCGCGCTCGCCGGTGCCGGAGCCGGTGTCATGTCCGGCGTCGTGATGGCGGGTGTCGGCTACGGTGCGCTGTCGATCGCGGGCGGCGTGCTCGCCCTCCTGCTCATCCCCGTGCTGCTCTGGGCCCGTCGGGTCACCCCGCGCACACGCGCGAGCTGAGGCGGGGCGAGCTACTCCGCCGCAGCTGGAACGCGAACGGTGAGGGCGCCGGGCTCGATCCAGGTGTTGATCGCGACGGCCTTGCCGAAGCCGTCGCCGTCGAGTTCGATCTCCTCCGGCTTCGACATGCGGGCGACGAAGCGCTTCGCGGTGCCGTATTGGAGGTCGCCGTCGTCCTTCTGTTTGCCGGCGAGGGCCTTGCCCGCCTTCGTGCGGCGGAGGACGCCGTTCACCCAGGCGACCTTCGCCCAGATGCGGATCCACCCGAGGATCCCGCCGGGGCGCATGAACATGAGGTCGAACAGGCCGTCGTCGACGACCGCGTCCGGCAGCAGCAGGATGTTGGCCGGCAGCGAACCGCAGTTGCCGATGATGACGGTGTGGACGGTCGCGCGGGTCTGCGGTTCGTCGTCGATGCGGAACCGCAGGTGCAGTTCGTCGGGGTCGCGCAGCGACTTCACGATCGCGTCGACGTAGGCGGCCCAGCCGGCCTTCGCCTTGAGGTCGTCGTCGGTGTTCTTGATCATCTTCGCGTCGATGCCCATGCCGGCCATGACGACGAACACGTGGCGGTCGCGCGAGTGGTCGGCGCGCTCGATGTCGATGACGCCGAGGTCGATCGCCTTGTCCTCGCCGGTGAACGCCGCGACGACGGATCCGGGCAGGTCGTTGAGGGTGAGGTTCAGGTTGCGCGCGAGGAGGTTGCCCGTGCCGGACGGCAACAACGCGAGGGGGATGTCGCTCCCGCGCAGGGCCTCGGAGACCGCCCGCACCGTGCCGTCGCCGCCGGCCGCGATGACGAGGTCGACCTTCGCGGCGATCGCCTCGGCGGTGACACCCTGGCCGACGTCGTCGATGCTCGTCTCGAACCAGAGCGACTCGCCCCAGCCCGCGTCGGCGGCGGAGCGGTCGACCGACTCCCGGAGTGCGTCGAGGTCGACCTTCACAGGGTTGTAGATGACGGCGGCGGTCTTGGTCGCCGTGGTGTCGCTCGGCGCGGTCGTGCTCTCAGGAGTCGTCATCCGATCAGCATAGGAGCGGAACCGCGGGCGGGGGTGATCCGTCTCACGGGTTGACTCGGCACGTGGGTTCTGTAGGCGGCGGAAGAGTATCGTTGAGTCCTTGCAGGCACCGTCCATGCCCGCCACGAACGCAGTGTCCGCGGCGGCCTCCCCATCGTGATTGCGACATCGTGAAGATCCTCTCCATCCAGTCAGCCGTGGCCTACGGGCACGTCGGCAACTCCGCGGCCGTGTTCCCCCTCCAGCGCATCGGCGTCGAGGTGATCCCGGTCAACACGGTGAACTTCTCGAACCACACCGGGTACGGTGCGTGGCGCGGGCCCCTCATCTCGCCCGAGCAGGTCGGCGAGGTCATCACCGGTGTCGAGGAGCGCGGTGCGTTCCCGCAGATCGACGTCGTGCTCTCGGGTTACCAGGGCGGCGTCGGCATCGGCGACGTGATCGTGGACGCGGTGCAGCGGGTCAAGGCGGCGAACCCCGACGCGCTGTACGCGTGCGATCCGGTGATGGGCAACGCCAAGTCCGGCTGCTTCGTCGCCCCGGAGATCCCCGACCTGCTGCGCGACCGCGTCGTGCCGAACGCCGACATCATCACGCCGAACCAGTTCGAGCTGGGCTTCCTCACGGGCACCGAGCCCGCATCGCTCGAGTCCACGTTGGCGTCGGTCGAGCTGGCCCGCGCGATGGGCCCGTCGGTCGTCCTGGTGACGAGTGTCGAGCGTCCCGACCGCGACCCCGAGACGATCGAGATGCTGGTCGTGGACGACGCCGGTCGGTGGATCGTCCAGACGCCGCTGCTGCCGTTCAAGGCGAACGGTTCCGGCGACGTCACGGCCGCCCTGTTCGCCGCACACTACGGCGAGACGCGCGACGCGAAGCTCGCCCTGGAGCGCACGGCGTCGAGTGTGTTCGACCTCGTCGAGCTCACGTACCGCTCTGGCCAGCGCGAGCTGCAGCTCGTCGAGGCGCAGGACTGCTACGCGAACCCGCGGATGCAGTTCACCGCGACGGCGGTCTGAGTCGCTGAGTCGCCCGGGTCTGTTCGGATCCGGGCGATTTCCGTGCAGTTCTGGGCGACTCAGCGCCCACCCTCACCGCACGGCGCGGCAGGCGAGGTGGAGCGCGAGGCGCACCTCCGGGTCGGCCATGTCGACGCCGAGGAGCTCCTGCGCACGGGTGATCCGCGTCGCGACGGTGTTGCGGTGCAGTCCGAGTGCTGCGGCCGTCGGCGCGACCGCGGACTCGTGGTCGAGGTAGGCGGACAGCGTCGTCAGCAGTTCACCGTTGCCGGTCTGCAACGGCGCGAGGAGCGACCGCGCCGCCGGGACGAAGGTGTCGTTGCCGGTCCAGGCGAGCAGGAGCTGCTCGAGGCCGAGGCCGTCGACCCGCACGAACCAGCCCGTCGTGGACCGGTTCGCGGCGATGCGCACCGCGTCGGACGCCTCGCCGAGTGACGACGTCAAGCCCGCCGATCCACTCGCCAGTGACCCGACGGCCGTCGCGACGTTGAACGAGCGCCGCGCCTCAACGTGCAGGTCGCGGAGGGCGGCGATGTACCGCTCGACCTGCGGTGGCTCCGGCGGTTCGGCGAACGTCAGCCAGCCGCTCACCCCGCGTCCGCTCGTCGTCGCGTGGGAGTCCACGGCGATCCGCCCGAGCGCGCCGGTCACGAAGCGGAGGAGTTGCAACGCGTCCACCCGGCTCCGGCCGACGATGCGGAACGCGAGGTGGTAGCCGGTCGTCCGCCAGCCCCGCTCGAGCATGCGGCGTTCGACGTCGGGATCGGGGCGGCCTCGGAGGTCCACGAAGTCCCGCAGGACGCCGGACGACACGGACGCGTCACTGACCTCCGCGACCTCGTCGATGAGGATCCGCGCCGCGACGGCGGGCATCGCGACCTCGGCGGCGACCGCGAGCGCACTCAGCTGTCGGTCGTCGAGTCCGTCCCCGAAGAACGCGACCCGGAGGCCCTCCCTGCTCGGGCTGTCCACCCGGACCGATGCCGCCGCGCCGCGCCCGGCCTTCGTCAGGTCGACCCAGGGGCCGAAGTCGATCGCCGCGTGCACCTCGGACGGCAACCGCCCGCCGGCCTCGAGCAGGACCCCCTCGCTGTCGATGAGGGCGATCCCGTGACCGATGCTCGTCGAGAGGTGGCGGAGCAGGTCGGCCAGGCCCTCGGCGTGGTACTCGATGGACTGCGCGACCTTGCGGACGTACCCGAGGGTCAGGGAGTCGCGGGCCTCGACGAGCTGCCAGCACGCCTTCGCGAGCAGCATGGGGCGGTCGACGTGCAGGAGCGAGAAGCCGAGCCGGTCGGCGAGCGCGCGAGTCCCCGCGCCGAAGCCGTCGGCCTCCGGGATCGCCAGGGCGAGGAAGCCGCGATCCCGGGTGCGACGGACGAGCGCGTCCTGCTGCCAGGGCCTGGTGGGCGGGGCCCCGGTCACCACGGCGAGGCGGCCGGCGCCGTCCTCGGGGAGGGCCGCCTCGTTCGTCTCGACCACCACGCCGGCCCAATTGGCGTCGGCCGGGCCGGCGACGAGCCGCACGCCGCCGTTGTCGGGGTGCGCGAGGAGCGCGCCCAACTGCAGGCGATCGCTCATACCGGGACCTCGTCGGTTCGGACCTCGTCGAGCTCGTCCAGGCCGTAGGCGGACGGGAGCACATGGCGGAGTCGCTCCGGGGAGCCGGACCACCAGTCCGGACCGTCGACCCGGATGACGGCGACGTGTCTCGCCATCGAGATCGCGGTGACCTCGAGGATGTCCCGCGAGACGGCGTCGACCACGACGATGAGGTCCGGCGCGGCGGCTTCGAGTCGTCCGTCGGTCATGAACGCGAGCGTCTCGGAGCGGGCGACGAGACGGTGCAGCGCGCCACTGCTCCCGTCGATCCCGAAGGTGAGCACGTGCGGGTCCCGGGAGTCCGGCTCGATGCTGCTGACCCGTCCCTCCGCGAGGAGCCGTCCACCCAGCGACTCGGCCAGGGCGGTCAGCGGACCGTCGATCCGCGCGAGGAACGCCCCGCCCAGCTCGAGTGCCCGGGCGGCGTTCCCGACGATGGCGTGCGCTCGGAGGTCGCCGACGGTGAAGCCCGCGAACACCATGCCGCCACTGCCGCCGGCCTGCACGATCGCCGCGCGGACGACGCGTTCGATGTCGAGGGCGCGCTCGGTCTCGACGAGGGCGACCCCACCGGCACCGGTGTCGCAGGTGACGACGATGCCCGGCACCTCGTCCACGAGGATCGACATCTGGTCGAGCGAGGGGACGGCGCGTCCGGTCAGATCCGCGTCGACGATGGTCCGTCCCGCGGCGAACGCGAAGGGCGTGAGTCCGTTGACCCCGCCACCCTCCAGCGAGCAGATGGCCGGGATGCGGTGCCCGAGCCAGCGTTCCGCAGCCCCGATCAGCCGCCCGAACGGATCCGTGCCGGGCAGGCGCTCGCTGAGCAGCATCGTCGAGCCGACGAAGCCGACGGCGAGACACGGGGTCTCCGGGTCGAGGTCGTCGACGCTGTGGAGGTCGAACGGCCAGGCGCGCTCGTCGCGGAGCGCCAGCTCGAGCATCGTCGTCGCGCCGCCACCTCCCGAGCCCAGGATCGCGAACCCCGTCGCCAGGGCGGGGAGGCGATCGTGCTCGAGGAGGGTCGGCATGCCCTCAGCCTAGGCTCGGACCGCCTGACCAGCGGCGAACGCGTCCGCGGCTTCCGCAGCCGCCGCCGCGCCCTCGACCGGGACGAACGGCTCCGTCAGACCGAACGCGCTCGGCCCGAAGGCGCGCAGTGCGTCCGGCGTGCGCATGAGTGCCGGCGTCGAGATCCCGAGGACTCGGACGCGTTGGCCGTAGCGGAGGCCCTCCGTGGTGATCGGCTCGGCGGTCTCGTGGTCGACGATGCAGATGAGGTCCGGTACGATCGCGACGACCTCACCGTTCCATCTGGCGATGAGGTTCTCGTTCTGGAAGGAGATCTCCAGGCGTTCAGAGCTCGACGGGTCGGCCGACCAGATGACCGCGGTGCCCTTGGCGAAGCCCTCGGTGGTGCGACGCTCCACGTCGGCCACCTTCCCGACGAACAGCTCCCGGACGTGCGAGTAGAGCGTCGTGGACAGCGTGTCGGCGATGGCGGCGAACGGCGAACGGTGCTCCTCGCGCGCGACCCGGATCGCCCGCCCGAGGGCCAGCGCCATCGAGATAGTCCGCGGCACCGCGGTGCGACGCACGTCCGCCCCGCTCATCGCATACTCGGCGATGTGCGCGACCCCGCCGAGGCGGATCGCGATGCCGCGCGCCAACCACTCCATCTGGCGGTCGTCGTCACCGGTGTCGATGATCACGCGCTCGCCGCGTTCCCCGGCGATGGCGAGCGGCGAACCGTGCACGCCGTACACCGCGAAGGTCTCCATGGAGAGCTCCGGGAAGGCCCGGCCCATGCCGTCGGCGTCGACGACCGGCAGCCCGGTCTCGGCGGCCACGATGAGCGGGATCATCGAGTTGATGCCACCGCACTCGATCGGCATGGTCGCGTCCGCGGTGCGCCCGAGGTGCTCCTCGAGTGTCCGCAGGGCGAGCGTCGGTTCGAACCCGGCCGGGATCTTCTCGACCATGACCGTCGGAGCGCCCATCTGCGCGGTGGGGATGACGAAGAGGTCGTCGGCGAGGTCGTCGGGGTCGAGGATCGTGATGGAGCGGTCGCCGAGCACCTGCTTCACGAGCATCATGCCGATGTACGGGTCGCCGCCGCCGCCGGTCCCGAGGAGCGTGGCGCCTCGGGCGAGGTCGGGCAGGTCGTCCGCGGTCAGCGTCCAGCTCATGCGGCGACCTCCGGCGCGTCAGGCGTCTCGGCTGCGCCGTCGAAGCGGTGCGACGGCACCTCGTACCCGAAGTACCCGGGCCCGACCATCGCGAGCGCCGCGGGGCTGTGCCAGCGGTCGTCGCTCGGTGCCGAGATCACGCGGACCCGCTGTCCGTAGCGGAGCCCCTCGGTGGTGATGGGCTCGCCCGAGTCGTGCTCGAGCACCATGATGAGGTCGGGCGTCGTCACGAGGGTGACGCCGTCGAGCGCCGCCATGAGGTGCTCGTTCTGGAACGACAGCTCGAGGCTCGCGTTGACGCCGTCGATCCGTGCGCGACCTCGGGCGAACCCGGTGGTGGTCGCGCGCTCGACGTCGACGACCTTGCCGGAGAACAGTTCGCGACCGCCGAGCAGCTGCACGGTCCGCTCCACGGGGTCGGCCTTCTCGGCTCGGGCCGCTTCGATGCCGTCGCCGATCTCGCGGCACAGCGACAGCGAGTCGGCCACGAGCGCCTCGCGGGCCTGCGCGCCGGACATCGGGAAGCCGGAGATCATGACCGAGCAGCCCATCTCGACACAGGCGACACGGGCGATGCGTTCTGTCCAGCTGTTGTCGACGGTCGTGAGGACGCCGGTGTTTCCCTTCTCGTCGCTGAACGCGAGCGGGGAGGCGTCGATCCCGTACAGGGTCGGGAGCACCATCTGCAGCTCGGGGAAGGCCCGGCCCATCCCGTCGGCGTCGATGAGCGGCAGCCCGAGCGCGGCCGCTGCGGCGATCGGGATGGTCGAGTTCACGCCGCCGACCTCGGCGCAGGCGATGTGCGTGACCGGGCGACCGAGGGACGCACTGAGGGCGTGGACCGGTGCGACGACCTCGGTGAGGCTGGGCAGCTTCTCGACCATGACGGTCGGGGCGCCCAGCATCGCGACGGTGAGGACGAGCGCGTCGTCGGGGACCTCGTCGAGGGTGACGACGGTGACGTCGCCGTGCTCGCGGAGTGCCTGCGCGGCGAGGAGCGCGCCGATGTACGGGTCGCCGCCGCCGCCGGTTCCGAGGACGGCCGCACCGCGGGCGAGGCCGGGGACGAGCTCGGGCGAAATGGTCCAGCTCATCGGAGGCCTCCCATGTCGAGGTCGCCGACGGCCTTCACCCGGATGCGCGTGGCGTTCCCGGGGAGATAGGGGATCGGGACCTCGTCGAAGTCGACGATCGCGACCGACGCGGGGGAGGCGCCGGCCGCGATCGCCTTGTCGATCGCCTCGGCACGGACCTCGGCGATCGCCTCCTCACGCCGGCCGGGTTCGATGGCGTAGACCTTGTCGATCTCGCCCCCGACCTGCGCGATGGAAGCACCGATGGCATTCGCCACGGCGTAGTTGTCGGGCCGGTGGACGGCGCCGAAGATGGGGAGTTCGTCGGAGAGCAGGATCGACCCGCCGCCGACCGCCACCACGGGGATCGGCTCTGGGGAGGTGCGCATGCGGTCGACGGCCTCGGCGATGCGTTCGCCGATCCGCTTGAGGACGCGCTCCACGAAGACCGGGTCGAGGTGGGCGACCTTCGAGGCGTCACCGATCGACGCGCGACCGGCGGCCACGGCGATGTCCGTCGCCGTGAGGGTGCTGCCGCCGAAGACGAGGGCCTCGGTCATGAGCTTGTACCCGACGGATGCCGGCCCGACCTCGGCGGTCTCCTCGTCGACGATGCTGCCGCCGCCGATCCCGATGGACAGGACGTCGGGCATCCGGAAGTTCGTGCGGATGCCGGCGACCTTGACCTCGTTCGCCGTCTCGCGGGGGAAGCCGTTGATGAGCAGACCGATGTCCGCCGTCGTGCCACCGATGTCGACGACCGCGCACGTCGCGAGCCCGCTCGTCAGCGCCGCCCCGCGCATCGAGTTGGTCGGGCCGGAGGCGAACGTCGCGACGGGGTAGAGGCGCACGTAGTCCTCGTCCATGAGCGTGCCGTCGTTCTGGCTGAGGAAGATGGGCGCCTCGATGCCCTGCTTCCGGACGGCGGCGGTGAGCCCGTCGACGATCTCCGAAGCGAGCTCGCGGAGGGCTGCGTTGATGATCGTCGCGTTCTCGCGCTCCAGGAGGCCGATGCGCCCGATCTCGTGCGAGAGCGAGATGGCGACGTCCGGGCCGAGGAGCTCGCCGACGATCCGAGCCGCCTCGACCTCGAGGTCGTGGTTGACGGGACTGAAGACGGAGGAGATCGCGACGGAGCGGATGCCGTTCGCGCGCATGTCCTCGGCGTGTGCCCGCAGCTCGTCGGGGTCGATCGGCGAGATGGGGCGGCCGTCGAACTCGTAGCCACCGTGCGCGAGGTAGCTGCGTGCACTGATCGCCTCGACGAGTTCCGCCGGCCAGTCGACGAGCGGCGGCAACGCGCGGGTGGCCGGGAGCCCGAGGCGCAGGGCCGCGGTGGGTGCGAGTCGCTTGGCCTGCACGAGGGCGTTGATGAAGTGCGTCGTGCCGATCATCACCGCGGTGATCTGGTCGCCGTCGAAGTGGTGGCCGCTCCGCAGTTCGCCGATCGCCTGGACGATCCCGTCGGTCACGTCCGGGGTGGTCGCGTGCTTGACGGCCGCCAGGGTGGTGGTGCCGTCCATGAGCACGGCGTCGGTGTTGGTGCCGCCGACATCGATACCGATGTGCATATGAGGGGTTCGCTTTCTGTTGGTGCGGTGTGCGGTGGAACGGTGACGGATCAGTGCGCGGCGGTCACTTCGAGGCGGTGGCGGGGCTGTCCGTCGTCACGTCCGCCTCGATCTGCGAGGTGTGGGCGACGCCGACCCCGCGGACCAGGCCGAGCTTGCCGGCCGCGATGTAGAGCACCATCGACAGGATGAGTGACAGGACGGCGGGGATGCCCCAGGTGACGAAGTAGCCGGTGATCGCGGACACGGCCCAGATGACGATGGTCGCCGGGACGATGCGCGGGGCGGTCGTGGGGAGGCGGCCCGAGGCGCGGGTCTCGTCGAGCTCACCGCGCCAGCGCTTCACGATGAAGTACTCGGCGACCATGATGCCCGCGATGGGCGGGAAGGCGACGCCGAGGATGATGAGGAAGCCGGAGAACTGACCGAGGATGCCGACCGCCGCGAGGATGGAGCCGACCACGCCGAGCACGATGGTGGTGGTCACGCGGTTGAGGTTCTTGCCGAACGCGGTCGAGATGAAGTTGACCAGTCCGAGCGTCGACGAGTACAGGTTCCAGTCGTTGATCTTGAGCGTTCCGGTGATGACGATGATGAGGCCGATGAGCCCGACCGACGACGTCACGATCGCGACGACGTTGCCCGAGGCTGCGGCGTGGGCGAGCAGGACGCCCGAGAGGCCGATGACGAACTCACCGAGTGAGACGCCGACGACGGTCTGCTTGATGACGTCGGCGCGGGACCGGTTGAACCGGGTCATGTCGGCGGTGATGATGGCGCCGACGATCAGGCCGCCCGCGACGATGCCGGTGCCGGCCCAGACGCTCATGGTGGGGCCGGGAGCCGGGCCCGTGACGAGCTCCATGAAGTCGTGCTGGGTGAGTTCGCTGATGATCGACCAGCCGACGAGGATGAGGAACAGTGGGACGGTGATGTTCGCGAGCCACTGCATGCCCTTGAACCCGTAGGCGACGATGGCGGTGACGGCGAGGCCGAAGATGAGGCTCCAGGCCCAGACCGGCATGAAGCCGGGGAGGAGGGCGTCGAGCGATTCGGCGGAGATCGCGCTCTGGATGCCGAACCAGCCGATGAGGCTGATGCCGATCGCGAGCCCGACGAGTGACGCGCCGACCTCGCCGAAGCCGGTCCAGCGGGCGAGGAGGGCGGTGTTGAGGCCCTCCTTCTGGCCGATGATGCCGACGATGCACATGATCACCTCGAGGATGATCGAGCCGAGGAGCAGGGCGAGGAACGCCTCGCCGAAGGTCATGCTGTAGCCGAGGGTGGCGCCGAGGAGGAACTGGGACAGGGCCGACACCTGTCCGAAGCGCTGGACGGCGATGCCGAACCAGGGCTTCTGTGCGTCGGGACGGACGCGGGACAGGGCGAAGTCGTCTGCGTGTGCCATGCGAGCCATGCTGGTCTCCAGAAGTGGGGGAGGGGGCGGTGCGGGTGGCGGCAACGTTACTGACGGCCCGCCCGCAGCAGAATGTGCATGATGCAGGAATGCGCGCGGGATATCAGCACTCTGCACACACTGGTCCCTGAGCTTGTCGATGGGCGGGGTTGTCCGCGTGCGCCTTCCGGCTCAGAGCGCTCGCTGGATGACCTCGAAGGTGCGCGCGCCGTCGAGCGCCGCCATGTCGTGGCGGATCCCGGGGAACCGGGTGACGGTCCAGCCCAACTGCTCGTAGCGCTGCACGTCCCGGCTCGGCACCACGAGCTTCGCGTCGTCCGACAGCACCAGCGTCGAGGGGACGACCGGCGCCGTCGGCGTCACCGGGTTCGCTGCGACGTCCTGGAGCACTTCCGCCGCCATCGAGCGGTCCCACGCGGCATGGGCGGCCTCGGCGAGCGCGACGTTCGCGGGACCCGTCTTGGGGTCCGTCCGGTCGTAGAGCCAAGCCAGGAGCCGCGGCAGCCCTGGGATACTCCAGAACAGTCGTGCGCCGAGGCCTCGTCCCGGCAGTTTCAGCCCGAACCCGGGATCGAGGTAGATCGCGTGCGCCGGGCGGAGCGGCTCCACGATGTCGATGAGGAGCCGCCCGCCAAGGGAGTGGCCGACGATCGCGTCGAGGCCGGTCGGCAGCGTCTCGACGAGGTCGGCCGTGAGCGAGGCGATGTCGTACCGCTCGCCCCGGCTCCGATCGGCCCACGGGCTGGACCCGTGACCGCGGAGGTCGACGAGCAGGAACGTGTACCGCTCCGGGTCGGACGCTGCGACGACGTCGGTCCAGGCGGCTCCGTCGGCCAGGAACCCGTGGATGAGGGCGATCCGGACCGGACCGGACCCGCGTTGCTCGACATGCAGTCGCATGGCCCTCCTTCGTCGGTGGTGATGGTGGGACGACTCTACGCGGCGAGAAACCGCGCGGTCGTCCCCGAGTCGTCGACGCCGGGTCCTCCCCGGCCGTGTCGGAGGACGCCGCTTCCGGGCGCGACCGGGTATTTTCGGGCAAGCGGACGCGAAACGCAAGCAGTCTGTTCACCGACTGCGTTCCTCGATACGGTTGGGAGATATGTCAGCCACGGTCGAGATGGAACACATGAGTCAGGTAGAACGCGAACGCCCGCTCCTGCGCAAGGGGAGCGAGGCGAGTTTCGTCCGGTGGGCCTTCGACGGTCGCTCATGGTGTGCCGACCTCGTGAGCGGACAGTACCGAGGCGCGACGAAGACCGGATGGCTGCTCCAGACCGAGAACGAGCAGCGCGAACTCTCCAACCAGGAGTGGGCCCCCTGCATGGCGTGAGCGCCGCACGCGCTCCCTATTTGAACGCGATCGCGTTCGGCGGGGAACCCACCCCACCAGGGATGTAGAGCGGCTTGCAGGTGACGAAGCACTCGTACACCCCGTCGGCCGCGCAGTCGTCGGCGAGCTCGTCCAGTCGCCACAACTCGCCGAGCGCCATGCCCAACAGGGCGATGAGTGGTCGGTGGAGCATGCCGCTATGGTCCACCCCGCGGGCCGGTGGCTGGTCGTCCGGCGACCGGAAGTCGCTCTCCACGACCGGATCAGCCTCCACGGCGAGGTTGTCCGCAGCGACGAGGGCGATCTCGTGGTCCCACAGCCAGCGGAGCACGGACTCCCGCTGCGCCAGTCCCGGCGATCGACGCCAGGGGGTGTCGAGCCGTTCGGCCGGCGTCTTCGCGAGGTACTGCTCGGCCCAGGCCGTGCGGAGGAGCAGGATGTCCCCGCCACGCCAGGTGACGCCCTGGTGCTCGGCGACGGCGTCCAGGAGCGGAGTGTCGATCGCGATCGTCGACGACGGGTCGTAGGCCCGGCCGGTCGCTTCGAAGTACCGTGGGACGTCGAGGAGCACCCCGCGTCCGGCGATGCCGGCGTCGGCCCAGGTGTGCACGCCGAGACGGGTCGACGACGCGTCGTTCGCCTCGGAGGTCAGCCCGTTGTAGAAGCCGTGCTGGGGGTGGCCGATGTGGCGCAGCGCGTCGATCTGCGACGACGACTGGAGGTAGAACGAGTCGAGGTAGTCGTCGCGGTGCCATTCGTTGTTCGAGAACACCTGATGCTCGAGGGGGCGTCGGGTGCCGGTCGGGTACGGCTCGAACGCGGTGACCGCATGGTCGAGTCCGAATCGCCGGCCGGTCCGGACGAGGCCGGCGGCGTGAGCGACGCGTTCGGGCGTCAGGAAGTTGACGGTTCCCAGTTCGTCGTCCGGCCCGAAGACCGACCAACTGGATCCGGGCGGGGTGGCTCTCGTGAGCTCGTCATAGTTCGGAATGGTCATCGGTGGATCTGTCCGGTCTGCCGCGGAGGTCGTTGCTCAACGCGGTCGTCGTGCGCAGGAGCGCGGTGATGATGGGGGAGTCGGCACTGAGATCGGCGTCGGGGTCGGCACCGAGCAGTCCGACGGTCGCGGCGATGCCGTAGTCGTCGAACACCGGTGCTGCGGCAGTGAACACGCCGCCGGACTGGGAGGCGATGCAGTAGCCGGAGCGACGCGCGGTGTAGACCGCCGCCTCCAGCTCGGCTCGCTGCGCCGAGGTCGACCCCTCGGTCATCCAGCCGAACGCGCGCTCGTCCGCCAGGTGCGCCAGGAACACCCTGGTCTGGGCGGCGGTCGCATCGAGGAGGGTACCCGCCCGGACCGTCACGACGGCGGAACGAGTGCGGTCCTCCTCGACGAGCGTGACGACCGGCCCGCGTGCGCCCCAGAGGCTGAGCACCGCCGTCATCTGGACGGCGGCGCTCAGCTCGGCGATGTGCGGTGGTGCGACCTCGGTGACCCGGCGGCGGCTCAGCGCGTGGATGCCGAGCTGGAGCATGAGCCCGCCGAGGACGAAGGTGCTCCGCCGCGGGCCGCGGTCGAGGATCCCGGCGGACACCATCGATGCGCAGTAGCGGTACGCGGTGGTGCGGTTGAGTCCCAGCCGTTCGGCCACCTCCGCCGCCGTCAGCTCCGTGGTGTGCGGGCCGAACAGCGAGCAGATCTGTCCGACCCGGTCCACCGCCTGGATGTCCGATCCGGATGCTTCGCCCGTTCCCTCGATGTTCGCCATGACTGAAGCGTAGTTCAGCTGGAGAACACGCCCGGGTGGGCGGAGCCTCGGGCCGGGTCACGGGATCACCCGGCGAGCCAGGTGGTCAGCTTCGTCGTCGTGTCGTTGAAGTTGTCCGTGTACCAGTCGATGTCCTGGAGCACGGTCTCGCCGGTGTTGGTCGGACCGTAGACCTCCACCTGCTCGGTGAACTCGTCGAGCTTCGGCTTCGCCGCCGTGTTGACGGGGGCGACCCCGAGCAGCTCCGAGATCTTCGCGACCTGCTCGGGCTCGACGACGCTCGAGATGAAGTCGACGGCGGCCTGCTTGTTCGGCGCGCCCTTCGGGATGGCGAAGGCGTTCAGCGAGGCGACGGTCACGTCCCACACGATCGTCATGTCGAAGCCGTTCTGGAGCAGTGGGACCAGCCTCGAGTCGGGCAGGAGGAACATGTCCACCTGGTTCGCCTCGACCGCCTGCTGCAGGGCGCCGACGTTCGGTGCGAAGGTGGTGACGTCTCGGATCTCGTCCAGCTTGTCGAGGGCGCGGTCCACGTCGAGCGGGTAGAGGTCGTCGGGCTTCACCCCGTCAGCGAGGAGCGGGTACTCGAGGATGCCGTTCTGCAGGTTCGTGACGATGCCCCGCTGGCCGGGGAACTGCTCGGCGTCGAAGAAGTCGGCGACCGTCTTCGGGCCCTTCCCCTTGGGGAAGGCGTCGGTGCGGTAGGCGATCGGGGTGGCGTTGATCCAGTTGCCGAGGTAGCACTCGCCGACGGTGCCCTCGACGAGGTCGGTCTGATCGACGTCGCTGAGGTCGAGCTTCTCGAAGAGCGTGCCGCAGTTCTGCTGGGCCGCGTAGGGTGCCGTCGCCATGACGTCCCACTGCACGGAGCCGCTCTCGACCTGCGCCTTCACCTGTGCGACGTCGGGCGGGGAGGTGTTGACGAAGGTGACGTTCGGGTGCTCCTTCGTGTACGGCTCCTGCCAGGCCTCGATCTGCGCGTCCTGTCCGCCGCCGCCGTAGCCGACGAAGGTGATCGTGGCGGCCGCGTCGTCGCCGGCGGCCGCTGAACCGCTCGGGGCGGCGTCGCCACCGCTCGCGCAGCCCGACAGCAGGGCCGTGATCGCGATGGTGCTCACCCCGATGGCGAAGCGGGTGCGTGACGTGGTCTTCCTGGTGGATCTGGAGGTGGAGCTGGGCGCCATTGTCGTCTCCTCTGGGTGGGCGCTCCGACCGAGGTCGGAGCGCAGGGTGGGTGTTCGGGTGTTCGGGTGTTCGGTCGGTGTGAGGCGTGGGTCGCGGCTCAGGCGGCGACGATGCGCTGCCGCTCCGGCTTCCACCAGGCGGTGACGGTGTCGCCGATCGCGTGGGCGGCGTCGAGCGCGTCGATCCGGGCACGGCCGAGCTGACCCGATCGTCCGAGGTCGAGCATCGCCGTGCGGTAGGAACCCATGTATTCGAGGTCGCGGACGACCGCTTGCACGGTGTTGCTCCCCGCGGGGACGGCGGCCGTGTCCTGGGTGATGCGCACGTCCTCCGGCCGCACGACGACCGCGCCGTGGACGCCGACGCCGGGGTGGTCGGCGACGGTCGTCGGATCGATGGACCAGGTGTTGCCCTCCCAGCCCGCCTGTGGGCCGAACGCCGATCCACCGAGGTCGAAGACGTTCGAGTCGCCGAGGAAGGTCGCGGTGAAGAGGGTGTCCGGCTCGCGGTAGAGCTGCTCCGGAGAGCCGACCTGCTCGATGCGGCCACTGTTGAACAGGGCGATGCGGTCGGAGAGGTTCATCGCCTCCTCCTGGTCGTGGGTGACGAAGACGAAGGTGGAACCGACCTCGCGGTGGATGCGTCGGATCTCCATCTGGAGCGCACCCCGGAGGTTGCGGTCGAGGGCGCCGAGGGGTTCGTCGAGCAGGAGTGCCGCCGGGTTGAAGACGATCGCCCGCGCGAGGGCGACCCGCTGCTGCTGTCCGCCGGAGAGCTGGGACGGGTAGTTGCCGTCCCGCCCCGGGAGCTGGACGAGCTCGAGCACCTCGGCGACACGGCGGGTGATCTCCGCCTTCGGCAGCTTGCGCTCGCGCAGCGGGTAGCCGACGTTCTGGGCGACCGTCATGTGCGGGAAGAGCGCGTAGTTCTGGAAGAGCATGCCGAGGTTGCGCTTGTGCGGCGGCAGGGAGCCGACGTCGGTCCCGTCCAGGTCGATGGTCCCGGCGGTCAGCGTCTCGAACCCCGCGATGAGGTTGAGCGTCGTGGTCTTCCCCGATCCGCTCGGGCCGAGCAGGGTCATGAACTCACCCGGCTGGATCGTCAGCGAGATGTCGTCCACCGCCGGGATGGCGAGGCCGTAGTCCTTGGTGACGCCCGACAGGCGGATCTGGGTGCCCTGCCGGGAGGCGGTCTCCTGGGCGGATGTGGTGGTGTCTGATCGCGAGATGGTCACGACGGCTCCTAACGGTTCTTGGTGCGGCTGCCGATGAGCATGGGCACCAGGAAGATGACGGTGACCGCGACGACGACGAGGCTCGACGACGCGGAGATGGTGGGGTCCAGCTCGAAGGTGACGCTGTTGTACATCTGCACGGGCAGCGTCTGGAAGGTGGGTGAGCGGAGGAACAGTGCGATGACGACCTCGTCGAAGGAGGTGACGAAGGCGAAGATCGCCCCGGTGAGGACGCCGCGGCTGATGAGCGGCATCGTCACGGTGATGAAGGAACGCAGGGGTGAGGCGCCGAGCGATGCGGAGGCCCGGAGCAATTTCGGGTCGAACCCGCCGAGCGCCGTGGTGACGGAGACGAGGACGAACGGCACGCCGAGGGCCGCGTGGGCCAGGACGTAGCCGAGCAGGCTGCCCGTCAGGTGCCACTGGAGGAACGACACGTACACCGCGACGGCGACGACGATGGCCGGAGTGACCATCGAGATCATCAGCAGCGTGCGGAGGAAGCCGGCGAGCCGACCGGTCAGCCGGTTCAGGCCGACCGCCGCGGCCGTGCCGACGAGTGTGGCGATGACGGCCGCCAGGATCGCCACGAGGAAGGAGTTGCCGAGCGAGGAGAGCCACTTCGGGTCGGTGAAGAAGTTCTCGTACCAGCGGAGGGAGAACTCCGTGGGCGGGAACTGGAACGCCGACGCGGCACTGAAGCTCAACGGGATCACGATGAGCGTCGGCAGGATGAAGTACAACGCCACGAGGGTCCCGATGACGATGAGCCACCACGGCACCGGGTCGATGCCACGGTCCTTGCGTCGTGCTCGGCGCGCGGACGGCGAGGCGGACGGTCCGCGGGCGGTGAGGACGCTGCGGGTGTCGAGGTCGTCGACGTCGCTCAGCGCGGTCATGACTGCTCCTTGCTTCGGGCGGTGCTGGTGACACCGATGGCCGAGATGGTCCCGCCGAAGCGGTTGGCCCAGGCGACGAGGGTCAGGGTGACGACGAGGACGAGGATGCCGAGCGCCCCGGCTCCGGCGAAGTCGAGCAACTGCGTGGTCCGCTGGGCGAGCAACTGGGCGATGAGCGACTGCTGCGGGGAGCCGAGCAGGGCCGGTGTGACGTAGAAGCCGAGGCTCAATGTGAACACGAGGATGAGGCCGGACACGACGCCACCGCGGGAGAGCGGCCAGTAGATCTTCCAGAACGCGACGAGCGGTGAGGATCCGAGGCCTCGGGCCGCGAGGAGCAGCTTGCGGTCGATGCCGCCGAGTGAGCTGTACAGCGGGAGGACCATGAACGGGAGGAGTACCTGGCTCATGGCGATCGTGACGCCGACGACGCTGCCTTGGAACGTGACGTCCCCGAGGCCGAAGAACTCGAAGGCGCTCTGCACCGGCCCACCGCGCTGCAGCAGCACGATCCATGCGTAGTTGCGCGCCATGACCGAGGTCCAGAACGGGATGAGCACGATCACGAGCAGGATCCCTCGCAACCGTGGTCCGACGCGCGTCATCAGGTAGGCGTAGGGGTATCCGAGCAGGAACGCGACGACGGTCACGATGACCGCGGTCGACGCCGTCCGCCCGAGCACCGTGAGCGTGACCCCGTCGGTGAAGAGGGAGGCGTAGTGGTCGAGGGTGATGTCGGGGGCACCGAGGCTGCGCACGAGGCTCTGCCCGAGTGGCACCAGCAGCACCACGGCGAGCAGGCCGAGCGCGGGCACCAGCATGAGCCAGGCCGGGCGCGGGAGTCGCCTGGTGGAGGGTGGGGAGGTGGTCGTCATGTGGTCATCCGTTCAGCATGGCGCTCAGCTGCTCGGCAGCCTCGCGGAGCATGGTCACGCGCTCCTCGGATTCCGTGGAGGACGGGAGCATGGTCGTGGTACCCAGGACGGCCATGGCCGCCTGGACGTCGTCGGCGCCGAACACGGGCGCGGCCACCGAGGCCAGCCCGACCCGGCCGAGGTCCGCCCAGGCGATGCGATCGCGTCGAGCGAGGGCGAGTTCGGCGTGCTCGCGTTGCGCCTCCGCCGGCGGGAGGCCGGCGTGCAGGCGTGACACGACCGCGGGGTCGGACTGGAAGGCGAGGAGCACGCGCGACTGCGCGGCCTTGATCTCGAGCACCGTCCCAACCCGCACCGTCAGCACGATGGTGCCCTCGTTCGCCTCCTCGACGTGGCCGACGACGGCGCCGGAGCGGCCGAGGAAGCTGACGACCGCGGT
The DNA here is from genome assembly GCF_030209375.1 of Plantibacter sp. ME-Dv--P-122b. Classification (GTDB taxonomy): domain Bacteria; phylum Actinomycetota; class Actinomycetes; order Actinomycetales; family Microbacteriaceae; genus Plantibacter. Next base: position 99,739 of record NZ_JARVSC010000004.1, read on the forward strand.
GAGGCCGGTCCGGTCGGACAGTTGCCGGAGTAGGGAGGGGGCGAGGCTCATGATCTGCTGACGCGTCGAGACGAGCCCGGAGAGCTGGTCGATGAGCGGGCCCGGGCCGTAGGAGGCGTTGAGGAAGCCCGAGGCCTGCATGGAGAGCAGGTACCGGTGCGCCGTCGTGCGGTTCAGACCGAGCCGCTCGGAGACGAGCGTGGGCGAGAGGGTGCGGGTGTGCTGGTCGAACAGCGCGAGGACCATCGCCGCCCGTTCGATCGACTGGATGGACCCGCGGTCGGTGTCAGGCAGTGGGACCGGCTGGGTGATCCCCGCGATCGCGTCACTCATGTCACTCACCTCCTCGTCGAGGGTCGAAGCTGCTGATGTCGATCAGTACAGCAGGTGTTTGTTCATAATGCAATCACTATTTTCGCATCATGAACAAGCTGGCCGATTCGCCCGTCCCTAGATTCCGCAACTTCTGCTGGACAATGCGAGAGCTGTGTGCGTAATCTGAACCAAAAGTACGCAATCCGAACACAAGGAGGTTCTCGGATGCTCGCCACCGAAGACGCACCGATCCCGTCGCCCGCCCTGTTGAAGGTCTTGGACGGAGCCGTCGATCTGCACGTGCACTCCGGTCCCAGCCCGTTCCCGCGACGGCTCAACCACGTGGAGGCGTCCTACGACGCGGCCCGCATCAACCTGCGGGCGATCCTCATCAAGTCGCACCACCACAACACCGTCATGGACCTGCTCGCCATGCGGGACCTCCTGAAGGACGCGCCCACGCCGGCCTACGGCGGCGTCGCCCTGAACTCCGAGGTCGGCGGGGTCAACCCCTCCGCCGTCGCCGTCGCGATCCAGATGGGCGGTCGCGCCGTGTGGGGGCCGACGGTCTCCGCCGGTCAGCACATCCGTGCGCACAGTCACGACGACGGCTTCCCCACCGCCGGCTCCAACCTCGAGGAACGGGAGGAGTCGATCTGGGCTGCCGACGGCAACGTCTCGGCTGAGACCGTCCGTGTCACCCAGCTTGTCGGCGAGGCCGGCATCATGCTCTCCGGCGGCCACCTCGACGCCGAGTCGATGAAGGCGCTGTTCGCGACCGCGAAGGACAACGGCGTCACCCGGCTCCTCCTGCACCACCCGGACTTCATCGTCAACGCCTCCGACGGCGACGTCGAGGAGATGCTGGGGTACGGTGCCTTCGTCGAGCACGAGATGTCGATGTACCACCCGGACGTCCCCGCGCCCGGCTTCCCGATCAGCCGACTGGTCGACTGGATCGAGAAGGTCGGCCCCGAGCGGACCGTGATCGACTCCGACCTCGGACAGCTCACGAACCCGCTTCCGGTGGACGGCTACATCTACGTCATCCAACAGTTGCTCGACCACGGGGTAGCCGAGCGTGACATCCGGCAGATGATCTGCCGGAACACCGCCTTCCTCCTGGGGCTCGAGGAGACCAACTGATGCGCGCCGCCGAGCAGGTCATCATCAGCACCGCTGTCACGGGCTCGGTCAATGTCCCGTCCCAGAGCGACCACCTGCCGCTCAGCGCCGACCAGGTCGTCGCATCGGCGCTCGAGGCCGTGGAGGCGGGCTCGGCGATCATCCACCTGCATGCCCGCCACCCCGACGGCCGCCCCGCCTGGGAGGCCGAGGTCTACGAGGAGATCGTCCCGCGCATCCTCGACGAGACCGATGTCGTCATCAACATCACGACGGGCGGGTCGTCGGCCATGACCATGGAGCAGCGACTGGCCGGGGCGATGCGCTTCGCCCCGGAACTCGCCTCGCTCAACATGGGGTCGATGAACTTCGTCTACTCGGGGATCGCCGACAAGGTCACCGAGTGGAAGCACGACTGGGAGCGCCAGTACGTGCTGAACACCTACTCGCAGCCCTTCATCAACTCCTTCGACCGCATCGAGCACACCCTGCGGGAGCTGGGCGACGGTCTCGGCACCCGCTTCGAATACGAGTGCTACGACATCGGGCACCTGTACTCGCTCGCCTACTTCGCCGATCGGGGGCTCGCGAAGGCGCCGTTCCTCATCCAGGGCGTCTTCGGCATCCTCGGCGGGATCGGGGCCGACCACGAGAACCTCACGCACATGGTCGCGATCGCGGACAAGCTCTTCGGCGACGACTACTCCTTCTCCGCCTTCGCGGCCGGCCGAGGCCAGATGCAGTTCGGGACGCACAGCGCCTGGCTCGGCGGACACGTCCGCGTCGGGCTCGAGGACAGCCTCTGGATCGGCAAGGGCGAGCTCGCCACGAGCAACGCCCAGCAGGTCCGGAAGATCCGCGGCGTGGTCGAAGACCTCGGCAAGACCGTCGCCACCCCCGCCGACGCACGCCGCATGCTCCACCTCAAGGGACTCGACCGGGTCACCCGCTGACCCGCGTCCGTTCACGACGTCCTCTCCCTCGCGACGTCACCGCTCACACCGAAGGAACCCCATGACGATGTATGCCAACGACGACATCCGCTCACGACTGGCCACGACGGCACCTCCGTCCGCAGCGGCGGTCGATCCCCGCACGCCCGTGAAACCGTCGCAGTGGATCGCGTTCCACGACGTCGAACCCACCGAGACCACGCCGACCGGCGGCCGCACCTGGATCGCCAGAGCGGCCAACCTCGTGATCGCCTACTCCGACGCCCGCGCCGGAGACCGCTTCACCCGCACCGGGCAGCCCGACGAGTACGCCGTCCTCCTGTACTCGGACAGCGCCGCACTCCGGATCACGGCGGGAGCGACGGAGGCCACGGTCGATGAGGAGGCGTTCGTCGTCGTCCCGCCCGGCGACAGCGGGATCGAGGTCCTGACCGACGGCCCGGTCATCCGCCTGTTCTCCACGCAGGCCGCGGACCTCCTGCAGCAGGCTTCGAACGCCGAGGCGTACGCCGAACCCGACGAACGGGCCGCGCCGCTCGTGCCGTGGCCAGACCCGGTCGGCGGCTTCGCGCTCCGGGTGTACCGCCTCGCCGACACCCCGATCGCCGAGGGGCGGTTCGGCCGGATCTTCCGGACGACGAACCTGATGGTCAACTTCCTCGCGGAGGAGCCCGCGCCGCGCGACGCCCACAAGCTCTCGCCGCACTTCCACGACGACTTCGAGCAGATCTCCTTCGGGGTGAAGGGCCGCTTCCGGCACCACATCCGCTACCCCTGGGGACCCGACTCGGCCACCTGGCGCGAGGACGAGCACGCCGAGATCGGTACGCCGTCGATCTGCATCATCCCGCCGCCCACCGTCCACACCACGCAGGGCGTCGGTGAGCACCAGCAGCTGCTCGACATCTTCGCGCCGCCGCGGGTCGACTTCTCGGCCTCCGGCTGGGTGTTGAACGCCGACGACTACCCGGCCGCGTGACCATGACGACCCAGCGCTCGAGCCGGTTCCGCGCCGCGCTCGCCGACCCCTCCGGACCAGCCCTCGGCACCTGGGTGAAGCTCCCCGCGATGGAGAGCATGGAGCTCGTGGCGCTCGCCGGTTTCGATTTCGCGGTCATCGACCTCGAACACTCGCCGATGAGTCTGGAGACGGCCGCACAGCACATCGGGGTCGCGCTGCTCGCCGGCGTCTCGCCGATCGTCCGCATCCCGTCCCTCGACGGCGGCATCGTCCAGCGGGTGCTCGACGCCGGCGCGGAGGGGATCATGCTCCCGCACGTGGACTCGGTCGAGCAGGCCGAGGCCGCAGCGACCGCCGTCCGCTTCGCGCCCCTCGGCACGAGGGGGGTCGGCAGCACGAGTCGGGCCGGTGCCTGGGGTGCGACCTCACGGGAGGAGTACCTGCGGTTCGGGCAGGAGGAGGTCGTCCTGATCGCCCAGATCGAGAGTGCCGCCGCGGCCCGGGCAGCCGGTGCGATCGCCGCGGTCGCCGGTGTCGACGCCCTGCTCGTCGGCGCGGCCGACCTCTCCACGAGCGAGGGTCGGAGTGAGTCCGATCCGGTCGTCACCGCGCTCATCGCCGACGCCGTCCGCGACACGGTCGCCGCCGGGAAGCCCATCGGGAACGCCGGCGGTGCGTCGGCGGCATCCGTCCAGGCCTCCGTCGACGCCGGCTACCGCTTCACGCTGATGAGCAACGATGCCAGTCTGCTCGGAGGCGCGGCGTCCGCGGCGGTGCAGGCGGGCCGAACGGTGCGGTACGCCCGATGACCGCCGACCGCCCCGACGCCCGATCCGACACACCCACCGCGCACCGTTCGCAAGCCACCCGCTGGAAGGACCCCTCATGACCACCGCATCCATCACGACCCCGCAGCAGCCGCTCCTCGACGGCAAAGTCGTCCTCGTCATCGGTGCGAGCGCCGGCATCGGTGCCGACGCCGCGCGGGTCTTCGCGCGGCACGGTGCCTCCGTCATGCTCGTGGCCCGGACCGCGGGACCACTCGAGGCGGTGACCGAGGACCTCGTCGCCGCCGGATTCGACGCCGCATCGACCACCGGCGACATCAGCGTCGGTGCCGATGTCGCGCGGATCGTCGACGCCACGGTGGAACGGTTCGGCAGGCTCGACGGCGCGTTCAACAACGCGGCGCTCACCCAGGCCGGTCGCTTGGACGAGGTGACCGAGGAGGACTTCGACCGCATCCTCGCCGTCAATGTGAAGGGCGTGTGGCTCTGCATGCGTGAAGAGCTCCGCGTCATGCGGGAGGCCGGAGTCGGCTCGATCGTCAACGTCAGCAGCATCGGCGGACTCCGCGGCAGCTCCGGCATGGGCGCCTATCAGGCCACGAAGCACGCCGTGATCGGCCTCACCCGCACGGCGGCACACGACAACGGGCCGCTCGGCATCCGCGTGAACGCCCTCGCGCCCGGACCGACGGAGACCCCGATGCTCGACCAGACCCGGGTGGCCATCCCCGGCGGGGTGGAGGCGCGGATCGCCGCGACGCCGCTCCGCAAGGTCGGGACGGGCGCCGAGGTCGGCGAGGCCGCCGCCTGGCTCCTGAGCGACCTGGCGAGTCACACGAGCGGCGTCGTCCTCCCCGTGGACGGCGGCTTCAGTGCCTGACACCGATCGCCGCCGGACCGCCCGACCCGCACCCTTCGACCAGACAGGATCCCCCGCATGACCGAGACCGGAACCCTCCGGCTACCGCCCCGCATCCACGTCGGCTTCGGCGTCCGCCACCAGCTCCCGGTCATCATCGGGGAGCACGGGACGCGGGTGTTCGCCGTCGTGGACCCGTTCCTCGCCGGTTCACCCGACTTCGTCGTGATCGTCGACGCGCTGCGGGCCGGCGGGTCCGAGGTCGCCGTGTACACCGACGTCCTCCCCGAACTCCCGGTCGACTCGCTCACCGAGGCCGGAGCCGTCGCCGCGGTCTTCGCGCCCGACGTCGTGCTGGCCTACGGCGGGGGCAGCGCGCTCGATGCCGCGAAACTCATCGCCGTGCTCGTCGCTCACGGCGGGGTGCTCGCCGACTACTACGGCGAGAACAACGTGCCGGGGCCCATCCTCCCCATCGTGGCCGTACCGACGACCGCCGGGACGGGGTCCGAGGTGACGCCGGTCGCGGTGATCTCCGACCCGGACCGCGAGATGAAGATCGGTGTCTCCAGCCATCACCTCATCCCGGTCGCCGCGGTCGTCGACCCGGAGCTCACGATCGGGGCGCCGCCCTCGGTCACCGCCTACGCCGGCATCGACGCCCTCGTGCACGCCCTCGAGTCCTTCACCGCGGCGGACCTCCCGCTGGACTGGGAGACGCAGCTGCCCGTCTTCACCGGACAGAATCTCTTCGTCCAGCACCTGGCGCTCGAGGCGATCCGACGGATCGCGCCGAACCTGCCGCGGGCCGTCGCCGACGGGACGGACCGCGAGGCCCGCGCCCAGGTCGCCTACGGCAGCCTGCTCGCCGGCATGTGCTTCGGCCCGACCGGCACGCACCTCTCGCATGCGGTGCAGTACCCGGTCGGCGCGATCACGAAGACGCCGCACGGGCTCGGCACCGGGCTCATGATCCCGTACGTCCTCCAAGCCTGCGTACCCGTGATCCCGGAGCGGCTCGCGGCCATCGGCGCCGCCCTCGGGGGGACCGAGCCGGACGTCCGGGCGGCCGCGCAGGACGCCGTGGACCGGGTCGCCGAGCTCTGCCGCACCATCGGCATCCCGAGGAGCCTCGCCGAGATCGGCGTCCGGGCCGACCAGCTGCCGCGCATCGCGGAGTTGACGCTGCGGTCGAAGCGACTCGTCGACATCTCACCGATCGGCTCCGACCCGGAGCTCATCGACACCATCCTCCAGGCCGCCCACGCCGGCGACCGATCCGCCCTCCGAGCAGACACGGACGCACGATGACCACCACCACACCAGCCACGACCCGCAGCACCACGCGCACGGAACCGATCGCGCAACTCTTCATCGACGGCGCCTGGCGGCCCGGCTCCGACGGAGGGACCTTCCCCGTCGTCGACCCGGCCGACGGCACCACGATCGCCGACTTCGCCATCGCGACCCGCGAGGACTGCCTCGCGGCCGTCGAATCCGCTGCGCGTGCCCAGACCTCCTGGGCGGCGACGTCTCCCCGGGAGCGCAGCGAACTCCTCCGGGCGGCCTACGAGGTCCTCACCGACGAGGTGGAGACGCTCGCCGAGATCATGATCCGGGAGAACGGCAAGTCCTACCGCGACGCCATCGGCGAGGCGAACTACGCCAAGGAGTTCTTCCGGTGGTTCGCCGAGGAGGCCGTCCGGATCCCCGGCGAGTACCGGCTGTCCCCGAGCGGCGACAAGCGGATCGTCGTCGACCGGCAGCCCATCGGCGTCTCCCTCCTCATCACCCCGTGGAACTTCCCCGCAGCGATGGCGACCCGCAAGCTCGCACCGGCGCTCGCCGCCGGGTGTACGGTGATCCTCAAGCCCGCACGGGAGACGCCGTTGGCCGCCGCGTTCGTCGTCGACGTGCTCCGCCGGGTCGGCTTCCCGCCGGGCGTCGTCAGCCTGGTCACGCCCGTGCCGACCGGCCCCATCGTCGCCGAGATGCTCGCGCATCCGGCGGTGCGCAAGCTGTCCTTCACCGGCTCGACCGAGGTGGGCCGGGAGCTCCTGCACGCCTGCGCCGACACGGTCGTGAGCGCGTCCATGGAGCTCGGCGGCAACGCGCCGGTGGTCGTCCTCCCGGATGCTGACCTGGAGCTCACGGTCCGCGAGTCGCTGCTCGCCAAGATGCGGAACGGCGGCTCGGCCTGCACGGCGGCGAACCGCTTCTACGTGCACACGAGCATCCACGACGCCTTCGTCGCCCGGATGGGCGAGGAGCTCGCGGCCGTCCGGGTCGGCCCCGGGCTCGACCACGACAACGACCTCGGAGCGCTCGTCTCGGTGCGCGAACGCGACAAGGTGGCGGCACTCGTCGACGGCGCGGTGCGTGACGGCGCGACCGTCGTGCAGGGCGGCCGCAGTCGGGAGGACGGCGCGTTCTACGACGCGACGCTCGTGACCGGCGTCCGCCACGGATCGGAGATCACGACGACCGAGATCTTCGGACCGGTCACCGCCGTGGTGCGGTACGACGACGTCGACGACGCGGTCCGCATGGCGAACGACACCGTGTTCGGACTCATGGCCTACGTGTTCGGCGAGGAGCGCGAGGCCGTGGCGGTCGCACGACGGCTCGAAGCGGGCATGGTCGCGGTCAACCGCGGTGTCGTGAGCGACCCGGCGGCACCGTTCGGCGGCGTCAAGCAGAGCGGTCTGGGGCGCGAAGGGTCGAGCGAGGGGATCCTCGAGTTCCTGGAGGAGCAGTACATCGCGTTGACGGCATGACGGCATGACGGCATGACGGCATGACGGCATGAACGGTGGCCGGATGAGTCGTCCGGAGGCGGGGTAGTCCGCTGCGGCGCCCAGCGCAAGTCACCGCCGCGGACCGCTCGGGTGCGCTTCACTCGACGCATGGACGCTCTCCCCCTGTGGCTGCTCGTGGTGATCTTCGCCGGGGCCTCCGCCGTCGTCTGGGTCGCCGGTATCCAGCTCTCGAAGACGACCGACGTCATCGATGCACGGTTCAAGCTGGGCAGCGCGCTCGGCGGGCTCATCGTCCTCGCGGTGGCCACCAACCTCCCGGAACTGGCGATCACCGTGTCGGCGGCGCTGTCGGGCAACCTCGACGTCGCGGTCGGCAACATCCTCGGTGGGATCGCCCTGCAGACGGTCGTCCTCGTGATCCTCGACGTGTTCGGCCGACGTGGGCAGGGGGTGAAGCCGCTCACCTACCGCGCCGCCTCCCTGACGCTCGTCCTCGAGGGCATCGTCGTCGTCGCGGTGCTCGCCGTGGTGCTCGCCGGCAGCCAGCTCCCGCCCGGTCTGGAGGTGTTCCGGCTCACGCCCGACGTGGTGCTCATCGCCGTGCTCTGGATCGTCGGACTGCTGCTCGTGCAGCGGGCCGGGACGCGGCTCCCGTGGCACGAGGACGGGAGCGCTCCGGACGCGAGTCCACACCGGAAGGGTCATCGGGGTCGGAAGCAGCACCCCATGAGCACCCGCCGAGCCGTCATCGTCTTCCTCGTGTCGGCCGTCGCCACGCTCGGAGCCGGTGTCGTCCTCGAGCGCGCCGGCGACGCCGTCTCATCGGAGCTGGGGCTGTCCGGTGTGCTCTTCGGTGCGACGGTGCTCGCCCTCGCGACATCGCTGCCCGAGATCTCCACCGGCCTGCAGGCCGTGCGCCAGGGTGACGACAACCTCGCCGTCAGCGACATCTTCGGAGGGAACGCCTTCCTCCCGGTGCTCTTCCTCATCGCGACGCTCCTCTCCGGCAAGGCGGTCCTTCCCCAGGCGAACGCCTCGGACATCTACCTGACGGCGCTCGCCGCCCTGCTCACCCTCGTCTACGTGGTCGGTCTGCTCTTCCGTCCGCAGCGGCGTCTGGCCGGGATGGGGGTCGACTCGTTCATCGTCCTGATCCTCTACGCCCTCGGCGTCGCCGGACTGTTCGCCGTCGCGGCGTGACGTCCGCTGCGGCACGGGTCCTTCCGACACCCCGTGGCCAGCGGGATCGTGGCAGGGTGGACTCGGTCGCGACGACACGGCTCGCGCCCACCCGTACCACGCATCGAGGAGTCCACACATGACCGATCGCATCCTGACCACGCACGCCGGGAGCCTGCCGCGCACGCCGGAGTTGACCCGGTTGCTCGTCGCCCGCGACCAGCGGCGGGCGTTCGACGTGGCCGAGTTGGAGGCGGTCACCGCGGACGCCGTCGCCGAGACGGTCGCCGCCCAGCTCGCGGTCGGTCTCGATCTCGTCAACGACGGCGAGGTCCCGCGCGTCGGGTTCTCCACCTACGTGCTCGAACGCATCGAGGGGTTCGGCGGCGCGGGTCACCGCAAGCCGACCCTCGACTCGCTGGCGTTCCCGGATTACGCGGCCTTCCAGGCGAAGCAGATCGTCGAGGGCGCGGACGTCGCGCGGGTGTGGGATCCGCCGATGGCCCAGGGGCTGCTCACCTACGACCCGACATTGTCCGGCATCACCGCCGATCTCGACGGCTTCGAGCGGGAACTCGCCACGCAGGCCGGCCAGGGGCGCGTGCCCGCCGGCACCTTCTTCTCCGCGGCGACCCCCGGCATCGTGTCGACGACGCTCCTGCTCGACGCCGCCAATCCCCACTACGGCGACGACCGGGCGTACGTCTTCGCCCTCGCCGAGCAGCTGCGGATCGAGTACGAGGCGATCGCCGCCCGAGGGCACGTCCTGCAGCTCGACGCCCCGGACCTCGCCATGGAGCGGGTCATCCAGTTCGGTGACGCGACGCTCGAGGAGTTCCTCGCGGCCGTGGACCTGCACGTCGACGCGCTCAACCACGCGATCCGGAACATCCCCCGTGAGCAGGTCCGGTTGCACGTCTGCTGGGGCAACTGGCAGGGGCCGCACCAGGACGACGTCCCGGTCGACGTGCTCCTCCCGCACCTCTACCGGGCGCGGGTGGGTGCGTTCAGCATCCCGCTCGGCAACCCGCGGCACCAGCACGAGGCGCCGGCGTTCCGCGACCACCCGCTCCCCGAGGGGGCGCTCCTCATCCCCGGCGTGGTCGACGTGACCACCAATTACCTGGAGCACCCGCAGGTCATCGCGAACCGGATCGTCGAGGTCGCGGAGGCGGTCGGCGACCCGACGCGGGTCATCGCCGGCACCGACTGCGGCCTCTCGACCTTCGCGAGTTACGAGTTCGTCGCGACGGACGTCGCCTGGGCGAAGCTCGGTGCACTCGTCGAGGGTGCTGCGATCGCGTCGAAGCGGCTGTTCGGGTCGTGAGCCTCGGGCCCGGGCTCAGACCGTGATCGACGGCTCGTCGCTGACCGACAGCGTGAGCACGGCCTTGCCGATGAGCTCGTCCCGTTCCAGGTCGCCCTCGAGTCGACGGAGCTGACGCGCGACGTCGTTCTCGCGGTCGTCGCCGACGAGGTCGACCGACGCGACGAGGAAGAGGCGTTCCGGTCCGCTGAACTCGAGGTACAGCGCCGTCACCCGCTCGATCTCCGGGTGGGACAGGAGCGCCGTGATGGTCTGCGCGCGGTAGGCGGGGCTCGGCGAGGCTCCGAGGAGGTAGCGCCGGTTGCGGTTGATGAGCAGCAGCGCGACGCCGCCGAGCAGCACACCGATCGCGATCGACCCGATCGCGTCCCAGACCGGATCGCCGGTCACCTGGTGGAGGCCGATGCCGGTACCCGCGATGATGAGGCCGAGCAGTGCTGCGGAGTCTTCGAAGAACACCGAGCGGAGCGTCGTGTTGGAGCCGTTCACGATGTAGTCGAAGAAGCCGCGGCCGTACTTCTTCGCCGTGCGCCGACCCTCGAGGATCGACTGGGTGAAGGAGAAGCCCTCCAGGAGGAAGGCGACGCCGAGCACGAGGTAGCTGAGGGCGTAGTTCTCCATCGCCTCCGGTGCGGTGAGGCTCTGGATGCCGTGCTGGATCGAGACGACCGCACCGACGGTGAAGATCCCGAAGGCGGCGAACAGCGAGAAGATGTACGCGTCACGGCCGTAGCCGAGCGGATGTGCGGCGTCGCGTCGCTTGTCGGCCCGTTTGTCGGCGATGAGGAGGAAGATCTCGTTCCCCGCGTCGGCCCACGAGTGCGCGGCCTCGGCCAGCATCGACGCCGACCCGGTGAGCGCGGCGACGATGGACTTGGCGATGGCGACGACGATGTTGGCCAGGAAGGCGATCACGACGGTCATGCGCCAACGCTACGCCCAGCCGGGGTCCGTCGTGGACGTCCGCGTGTCTGTGCAACGGGCCGGCAGTGGGAGAGCGTCAGGACTTCAGGACGCGCAGCGCCGTGCCCTTGTGCGCAGCCTTCGCGCCGGTCTTCTCCGACTCCACGATGAACGCGGGCTCGTCCTTCGAAGCCGTGAAGTGCTGGCCGTCGAACTGGAAGTCCGCGGTCTTCCGCTCGACGACCTTCCCCTGCGTCCGTCCCTGCGAGGTGCCCCACGACACGCGGTCGCCCACTCGTACGTCTGCCATGCTGCCTCCTCGCTGTCACACCGCGCGTGCGGCGTAAGCGAGGATGCCAGGGCGATGTCTGGACCGACAAGGGCTTGCGCCCCGAAGGCCCACGGCCCGGCGGCTAGAAGATATTGACGACGTCGTCGCAGCTGCTCTCCTCGTCGAGCGCCGAGATGACCTGCTGATCCTCGATGTCGCGGAAGGGGAATCCGTCGGGCTGGTCGTCGCCGTACTCGCCGATGTCGTCGAGGACGTCGCGTGCCTCCCCAGTGACCTGGTCGTAGTTGCGCTCGAGCGTGGTCGGGAACTGCTCGAACTCGGCGATGCGGGCCTCGGCGATCTCGATGCGGGCGTCGTAGTAGTCGGTGAACGCCTTGACGATCGTCTTGGTGTCCTCTCCAGCGGGTGGATTGTCCGCGATGGCGTCGCGTGCGGCTTGGAGCGCGGCGAGATGGGCGTTCGCGGCCTCGAGGATGGCCTGTTTCTGTGCCGGTCCGTCCTCGGCCGTCCGCTCGGAGCTTCGGACGCTCGTCAGGGTCCGGAGGACCGCGTCGTCGGCGTCGTCCGCTTCGGTCATGTTCGTCCAACCCGTGCAGGCCTGCTTCGCGAACGCCGCGCTGTCTCCCGAGTCGCCCGCGCCGGCATCGGACGCGCAACCCGTCAACGCCGCCATCAGGGCGACTCCTGCGATCGCTGCTGTCCCGAACCTGCGCATTGCCACTCCCGTCTCGTCACGGTCCGACCGCCGGACCGCCCCGACCACGGTAGGGCAGCCGGGCGGACGGTCGCGACGGGGACCCCTCCCCATCTCGCGTACCGTTGGCGGGATGAGTGACGACACCGCGACCGAGGAGCGCCGCAGGACCGCTGCGCACGCCTACAGCGCGCTCGGCTGCCTGCTCCTCGACGCCGGCACCTCCGTCACCGACGTCCGCGACTCCCTGGAGCGCGCCACGGTCGCATCGGGCGACGAGGGCCTCGCCTTCTCGGTGCTGCCGCAGCTCATCATCGTCAACGACGTTCACTCCGGCGCGGTGCTCGCAGCCGGCAACACGCACGGCGAGCTGTCGTTCCGCGGCGCGGCCCGCGCGAACCGGCTCATGCGCGAGCTCGAGCTCGGGCACTGGCCGGTCGGCGACCTGCCGGCCCGCATCCAGTCGATCCGGGAGACGCCGCGCCCGCACGCGTCGATGCACTGGGTGGTCGGGAATCTGCTGCTCGCGGGTGGGCTCGCGCTGCTGTTCCGCTGCCCATGGTGGGCGATCGTCGCATCCATGCTCGTCGGAGCGTTCGTCGGCCTCGTCATCACCCTGCTGGCGCGGTGGCGGGGTGCGGTCGCGATCGCCCCGTTCGTGACGGCGTTCGTGTCGACGACGCTCGTCGGGACGCTCGCATCGGCGATGGATCTCGGCCCCGTGCCGCTGTTCGCCGTCTGCGCGCCGATCGCGATCCTCGTGCCCGGTGCGCTCATCACCAACGCCCTGCTGGAATTGACGGCGACGGACATCGTGACCGGCTCGGCGCGCCTGATGTACGGGCTCATCGTGCTCGCCTTCATGGCGGCCGGGATCTCGGCAGGGGCGCTGCTCACCGGCCTGTCGATCGACCCCGACTCGACGGCGCTCGTCGGTCAGGTGGTCCGTGGGAGCTCGGACCTCGTCGGGTGGGAGTCGGTCCCGCCGCTGTGGTTCACGTGGATCGGCGTCGTGATGCTCGCGGCCGGGATCGGGATCGCGTTCGGCTCGGGCCGCTCCCTGACGCTGCTGACCATCTGCGTGATGGCGCTGACCTACGCGGGTATCGTCCTGTTCGCCCCGCTCGTGGGGAACGCGGTCGCGACGGGGCTCACCGCCGGGGTCGTGTTCGTCGTGGCCCGGATCGTCGAGCGGTACTCGGCGGCGGTGCCGTCCAATGTGACGTTCCAGCCAGCGCTGCTCATGCTCGTGCCGGGCACGGTCGGACTCGTCTCGCTCGCGACGCTCGAGGGTTCAGCGGTCACGGCGGCACTGACGGTGTTCATCAGCCTCTGCGTCGGCATCAAGACGGCGGCGGTCGTGACCGGTGTCGTCATCCCGCCGGTGCGTGCGACCGCGCGTCCCTGAGTCGCCCGGAACTGTCCGAAACCGAACCGGATCTGTGCAGATTCGGGCGATTCAGTGGTTCAGCGCTGCCCGCGCTCGCGCCTTGATCGCGAGGATGACCTCGGTCTTCGCGTCGGCGTAGTCGTTCATGTCGTCCCAGGACCTCCCGAGCAACTCCCGCTTGGTGCGCTCGTACAGCGCGCGGTCGTCGGTGTCGGAACGCAGGTGGTCTCGGAGGAGGAGGTACTCGTCGATCTCGGGGGCGCCCTGCTCGTAGAGGTGCACGTGGACGTCGCGCTCCGGCGTCCGGACCATCCGATGGCGGGGTTCACGGACGCGCAGCACGTAGCCGGCGACCAGCAGGGGGTCGAGGTAGTCCTCCTCCGCCGTGATGTCCTCCACGGCGACCACGATGTCGACGATCGGCTTCGCCGCGAGTCCGGGCACCGAGGTCGAGCCGATGTGCTCGATCGCGACGGCACTGGCGCCGAGGGCGTCGACGATGCACCGCCGGTGACGGTCGAACTGCTCCGGCCACTGCGGGTCGGCCTCATGCAGCTCGACCCGGACCGGCTCGGGGCCTCCGACCAGCTCGAGTGTCGTGACGTCCGGGCGGCGGGGGCGTCGGCCCAAGCCGTTCTGGATGGCGCGGATGTTGTCGCCCAGCACCCCCGATGCCAGGAGACCGGAGCCGAGCGGACCCGACGGATCGGTTCCGAGGCCTGGGAGGAGCCGGAGTGCCGAGCGGACCGGGTCGCTCAGGTGGTCGAGCTGCCAGGCGATCTCGGCCGTGCCTGCTCCGGCCTGATGCAGCTCGGCGGCCTTCGCCGCGTAGGCGGCGGCGCCGAGCGCGTGGGCGCCCATGTGCGCGACACCTGCTGCCTGCCCGGCCGACCACGCGGCGGCTTTGGCGGCGGGTGAGGACACCACCTGCGAGGCCCGGTTGGCGACGAAGCGTCGGCGGATCTCCCCGGCGGTGTCGAGGTCACCGGATGCGAACGCGCGAGCGCGCGCGATGGCGTCACTCGGACGATCGTCGTCCGGCGCCTCCGCTTCGAACAGCGGCAGGACCCGCTCGGCGCAGTCCGCGGCCCAAGCGGCGACGAGACGGCGGTCGGCTTCACTGAGGGACTGCGGGGAGAGCATGCTCCACCCTCGCACACTCGCCGCGGTCGGAGCATGGGCAGGGGGGTTAGCGTAGAGGGATGGCCGCCCTGAACCTGCCCGTGATCTCCTGCAGCCTCGATCCGGCGAGTCGAAGCCGGACCCTCGCTTCGGCGAGCGGCGAGCTGTTGCGCGAGCAAGGCCATGACTCGTCCGTCATCGATCTGGCCGAGATGGAGCTGCCGGCGTTCGACAACGACCGGGTCTTCGCGAGCCCCGCGTTCCGGAGGCTGCACGAGCTGATCACCGCGGCCGACGGGGTCGTCCTCGCCTTCCCGGTCTACAACTGGGCGCCGGCCGCGTCGGTGAAGTCGCTCATCGAGGCGACCGGCGCGACCGGCGAGGACGGCAGGGTCGCCGCCTGGTTCGACAAGGTCGTGACCTTCGTCTGCGCCGCCGGCCTGCCGCACAGCTACATGGCGACCGCCGCGCTCGGGCAGTCGCTCATGCTGGACTTCAAGTGCGTCATCAACCCGTACACGGCCTACCTGTCGGAGCGGGATTGGGAGGCGGCCGGCCTGCTGAAGACGGATCGTGCCGAGCGGCTCGCCAAGACGATGACCGTGCATGCGGAGTTGTCTGCGCTCCTCGCCGAGCGGAGCTACCGCTCGGTGTGGGAGGTGTGAGACCTGGTCTCGCCAGGACGATGAGCGTGCATGCGGAGCTGTCCGGGCTCCTCGCCGAGCGGAGCTACCGCTCGGTGTGGGAGGTGTGAGGGCGGAGCGTCACGATCCAGTGCCTCACAGGCGCACGACGAGCTTGCGGGCTGAGACGCCGTCATGGAGTCGGTCCAGGGCCGGCTGGATCGCCTCGAGGCCGTCGCCCACCACCTCGGGAGCGGGCGCGCAGACGTGGCGTCCATCGGCGAGGGCGCTCGGCAGGTAGTCCTCCCACAGCATCGGCCCGACCTCGTTGGTCATGAGCGAGCTGCCCCACACGTACCGTGCCGAGATCCCCGCCCGACGGGCGCGGACCTGGAGCGCGACGTTGGCCGCGACGAGCCGGGTCATGGTGCGGACGAACGTCAGGCTCGGACCGGCCCGACGCGGCAGCGATCCGAATGACACCGACGGGCTCGCGAGCGCGACGCGGCGTGCACCCGTGGCGGCGGCGACGGCGACGGCTGGTTCTGCGGAGCCGGTCCCGACGGCGAGGACGCCGACGACCGAGGAGCCGCGGAGGGCGCTGATGAGATCCGCCACGACGGTCGGGCTGCGGTAGTCGAACACGAGGTCGGCGCCGAGCTCGCGCACGCGGTCGTGGTTGTGCGGAGAGGCGGTGGTCGCGACCCGGTGGCCGGAGGCGACCGCGAGCTGGATGGCGTTGCTCCCGACGCTCGTGGCGCCGCCCCAGACGACGACGGTCGTCCCGGTGGGCGACGGGTGCTCCGAAGGGTGGGGGAGTGCGAGGTGGTCGCTCTGGAAGAGCGCGGTCGCGGCGGTCGAGATCCCGAGCGGGAGGACGACCGCGTCCTCGTCGCGCAGTGCGTCCGGGATCGGGGCCGCGAGGTCCGCTCGCACGACGGTGAACTGCTGGAACCCGCCCTCGGCGTCATGGCGCCGTCCGCGCTCCATGCCGACCGCGTACGCCACGACGCGGTCGCCCACCGCGAAACGATCGACACCGGGCCCGATGGCCACGACCTCGCCCGCGATGTCCTCACCGAGCACGGCGGGCGAGGGGAGCCAGCGGTACATGAGGTTGCCGGTCCGCTGTTTGACGTCGTCGAGCGGGTTCACCGCGACCGCGCGGTTCCGGATGAGGAGTTCGCCCGGGCCGGGTTCGTGCATCGCGGCCGGACCGACGACGAGGTCCGCGCGGGGTGCTGGCAGCCAGGCTGCGGTGTTCGTCGGCATGAGGTCTCCAAGGGTGTTGCGGATTGGCGTGGTGATGATGACACGGTGTGCCATCACTCTACACCCGACGACACGACGTGTCATCGGCTATCCTGATCGCATGGCACGCTGGGCTCCCGACGCCGCTCTCCGACTCGAGGGCGCTGCGATGGCGCTCTTCGCCGAGCGGGGCTTCGCAGCGACGACGGTCCCGGAGATCGCCGAAGCCGCCGGGCTCACCACCCGCACGTTCTTCCGTCATTTCGCCGACAAGCGCGACGTGCTCTTCCTCCGCGAGCGCGAGCTCCCGACCGTGGTCGGACGGCTGGTCGCCGCGGCGCCACCAGGACTCGACCCGCTCGCGCTGGTGATGTCCGGCCTCGAGACCGTGGCCGCCGGCGAGCTGCAGCGCTGGCGGGACGACATCGCCGCCCGCCGTGCTGTCATCCGGTCGGAACCGCAGCTGCGCGAGCGGGAACGGCTGAAGTCGGCGGTCCTCACCGACGCGATGCGCGATGGCCTCATGGAGAGTGGTGTCACATCAGCCGACGCGGCGCTCGCAGCGTCCATCGGTTCGGCACTCTTCGACGCCTCCCTCGAGCAGTGGCTCGCCGGACCGGACGACGCGCTCCTCGTCGACGTGCTCCGCGCGATGCGCGCCCGACTCGGCGACCTGGCGGGTCGCTAGGGCCAATCACGGCTCCGCGCCTGCTGCTCCGGGAGCCCGACCTGCCACAGGATGAACGCCACCGCGCTGCAGACCGCGAGCGCGGCGCCGATGATCAGTGCAGCCGTGCCGGTGGAGGCGAGCCAGTCGTGGTGGCTGATCCAGCCGGGATCGTCCTGCGGGAAGTCGAGGAACGAAGCGTAGGTCGAGATGCTCACGACGCCTGCCCCCAGGAACGCCGCGGCCAAGACTGATGCGCACCAGGACAGGGTCAGCCAGCCTCGGGAACGGCCCGCGCTTCGGGTCATCGGTAGCTTCTCACTCGTGCCGACCGACACCCGGACAGGCTGGCGCCTGGGCGAGCCACCAGGCTGCGATCGCCCGATCGGCCTCGCTGGGGTCGCGTGGTGCGTCCAGCTCGTCGTCGGCGGTGCCGCACGGCTGGGCCGTGAAGCCGGCGATCCGCGGATTGTCGGCGCTCATCGTGAACGAGATGGCCGTCTCCGAGGCGTTCGCGAGCGTCGTCACCTGCTGGTAAGCCGCCCACTGCGGACTCGCCTGCAGTTCCGCGAAGGGCATTCCCCCCAATGGTGTGTCCTCGGGGAACACGACCGAGACGTTCAGCTGATCGGGCCGGTTGCTGCCTGCGCCGCGTTGCTCCGCGTACCAGTCGATGGCTGCCACCGAGCCACCGAGGGGCGCGAGGACGGCGGTCGTCCCCTCGATCGCCGCGATGGTCTCCAGCACGGATGCCGGCACCGGCAGGCCCCATGCCAGGACGTGCGCGCCCGCCGATCCGGGGTCGAGGTTGGTCAACACGAGCGAGGTCTCCGCCGACGCCAGCGGCTTCGGGAGCTCTGCCTGGAATCCGCCCAGGAGTCGCGCGGCATCCGTCGGCGTCAGCGGGTCGTCGTACAGGAACAGGACCTTGAGCTCGGACGATGCCGGCCGGATCTCGTGGGCGGCGATCGCGATGAGCTCGACCTCGACGGATGCGACCCGGACCGCATCGACCTCGACCGGATCCGTGTCGGCCGCCCAGTCGCGCCAGGCCGTCACGGTCGCATCGATCGTCTTCGCTGGTGCACCGGTGTCGAATCGGACGGAACCCCCTGCTGCGTCCTCGATGATCAACTCGCCGGATTCCTTGCCGTCGGTCGCCTGGGCCGCCGCCGCCGCGACGCCGGTGTAGGACTCGGGTGGAGCGCCGCCGGCCATCTCGACGGTGATCCTGGCGCTGTAATACGTCTCGAGCCCGCCGCCGTTCGACGCCTCGACCGTCCCGGTGACGTCCGCCACATCGGGCAGACCCTCGACGGCCTCGACGAGCGACGCTCGTGCCCCATCGGCGTCAGCGCTCGAACCGCATCCGGTCAGCAGGACGGCGGCTGTGATCGCCCCGAGTCCGACGGCGATCGCCCGGCGTGCGTTCCGGCGCGCGCGGGCGCCTCGTGATTCCCCCATGCAGGGAGGCTATCGCGACGCCGCGCTCGTCGTCCGGCGGGCGGCGGGGCATCCGATGGTCGAGGATGGAGCCATGCCGAACCGGGAGTCGTCCACCACCAACCCGTATCGGATGAGCCGTCGTCGCATCACGACGTGGACTGGCGCGCTCATCGCCTCCGTGGTGCTGCTCGTCGTCGTCGCGATCGTCTTGGCCGCAATCGGCGGCGACAGTGCAGAGTCCTGGGTCGCGATCGTCCTGTTCGTGGCGTTCGGCGTACCCGTCGCCGCGGCCGCCGTCATGGGCGGGTTGGCGATCGCCTCATGGGGGTGGGTGGCCGGCACGGTGTTCGGTGTGGGGTGGCTGACGCTGCTCGTCGTCATCGTGAACAACGGGTTCCATCTGCTCTTCGACGGGCAGGCCGTGGGGCCCGTGATCTACGACGAGGCGATCTGGCAGATCGGCGGAGTGGGCGGGCTGGTCGTCGGTGGGGTGTTGTTCTTCGTCGCCGGCTGGCAGGGCGATGTCCCGATGTGGATCGGCGGGCCGGCCGGGGGTATCGACATCTCGCGCAGGCGCTTGTCGGGTAGAGGCGACGATTCGACAGGCTCTGGCGCGGTGGTCCCGCCACCGAAGCGGAAGCCGCGTCCGAAACCGAAGCGTCGCCCGAAGCAGCAGCGACGTCGCTGACGATCTGGCGTGGTCCGGGCCGACCGATCAGTCGCCGCCGCCCCCGCCGCCCCCGTCTCCGCCGCCGCCGGAGTCGCCGCTGCTCCCACCGTCCCAACCGCCGGAGTCGCTTCCGCCGTGGTGGCCGCCGCCGTGGTGACCGTCGCTGCCGACGATGAACGGCATACCGGAGTCCGACGTCGTACCACCGCGATGCTTCGACCCGCCGGCACGTCGTCTGGCCTGCACGGTGATCGTGAAGACGATGACCGCGACGGCGGCGAGGACCACGAGCATGATGACGGTTGAGCTGTCCATGGCTCGACCGTAGCGATGTCCGACGGCTGTCGCATCTCCCGCGCGGCGAGTATCGGCGTCCGACCGGACCTCAGCGCCTCGGGATCGTGGAACCGCGGAGGACGAGGCGGCCCGGCAGGTACTCGACCCCCTGCGCGACCTCCGTGCCCTCGATCGCCTCGAAGATGCGGGTGGCGGCGAGTCGGCCGAGCTGTTGCAGGTTGGCATCGATCGACGACAGCTCCGGGCGGGAGTTGGTGGCCAGGATCTCCCAGTTGTCGAAGCTGACGACCGCGACGTCGCTCGGGACGTCGCGCCCGAGGTCGCGGACGGTGTCGAGCACGCCGCGGGCGATCTGGTCGGAACCGGCGACGATGCCGTCGATCTCCGGGTGCTGTGCGAGCAGCATCGCCGCCGCATCGCGACCCCAGTGCTCGGTCCACTCTGAGAACATCGGCGTACCGACGAGGTCCAGACCCGCCGCGGCGAGGGCGTTCTGCACGCCCGTCACGCGGTCCCTGGCCGCCGCGTACTGCGGTTCACCCGTGATCATCGCGATGCGGGAACGCCCGCACGCGATCAGGTGCTCGACGGCGAGGCGCCCGCCGTCGCGGTTGTCGGGGGTGATCGACACGTCGGTCGGGTCGTCGGACGGCGCGTACGCGTAGACGACCGGGACGGGCAGTTTGTGGCCGAGCGAGGGGCGTGGGTCCGTCGTGCGGCCCACGACGATGATGCCGTCGACGCGCCGGGTGAGGAGGGCGTTCAGGTGATGCTGCTCGCGGATGGCGTCCCCGCGGGCGTCGCACAGGAACACGTTGACCTGCCCGGCGCCGAACGCGTCCTCGGCGCCCATGAGGATGGGGATGACGAAGCGGCCCTCGAGGTCGCTCGTCAGGAGACCGACGGTGCCGGTGCGCCCGTTGATGAGACTGCGGGCCAGCTCGTTCGGGGTGAAGGCGACTTCCTTCGCGGCGTCGAGCACCCGCTGCCGGGTCTTCGGGGCGACCTCGCTCCGTCCGTTGATGGCCTTCGAGGCGGTGGCCATCGAGACGCCTGCAATCCGTGCGACGTCGCCCAGGGTCGCCGCTCGGCCGGGGGTACCGGTTGCCGACGCACCGACATCACTGTCTGGCATTGCTCCCCCTCTTCGTTTCCGAAACGTTACCGGACTTCGCTCTTGACGCTACACCGATCCCAGGCTAGCTTTACCGAAAGGCGTTTCGAGAGTTTCGAAAACCTCCCATGCACCGCCGGACCCGACCGGTCCGCTCAACGATGAGTCAGAGGAGTCACCATGCGCAGCACGCACACCAGACGGATGCAGCGGGTCGGAGGGGTGTTGGCCGCCAGCGCCCTCCTCGTCGGCCTCGCCGCCTGTTCCTCCGGGGGCGTCGGGAGTTCCCCACTCGCCAGTGCCGGGCCCGAGGGCGTCGACGACGGGTCCGAGCTCACGCTCTGGACCCGCGCCCCACTCGAGAAGCAGGCGAAGCTCCTCGTGGAGGCCTACAACGCCTCGCACGAGAACCAGGTGAAGCTCACCGTGGTCCCGAACGACGACTACGTCGCGAAGGTCGGCGCGGCGGCCGGCTCCGACAGCCTCCCCGACCTGTTCGCCGCCGACATCGTGTACGTCCCGAACTGGGTCGAACAGGGCCTCTTCCAGGACCTCACTGCGAACATCGACGGGCTCGACTTCAAGGACGAGATCAACCAGGGCCACCTCGCCGCCGGCACCGCGGACGGGAAGGAACACGTGCTCCCGTTCGTCCTCGACCTCTCGATGCTGTTCTGGAACAAGGAGCTCTACAAGGAGGCCGGCCTCGACCCCGAGCAGGGCCCGACCACGTTGGCCGAGTTCGCCGAGGACGCGAAGGCCGTCCAGGCCCTGAACAAGCCCGACACCTACGGCACCGCCACCGGCCTCAACTGCGGCGGCTGCCTCGTCTTCACCTGGTTCCCCAGCGTGTGGGCCGACGGCGAGCAGGTCATGAACAAGGAAGGCACCGAGTCCCTCCTCGCCGAGGACGGCGCGAAGGAGGTCTACAGCACGTGGGCCGACCTCTGGAAGTCCGGCGCCGTGCTCCCGTCCTCGAAGGACGAGGCCGGACCGACCTGGACCGCCGGCTTCACCGAGGGCAAGGTCGGCGTCATGCCGTACCCGGCGACCCTGCTCTCCTCCACGCCATTCGACGTGGGTGTGTCCGGCATCCCCGGACCGAAGGGCGGTGACTCGACCTTCGTCGGTGGCGACGGCATCGGTGTCTCGAAGGACAGCAAGAAGGCCGCCCAGTCGTGGAACTTCCTCAGCTGGCTGATGTCCGAGGACGCCCAGGTCGGCGTCCTCGCGAAGGACAACGACGTCGTCTCCCGCTCCGACCTCGCCGAGAACGAGTACTCGAGCAAGGACCCGCGCCTCGTCACGATCAACGAGGTCGCCTCGAAGGGCGACACCCCGTACTCGCTGAACTTCCAGGAGGCCTTCAACTCGCCGACCAGCCCATGGCTGACGCTCGTGCGGAACGCGGTCCTCGAGGGCACCGACACCGTCGACGCCGACAACCATGCCATCACGGACGTGCTCTCGCAGTAGTCCGATCCGCCGGTGCGCCGCCGTATCCTCACCGCGACGGCGCACCGGCACCCACCCGCTTCGAAAGGTCCACCCATGAGTACCACCCTCGCCAGACGAGGCCCGACGGACTCGGTCGGTGCCCGGAAGCGTCGAGCCGTGCACGCCCGCACCGGCTGGCTGTTCGCGCTCCCCACCGCCGTGTTCGTCGTCCTCCTGTTCCTCGTCCCGCTGGGGCTCGTGTTCCAGATGGCGGGCTCGGACTGGCCGCTCCTCGGTGGCAACCAGGGGTGGAACCTCCCCGAGAACTTCCCGAAGGCCATCGACAACCGCTTCTTCCTCGACTCGGTGGTCTTCACGCTCAAGTACACGGCCATCGCGACGGTCCTGCTCATCGGACTCGGCCTCGGTCTCGCGCTCCTCGTGCAGGAGTCCAGCCGGTGGAAGGGCTTCCTCCGCACCGCGTTCCTCATCCCGAGCGCCCTCGGCCTCGCCTCGGCGTCGCTCCTCTTCTACGTGCTGTACTCGCCGATCGCTGGTCCCTTCGCCGGGCTGACCAAGGCGATGGGGTTCACGTTCCTCGGCACGCCCGACGCGGCGCTCTGGTCGACGGTGTTCCTCATCGTCTGGCGCTTCGCCGGCTTCTACATGCTGCTCATGCTCGTGGGCCTGCAGGGCATCCCGGAGGAGGTCTACGAGGCGGCGCGCATCGACGGTGCATCACGCTGGCAGACCTTCCGCGACATCACGGTCCCGCTGCTCAAGCCGACACTCGCGCTCACGACGGTGATGTGCGTCACCGGCTCACTCCTCGCGTTCGAGCAGTTCTACATCCTCACCAAGGGCGGGCCCGACAACAGCACGATCACCATCGTCCAGCTCATCTACAACGTGGCGTTCCAGGGCCCGAACAACCTCGGCGTCGCCGGCGCGCTGTCGGTCATCGTGCTCGCCGCGCTCATCGTCATCAACATCGTGCAGATCCGCGCGTTCAGCAAGAAGGTCGAGAACTGAGCATGACCATCACCCGAAAGGAACCGGCCACCGTCACCTCGACGATGCCCGACGTCCGTGGTCACGGACGAACTCGCGGCCGCGGACGAGACGGGAAGCCGACGAACTTCTTCGGTATCGCCGTCCGGATGCCGTTCTGGATCTTCACCGCCGCGCTCGCCGTGATCTTCCTCTACCCGCTGGTCTGGACCGCCGTCCGCTCGGTGTCGCCGCTCGCCGGTACGAACCAGACCGAGGGCTGGGGGCTTGGCAACTACATCACCCTCGCCGGGTACCAGGACGGCATCCTGCAGTACATCGGCAACTCCGCGTTCGTCTCGCTGCTGACCGTGGTCCTGACGCTCGTCATCTCGCTCTTCGGCGGGTACGCGTTCGCCAGGTTCCAGTTCCGCGGCAAGAACGCCCTGTTCCTCGCCACCATCGCGATCCTCATGGTCCCGTACGCGACGCTGCTCATCCCGCTGTACGTGCTCCTCAACCTGGTCGGGCTGTCGAACTCACTCGTCGGCGTGGCGCTCGTGCTCACCATGTTCCAACTGCCGTTCTCGACCTTCATGATGCGCATCGCATTCGAGTCGATCCCGAAGGAGCTCGACGAGGCCGCGATGGTCGACGGCTGCACATCCTGGAGTGTGCTGTGGAAGGTCCTCGTGCCGGCCGTGAAGCCGGGGCTGATCACGGTCGGCCTGTTCGCGTTCCTCGCGGCGTGGAACGACTTCATGGCGCCACTCATCCTCATCAACGACTCGGCGAAGATGACCCTGCCGCTCGCGGTCTCGAACCTGCGCGGCCAGGTCCAGGGCGTCGTCGACTACGGCGCGACCGAAGCCGGCGTCGTGGTCCTCGCGCTGCCGTGCATCCTCCTCTTCCTCATCCTCCAACGTCACTACGTGCGCGGCTTCATGTCCGGCGCCTTCAAGGGGTAACCATGACCACCACCACCACACCCACCACGTCCACTACGCCAACGACGTCGGTGACCGTCGCAGCCCCGGTCGTCCCCACCACCGGCGCGCTCACGCCGCTCGGCCTCGACGAGGTGCGCATCACCGACGGCTTCTGGGCCGACCGTCAGCGGGTCAACGGCACGGCGACGCTGCCGCACGTCGAGCACTGGCTCGAGCGGGAGGGCTGGCTCCGCAACTTCGACCTCGCCGCCGCCGGGACGCTTCCCGAGGGCCGCCGCGGACGCGAGTTCGCCGACTCCGAGGTCTACAAGTACGTCGAGGCCGTCGCGTGGGAGCTCGGACGGCTCGGTGGTGACGAAGCGCTCGAGTCGCGGTTCCGCGCGATCGTCGACCGGGTCGCCGCCGCGCAGGAAGCCGACGGCTACGTGAACACCCGCTTCGGTCGCCCGGGCCAGGGTGAGCGCTGGTCGGACCTCGAGTGGGGGCACGAGCTGTACTGCCTCGGCCACCTCTTCCAGGCGGCCGTCGCCCGGGAGCGGACGAGCCCTGGCTCCGACGACGGGCTCCTCGGGATCGCGACCCGGGCCGCCGACCTCATCTGCGAGGTCTTCGGCACCGACGGCATCCAGTCCGTGTGCGGGCACGCCGAGGTCGAGGTGGGCCTCGCGGAGCTGTCGCGGGTGACGGGCGAGCCGCGCTACCTCGAACTCGCGTCGCTGTTCGTCGAGCGTCGCGGCACCGGCGTGCTCCAGGACATCGAGTGGGGCCGTGCGTACTTCCAGGACGACGTCCCGATCCGCGAGGCGGAGGCGTTGCGTGGCCACGCGGTCCGCGCGAACTACCTCGCGGCCGGTGCCACCGACATCGCCGTCGAGCACGGTGACCAGGGCCTGCTCGACGCCCTCCGCGGTCAGTGGGACCGGACGATCGCCCGCCGCACCTACCTGACCGGCGGGCAGGGATCGCACCACCAGGACGAGGCGTTCGGCGAGGACTTCGAGCTCCCGTCCGATCGCGCGTACTCCGAGACCTGTGCCGGCATCGCGTCGATCATGTTCAGTTGGCGGCTGCTGCTGGAGGACCGCGACGTCCGCTACGCCGACCACATCGAGCGCGTCCTCTACAACGTCGTCGCGACCTCACCGTCGGCCGCCGGTACCGCGTTCTTCTACGCCAACACCCTGCACCAGCGCACGCCGGGGAAGTCGAGCCCGGACGACGAGGTGTCGCCGCGGGCGTCGTCCTCCGAGCGTGCGCCGTGGTTCGACGTGTCGTGCTGTCCACCGAACGTGGCGCGGACACTCGCGAGCCTGGCGGCGTTCGTCGCCACGAGCGACGACCACGGTGTGCAGATCCACCAGTTCGCGTCGGCGTCGATCGACACGACCATCGGCGGTGAGCACGGCGGGCGGTTCCGGGCTGAGCTCGTGACCGACTACCCGCGCTCCGGCGTCGTCACCATGCGCATCGTGGAGGCGCCCAGCGGACCGGTGACTGTCTCGTTGCGCGTCCCGTCGTGGGCGGATGACGCGGTGGTGACCGTCCGGCCCGCCGCGGGCGAGTCCACGGATCGCGCTGTCACCCCCGGCTACGCCGACGTCGAGCGGTCCTTCGTCCCCGGTGACGTCGTGGAGCTGACCTTCAGCCTGCGTCCTCGGGTGACCCGGCCGGACCCTCGCATCGACGCCATCCGCGGCAGCGTGGCGATCGAGCGGGGGCCGGAGGTGTACTGCGTCGAATCGGTGGACCTCCCGGGTGGTGACGAGGCGATCGCTTGCATCGAGATCGATGCGGACGCGGGGATCGAGGAAGCGGTCGACGGGCGTCTGTCCGTCGCGCTCCGTGCGCGCCCCGCCGTTGACGCAGCCTGGCCGTACGGCGAGGCGTTCGACACGGCACATGACGCCGAAGCGTTCTCCGCGACGATCGCGCCGTACCATTCCTGGGCCGAGCGCGGGCCGTCCACGATGCGTGTCTGGATCCCGATCACCCGGGCGTGAGGGCGGGTCACGTCATACTGGTGTCTCGTCGACCAGCGATCCGGAAGCAGCCATGACGTATCCTCCGAACCCTCAGGTCCCCTCCGGCCAGCCGTCGTATGGCCAGCCACAGTCCGGCCAGGCGCCTTACGGGCAACCGTACGGACAGCCCCAGTACGGCCAAGCACCCTCCGGCCAGCCGCAGTACGGCCAGCCGCAGTACGGCCAGCCGCAGTACGGCCAGCCGCAGTACGGCCAGGCACCGTACGGTCAGTCGCAGTACATCGCGCCCCCGCCCCGCGGCGCCAGCTCGCCGGACGACCTCTCCCTGCCGCTCTACGGGGCGACATTCGGCCAGGCCAGGAAGCGGTTCTTCAAGCAGTACGCGAACTTCTCGGGTCGCGCGTCGCTCAGCGAGTACTGGTGGAGTTCCTTGTTCACCACCATCATCATGCTCGTGCCGACGCTGTTGGTCACCATCGGTGCGATTCTCGTCACAGTCACCGCCACGACGACGGCCGTGCAGCAGCAGGCTCGATATGACAACGGGTACGTCGGGGAGTTCGACGGGGTCGACCTGGGTGCCACGGGCATCGGTGTCAGCGCGGTCGTCCTCATCGTCGGGGTGGTTCTGACGCTCATCGCCTGGGTTGCGCTCTTCGTGCCGAGCCTCGCGATCACGTGGCGGCGCCTGCACGACGCCGGCTTCCCCGGCACCTACTACTTCCTCACCCTCGTACCATCGGTGGGCAGCGTGATCCTGCTCGTCCTCGTGCTGTTGCCGTCGAAGCCGGAAGGGCAGCGGTTCGACGTGCCGGCCCAGGTGCCGGCCAAGAGCTGAGCCGCACCTCACGCCGGCAGTTCGGAGACCTTCCGCAGCAGGACCTCGCGCTCGCGGTCGTTCGCGGCGAGGTGCGCGGCGGTCAGGAGTTCCGAGCGCGCCTCCTCGGTGCGCCCCAGTCGTGCGAGTAGTTCGCCGCGAACGCTCGGGATGAGGTGCGAGCCCCGCAGCGATGGATCGTCGGCGAGGCCGTCCACGATGCGGAGTGCCGTCGCCGGGCCGGTCGCCATCGACACCGCGATCGCGCGGTTGAGTTCGACGACCGGATTGGGGGCGATCCGTCCGAGTGCCTCATAGAGGATCACGATCTGCTCCCAGTCGGTCGCCCCCACGCTCGGCGCGACCGAGTGGCACTGCGCGATGGCCGCCTGCAGTGCGTAGGCACCGCGACCCCGGCCGAGGGCGTCGGCGCGGCTGAGCGCCGCCGTCCCACGGAAGATCTGCGCCCGGTCCCAGCGGTCGCGGTGTTGGTCGGCGAGCAGGATCGCGGAGCCGTCGGGTGCGACGCGGGCGGCGAATCGTGAGGCCTGGAACTCCATGAGGGCGACGAGCGCGTGCGCCTCCGGCTCGCGCGGGACGAGCGCGACGAGGCGTCGGCCCAGCCGCAGGGCCTCGTTCGCGAGGTCGCCGCGGATCCAGGTCGGTCCGCTCGTCGCCGCATACCCCTCGGTGAAGAGCAGGTAGACGACGCCGAGGACGGCCGACAGGCGCCGGGGCCACTCGGCCGGGTCCGGCGCCTCGAAGTGGACGTTCGCCGCGGCGAGCGTCTTCTTGGCGCGGGTGATCCTCGCCTGCACCGTCGGCACCGGGACGAGGAGCATCCGGGCGATCTCCTGCGTGGTGAGCCCGCTGACGACTCGCAGCGTCAGCGCCACCTGCGACTCCCGCGACAGCACCGGGTGGCAGGCGGTGAAGACGAGCCGCAGGACGTCGTCCCCGATCGGCTCCCAGTCGAGGTCGCTCGCCTGCTCCAGGTCACGGGCGAGCGAGCGGTACCGCTCGTCCAAGGCTGCCCGGCGTCGCCAGCCGTCGATCGCGCGACGCTTCGCCACCATCGTCAGCCACGCACCCGGGTTACGCGGCACGCCGTCACGCGGCCACTGCTCGAGGGCCTCGAGGAGGGCTTCCTGGGCGAGGTCTTCGGCGAGACCGAGGTCGCCGGTCAGCTTCGTGAGGGTGGCGACGATCTGTGCGCTCTCGATCCGCCAGACGCCGTCGACCACGCGGCGGGCGGCTTCGTCGCCGTCCGCCGCGTCGGTTGCGGTCATGTCGGCGTCGGTCATGTCCGTCTCGAGTCGGTCGTGCTCAGGCCGGGTCGGCTGCGGACTTCGCCGCGCCCTCCTTCGCCCGCCACTCCTGCTCCTTCTGGAGGTACTCGTTGTCGGCGTGGTCGGCGAAGTCCGTCTCGTCGGTCACGCGGCGCACCTCGATCTTGTTGCCGGGGCCGAGCGGCGCACGGCTGGCCCATTCGATCGCCTCCTCGCGCGTGGCGACCTCGATGGTCCAGAACCCGTTGAAGAGTTCGTGGAGTTCACCGTAGGGGCCGTCGGTGACGATCGGGGCCTCGGTCGTGAACTCGACGACGGCGCCCTGGGCGGCATCGGTGAGGCCGTCGCCGCCGACCATCACACCGGCGCCGATCATCGACTCGTTGTAGGCGCCCATCGCGTTGATGACCGCTTCGACGTCCATGTCCTCGAGCTTCTCGACGGACCCGCTGTTGCGCATGATGAGCATGTATTTCGACATCGTCTTCTCCTGTCGTCAGGGGCGCTGATCGCCCGCCTCACTCTGACGTCGAACGGCGAACACGGAGATCGACATCGCGGTCAGAATATCCTCGGCGGGTACCCGATGGGGAGGGTGAACGGATCGCGGCGGCCAGGTGTCCGGCGGGAGAACAGCGGCGGACGCAAGTCGCGATTCACAGCCCAGGCAACAACTGTGGGTCGATACTGAGTCCATGGCAACTGAAATCGACCACGAAGAGATCATCCGTCAGCTCACCGCGAAGCTGAGCGAGAAGTACTCGGGGGTCGATTCCGCTCGGATCGGCGAGCTCGTGCGCGAAGAGGTCAGCGCACTCGCCGAGCGTCCGGTCCAGGATTACGTGACCGTCCTCGCCGAGCGTGCGGTCAAGAAGTCCCTCAAGCGCTCAGAGAAGTAAGCGCTCCGAGAAGTAACGGTCCCGCCACCGGTCGGCTACGGCCGATCGGGTCTGCTCGTGAGTGCCTCGATCGAGACCACGATCACGATGCAGACGACGAGCAGGGTGAACACGTTCGGATTCAGGGTCAGTCCGTAGACGACGACGGCGATCAGGACCAGGACGCCGATGATGACGATCGCGCGCAGGGGTGATCTCCGCCTCGTCCGGTTCAGGTCTGACATGGTGCCCCCTCGCTGATGGTCGGTCGAATCCCCAGACTATGAGTGCCCGGCGACCCGCGCGTCCAGTCGCTGTCGATAGACTCACCTCGGGTACTTTTGTCGATGAGTCGACAGAAGCGGTTCCGTGCCGTGTGGAACACGCGGGGAAGCGCCCCTCGGTGCCCGCCCGAAGCTACGAAGGAGTACCCATGAGCGCACCGTCCGTGCAGCTGTACACCGTCCGCGACGCCATCGCCGAGGACCTGCAGGGCGCCGTCGCCCGCATCGCCGAGATCGGTTTCACGAAGGTCGAGCCCTACGCGTTCGTCGAGCGCGCGGCCGAGTTCGAGACCGCCTTCACCGCCGCCGGTGTCACGGCCCCGTCCGGCCACGCGCCCGTCATCGACACCGCCGACCCTGCGGTCGCGTTCGACGCGGCGTCGCGGCTCGGGATCGGGACGGTCATCGACCCCTTCATCCCCACCGACCGCTGGCAGACCGCCGACGACGCCGCACGTCTCGCCGAGCGCGTCAACGAGCTCGCTGTCCAGGCGGCGGCATCCGGCCTGAAGTTCGGGTACCACAACCACAACTGGGAGTTCTCGACCCACGTCGACGGCCGCCCGATCTTCGAGCTCTTCGTCGAGCAGCTGTCGCCCGAGGTCGTCCTCGAGATCGACACCTTCTGGTCGACGGTCGGCGGTGCTGACACCCCGGCGTTCCTCCGTTCGCTCGGTGACCGCGTGCAGTTCCTGCACATCAAGGACGGCATCATCTCCGGCGACATCGCCACCGCGCTGCCGAGCAGCGAGAGTGCGCTCGTCGTGCCCGACGCGCTCGCCCAGGCGTTCGCGAACCAGCAGCCCGCGGGTCAGGGGCAGGTCGACATCCCGGCGATTCTCGCTGCCGCACCGCACGCGACCCGTGTCGTGGAGTTCGACGGCTACAGCAAGGAGATCTTCGGCGGCGTCGCCGAGTCCTACGCCTGGCTCGCTGAGAACGACAAGTAGGCGCGCAGCTCGACAGGCTCGGTGACCGGGGCGCCCGTTCCCTGAGCTGCGCCGCACTGAGCCTGTCGACGTGTCGAAGGGCCCGCGGGGATGCGTGTTCTGGCCGTGGAGGTGTGTTCGGGGGCACTTCGACAAGCTCGGTGACCGAGGGCGCCTCGGTCACCGAGGTTGGCTCAGTGACCGGGGTCGGTTCGGTGAGCGGATTCCGGGTGGCTCGGGATCGACCGCGAGGACGGCGCACGCACTCAGAACGGCGGGACCGTGTCCGGTTCCGTGCGGTGTCGCCTGCCGTCGGGTGTGGTCCAGTCGAGGACGCCATCGGGTCGATGGTCGAGTGACCACCCGGGCAGATGCTTCAGTCGGTGGTGATGTCGGCACACGCACGCCAGATTGCCGACACTCGTCGTGCCGCCGTCGGCCCAGGCGACGGAATGGTCGAGATCGCACGCCCGAGCCCGTCTCCCGCAACCCGGTGCGCGACAGGTGACGTCCCGGAGGCGGACCGCTCGTTGCAGATCCGCCGGCACCCGGTACTGCTGCCGCCCGACCGAGAGGACCGCGCTCGTCTCCGGGTCGGTGAGCACCCTCGTCATCGAGGGCGCGTTGACCGCGAGCCGTGCCGCGGTCTCGGGGTCGATCGGGCCGTAGCCGTCGAGGGTCGCCGGGGCCTCGTCGACGCCCAGGATGCTGAGCACGGGCACGGTGAGGTTCACCGTGGGATGGATGTCGTTGAGCACTTCCACCGGCCGGGCGATCGGCGACCGCCGGCCCTGGTGGTCGGTCTGGTCGGCCGCGGTGACGCCGCTGATGCAGGGTGAGCCGAGTGCGTCGGCGCGCAGCTGCTGGCAGGTGCGGTCGTCGTCCGTCAGGTGGGCTGCACCGACGAGCGCGTCGAGGCGTTCTCCGATCGCGATGGCGACGGGCGCCGTGGTGAACAGGTGCACCCACGCCATGCCGTCTGCCGCGGGCTCGATCTCCACCCGTCGGTCGGCCTCCGACCGGGCTGCCCGCACGGTGATGGACTCGGGGTGCAGCCGCTCGCGGAGCGTGCGAGCCTGGTGCTGCAGTCGCGCGACGGTCGACTGTTCCGCGATGGGCAGGACTGCTTCGAGGAACGCGGCTCGACCGCGCTCCGGGATGTCTTGGAGCTGATCGGTGATGGTCCGCGCGTGCCGGTTCGAGATGCGGCCGTCCTCCAGCGCGCGGAGGACATCGGGGGCATCGGCGACGAGTCGTTCGGCATCGCCGGTGGCGCGTTGCACGGTCAGCTCGGAGGCACGTGTCGCCATGGCGAGCGTGGCGCAGGTGGAACGACGGATGAGCGCCTTCCGCTGTGCGGGTGTCTCGTCGTGCGACACGAGGCTGTCCGCCATGGCGTCGGCCAGGGCCGCCGACCTGGCGAGGAGACGAGCCTCCCGGGCGTCAAGTGCGGCACGCTCGCGGGCGATCGTGGTGAACTCGTCCGACAGTTCCGCGAGACGCTCTTCGAAGACGTCCACCGCGCGCAGCGGGAGCGTGGTGGAGGTCTCGGTCATGACTCCAGTCCATCACGGACCGCTGACATTTGAGATGCTCAGTCGCCGCGCCTCGACGAACCCGGCGGCCTGTCGGGGATGTGGAGCGGGGTCGCACTTCGACAGGCTCAGTGACCGAGTGTGTGGCTCAGTGACCGGGTGTGTGGCTCAGTGACCGGGTGTGTGGCTCAGTGGACGGGAACCCGGTCCCTGAGCTTGTCGAAGGGCGCGACTGGCGACCGGGAGCCCGGTCGCCGAGTGTGTCGAAGGGCGCGACTGGTGAACGGGACCCCGGTCCCTGAGCCTGTCGAAGGGCGCCCGAGCCGGACCCTGCTCAGCGGCCGACTGGGGTCCGGATCACGCGGAACGCACCCGCCGGGATGTTCACGACACCCGAGACCACCGGCTCGCCCGTCAGGAGCTCGATCGCACCGGTCGTCGCGAGCTCCGCATCCGCGTCGCCGTGGTTAATCGCGATCGTGAACGACGCCTCCTCACCCCAGCGGGTGACGACCTCCAGCCCGAGCGGCGGCACTGGCGGAGCGTCGACGCCTGCCTCCTCCAGTGCCCCGGACAGGAGCTCGGACAGTCCGGCGTCGTCGAGCTTCGTGGAGACGTACCAGGCGGTTCCGGCGCCGAACCGGTTGCGGGTCACCGCGGGCTGACCGGCGGCGGGGCCGGAGGCGTAGCTCGAGACGGCCTCGGCACCCTCGAGCACGATGTCGTCGGTCCAGCTCGAGCCCGTCCGTCCGTCGTCCAGCCGCACGGTCTCGTCCTCGTGCAGCGGCAGGAACTCGGGGACCGAGAGTCCCAGCACGCGACGGAACGCCCCCGGTGCGCCACCCTCCCAGACGGCGTCGTGCTCGTCGACGACGCCCGAGAAGTACGACACGACGAAGGCACCGCCGCCCTCGACGTACGCGGTGAGGTTCTCGGAGGTCTCGCGGTCCGCCAGGTACAGCGACGGGGCGAGGACGAGGCGGTAGCCGCTCAGGTCGTCGTGCGGGTGCACGAAGTCGACGGTGACGCCAGCGCGCCAGAGGGCGGCGTAGTAGGCCTCGACCCGCTCGCGGTGATCGAGCTCGACCGACGGACGCCACTCGAGGTCCTGGGCCCAGAACGACTGCACGTCCCAGAGGATCGCGACCTCACTCCGCACCCGCGAGCCCACCAGCTCGTCCAGCTTGCCGAGGTCGTGACCGAGCGCCATGACCTCGCGCCAGATACGACTTTCCGTCCCGGCATGGGGGAGCATCGCCGAGTGGAACTTCTCCGCCCCGTACCGCGAGGCTCGGAACTGGAAGTAGAGGATCGCGTCGGCCCCGCGCGCCAGGTGGCTGGCGCTGTTGCGTGCGAGCTCGCCGGCGCGCTTCGCGATGTTGCGCGGCTGCCAGTTCACCGCCGAGGTGGAGTGCTCCATGAGGATCCACGGGTCGCCGCCGGCGAGCGAGCGGGTGAGGTCCGAGTCGAGCGCGAGCAGGACGTGGTTGTCCTCCCGCTCGGCGACGAGGTAGTAGTCGTTCGCGACGATGTCGACCTCTCGGCTCCAGGCCCAGTAGTCGATCGAGCGGCAGTTGGTGGCCATGAAGTTCGTCGTCACCGGGGTCTCCGGTGCGTACCGCTTGATGATGTCGCGCTCGGCGACGTAGCACTCGAGCAGGATGTCCGAGGTGTAGCGCGCGAAGTCGAGTCGCTGCGTCTGGTTGACGACGGAGGCCGAAACGCGCGGTGCGTCGATCTCGTCCCACTCGCCGTAGTCCTGCCCCCAGAATCGGGTGCCCCAGGCGGCGTTGAGTGCTTCGATCGAGCCGTATCGCCGCTGCAACCACGCCCGGAAGGCGAGCACCGAGCCGTCGGAGTAGTCCTCGCTGATCGGTGCGCCGTACTCGTTGTGCACGTGCCAGAGGACGACGGCCGGGTGCGATCCGTACCGGGCGGCGAGCTGCTCGGTGATCGCGGCTGCCGCGCGACGGTAGGCGGGGGAGCTGGGGCTCGCGATGCCGCGTGAGCCGTGGCCGAGTCGCAGTCCCTCGCGGGTGACCGGGTGGGCCTCGGGGTGGCGCTTCCAGAACCAGGCCGGCGGCACCGTCGTCGGCGTCGCGAGGTCGACCGAGATGCCGGCGTCGTGCAGGAGGCCGATGATCTCGTCGAGGAATGTGAAGTCGTACTCGCGCTCGCGCGGTTCGAGGACCGCCCAGGAGAAGATCCCGACGCTCACGAGGTCGACGCCGGCCGACTGCATGAGGGCGATGTCCTCGAGCCAGGTCTCCCGCGGCCACTGCTCGGGGTTGTAGTCGCCGCCGTAGCGGAGGCCGGTGGTGCCGGGGATCCAGGTGGCCCGTGCGGTGAGCGGGTCGAGCTCGATGGTCATGCTGCGTCTCCTGTGACTCAGTGGGCCGAGAGCGGATCCATTCGATCGCCTGGCTGTGTGCGCTCCCAGTTCTATCACAGACCCAGGAGACATGTTTCGGTCGATTTTCGATGTTGACAACGTGAAACGGTTGTGAATAACTGTAACCGCTCACAGGTACAACGACGTTCTCCATCGAAGCGTCGCTGCCCCGCACCAGAGCGCTCCAGCTTTCGACAAGGAGGACGAATGCGCAGCACGCTTCGCCACATCGGCATCGCCACGGTCGCCACGACGGCCCTACTGCTCTCCGGATGCTCGGCATCCTCGGGCGGCACGGAGTCCGGCCCCGTCAAACTCACCTACTGGGCCTGGGCGCCCAACCTCGAGCAGGTCGTCGAGCTGTGGAACGAGGACCACCCCGACATCCAGGTAGTCGTGCAGAAACAGGACGGTGGCGACCCAGCTATCACCAAGCTGCTCACGGCGATCAAGGCCGGCAGCGGCGCTCCCGATCTCATCCAGGCCGAGTACCAGAAGATCCCGACGCTCGTCGCCTCCGACGCGCTCGCCGACATCTCGAAGCAGGGTGCCGCCGATCTCAAGGACGACTTCTCCGACGGCGTGTGGAACTCGGTCACGCTCGGTGGCGATGCGGTCTACGCCGTCCCGCAGGACTCCGGCCCGATGATGGCCTACTACCGCACGGACATCCTCGACAGCCTCGGCCTCAGCGTGCCGACGACGTGGGACGAGTACGCCGAGGTCGCCCGCGCCGTGCACCAGGCGGACCCGACGAAGTACCTCGGTACCTTCTCCGCGAACGACGCCGGCTGGTTCGCCGGGCTCGCGCAGCAGGCGGGCGCGTCATGGTGGTCGATCGACGGCGACAGTTGGGGTGTCGACATCGACGCCGGTCCGACCGAGCAGGTCGCCTCCTACTGGGGTCAGCTCGTCGAGGAGGGCGCGATCGACAACAAGCCGATGTACACGCCCGAGTGGAACGCCGGCTTGAACGACGGTTCACAGGTCGGTTGGATCTCCTCCGTCTGGGCGCCCGGCGTTCTCGGCGGCAACGCTCCCGACACGGCCGGCAAGTGGACCGCGGCCGAGCTGCCGCAGTGGGACGCCTCGAAGCCGTCGAACGGTAACTGGGGTGGGTCGTCCACCGCGGTGACCACGCAGTCGAAGCACGCCGAGGCCGCCGTCGAGTTCGCCACCTGGTTGAACACCGACCCGAAGGCCGTCGCCGCGCTCGCCGACGTGTCCGGCGTCTACCCGGCCGCGACGAAGGTCGCCGCCGACGCCCTCAAGACGTCGCCCGAGTTCTTCAGCCAGCAGAGCGACTTCTACGACATCGCGTCGAAGGCCTCCGAGACCGTCGCGCCGTTCACCTACGGCCCGAACGTCAACGTCGCCTTCAGCGCTTACAACGACGAGTTCGCGAAGGCGGCCGAGTCGAAGACCGCACAGGCGTTCTCCGACGCCGTCGCCGCGATGCAGTCCATCACCATCGACGACCTGAAGAAGAGCGGCTTCTCGGTCAAGTAGTCCCACGGGGCCGGCTCACCGAGCCGGCCCCGATCCCCGTTCCACGCCCTCGACCCAAGGAATCGGCATGGCTGCACCATCCGCGCTGGACACGATCCGGCCCACCCAGGATCCGACCACGGGCTTGCGCCCGCCGGCCCGATCGCGCAAGAACCTGAAGAGTCGGGTGCTCATCCCGTACGCGATGCTCGCCCCCGGCATCATCCTGTTCCTCGTGTTCATGGCGGCACCCATCGTCTACACGCTGTTCCTGAGCTTCCAGAAGAAGCAGGTCTCGGGCCTCGGCCTCGGATCCGGAGCACGGACGACCGCGTTCGCCGGCTTCGAGAACTACCTCGGCGCGTTCAGCGACCCGGAGTTCGCGGCGAGTGTCGGACGGGTGCTGCTCTACGGCCTCATCCTCATCCCGTGCATGCTCGGACTCGCACTGCTCTTCGCACTGCTGCTCGACTCCCGTCGCACCCGGGCGGTCTCGTTCTCCCGCATCTCGATCTTCCTGCCGTACGCGGTGCCCGCCGTGATCAGCTCGCTGCTCTGGGGCTTCCTCTACCTCCCGGCCGTGAGCCCCTTCTACGCGATCTTCGACAGCCTGGGCTGGAACGCCCCGGAGATTCTGTCTTCGGGCACGATCATCTTCGGCATCGCGAACATCGCCCTCTGGGGTGGCGTCGGCTTCAACATGATCGTCATCTACACCTCGCTCAAGGCCGTGCCGAGTGAGATCTACGAGGCCGCCCGCATCGACGGTGCGAGCGAGATCCAGATCGCGCTGCGGATCAAGATCCCGATCGTCGCCCCCGCGCTCGTCATGACGGCCCTGTTCTCCATGGTCGCCACCCTGCAGGTGTTCGCCGAGCCGACGACGCTGCGGCCGCTCACGAACAGCCTCTCCACGAGCTGGTCGCCGCTCATGCTCGTCTACCGCGACGCGTTCACCCGTGACGACATCTACTCGGCCGCCGCGACCTCGATCATCATCGCCGTCGCCACCTTCATCGTCTCCTTCCTCTTCCTCCGGGTCGTGCAGAAGCGAGCCTTCGGTCAGGAGGACTGACACCATGACCACGCTTCGACTCGACCGACCCGCCGGTGCGCGACGCCGCGAACGCGCGGGCAGTACGACCATGCGCTCCGACCGGCCCAGCGGCATCTCGACGGGCATCCTCATCCTCGGCGCGATCTACTGCCTCTTCCCCGTCTTCTGGGTGCTCATGGCGTCCACGAAGAGCAGCGGCGAGCTGTTCTCCACGTTCACCCTCGTGCCGAGCACCCATCTGTTCGACAACATCGTCGAGCTCACCCAGTACCGCGACGGACTCTTCTGGCGCTGGATGGTCAACACGGCGCTCTATGCGGGCATCGGCGCGATCGCCTCCACCTGGGTCTCCGCGATCTCGGGCTACGTGCTCGCCAAGTTCGACTTCCCGGGGAAGCGCACCGTCTTCAGTATCCTGCTCATGGGCGTGCTCGTGCCGGGGGTCATCCTCGCGATCCCGCAGTACTTCCTGCTCGCGAACGTCGGGCTGACGAACACCTTCTGGGGCGTGCTCCTGCCGCAGATCATCAGCCCCTACGGCATCTACCTCGCCCGCATCTACGCGGCCGCGGCAGTGCCGACCGACGTCATCGAGGCGGCGCGGACGGAGGGTGCGGGAGAGTTCCGCATCTTCGGACGTATCGCGATGCCGATGATGCTGCCAGGACTCGTCACGATCTTCCTGTTCCAGTTCGTCGCCATCTGGAACAACTTCATGCTGCCGTACATCATGCTCGGCGACGACTCGCTGTTCCCGATCACCGTCGGCCTCAACGGGCTGCTCAACCAGGGCGCCTCCGCCCCGGCGCTGTACACCCTCGTCATCACGGGTGCGCTGCTCGCCATCGTGCCGCTCATCCTGATCTTCCTCATCCTGCAGCGCTTCTGGCGGGTGGACCTCGCGGCCGGTGCCGTGAAGGCGTGAGCCGCCGAAGCCCGCGCGACGGCAGCAGGAGCCGCCGCCGTCGCGCGCGAAGCCTCAGCACTAGGCTGACGGGATGACCACCGTCCCGTCCCGTCGGCGCCCGACGATCGACGACGTCGCGGAGGCCGCCGGCGTCTCCCGCGGCACCGTGTCACGGGTGCTGAACGGCGGGCGTTGGGTCAGCCAGGACGCGAAGGCTGCCGTCGACGCGGCCATCCGGAAGACCGGGTACCGTGTCAACCCGCATGCGCGGAGCCTCGCGACGAACCGCACCGGATCCGTCGCGTTCCTGCTCACCGAGGACCACCAGCTGCTCTTCGAGGACCCCAACTTCTCGATGCTGCTGACGGGAGCCGCGCAGGCCCTCGCCGAACGGCAGCTGTCGCTCGTGCTCATCATGGCGGGCAGTGCCGCTGAGCAGGAGCGCGCTCTCGCCTACATCGAGGCGGGTCACGTCGACGGCGTGCTGCTCGTCTCGGCGCACAGCGGACAGCGGCTCATCAGCGACATCGTGGACTCGAAGGTGCCGGCCATCGCCTGTGGCATCCCGCTCGGGTTCCAGAAGCGGCTCGGCTATGTGGCCGCGGACGACCTCGAGGGCGCCCGGGAGATGGTGGCGCACCTGCGTGGCCTCGGTCGGGAGCGGATCGCGACGATCGCCGGACCCGAGGACACCCCGGGCGGTGTCACCCGGCTCGAGGGCTACCGGCTCGAACTCGGCGAGGCGTTCGACGACCGGCTCGTCCGGCACGGCGACTACGGCCGCGCGAGCGGTGAAGCGGCGATGCGCGAGCTGCTCGAGGCCGACCCGACGATCGACGCCGTCTTCGTCGCGAACGACCGCATGGCCGCGGGAGCCATCGACGCTCTGCAGGCGGCCGGCCGACGCGTGCCGGAGGACGTCGCCGTCGGTGGCTTCGACGACTCGAGCATCGCGGTCGGCACCGATCCCGCCCTCACGACGATGCGCCAGCCGTTCGAGCGGATCAGCGCCGAGATGGTGCGCCTCCTCCTGCAGGTCATCGAAGGCGAGCGGCCCGCGGCGATCACGCTCCCGACGGAACTCGTGGTCCGCGACTCCGCGTGAGCTGGCGGCGTCTGGTCCCTGAGCTCCCCGTCCGGTCCCTGAGCTTGTCGAAGGGCGCACTTCGACAGGCTCAGTGACCGAGTGCGGCTCAGTGACCGGGGTGCGGGCGCGCGCAACCCCACGACGATCGGCGGTCGCTCGGTCAGGATGGAACCATGAGCGACCAGTCCGACACCACCACCCAGCCCGATCCCGACACCGTACCCGGCATCCCGGACGCGGAGTCGCTGGAACCGACGAAGCGCACCATCGCGATCCTCGGCGCCAACGGCGACCTGGCCAAGCGGCTCCTGATCCCCGGCCTCGGTGAGGTCGTCGACGCCGCCCGCGACATCTCGCTGCAGATCATCGGTGCCGCCCGCACCCCGCAGCCGAACGAGGAGTGGCGTGCGACCGTCCGCGCCAGCCTCGAGGACGCCGGCATCGGCGACCGGACCGTCGAGGCGCTGGTGTCGACGACGGAGTTCATCCCCACCGACGCCTCCGACCCCGACGAACTGCGTGCACTGCTCGACGCCTGCACCGGCTCGCCGATCCTCTACATCGCGCTCCCACCGTCCGCCGGGCGCAAGGTCGCCGAGGCGCTCGCGCAGATCGACCTGCCCGACGACCTCCTCATCGCCATCGAGAAGCCGTTCGGCGACGACCTCGCCGACGCCCAGGCGCTCAACGCGGCGCTCGCCGAGGTCGTGCCGGAGGAGCGGCTGTGGCGCATCGACCACTTCCTCGGCAATGCGACCGTGCTCGGGATGCTCGGCCTCCGCTTCGGCAACCGACTCCTCGAGGCGGGCTGGAACGCGGATCAGATCGAGAAGGTCGAGATCCTCTACGACGAGGAGCTCGGGCTCGAGGGGCGTGCGGCGTTCTACGACCAGACCGGGGCGCTCCGCGACATGCTGCAGAGCCACCTGTTGATGGTCCTCGCCCTCACCGCGATGGAGCGGCCCGACGCGGTGACGCCGACCGACGTCCACGACCGCATCGCCGAGGTCCTCGGCGCCGTCCGACTGTGGAAGGACGACCCGTCGACCGCCCGTCGCGCCCGCTACACCGAGGGCCGGGTCGGCGACCGGCTCTTCCCCTCCTATGTGGACGAGCCCGACGTCGACGCCTCCCGCGAGACGGAGACGCTCGCACAGCTCCTGCTCCAGGTCGACACCCCGCGCTGGCAGGGGGTGCCGTTCGTCCTGCGCTCCGGCAAGGGCATCGGTGAGCCTCGCCGCGAGGTCGCCGTGCACTTCCGCAGCTCGGCGGCGCCGACCGGACTGGACGCTCCCGACGGACACGCCGACACCGTCCTCCGGATGTCGCTCAAGGGCGGCGCGGTGCACCTCGACCTCATCGTGACCGGTGCCGACGACGTCGACGGCCTACGCCGGGTCGAGCTCGAGGCGGACCCGGGCGCGGCAACCCTGAGCGCCTACGCGCAGGTGCTCGCCGGCCTCCTGCAGGAGAACACGCTGCTGTCGGTGCGCGGCGACATCGCCGAGCAGTGCTGGCGCATCGTCACCCCGGTCGTCACCGCTTGGGCCGCTGGCGAGACGCCGCTCGAGGAGTACGAGGCGGGGAGTGCCGGTCCGTCGGACTGGTGACCGGGCCCTGACGCACTGCTGACCGCCTGAAATGAGACGACCCGCGCCGGTGATCCGGTGCGGGTCGCTTCGTACCAGGAGTCGCTACGCCGACGGCTTCAGGACGACCGTGATGCAGCCGTCTCGGTGCCGTCAGGTCACGCCGAGAACTGCAGCTACGCCGACGGCTTCAGGACGACCTTGATGCAGCCGTCCTCCTTCTTCTGGAAGGTCTCGTACATCGCCGGAGCTTCGGCGAGCGGCACCCGGTGGGTGGCGAGGTCGAGCACGCCGAGCGGATCGGTGCTGTCCTCGACGAGGGGGAGCAGCGTCGGGATCCAGCGGGCGACGTTGCACTGACCCATCCGGAGCGAGACCTGCTTGTCGAACATCGACTTCATCGGCATGATGTCCGCTTCACCGGCGTAGACGCCGCTCAGGGACACGACGCCGCCACGGCGGACGAGCTCGAGCGCGGTGTGCAGGGCGGCGAGCCGGTCGATGCCGGCGTGCTCCATGGCCGGTCGCGCGATCGCGTCGGGCAGCACACCGACGGCCGTCTGTGCTGCAGCAGCGATCGGTGAGCCGTGGGCCTCCATGCCGACGGCGTCGACGACCCCGTCCGGGCCGCGTCCGCCGGTGGCGTCCCGGAGCTCAGCGACCACGTCGTCCGAGAGGTCGAGAGCACGGATGCCGTATCGCTCGGCGAGGGCACGGCGCTCCGGTACCGGGTCCACGGCGAAGACCTCGAGGCCGCGGTGCTTGGCGATGCGAGCCGCCAGCTGACCGACCGGGCCCAGGCCGAGCACGGTGATCGAGCCGCCGTCCGGCACTTCGGCGTACTCGACGCCCTGCCAGGCGGTCGGGAGGATGTCGCTCAGGTAGAGGTAGGACTCGTCGGGCAGGTCGCGACCGACGACGATGCAGTTCGCGTCGGCGAGGCGGACCTGCAGGAACTCGGCCTG
Organism: Plantibacter sp. ME-Dv--P-122b; assembly: GCF_030209375.1. Classification (GTDB taxonomy): domain Bacteria; phylum Actinomycetota; class Actinomycetes; order Actinomycetales; family Microbacteriaceae; genus Plantibacter. The sequence continues at coordinate 141,050 of NZ_JARVSC010000004.1, forward strand.
TCCGCCCGGCACCTGGCCGTAGAGCTTCGTGTAGCCGTACAGGGAGGCGCCGCTGCCGTGCTCCTTCACCTGGGTCGTCTCGCACTGCGACTGCAGCCCGTTGCGACACATGAAGCACTCGCCGCATGCGATGGTGAACGGGATGACGACCCGGTCGCCGACCGCGACGCGGGTGACCTCGGAGCCGACGGCTTCGACGACGCCCATCGTCTCGTGGCCGAGGACGTCGCCGCGGTCGAGGAACGGGCCGAACAGTTCGTAGAGGTGGAGGTCGGAGCCGCAGATGGCTGCCGAGGTGACACGGATGATCGCATCGGTGGGGGCGGTGATCGCGGGGTCCGGGACGGTCTCGACCGACACCGACCGGCGACCCTGGTACGTGAGTGCGCGCATGGATGCTCCTTCGTCGTTGTCCGTCCACCCTGCGCCTCCCGGGCGTCGGTCGACTGGGGGTGGACGTCTCGTCGGAGGGCTGATACGAGCTCAGCGTGTCGCGTCGGCGGCCACGCGCTGGAGGCTGGCGAGCACCGACCGGACAGCGGACCGCGCCATCGCCTCCGGTCTCGCCAGGACGTCGACGTGCCGGACGAGGACCGCGCCGGCGACCGGCCGGAGGACCATGCCGTCGACGGCCAACGGTGCCGCCGTGGTGCGCGGCATGACCGCGATCGCAGCCCCCGTGCGGACGACCTGGGCGGCGACCGAGAACTCGTTGATGCGGTGGTCGATCCGCGGCGCCCGGCCGCTCAGCGCGCCGAGATGGTGGAGGACGCCCGCCAACGGGAACCCCTCGTGCGTGGATATCCAGCGTTCGTCCCGCAGGTCCTCCGGTCGCACCTCCGACCGTGCGGCCAGCGGGTGCGTCTCATGCATCGCGATGTCGAGGGGTTCGACGAGCAGCGGGGTCACGACGAGGCGGTCGAGCGGCCACGCCGGCTCGTGCGGGAGGCGGTGGGCGATGACGAGGTCGTAGTCCGCCGTGAGGCCGGCGAACCGGTCCTGCGCGACGTCGGCATCGGCGAGCAGCATCTGCGGAACCGGACGGGTCGCATCGGCGTCAGGCATGGGATCGGCGTCGAGCAGCGGTCCGAAGAACGCCAGCCCCGCGCTGTGGAATGCGGAGACGCTCACGGGGCGCTGCTCGTGCCGGAGGAAGGAGCCCACGGCGTCCCTGGCCTCGGCGAGTGCCTCCTCCACGCGCGCGGCGGCGACCGCGAGGGCTTCGCCGGCCTCCGTGAGGACGAGCCGACGTCCATGCTTCTCGGTGAGCGGCACCGGCGTGGTGGCCTGCAATGCGGCGAGCTGCTGCGACACGGCTGAGGCGCTGACGTGCATGGCCGCGGCGACCGCGGCGACGCTGCCACGGTCGCCGAGTTCGCGGAGGAGGCGGAGGCGCACGGGATCCATAAGTTCTTCCTTCATCGTCGATCCAGACACTGCCTGTTGTTCTGTCGTGTCCGTCTCCTGGAGAGTAGCGGCATGGCCCGCCGCGCACCCTCCGAACTCATCGTCGACGTGCTGCTCGTCGGGGTCGCGGCGGTGTGGGGCGCCAGCTTCCTCGCGGCGAAGGACCTCGCCGCCGTCACCGGTGTGCCGGCCGCGGTCGCCCTGCGGTTCCTCGTGGCGGTGATCGCCATCGGGCTCATCTGCCTCGTGCGGCGGGAGCGGCTCCCGCGCGGACGGGGCCTGCTGATCGCGGCGGGTCTCGGCTGCTCGCAGGCCGCGATCATCGGCCTCGAGACGTGGGGCGTGCACCTGACCTCGGCGACGAACGCCGGGCTGCTGATCAGCCTCGCGCTCGTCATGACGCCGGTGCTCGACGGTGTCGCGTCGCGGTCCTGGCTCCCGAGGTCCTACTTCGTCGCCGCGGTCGCAGCCGTGGTCGGTGTCGCGCTGCTCGTGTCGGACGGCGGCTTCCGCGCACCCACCGCGGGCGACGCGCTCGTGATCGCCGCCGCGGTCGTCCGCGCGGTGCACGTGACGTCGAGCGCGCACCTGACCCGAGGTCGCACCGACAGCACGCTCGGCGTGGTCTTCGTCCAGATGCTCGTGTGCGCCGGGGCGTTCAGTCTCATCGCCGGTGACGGACTCGCCGCAGCCGTCACCCGACTCGACGTGCGCGGCTGGCTGGACGTGCTGTTCCTCGGTCTCCTGTGTTCCGTGTTCGCATTCGTCGTCCAGCTGTGGGCGGTGCGGCGGACCTCGGCCTCACGTGCGAGCATCCTCATGGGGACGGAACCCGTCTGGGCGCTCCTCGTCGGCGTGCTCATCGCGGGGGAGGTGATCGGCCCGCTGGGCGCGCTCGGAGCGGCGCTGATCATTGTGGCGAGCTATGTCGGCCAGGCGATCGAACGCCGCCACCGGGCGAGGACGACCGGCACGGCACCCACGGTGCAGCAGGAGCCGGCGCCTGTCTGACGGGGTCTACAGCGTGGTCACCGCGCTCGTGAGCGGCGTCCCCAGCGGCGCTGCGTCCTCGATCCGGCACACGCGGACGTCGATCCCGTGGATCGGCGTCCCCGCCATCGACGTCGCGAGTACCCCGCGGATCGCATCACCGACGAGACGCAGGGTCGTCGGCACAGGAGTCCCGTCGGTCACGCCGATGGTCACGCCGATCGTCAGCGCGCCGTCGACTCCACGACCGACGGCCACCTTCGTCGGCGCCTCGTCGGTACGACCGACGGCGTCGGCGACCGTCCTCAAGACGGCACGGATCGGCGACCCGGACGCGTAGACCGTCGTCACCCCCGGTGTCGCGGCGAGGACGGCGTTGAGCTGCTGCGAGAGTGCGGCTTCGGTGTCCATCAGGAGTCCTCCGGCCCGGCGACGCGCTGCGTGTGGATGTCGATGATCGTGACGTCGACGGCGACCACGTTGAGCTCGGTGTGCGTGGCCAGTTCCGCCACCACGCGATCCCGGATGAGCTGCGACAGCCGCTCGAGGTTGTTGCCGAATGCGGCCGAGGCGGTGATCGCCACCGTGATGGGTGCGTCCAGGGTCGTCACATCGCCGTCGAGGCGGACCCGACCGACGATGACCCCGCTGACACTGTCGCCCACTCCGCGGATCAGGGTGCGGACCGAGCCTTCCGTGATGCGCAGGTGCACCTCGGGGTCCGGGTGCCTGAGCGGGATGTCCCGACCGGCGTGCGCCTCGAGCGAGATGTTCTGGAGCACCGCGTGCATCCAGGAGCGGTCCTGCTCGGAGTGCGTCGCCGCCTCCGACTTGAGCAGCGCCCAGGTCTGGGTGCGCAGACGGAGGAGGGCGTCGAGGGCGAGTTGGCAGCCGGGGGAGGCTTCGATGTGTGGGTCGAGGGGCTCGCGGCCGCTGTCGAGGTAGTCGGAAAGCTCGTCGATGGTGTGCCCGTCGAGGTCGGCGCCGGCCAGGCCGTCGAGCATGGACTCGTGGTCGTCGTCGTTCATCGCCACACCTCCATCTCCCGCAGCACGGTCTGTCTGGCCCGCGCGAGCTGCCCACGCACCGTCGACGCTGGTACGCCGAGCGACTCCGCGATCTCGACGTACGACAGCCCGCCCGTCTCCTTGAGCATCCAGCACTCGCGTTGCATGGCGGGCAGGCGGTCGAGGACTGATGCGAGGGCGCTCATCTGCATGCGCACCTCGACGACCCGTTCCGGGGACTGATGGGACGGGGCGGGGGCATTCCAATCCTCGATCTCGATGTGTTCGCGGCGGCGTCTGATGCGGTCGATCGCCCGGTTCGAGACCATGCGCATCAGCCAGGACTTCACCGCGTTCGGGTCGTTCAGCCGGTCCAGCTGGCCCCACGCCTGGATGAGGACGTCCTGCACGACGTCTTCCGCTTCCGACTGATTGCCCAGCACGCGGACGGCGTAGGCGCGCATGAGGGAACCGTGCCGGAAGACGAGGACCTCGAAGGCGGTGGCGTCTCCGTCGGCCGCGCGCTCGGCGAGGATGCCGTCCGGAAGGACGTCGAGCGAGCGCTTCACGGAGTGGCTAGAGGACGGCGAACGCGGTGAACGCGACAGCGGTCGCGGACACGATCGCGGACGCGGCGACCGCGGCGACATACGGAAACTGGGGCGTCTTCGCCGGGCCGTTCTCCACCGCCTCCTTGGCGCGGAGCAAGGAGACGAAGACCCCGAGGTCCTTGCCGGTGCTCGAGGCTGCGACGAAGCGGCCGTCCCGGAACTCGACCATGCCGGCGTACTCGCCGTCGACCGAGGCGACCCAGAGGGTCGCATCCGGCTCAGCCCAGGCGACCGCGGTCCCCGTGCCTCGCTCCAACACCGTGCTCATGATTGCTCCTTGCTCAACGTTCGTGTTGTTAGAGAATCTAGTTATTCATGCGTCTGCATGTACCCCACTTGACATCGGGATCCGGACTCCGCTAGACAATCTCGTTACGAGACCCACTACTGTTGGACTTCATGACCGCCCAAGCCGTTGACGCGCAGCACTACTGGTACGAACAGGACGAGCACGAGCGTGGCCGACGCATGCTCGAGGCCATGCGTCTGTACCGTGCCGCCGAGGCTGCCATGCGTCGTCGGACGCGCGACGAGATGCACATGGGCGAGAACGACCTCCTCGCGCTGCGCTTCATGCTGCGCGCCAAGCAGGAGCACCGCCTGGTCAGCCCGACGGACCTCGGTGCCTACCTCGGCATCAAGACCTCATCGGTCACGGTCATGCTCGACCGCTTGGAGGCGGCGGGCCACGTCGTCCGTCAGCCCAGCGAGACCGACCGTCGCCGTGTCACCGTCTCGACCACCGACTTCGCCGACGCCGAGGTCCGCAAGACGCTCAGTCACATGCACCACCGCATGATGGAGGCGACCACCGGGATCGAACCGGAGATCGCGGCAGGCATCGTCGACTTCCTCGACCGCATGCGCGAGGCCGTCGACTCGATCGACCGCACCGAGCCCGAGGGGCAGCCGCGGCACTGAGCCGCGGCACTCAGCCGTCGATGCGCCGGGAGGCCACTCGGTCTTCCCCACCTGGTCTCAGGGGAAACAGCGAGGCGGGCCGCACGGTCTGATCCGTGTGACCCGCCTCCGAATGTCTTCGACGATTTCGACCGCGCGCTGCGGGCCCTCCAGGCACCGCTCGAGCCGACTCTCAGAAGTCCCCGACCTTCGATGATCCGATGGTAATCGAGCACGTGTCGGACGGCCGATGCTTGAACGGTCGGACCGCTTGTGCTACTCGGGATCGTGCCGGTGGCCGCGCCTCAGTCGTCGGCGGACGGCTCCGGGTGGTCGGTCTCCGGCATCAGCTCGAGCCCCGCCGGCGTGTAGGTGCGGTCGAGCATGGCCTGTAACCAGGCGCGGTTGAGTGCGACCGGGCGGGAGCCGGTGAACCGGAAGACGATGGGGACGCCGGTCTCGATCCAGATCGCGTAGCGCCCCGAGCCGTGTGCGGGGTCGATCGTCCACGAGAGGAGGAACGCCTCACCCTTGCGGAGCTTCGAGACGACGACCATCTGCACATGGGCGAGGGTCCGGTCCTCGAGTTCGAGTGCTTCGTTCCCGTACCGCAGCGTTCCCATGTTCCCCAGCCCCCTGTCGTCGTCTGTGCGGTCGATCACCGCGCCGACAATTCTGGCAGTTCCTGTTCACGAGCTGCGAACCGGAGGGGTGGGAGCACCGGTCAGTCGGCGTCGAGGACGGCGTCGAGGAGGCCGGGGAATCGGGCGTCGAGGTCGTCACGCCGCAGGGTGAGCGTGCGGTGGCGACCGTTCGGCTCGTTCCGGATGACGCCGGCCTCGCGAAGGACCTTCATGAGATGGGACTTCGTCGACTTCGGGATCGTGGGGTCGAGGGCGGTGCAGTTGGCGGCGTCCATCGGGCCGTCCCGGAGTTGCCGCACCATCTCGAGTCGGTCGGGATCGCTGAGCGCGAAGAGCACTGCCGGCAGCTCGATCGCCTCGCGGTCGGGGTGCGTGAGATCGGCTGGTGCAGGCATGGTTCGATAATAGTTGAACAATCGGCGGAAACCGCGTATCGTCCAACCGTTCGATATTTTTGGAACCGAAGGATGCCCGCCCCGTGCAGACGACGACCCCGTCACCCCAGACCCGACCCGTGCCCACCGCGGCTGCTGGCGCGCCCGTGCTGCCGCGCCGTCGCTTCGGCTTCGTCCTCGCGGGGCTCGGCAGCACGCTCATGCTCGCGGGCGCCAGCGCTCCGTCACCGTTCTACCCGGAGCTCCAGGAACGGCTCGGCATCGGCCCGATCGGCGTCACCATCGCCTTCTCGGCCTACGCGCTCGCCCTGCTCGTCGCGCTCCTCACGATCGGCTCGGTCTCGGACCACCTCGGACGCCGCCCGGTCATCACCGCCGGGTTCGTCGTGCTCGCCGCGAGCATGCTGCTCCTCTGGCACGTCGACTCCGGTGCACTGCTGTACCTCGCGCGCGTGCTCCAAGGGCTCGCCAGTGGGGCGCTGCTCTCGACCCTGTCGGCGACGATCATCGATCTGGCCCCGCCCGAGCGGCCACGAGCGGCGACCCTGCTGAACGCCATCGCACCGATGATCGGTCTCGCCGCCGGCACGATCCTCGCGGGCGTCCTGCTGCAGACGGTCGCCGATCCGTCGAGCTGGACGTTCCTGCCGCTGGCGGTCGCCTATCTCCTCATCGCGGCGTCCATCTGGATCGTGCCGGAGACCTCCGCCCGCGCTCCCGGATGGGCCCGTGCCATCCGGCCCCGCGCAGCCGTCCCCGTCGATGCCCGACGGTTGTTCGTCGTGAGCATCCCGATCGTCCTCGGCGGGTGGGCGACCGGCGGGCTCTTCCTCTCCCTCGGGCCGAGCATCATGCACACGGAACTCGGCGTCGACGGCCAGCTCGGGGGTGCGCTGCTCATCGGGCTGCTGCCGGCCGCTGGGGCGGTCGCGGCCGCGGCGCTCCACCGTCGCCGACCCCTCGTCGCGGCCGTCTACGGGGCGTCCGCACTGTCCGCCGGGACCGTCCTCCTGCTCGTCGCGCTGATCCTCGGGTCGCTCCCGATCGCGGTGGTGGCCGTCGTGATCGCGGGCACCGGCTTCGGCACGGCGTTCATGGGCACGATCGCCTCGCTCGTCCCGCTCGCGCCGGCCGACGAGCGCGCTGAGCTGTTCGCCGCACTGTACATCGTCGCCTACCTGTCCTTCGGGATCCCGGCCGTCATCGCGGGTCTCCTCGCCTCGGCCATCGGGCTCCACGCCACGGTGCTCGGTTACGGCACGGTCGTCGCGATCGCCGCGGGCACGGCCGCCGTGGTGCGTGCCCGGTCAGCGCGCTGACGGCTTCAGTGCACTGACAGCCCTTCGGCGAGGCGATCGAGGAGGGTCGACGCGCGGTAGGGGATGACCTCGATGAGTGAGACCTTCGTGTTCGTCCGGACCACGCCCGGCGCCGCGAGCAGCACTCCGGCGATGCGGTGCAGGTCCTCCGTGTCGTGCGCGACGACCTTCGCGAAGAGGTCGGCGTCTCCGGTGGTCGCGTGCACTTCGACGATCTCCGGGATCGACTCGAGGGCCGCGTAGGCCTCGGTCGCGAGGTCCTGCCGGATGGAGATCTCGATGAACGCGGTGAGGGGGTAGCCCAGCGCCGACAGTCGCACCCGGCGACTCGGAGCGCCGAGTGCGCCGCTCGTCTCGAGTCGGCGCAGGCGGGCGTGGACGGTGTTCCTCGCGACGCCGAGGGTGCGTGCCAGGGCGAGGGCCGTCATGGACGGGTCGTCATCGAGCGCGGTCAGGATGCGCGCGTCGAGGTGGTCGATGGTCGCGGGATGAGGCATGTTGCTCACTCTCAGGCTGGGAATCGAGCACGATGACCACTGCACTCTACTCGTGTTGCGCAAGACGATGAGCTGACGCATCGTTGGCGGAATGAGCACCCAGCAGCAGACACCCGCCTCGCCGGTCCAGACGGCGTCGCCCATCCGACACGGGGTGGTCGAGGACATCCTCGGGCTCCTCGTCGGCGTCACGGTCGTGTCGTTCGGGCTGTTCATCCTGAAGGCGGGATCGGCGGTGACCGGCGGGACGGCCGGCCTGTCGCTCCTCGTCAGCTACCTCGCGCCCGTGCCGTTCCCGGTGCTCTTCATCGCGATCAACCTGCCGTTCTTCCTGCTCGCCATCCGCGGCAAGGGCTGGGTGTTCACGCTGCGGAGCGGTGGCGCGATCGTGCTCGTGTCCGTCCTGTCGGGGGTGCACCCGCTGTTCCTGCCGGTCGGGCACATCGACCCGTTCTACGCGGCCGTGGTCGGCAACGTGCTCTGCGGCGTCGGCATCCTCATCCTGTTCCGACACCGAGCCAGTCTCGGTGGGTTCAACATCGCGGCACTGATCCTCCAGGACCGGTTCGGCATTCGCGCGGGCTACGTCCTCATGGCCGTCGACACCGTGGTGGTGCTCGTGTCGCTCGTGGCCGTGCCGCCGCTCAACGTGCTCGTCTCGGCGCTCGGCGCGGTCCTGCTCAATCTCATCCTCGCGCTGAACCACCGGCCGGGCCGCTACCTCGGGGTGTAGCGGACCGGACGTTCGAGCGCGTGCCCGCCGTGCCTACTGCTTGTAGGACGACAGGAAGTTGCCGAGTCGCTCGATCGCGTCGGTGAGGACACGCTCCTCCGGCAGGGTGACGACCCGCAGGTGGTCGGGGTCCGGCCAGTTGAAGCCCGTGCCCTGGACGAGCAGGATGTGCTCCGCCACGAGCAGATCGTGGACGAGCAGCTCGTCGTCGTGGATCTCGTGGACCTCGGGGTCGAGGCGCGGGAAGGCGTAGAGGGCACCCATGGGCTTGGTGCAGGAGACACCGGGGATCGAGTTGAGGCCGGCCCAGGTGGCGTCGCGCTGCTCGAGCAGACGGCCGCTCGGCGCGATGAGGGCGTCGATCGACTGCACGCCGGAGAGCGCCGCCTGCACGGCGTGCTGCGCCGGCACGTTCGGGCACAGACGCGTGGAGGCCAGGAGGGTGATGCCCTCGAGGAAGCCCTTGGCGTGGTCGCGCGGCCCCGTGATGACGAGCCAGCCGGACCGGTAGCCGGCGACGCGGTAGGTCTTCGACAGGCCGTTGAACGTCAGGCAGAGGAGGTCGGGGGCGACGGTCGCCATCGGGATGTGGACGGCGTCGTCGTACAGGATGCGGTCGTAGATCTCGTCGGCGAGCAGCAGCAGCCCGTGCTCGCGTGCGACCCCGGCGATCTGCTCCAGCACTTCGCGGGAGTACACCGCACCCGTGGGGTTGTTCGGGTTGATGACGACGATCGCCTTGGTGTTCGGCGTGATCTTGGAGCGGATGTCCTCGATGTCCGGCGCCCAGTCTGCTTCCTCGTCGCAGCGGTAGTGCACCGGGGTGCCGCCCGCGAGGCTCGTCATCGCCGTCCACAGCGGGTAGTCGGGTGCGGGGATGAGGACCTCGTCGCCGTCGTCGAGCAGGGCCTGCATCGTCATCGTGATGAGCTCGGAGACGCCGTTGCCGAGGAACACCCACTCCGGATCGACCCGCGGGAAGCCCTCCATCTCCTCGTAGCGGTAGGAGACGGCCTGGCGTGCGGAGAGGATGCCGCGGCTGTCGCTGTACCCGTGGGAGTGGGGGAGCGCGGCGATCATGTCGCGCACGATCTGGTGCGGTGCCTCGAAGTCGAAGATGGCGGGGTTGCCGGTGTTGAGCTTGAGGATGCGGTGCCCGTCGGCCTCGAGACGCACGGCCTCGACGAGGGCCTTCCCCCGGATCTCATAGAGGACGCTTTTCAGCTTGGAGGACTGGTCGAGGGTGCGGCGGGTGGTCATCCCCACAGGCTACTGCGGTGACCTGCGCGCGTGGCAGTGCCGATTCGGGGATCGCGGCTCCCGCGGTCGGCTCCGGTGTCAGTCGACCAGGGCCTCGAGGCGGGCGAGGAGCACCGGACGAGGAGGACGTGCCGTGCGGACGACGTCGAGCGCGGTTCGGCCGTCGGCGAGGACGACGGTCGGGTCGAGGCCAGGTGCGGCGAGCAGCGCGTCGTACAGCGGTTCCAGTCGCCCCTCGGGGAAGTTGCCCTGCCCGGCGAGCGCGGTCAGCGGAACGCCGTTCGAGGGCGACGACGCATTGACATCGGCGCCCGCGCTGATGAGTGCGCGGAGCACCCGGGCGTCCTGCTCCGCCTCGCGCGCACCGGAGCGATCGAGCGCGAGGTGGAGGACGCTGTCACCCTCGGCGGTGCGGAGGGTGACGTCGGCACCGTCGGCCAGCAGCTGCGGGACGAGCGCGGAGCGGACGGCGAGATCAGGGTTGCGCAGGACGGCGTGGAGCAGGCTGTCGCCGTTCTCGTCGATGGCGGACGCGAGTCCAGGGGTGTACACGGCACGGATCTCATCGAGGTTCTGCCAGGTCGCCGTGCGGGTCAGGGCCTCATCCGTGGGAGCGAGTCCGGCCGCGTCCAGGTACGCCGTCACCAGGTCGAACAGCTGCGGGCGCCGGAAGCGACTCGAGCGCGCCCGGTCGAGCACCGACCGCCCGTGCGGGTCGGGCGCGAGGAGCTCGAGGCCCGGCTGGTCGAAGAACGCACGGTAGTAGGGTTCGAGCTCCTCGGCAGACAGCTTCGGGTGGTCGACTTCCTCCACCGGGCGGCGCTGGTGTCGTCCGGCGGGTCGGTTCACGTCCGTGCCGGCGGCGATGAGGCGGCGGATCAGTGGAGGGTCGACCTCGGGGTCCCGGGCACGCTGCGCCAGCAGGACGTGCAGCAGGGTGTACCCCTCGTCGAGGACGACCGTCGCGTCCGCACCGTCGTCGAGGAGCCGCCCGACGATGAACGCACGGGTCGCCGGATCCTGGTTGGACATCGCCTCGGCCACGAGCGGCAGGCCGGTCGAATCGGTGTACGAGGGCCACGTCCCGGGGTCGTAGGCCGCCTCGAAGTCCTCGATGCTCGCGCGCTTCAACCAGTAGGGGCGGACCACCATCGGGACATCCTCCGATCAGGCGGCACCGGCGGAGTGGGCCGCGTCCACCAGCCTAGGCGGACGCCCCGCGCGCTGTCCCGCTGGGCACCCGCTGTCAACAACGGGGACACGATTCGTCCACGTTCAGGGTAGAGGAGTACCGTCAGACGCTGGCGGTCAAGACTGCCTGGTCAGAGGCACGGAGGAATCGTGACCGGAAACGCAACTACCCGATTCGACAATGTGGCCATGTTGTCGGTGGCGAGCACGCTGCCGTCCGCAGTGGTGACCTCGGTCGAGATCGAAGAGGGCCTCGCGGCCGCGATGAAACGCGCCCGCCTCCCGAAGGGCATCCTGCGACGCGTCGCCGGTGTGGTCGAGCGACGGCACTGGGGGCCCGGCGAGAACTCGGACGACGCCACGGTGTCGGCCGGTCGACGTGCGCTCGCCGAGGCGGGTATCTCGCCCTCGCAGATCGGGCTCATGATCAACACCTCGGTGACGAGGCAGCACCTCGAGCCCTCCGTCGCCGTCCGCATCCACGACGGCCTCGGCTTGCCGAGTTCGGCCATCAACTTCGACATCGCCAACGCCTGCCTCGGCTTCGTGACCGGCATGACGATGGCGGCCGCGATGATCGAGTCCGGCCAGATCGAGTACGCGCTCATCGTCAACGGCGAGGACGCGAGCGAGGTGCACGCCAACACGATCGAGCGCCTCAGCGGCAGCACGATCGACCGCGACGACTTCATGAGCGAGTTCGCCTCCCTCACCCTCGGCTCCGGGGCCGCCGCCGCCGTCATCGGGCCGGCCGACCGTCACCCCGAGGGACACCGCATCCTCGGCGGCGTCACCCGCGCGGCGACGGAGTTCAACCACCTCTGCGTCGGCAGTGTCGACGGCATGTTCACCGACGCCCGAGCGCTCCTCAAGGGCGGGCTCGACCTCGTCGTCTCCGCCTGGAAGGAAGCCGCCGGCGACTCGTGGCGTTGGTCGAAGATGGACCGCTACATCACCCACCAGGTGTCGTCTATCCACACGGACTCCATGGTGAAGGCCGCGTCGCTCGACCGCAGTCGCGTGCCGGTCACCTATCCCTACCTCGGCAACGTCGGACCGGCCTCCATCCCGATCACCCTCGCCGATCAGCAGTCGACCCTGAACAAGGGCGACCGCGTCCTCCTCATGGGCGTCGGCTCGGGGCTGAACACCGGCCTGATGGAGCTCGCGTGGTAGCGGGCACGGTCGCCGCGAACATCGGGCTGCGGACGATGGGCGTGCGCGCCGCCGGTCTGCCGGGCCTGCCCGCGCGGTACTCGCACCGCATCGACGTCCCCGGTCGGCTGGCGGACGACGGCGTGACGAGGAACTGGCACTACCTCGACACCACCGACGCGCTCAGCGACGCCGGTGTCGAACCGGTCGGCACCGTCCTCGCCGTCCACGGCAACCCGACCTGGTCGTACCTCTGGCGCTCGCTCATCACCCGGTCCGTCGAGCAGGCCCAGGCCGGCGGGACCGCCTGGCGCGTCGTCGCCGTCGACCAGCTCGAGATGGGCTGGTCGGAGCGCACGGAGGTCACCCGCACCCTCGAACAGCGGATCGCCGACCTCGCAGCCTTCTCCGAGGCGCTGGGCCTCACCGGTCCCGTCGTCACTCTCGGTCACGACTGGGGCGGTGTCGTCTCCCTCGGCTGGGCCACCGAGCACCCGGAGCTCCTCGTCGGGTCGATGCTGCTCAACACGGCCGTGCACCACCCGGAGGGCACCCCGATCCCCGCGCCCCTGCGGCTCGCCGGCGCTCGCGGCATGCTCGGCGCCGGCTCGGTCCAGACGACCGCCTTCCTCGACACGACGCTGTCGCTCGCGTCCCCACCGCTCGACCGCGACGTCCGCGACGCGTACCGCAGCCCGTACTCCGCCCCTGCGCGCCGTCGCGGCATCGGCGCGTTCGTCGCCGACATCCCGGCGACCCCGGAGCATGTCAGCTTCCCGCGCCTCGAGCGCCTCGCCGACGACGTCGCCCAGCTCCGCGTCCCGGCGGTCATGCTGTGGGGTCCGCGCGATCCGATCTTCAGCGACCGCTACCTCGACGACCTCGCCGACCGCCTCCCGCACGCCGAGGTCCACCGCTTCGCCGGCGCGGGTCACCTCGTCATCGAGGACGCCCCGGTCGCGGAGTCGTTGCTCACGTGGCTCGACGACAGCCTGCCGCAGGGTGCGCCTGTTGCAGCGGTGCCGGTGGAGTCCGCCGCCGCTGCGACCGAGCAGCCCGACTTCGAACCACTCTGGCGGCGGTTGGACGAGCGGCGCACTGACGACGGCGACGCGATCGTCGAACAGCGCGGGGCGGGTGCGGCTCGTCGCGTCAGCTGGCGGCAGCTCGACGACCGCGTGACGCGCCTGGCCGCCGGTCTGCACCGCATCGGTGTCCGGCGAGGCGACCGCGTGTCCCTGCTCGTCACCCCCGGCGCCACGCTCACCGCCGTGATCTACGCCTGCCTGCGCATCGGCGCGGTCGTGGTGGTCGCCGACGCCGGACTCGGCGTACGCGGTCTCTCCCAGGCGGTCCGAGGGGCATGGCCGTCCTACGTCATCGGCGAGACCAAGGGGCTCGCCGCCGCGCGGGCACTCGGCTGGCCGGGCGTGAAGATCTCGGCGGCCCGTCTCCCCGGCGCGACCGCAGCGGCCCTCGGCGTCTCGCACAGCCTCAAGGACCTGCTCGACACCCGTACGACGCCTGAGCTGCCCAGCGAACCCGGCCCGACCGACCTCGCGGCGATCCTCTACACCTCGGGATCGACCGGCCCGGCGAAGGGTGTGAAGTACACCCACGCCCAGCTGTCGTCGTTGCGCGACGTCCTGTCGGAGCACTTCGCGATCACCGCGGACTCCGGGCTCGTCACCGGGTTCGCGCCGTTCGCGCTGCTCGGCCCGGCGCTCGGAGCCCGTTCCTCGACGCCGGAGATGGACATCTCGGCGCCCCGGACGCTCACCGCCCGGGCGGTCGCTGCCGCCGTGGCCGAGACGGACGCCGACATCGTCTTCCTCTCGCCAGCCGCCATCCTGAACGTGGTCGCGACGGCCGACGCGCTCGACAGTGCGGACCGTCAGGCGCTCCAGGGCGTCAAGACCGTGCTCTCGACGGGCGCACCCGTCAGCCGACAGCTCCTCACCGCGCTCGTGGGTGTCCTGCCCAACGCCTCCGCGCACGCGGTCTACGGCATGACCGAATGCCTGCTCGTCTCGGACATCACCCTCGACACGCTGCCCGACGAGGACACCGAGCACACGGGCGTGTGCGTCGGGACGCCGATCGGTGGTGTCGACGTGCGCATCAGCCCGCTCGACGAGGCCGGCCGCGCCACGGGTGCGCCGACGCAGGACGCCGACCGCCTGGGTGAGGTCATCATCTCGGCGGAGCACCTCAAGTCGCAGTACGACCGTCTCTGGTTGACCGATCGGGCCGCCGTCCGCGACGTGGCCGAGGGCGGGCGCTGGCACCGCACCGGCGATGTCGGGCATCTCGACGCCGATGGCCGCCTCTGGATCGAGGGCCGCCTGCCGCACGTGATCGCGACTCAGGACGGCCCGATCGCTCCGGTCGGACCGGAGCAGGCGATCGAGACGGTGCCGCTCGTTCGCCGTGCCGCCGTCGTCGGTGTCGGGCCCGAGGGCCTCCGCCAGTGCGTCGCGATCGTCGAGACGACCACGGGCACGAAGCGGGTCCAGCTCGCCGACGCCGACCTCGCAGCACAGGTGCGCGACGCTTCGACGCAGCCGCTCGTCGCGGTGTTCGTCGTACCCGAGCTGCCGACCGACATCCGCCACAACTCCAAGATCGACCGCACCCGCCTGTCGGTGTGGGCGGAAGGCACCCTGGCCGGTGAACGGCTGAGCACCCCGTGACGGTCCTCGTCACCGGCGCGAGCGGCATGCTCGGCCGTGAGGTCGCCCTTGAGCTACTCCGCAACGGACATCGGGTCCGGGTATTGCAGCGTGGGCCATCCGCCCTCACCGACGTCGAGGAGGTGCGCGGATCCATCACCGACGCGGCCGTCGTCGAGTCGGCGATGGACGGTGTCGACGCGGTCGTCCATCTGGCCGCGAAGGTCTCGTTGGCGGGCGACCCGGCGGAGTTCGAGCGGGTCAACGTCGCCGGGGCCGAGGTCGTCCTCGACGCGGCCGAGACCGCGGGCGTCTCACGGTTCGTCCACATCTCGTCGCCGTCCGTCGCGCATGGAGGCTCGGCGCTCGTGGGTGTCGGCGCGGAACCGGCCGACCCGGACGCAGCACGCGGGGAGTATGCGCGGACGAAGGCGCAGGGCGAGCTGCTCGCCCTCGCGCGGGACCGTCGCGGCTTCGCGGTCGTCGTCGTGCGGCCGCATCTCGTCTGGGGTCCGGGCGATCCGCAGCTCGTCGAGCGCATCGTCGACCGCGCGCGCCGCGGACGGTTGCCCCTGCTCGACGACGGGACAGCCCTCATCGACAGCACGTACGTCGCGAACGCGGCGTCGGCCATCGCGGCGGCCCTCGAACACGCGGAGACGGCACACGGGCGGGCATTCGTAGTGACGAACGGCGAGCCGCGTCCGGTCGGCGAGCTGCTCGCGGGCATCTGTCGTGCTGCCGGCGTGAAGCCGCCCGCCTTCAGCGTCCCCGCCGGCGTCGCCCGAGCTGCCGGTGGGCTCGTCGAGCGCCTGTGGAGCATCCGCCCCGGCGCCGATGAGCCGCCGATGACGCGCTTCCTCGCGGAACAGCTGTCGACCGCTCACTGGTTCGACCAGCGCCAGACCCGCGCGGCCTTGCACTGGACACCGGCGGTCTCGATCGACGAGGGCCTCGAACGCCTGGCGGCGCACTACCGCGCCTGAGCCGGAGACGAGTCGGTCCCGGACCACTGGCAGCGTCTGCGTACCAGCCCCCGCCGCCGCACATCCAGACACCCGTGGGCCGACATGAAGCGGCGGCGGGGTCTGGGCCACACCCGGGCGAGGGAGCCCGGTAGTGAGCATGTTACCGGTTGGCGGCATCCGTGTCGTCGAGCGGAACACGTGATAGGCGAGATGTTCGCGTATCCCGAGGTTCTCACCCGTCGCGCCTGTCCAGACGACGGTCTACCGTGTGAGCTATGACGACGCGAGACGATTCCGACCCGGCAACCGGGGACGGATCCGCCCCGCCCCATCGCGTCCATCCGCCCCGTCGTCGAGTTGTCGGGCGGATCATCGGCGTTGCTGCGTTGGTCGCGTTCATCGTGGCGGCACCCGCCGTCGCGCGTCTGCTCGACTTCGGCGTGCGTGTGGGGGAGGGGGCGGCGGTCGAGTCCTCGGTGGAGGGCTTCTACGGCTCCGCAACGCCCACACCGGCCTCGACCGCAGCACCTCCAGGCACGATCGTGCGGAGCGAGCCCGTCGTCGGTGCGCCAGACGGTGCCGCGGCGCTGCGGGTCGTCTACCACTCGACCGATGTCGACGGCGCCGACATCCTCGTCTCCGGTCTCATCGTCGCGCCGGGTGAACAGGTGGCGGCCGGGACCCGGACGGTCGTGTCCTGGGCGCACCCGACGACCGGGATCGCACCGCATTGTGCTCCATCGAGTGGTATCGCGCCGTTCGCTCTCATCGAGGGACTCACCGACCTGCTCGCGGACGGCAACGTCGTCGTCGCCACCGACTACGCGGGTATGGGGGTCCCCGGCCCGGCGTCGTTCCTCATCGGAGCGACCGAGGCGGCGAACGTCCTCGACATCGCCCGTGCCGCGCAGCACGTCGAGGGCATCGGCGCCAGTGACCGCGTCGTGCTGTGGGGGCACTCGCAGGGCGGACACGCGGCCTTGTTCGCGGCGCAGCGTGCCGCCACCTACGCGCCCGAGCTCGACGTACGGGGCGTCGCGGTGGCGGCTCCGGCGAGCGACCTGGCGGCGCTCCTTCAGGACGACATCCGCGACGTCTCCGGCGTCACGATCGGGGCCTACGCCTTCAACGCCTACGCGGAGGCCTACGCCGACCGGCTGCCGACGGACCCGCTGAGCACCATCCTCTCCCCGGCCGGGGTGGTAGCGGTGCCCCAGATGGCGAAACTGTGCCTCCTCGGGCAGAACAAACGGTTGCACGACATCGCCGACCCGATGATCGGCTCGTTCTTGTCGGCTGATCCGGCGACGGCGCCCGTGTGGAGCGAGCTCCTGCAGGAGAACACACCGACCGAGCGGATCACCGTGCCGCTCTTCGTCGCACAGGGGTCGAAGGACACGCTCATCCGGCCTACCGTGACCGCCGCTTACGTCGCCGCGCAGGAGCAGGCCGGCGCGACGGTGACCTCACACGTCTACCCCGAAGCCGATCACGCCACCGTCGCCCTCACCGCCCTCGCCGACCTGCGGGCCTGGATGCGCACGGTGGGTTGAAGCGCAGCGGATGCCAGACTGGGCGGATGGTCGATACGTTCCTGCGCCCGTGGGTCGCTGACGATGCGCAGTCCCTCCAAACCGCCTACGTCGAGAACGTCGACCTGGCTCCGCAGTTCGGCCACGCGGACCTGTCAACGGTCCAGGACGCCGTCCAGTTCATCGAGCGGGCGCTGACCCCCTCCGAGTCCCGGCTCAACTGGGCGATCATCCGCAACGGCTCGGTGGTGGGCAACGTCGGTGTCTCCGCGATCGACCGGCGGCACGCCACCGCGTGGCTGTCCTACTGGCTGATCATGGATGCGCGGGGTGGCGGTCTCGCAACGCGAGCGGTCAGGACGGTCGCCGATCACGCATTCCGCGAGGGGCTGTTCCGCTTGGAACTGGGTCATCGGGTCAACAACCCGGCGTCCTGCGGGGTCGCGACACGGGCCGGCTTCCTCCCCGAGGGCATCGAACGGCAGAAACTCGCGTACGGTGCCGATCGCTTCGATGTCGAGCTGCACGCCCGCTTGGCGACGGACCCGGCGCCTGAAGGCGATATGCTTCTTCCGGTTCGTTAGGAGGTCCGGTCTGGCGGCGTCGATCTACCTGTCGCACGAGTTGCCGCGGCCATGACATCGACGGCGAGGCGGTACACGTCTTCTCGGCTGTCCGTCAGACTCATCGATTCCTCGCCATAGATGTCGAAGGCGATGTCGACGAGGGTTTCCGCAGCGGTGATTCCCAGGTGTCTCACCAGCAAGACGAGGTCGCTGAGATCCTGTTCCCGAGCGCTCGCGAGCTTCATCGCGACGAGCACTTTCGGATCTGCAAGAGCGACGACGAAGCCTTCGGAGTGTGCTTTGACGTCTCCTCGGCCGTCGGGGATGAACGGCCTTGCATTCGAGTTCAACCAGGTCGGCGAAAGTGAATAGCGCTCCGCCAGCCTCGCTGCTTCTTCCCGCACTTCAGTGTCCGGCCAGAAGACCGCGTCGACATCGGTCGTCACACGTATGTCGTGATCATCCGGGTACTGCAAAGCCAGTGCAGCCCCTCCGACCACGTACATTCGTCCGTTCACCTTCCGCTCGGTCAGAGCGCCTTCGAGCTCCCGCATCAACTGGCGGACGAAACCTGGATCCAACTGCGGCTCACGGCTCACGCGCGGCTCAGGCTCTGCTCGTCGATAAAGATGTTGAGGCGCCGCAAGTGCTCCGGCGAACGGGTGCGCGCACGCTCCCGCAGGCTGTCGAACTGGGAGACGAACCATGGCTCGGGCAATGGCGTCAGCTCGGGCCATCGTGCGGTGAGCGCATCAGGCAGTGCTCGGCCGTAATGGGCCCGGAACAGGGTGTCCCATCCGGTGTCCGGGAGTCGCTCTGGAGGTCTGGCGAACAGCGGATCAGTCGCAAGGTCGGGCTCGACTGCGACCTTCTGCGCCGCTTGCGTCAGCAGGCGGAGGGCGAAGGTGCGATCTCCCTCGATGAGTGCGTCGCTCATCGCCCGGGAGACTCCGGCGGGCGAGAACCGAGCGGCGGGTGATGACGACTCGACCGCGTTGATGACGATGTCCTTCCCCAGGGCGCGCAGTGCCCGCTCGAGCGATGCCAGCTTGATCGTCGCGTCCTCCTCGGACTTCAAGAGCTGCGAGATCGCCCCAGGCGTGACCTGCAGGCGCCGAGCCAGTTCGGCCCCGCTCGTCCCCGCAGCGCTCATCGTGTCTCGAATCAGCGTACTCATCGACTCCCCCGATCATTAGCTATAGCTAAATGATACCAGGGCGTCGTGGTCACACACCGTCGCTGGGCGTCGTTCATCCTTGTCGGACGTCTGCTCTAGCGTCGAGCGCATGCGTTCGTTCCGGATCCAGGTGCCCGATGCCGACCTCGAGGACCTGCGGCGGCGACTCGACGCGGTTCGCCTCCCCGCCGCGATCGGTGACGCCGGCGAGGAGAGCGCCCTCTCGCTCGACCGGTTGCGGGCGCTCGTCGACCACTGGCGGGACGGCTTCGACTGGCGGCGCATCGAGCGCGAGCTTCAGGATGAGCCGCAGTTCGAGGCTGAGGTCGACGGGCAGCGGCTGCATGTCGCGCGGCTGATGGCACCGGACGGCGTCACGGTGACGGTCCCGGTGATCGCGTTCCACGGCTGGCCCTACTCCTTCATCGAGATGCTGCCGCTCGCGAGGGAACTCGCAGGGCGTACCGTCGACCTCGGTGACGGCCGGACGCTCGGCTTCGAGGTCGTCGTCCCCTCCCTGCCCGGGTACGGGTTCTCAGCGCCCCTCGCGGACCGGCCGTTCACCGGCCCGGTGGTCGCCGAACTCATGCACGCGCTCATGACCGAGGTGCTGGGGCACGCGAGCTACCTCACCTATGGCGAGGACGTGGGGTCGACGACGAGCGACTGGCTCGCGGCACTGTATCCCGAATCGGTCATCGGCCAGTTCGCGACGCACGCCGCCTTCCCGTCGGCGTCCCGAGCGCGCGACCTCACCGCCGAGGAGCAGGACTGGCTCGACCGACACGACGAGGAGTGGGCTCGCGGTCTCGCCTATGCCCGCGTGCAGGCGACCAGGCCCGAGATCCTCGCGACGGCCCTGAACGACTCGCCGGTAGGCCTCGCCGCGTGGATCGCGGAGAAGCTCCTCGCCTGGGCGGGAGACGGCGACTGGTGGACCGACGATGAACTGCTGACCACGGTCTCGCTGTACTGGTTCACGCAGAGCATCGGGTCATCGTTCCAGCCGTATCGCGATCACCCCAAGCAGCCCGAACTCCCGCCGATCGAGGTGCCCGTGGCCGTCGCCGTGCAGACGGGCGAACGCGGACTCCCGCGCTCCTACGCGGCGAGGGCCTACAGCGATATCCGGAGCTGGACGGAGCTGGATCGCGGGGCGCACTTCACGGCCTGGCAGGTGCCGGTCGCCGTCGCGGACCGGATCCAGGCCTTCGTCGAGACGCTTCCCGTCACCGACTGACGGATGCCTCAGCGCTCGTCGTCGCGAAGTGACCGGATCATGCTGCGCAGAACGACGAGTGCCTCCCGCTGCTGTTCTGCGGACAGGCCGCTCAGCATCCGGACCTCGACCGACCGCACTGCGGCGGTCGCCTGCGCGAGATGCTCACGACCGAGCGGCGTGAGTCGGGTCGGCAGCGCCTTGCCGACGGGGGCCTGTTCGGGACGGCTGACGAAGCCGTCGCGCTCGAGGGCCTGCAGAAGCACGTTCATCGACTGCCGGGTGACGAAGGCGCCGCGGGCCAGCTCGGAGTTCGACAGCCCAGGTCGCTGGGCGAGGAGTTCGAGGCAGGAGTAGTGCGTGATCGTCATGCCGAGTGGTCGCAGCACGGCCTCCATCGCTGAGCGGAGCGCGCTCGACGCCTCCTTCAGGAGGTACCCCAGCGAGGTGTCCAGATCGATCCCGTCTTGACTCATGTCAGTATTCTGACATAGGCTGAGTGTGTCAGATAACTGACACGACAGAAATGGACGCACATCATGCCCGTTACCGGACCAGACTTCATCTCCCTCCAGGTCGCCGACCTCGACGCATCGCAGGCCTTCTACGAGCGGTACCTCGGCCTCGTCCGCTCGCAGGCCGGCCCGCCGCACGCGGTCGTCTTCGAGACGATGCCGACCGCCTTCGCCCTGCGCGACATCGTCCCCGGAACTGATCTCGCCTCCGCGCCCCAGCCCGGGATCGGCGCGGCGATCTGGCTGCACGCCACCGACGTCCAGGAGATCCACGACACCCTCGTCGCCGACGGGCACACGATCGTCTCGGCTCCCATCGACGGCCCGTTCGGTCGGACCTTCACCTTCGCCGACCCCGACGGCTACCAGCTGACCCTCCACGACCGCGCCTGAGCTGTCCGGTGCCCGAGTCCGTCCGCGCCTGACGCGCTCTCCGCCACCCGCTCGCATGCGATGATCATCGTCCGGCCGGTGACGACGGGTTCAGAGCGGATGTGATGACGGATCAGTTGACGCGCGGCCAGTCCGTTGTCAGATAGGCCTCGACTGCCCGATTGCGGAACGAGTACGGCTTTCCTCGAGAGATGATGCCGCGCACGGTGTCCAGTCGCTGCGACGTCGGACCGACCTGCGTCGCTGCTGTCATGCCCATCTGCTCGGCGATCTTGGTCAACTTCCGGTCTGCAGGCGGCAGAGCCGCCATCGCGTCGATGAACTCGTGCTCGCGAGTCGGGAGCCGGTTCAGGATGCGTTCGACGTGCGCCAATGCCTCGCCCTCCGCTCCACTCCACCCGGTCACAACCTGATCCTCTGAAATGACCGAGGTCTGCGCTGCGTTCCAGGCGCGCTGTCCGGCGAGCTGGAACAGGAACGGTTCCCCACAACACAGGGCCACGATCGCTTTGGCCGCCTCTTGGCTCATGCTCACTCGCGCGATGCCGTGTTCATCGTCGTGGGTCTCCCATCCCTCGAGGACGAATGGCTGCAAAGCTTCGAGCAGATCGTCCTCGTCGAGCGCTGTCAGTGTGGTGGTACGGAAGCGCCTCGCGAATGTTGCTCCTTTTCGAGCGCCGGCCATGTCCTCGAAGTCCGGTAGTCCGGTGAGGTATACGGCGATCGGTAGGAATCGGGTTACGTAGAGCCCACCGGGGGCTGAGACCTCCACCTCATAGGACAGGGCGTCGCCGAGCGCGATGAGCAGTTGCGACAGTGCGGCTTCATCAGTGATGTTCTGCACCTCGTCGATGTGAATCAGAATCACCGCATCCTGATCGATCGCTGCCTGCCCGAGTTCGATCAGGAGGTCGAACAGCGCGGTGAAGGGCTCCGGCCCTTCACCCCCACCCATCGCGAGGGAAAAGCCTGAAATCGCCACCTGCTCGACCCTGCTGAGGAGGTCCATGACCCGCTGCCGGGTCGAGGTTCGAAGACCTGCCATATCAGCGAGTCGCAGCACTGCGGAGGCGACGATCTTCAGTGGATCAGCTCCGGAGGGTATCCGCAGTTGCGGTGTCACCCAGTCTCCAGCGTCCGCCGCGTCGCGGGCGATCTTGCGGACCAGGCTCGATTTGCCGGTTCCGGGTTCGCCGAGGATCGTTCGGCCGGTCTCATACAGGCCTGCATGTCTGCGCGGACGAACCGCATCCCGCCAATCGCTCAGTTGCTCGACGCGGCCTGCCCAGACATCGGGTACCACGTCTGAACCGGGCTGAAAGGGATTCGTGACAGGTGATCGCATGACGATAACTTTATCACCGACCTATCACGGCGGAGATAAACTTATCAATACCCGTCGCCAGGATCCGAGTGGGATGGCTCTCTCGCTCGAGCCTCCAAGGTCGGGGGTGTCGGAGAATGGACGGATGCGACGATCGAGAGTGCACGTGATGGGCGCCAGTGGCAGTGGCGTGACGACGCTCGGGCGGGCGCTCGCCGACCACTGGTCCGTCCCGCACGCCGACGCCGACGACTACTTCTGGGTGCCGACGGACCCGCCCTACGTGACCAAGCGTTCGGACGCGGAGCGGGTGCGGCTCATGCGCGAGCTGTTCGTACCGCGCGAGGCCTGGGTCCTGTCGGGCTCGATGCCCGGCTGGGGTGACGAGATCGTCGCCGAGTGCGATGCGATCGTCTTCGTGACCCTCGACCCGTCGGAACGTCTGCGGCGTCTTGAGGCTCGAGAGATCGAGCGGCGGGCAGGCGAACCGCACGACGACCGTGCGTGGCGGGAGTTCCGTGAGTGGGCGAGCGGCTACGACGACCCCGCGTTCGACGGCCGGAGTCGGGCGTCGCACGAGGCTTGGCTCGCGACCCTGTCGCTGCCGGTCCTCCAGGTCGACAGTGGGCTTTCGCGATCCGAGCTCCTCGAGGCCGTCCTGGCTTGGGAACCGCGCTGACGGGTGTCGGCGTCAGCGCGCTGTCAACGGGGTGCCGGCCGCCGGATCGAGGCGCATACTGGAACGGTCAAACTTATCTGACACACGTCGCTTAGTGAGTGACTGCGGCGTGCGGTTCCGACGCTCGAGGAGGATGTCCCACCATGAAGGCACTGCGGTACACGAAGATCGGCTCGGCCCCAGAGGTCGTCGAGATCGAGAAGCCGACGCCGGGGCCGGGTGAGATCCTCCTGAAGGTCACCGCCGCCGGTGTCTGCCACTCCGACGACTACGTCATGAGCCTCCCCGAGAAGGACTACCTCGAGCAGCAGTACCCGCTCCCGCTCACCCTCGGGCACGAGGGTGCCGGCGTCATCGAGTCGTTCGGTGAGGGTGTCGAGACGGGTCTGCAGATCGGAGACGCGGTCGCCGTCTACGGGCCGTGGGGCTGCGGTCACTGCCTGAACTGTTCGCAGGGCAAGGAGAACTACTGCACGAACGCGGTCGCCGAGGGGATCCGTCCTCCCGGACTCGGCAGCCAGGGCTCGATGGCCGAGTACATGATCGTCGACGACGTGCGTCACCTGGTGCCGATCGGTGACCTCGACCCCGTGAAGAACGTGTCGCTCACCGACGCCGGTCTCACGCCGTACCACGCGATCAAGCGCAGCCTGCCGAAGCTCGGCGCCGGCACCTTCGCCGTCGTCATCGGATCCGGTGGCCTCGGCCACGTCGGCATCCAGATGCTCAAGGCGCTCTCCGGCGCGACGGTGATCGTCCTCGACGTCAACGACGAGAAGCTCGAACTGGCGAAGCACGTCGGTGCCGACGTCACGCTCATCAGTGACGAGTCGGCAGCGGGCAAGATCCGTGAGCTGACCGGCGGTGTCGGGGTCGACGCGGTGTTCGACTTCGTCGGCGCCAATCCGACGATCGCCACGGCCACCGCGGTCGCCGCCATGGAGGCCGACGTGACGATCGTGGGCATCGGCGGCGGATCGGCGACCATCGGCTTCGGTTCGATCGCCTATGACGCAGCCGTGCGCGTGCCGTACTGGGGTTCGCGGAGCGAGCTCATCGAGGTCTTCGAGCTCGCGAAGGCGGGCAAGGTCGACGTCGAGGTGCAGCCGTACTCGCTCGACGACGCCCCGAAGGCCTACGAGGACCTGCACGCGGGCACGATCGGCGGGCGTGCGGTCATCGTCCCGTAACCACGACTCCCGGAACCGGCGCCCCTCGCACCCGCGACGGGCGCCGGTTCTGTGTTTTCTGCGCACCACGACGCAGGCTTCACACCCCGGAAACAATTTCGACACTGCATCGAAACTCCATCCACGCATACTTTCAATACAGTATCGAAATGAGTCGCGGCGAGGGCAGCGACGCAACCGGAGGAGCATCCCATGACCGTCGTCGAGACCGTTACCACCGTGGAGTCCGTCCGCGCTCGCCTGCAGGAGGCCGGCGTCAAGTATGCGATGGCGAGCTTCGTGGACATGCACGGCAGCATCAAGACCAAGTTCGTCCCGCTGTCGCACCTCGAGCGCATGGCCGGGGGATCGGAGCTCTTCACGGGGGCCGCGCTCGACGGCCTCCCGCAGGCGATCAGCGACGAGGAGCTCTCCGCTCGCCCTGACCTCGACAGCGCCGTGCAGTTGCCGTGGCGGAAGGACGTCGCGTTCTTCGCGAGCGACCTCTACACGAAGGGTGAGCCGTTCGAGGCGGCGTCGCGCAACATCCTCAAGCGCCAGCTCGATGCGGCGGCCGAGATGGGCTTCACCTTCAACCTCGGGATCGAGACCGAGTTCTTCGTCCTGAAGGACACCCCGGAGGGCGTGACCGAGGTCAGCGACCGCGACGACCTCGCGAAGCCCTGCTACACGGCGACCGCCGCGCTCGACAACCTCGATTGGCTCACCGAGCTGGTCGAGGCGATGACCGAGATGGGCTGGGGCGTGTACTCGTTCGACCACGAGGACGCCCCGGGGCAGTTCGAGATCGACTTCAACTACTCCGACGCGCTCACCATGGCCGACCGCGCCGTGTTCTTCCGACTCATGGCCAACGAGATCGTCCGCAAGCACGGCTACTTCGCGACCTTCATGCCGAAGCCCTTCGCCGACCGTAGCGGCTCGGGTGCGCACTTCAACATGTCGCTCGCCGACATCGAGACCGGTGAGAACCTGTTCGAGACCGACGACGACCCGCGTGGTTGCGGCATCTCGGAGCTCGGATACAAGTTCATCGCCGGAGTCCTGAAGCACGCGCCGGCGCTCTCGGCGGTCATCGCGCCGACGGTCAACAGCTACAAGCGGCTCGTGCGTCAGGGCAGCATGTCGGGCTCCACCTGGGCTCCGGTCTTCGTGAGCTACGGCAACAACAACCGGACCAACATGCTGCGCGTGCCACTCCAGGGCGGGCGCGTGGAGTGCCGGGCGGCCGACATCAGCTGCAACCCGTACCTCGGGGCGGCGCTGATCCTCGCCGCGGGCCTCGAGGGCATCCGTGAGGACCTCGACCCGGGAGCGCCGCACACCGAGAACATGTACGACTACACCGAGGCGCAGGTCGCGCAGCTCGGCATCGGCATGCTGCCGCGCAGCCTCGGTGAGGCGGTCGACGAGTTCGCCACCGACTCGCTGTCGCGTGCCGTCTTCGGCGAGGCGATGTACGACGCGTTCATCGACTACAAGCGCCAGGAGTGGAACGAGTACCAGGCGCACGTGTCGGACTGGGAGACCGCCCGCTACCTGAAGTTCTTCTGATCCCGATGCACCAGGTCCTCGACCTCGGGAGGTTCGCGCTGGAGTCCGGCGCGGACCTCCCGGAGGCGCGGCTCGCGTACACGACGCAGGGCGCGCTGAACGCCGACGGTGACAACGCCGTCCTGCTCCCGAGCTACTACACCGGGACGCACGCGAGCTACGAGCCGTGGATCGGGCCGGGCCGGGTGCTCGACCCGGCCCGCTGGTTCATCGTCTCGGTGAACCTGTTCGGAAACGGCGTCTCGACGTCACCGTCGAACGCGGCTGAGGAGGTGCGCGGTGCCGCGTTCCCCGAGGTGTCGATCGGCGACGACGTCCGCGCGCAACGGCGGCTCGCCGAGCACCTGGGTGTCCGCCGCTGGCGGCTGGTCGCCGGTTGGTCGATGGGCGCACTGCAGGCGTACGAGTGGGCGGTGCAGTATCCGGAGTTCGTCGACGCATTCCTGCCCGTCGCCGGTGCCGCGCGGTGCTCACCCCACAACGCCGTCTTCCTGGCTGGCGTCGAGGCGGCGCTCCGGGCGGATCCAGCGTTCGACGGCGGCCGCTACACGACACCGCCGCGGGCCGGACTCCGCGCATTCGGGACGGTGTACGCGGGGTGGGCCTACTCGCAGGCGTTCTTCCGGGACGGCGCCTACCGCGACCTCGGGTACGCCGACGTCGCCGACCTCCTCGAGGACTGGGCGGCCGACCACGAGCGGTGGGACGCGAACGACCTGCTCGCGATGCTGCGCACCTGGCAGCGGGCGGATCCCGGGCGAGGGGTCGAGGGCGGTTTGGCCGCTGCCCTCGGGGGCGTGCGTGCGCGGAGCATCGTCATGCCGTCGTCGACCGACCTCTACTTCACCGTCGAGGACAACGTCCTGGAGTCGGCGATGATGCCTCGGAGCGAGGTGCGGGTCATCGAGTCCGATCTCGGCCATGTCGCGGGGCGGCCTGGCGTGCGTGCGGCCGAGACGGCCGTGATCGAGGCGGCCATGCGCGAGCTGCTGGGCGAGAGCTGAGCTGCTGCTGGAGCTCGTGGTCACGCTCACCAAGAACGGTTGACGTGCGAGGTGTGTGATTTCGGATGTGATTCAGCTTGGTAACGCACTAAACTCGGAGCATGACGATCACGAACTCGACTCCTGGTCTGGGCGCGTTCCAGCGATCGATCCGTGCGGAAGTACCTGAACTCGTTGAGGACCTCCGTGGAATCCTCGGAGCCCAGCTGCTCGCCTACCTTGGCAATGTGCGCGAGACGCGCGCCGTTCGGCAGTGGGCGGAGGGCACACGCGTTCCGTCGGCCGCCACCGAGTTGCGCCTCCGGACCGCGCTCCAGGTTGCCGGCATCCTCCTCGAACGTGACCACCCGCGTATCGCGCAGTCTTGGTTTCAAGGGCTGAATCCTCAGCTCGATGACGAGTCGCCAGCTCGCCTGATCCGCGAAGGCGACATCGACGAGGTCGGTCCGCGGGTGATCGCAGCCGCACGCGCGTTCACTGCGGTGGGCTAGTGCCGACTGCGTCCGAGTCAGGACCTCGATTCGTCGTCCGAGACAGCCCAGGAACGGTCTTCAGAGTCGGATTCGGACCCGACCCATGGGCTTGGACCGACTGGATCCACGCCAATGGAGGCCGATTCACCGGGCGATGGGACTCGGAAGACGGCTCCTACCGGACGCTTTATGCGGGGGCGTCTCTGTACGGCTGTCTCGTCGAGATCTTGGCGCGGTTTCGTCCGGACCCAGCAGTTGTCGCGGAGATGGCTGCGATCGAGGTGAGTGACGAAGATGACGAGCTCTATCCCACCGTCGAGGCAGGAACGGTGGACGCCTCCTGGTTCAGGAACCGCAGGGTGGGGCGCGCCGACCTCGCCGGTCGCTACTGCGATGTGACGAACTCGCGAACGATTGCGGCGCTGCGTGACTCCTTTGCCGCCATGGCCATCCGGGAGTTCGGCTTGGGTGACTTCGACAGCTCAGCGCTGCAGAACAGCCAGCCTCGTGCGCTCACCCAACGCGTGGGTCGTTTCATTTTCGGGCGAGACGCCAGCGATGGTGGACCGTTCGACGGCATCCAATTCGGATCCCGTCATGGGGCGGACATCGTGCTCTGGGCCATCTTCGAGCAGGCGGATGACGGCATCACGAGCACGAGGCTCGACAACATCGACATCGATCTCATCGACCTGCAGTCCCCGGATCTTCTCAGCGTGTTGCGCCTCCACAACCTGACCATCGCCTAGCGTCACCACGTCCCGTCCGATGGGACGATCATGAGGCTTCAAAGCCGTCGAGCCGCTCGCCCGTAGGATTGGCGGAGGTGTCCGCGAGCAGGGAGTGGTGATCGATGGCCGGCCGCACAGGAGCATCGCCCGGTCGTCCTCGCGCGAGCGGGATCGCCGCCGAGGATCCTCGCGAGGAGATCATCCAGGTCGCGACCAGGCTGTTCGCCGAGCGCGGGTACGAGCGCACGAGTATGACGATGCTGGCCGAGGCGTGCGGGATGAAGCAGTCCTCGCTCTACTACTGGTTCGCGAACAAGCGCGAGGTGCTGCGGGCGACCGCCGCCTCGAACCGCCAGTCGGTCGGCGCAGCGGAGGCCCTCGGTTCGATCGAGGCTGATGTTCCGGCGAAGCTCTACCGCGTCCTCTACGAGGACGGCGTCGCGATCTGTGAGGCTCCCTTCGACTACAACGAGATCGAGCGACTCGCGGCGGAGCATCCCGACGACCTCGCGTCGTTCTGGGTCGACTATCGCACGCTGTTCACGTTCATCGCCGGACTCATCCGCGACGGGGTGGAGCAGGGATCCCTCGTCCTCGGCGGCAGCGAGACGCCGGAGTGGGCGGCGGCGGCGGCGCTCCACGCCAACGAGGGCATGCAGAAGGCCTACCGCTACGGCTCCGGCGACATCGCCGCGCAGTACCCGCCGGTCGAGGCCGCCGAGGGTGCGAGCGACGCGGACCGTATCCGGGCCTTCGCCCGCCGGACGGCGTCGGCCACCGTGCACAGCCTCCTCGTCGACCGCGCGGCGCTCGCCGACGTGGAGCACGACGCCCTGGCGCTGGACCTCGCCGTCGGCGGTGAGGGGCTGGCTTCACCTAGCAAGGCTGATCTCATTGATCTCATTTAGCGCTCCAATTGGGCCAAAGACCTATCAGGAACTTGCCAGCGGATCGATGCTGCCGCTGAATATCCCGGTTTGGTAGCCTTGCTCGGTCGAGCATCGTGCTCGTGCCCGGAAGCACTTGGTAGTCGGACAGGTGCCGCTACAGACTTGCGCTTGAGGCAAAGGTCACTTCTGCGTTCGGGTGCCAGTGCGATATTTGGCCGAAGCGCGGCGTCCTTCTAGGAGGGCTCTCGGTGGTGTCCGAGTTGGAGCGTTGCTCTTCCGCGGCCTGTCATAGGTCGCGGAAGAGCCTCTCGATCAAGGCAACGGTCGATCCAATTGAACTGGGCGCCTGACGCTCTGGCTAATTCGTAGGCCGTTTGCCCGTAGTTGGGCAGCAAAGAGGCGTAGCTCCATCCGCGCCGCCGCAGGATCGTCTAGCGAGAGTGTGTAGCGGCGACGGCGCCGGTCCTCGATTCGCAGTGTGGTCTCGGAGCGAGTGCGAACACGCCAGCCCTGCGCTTCGGCTGCTCGACATACGCGTTCGATTTCAGATCGCAGGATCCGCTGAGAATCGGATTGGTGCGACGCGCTCGCCGTGGTCACCATCTGTGTACGCGGTCCGAGCGCGCCGATTCGCTCCACAATGCCTAGCACCGCTTCGTTCAGGGCAGCTCGCTGATTCCCGTCCTGCCGACGGGTATATGGAAGCCATGTGACTCCCATCAAGTCGGTGGGGAGGTGGAGGTCGGTGGATCGATCCGCAACTATGTAGGTTCGCTCTCGACCTAGGGCTCCAATGAACAAGCCAAGTTCGAAAACGACATTGTCGCGGGCGACCGGGCGAGTCACGCCTCGAGAACTCACCGTGTCGTCCGCTGACACGACGAGTACGGCGAAATCGGACTGGGCCGTTGCCTCGGTCAGGCGATCAATTGTTATGGAGGATGCCTGGAACACACCTTGGTCCCACCGTGTCGCGACGCACGAGCCGGTATGTTCCAGTTCTAGCTGAAGATACCGACCGATCTGTAGGGCCTCGCTCGACGAACCTATGAAGACAGACGGGAGCTCGTCGTGGCCTATTCCTGCATCGCGCATGAGGCCATCGTATGGTCACCTTCCTCGCGCACGCGTACGTAGGAGGATAATGCTTGCGGCCACTAGTCTGAGTCCCATGCCAGAAAGAATGGATGAGGAGAGCCTTGCTCTGGTCCACAGTGAGATGCTCCGCCTACGCGAGGCCCAGTCGGTGCGTGTCGCGAGCGTGCGCGCTAGGTCATCGGCCGTTCTAGCGGCGGCAGGCATCGCGACGACGCTCCTCGCAGCGGCCACAGCAAATCCCTACTACGTACTGGTAATCTGTGCTTTAGTTACGTCCAGTGTATATTGCGTAAAGTCGATGTGGATGACTCGGGTTGCAGTCATGCATCCGGTAGCGATGATGCGATCGATAGGCCTCAAGCGGCCGTTTGAGGCCAGACTGCAGCTCCTGCAGCAGCTCAGGAACGAGTACAACGCAGTCGAGGTGGGTCTGCTTGAGACCGGTAAGCACACGAACACGGCATTGGGTTGGTTTGTGGCTGGCCTCGTTTTGGCGCTTCTAGTGAGTCTTGTCACGGCTCTATTGCCGGTATTTACAATTCATTAGGAGGTGAATTATGAGCGATAACGAGGATGAGATCGTCGCTATTGCCTATGGACGTGTTGTCGGACAGCCTGAGGATGAAAACCAGGAGACGATCCAGGCGTCTGGTTGGGGAGGCAAGCACACCACCCTTCAGGAGAGTGCCGACGTGCCTCCGCAGGAGGACTTCGAAGATTAGGCAGTGGATGCGGAACATCCGGCCAGCGGCTGCAAGCGGACTCTGATTGTGCGGGCTGGCCGGATGGCGCAGCGAGGCGGATCGTGTCCGGTTCTTCGCTCGCCTCCTGGCCTCCGCAACGGCGAAGCTCCGCATCTTGGGGCCTCGGCTATAGGTCCGTCGTCGACTCATCTAGCGCCTCTCCAGAATGGATCGGGTCAGGACCGCTGTCGTCCCTTTCTCGAGCCTGACGCCCGCCGCTGGATCGATGGAGGGGCGCGGAGCTTCTGGTGCGAGCGAGCCGCCGGTGAGATGCTGCGGGCTGACGTACTGGCTCCGTTCGGCGAGGCCATGGCCACGAACAGGTGCTGGGCTGCTCGTGCGGAACCGACTCCGCCCCGCTCAATCGCGGTGGACTAAAGTCGTGAGGCGAGATTGTCCACGGCCGCTACGCAATCGAGGCGATATGGCTCGTTCACTTGAATGCGCTGGCCCTCGACCTCGAGGCGCCCCGAGCGCATCGCATAGAAGGGGCAGCCCCGAGCGAAGGCGACCACGCCAGTGGTTTGGAAGTCGCGGATTTCGACCATCCCCTCGGCAGGGACGGTGAAGTCAAAAATCTCAGGGTTCGTCACCAGGAGCTGCGCGACGTCCCGGTCGATGGACTGAAGAACACTCGCATACGCCGACGACGGCCCCATGTATTGCGTGAGCCGGTTCTTCACAATCGAATGTACTTTTGGAAGCGGTCGTCCTGCTTCACGGAGTTTTGTTGGGAACGCATATGCAAGGTAAATATCCGATGGGAGTTTGAGCCCGTAGATCAGCGAGAATGCGTTCTGGATCGCGCGACGTGATGAATCATCGGCCATGACCGGTAAAACAAGAAGTTCAACGGTTGAAAGAGCGATCTGGGTGTAGATCGAGAAGCTCGGGTTGGCATCGACGAAGACCGTGTCGTATTCATCCTGGATGCCGGCGAGGAAGTCACTGAGCCAGTCGATCACGGCAATCCAACTGTTCGTGCCCGGGATTTGGTTATTTGCGAGCGTCGAGATCGCGTTGGCCTGTAACTCGAGAAGTGGATCGCCCGCTAGCAGGTCGATGTTGGTCGGAATCGCGTCGTTAAAGTCGCTCGGGTGAGTGATGAAGTCCCGGGGGTCAAACGTAGGAGGTGAGTAGGGGGAGGGTAACCGTAGCTGGAAATATCCCCCGATGGTCGCGCGCACCAATCCTCCCTGGATTTCAAGGAGACGGGTGCTCCCGCCGTTGACGAGGCCCCCAAGGAGCAGTTCGGAAAGATTCGCCTGTGGGCATACATCCACCGTGAGGATCTTCTCATCGGGGTGCGCATGGGCGTACGCGGTGGCAGTTTGGAAGCTCAGGCTTGTCTTCCCCGTGCCGCCCTTATTGTTCCAGAACCCATAGATCTTCATTGTTGCCTCTCGACAGTCATAGACGTAGTTGCGTCGTTCGTAACCATCCTAGCGTACACATTGTACGTATTGGCAACCAATCTCGACGCGCTGACCGGCGCGTTGGCTGCATCTTGGCGACATTGGCGCCCGTGTGGATCCCGTAACGAACACGAAACGGATTCGATACTGCATTGAAACCGGTCGTCATGACAATTGGATGACCTATTGAAATGCGGTCGTCCGTTTCGGATCCCGCGCGAACCCTGGAGGTCCGGATGGACACGGCTGCAATCGCGGGTAACACGGCATGGCTCCTGACGGCGGTGGTGGCCGTGGCACTCATGCTGCCCGGCCTGGCGATGTTCTACGGCGGGATGGTCAGCCGTCGCGTCACCATGAACATGATGATGATGATCTTCGCGTCGTTCTGCCTCGTCGGGATCCTCTGGGTGGCCTTCGGCTACTCGATGGTCTTCGGGGACAGCCTCGGCGGCCTCGGCATCGTCGGCGACCCCACCGAGTACCCGGGCCTCGGTCAGTTGCTCGTCGCGCCCGAGGGGAGCACGCTGCCGCCGCTGGCGCTCGCCGCACTCCACCTGATGTTCGCCGGTCTGACGATCGGGATCGTCGCCGGAGCGGCCGCCGGTCGGATGAAGTTCAGCGCGTGGATGGTCTTCGCCGGCGTCTGGTCGACGCTCGTCTACTTCCCGGTCGCGCACTGGGTCTTCGCCTTCGACTCCGCTGACGGCAGCGTGCAGGGCGGGTGGCTCGCCAACACGATCGGCTCGATCGACTACGCCGGCAGCACCGCGATCCACGTCAACTCCGGGGTCGCCGCACTCGCCCTCGCCATCGTCCTGGGCAAGCGGAACGGCTTCCCGTCGCAGCCCAAGGCCCACAGCCTCCCGCTCACGCTCCTCGGTGCCGGCCTGCTCTTCGTCGGTTGGATCGGCTTCGACGGCAGCGCCCTCGGTGCCGCCGACAACAACGCCGCCGTCGCCGTCTTCAACACCGTCGCCGCGACCTGCGCGGGCGTCATCGTCTGGCTCGTCGTCGAGAAGCTGCGCGACGGTCACCCCACCACCCTCGGTGCATGCTCGGGCGCGATCGCCGCACTCGTCGCCATCACGCCGTCCTGCGGTGCGGTCACCCCGCTCGGCTCGCTCGCGATCGGTGCCGCCGCAGCGGTCGTCTGCTACTTCGCGGTCAGCCTCAAGCTCCGCCTCGGCTTCGACGACGCGCTCGACGTCACCGCGCTGCACTTCGTCGGCGGTGTCGTCGGTGGCCTCCTCATCGGTGTCCTCGCGGTGCCGCTCGCGCCGAGCGGTGGAGAGGGGCTCCTCGCGGGCGGTGGCTTCCTGCTCCTGGGCAAGCAGGCGCTCGCGATCGTCGCCGTCTTCGTCTACACCTTCTCCATCACCTGGGTGCTCGCGAAGGTGCTCGACAAGACGATGGGCATCCGCGTGTCGGCCGAGACGGAGGCGCAGGGCCTCGACGTCGTCCTCCACGCCGAGAACGCGTATGAGATCAGCACGCACGAGGCCCTCGCCCCGCGTGGGCACGCCGAACCGAAGGTCCCGGCCGTCGTCGACTAGGACCGGTACCGACGAGGACGGGCACCGACGGCGCCGCAGAACACCACCGGGGTAGGGGGTCCGCGATACCCCAGGGTGATGCTGCGGCGCCGTCCGCTTCGTAGCGTCGGAGCATGGACGTCATCAACGAGCTCATCCTCAACGCAGTGACCTCACCGTGGCTGTACGTGGTGATGTTCGCGACCGCGGTCATCGACGGGTTCTTCCCGCCGATCCCGAGCGAGACGGTGCTCGTCGCCGCGGCAGCCGTCGCGGTCTCGACCGGCGGATCGAACGTCCTGCTCCTCTGCGCCGTCGCGGCCGTGGGTGCGGCGATCGGCGACAACATCGCCTACCTCATCGGCCGTGGGGTCGGCACGACGCGCTTCGCGTGGATGCGGCGTCCCCGGATCGCGGCGGCCTTCGACCGGGCAGGGCGGACGCTCGGGCGTCGCGGCGCCCCGCTGATCCTCGGGGCGCGGTACATCCCGGTCGGCCGCGTCGTGGTCAACATGTCCGCGGGTGCCCTCCGATACCCGTGGCGACGGTTCCTGCCGCTCAGTGTCATCGGGGGAGTGACCTGGGCCGCTTACAGCGCGATCATCGGCGTCGTCGCCGGCAAGCTCTTCGAGGACCAGCCGTTCCTCAGCTCCGTGCTCGGTGTGGGCGTCGCGCTCGTCCTCGGCCTGGTCGTCGACCGGGTCGCAGCCATCCGTCGTCGTCGCCGTGAGCGGTCCGATACGGCCGCAGACGGGACGCCGGCGGGACCCGACACCGAGGACCACCCGCCGACCCTGGCGCTGATGGGACAATGACCCTCATGGATCGGACGGCGCGCGGCACCTCCCGCCGCACCGTCGGACTCTTCGTCCTCGCGGGTGTCGGCGTCGTCCTGCTGAGCGTCCTCGTTCCGATCCAGAGCCTCCTCTACGGCACCGTGCTCCCGGCGTCGTTCCTCCTCGGAGCCGCGATCTGCGGCGCTCCACTGTTGTCCGTCGTACTCCCACGCGTCGCGATCGTGCTGTTCTCCGCTGCGGCCTTCGTCCTTCCGCTGGTCGCCTCGCCCGACCACGATCCGATCTGGCCATGGCCGTGGTCGGTGCCCGCGCTCATCGCCTTCGCCGTGTTCATCGGCGTCGTCACCTTCCTCCACGGCTGGCTGCACGGGCTCATCCCATTGCTCGTGAACATCGCCGGCTCGCTCGTCGCGGCGTTGCTCGTCCCCGCCGCCGCCGACGCGACCGTCATGACCGCCGACCTCATCGTCGCCTCCTCCGTCGCGGCGGCGGCGTACCTCGTGGCGCTGCTCCTCTCCGGCCGCGTGCGGGTGGGCCAGGAGCTCACCCGAGAGCGCGAGATCTCCGCCGCCGAGCAGTCCCGGCGCGTGCTCGTCGAGGAGCGCACCCGGATCGCCCGCGAGCTCCACGACGTCGTTGCGCACAGCATGTCCGTGATCCAGGTACAGGCGTCGACGGCGAGGTACCGTGTGCCCGGCCTCGCCGAGGACGCCGCAGCGGAGTTCGACGACATCGCAGCCACCGCGCGGGGCTCGCTCGTCGAGATGCGCCGTCTGCTCGGCGTGCTGCGCACCGAGGACCAGGTCGCCGAGCTCGCGCCGCAACAGGGCATCGACGACCTCCCGGCGCTCGCCGACGGCCTGCGTCGCGTGGGCGCCGACATCACCCTCTCGATGGACCGCGGCGACGAGGGCGTCCTCCCCGTCCCGCCGACCGTGCAGATCGCAGCGTTCCGCATCGTGCAGGAGGCGATGAGCAACGCGGTCCGACACGCACCGGGCGCGCCCATCGTCGTCGACGTCCGGGTCGATGCGACCGCGGTGCGGCTGCGCATCCACAATGGCCTTGCACAGACCCCGGGCGAGCATGGCGCCGGACACGGTCTCCGCGGCATGCTCGAACGCGCAGCCCTCCTCGATGGCGCCCTCGACGCCGGCCCCGACGGCGCAGGCGGCTGGCTCGTGACGGCCGTGCTGCCCACCGGCGAGCCGACCTCGACGCCACCCCGCCCCCGATCCAGCTCGACGAAGGACCGCCTGTGACCATCGACGTCCTCATCGCCGACGACCAGGCTATGGTCCGAGCCGGGTTCGCCGCGCTCCTCGACGCCCACGACGGGATCCGGGTGACGGGGCAGGCCGCGAACGGTGCCGAAGCGGTCACACTGTCGGCGCGCCTCGATCCCGACGTCATCCTCATGGACGTGCGCATGCCCGAGCTCGACGGCATCGAGGCCACGAAGCGCATCCTCGGCCCAGGCTATCCGGCGGCGAAGGTCCCTCGCATCATCATGCTCACCACCTTCGACATCGACGACTACGTCTACGACGCCCTGCAGGCCGGCGCGAGCGGCTTCCTCCTCAAGGACGCCCTGCCCGAGGACCTCGTTCACGCCGTGCGGGTGGTCGCTGCCGGTGACGCGCTGCTGGCCCCCAGCGTCACCCGCCGGATGATCGCGCAGTTCGCCGCGCAGAAGCCCCGCGCCTCGCATGGCACCGCGCGGCTGGCGGAACTCACCGAGCGCGAGCGCGAGGTGCTCGTCCTCATCGGCCATGGTCGGTCGAACAGCGAGATCGCCGCGACCCTGTTCATCGCGGAACAGACCGTGAAGACCCATGTCGCCAAGGTCGGCGCGCGCGACCGCGTGCAGGCCGTGATCTTCGCCTACGACACCGGACTCGTCGCCCCGTCCTGACCCGGACTCCGCGCATCGGTGCCTCACCCCTGGGTACGGGGCGCGACGACACCGCCGGGTGATGTGCCCTCGGGTGCCGCGTTCGTAACCTCCTCGGACATCACCGAGGAGGACCGTCATGGCCATCACCCACGCAGCACCGATCGACGCTAGACCCGATCGCGCCAGACCGGTCAGCACCGGGCCCGATCGCACCCTGGGTGCACGTGACCGCGGGATCGACCTCGTGCGTGCCTGTTGCATCATCGGGGTCGTCGTCCTGCACGCGATGATGGTCGGCGTGACGGTGACCTCCGCCGGCCCCGTGTTCGAGAATGCGAGTGATGGCACCGCCTGGATCGCCCCGCTCAGCTGGGTCCTGCAGGTCATGCCGCTCTTCTTCGTCATCGGCGGGTTCGCAGGCCTGCTCGCGTATCGACGCCACCGGTCGCACGGTGCGCCGGCCTCGGCGTTCGTCGCCGCGCGGCTCCATCGCCTGTTGCTCCCCGCGGTCGTCACCATCGGCTGTGTGGGAGCCGCCCTCGCGGCGCTGACGCTGGCCGGTGTCCCCGCCGACCTCGTCGCCACGGCCGGTTTCCGGTTCGGGCAGCCGCTCTGGTTCCTCGGCGTCTTCCTGCTCTGTCAGGCATTGCTGCCTGCGCTCGCCGCCGCCCACGAGCGCGCCCCGATCCGGTCGATCGTGTCGCTCGTCACCGCCGCCGTGCTGGTCGACGTCCTGCGCGCGGCCACGGGTGTCGACGCCCTCGGATTCATCAATCTCGTCCTCGTCTGGACCGCGCTCCAGCAACTCGGGTTCTTCCTGGCGGACGGTTCGATCGGCGCCCTCAACCGGAGTGTCCGGGCGCTTGCCGGTGTCGGGGCGGTCGTCGTCCTCGTGCTCACCTGGTGGGCCGGCCTCTACTCCAGCGACCTCATCGCGAACATCAACCCGCCCACCGCGGCGCTGCTCCTCGTCGGCGTCGCCCACACGGCACTGCTGTCGCTCGTCCGCGAACGACTCACTCGGCTGAGCGCGCGTCGCCGGGTCGCGTTCGTCACCGACGTCGTCACTCGTCGCGCCATGACGATCTACCTCTGGCACATGCCGGTGCTCCTCGCCATGGCCGGCGCGTCCGCCGTGTTCGCGCTGACGACCGGCGTCGCCCTCCCCGCGCCGGACAGCCTCGGTTGGTGGCTCGGACGGCCCCTGTGGCTGGCGGTGGCACTGACGCTCACCGCCCTGGTCGCGACGGTGTTCGCCCGCGTCGAGGCCGTTCAGACGCCGATCGCGAGCCAGTCGCGTGGCAGGATCACGGTCGCCGTCCTCCTCGGGCTTGCTGCAGTGGTGCTCCTCCTCGTGGCCGGCACGTCGGTGACCACGGCGACGCTCGCCGTGCTCTTGATCGTCGGTGCACTTCGTGTCCCCGGCACCGGCCGAGCTTGCGACCTGAGACGTCAGCCCATCGGTGCCGGCGCCGCGTCGGGAGCGGTAGCGGGTCCCGGGAGGATCTCGCGCAGCAGGTCGTCGATGGTCACGACGCCCAGGAGGCTGGTGCCCTCGGTCACGATCGCCAGTTGGACACGACCCCGTCGCATCCGTGCCAGAGCATCATGGGCGGACACGTCCGGAGCGAGCGTGAGCGGGTTGCGGGCGATGTCCGCCGCGGAAGTGCCGGGGTCGGCGGACAGTGTGTCGCGAACGTGCACGACGCGGCAGTCCGCTCCGGTTCCGAGCAGGATGCGCAAGTGGCCCGATGCCGCCGCCACCGCCTGCACGTCAGCGATCGACGCGGACGCCGGCACCGAGGTGGGTGTCCGGTCGGTCTGGACGATGTCGCCGACGGTCAGCGTCCCTAGCCCGATCGCGCGCACGATCGGCTCCGAGTACTGCACGTCCAGGGTGCCGGCCGCGCGCGAGTGCGCGACGAGTTCGCGAATGGTCTCGGCGTCCTGGCCGCCGGCTGCCGCCTTCTCGACCGGTTCGACACCGGACGCTCGAACGAGGCGGTTGGCCAGATGGTTGATCCAGAGGAGGAACGGACGGAGCGGCCAGGTGAGCGCGCGGGCGAGGGGCGCGGTCGATTTCGCGGCGAGTTCCGGATGCGCGATCGCCCATGACTTCGGGGCCATCTCTCCGATCACGAGGTGGAGGAACGTCACCACGATGAGCGCGAGCATGAACGCGAGCACGTCCGCGAGCACCGCGGGGAGCCCCCACTGGGCGAGGACGGGCGAGAGCGCGTAGTCGATCGCGGGCTTGGTGATCGCACCGAGCAGGAAGGTGCAGGCGGTGATGCCCAGTTGTGCGAAGGCGAGCATCACGGTGAGCTCGTTCATGCCTCGCAGAGCGGCTCGCGCAGCGGAGCTCCGATTCGCCTCCACCTCGAGGCGGTGTCGTCGAGCGGCGAGGAGCGCGAACTCGACGATGACGAAGAAGGCGCTCGCGATGATGAGCGCCACAGTGATGATCGTGACCAGCCACCAGCTCATCGGGTCGCCTCCTCGTCGATGATCCTGGTCGTGGCATCGTCCCCGTCGGGGTCCACTTCGATCAGGTGTGCGGTCACCCGTGAGGGGACGAGCCGCTCGACCTCGGTGACCTCGAGGTCGAGCGAGCGCTGCACGCGGAGGCCCTCCACGGTCTCCGACGGACGCTCGGGCAGGGCGATCCGGACGATGGTCCCGACCTCGAGGAGGTCACCGTGTCTGCTGATGGCGAGACCGGCGATCGTCTCGGCCTCCTCACGCGGCAGGTCCTGGCCGATGACGCGCTCGACCTCGTCCAAGTGGATGTCGCCTGGCAGGGACCATCGCCCCGACCCGAGGTCGGCGATGCCGACGCCGACGGAATCGTGTTCGTCGGAGATCTCTCCGACCACCTCCTCAGTCAGATCCTCGATCGTCAGGATGCCGTCGAAGTTGCCGTACTCGTCGACGACGCAGGCGAGTTCGTTGCGCGTCCGTCGCATCCGGTCCAGCGCCACCGGGAGCAGCATGGTCGTCGGTAGGATCACTGCCGGCCGCATCACGCTCGACACCGCGGTGTCGTCCGGGTGGGGCTCGCGCAGGAGGTCGATCAGTTCGACCACGCCGAGGGGTGTGTCCTCGTCGCCGATGACCGGATAGCGCGTGTGACCGGTGCTCATCAGTGCGCGGACCTCACCCACCGTCGTGTCCGGCGGGATCGAGTCGACGCGGGATCGCGGCACCATCGCATGCTCGACGTCGCGCTGTGGGAAGTCGAGGATGCGGTCGATGACGATGGAGAGCTCGTCGGGGAGGTCGCCGCTCGCGCGGGACTCGGCGACGATCGACTCGAGGTCCTTCGCAGTCGCGCTCTCGTCGACATCCTCGAGCGGCTCGATCCGCAGCAACCGCAGGAGGGCGTTCGCCGCCTTGTCGAACACGGTGATGAGGCCGCCGAAGATCAGGAGGTAGATGCGCGTCGGCACCGCGACTGCGCGAGCCAACGGTTCAGGGTTGGCGATCGCGAGGTTCTTCGGGTACAGCTCGCCGAACACCATCGTCACGACGGTCGCGAGGAGGAGTGCGCCGATCGTGCCGATCAGGACCGAGGCGACCGGGTCGATCCCCGCTCCGCCCAGGAGGGTGCCGACCGATGCGCCGATGAGCGGTTCAGCGACGTAGCCGATCAGGAGGCCTGTGACCGTGATGCCCAGCTGCGCGCCCGAGAGCATGAAGGACGTGCGCTTGGTGATCGCGAGGACCCGCTTCGCCTGCGCGTCACCCTTCTCCGCCTGAACCGTCATGCGGGTCCGGTCGACGGACATGTAGGCGAACTCCTGGGCGACGAAGAATCCGCACGCGGCGATGATCACCGCGGTCAAGACGACGCCGACAAGCAGTGTCAGCGCCGCTTCGAGCATCTGGACTCACCCCCTCGGCATGCGAGAGGGGTCGATGATCGACCCTCCTGGTCGGTGGAGGTGCGATGTCGGCTCACGGGGTTCTTTCTCGTGGGTCTGCGGGAAGTGGTCACGAGGGTACGCATCCATCATTTGACGGAGCTGTGTGTCACCACTTCGTCAATCGCTCCGACACGGTCGGCACCGCGCTCCTGCTGGACGCCGAGACCAGCGCGGATCGTCGCGGACAGTGCCGTTCGTCGGCGTTGGTGGACCTCGGGTGCGTCTGCGGATGTGGCGACGACGGTCATGGACGCCTGCGTTCACGTCGCCGCGGTCGAGATGAGCAGCGCCCAGACGTCGGCCGGGTCGAGGTCGGGGTGGATCGAGCCGGCTCGCTGCTCCGCCTCGATGTCCCGGAGGTGCTGGAGGTCGTGGTCCTCGGCGATGACATGCGCGTCGAAGACGGCGTCGAACAGCTGGTCCTTGGCGCCGCAATAGGCGTGCGTACCTCGCCGACATCGACGTCGAGCTCGCCTGACGGTCAGGCGTTCGCGGTCGTCGCTTGCCGTCCCATCACGCCGTCGAAGAACGCGGCGAGCTCCGCGGTGGCCTCGAGCGGGAGCACGTGGGCGACGTACTGGTCCGGCCGCACGACGACGACGGCACCAGCTCGGTCGACGCCGCGCTCGGCGAAGATGTCGACCTCGGGATGGCGGGCGTAGACCTTCTCGTAGTCGATGAGCTCGAACGGGCCGACACGCGGCAGGAACACCGGCGGCACGGTGCCGAGGTCGATCTCGGTGTGCGGCTGCTGGTAGACCACCTTCACGTCGAACCAGTCATCGGCCCGCACGCCGTCGGGGAGCAGACGGAGCGGTGACTCCGGTGCGTCCTGCAGCCAGGCCGCCAGCTCCGTCGATCGGCCCGACGACGGCGAAGCGGCATCTGAGAAGACGTAGATCCGCCAGCGCCCGTCGGCCGTGGCGTGGTGTCCGAGATGGATGTGGTTCGCGTCCGCGACGCGCGAGGTGAGGGCGGACTTGAACCGCTTCCCGATCGGGAAGCCGTTCGCGAGGTGCTGATGGGTCGCCTCGCCGACGATGGCCGAGGGGCTGTACTCGGTCATGAAGCCGGCCGGGAACTCCGCCGTCCGCACGTAGAAGTCGGCGAGCTCCGAGGGGTCGGCGAAGTCCTCCGGCCGCTTGGCCATGAGGCTCGACCACTCGCGGTCGAAGTCGATGAGCTCCCGGGCCACGACCTGACGCTCAGCCGAGTACGTCGCCAGCAGGCTCTCGGGGCTCCGGCCCTCGAGCACGTGGCCGAGCTTCCACGCCAGGTTGAAGCCGTCCTGCATCGACACGTTCATCCCCTGCCCGGCCTTCGCGCTGTGGGTGTGGCAGGCGTCTCCCGTGATGAAGACGCGCGGTGTGCGCGAGCCGAGTTCGTCGATCGGGACGTCGTCGAAGCGGTCCGTCAGGCGATGGCCGACCTCGTAGACGCTGTGCCAGGCGACGTGTTTCACGTCGAGCCGATAGGGGCTCAGGATGGTGTTCGCGTGGTCGATGATCTGCTCGATCGAGGTCGACCGTACGGCTTCGCTGCCACCCGACGGCACCTCGCCGAGATCGACGTACATGCGGAAGAGGTGTCCACCCTCGCGGGGGATGAGCAGGATGCTGCCGCCGGAACCTGACTGGATCGCGCACTTCGTGCGGATGTCGGGGAAGTCGGTGACGGCCAGAGCGTCCATGACCCCCCACGCGTGGTTCGCCTGGTCGCCGGCCAGGGTGCAGCCGATCGCCTGGCGGACCGCGCTCCGGGCGCCGTCGGCTCCGATGACGTACTTCGCGCGGACGGTCCTGGTCTCGCCGGAGGACTCGTCGCTCGTGTCGAGCAGCGTGACCGCGACCGGGTACTCCGCGTCGTGGTCGATCTCGAGTCCCTGGAACGCCCACCCGTAGTCGGGTCGCATCCGGGTCGGGGCGTTCGCCATGTACTCGGCGAAGTAGTCGAGGACGCGGGCTTGGTTCACGATGAGGTGCGGGTATTCGCTGACGCCCGTGGTGTCGTCGAGCGGCCGGGCACCGCGGACGATCCGGCCCGGGTCCTGGGGGTCGGGCTGCCAGAACGCCATCTCGGTGATGCGGTAGGCCTCGGCGGTGATGCGTTCGGCGAAGCCGAAGGCGTTGAAGGTCTCGACGCTGCGCGCCTGGATGCCGTCCGCCTGACCGATCGCGAGGCGTCCCGGTCGGCGGTCGACGATGCGCGTGGTGATGGACGTGAAACGGGACAGTTGTGCGGCGGCGATCATGCCTGCCGGCCCGCTGCCCACGACGAGGACGTCGATCTCGTCCGGGAGGTCGTCGGGCCGATCGATCCCGACACCCGCTGCGGGCAGGACCCGGGGATCGCCGGACACGTAGCCGTGGTGGTGGAACTGCATCGATTCCTCACTTCATCGTCAAGAATTCGATAATGGAACACGCTGTTCGCTTATCGCACGGCAGACACTACCCTGCACCGGCGCACGGTGGAAGACCGTACGCCGGTGCAGGTGCTGTTCGAGTCGCGGGTGGTCAGTCCTTGGTCGACCAGGTGCCGAGGTCCTTGACCTCGATGACCGTGGGCAGGGCGTCCTTGTCGCCGAGGAAGGCCTGGCAGGCGACGAGCGGGGCGTCGGGGGACACCCCGGCCGTCGCGTTGCCGTCCGGGGTGCAGTCGAACTGGCCCAGGACCTTGATGGGCTGGTAGCTGCCCGTGCCGCTGAGCTTCCATTCGTCCGTCGTCGGCACGGGGAGTGCGGAGCGGTCGGCGTCCTTGACGTCGCCGTCCGTCAGCGTGACCGAGTAGGTGACGAAGTACGGGGTCTTCCCTTCGTCCGACGGCGTCGACTGCACGCCCATCTCGGCGAGGTCGCTCAGCTTCCCCTCCCGGACGTCGTCGATGGCGAACGACATCTCGACGCCCGTCCCGACCTCGACGGCCACACCCGTGCCGAGCGCCAGGGCGTCGTCGGGGGCTTGCTGCGGGCTCGAGCACCCGGTCAGGGCGATTCCGACGGTCGCTGCGACGAGGGCGGTCAAGGCGAGGGTGCGGTGCATGCGGATCATGTCATCGACGGTATCGGGGACGGCCGCCCGAGGCCTACGGGGACAACTCCCCATCTGTCGGAGAGGAGGCGCGACGCGCCGTCGTCCAGTGCCCCGGCCGGTCGAGGGTGGCCGGGAGGAGCGCCGCGTCGTCACCTTGGGCTGCGTTGAGCTGCATCTGCGTGAGGAACAGGGCGGCCGAGAGGTCGGCTCCGTCGAGGCGTGCGCCGCGGAGATCGGCACCGAGCAGGTCGACGCCCGCCAGGTCCGCTCTGCGGAGGTCCGCGCCGATGAGGATCGCCCCGCGCAGATCGGATCCGCACAGTCGACGAGCGCGCAGATCGCGACCGGCCAGGTCTGCTGCGGGGTGGAGGTCGTCGTCCGGCTCGGCGTCGGCCCCGGCCAGATAGCCCCCGCGCACCTCCTCGCTGACGTCGATCAGCAGGTGCCGGATGTCAGCGCGGAGGGATTCGACGTCGCACGCCAGGATCTCGGAGGTGCCACCGTCGAGGATCCGCTGGATCCCGGTGCGGAGCCGGCCGATGTGCACCGCCAGGTCTGACGCGGCCGTCCGCTCGGCGGCTTCGGCGAGGTACCAGCGCATCTCCTGCAGCTGGCGCACGACGGAGAACGTGGCGAACATCTCGGCGCTCGTGTCGGGGCGTTCCCGCCAGCTCGTGCCGCCGAAGAGCTCCTGCGACACGAGTTGGCCTGCGCCGAAGCAGTCGAAGACGGTGCACCCGCGGAATCCTCGTGGGCGCAGGGACTCGTGGATGGTGCAGGAGAAGTCGTCCGCCAGATTGAGGCAGGGCGTTCCCGCTGGTTTGTCGATCGGGAAGTCGGTCGATCGTTGGAACCCGAAGGCGGTGCAGCAGAGCGCGAAGCAGTCAG
Source organism: Plantibacter sp. ME-Dv--P-122b (assembly GCF_030209375.1). Classification (GTDB taxonomy): domain Bacteria; phylum Actinomycetota; class Actinomycetes; order Actinomycetales; family Microbacteriaceae; genus Plantibacter. The sequence goes on from NZ_JARVSC010000004.1 coordinate 185,377, forward strand.
CGCAGTTCGCGCGAAGCGCCGAGCGGTCGTCGGCGGGGGTGGAGGAAGCGTCGATGGACGTCATGCGTGGGTGTTCTTTCCGGAGTGGTTTCGAGTGGGGGCCGGGGTGCAGGGGAACTCCGCAGGGAGCTCCCGTTCCGGGCGCACGAAATCACCGCCCCTCGTGGGAGGAGCGAACGGGTGTCGCTGAAAGGCCTCTGGGTCACAGAGCGGAAGAACGGTTCACTGCGCTCAGGCTACCCCGCCCGATTGTGCACGTGCCAGGCTGCGACGCAGTCCTGCATCGGGAGGCCGACGGCGAGGTAGACGGTGCGGTCGTGCGCGGACCGGACGGTACGCTCGCCTCGGAGCGCCCGGCTGATCGGTGTGGTCGATCGCTGCAGGATTGGCTCGACGAGTGCGGGGTCGTCGGCGTAGCGGGTCGCACCCGCCAGGGTCTCCTCGGGAAGCTCGCGTTTGCCGGGTTCGTCCATGCCGAGCACCGTGATGTGCTCGCAGGCCGCGAGCGCCGCGGCTTCGGCGACCGGCCGGCGTCCCCAGGTCGCAGTCATCGCCGAGGTCGCCGTCGTCAACGCCTGCTCGACCGTCGCCGCGACCGTCGAGCCCTCGCCCAACTCGGCCCGCAGTGACTCGGCTCGGGCGGCGTCCGGGTCGTGGATCCGGAACCCGACGGCGGGCCGTCGACGCCGCAGGGCTCGTGCGAAGGTCGCCCCTTGGACGCCGGCTCCGATGATCGCCACGGGTCCCGGTGTCGCGGCTGCGGTCAGGTGGTCGTGTACGTAGGCGGCACTGAGTGCGGTTCGTTGTGCCGTGAGCCAGCCACTGTCCATGATCGACAACAGGGCGCCGTCGGGCAGGCCGTGGAGCAGGATGGTCCCGTGCACGGCCTCCCGTGCGGTCGGGTTCTTCGCATGGACCTTCACCGTGTAGGCCGGGATGCCCTCGTGGCGACCGGGCACGAGGACCATGGCCGTGAGGTCGTCGTTGATCGGGACGCGGATGCGTTGCGGCGCACCCTCGCCCGTGTACGAGCGGAGCGCTGCGCCGAGTTCTTCGGTGAGCCGCTCGACGTCCACGGCGGCGCGGACCTGTTCCCGGTCCAGGACCTGCGGTGATGTCATACGTCCACTCCAGCACAGCCACGGGGGCCGGTCCAATCCCGTGGGTTCGTGGTGATGTGGTACCGGCCCGGGGCTGACGTGTCGGCGGTGTCTTCTAGCGTGTCTCCGTGAAGATCCTCCTGCTCTCCCGTCAACCGGGTGCCATGGTGCCCTTCCTCGCCGACTTGGTCGATGCGGCGGGTCGTCGGCTGCGACTCGGGTACATCGACGACGCACAGGTGGCGTTCGCCGAGGCTCCCTTCGTCCGCGCCGAGCGTGAATCGGTTGAGGCCCTCGGCCATGAGGTCGTCCGGGTCACCGTCCGCGAGACCGCGCCTGCCGACCTCGACCGCACGCTGGCGGACCTGGACGCGGTCTACGTCGCAAGCGGAAGCACCTTCGCCCTGCTCGAGGCAGTACGGAGCTCCGGGAACGACGCGGTGATCACCAGGCACGTGCAGGCGGGCCTGCCGTACATCGGTTCCAGCGCCGGATCGATCATCGCCGGACCGGACGTCACCCCCGCCTCGCTCCTGGACGACCCTGCAGACGGCCCGACACTCACCGGCTTCGCCGGGCTCGCGCTGGTCGACCGAACGGTGATCCCGCACGCCGACGGCCAGTTGCCGCCGTACCCGCCGGAGCTCATCAGCCAGACGCTGGAGCAGTACGCCGACGACTACCCGCTGGTCCCGCTCCGCGATGATCAGGCGCTGCTGATCGACGGCGCAATGGCGACGGTGATCCCGTCGAGTCCGTGAGCGCGGTGGCCGGTTGTCGGCCTGGCAACCCGAGTAAGCGGGCCGCATGCGTCCACTGGTGCTCTCGGGTGCTCCTGCGGTCGGGAGGTCGACCTGCGGAAGGCGCCTTGCCGAACGCGGTGACCGAGCGGCCTTCATCGATGCCGACCTGATTCGGCAGTCGATCGCGGCGATCCGCGACGTGTGGTCGGCGTCCGGCTGATGCCGCCGGGTTCAGTCCCGGAGGAGCTGGTTCAGCGCGGCCCAGCCGAGCGTGGGTGGTGATGCGGGAGCCGCATCGGGCGTCTCGAGCATCGCCGTCGCCCACTGCTGCGCGAGGCTGTAGGCGGCCTCGGCGATCGACGAACCCGCGCTGATGCGACTCGCGCCGGCGCCCGCGAGCCCGCTGATCGACAGCGTTCCCGGACCTAAGGCGACGTTGAGTGGCAGCGTCGTCGCGTCGGCGAGCCGCTCGATCGTGTCTGCTCGGAGGGCACCGAGCACGAAGATTCCGCTCGCACCGGCTCGTTCATACGCTTCAGCGCGCGTCACCGTCTCCTCGAACCAACGGTCGCCTCCGACGTCGCCGATTCGATGGGTGTCGATCCGGACGTTGATGAAGAGCGGGATCCCGGCGTCGTCGGCGGCAGACCGTGCTGCGGCGATCCGATACTCCTGGTCGTCGATCGGGCGCAGCGAGTCCTCGAGGTTCACGCCGGAGGCACCCGCGTCGAGGCAGGCGGCGATGGTGCTGGCGACCTCGTCCGGTGTCGCTCCATAACCACCCTCGATGTCCGCAGTGAGCGGGACGGACACCGACGACGCGATTCGCCGCACGGCATCGATGGCGGCGTCGCGGGTCAGTTCGTTCCCGTCGCGGTACCCGAGCGACCAGGCGACGCCGGCACTCGTCGTCGCGATCGCGCGGGCGCCGGACGCCAGGACGGCGCGGGCCGAGGCGACGTCCCAAGCGTTCGGAAGGATCAGCGGGTCTCCGGGGACGTGCATCGCCTGCAGGGCGAGCGCGTGGTCGAGCGGTGTGGTCATCAGGTAAGTCCAGCACAGCTCGCCTGGCCGTTCGACCGCGTGGGTGGCTGAGGCCAGCGGGTCAGCGTGTGGAAGGGGTGAGGGCCGAGCTCAAGCGCGACATCGGAATCGCGCCGGGGAACGGCTCACGTTTCGGCTCCCAGTCCGGTTCGGCGAGACGCCGCTCGGCGACGTTCTTCGTCTGCCCGTCCCAGATCCTCGTGAGGACGTTGCCGGTGCGTCGGCTCAGCATCGTGATGATCAGGTTGAGCGGCGAGATCGGGACGGGCATCTCGACGTCGAGCAGGATGCAGAGCCGACCCGAGTACAGGAACCCCGGATCGTGGTTCACGAACCACCCGCCCCCGCCGATCCGCAGGTAGGTCTCGCCGATGTATCGCGTGGCGCCATCGTTGAAATCGGTGTCCTGCTCCTGCGCGAAGGCATGGCGGTCCGGCCAACGGTCGAGGATGAGCTGCTCGAGGGAGACGAGCGAGTCCCGCGTGTAGTCGGTGACGACCTCGCGCGGTGTGAGGAAGTCCTCGAATCGCGCGAGGCGCGGGTGCATGATCTCCAACCATTCGATCAGGAGCTTGTCCTGCTCCGGTGCGGGCGATTGCTCGGCGGTCTCGGTGCGTCCGTCGTCGTTCATCCCTCGAACGTACGCGGTGCGCGACGGCCGGGGAAGGGGGAGGCGTCTCTGGGAACTCGTCCGCGACGCACCGCGATACGGTTGGGCATGTCCCGGATCTTCGTGGTGTTCGGCTACGTGTACGCGGCGATCGCCGTCGTCACCGCGGTCCTGATCGCGGCAGCGACCTGGTTCCTCGTGAAGGTGGACGCGTATCCCGGCGACAGCGCGCTGTGTCAGGACGCTCCAGTAGGTGCTCTGGTCGCGGAGAACCCGGCGCCGGCGTTGGAACTCTCCTGGTTCCCGTTCGGGTACCAGTGCGTGTACCCGATGGTCGGAGGCGGCACGGTCGCGACGCCTCCGACGGACTGGTCGGCGACCCAGGGACTGGCTGTGGCGATTGCCTTCCTGGTGACGGGGCTGGTCGCGGTGATCGTTGCCCGGTCGATTCAGTGCCGGGGCGTTCGACCCGTCGGCATGGCACCCTGCCCGTATGGTTGACCCGTCCGCAGATGCGCGGTCGTCGTCCCCTAGGAGGTAGCCGTGCGTGTCTTCGGTGTCTTTGCCCTCGTGCTCGCCGCCGTCGGCCTCGTGGTCGCCTCGCTGGTCGTGATCGGCAACCCGGATCTGGCCGCACCCGGTCCGCAACTCCTGCCGTACCAGGCGTACGACTCCTGGCGCTTCGCCCTCGGCCTCCTGCTGTGGGGCGCGGGTGTCTGGCTCGCGGTCGGCATCCTCGCGGTGTCGCGTCAGCCGGGGCTCGCCTGGCTCGTGCTGCTGGCGTTCATCCCGCTGCTCGTGGTCGACCTGATCGGCGGCGGCCTGATGCCGAGCTTCGTCCTCGCACTTCTCGCGGTCGTCGTCCTCGGGCTCGTCGTCCCGGTGATCGTCGGGGTCGTCGGCGTCGCGATCGGCGGGGCTGTCCGCCGTCGCCGGAAGATCGCTGCAACTGCCTGACGACAGCGCTCCACAGGATCACTGGGCCGGAGCATGCTGCGAACAGCTCCCCACGAGACGGGCCCGGTTCAGGCCGTCTGGAACGCTCTATCCGGGGGTGCGGATTGTGTTCACTGAACGAGGTGGCGTCGCGAGAGCCGCTCGGCAGCGCAGCGCAGCGCTGAGCGCATGGCAGGTCGGTGTCGTATTCACCGGAGTGGGATGTCTGATCGGCTCGATTGTCGGACGCCTGTTCCCGCCATTCATCGTCGACGATGGGTTCTGGCGAACCGTCTTGTCCGGGCCGCCGATGGCCGGTGGAATCGCTGGTGTCCTCGCCGTCGTCGCCGCCTGGATCGCGTTCCTCGCGGCAGATCGTCAGGCTCGTGTGACTCGAAAGGCTGCCGAACGCGAGCAGTGGTGGCACCGAGCGGAATGGGCGCTGACGCTGGCACGGTCGGATCATCGGGTGGACAGGCTGATCGGCATTCGAGCACTCGAGCCGCTCCGTACGGAAGCGACCGCAACCGAGTACGAGATGATCCTCGCCGTCACCCACGCCGTCTCGGGAGGGGCCGTGGACACCGGGGAGGGAGCGATGGACAATAGGAGTTCCGTCAGAAGGAGGTTCCCGTGGCAGAAGACGATCGCATGAAGAGCGTTCTTTCCGAGCGGATCGCTGCAGGGAAGGCCGACCCGATCAGCGATGAAGAGCGAGCCCTTGTTGCTGAGATGGAAGCGGATTTCCAGCGGAGATTCGGACGGCCTTCTCGGAGCGTCCTCCGCTCGTCCTCCAAGACGGCCTGAACCGTCCGGCCGGCGCTTCCGCTACCGCGCACCCTCGAAGGTCTGGGTGCCGAGGACGGCGAGCAGCTTGAGCTTGCCTGCGGCCTCGGTGTGCGGTGCGGCCGTGAGGACGAGGAGTGCCTGCGACTGGTCCTCGGTGAACAAGGCCTGACAGTCCAGCTCGATGGGGCCGATCTCGGGGTGGATGAGCACCTTGTGGTCCTCGAAGCGCCGACCGACCTCGTGCGTCGCCCACAGCCGCCGAAACTCCTCACTGTGCCCGGAGAGCGCCTCGACGATCTCGCCCGCAGGCGACTGCGCCCCCAGCGAGCCGTAGGCCGCACGGAGCGACGCGACCTGCGCTCGGCTCTGCCGGTCCCGGTCCTCGGCCGGGTATCGCTCGCGTTCCTCCGGGTGCAGGAACCAGCGGTAGATGGCGCTGCGTTCCAGGCCCCGGTACCGGCTCGCATCACCGAACAGCGCCCGGGCAGGGTCGTTCTGCACGAGCGTCTCGCCGAGTGCTGAGAGGATGAGCGCGGGGGCGTCGGTGAGCCGGTCGAGGACGCGCAGGAGTGCCGGTGCGACGTAGTCGGTCGCTGCGAGGCGGGTCGGTGCGTTGTGTCCGGCGATCCGGTACAGGTAGTCGCGTTCCTCGGCACTCAGCCGGAGCGCCCGCGCGAGTGAACCCAGCATCTGCGTGCTCGGCTGCGGACCCCGCTGCTGCTCGAGCCGTGCGTAGTAGTCGGTCGACATCGCCGCGAGCTGTGCAACCTCCTCGCGTCGGAGCCCGGCCGTCCGTCGCCGAGATCCGCTGCTCAGGCCGACGTCCGCGGGCTGCAACGTCGATCGGTGTCGGAGGAGGAAGTCGGCGAGCGCTGGGCGATCCATCCCGCCAGTATCCGCCTCCGCAGCCAGGCGATCCAGGGATCGCGGATCCATGGATGGCCGGACCCTGGTGCGGCCGTCGTCACCGACGGAGACTCGACGCATGCAGATCACCGGAAACACCGTCTTCATCCCCGGCGCGACGAGCGGCATCGGCCTCGCTCTCGCACGACGCCTCCACGCAGCCGGCAACACCGTCATCGTCGGCGGGCGACGCACCGAACTCCTCGAGTCGATCGCAGCCGACGAGCCCGGCCTCCACACCGTGCGGATCGACACGGCCGATCCCGCGAGCATCGAAGCCACGGCGAAGCAGGTCGTCGCGGAGCACCCGGAGCTGAACGTGCTCATCACGATGGCCGGCGTCATGCGCGGGGAGGACTGGACCGGTTCCGACTTCGTCGCGACCGCCGAGGAGATCATCACGACGAACGTCCTGGGGCCCATCCGGCTCATCGGTGCGTTCATCGAGCAGCTCCGCAGCCGTCCGGACGCCACCATCATGACCGTCTCCTCGGGCCTCGCCTTCACGCCGCTGCGGGTGACGCCGTCCTACAACGCGAGCAAGGCCGCGATCCACATGCTGAGTGAGTCGATCCGCCTCCAGCTGGCGGACACCAGCGTCCGGGTCGTCGAGCTCGTGCCGCCGGCCGTCCGGACCGCGCTCATGCCCGGCCAGGAGGAGAGCGACTTCGCGATGCCCCTCGATGCCTTCGCCGACGAGGTCATGGGCCTCATCGAGACACAGCCGGACGCCACGGAGATCCAGGTCGAGAACGTCAAGTTCCTGCGCTACGCCGAGGTGCGCGGCGAGTACGACCACACGGTCGCGATGCTCAACCGCCTCGATCCGCACTAGGCGGACTCATCTGCCCGGATCTGCACGAGATCAGGCTGATTCCGTGCAGATCCGGGCGACTCAGCGAGCCGCTGCCTCCAGATCCAGGACGACGTCATCGAGGCCGGCACCGCTCACCGTCACCGTGATGGCACCGGAACCGCTCGGCCGGACGATCGCCAGCGCCCGTCCATCGAAGGTGGTGCGCGTGGTCGCGTCGAAGCGCTCGGTCGTCTTCGGGGTGCCGGTTCCGAAGCCCGCGAGCCGACCCGCGCCCACGATGCTGACGGAGACCTGGCGGTCGGCGCCGGTCACCAGGACGCCTGCCGCGTCGCGCAGCTCGATCGCGATGAAGGCGAGATCGGTGTCGTCCGCGCGGAGCGTCGTCCGGTCGGCGGTCGCCACGAGCCTGGTCGGGCCGGTGGCGGAGACGAGCGCAGTGCGGCCGACCTCCGCGCCCGAGCGGAACGCGACCGCCTCGAGCGTGCCCGGCCGGTAGACGGTCTCGAACTCGGCGAGCTTCGGCCGGCGCCCGCCCACCGGCCCGCGGGCCACCTCGACGCCGTCGAGCAGTAGGGCCACCTCGTCGGCGTCGGCTGCGACCTCGACCGTCACCGGCGCGCCCTCGAAACCGGGCCACGTCCACGAGTCGACCGAGTCGCTCCACGCCCACGGCGACTGCATCGTGATCGTGTGGCCGTGGTGTTCCGGTCGGAGGACCGCGATGGCAGGCGTCGACCGCAGGCCGAAGACGATCTCCCGGTAGTACGACACCGGCCGCCGCCAGCCGGTGATGTCGAAGTCGCCGCACCACGCGGTGAGGTAGGGGAACTCGCGCTCGAGCGCACCGTTCGCCTCGGGGTCCTCAGCGTAGGAGGTCGCACCGATGCCGACCTCGCCGAGGTAGTCCCAGCCGGTCCAGGTGAAGTCGCCGATCACGTTCGGGTTCGCCTCGACGAGCGGCCAGAGGTCGCCGATCCGGGTCGGGAAGGTCTCCGAGCCGACGATCACGCGGTGCGGGAACCGCTCGGCATCGCTCGCGTAGCGGCCGTCCGCGTAGTTGAGGCCGAGGACGTCGAGGGCTGCACTGGACTCCTCGGTGCGCGTCGTGACGGCGTCGGAGGAACCGATGAGGCTCATCAGGTTCGCGCCCGCTTCGCCCATCAGCTCGTTCAATCCCTGGTCCGAGGCCATGATGTCGTCCAGCTCGTCGAGCACGGCCAGGGTCGCGTTCACGCCGTTCGTGACGAGCCGGGTGGGGTCCAACGCCCGCACGTGTTCGGCGAGTTCCCGCGCCTGGATCGCGCCGTGCGGGGTGCCGACCTCGACGATCTCGTTGCCGATCGAGTACATGATCACGCTCGGATGGTTCATGTCCTTCGCCACCATCGACTCCAGATCGGCCCGCCACCACTGCGCGAAGTCGAGGGAGTAGTCGTTGTCCGTCTTGCCCCGGCTCCACATGTCGAAGGCCTCGTCCATGACGAGCATGCCGATGCGGTCGCAGGCGTCGAGCATGGCGGGCGACGCCGGATTGTGGGCCGCGCGGATCGCGTTGAAGCCGGCGTCCTTGAGGAGCTGGACACGCCGTTCCTCGGCGCGCGCGATCGATGCTGCACCGAGCGGGCCGTTGTCGCTGTGGATGCACGCCCCGCGCAGGAGCACCGGCTCGCCGTTGATGCGGAGCCCTTTGCGCGGGTCGACAGTGACCGTGCGGATGCCGTGGACCGTGTGGACGACGGCCGCTTCGTCGGCGGGCCGGCCGTCGACCTCGAGCGAGGTCCGCGCCGAGTACAGCGCGGGCGAGTCGACGCTCCACAGGGCCGGGTCCGGCACGTACAACCGCTGGCGGATGAGCGCGGTGCCGCCTGGCGCGACGGTGACCGGCGTGCGGTCGCCCTCGACCACGCTCCCATCAGGGCCGGCGAGTTCCGTCGCGAGGACGCGCGCACTCCTCGTGAGTCCCCGGTTGACGATGGTCGTCGCCACTTCGAGCACCGCCTGGTCGTCCTCGATCCGGATCGTCGTGATGCGGACACCGTCGGGCTCGATGTGCGTGGGTTCGTCGACGTGGAGGAGGACCGGTCGGTGCAGGCCGGCTCCCGCGTACCAGCGGGAGTCCTGCCCTGCACGGGTCTCGATGCGCAGCGTGTTCGTCTCGCCGAAGCGGAGGAACGGGGTGAGCTCGACGAAGAAGCGCGCGAAGCCGTCGGCACGATTGCCGGCGAACTCGTCGTTGAGATACACCATCGCGTGTCGGAACGCCCCCTGGACCTCGAGTCGGACGATGCGACCGGACCACTCGGCGGGGACCTCGAAGGTCTTCACCTGGCTGAAGGCGCCGGCGGGGAAGTAGGCGGCCCCGCCCTTCGCGGGCGCGTCCGGCGAGCGCTCGGCGTCGCGCAGGGCGTCGTGTGGGAGGGTCACAGCCAGCGAGTCGTCCGCGCCGCCTTGGACAGCGGCGAAGGGGCCTCGGGGCGCGCGGACGATCCAGTCGCCAGTGAACGGGATGGTGGTCATGACATGCTCCAGTGCAGATCGGGATGACGAAAGTCTTTCGGCATGACGTGCCTTGACCTCGAAGGTAGGCGGGGCAGACGAGCGTCGTCAACGCGTCGAATCGAAACTGTTTCGCTAGACTGGGCGCGACCGACGACCGCCCGCTGCGGGACGAGGGAGGGGCTCCATGGCACGAACACCGATGACGGGCCCGACGCTGGCGTCGATCGCAGAACGCGCCGGTGTCTCGATCGCGACCGTCTCGAAGGTGATCAACGGTCGGTCGGGCATGTCCGAGGCGACCCGTGCCAGGGTCGAGGCGGCCGTGCGCGAGCTCGGGTACCGCCCGACACCCCGGTCGATCCCCGGTGGTCCACGAAGCATCCACGTCGTGTTCGACACCCTGCACAGCGTCTACTCCCTCCGTGTCCTCGACGGCATGGTGGCAGCGGCACAGCGGTCGGACATCGACCTCGTGACGCGGGTGCTGTCGCCCGGTTCCGGTTTCGGTGCCACGGATGCGACCGGAGACGAGGTGGCGCTCGACCGCGCGTTCGTCGACGGTGTCGCGGCGCGAGGCGCGATCGGCATGATCGTCGTCACGACGCCTGTCGCCGCCGACGTCGTCGACGCCTGCCTCGACGCGGGGATCGCGCTCGTAGCTGTCGACTCTCCCGATCCGCTCGATCGCTCGGTCGCGAGTATCGGTTCGAGCCACGCCGCCGGCGGGCAGCAGGCGGTCGAGCACCTGCTCGGTCTCGGCCATCGGCGGATCGCCTTCGTCGGAGGGAACCCGGCGAATCCAGGCCTGCGGGCGCGCGCCGTCGGGTACCGCGAAGCACTTCGCGGGGCCGGCGTCCCGCTCGATCCTGACCTCGTCTCCGAGGAGGGGATGGGGACCGCCGGGGACGCCGTCGCGCGCATGCTGGCCCGCTCGGATGCGCCGACCGCCGTGTTCGCGACCAACGACGCCGACGCCTTCGCGGTCGTGCGCACCGTCCTGCGGGCCGGCCTCCGGGTGCCGGACGACGTGAGCGTCGTCGGCTACGACGACACCTACTCGGCGATGCCGACCGTCCCGCGCCTCACCACGGTCCACACGTCCATGCACGACATCGGACGCGCAGCGGTCGACACCCTGCTCCGCCTGCATGCCGGGGAGAAACCGTTCTCCCACCACCTCGAGCTCGCGACCACGCTCATCGAACGCGAGTCGACGGGGCCGCACCCGCCAGTCGGCGCCTGATCAGGGGAACCTCCGCAGGTCGCCGAGGGTGAACCGACCGACGGGGAGCGCGGCACGGATCCGGGACTCGTCGAAGCGGCGTGACGGACGGAGGTCCGCAGGGAGTTCCGGTGCGGGTGGAGCGGACTCACTCACGCCCTCGGCCAGCATCTGCGCCTGCGCCTTCGCCACCAACGGCGTCTTCATGAGGCGTTCCGTCACGCGCGCGAGCAGGCGGATCGTCCAGACGGGGACCGGGATGTACAGCGGGCGGCGTCCGGCCGCGTGCGCGATCCGGCGCACAGCCGCACCCAGCTCGAGTTCCTCGGCACCCATGATCGCCACGGTCGGTTCCGACACCCGGCCCTCGAGCGCTGCGATGAGCACGTCGACGGCGTCCGCGACCGGCACCGGACGCACGAGACGCTCGCGGTAGCCGACGGTCGCGAACACCGGGAAGGTGCGGACGGCCTTCGTGACGTGATCGACCATGTGGTCGCCGGCGCCGTAGATCATGCCGAACTTGAGGACGGTGTGCGCGATGCCCGAGCCCCGCACGATCTCCTCGGCCGCCCACTTCGTCTCGTGGTACCCGGAACCGCAGTCGGGTCGCGCGCGGAGGAAGCTCACGAGCACGATGCGACCGACGCCGGCGCGGTCGGCCGCGTCCACGACCGCCCGGGTGCCGTCGACGTGCACGCGCTGGAAGGTCTGGTCACCGAGCTCTCGGTTGATCCCGGCGCAGTGCGCGACCGCGTCGCAATCGGCGAACGCGGCGGCCAACGCTTCGACGTCGTCGATCTCCACGCCGGTGCGCCGGGAGACGACGACGATCTCGTGCCCGTCGTGCTGCAGCCGCTCGGCGAGGTGCCGTCCGACGAACCCGGTCCCACCGGTGATGGCCACTCGCATGCCGTCTCCTTCGCTTGTTAGCAATATAGCGAAACTGTATATCGCAATTGTGCTAGATTGCAAACATGGCAGATACAGCGTCGGACATCTTCGCCGCGCTCGCTCACCCGACGCGGCGGCAGATCCTGCAGGACCTCAAGGACGGCGAGCTCGCCGCGGGGGAGATCGCCGCACGCTTCGACGCCACCGGGCCGACCATCTCGCGGCACCTGAGCGTCCTGCGCCAGGCCGGCCTCGTCTCCGAGCGCCGCGACGCGAACCGCATCCTCTACTCGCTCGTCGGTGAGCGCCTCGCGCTGTCGGTGGGCGACTTCCTGTCCACGGTGTGTCCGGAGCAGATGGTCCTGCGCGAGGTCCGCAAGCGCCGGACCGCGTAGCTCGGTCTCGATCCGGCGCTGAGTCGCCCGAAGGTGTTCGATTCCGCCGTGATCTCGAGCCGTTTCGGGCGACTCAGCGCAGCCCGCGCGTGACGCTGCGGACGATCGTCTGCGTGGCGGCCTGCCCGGCGCGGGTCGGCAGCAGTGCCCAGACGTGGAACTGTCCGGTGCCCTCGAGGTAGTCGACCGTGACGCCGGCCGCTTCGGCTCGTTCGACGAGCGACTCGGCGTCGGGGTTGAGGACGTCGCGGGTCCCGCTCAAGACCGTGAGTGGCCCGAGCCCGGCGAGGTCGCCGAAGAGTGGGCTCACGGCTGGATCGGTGATGTCCAGATCGCCGCGCCAGTGTTCCGCGAACACGCGTCCGCCGGGCGTTGCCAGCCAGGGGTCACTCGGCTGCACGAGGGGGATCCGCGGGTTGCTCCAGGTGAGGTCGAGCGCCGGTGACAGCAGGGTGGTCATCGGCAGGACGACGCCCTCGTCCTTGAGTCGGAGCGCAGCCGACAGGGCGATCTGACCGCCGGCCGAGTCGCCCGCGAGGACGGTCGGCCCGTGCCGCTCGATGCTCCGCCGGACCAGCTCGACGACGCCGTTCTGCGCCACGGCCGCGGTGCCGTAGGGCACGAGCGGGTAGATCGGGAGTGTGACCACGGCGCCGGTCTCCGCGGCGATGGTGGCGGCCAACGTCCAGTGCTGCGGTGCGATCTCGCCGACCCAGCCGCCGCCGTGCGCGTACACGACCCCGCCGGTCGCCGGACGTCGTGTGGGGGACACGGTGTACACCGGCCAGTCTCCGAAACGTTCGACGTCGACCCGGACGTCGCTGCGGAGGGTGCTGGGCGGACCGTAGGACGACGGCCGGAGGGTGCGCTCCCGGATCCGGCGACGCGCGCCGGCCTCACTCACGAAGGCGCGGTTCGCGCGGATGAGTCGGAGCGCGGGGCCGACGACGACGCCTGGGATGGTGAGCACGGTGCCTCCGCGGTTGACGGGTTCCTGGGGCTCGCCACGCTAGCAGCGCAGGCTGGGCAGGAGTCTCCGTCAAGCTGGCGCTGACGCGCTCCACCGGCGTTCGTCGTGGGAGACTGGCAGACGGCGTCGACGTACCGATCGCGCCGCAGTAGCCCGTCCCGAAGGAACCGCATGTCCGAGCTGAACCCCGTCGTCATCGAGCGAGTCGGCTGGGACGACGAGCGGGCCGTGCGGCTCCGCGCCGCGATGGACGAGGAGATGGACGCACGGTACGCGTCGGCCTGGGAGGACTGGGACCCCGAGGCCGCCGAGCGGGCACAGACCGCGTTCAGCGTCGACCCTGCCGACATCAGCGCGACCCTCCTGGCCCTCATCGACGGCGAGCCGGTCGGTCACGCCGCCCTGCGCCGACTGCACGGCGAATGGGAGCTCAAGCGCGTCGTCACCCTCCCGAGCCACCGCGGCCGGGGCGTCTCGAAGCGCCTGATCACCGCCGTCGAGGACACCGCCCGTGCCGAGGGGGCGTCCCGCCTCATCCTGCAGACCGGCGACCGCCAGCCCGAGGCCGTGCGGCTCTACGAGTGGCTCGGCTACGAACCCATCCCGATCTACTCGCCGTACGAGGTCATCCCGATGTCGCTCTGCTACGCCCGCCCGCTCCGCTGACGCTCGGCGGCGCGGCTGTCATCGCTAGTGAGCAGCTTTCGCGGGCTGGTTCCGTGAACGCAGGCGCGAGATCCCGGTCACGATCGCGACGACGATCAGGCCGAGGACGAGTCCGAACACGGCGGACATCGCGGTGTCGGCGATCCAGACGACGACCGGTCCGGCGGCCTCGATCGCGTGGGTGACGACGTGCAGGAGGTCGTACGGGCCGTGCCAGAACGTCTCGGCGAGGTTCGCGATCACGAGGTGGCCGCCGACCCAGAGCATCGCGACCGTGCCGACGACGCTGATGACGCGGAAGACCGCGGGCATCGACGCGACGATCCGTGCACCGGTGCGCCGCACGCCACGTGACGGGTTCTTCATGAGCCGCAGTCCGATGTCGTCGATCTTCACGAGCAGGGCGACCGCGCCGTAGACGACCGCGGTCATGACGAGGCCGATGACCAGGAGGGCGCCCAGCGTCATCCAGATGCCGAGCCCCGAGTCGAGGCTGGCGAGGGAGATGAGCATGATCTCCGTGCTGAGGATGAGGTCGGTGCGGACGGCCCCGGAGACGAGCTTCTTCTCGTCGCGGACGTCCTCCTCCGCCTCCGCGTGGTGCATGCCGAACCACTCCATGACCTTCTCCGCGCCCTCGAAGCAGAGGTAGGTGCCTCCGATGATGAGGAGGAACGGCAGCACCCACGGTGCGAACGCGGTGAGCAGCAGGGCGATCGGGATGATGATGACGAACTTGTTGATGAGGCTGCCGCGGGCGATCCGCCACACGACCGGCAGTTCCCGCGCGGGGGTGAGCCCCTGCACGTACTGCGGGGTGACGGCCGCATCGTCGATGACGACGCCGGCGGTCTTCGCACTCGCCTTGAGGGCTGCGCTGAGGATGTCATCGACAACGGCGAGCAGGCCGACCGACATGTGCTTCTCCTTGGTTCGGGGGTCGCGCCGCCGCGGGCTCGGCGGGGACGGAGTCCACAGTAGTGCGGATCGGGGAGCGTTCGGGCGGGCTGGATCCCCGCGCTCGAGCGTGCATCACAGGTGTCCGCGCACGCGAACCGTTCACGGGGTAGGGACCGCTCCCTTCCGCTCGGATCGTGCCCCGGTACTGTTGGCACTCACGACAGATTGGGGATTTCGAATGGTCGAGACCACACCGCGCCGCTCACGGTCGGCCGTGCTCGCGCTGACCTTGACGATCGGAACGCTCGTCGCGGCGGCGATCATCGGCGGATACTTCATCATCGTCGGCGATCAGGCCGACATCGCCGGGCGGGTCTGGCTCACGTTGCTGCTGCTCGCGGCCTTCGTCGGTGCCGTGTCGCTCGACGCCGCAGCCGGCCACGGACCCAACAAGTGGTACCTCGCGGTGTCGACGTTGGTGAACATCTTCCTCGTCACCGTCGGCCTCCTGAAGCTGTGGAACGGGTGGCTCCAGCCGCCGAACACCTCCGACGGGTTCGTCTGGTCCACGCAGATCATGCTGTTCCTCGGCATCCTCATCATCGTGCGGCTGGCGCTCATCATCATCCAGGTGTACTTCCTCCACTTCGTCACCCGCGCCACGTCCACGGTGGTCAGGGCCACCGGCATCGTGACGATCGCGCTCATCATCGCCACGGTCCTCGTGCTCGTGTTGCCCATGGCGTTCCCCGAGGGCACCTGGGCGGACTGGTGGTGGCGCATCGCCGCGGCCACGACGCTCGCTGCGGCGATCTCCGCCGTGATCCCCGTGATCGTCCGGGCGTTCTCGCCGAAGCCGGAGGGCGAGCGGGTGACCTACGGGCAGCAGCCGTACCGTCCTGAGGTGTACCAGCAGGCCGCGCCTGGCTACCCGGTTCAGGGTTACCCGGGTCAGCAGGGATACCAGGGCCAGCAGGGATACCAGGGCCAGCAGGGATACCAGGGCCAGCAGGGCTACCCGGGACAGCAGCCACAGCAGCCACAGCAGCCGTACCAGGGGCAGCAGCAACCGTATGGCGGCCAGCCGGGCCCCGGCCAGTATGGGCAGCCGTACCCCGGCCAGGGCTACCAGGGGCAGCCGGCCCCGCAGCAACCGGGTCCGCAGTGGCCTACGCCGTCCTGGCAGGGCTCCGCGCCTGGGCAGCCGACACCTCCGCAGTCCGCGCCTGGGCAGCAGTGGGGGCCGCCCCAGCCGCAGGTTCCCTCAGCGCCGGTCCCGCCCGCGTCTCCGCAGCAGGACCAGCAGCGTCCGCAGGAGTCTCGCGCTCCGCAGCAGCCGCCCGAGCCGACGGAGCCGCCGAAGCCGCAGAGCCCGCCGCCCGCCGAGTAGGCGAACCGACCACGAGCCGGCGGGAAGCCCACCGCTTCCAGCCGGCTCCGTCGTCGGTCGCACTCGTAGCCGGGCTCCGCTTGCGCACAACTGCGTAGCCAGGTCGGGGACGTCCTCGCCCAGCGGCGGATGTGGCGATGCGCTCGCTCCGTGAGTATGGAATCGGCGCGGCGCGACCGCCCGCCGCCGACTCCACACGACGGGTGACGATGCGCAAGCTCCTGAAGGTTCCACTGATCTCGATCGCCACGATCGCCGGCCTCGTCGCCGCGGGCCTCGCGACGACGAGCATCGTGAACGCCGTGGCGAGTGCATCAGAAGCGGACGAGCTGCAGCCCTACGGACAGCTGGTCGACGTCGACGGCAAGGACATGAACGTCGTCATCAGTGGTTCCGGCGCCGAGACGATCGTCCTGCTGCCCGGGCAGGGCACTGCGGCACCCGGCCTCGACTTCGAGCCGCTCGTCGATGAGCTCCGCGATCAGTACCGGGTGGTGGTGGTCGAGCCGTTCGGCTACGGCCTCAGTGATCAGACCGACGCTCCGCGAACCTCGGCCAACATCGCCGACGAGGTGCACGCCGCCCTGCAGCACCTCGGCATCGACCGGTACGTCCTCGCCGGACACTCGATCGCCGGCATCACCGCCCTCGAGTATCTGGAGCGCTACCGTGACGAGGTCTCCGCGTTCATCGGGATCGACACGAGCGTCCCGACCCAGCCGGGGAGCGACGAGCCGACGCCGACGGACGGGGTCGAGGCGTTGCAGGCACTCGGCATCCTCCGTCTCCTCGCCGCCATCGCGCCCGATCCGTACGAGGGCCTCCCGTACGACGCCGCCACGAAGCGCCAACTCGCGATCCTGACGAACCGCAATGCGATGTCGCCGACGCTGCTCGACGAGATCGCCCACACGCCCGGCAACTTCCAGGCGGCCCGATCCCAAGCGTTCCCGGCCGACCTGCCGATCCTCATGTTCGTCGTCGGCGACGACCCGGAACTCTCCGACTGGGTGCCCCTCCACGAGGAGCAGCTCGCCGGAGTCGACCGGGGTGAACTCGTCCTCCTCGACGGCGGTCACTACCTGCACCACACCGAGTCGACGGTGATGGGCGAGGACATCAAGCGGTTCCTCGCCGACACGCCGGGAGACTGAACCCCCGGCAGATCCGGGCTGGCGTGTCGTCGGATGTCGGGTTAGGCTCACTCTCTATCGAACGTATGTTCGAACGACGGGAGGCCACGCATGTTGATCACGAGCACGGAGATCGCGGTCTGGACGACGCCGGCAGGCGTGCCGGAGCGACTGTTCTGGGACGGAGCCCGGTACCTCGTCACCGACACCCCGACCCCACTCGAGCCGAACGTCTCGTTCGTCACCCATCCGCCCGCGGCGACCCCCGCCTGGCGGTTCCAGGCGACCGCTGCAGACGGCCGGTCCTTCGTCTTCGACATCCGACTCGACGCCGCGCGCGGACGCTGGCAGCTCCTCCGAGCGTACGAATGAACGGGTCAGACCACCGCCCGGGTCGACGTCGCTCCGGCTGTCAGGCGGCCGGCTGCAACCGCACGACGATCGCCTTCGAGACCGGGGTGTTGCTGCGGTCGGCCGTCGAGTCGAGCGGGACGAGGACGTTCGCCTCGGGGAAGTACGCCGCGGCACAGCCACGAGCGGTCGGATAGGAGACCACGCGGAAGCCGCGGAGCTCCCGGTCCGGCTGCCCGGCCCACTCGCTGAAGACGTCCACCGTCTGCCCGTCCTCCAGGCCGAGGTCGCGGAGGTCGTCCGGGTTGACGAAGACGACGTTCCGGCCCTTCTTGATGCCGCGGTACCGGTCGTTCAGACTGTAGATCGTCGTGTTGAACTGGTCGTGCGAGCGCAGGGTCTGCAGGAGCAGCCGACCGGGCGGGCAGTGGATCGGTTCGAGCTCGTTGACCGTCAGCAGGGCGCGACCCTCGGGGTTCGTGAACGTGCGGGAGTCCCGCGGTCCGTTCGGCAGGACGAAGCCGTCCTCACGGCGGATCTGCTCGTTGTACCCCTCGCAGCCCGGCACGACCCGTCCGATGTGTTCGCGGATCGTGTCGTAGTCGTCCTCGAACGCCTGCCAGGCGATGCCCGAGTCCTCGCCGAGCGTCGCACGCGCGAGCCGGGAGATGATGGCGACCTCCGAGAGCAGACCGGGCGCTGCCGGCGGGATGCGGCCGTGCGAGGCGTGGACCGCGCACACCGAGTCCTCGACGCTGACCATCTGCGGTCCGCTCGCCTGCAGGTCGATCTCGGTGCGCCCGAGGGTCGGCAGGATGAGTGCCGCCTCGCCCGTGACCGCGTGCGAGCGGTTGAGCTTCGTGGAGATCTGCACGGACAGCTGCGTGCCGCGGATCGCGGCCTCGGCGGCGGCGGTGTCGGAGATCGCCGCGACGAAGTTGCCACCGAGCGAGATCCAGGTGCGGACCTCGCCCCGCTGCATCGCCCGGATCGCGTTCACCGCGTCGACCCCGTGCTCCCGCGGCATCGGGACCGCGAACTCGCGCTCCATGGCAGCGAGGAAGGATTCGGGCATCTGCTCCCAGATACCCATCGTCCGGTCGCCCTGCACGTTGCTGTGCCCGCGGATCGGCGACGCACCGGCGCCCGGCTTGCCGATGTTCCCGCGGAGGAGGAGCAGGTTGATGATCTCCTTGATCCCGTTGACCGCCGCCTTGTGCTGGGTCAGACCCATCGCCCAGGTGACGATCGTCGCGTTCGACGCGATGTAGCGGTCGGCGAGTTCGTCGATCTGCTCGCTCGTGAGGCCGGTCGCCTCGAGCACCGCCGCCTCATCGAGGTCGGCCAGGTGGGCCGTCAGCTCCTCGAGTCCGAGGCAGTGCTCGGCGAGGAACGCGTGGTCGAGGATCGTCCCCGGAGCTGCCGCCTCGGCGTCCAGGACCCGCTTCGAGACCGCCTGCAGGAGCGCCATGTCGCCGCCGAGCCGGATCTGCAGGAACTGGTCGGAGATGACCGTGCCGCGCCCGACCATGCCGCGGACCGTCTGCGGGTTCTTGTACCGCTCGAGCGCCGCCTCGGGGAGCGGGTTCACCGAGACGATCGTCGCGCCCGCCTGCTTCGCGTCCTCGAGCGCCGTGAGCATGCGCGGATGGTTCGTGCCCGGGTTCTGGCCCATGACGATGATGAGGTCGGCCTGTTCGAAGTCCTCGTACCGGATGGTCGACTTGCCGACCCCGATGACCTCGCCGAGCGCCGTGCCGGTGGACTCGTGGCACATGTTCGAACAGTCGGGGAGGTTGTTGGTCCCGAAGGCGCGCACGAAGAGCTGATAGACGAAGGCCGCCTCGTTCGACGCGCGGCCACTCGTGTAGAACACGGCTTCGTCGGGGGACTCCTGCCCGCGCAGTTGCTCACCGACGATCGCGAACGCCTCGTCCCAGCTCACCGGCCGGTAGTGGTCCGAACCGGCCGGCTTGTAGACGGGCTCCGACAGTCGGCCCTGCATGCCGAGCCAGTACTCCGACTTGTCGGCGAGGTCGGTGAGCGAGTGTTCGGCCCAGAAGGCGCTCGGGATGACGACCGGCGTCGCCTCCCAGATGACCGCCTTGGCGCCGTTCTCGCAGAACTCGAGCTTCTTGCGGTCGTCCGGGTCGGGCCAGGCGCAGCTCATGCAGTCGAAGCCGCCGCGCTGGTTGATCGACGTGAAGAGCTCTGCCGTGCGCTTCGGCCCGAGCTGCCGGAGGGCCGGCTCCATCGAGTGCAGGATGCCGGGCAGGCCGACGGCGACGTGCTTCGGGTGGGTGACCTCGATGTCGGCGTCCGTGACGTCCTCGACGGGCGGTTCGGCGCTCATGCGTTCGCTCCGGTCTGGAGCGCGGCCGGTGCCGAGCCTTCGGCCGGATCGCTGAGCCGGTGTGCTCCGCTGTAGACGACCATCGAGTCGCCACGGAGGAAGCCGACGAGCGTCATCCCGAGCTCGGTGGCCAGTTCGGCGGCGAGCGACGACGGAGCGGAGACGGCGGCGAGCATCGGGATGCCGGCCATCGAGGCCTTCTGCGTGAGCTCGAAACTCGCGCGCCCCGACACCATCAGGACCATGGAGCGGAGCGGGAGCAACCCCTCCTTCGCCGCCCATCCGACGACCTTGTCGACGGCGTTGTGTCGGCCGACGTCCTCGCGGAGCACGAGCATCTCACCGGTGCGGGCGTCGAACAGGCCGGCCGCGTGCAGACCGCCGGTGCGTTCGAAGACCGCCTGCTGTGCCCGGAGGCGGTCGGGGAAGGTCACGAGGAGCGCCGGGTCGAGGCGGAAGTCGTCGTCCGCGACGGAGTAGCGCGAGCTCGTCCGGACGGCGTCGATGCTCGCCTTGCCGCAGAGGCCGCACGAGCTGGTGGTGAAGAAGTTCCGTTCCAGGCTCGGGTCCGGGGCTGGGACGCCGGGGGACAGGGCGACGTCGAGCACGTTGTACGTGTTGACGCCCTCGTCCGTCGCGCCGGCGCAGTAGCGCGCGGTCCGGACGTCGTCACCCCGACCGATGACGCCCTCCGAGACGAGGAAGCCGATCGCGAGGTCGACGTCGTGGCCGGGCGTCCGCATCGTGATGGCGAGCGAACGACCACCGACGCGGATCTCGAGCGGCTCCTCGACGGCGAGGACGTCCTCGCGGGTGCGTGCGGGCTGTCCCACCGTGATGCGGGTGACGCGTCTGCGCGCCGTGATGCGAGTCATGGCTCATGGCTATCACCACCATCGGACGAGGGCAAGGTGCCTCACCGGATCCGCAGCCGCCGGTGCGGTCCGAGCGCGGCCTAGGCTGGTGCCATGTCCGTCGACGCGATCATCCTCGCGGGAGGGCGGTCCTCCCGCCTCGGCGGCGTCGCGAAGGCGTCGTTGCTCCGCGACGGCCGGACGCTCCTCCAGCTCGCGATCGATGCTGCGCGGATGGCCGGCGGACGCATCGTCGTGGTCGGTCCCGCGCTGGAGACGACCGCTCCGGTCCGCTTCGTCCGGGAGCACCCCGCCTTCGGTGGCCCCGCTGCGGCCGTCGCCGCGGGACTGGAGGCCCCGCATGATGACGTCGCGGCCGAGGGGCTCGCGCAGGTCGCCGTCCTCGCCTGCGACATGCCGGATGCCGCTCCGGCGCTCGCCGCGGTCCTCGACGCCGCCACAGTCGACGCCGATACAGCCGACGCCGACATCGACGGCTGGGTCGCGGTGGACGACTCCGGCCGTGAGCAGCCGCTGCTCGCGGTCTACCGCCGGGAGTCCCTCGAACGGCGGGTCGCCGCACTCCGGGCAACCCAACCGAGCGGTGACCTCGCGGGTGTCTCCGTCCGCCAGCTGCTCGCCGGACTCGTCCTCCGCCAGGTGCCCATTCCCGACGGCGGCTCGGCCGACGTCGACACCTGGGCGGACGCCACCGAACTCGGGGTCGTCACTGCCGTCGAGTCGACGGCGCCGACCGCGTCCACCACGCCGACCGCCGACCCTGAGGAGCGCCTCCGATGACCGATGACCTGCATGCCGTCCTCGCCGACTGGACCGAACGAGTGTCCGCCGAGCTGGAGCTCGGCGACGTCGCGGTCGACATCGACGCCGTCCTCGGACTCGCGGGCACGGCCGCGCACGCCGTGCGGCGTCCGGCCGCCCCGCTCACGACCTACCTCGTCGGCATCGCCGTCGGGAAGGCGCTCGCGAGTGGCGCGGATCCGGTCGCCGCGGCCGAGGCTGCGACCGCGGCCGTCGAACGGCTGGTCGCCTCGGACACGACCGCATGACGAGGTCCTCCTGGTCGGACGCGCGCAGCATCGCGCACGCGACGGGTGCCGCGCGGCGGTCCGACGTCGTCGACACCCTGGCGCTCACCGAGGCCCTCGGACACGTCCTCGCGTCGCCGCTCGTCTCGCCCATCGCGATCCCGCACTATGCCTCCTCGGCGATGGACGGCTGGGCGGTGGCCGGGAGTGGCCCCTGGACCCTGCTGACCGGCAGCGACGCCGAGCGAGTGCGGACGGTCGGGCTCGCGGACGGTGTCGCGGTCGACGTGCTGACCGGAGGGCTGATCCCGGCGGGCGCCGAGGCGGTCCTCCAGCTCGAGCACGGCGTGGTCGAGCACGGCTCGGGATCAGCTCGTCTCCATCTCGCACCGTCCGCACCAGGCGGGGAGCCGCGGCCGGGGCGGCACATCCGGCCCGCCGGAACCGAGTCACCCGCGGGGGCGACCGTCCTCGACGCCGGCACGCGTCTGGGGCCCGTGCACCTCGCGGTCGCCGCCGGGGCCGGCTTCGACCGCGTGTCCGTCGTGCCGACACCGCGGGTCCGGCTGGTCCTCACGGGTGACGAGGTCGTCACGAGCGGCGTCCCCGGCCCGGGGTTCGTCCGCGACAGCTTCGGTCCATCGCTCCCGGGAGTGATCGGCTCGCTCGGTGGCGTCGTCACGTCCAGTGTCCGTGTCGGCGACGATGCGCCCATCACGGCCGACGCCCTCGGGCTGACGAACGGGGCCGGCGTCACCACCCGCCACCAGCGGGACCTCGTCGTGACCACGGGTGGCACGGGCGACTCCCGCGCCGATCATGTCCGAGCGCTGCTCCGCGACGCCGGAGCGGACTTCCTCGTGGACGGCGTCGACGTCCGCCCGGGTGGGCCCGCGCTGCTCGCCCGCCTCCCCGACGGCCGACTGTTCGTCGGACTCCCCGGCAACCCGCTCGCCGCCCTGCTCAGCGTCCTCACGCTCGTGCATCCCGTGCTCGCGGGCCTGCAGGGACTCGACCTCCCGGCCCTGCGACCCGCCGTGGTCGCCTCGCCCATCGACGGAGTCCGCTCCGGGACGGTGCTGCGTCCCTACCGCTCCACGCTCGATCCCGGCTCAGGTGCTGTCACGGCCGAGCCCACGCCGTGGCACGGGGCAGCCATGCTCCGCGGACTCGCAGTGGCCGACGGCGTGCTCGTGTGCCCGGGCTCCGGCGCGGCCGCGGGCGGCCTGGTACCGAGCCTCGACCTGCCCTGGTGATCGGGCCTCGGGTCAGCGGCCCCGGACGGCTGCCGCCGTCATCAGCTGCAGCAGTTCCTCGCCGGCGAGGATGCCGCGCCGCTCGGTGACCGTCAGCGTGTCGATCGTGAAGCCCTCGTCGTCGAGCTCGCCGTGCGCCGGCCGGAACGCGAGGTCGGCGGTCTCCAGCATCGACTGGTCGAGGAGCGAGTCACCGGCCGCGAGGACGAGTGGACCGTCGAGGCGGCGGGCGACCTCGCTGACGGCGTCGTGCTTCGTGAGCGTCCGCGGCACGCAGTAGAGCTTGCGTCCCTGCAGCGACACGGTCCATCCGAGCCGTTCGCACTCCTGCTCGACCTGTCCGAGCCAGCCCGCCGGGATCGCGTCGCGCTCGACGATCGAATAGAAGAACAGCGCGTCCGCGACGTTCGTCTTGAGGATCCAGGTCGGCGAGGCAAGCTCCTCGAAGCGCGCGAGCGCCTCGTCGAGCGGAGCGGTGTGGTCGGTGAGGTGCGCTCGCACCCGGTCGCGCCAGTCGGCGTCCGGGACACCGTCGACGAGGATCTCGCCGCCGTTGCTCGTGATCGCGTACGCAGGCGCGCCGCCCGGCAGCTGCACCCGCTGATACTGCGCCACCGTCCGCGTCGTGACCGGCATGAAGACGGCCTGCGAGCGCAGCTCGATCAGCAGGCGCTCCGACTCGCGCGTCATGAACGAGATCGGCACGCCGTTCCAGAGCTCCGAGACGATGATCGACGGCGCCTCGGGGTCCGGCGTCTCGAGCCAGAACGCCTTCGGCGAGTAGATGAGGGTGCGGTCCAGGTCGCAGGCGACGAGGGCGCTCACTGGGCGTCTCCCGCCGCGGCGTCGCTCAACGGGTTGATGAGCCCGACACAGCTGTAGGGCAACCCGGGCACGACCTCGACCGGCACACCGCGCTGCTCGGCGAGCAGGAGCACGTGGGCGACGTCGTCGAGGGCGTCCGGCGAGACGAGCACCTTCCACGGCACCCGGCGGAGCAGCACGCGGGTGGTCTCGCCGACACCCGGCTTCACGAGGTTCACGGTCGGGATGTCGTACTGTTCCCGGATCCGCTCGACGGCCTCCCAGCCGATCCAGCTCGGTTCGCGATCCGCCGTGGATGCCTCCTCCACACCCGCCGCGACGTCGTCGACCACCTCGGCGAAGCGGCTCGATACCGCGTCCAGGAAGGCGCCGGAGACGTCGTGACTGCTGAGCTCGCGGTAGAACTTGGCACCGTGGAACTGGTCGTCGGAGAGGAGCTCGCGGTTGTACACCGTGCGGGACACGAGGCCGGAGACGGTGGAGTTCAGGCACGCGGAGGGGATGAGGTAATCGTCGCGGGTGCCGTAGACGGGCACGCAGTGTCCGGGGTCGGCGAGGACCGCCAGCTCGTCGGAGAACCTGATGCCGTCGGTCTCAGCGAAGAGTTCCAGCGCCGCCGTCAGTTCGCGGGCGATGGCGCCCTTGCCGGTCCAGCCGTCGACGAACGCGATCTGCTCCGGGTCGTGGTGCGCCGCGAGGTAGCGCAGCGCGGTCCCGTCGACGCCGACGCCGCGGACGATGCTCATCGTGTAGTGCGGCACGTCGATCCCACGGACCTCCTTCGCCCATCGACGCATGAGGATCCCGATGGGCGTTCCGGCGCGGGCGAGGGAGACCAGCACCGGGCGGTTCGCGCGGGAGGCCAGGACGAGGTCGGTGACGACGCCGACCGCCACCGCGAGGCGCCGGCTCGACCGCGCGAGGGCGTCGCGGTAGAGCTCCTCGTATTCGGGGGAGGGCAGGTACTCGATGGGCAGTGACTCGGCGTAGTGCGCCCGACCGCTCTGGATCGCGGCCTCGCGTTCGGAGGCGTCGGCCTCGAGGCGGGTGTCGCCGAGGTCGGTCAGCAGCCAGCGCACCTCCGAGGCGTCGTAGGACCCGAAGTCCGGTCCGGTGAGCGGCTCGGGGAGGGCGGCGGCGTCGATGGTCACGGTGCGGGGTTCCATTCGGCTGGGGTCGGGACGGATTCGGTGAGGAGGACGACGATGACGTGGTCGGTGACGGTCCGCAGCGCCTCGACGACGCCGTCGGGTCGGAGCAGGAGCTCGCGGTCGGCGCCCGGCTCAGGGAACAGGACCACCGCCGCGAACCGTGAGCCGGCGCGCGAGAGGTTGTAGGCGAAGCGGGGTCCGAAGCCGTCGATCGTGCGGTCGTGGCTGGTGAAGGACACCGCGCTCGCGATGGCGTAGTCGTCGCGGTCGATCACGGCGATGGGGGATCGCGTGGTGGTCGAGAAGCGCGTCGCTCCGCGCG
The DNA here is from genome assembly GCF_030209375.1 of Plantibacter sp. ME-Dv--P-122b. Classification (GTDB taxonomy): domain Bacteria; phylum Actinomycetota; class Actinomycetes; order Actinomycetales; family Microbacteriaceae; genus Plantibacter. Next base: position 210,552 of record NZ_JARVSC010000004.1, read on the forward strand.
TGCGGTCGAGGTGGGCGGCGACGGCCAGCGGTACCGCGATGAACTCCTCGGAGCCGAGCACCACCACCTCGCCGTCCGGCAGCTCCGGAAGGACCCGGTCGGCGATCGCGGCGGTCACCGCGTCGTCCAGGCGTCCTGGCGCACCGAAGCGCGCGCTCCGCACGGGCGGCAGGTCGGAGGCGTCCACGACGACGACGACGTCGCCGGTTGCGGTCGATCCGGCTACCGACGCGGCGGGTGCGGCGTCGATGACCGCCCGCGCGCGGGCGAGTACGTCCTCCGGAAGGTCGACGGCACCCACGCCGAGCGCCACGACGGTGATCCGGGTGCCGAGGCTGTCGGCGAGTTCGTCGAAGCGCTGTCGGTCCGCATCCGAACGGAGGTCGATGAGGCCCGCGACCACCCAGTGCGCCTGCGGCGTGGTGGCGTGCAGCGCGGTGATCGTGTTGCGCACGGTGCGTCCGGTGCTCAACTCGTCGTCGACGAGCACCGTGGTGCCGCCGACCGTGGCCCACGCGGGGTCGCTCGGGTACAGGCGGTGGTCGCTCGCGTGCGAGTGCTCCTCCTCGAACGGCGTGAAGGGCACGTCCGCCTCGTGTCTCGTGGAGTGGAGGTACGGCGAGCCGAGCGCGTCGGCGACGATGTGGCCGAGCCCGGTCGCCGTCTCCGCGTAGCCGACGGTGACGAGCTCCGGCCCGGCCGCGGGGGCCGCATCGCGGAGCTGGGCGAGGTGCTCGCGGACGGCGGTGAGGGCGGCGAGACCGTCAGCATCCGGCCGTTCCCGACGGCTCAGGAGCTGCGCCACCGTGTCGAACGGAGCCGTCTCCGGGTCGCTGCCGTCGAGCGCGCTCCGCACCAGCAGCCCGAGCAGTTCGCCGGCGGCGAGTGCCAGGCCGGGCACGGTCGGCACGTGTTTGGCGAGGACCGTCGATACGAGCAGCTGCGCGCGTTTGGGGTTGTCGCGGAGCGCGAGACCGACGAGGTCCTCCACCGGGATCAGGCTCCGGGACGCGTCCGAGCGCAGGCCGATGCCGATGGCGTCGCGCACGAAACCGCCTGTCCATGCGCCCGTCCATGCGGTCACCGCATGCTCGTCTCGAGGAGGTCGACGAAGGTCGTCTCCTCCGCTGCCACCCCGAAGGCCTCCGCGCGGAGCAGGGTCTTGCGCGCCCACGCCTGGTGCGGCTTCATCTCGTTCATCTTGTTCCGGTAGGGGGAGGCGTTGGCGCCGCCGCCCACGTCGCCGACGACCGAGAGGGCGTCGACGTACTCCTCGTGGCTCACGACCGACATCGCGTGGACGACCGGCACGTGGCTCGGGTGGATGACCGTCTTGCCGAGCAGTCCGTTCGCCTGGTCGAGCGCGATCTCGCGGATGAGGCCGTCGAGTCCTTTGAGGAGCAGCTTCTGACGCAGCTGCGCCTCGTTCGCGTCCTGGAACGGCGTCATCCGCAGCTGCGGGCGCATGAGCCGCTCCGCGTTGTGGAAGTGCTCCCAGACCGTGCCGGTGATGACGAAGTCGTCGCCTGGCCGACCGAAGACGTTGACGACGTCGGCGATGACCGAGGAGACGAGTTTCACGTCGTACACGGTGAGGTCGCGTGAGCGCCGGAGCGAGAAGGCGCTCGAGAGGTCGGTGGCGCCGATCCGGACCGCCAGGACGTCCTCGCGGTGGGCCTTGGTGACGTCGACGATCCCGGAGAGGGTGTCGTCGCGGGTCTCGCGGTGGATCATCCGCGGCGACTCGAGGATGGGCATGACCCGGAGTCGACGCGCGCCGTTCGACCCGTCCTGCGCGTAGTCGCGCTGCACGCGGCCGAGCGCCTCGAAGAAGCGGTCCGCCAGACCCTCGCTGTTCTCGTACTTGGGGATGACGAAGCCGCTCAGGAGGTCGAGTCCCGGACCGAGGAGTCCGGCGACCCGCTCGAGCTGCTCGGGCGTGCGGACGCGGATGAAGAGCAGCGGCAGCACCGGGCGCTTGGAGCCCGAACTCTTGGCGGCGAGCTGTTGCATCGCCTCCGCGACGTTCGTCTCGGCGAACTCGACCGCGTCGTCGGGGACCGAGTCCTCGAGGCACAGCACCATGCTCAGGCAGCCGTGCTTCGCCTGCTTCACGACGTCCTTCGCGAGCGTCGGGCGTGTGCCGGGACTGTAGAGGGTGGCACCGAGTGCTGCCGCCACATGTTCCGGCGGGGAGTCGATGCTGATGGGGCTCGGGAGTTTGTGGAACAGCCGCGACGCGCGCTTGTCGTCGACATAGCTGAAGTGGCGCATGGTCATCGTCTCCGGGGTTCGCGGGCGACGACGTACGGCGTCGGCTCGAAGCCGAACTGCTGCAGGAGCGTCTGGAGGGGGATCTCGGCCGGAAGGGGTTCGAGGCGGAGTTCGAGTCTCGACCCGATGCGCAGCAGCGAGACGACCGGAGCGCCGCCGGTCTCGTCGGCTGCCGCGAAGCTCTCGCCGTCGAAGAGCTGCACCGTCAGCGGCCGGCCGGGGGTACCGACGAACAGCGCTCGCCGGAGGAGGTGCACGTGCCGGAGTGCGAGGATCGCGTCACCGCCGTCGAAGCCGAGGAGCGGCCGGTTGCCGGGTGTCGTCACGGGCGTGCCGTCGACACCGTCGGCCGTCGCGACACCCGTGACGAGCTCGACGGTCTCCCACACGATCGCCGTCGCGCCGCCGACGATGAGGCTGCCGATCGCGGACTGACGCGGGTCGAGCCGGACCAGCGGGGTCTCGTCGTCGAGGACGCGGACCTCCTCGGCCGTCGGGGCGGGGAAGGGCTGCGGGGTGCTGGGCGTCGACGGGGGCGGCGACGCCGCGTTCACCGACGGGGTCACCGCGGCGGGCGTCGACGAGCCGCCGAGCGAGAGTCCTGTCGACGGTGCAGTCGGTGCCGACGCCCCTGATGCCGCCGGGGCAGGGGGTGCAGCGGCAGGCGTCGACGGCCCGCCGAGCGTGAGTCCCGTCGCCGGCGCTGCCGACGCGGCGGGCGCTGCGGGGGCAGGCGCCGCAGGGCTGCTCGCGACGGGTTCCGCCTGCGCCATCGGCTCGGGCCTCGGCTTCACCCGACGACGGAGGTAGTCGATGTCCCGTCGCACCGGGGAGGTGTTGAGCGGCACGGCTCAGAGGTCGATTCTGAAGTCGCGCGCCACGCCGGCGAGACCGCCGGCGTACCCCTGCCCGAGAGCACGGAACTTCCAGTCCGACCGGTGCCGGTACAGCTCGGCGAGGAGCAGCGCCTGGCTGCTGCGGACCTCGGCGATCGGTACGTCGAAGCGTACGAGCTCCCGACCGTCGGGCGTGGCGACGCGGACGAACGCCGAGCGCACGGGCGAGAAGTCGCCGGGACCGCGGACGTCGGGGTCGATGTAGAGCAGGAAGGCGATCTTCGACACGGCGTCCGGCACGCGCGACAGCTCGACGTCGATCTCCTCGTCGTCGGCCTCGGACGAGAAGGTGACCGCGCCGTCCTGGCTCTCGACCTGGTTGAAGAACACGAGGTGGTCGTCGGACAGCGCCTTGCCGTCCTCGCCGCACATGATCGCCAGCGGCACGGGTTCGCTCTGCGGCCCGCGGCTCGCGATGACGTCCCAGCCGAACCCGATGAGCACGGCGTCGAGACCGGGGTTCTCGGCGGTGAGCGCGGCGTTCGCGCCCGCGATCAGCGACGCCATCAGTGCGCACCCAGTACGAGACCGGCGTCGGGCTCCTGGAACTTGTCGGAGAGGAACCGGCCGTGCGTCGAGAGTTCGGCGATCGCGCCGATGCGGATCTGGTTGAGGAGGTCGCGGATGGTCTCCTCGATGAGCTCCAGCTGGCGGGCGAAGACGATCGTGCTGCGGGAGTCCTCGGTGCGGTCCGCGGCGGGCAGGGCGAGGAACGAGCGCAGCGGGGACGGGATGTAGTCAGTCACCATCGCGGCGAGGAGTACCCGCTGCTCGGTCGACGCACCCTGGTCGGCGATCGTCGCGACGACGAGGCGCAACTGGTCGTCGATCTGCCTGAGCTGCGAGGTGAGCAGCGTCGGGAGGTCGCGCCCCACGGAGCGCACCGAGTCGCGGAGTTCATCGAGGTGCCGGGCCGTCTGCTCGTCCTCCGTCTCACCGACGGGCGCCGGCGTGGCGTCGACGACGCCGAGTGGCTCGGCCCCGCCGGTCCGCAGTGCGTTCAGCAGTCGTCCGAATGCCATCCCTCGTCCCCTTCGTCCTCAGCGACCCGTGCGCCCGGTCACCCGAGCGTGAGGCTACCGCAGTTCGCGCTGCTCGGCCTGACGGCTGCGCTCGAGGTACGGCTTCGCCTTCTCGAGGCCCGTCTCGAGTGCGTTGACGGTGCCCTCCATGTTCTTCGCGGCTTCGGCACGGAAGGTGTCGATCGCGTCCATGGTCTGGAAGACGTTGTCGAACGCACGCTGCAGGGTCTCGACGCTGACGCCCGAGGTGGACGCCTGCTGGTGGATGCGCGTCGTCTGGTCCTTCAGCATCTCGCTCGTCTGCAGGATCATGTTGTTCGTCGTGGTGTTGATCGCGTCGATCTGGTCGAGGACCATCTTCTGGTTCGCGAGGGCCTGCGCGACGACGACGGCGGTCCGCAGGGCGGCGATGGTGGTGGTGCGAGCGCGGTCGACACCCTTGATGAGCTCGAGGTTGTTCTTGCGGATGAGGTCCATCGCGAGGTAGCCCTGCACCGAGACGGCGAGCTGCGTCAGGATGTCCTGGTGGCGCTGGCGGACGGGGAAGAGGACGTCGGCTTCGAGCTTCTGCGCCTCCTCGATGCGTCCGGCGGAGCGTGCTTCGTCGATCTTGTCGACACAGGCGGCGTCGAGCGCCTTCGCGAAGACGGCGTACTCACTGAGCGCCTGCATGGTCTCCCAGAGCTGGACCTTCTCGCCGGCGAGGGCGGCGTTGTCCTTCAGGAGCTCGTCCTGGCCGGCCATGAGCGACTTGATGATCTTGTCGAGCTGGGTCTGCGCGGACTCGTACTTCTGGAAGTACTTGGCGAGCTTGTTGCCTCCCGGGATGAACCCGAGGATCTTGCGGCCGACGCCGAGGTCCGCCTGGTTGGGCGTGAGGTCCTCGACGGTGCTGCGGAGGTCGCCGAGCGTGGTCGCGACCTTGATCTGGGCGCTGTCACCCGAACGCTTCGCACCGGCGACCGAGGTCGACGAGCGGTCGAGCATGCGGGACGAGTACCCGCTCGACTGCACCATCTCCTTGCCGCCGATCTGGGAGATGCCCTCGATCTTCTGCGTGAACTCGGGCGAGCGCGGGTCGAGCGTCGCCACCTCTGTCACGAAGGAGCGCGCCTGCTGCTGGATCTCCGTCTGGCGCTCGGCCGGGACCGGGACCATGCCCGGTGCCTCTTCGGCCTGCACGACGTCCGGTGCATCCGGAGCGTGCAGCACGAGGGAGGCTGCGGCCTGTTCGTTGGCGTCTGGCGGAGTGAGTGGCGTGCTCATGCGGTCGACCTTGCTCTCGTGTGTGGCTGGCTCGTGGTGGAGGGCTTGCTCGTGGTGGAGGCGTCGGTGCTCAGCCGAGCGGGACGCCGAAGTCGCCGGCGATGCCGGCGAGACCGGTGGTGTAGCCCTGGCCGAGGGCCTTGAACTTCCACTCGGATCCGTTGCGGTAGAGCTCCGAGAACAGCATGGCGGTCTCGGGTGCGGCGTCCTCGCTGAGGTCGAAGCGCACGATCTCGGTGCCGTCCTGGTCGACGACGCGGCAGTACGCGCCGCGGACCTGTCCGAAGTTCTGACGACGTTCGTCGGCCTTGTCGATCGACACGGCGATGACCACGCGCTCGACGTCGGCCCCGACCGCGTTCAGGTCGACCGAGATCTGCTCGTCGTCGCCCTCGCCGTCGCCGGTGCGGTTGTCGCCGAGGTGCTTGACCGAGCCGTCGGCCGCCGCGGGCTGGTTGTAGAAGATGAAGTCGGCCGAGGAGCGGACCTTGCCGTTCGCGCCGACGAGCAGCGCCGAGGCGTCGAGGTCGAAGGCCTCACCGCTGGTGGTGCGCGGGTCCCACCCGAGGCCGACCGTCGCGACCGTCAGGCCGGGGCTGGTCTTGGTGAGCGAGAGGTTGTTGCCCTTTTCGAGGGTGAGTCCTGCCATGGTGATCGCTTCTCCTTCGGTGGAACTGCGCTGACGCGCGGGGGACTACTGCGGGTGGTGCTCAGAGGGCCTGGGCGGCCGGGCCGAGCAGGTCCATGACGGAACGCCCGTTGGCGCGCTCGCCGATCGCCTTGAAGGTCCAGCCGTTGCCCTCGCGCGAGACCTTCGACATGATCATCGCGGTGTGCGGACCGGAGTCGGTGAGCTGGTAGCGGGCGACCTCGGGGGAGCCGGGGGTCGAGTCGTCGATGATGCGGCTGAAGGCGTTCTGGACCGTGTCGAAGGTCTGGCGGCTGTAGCTGCTGATCACGAACACGATCTGCTGGACGGACGGGGCCACCTTCGAGAGGTCGACGAGGATCGTCTCGTCGTCGCCGTCGCCCGCACCCGTGAGGTTGTCGCCGGTGTGCGTGGCGGAGCCGTCCTTGCTCGCGAGCTGCTGGAACCAGATGGTGTCGAGCACCTTGCCGGTGGCGTCGAAGAAGATCGCGGAGGCGTCCAGGTCGATGTCGGGTGCGGACGAGCGTCCGAAGAAGCCGCGCTTCACCGGTGCGACGCCGTCCCAGCCGAGGCCGAGGCGGATCCGCGTGAGCGAACCGCCGTCCTGCTTCGTCAGTGAGAGCGACTGGCCCTTTTCCAGACTCAGACCCATGGTTCCGTCTCCTAGATGCTTCGTCGTGTTGCTGGTGGTGAGGTGTGGGACGTGCGCCCCCGGCCGAAGCTGGGAGCGCACGTCCACGTTATCGGTTCAGCCGGGCGAGCGCCCGGATTCCCGGTCCGTTCAGAGCAGGCCGCGTGAGCCGGGGCTCTTCGCCTGGAGTTCGTGGGCCCGGGAGAGCAGCCGCTGGAGCTCCTCGTCGTCGGCCGCCTTGGCCTGATGCTTCGGCTTCAGGTTCGCGAACGACTTCTCGCGCTCGACCATCCGGGTGTAGCTCGTCTCGAGTTCGACCTCGTCCACGTGGTGGCCGTCCGGGATGTCCTCGGGGGAGTCGGCGTGGAGCACGATCTTCTTCGCCTGGCTGCGGGCGTCGCTGATGATCGTGTGGGCACGACCGGCCGGGCTGAGGAGCGACAGCAGGACCGTCACGATGAGGATGCCGACGATGACGGCGAGCGAGAGGCCCGTCTCGATCTCGAAGACCGGGACGTGCTCGCCACCGTTGATGAACGGCAGGGTGTTCTCGTGGAGCGCGTGCAGGACGAGCTTCACACCGATGAAGCCGAGGATCGCTGCCAGGCCGTAGCTGAGGAAGATGAGGCGGTCGAGCAGGCCGTCGATGAGGAAGTAGAGCTGACGGAGGCCGAGCAGCGAGAACGCCGTCGCGGTGAAGACGATGTACGGGTTCTGCGTGAGGCCGAAGATCGCGGGGATCGAGTCGAGCGCGAAGAGCAGGTCGGTGCCGCCGATGGCGACCATGACGAGCAGCATCGGGGTGAGGACCTTCTTGCCGTTCTCGATGGTGACGAGCTTGTCGCCGTCGTAGCGGTCGGTCGTCTTGAACAGGCGCTTGGCGAGACGGATGACGAAGTTGTTCGCCTCGTCGTCGCTCTCCTCCTCGGGGCGGAGCAGCTTGACGGCCGTGAAGATGAGGAAGCCACCGAAGATGTAGAACAGCCAGGACCAGGCGTTGACCGCGGCGGCGCCGAGGAAGATGAAGCCGGTGCGGGCGATGAGCGCGAAGACGATGCCGAAGAGCAGCACCTTCTGCTGGTCGGCCCGCGGCACGCGGAAGCTCGACATGATGATGAGGAAGACGAAGAGGTTGTCGACCGACAGGGCCTTCTCCGTGATGTAGCCGGCGAAGTACTCGGACCCGAGCGTCCCGCCGCCGAAGATGAGGACGCCGACGCCGAAGAGGAGGGCGAAACCGACGTAGAGGGCCGACCACTTCGCGGCTTCCGGCAGCGTCGGCTCGTGGGCCTTGCGCACGTGGAAGATGAAGTCGAAGGCGAGGAGGGCCAGAATGCCGACGATCGTCAGCAGCCAGACGTATCCGGGGATTTCCATGGGCTGTGTTCTCCGCAGCGCTCGAGGTGGGGGACGGGTGAGGTTTAGTTGGTGCCGTCCCACTATATAGTTGGTATGGTCGAACCAACACCCGAACGCCGGTATTCAGAAAGAATTCAGCTATGAGCGATGACGTCGACCCCGCCGATGCGGGTGCTGTCATCCAGGCGTCGCTCGCGACGGTGCTCCGCTGGTCCACCAGGGCCGACAACCGGCGTTCGCTGCACGACGCCGAGGGTGCCGCCCTCACCGCCACGGACGCGTGGTTGCTCGAGTACGTCATCACGGCCGGACCGATCCGCATGTCCACGGTCGCAGGCTGGATGGATGTCGACAAGTCGACCGCGACGGCAGAGGTGCGTCGCCTCGAGGAGGGGGGTCTCGTCGTCCGGGCGACGGATCCGAGTGATCGCCGCGCGGTGCTCGTGAGCGCGACGGAGGAGGGACGGACCGCCCTCGAACGACACCGGCAGGCGGCGCAGCAGGTCTACAACACCCTCGTCGGCAAGTGGAGCGAGCGCGATCGTGCGGAACTCGCCCGGCTGCTCTCGCGGTTCGTCGACGAGTTCTCGTGGGTCAGCGACGCCGTCTCGCAGCACAACGCGAGTCGCTGACCGGCGGACCTCACGGGTCGATGCGCACCGGGATCGGCCCCGTCCGCTCTGCCCGTGGCCCGTACACCCAGAAGCGGTAGAGCACGAAGCGGAACGCGGAACCGAGGGCGAGCCCGACGATGTTCGCCGAGACGTTGTCCGCCAGCGGCGTCGTCAGGTGCATCGCGTCGTGGGAGACCCAGAGGCAGGCCAGGGCGATCGCGCCACCCGCGAGACTCACCAGACCGAATTCGAGCGCTTCGCGGGCGACGTCCGAGCGCCGATGCGCGCGGAAGGTGAGGAGCCGGTTGCCCACCCAGTTGGCCACGATGGCGAGCGTCGTGGAGATGCCCTTCGCAACGAGCAGTCCGGAGGTGCCGGTGTGGAGGAACACCGTGTACGCGAGCAGGTTGAAGACCCCGACGTCGACGAGGAAGCCGGCGCCACCGACGAGGCCGAAGGCGGCGACCTCGCGGACGATCGGTCGCCGGAGCAGCGCGCGCGGATGCTTGAGGGGTCGGATCAGCACGCCGTCACGACCTGACCAGCTCGTACACGATGCTGCGGTGGACGGGGATGTGCTGCTCGACGCGGTAGCCGAGCGCCTCCAGATCCGCCACGTCCGGTGAGATGCTCGACCCTTCGACGACCCAGACGGTGTCGTGGCCGATGAGCCGGTCGTGGATCTCGGACAGCGGCGCGGCCAGGTCCCAGAGCTCGGGGCGGTCGCGGTAGCTCGTCTCGAGCGCCACGTCGTCGAGGCCGGCGAAGGCCTGCGGGTAGAGGTCGATCGCGAGCCGCGACTTGCGCGAGGGCTTCACCGACTGGTCGAAGACGACCGCGTCACCCGGCGAGGCATGCGCCTGGACGACCTCCGCGGTCTGCCGGAGGTCGCTGCCGTCGTCCTTCGCGAACGGGCCGCGCTGTTCCGCGAGGACCGGGGTGGCGAGCGCCAGCACGAGCGCGACACCGACCGCGGTCGCCACCGCGCGATCCACCCGCTTCGGCAGGAGGTCGACGATCGTGCGGAGCCCGAGCGCCATCATGATCGCGACGGCGGGGACGCAGAAGGTGACGTAGCGCAGGTTGTACATCGGCGTCACGAGCGTGTTGCCGATGATGAGCAGTGCGGTCGGTGCGAGCGCCCAGACGGCGATCATCGCCAGTGCGCGACGCTGACGGGACGACCGTCGGACCACGAGGACGCCGATGGGGGCGAGCACGATGAGCAGCCAGGCGAGCACGGCGAAGGCCGGCGTCTGGAACCATTGTCCGATGAGCACCGACTCCGGCGTCGCGTAGTCCCGTCTGCCCAGGAATGCGATCTGCTCGCGCTGCGCGATGCCCGCGATCACGATCGGAGCGCCGAGGACCAACGCGCCGACCAAGGACCAGCCCCACGCTCGGACCACCTTCCGCCCGGGGCGTTGGAGCAACATCCACGTGGCGTGCACGATGAGGAGCATCGCGAGGTAGAGGAACAGGTACATCGAGGCGGCGCTCGCGACGGCGAAGAGCGCCCAGCTGCGGCGTGACGTGGACCGGCGCCGCACGAGCGACACGAACCAGACCGTCAGCCACACGACCGCAGCCATGCCGAGCGCATAGGAGCGCGTCTCGGCGCCCATCCTCGTGACCTGGGGGATGACGGCGAACACGAGGCCCGCCGTGATGCCGATCGCCGGGGTGAAGATGGATCTCGCGAGCACGACCGTGCCGGCCGCGGCCAGTCCGACCCCGATGGCACTCGGGAACCGTGTCGCGGCCTCGGCGGTGCCGAAGGCTCCGGTCCAGACGTGCAGGAACGCGTAGTAGAGGCCGTGGACGGCGTCGATGTGGCCGATCATCCCCAACATGACGGGGAGCGGGCGTTCGGCGGCGAGGACGCTCGCCGCCTCGTCGCCCCAGTACGACGGCGTCCCGATGCCGATGAGCGAGACGACGGTGGCGAACAGGCCGACGCCCCATGGTGCGGCGCGGCCGCCGAGGAGGGTGTGGAGGGCGTCCCATCGACGGCGCGAGGGCGCGGTCGGGACGGTGATCGTCGCAGTCATGGGTTCCCCTCGGACGCGACAACCTGGCGCGTCGTCTCATCGTCCGCCGCTCGGATGAACGCCAGCAGAGAGATTCCTGAGAGGAGGCGGGGACCGTGTCGGGACCTGAGGGCAGATGGCTGGCCGCCCCGGTGGGGAGTTGTCCCCATCGCGCGGGGGCGGCGCGCAGGACAGACTGCAGTGGTCCGCCGCCGAAAGGAATTCCGATGCAGCTCTCCCGAGCCTCCGCCCTGATCATCCTCCCCGTCGCAGCCATGCTCGTGCTGGCTGGATGTTCCACGCCGTCGGCCCCCGACGCGAAGCCGACGGAGAAGGCCTCGTCGTCCGCGACGTCGAAGCCGAGCTCGACCGGATCGGCCGACGGTGAGGTCACCGAGCCTGGAGCGCAGGTCGGGATCGACGAGCCGATCGTCTACGAGTCGCAGGGCACAGACGGCGTGACCGCGCTCATCAGCGCGGAGCTGACCGAGGTCACCCCAGCGACGCCCGACCAGGTCGCGTTCCTCAAGACGCAGTTCGACGGCGGAGAGCTCGACGGCTACGACATCACGCTGATCCGGCTCGAGATGACCAAGGTGTCGGGTGACCCGGTGGCGTTCAACAGCGACGCGACCTCCTTCGCGCCCGTCGACGCCGATGGCGAGAAGGTCCAGGAGGCCACACTCATCGGGTGGGACGAATGCAGCTCCGAGTCGTTCACCGAGGAGTTCGACGGCGGCGAGCCGATCACGCAGTGCTACGTCGCGGCGGCTCCCGCCGGCGGGAAGGCGCCGGCCGGCCTCATGTACGACGGTGGCTTCACCAACCCGAACCCGTACGACTCCTACGACGGCGACCCGATCCTGCTCATCAAGGACTAGCGGCGCTGCAGGCCCGACCGCCCTTCGACGGGCTCAGGGACCGGAACCGTTCGAGCACACTTCTCCCGGTCACTGAGCTTGTCGAAGTGCCCACGAGAACCCCTTCGTCGGCGGGGTCAGAACGGTGCGGGGTCCGGTTTGGTCCGGTGATGTTTGCCGTCGGGTGTCGTCCAGTCGAGGACCCCGCCCGGTCCGTGGTCGAGGTTCCACCCTGGGAGATGCTTCATCCGGTGGTGATGTCGGCACAGGCAGGCGAGATTGCCGACATCCGTCGTCCCGCCGTCCTCCCACGCGACCGAAGTGGTCGAGATCACAGGCTCTGGCTCGTCTGTCGCACCCGGGTGCCCGGCAGGTGCCGTCCCGAAGCCGGACCGCGCGTTGCAGATCGGCGGGAACGCGGTACTGGTTGCGCCCGACCGAGAGCATCGTGCCCGTCTCAGGCTGGACCAGGATGCGGGTCATCGACGGTGCGTTGACCGCGATGCGGGCTGCGGTCTCGGGGTCGATCGGGCCGTACCCGTCGAGCGTGCCAGGGGTGTTCGAGACGCCGGCGACGCTCAGCGCCGGGACCGTGATCTGCACGGACGGCACGATGTGGTCCTGGATCTCGATCGGATGCGGGAGCACCGGGCTCGTCATGACGTCTTCCGGGGTGACGCCGGTGAGGGTGAGGGCGGCGAGGGCGTCCGCCTGCAGCTGTGCGCACGTGCGGGTGTCGCCCGCTGCACGCGACTCCGCCGCAGCGGACTCGATCCGCTCCGCGATGCCCCGCGCGATGGGTGCGGTCGTGAACAGGTGCACCCAGGCCATGCCGTCGGCCGCAGGCTCGACTTCCACCCGACGATCTGCCTCCGAACGCACGGCACGCGTCGTGATCGACTCTGGGTGCAGGCGTTCGCGCAGGATACGGGCGCGTCGTCTGAGCTCCGCATCGGTGGTCTACTCGGCGACCGGGAGCACCTTCGCTAGGAACGCGGCGCGACCTTCACCAGGGATGTCGCAGAGTTGATCGGTGATCGTCTTCGCGTGCCGAGCCGAGATGCGCCCCGCCTCGAGAGACTCGAGGACGGCCGGGGCGTCGTTGACGAGTGCCTCGGCGTTGTTCGTCGCGCGTTGCACGGTCGGTTCAGGGGTGTGGGTTGCCATGGCGAGTGCTGCACACGTGGAGCGGCGGGACAGCGCGCGGCGCTCGGCAGGAGGGAACGAGGCCGGGACGACCGTGTCTGCGAACGCGTCGGCGTAAGCGGCCGAGCGGGCCAACAGGCGGGCCTCTCGCGCATCGAGAGCCGCCCGCAGTCGCGTGATCTCCGCGTACTCGGCAGAGAACTCCGCGAGTCGAGCGGCGTAATCGTCGCTCGCGCGGATCGCAGCGGCAGTGGTCTCGGTCATGACCTCAGTCCACCATGGACCACTGACATTCCAGATGCCGAGTCGGACGGTTGTGGAGGCTGCTCGTTGGCCCTTCGACGGGCTCAGGGACCGGAGGGGGTGCTCTCGGATCGGAGGAAGGCTGCCTGATTCGTCGGGTTGTTCGTTGGCCCTTCGACAGGCTCAGGGACCGGAGGGGGTGCTCAGGGACCGGGGGGCAGACGGACGCCGGTGACCCGAGGGGGTCACCGGCGTCCGTGTGATCGGGAGGTCAGTTCTTGAACGCGTCCTTCACGTTCTCACCGGCCTGCTTCACGTCGGACTTGGCCTGGTCGGCTTTGCCCTCCGCGACGAGCTTGTCGTTGTCTGTCGCCTTGCCGACGCCCTCTTTGGCCTTGCCCGCGAGGTCCTCGGCGGCGTTCTTGATCTTGTCTCCTGCGCTCATATGGTGCTCCTCACATGTTCTTCGGGCTGTCGATCCGCACTGATCGAATCCGACAGGGCGACCTGGTGGACGCCCTTCACTTCTACACCCGGGAGCTCCACGTCTGGGCGGGGCTCCAGCAGACTCCCAGAGAAATCCCCGGACCGCGCTGCACCAGCACGCCCGTCGTCGGTTCGTCCTCGACAGCCAGGACCTTGGCCATCAGACCACGCCGCTCGTGCCGAGCAGGGTGCCGATCGCGAAGGTGACGGCGAGGGCGAGCGCTCCACCGACCACGACCCGGACGGTCGGTCGGAGCGCCGGGTTGCCGCCGATCCTCGCGCTCGTGAAGCCGGTGAGTGCCAGCGCGATGAGCACGACGACGAAGGTGATCGGGACACGCACCTCGGGCGGCGGCAGGAGGATCGCGAGCAGGGGGAGCAGCGCCCCGATCGTGAAGGCGAGCGCCGATGCGCCGGCGGCCGCCCAGGGGCTGACGACGGCGTCCTCGGTGATGCCGAGTTCGGCCTCGAGGTGCGCCGTGAGCGGGTCGTGTGCGGTCAACTCCTCGGCGACCCGCCTCGCGGTCGTCGGCTGGAGCCCCTTCGCCTCGTAGATCCCGGCGAGTTCTGCGAGCTCCGCCTCGGGGTCGTCGGAGAGCTCCCGCCGCTCCTTCGCGATGAGGGCCCGCTGACTGTCCCGCTGGCTGCTCACCGACACGTACTCGCCGAGGGCCATGGAGATCGCACCACCGACGAGCCCCGCGACACCCGCTGCAAGGAGTGGGGCGCTGTCGGTCGTGGCACCGGCGACACCGACGACGAGGGAGGCGACGGAGACGATGCCGTCGTTCGCGCCGAGCACACCCGCACGGAGCCAGTTCAGGCGGCCTGCGAGGTCACCGAGGTGCGGTTCGTCCGGGTGGGCGCCGGTCGGTGGTGAGGTGCTCATGGATGCATCCAAGCACTGCGCGGGCCGCCTGCGCACGGTTCCCGCCCGATCCCGGGTCCGGCCGCCTAGAATGGAGGCTGGGGCGCCGGGAAGTCTGGTCGGCGGGCGATCGATCGGGATCGCTCTGCCGCTCGACCGAACCCTCCCCCGAAGGATCCGAATGCCCGACGCACACCGCTCCCACGACCTGCCGGCCGACCAGGCCCCGCACTCGATCTGGCGTGGCATCCACCAGACGCTCCAACAGGACACCGTCGGTGGGGCCCTCCTCGTCGTCGCCACCGCACTCGCGCTCGTGCTCGCCAACTCCGGTGCCTCCGAGTTCTACCTGAGCGTCCGCGACTTCACCTTCGGTCCGGAGGCGCTCCATCTGAACCTCTCCGTCGGCGCCTGGGCGGCCGACGGCCTCCTCGCGATCTTCTTCTTCGTCGTGGGGCTGGAACTCAAGGAGGAGTTCGTCGCCGGAAAGCTCCGGAACCCCAAGACCGCGGCGCTCCCCATCGCCGCAGCCGTCGGCGGCGTGGTCGTGCCCGCCGTCATCTACGTCCTCGTGAACCTGAGCGCAGGGCCCGACGCGCTGCAGGGATGGGCGATCCCGGCCGCCACGGACATCGCGTTCGCCGTCGCCGTGATCGCGGTGGTCGGCAAGTTCCTGCCGCCGGCACTGCGGACCTTCCTGCTCACGCTCGCCGTGGTGGACGACCTCATCGCCATCAGCATCATCGCGATCTTCTACACCGACCACATCGAGTTCCTGCCCCTCGCGCTCGCGGCCGTGCCGCTCGCGATCTTCGCCGTGCTCGTCCAGCGCGGCGTCCGCGCATGGTGGGTGCTCATCCCGCTCGGTCTGTGCACCTGGGCGCTCATCCACGCCTCCGGTATCCACGCGACCGTCGCCGGCGTGCTGCTCGGCTTCATGGTGCCCGTCTTCTCGACCACGCGCGCCCGCGTCCAGGTGGGGACCACCGCCGAGGGGCGCCCGGTCTACGAGGGCCTCGCCGCGCACTTCGCCGACCGCTGGAGTGTCGTCTCCACTGCTGTCGCGGTCCCGATCTTCGCCTTCTTCTCCGCGGGCGTGGTCATCGGCGGGATCTCGGGGCTCGTCGAGTCCTTCCAGGACACGATCGCGCTCGGGATCATCGCCGGGCTCGTCCTCGGCAAGCCGATCGGCATCACGGTGACGACGTTCCTCGTCACGCGCCTGCCCGGGCTCAGGCTCGACCCGTCGATCCGCTGGGTCGACCTCGTCGGCATGGCGTTCGTCGCGGGGATCGGATTCACGGTGTCGCTGCTCGTCGGTGAACTGTCCTTCGGTGTCGGCAGCGCGTCCGACGACCACGTCAAGGTCGGTGTGCTCGCCGGCTCGCTCATCGCCGCCGCCATCGGTGCCGCGATCCTCGCCGCCCGCAACCGCGTCTACCGGCGGGCGGTCACGGCCGGAAGTAGTACGCCGAGTGCAGGCGGCAGCCCGGATTGAACGGGGCGTCGCAGTTCGGGCAGGCGTCGACCTGCAGGTAGCGATCGATCGTCAGCTCCGTCGAGCAGACGCCGCACAGGATCGCCTCGCGGTCGCGCTGCTCGCGGGGCCACTGTTCTGCCGCGTGGTCGGCGCACTCCGCGTGGCACAGATGGCACGGATAGTACTCGCCGCAGCAGGCGAAGCGGATCGCGATGACGTCGAGCGGGGTCGCGTAGTGGACGCAGCGCGTCTCGTCGTCGACCGTCTTGCCGAGGACGCGCACGGTGTCGTAGCCGCTCATCGGACGCCCCGGGCGGTGAGGGCCTCGCCGAGCTCGTCGGCGTGCTTCAGCGACACGACGAGGAATGGGACGACGAAGGTGACCAGGTTCGACCCGGCGCCACGCGCCCGCTGCGCCTCCCGCACGCTGCTCGCCAGGCGGGCGAGGACCGGCACCGTGTTGATCGCGACGGCGAGCATGAGGGCGATGCGCGAGGGGTCGACGCCGAAGCGCCCCAGGGGCTTGAGGGCGCGTTCGAAGGCGTCGAGCAGGTCGGCGACGCGCGTGCTCAGCACGAGCAGGGCTGCGAGCAGGATGGCTGCGACGATGCGGGAGGTGTTCGACACCGCTGACTCGACGTCGAGGAACAGCAGTTGGCCGGCCACCGTGATCGTGATGATCCAGCGGATGAGCAGGACCTGGCGTCCGAGCTCGCCGAGGCCGAGGCCCGAGGCGAGGTAGGCGAGGACGGTCACCGTGGTGGCGATGCCCGCGGTCCACCAACTCGTCGGCAGGAGCGAGATCGCGAGCACCACGACGAGGATGCCGAGCGCCTTCGGGCCGGCCGGTGCCCGGTGGAGCCAGCCGGAGCCAGGACGGTAGAGGGTGATCACGAGGTCACGCCCGCAGACTCGCGCGGTAGGCCGCGACCACGTCGTCCGGTGCACCCTGCGCGACGACCCGCCCACCGTCGAAGAGCAGTGCCGTGTCGCAGCGGGCGGCGAGCTCCAGATCGTGGGTGACGAGGAGGAGCTGATGGCCCGCCCCGGGGTGCAGGAGGTGGTCGGCGACGGCGGCGCTGTTGCGGGCGTCGAGGTAGGCCGTCGGTTCGTCGGCGATGAGCAGCGCCGGCCGACGGATCACGGCCCCGCAGAGCGCCAACAGCTGCTTCTGGCCGCCGGAGAGTTCGTAGGCGGACCGGTCGGCGAGTGCCGTCAGGCCGAACTCGTCGAGCGCGTCGGCGACCTGCGCGGCGATGTCGGCCTTCGGCGCCTTCGTGCCGCGGAGGGAGAACGCGACGTCCTCCGCCACCGTCGGCATGACGATCTGCGCGTCCGGGTTGCTGAACACGATGCTGACCAGCCGCCGGAGCGTTGCCGTGTCCTTCGCGGCCTCGACACCGTGGACCTGGACGCTGCCGGTGGTCGCTCGCGTGAGGCCGCCGACGAGCCGGGCGAAGGTCGACTTGCCTGAGCCGTTCGCGCCGATGACCGCGATGCGCGCGTCGTCGAGGCGGAGCGTCACGTCGTCGAGTGCGACGGTGTCGCCGAGACGTGCGGTGACGCGGTCGAGAAGAATGGCGGATGACTGGTCGATGTCCCCGATCATCGCACGACCTCGAACACCGCGGCGACGCCGAGACCGCCGCCGACCGAGGCCGCCGCCACCCCGATCGTGCCCGCAGGAGCCCCGCCGCGGACGAGCCGCGAGAACAGGCGGACCACGGCGACCGCACCGCTCGCGCCCCACGGGTGACCGAGTGCGAGGGCGCCACCGTCGGCGCAGAGTCGCTCATCGTCCTCGGCGACACCGAGTCGGTCGAGCACGGCGAGCGTCTGTGCCGCGAACGCCTCCACGATCTCGAACGCCGCGACCTGCGCGAGGTCCACGCCGGCCCGATCGAGGGCGTCGAGGATCGCCGGCGCTGCCCCGATCCCCGGAAGTGCCGGGTCGCAGCCGACGACGGCGTGCGCTCGGACCGCGAGACCGGGTGACACGCCCGCGTGGGCGACTCCGCCGGGCACGACGAGCACGGCGGCCGCACCGTCGCTGACCCGGCAGGTGTTGCCTGCGGTGAGGGACCCGTCGGTGAACAGTGGGGTGAACCGGGGGAGGAGCCGCTCGATCCCGCTGCGCGGCGCCTCGTCATGCTCCGCCGCACCGACCAGCGGGACGAGCTCGTCGGTGAATCGCCCGGCGGCGACGGCGCTCGCCGCACGGTGCGTGCTCCGGGCGGCGTAGGCGTCCTGGCGTTCGCGGGAGATCCCGTCGTGCTCGGCGAGGTCCTCCGCCGCGCGGGTCATGTCGGGGTCGTGCCAACCCGCCGGTGCGAACGGTGCACGAGCGTAGGCGATGCCGTCGACGGAACGGGTCGGCGCGGTCGACGCGCTCTCGACACCGCCCGCGATCCGTGGTCGGGTGTCGCCGGCGCTGATCGCCGTGGACGCCTCGATGATCGCAGCGAGGCCGCTGCCGCACTGCCGGTCGACGGTGAGCCCTGGAACGTCGAAGCCGAGGCCGGCTCCGAGCGCGGCGACGCGGGCCGGGTTGCCGCCGGGGCCCATGCAGTTGCCGAGGACGACGTCCGCCACGACCGGCGGCCAGCCCAACAGGTGCGTCGCGTCGTCGTGCACGGCGCGGACGACGGGGACCGCCAGCTGCTCGACCGTGAGGGCGCCGAGTGCGCGGCCGCGCGTCGCGATCGGCGTCCGTCGGGCCGCGACGATGCGCGGGAGGGCATGCGATTCAGTCAAGAGACGCCACCGTCCCAGCCGCGAGACGGTCGGCGAGCTCTGCCCGGGCGGCCTTGCCGGTGACGGTGCGGGGCAGCTCGTCGACGACGAACCAGCGTCGGGGCCGATGGGTCGGCGGCAGCAGCGGTGCGAGGGCGTCGCGGAGCATCGCGCGGGTCGGACGCGCGCCCGGGTGCAGTTCCAGCACGGCCGTCACGAGCGATCCGACCCCGGCGTTCGGCAGACCGAGCACGACGGCGTCGTCCACCTCGTCGAGTCGGCGCAGCGCCTCCTCGACATCGGTGGGGATGACGGTCGCCGCGGCCGTGAGGATCGCGTCGTCGGATCGGCCGAGGAGCGTGACGATCCCGTCGTCGATCCGTGCGCGGTCGCCGACGGTGGACCAGTCGCCGTCGCGTCGGAGCGGGCCGTCACCCTCGAGGTACCCGGTCGCGACGAACGGCGATCGGACCCAGAGGACGTCGTCGTCCCGCACGTCGAGCTCGACGCCGGGGAACGCGCGGAGGCCCGGTCGATCCGGATCGGCGCCGTCGTCGACCGCCACGAAGGAGAGTTCGGCGGCTCCGTAGTAGGACACGACGCGGATGCCGAGGTCCTCCGCTCTGGTGCGGAGTCCGGGGTCGAGGGAGGCGCCTCCGATCAACGCCACCCGTAGGCGGGGCGGTACTCCGCCGTCGAGCAGCGACCGGAGGCCGTTCGGGGTCCCGTGGAACCGCGTCGCGTCACGGGCGTCGTCGGGGGTGAGGGCGTGGGTGGTCGGGAGAGCGAGCGAGTGACCGGCGGCGGCCGCATGGGCGACCGAGAACAGCGACAGCGACGACGCGGGCGGCGACGACAGCGCCAGGACGTCGTCCGGCCTGAGGTCGAGCAGCGCGCCGACGGCCGGGAAGGAGTCCGCCCACGACGCGGCGGTCCTGAGCACGATACGCGGCTCGCCCGTGGTGCCGGAGGTCAGCGTCGCCCAGGCCTGGCCCGGCTGCGGACCGGCTGCGGTGCTGCGGTCGCGGACGGAACGCCAGTACGACTCGCTCCAGCGGTCGTCGCCGATCAGTGGCACGCCGCCGGCCGCCCGCACCTCGAGCGCCCGACGGACGAGGTCGGTCGGCGCACCGCCGCGCAGTGGGACGAGGTGCCCTGGACGCACGGTCATCCGATTCGGGCGGGCTCGCCGGGACGCGTCGAGCCGGTACCGGCCGCGTTGCGGAACGCGCGCGGGTAGGCCCGGGCGAGCGTCATCGTGATCACCGTCGCGAGCACGACCTTCACGAGATCGCCGGGCACGAAGACGAGGCTCTGCACGATGGTCTCGCCGAGCGGCAGGCGGGTGACGAGCGACTGCACCGGGATGCCGAACGCGTAGATGACGCCGATGCCACCGACGAAGACGCCGAGAGCAGTGCGCCACCAGCGCAGCCGACGGCCGCCGGCGTGCACGATGAGCCCGATCACGAAGACGCCGACGATCCAGCCGAGGAGGTACCCCGCGCTCGGTCCGACGAAGACGCCGATCCCGCCGCGACCGCCGGACAGCAGGGGCAGGCCGATGGCGACGAGGGCCAGTAGCACCAGCATGGAGAGCATGCCGCGCCACGGGCCGAGGATCGCGCCGGC
The DNA here is from genome assembly GCF_030209375.1 of Plantibacter sp. ME-Dv--P-122b. Lineage (GTDB taxonomy): Bacteria > Actinomycetota > Actinomycetes > Actinomycetales > Microbacteriaceae > Plantibacter. The sequence continues at coordinate 230,741 of NZ_JARVSC010000004.1, forward strand.
GAGCATGACACCGAGGGTCTGCGCCGTGATGGGCACCGCGCCGAGCACCGAGAACGCGCCGGGCAGGCCGAGGGCGGCCACGATGGCGGCGAACACGGCGATGCGTGCGATGTCGGTCGCGTCGATCCTGAGTCTGCTCATGCGGGGGTCTCCTCCTGGAGAGTCGTGGGGGCTGCACCGGCGTACAGTGCTGACCTGAACACTGCTGACCTGAACACTGTTCACCTGAACAGCGTTCACTATAGTGGTGCTCATGTCCGGTCCCGAAACAGTGCGTCGTCATCGGCGCGACGATGTGGCTCAGGTGGCCCTCCGCATCCTCGACGATCACGGCCTGGCCGACCTCACGATGCGTCGCCTCGCCGCGTCGCTCGACGTCCAGCCGAGCGCGCTGTACTGGCACTTCGAGAACAAGCAGACCCTCATCGCCGAGCTCGCCGACCGGATCGTCGACGCCCACCCGGCGCCGGTCGACGCCGTGTCCGAGGCCGGCTCCGACTGGCGCGAGCGGACGCGCGTGGAGGCGGAAGCGCTGCGGGACGCCCTCCTCGCCTACCGCGACGGAGCCGAGGTGGTCTCGAGCACCTACGCGCTCGGGCTCGGTTCCGGACGTGCGCTCACCCGGCTGACGGATGCGGTCTCGGTGGCCGGGTTCGACGAGGCGACGAGTCGACGTGCGGGCACGGTGCTGCTCCACTTTGTCCTCGGGCATGTGTCGCACGAGCAGCAACGGATGCAGTACGACAGCGTCGGTGTGCTGGCCGACGGGGCGACGGATCCACTCGGCCAGGAGGACCAGGCCCAGGCGTTCGCCTTCGGGGTCGGTCTCCTCGTCGACGGCCTGGCGGCGCTCTCGGTCCGCTAACCGCTTTGGTTCCGCTGACCGCTCTGGGTCCGCCGGTAGCACAGCGTGGATGGAACCGCCCACCGTCTGGATCGGTGGCGGCCCACGGTAGCGTTGGTGCAGGCAGGACGTGAGGGAGGCAGGCGATGGCGAAGGGTGATGACGACGACGTCGACATCGTCATCGACGCCTGGGCGAACGCGCTGCCCGACGTCGACTTCGCACCGCTCGACGTGGTGTCGCGCCTCCGCCGGCTCGTACCGCACCTGCAGGAGGTCCGACGCCTGTCGTTCGCCGCGAGCAACCTGCGGCCGTGGGAGTTCGAGTTCCTCTCCATCCTCCGCCAGCACGGAGCGGACGGGCTGACGCCGTCCATGCTCGCAACGCGGTTGGGCATCACGAGCGGCAACCTCGCGAGTCAGCTCGACCGTCTGGCCGCACGGTCGCTCGTCGCCCGGCAGAAGAACGAGGCTGACGGCCGGAGCAAGATCGTCGTCCTGACCACCCTCGGTCAGCAGCGGGTCGACGAGGCGATGCGTCGACTCGTCGACGACGAGAACGCGATGCTCGCCGGGCTCAGCCATGAGCAGGTGGCTGTGCTCATCGAGAGCCTCCGGGTCATCGGCGCGGCGCTCGAGCGTCGGTAGGGGTCTGTTCGGCTGACCTTCGACAGGCTCAGGGACCGGATCCGCCTCAGAACCGCAGGTCGGACGGGCCGCTGAGTTCGATCCAGGTGTCGGTGTCGGGACGCACCGTCGCGGGAGCCGGCTCGAGGACGTCGGCGGAGGCGAGGGCCCCGAAATCGAGACCGGTGAGGCTCGCGAGGTCGAGGATCGGCAGCTGGAAGGTCCGGAACGGGCCGAGTGGCGGCACGGCGGTGGCGTCTTGCCTGTCGTCGATCGCACTGGATCGGCCGAGGTCGATGTCGTCGAGCTGGGCCGACTGGTCGAGGAGGTAGCCGCTCGCCGCGAGCGCTCCGTCGTCCGACCACGCCGCCACCTTCCAGAACCGCCGCGGGATCCGCACGCCGCGGTACAGCGGGTCCGTGTCGGCGAACACGGGCCCGGTGAAGACCGACAGCCGCCGGCGCCCGGCCGAGGCGTACTCGAGGACGAGGTCCTCCAAGCCGTTCCAGAGCTCGAGCGACTGGTTGAAGTCCGCGGCCTGCGGGGCGGCGTTCGTGTAGCAGAAGGTGTCGACGTTGGCCTGCCGGGCGATCTCGACGGGTCCCCAGACCGGGTCCCTCCGGCGCACGAGGTGGCCGCGGTCGAGGTCATTGCGAGCGTAGAGCTCCGGCCCGGCCTGCTCCTCTGCCGGCACCCGGTCGTCGAGGTGCCAGTCGTCGCCGCGCCCGAGGTCGAGCAGGGCGGCGCCGTCGATGTCGACCCCGGTCGCGGCTGCCAGGCGGCGGTCGGGGTCGAGGAGCACGGTGAAGTGCGTGTAGTCGAGACGGCGGAGGCGCGCATTGGCCGTCGGATCGGCTGGAGCGGGGATGGCGAGTGGTTCGGAGAGGTCAAGGAAGCCTGAATCGAAGCCAGTCATGAACATGAGTCGATCATGGTTTCGGGTCGAAAGAAAGTGTGGAGCGATGAGGCGTTCGTCCGCGACAAGGAAGCTGCCATTCTCATACTTCTGTTTCAGTATGAGGTTTGATATATTACAACCATGACCACGATCTACCAGAACCCCCACCGAACCAGCGACGCCCGCCTCCTCGCGGCGCTCGTGTCGGCGACCTTCCTCGTCGACGCCCTGATCGCGTTCGGCATTGGATTCCTCCCTGGCGTCTCGGGGACGGACGGCGGAGCCATGGTGGCGACGGCGACGATCCTCACCGCGATCCTCTTCGCGGTGCAGTTCGTGGTCGTCGTCGTTCTCGCGCGCCTCGCACGAGCATCCATCGCCTGACCCTCAACCTGACCTCGACCCGGTGGCCATCGCCCCGTGGTCTGCGGCGGCCCGAAACCGCCAGATCGGAGCACCATCATGCGTGACCGCAATCACGATCGGACCCCGAATCCGATCCTCGAAGCGCCAGCAGACCCGGCACGACGTGGCTCGGGCAGGAGCGCCTGGGCGATCGCCGCGGCGACCGCCCTCTCGCTGCTCGTCCTCGCCGCCCCGCAGTCCGCTTCCGCGGCGGCCGTCATCGACCCCATCAGTGACGGCCGCGCCGGCGAAGGCCTCGTCATGTCGTTCTCCACCGGCGAGACGGGCACGCTCGTCGTCACCGCCCCGGAGCACGCGACCATCGGCATCGTGACGACCGGTGGGTGCGACACCCGCTCTGCCGCCCAAGTCCGCTGCGGCACGGACTCGAAGGTCTGGACGTCCGAACTCATGGCCACGATGCGGATCGACCCGGACGCCCCGGTCGGTACGTTGGCAGGTGGGTCGGTCGCCTTCGAGGTGGGCGGGACCGTGGTCGCATCGACGCCCTTCACGCTCGACGTGCTCCCGCCGCATCGCACCCAGGCCGAGGCCGGGCAGACGCTCACCATGGAGGTGCCGGTCAACGGCGGTGTCTCCGGGGTCATGCGGTTCACCGCTCCCGAGCAGACGCTCATCGTGGGGACCGGAGCGCCGAACTGTGTCGTTGCCCCCGATGGGTCGACGGCCGACTGTGGCACGAACGGCAGCATCTGGGAGGGGGTGCAGACCGTCGATCTCGCGGTCGACGATGCAGCCGGCTACGGCACCCTCCGAGGCGGCACCATGGGCTTCGTCCAGGGCGGTCAGCTCGTGTCGACCACCCCGTTCGAGCTCGAGCTCACGCCCGCCGTCGCGACCATCACCGCACCGATCGACGGCGTTCTCGCGCCCGACGCGACGTTGAGCGGGACCGCGCCCGTCGGCACGGAGGTCGAGATCGAGGTCGACGGTCTCCCGATCGGGACAGCGGACGCGACGATCGACGACACCTGGGCCTTCCAGCCGACCGAGTCGCTCGCCGAGGGAACGCACACCGTGACGGTCCGTGCCCGTGCCGGCGGACTCGTCAGCCCCGCGACGGACCTCGTCGTCACCGTCGTGGCCCTTGTGGAACCGGTCGCGCCCGAGGTCCCCGGCGTTCCGGAGGGCCCAGCGCTTCCGGGTGGGCAGCAGGCGGAGCCCGCACCCGCGACCACGGTCGATGTCGGATCGTCGGGTCGAGCCGGCGACGCCACGCTCGCGCGGACCGGCGCCGACACGGCCCCCTTCGCGCTCGCGATCGCGTTGCTGGTCGGAGGTGCGGTCGTGGGTGCCGTCGGCGTCACCCGCGCTCGCGTGAAGCGCCTCGGCTGAGTCGAGCCGACCTTCGTGGCGGCGCCGGTGTCGCGCGGGTCAGAAGCGGATCTGCGTCTTCGGCCCGGTCCCGGCCGCCCGGGGGAGTCCCTCGGCGAGCACCCGTGGAACCTCGTCCAGCGTGATCACGGAGCCGATCAGCCGGCGGACCGTGTCGCCCATGGTCGCGAACCGCCGCGCCGCCTCGTCGATGTCGGCCGAGCCGCCGAGGACCGCGTGGACGGTGGCGTCGAGGGCGATGAGTCTTCCCGACGGGAGTCCGGCGTCGCCGCCGGGCACGCCGAGCAGTGCGATGCGGGCGCCCGCAGTGGCGTTGTCGAGGAGGCGATGGGTGACCTCCGCCGACCCTGTCGCCTCGATGATCACGTCGAAGCGCTCGTCGCCGAGGTCGGCCGGATCGCGGGTCTCGAGGCCGAACCCCGCCACGAAGCTCCGGTCGGAGTCGCGACGTGCGGCGACCGCCACGCTGGCTCCGGTGTCGGTGGCGAAGAGCGCGGCGAGCATGCCGAGGGTGCCGGCGCCCCAGACGAGCACCCGGTCGCCGGGGCCGACCGCCGTGAGTCGGACGCCGCGCAGGGAGCACGATGCCGGCTCGACCATCGCGCCGAGGTCCGCGTCGACCCCGTCCGGAAGACGATGGACGGCCCGTTCGGGCACGACGAGGAGTTCCGCGAGGGCTCCGTCCAGCTGCCCGAGGACGCCGAGTTCGAGGTGGTCGGGACAATGGTGGTGTCGGCCCGTGGTGCAGAGCGTGCAGACGCCGCAGCCGATGAAGGTGTCGCCCGTGACGAGATCGCCCGGTGCGGATCCGGTGACGCCGTCGCCCACCGAGACCACCCGACCGGCCCACTCGTGGCCGGGCTGGAGCGGCAGGGTCGTCCGTCCGTCGGCGAGGTACGGCATGGTGGCTCGGAAGAGCGCGACGTCGGTGCCGCAGAGTCCGGCGCGCTCGATGCGGATGAGGACCTCACCGGGACCAGCCTGCGGGTCCGGTCGGTCGATGATGGCCGCCTCGCCCGGTGCGGTAATGAGTAGGGCTCTCATGCGGTCTCCTCGTCGTGACGGCGCTCGGTCAGAGCGTAGCGCCGGAGCGTCGTGGTCTCCGGGATGACGAGGTTCCTCGTGGGCACTTCGACAGGCTCAGTGACCGGGGGAGGTTCGCCGGAGGTGTTCCGGTCCCTGAGCTTGTCGAGGGGCGGCTCGGTTGGGGCGCCTCGGCGGTCGGGGGAGGTTCACCGGAGACATTCCGGTCCCCGAGCACGCTCCGGTCCCTGCGCCTCAGCTCACCAGGACGACTTGCCCCCGCCCTCGACGACCGCACTCGGTCGCTGCACCTCGGCGAGACGGGAGGTCCGGAGCGGTGTCGTCTCCCACCAGGCGTCGAAGGTGCCGGCCGCAGGGTCGATCTCGACGTGCAGGCGGTGCGGTGTCTCGATGAAGATCGCATCGACACGGAGGACCCGCGCTCCCTCCTCGCCCCCGGTGCCCCAGGCGGCACTCGCCACGATCGGACCGTGGGTCCGCCAGGCGCCGACACCGGGGACGAGCTCCACCCGGTCGTCGCCCTCGTGTACGACCAGCACGACGTCGTCACCCTCTCCCGCCGTCACCTCGAGCGCCGTCAGCTGCGCCAGACCGGTATCGGCGGCGGCTGCGAACGTCCGTCCGACGAGCTCGCGCAGGGACGCGCCCGCGCCGGTCTCGTCCGACGCGTCGAGCGGCGGCAGGGCGAGCCCCGCCAGGCGGGCGAGCAACGCCTGATCGGCGTCCGAGTTCGGACCGCGGCCTGAGTCGCCGCCCTCGCCTGCCCCGAAGGCCGGCAGCAGGTGCTCCCACGCGGCGTTCAGCACGGCCTGCATGTCGAGACTCTGCCCGGTGATCGCCAGGACGACGTCGTGCTCCGGCAGGACGACGCAGTACTGACCGTAGGCGCCGTCGCCGCGGAACCCGTGCCGAGCCATCCAGAACTGGAACCCGTAGCCCTGCGCCCAGTCCGACTCCGGGTCGTCGCCGTTCGCGATATGGGATCGTGTCGCCTCGGCGACCCAGGCGGCCGGCAGTAGCTGCCGACCCTCCCACTCGCCGCCCTGCAGGTAGAGCTGGCCGAGCGCGGCGATCGCCTCCGTCGTCGCGTGCAGGCCGCTGTACCCGAGCTCGAAGCCCTCGTCGTCGCGCTGCCAGTCGAAGTCGCCGATGCCCAGCGGCTCGAGCAGCCGTGGTCGCAGGTAGTCGGTGAGCGTCCCGCCCGTCACGCGCTGGACGATCGTCGCGGCCGTGTAGGTGCAGGGCTGGTTGTACGCGAAGACGGTTCCCGGGTCCTCGTCGGGCGGGAGGAGCAGGAATCCGCGGACGAGGTTCGTCGGGTCGATCGCAGCGGCGCGCATGATCGTCTCCTCGCGGTGGCCGCTCGCCATCGCGAGCACATGGCGCACGAGCATGGCGCGGCTGCGGGGGTCCGTGATCTCGGCGTCGAGCTCCGGAAAGTGGCTGATGATCGTGTCGTCGAGTCCGAGCAGGCCCTCCTCGACGGCGAGGCCGACGGCGGTCGAGGTGAAGCTCTTGCTCAGCGAGTACAGCAGGTGCACCCGATCAGCCGAGTACGGTGCCCACCAACCCTCGGCGACGACGTTCCCATGGCGCAGGACCATCAGGCTGTGCGGTTCGACGTTCGGTGTGTGCTCGAGGGCGGTGATGAACGCCTCGATCCCGGCGGCGTCGACGTGCTGGGCGGACGGAGTGCTTCGCTGCAGGCTCATCCCTCCATGCTGCCATCTGCCGGCGGTCGGATCGACCCGATGCTCAGTCCTGGTCGGCGTCGAGCTGATCGCGGAGTCCCTGGTTGATGTCCTCGAGATCGAGCACGCGAGCGATGCCGGCGAGGTTGACGCCGTCGTCACGGAGATCGGTGACGCGCTTGAGTCGCTCGATGTCGTCCTCGCTGTAGCGACGGGTGCCGCCCTCGGTCCGGGACGGGGTGAGGAGGCCTTTGCTCTCGAAGAGTCGCAGCGACGCCTCCGGAACGCCGGCGAGTTGGGCCGCGACGGCGATGCCGTACACGGGTGTCGCACCGTCTCGATCAGCCATGCTTGAGATTTCCTTTGAACGGGTTGCATCGGATCAGGTTTCGGATGTATAAAAAATCTACACCACGAAGTGCAGATCCGAACCTCGGATCTCCCACTTCCGAGATGCGTCAACAGATGAGCCCGACCCGACGTCGGGCGACAGGGAAGGAGAACACTCATGGCAATGACCCTCGACCCCATCAGCCAGCTGGACCGATTCGCGGCCTCCGTACTGGACTCCGTGCGCGCACCCCGTCCCATGCCGGTGGACCTCTTCCGTGACGGCGACCGGTACATGATGGTCGCCGACCTCCCCGGCATCGACCCCGGGTCCATCGACGTCGACGTCGACGGTGGTCAGCTCACCATCCGCGCTCAGCGCACGGCCGACAGTCGCGAGGGTGTCCGCTGGCTCGCCCGCGAGCGCGGAGGCGGCCACTTCCTTCGGCAGTTCACCCTCGGCGAGGGCGTCGACCTCGACGGGATCACCGCGTCCTACGACAGCGGTGTGCTCTCCGTGATCATCCCGGTGAGCGAGCGCGCGAAGCCGCGGAAGATCACCGTCGACTCCACGACCGATCACCCGCAGTCGATCAACGCCTGAACCGGGATCGACACTCGTCCGAGTCGAACGAATCGAACGCCCCGCCCACGATCCGTGGGTGGGGCGTTCGTCCGTGGGCGGCCCGGCGTCGGCATACTGGGGGCATGTCCCGCGTCCAACGGATCCTCGCCGCGTCAGCCATGCTCGTGATCGCCGCGCTCGGGCTGTTGGTCGCGGCGACGCAGACCACGATGACCTGGTACCAGGCTCCGGGCGCCGACGGCATGGCGACGAAACAGATCGCCGTGTTCGAACCGGCGGTGGTCGGCACCGTGATCGCCGCCGTGGCGGTGCTCGCGCTCCTGGTCCACCTGATCCTCGTGATCCGCCGTGCCGTGCCTCGCATGCAGTGGGTCGTCGCCATGGCGCTCACCGTCGTCGCCGTGATCGCCGCGGTCCTCGTGTCCATCGCGGACCGGCCGGTGTTCTAGCGCACGTCGACCTCAGCCGAGCAGCTCGGCCAGCAAGGCCTGAGTTGTCTCCTCGCTCGCCCCGGGGGCCTGCAGACGCACCCAGTCATCGCCACGCCGAGCGTGCGCCGAGTGCTCGCTCCCAGCCGCATCCACGGCGCCGACCGGACTGTCCTCGCGGAACACCCACGCGCCTCCGGAGAGTACCGTGAACCGGACGAGCTCGCGGGAGTCCGCGGACAACAGTCGGCAGTCGAGTCCGCCGACCCGCTGGAGCGAGTCCTGCACGAGGTGGTAGCTCGGTGTCGCGGTGCTCACGTAGCTCGCGCCGGTGGCGGCTGCGCCGAGGTGCGCCGCCGCGGTGTCCACCGGGAGTGCAGCGGCACAGGACCGCGAGGTGGATCCTGACGACGGCGGTGGCCCGGCGGGCGCCGGAGGCGGGGCCACCGCGAGTACTGCCCGAGCCAGTTCCTCCGTGCGCACGCCGCTCGGGTCGTCGACCCCTGCCGCATCGACCTCGATGAACCGCTCGCCGTCGAGGGCGTGGACGGAGCATCCGCCGTCCGAGCACATCGTCCCGTTGATCTCGCCGACCGTCTCGCTCCAGTCGGTGTGCTCGTACCAGTGGTTGAAGGTGGCCCAGTGGTCGACACCGTCTCCGACGAGTCGGACGGTCAGTGAGGTGCCGTCCGCTTCGTCGGCCCAGGCGCAGACGGTCCCGCCGTCCTGCAGGACCGGGGCGTCGTCGATGGTGAGCGGTTGCGGCGCGGCTGGGGCTCCGAGGAACGATGCGACGCTCGCGGGTGGGACGAGCGCGTCGCAGGCGAGCCCGGGGAAGGCGGGCGTCGGCAGGGGTGGAAGCGACGCCGGTGAATTCGGTGCGGATCCGGCCGGAGTCTCGGTGGGAACCCCTGACAGTGGCGCGCTACACGCCGTGAGGACGCCCAGTAGCGCGGCGATCGTGAGGACACGTGCGCCACGTGCGATCGCGGGCGCCGTCCGACTCAGCCCACTGCTCATCGTCGCCGGAACAGCCCTCGCTTGCGGCGGTGGAACGGCGGGACGCTGCTCAGGAGGTGCTTCGCGCCCGGCGCCACGTACATGACGTCGATCGGCACGCTCGCCGAGTAGGTCGCGAGGGCCCGTGCGAGCGGACCGCTGATCGTCTCGCGGGCGGTCGGGGCGCCGACGATCACGAGGAGGTAGCACTCGTCGAAGGTGCCGCCCTCCTGCGGGGTGACCTTCCAGCCCAGCACCGCTTCGTCGACCTCGCCGTGCTCGGCGAGGACCGTGGTCAGCGTCTCGGTCATCCCCGGAGGGATGCGAGCCGGCTGTCCGACCATGACCTGGGTCTCGCGCTCAACCACGCGTGGCGTGAGCATTGCCTCGCCGTCGAGCAGCTGAGCGATCTCGCCGGGCAGGAACTCCTTGCCGTGCGTGGAATGCGGGTTCAGGACCAGTCTCGCGCCCCGGGTCATCTGCCACAGGACACGACAGGGGAGGGTGAGGAGGTTCCGTTCGAACGTCGGAACGACCTCGAGCGTCTCGCGGACGCGCGCCTCGGAGGTGTAGAACGGCTGCACCGAACTGCCGTCCGCGTCGAGGAGATCCGCCAGGGTCGCCATGCCGTCATCCGTCACGGTCCCCGCCACGATCACGGTGCTCTCGAGGAGCGCCGTCAGGAACGCGGGTGCGTTCGAGCGGTCGTTCGCGGCTGCGGCGAGGAGGGCTTCGATGTCGGGGGCGTCGGGTGCGTCGTCGGCGGCAGGCATGCCAGCAGCGTATCCCGGTCGCGCGGGGGAGGTGCGGCTCCGTGCAGCCGCCCCCCCCCCCCCCCC
>NZ_JARVSC010000011.1 GCF_030209375.1 Plantibacter sp. ME-Dv--P-122b
ATCCCGGTCGCGCGGGGGAGGTGCGGCTCCGTGCAGCCGCCCCCCCCCCCCCCCCGCAGTTCGACGGGCCGATCCTCGGGCGGAGGTGACCCGAACGATCCGGTTAGGCGAGGCGAAACGCTGGCAATCGGGCGTCTCGGCTTGCCGCCGCCGCACCGCGCTGGCAACGTTGACGGGTCCTCGCGGCACGGCGCCCGAACGCAGCTCCGCGTCCAGGACGCATCACAGGAAGACCTCGCGACATGACGTTCTGGCCGCTACTCCTCATCGCGCTCGGTGTCTCCGCCGACGCCTTCGCCGTCGCCCTCACCAAGGGCCTGCACATGCGACGGTTCAACGTGCGTCACGCGCTCGTGATCGCCGGGACCTTCGGACTCTTCCAGGCGATCATGCCGCTCATCGGCTGGGTCCTCGGCACGCAGTTCGCGCGGTACATCACGGAGGTCGACCACTGGGTCGCCTTCGGCCTGCTCGCCCTCGTCGGCGGCAAGATGCTCTGGGAGGCGTTCTCGAGCCACGAGGACACCGAGGTTGACTCCGACCGCATCGACGTCCGGCGACTCCTCATCCTCGCGCTCGCGACGAGCATCGACGCGCTCGCCATCGGCATCACGCTCGCGTTCCTGCCCGGCTCGATCCTCGAAGCCGTCGTCCTCATCGGCCTGACGACGTTCGTGCTCGCCTTCCTGGGCGTCTTCATCGGCCGGCGCGTCGGTCAGCGCTTCGGCAAGCCCGCGGAGATCGCCGGTGGCGTCATCCTGATCCTCATCGGTACCAAGATCCTGATCGACCACCTCACCGGGTAGTCGGAGGTCACCGCTTCCGGGTGAAGATCGCGCCGGTCGACACGTCCTCGCCGAGCGCCTCGAGGCTCCGCCCACGCGTCTCGGGCACCTGGGTGGCGACGAACAGGAGTGCGAGCGCGCCGACACCCGCGAACAGGAAGAAGGTCCCGGTGATGCCGAGGCCGTCGACCAGTGACGGGAAGTACAGCGCCAGGAACCCGTTGGCGACCCAGAGCATGAAGATCGAGACGCCCATCCCGAGGCCGCGCATCTGGAGCGGGAAGACCTCGGCGAGGTAGACCCAGACCGCCACGTTGAGGAACGTCTGCATCGAGCCGACGAACACGACCACGAGGACCAGGATGACCCAGGGACGCATCGGGTCGCCCGGCTCGAGCACCATCGACGAGAAACCGATGAGCAGATGGCACGCGGTCGTGAGTGAGAAGCCGATGACGAACGTCTTCCGGCGGTCGAGTCGGTCCATGTAGGTGAGGGCGATGAAGCCACCGACGACGGCGATGACCCCGGGCGCGATGTTGGCGATGAGCGCTGCGCTCTCATCGAAGCCCGACTCCACGAGCACGGTCTGCCCGTAATACATGATCGAGTTGATCCCCGTGAGCTGCTGGGCGATCCCGACGCCGACACCGACGAGCAGGATACGGACGAGCCACGGGTTGCGGAGGACGGCCCCGAGCCCGATCCGGTGTTCGTCGCGCTGAGCGGTGATGGACGCCTCCACCTCCGCGAGCTCGGCGACGGCGCGGTCGTCGGACCGGACGGTCCGCAGCACGTCGAGGGCGTCCTCGCGGCGACCGTGGTCGACGAGCCACCGCGGTGACTCGGGCATCCGCAGCATGCCGACGAACAGCGCGACCGCCGGCAGCGCGCAGACCGCGAACATGATGCGCCACACGCTCGGGTGCTCGCTGAACACGTTGCCGATGACCGCGTTGATCACGAACGCCGACAACTGTCCGAGCACGATCGCGACCTCGTTGCGGCCGGTGATCGACCCTCGGATCTCGTACGGAGCGAGCTCCGCCAGGTAGACCGGGACGACGGCGGAGGCACCGCCGACGGCCAGCCCGAGGAGGACGCGACCGGCGACGAGGAACTCGACGTTCGGCGAGCAGACGACCACGAGCGTACCGACGAAGAAGAGCACCGCCAGCGCGATGATGCTCCGCCGCCGGCCCCACGCGTCCGACACCCGACCGCCGAGCAGCGCACCGACGGCGGCCGCGAAGACGAGCGAGCTCGTGACGACACCTTCGGTGATGGGGGTGAGCCCGAGCTCCGCGGTCATCGGACGCAGCGCCCCGTTGATCACGCCGGTGTCGTAGCCGAAGAGCAACCCGCCGAAGCAGGCGACGATCGAGATCAGGCCGAGGTGGCGGCTGTGCGTCCCTGAGGTGAGGGCGGGCAGCGCGCTCGCCGACTGTCGGGCTGTGGGGGATCCGGCCATCGTGTTTCCTCGTCTGCTGGGCCCTGGCGCCGAACGGCATCGTGGACAGGACGACAGTACCGGTTCAGTCGTCGGCGCCCGGCCGCAGCAGGCCGCTCTCATACGCGAGGATGACGAGCTGGGCGCGATCGTGGGCGGCGACCTTCGTCATGATGCGGTTCACGTGGGTCTTCGAGGTGTGCGGTGAGATGACGAGGTCGTCGGCGATCTGCTGGTTGGAGCGTCCGCGGGCCACGAGGAGCAGCACCTCGAGTTCCCGCTCGGTGAGCAGCGCCAGCTCGGCGGGGACCGGGCGTGGACTCGTCGGTTCGTCCGCAGCGACGACGTACTTCGTGATGAGACTCCGGGTCGCCGCTGGGGACAGGAGTGCGTCGCCGGCGTGCACCGCGCGCACGGCGCGGACGATCTCCTCGGGCTCCGAGCCCTTGCCGATGAAGCCGCTCGCGCCGGCTCGCAGGGTCGCGATGAGGTTCTCGTCCTCCTCGAACGTGGTGAGGATGAGGACCCGGGTGTCCGCGAGGTCGGGGTCCGCGCAGATCGCCGAGGTCGCACCGATGCCGTCCAGCACGGGCATGCGGATGTCCATGAGCACGACGTCCGGTCGCAACTCGCGGGCGAGCGACACCGCCTGCGCGCCGTCCACGGCTTCGCCCACGACCTCGAGGTCGGCCTCGGACGAGAGGATGTCGGCGACCGCCTGGCGGATGAGTGACTGGTCGTCGACGACGAGCACGGTGGTCATGCGGGGGACTCCTCAGGGTTCGTCGTATCTGCGTGCATCGGCTCGCCGGTCGGGAGGCTCGCGGACAGCCGCCAGCCGCCCGGGGTCGGGCCGACGTCGACGGTCCCGCGGACGGCGGCGACGCGCTCGCGGATGCCGAGGAGTCCGTGCCCGGTGGTCGGCGCCGCGTCGGCCTGCTCACGCGGGACATCGGGCGCCGTCGGATTGCTCACGCTGACGACGATCCTCCCGTCGCCGCCCTCCACGAGCACGTGCGCACGACGCTCAGGACCGTGCTTCAGTGCGTTCGTCAGCCCCTCCTGGACGACGCGGTACGCGACCGTGTCCGTGGCGGTCGACAGCTTCGGCGCGTCGGGGTCGACCCGTGTCGTGATGTCGAGGCCAGCGGCGGTGAACTCGGCGATCAACGCATCGAGTCGGTCGAGCCCCGGCTGCGGCAGCGTTCCACGGGAGCCTGCGCCAGGGCCGTCGCTGTCGCTCCGCAGGACCTCGAGCAGATCACCGATCTCGCCGAGCACCGTCCGCGACGCACGGCGGATCGAGACGAGCGCCTCCTTCGCCTTCTCCGGCCGCGACTCCAGGGAGCTCGACGCCACCCCGGCGTTCAGGCTGATCACCGAGATCTGATGGGCGACGGTGTCGTGGAGGTCCCGCGCGATCCGGAGCCGCTCCTCGGTCACCCGACGCCTCGCCTCGGCCTCGCGGGTCTGTTCGGCCCGCTCCGCGCGTTCGGTGATCGCCAGGATGTACGCGCGGCGCGAGCGCATCCCGTCTCCGGCTGCGGCGGCGAACGCGATCAGCACCGCGAACTGCACCGTCCGCGGATCGAAGCTGCCGATCGACGCGAGCAGGCTGAGGAGGGCGACCGCGACCATCGTCGAGACGGCCGTGATGAGGGTCGTCCGCCGCGCGGAGCGCACGGCCACCCCGAACATCGCGATGGCGGCCGCGATCACGACACCGGGAGCGAGGGTCCCCGTGATCGCCGCCGCGCCGTAACAGGCGATGACGGCAGCGAGCACCGGGATGGGCCAGCGCCGACGGAGCGGGAGGAGGAGCGCCGGCGCGACCACCAGGGCGATGACGAGCGGGCTGCCCGGCCGGAACTCCGCGTTGGGGAACGGGATGAACGCCGAGGCGATGATGAGGACCGCGGCGACCACATCGCCCACCCACACCGGAGGTCTCGGATGCGGATCGCGCACCCGGTGATCCTGCGTCGCGGAGGTCATGGGCCCAGTCTGCCGGGAACCGGCGCCCGGCGACTCCTCCGCACGTGGCATTCAGCGGTACCACGGACGCGGTACACGGGTGTCCGCCGGTGGGGGACGCGTCGGACGGTCGTCGCCGCGAGTCTGGAGTGGTGCCGGAGCACCCGGCCCCAGACGAGGAGACACCATGCAGAGCACCACAGCGCCGCCGATCATCTCGGTCAGGGACGTCCGACGTTCCTACGGTCGCGGTCAGAACCGGTTCGACGCGCTGAAGGGGGTGAGCTTCGACATCCACGCCGGCGAGAGCGTCGCGATCGTCGGGAAGAGCGGCTCAGGCAAGTCCACGCTCATGCACGTGCTCGCGCTTCTCGACGCACCGAGTTCCGGCACCGTCGAGCTCGAAGGGGTCGACACGAGCACCCTCCGCGGTCGCCGCCTCAACACGACCAGGAACAAGACCTTCGGGTTCGTGTTCCAACAGTTCTTCCTCACCGCCAACGCGACGGTGCTCGAGAACGTCCTGCTCCCGATGAAGATCGCCGGCGTCCGCCGCGGCGACCGACGTCGCCGGGCGCTCGCCGCACTCGCGCAGCTCCAGCTCGAGGACAAGGCCAGGAACCGCGCGGTGAACCTCTCCGGCGGGCAGAAGCAGCGGACGGTGATCGCCCGTGCGCTCGTCAACAACCCGCGGATCATCTTCGCCGACGAACCGACCGGCAACCTCGACACGGCGACCGGCGCCGTCGTCGAGGACATCCTCTTCTCCCTCAACCGGGAGAGCGGCATCACCCTCATCGTCGTCACGCACGACGAGGAGCTGGCGGCACGCTGCGATCGACGGATCCTCATCCGAGACGGACTGCTCGTCGAGGACGAGGCGGTGGCCGCATGAGAACCGTCGACCTCATCGGGACCGCCGTCGCGAACACGTTCCGGTCCAAGACCCGCACCATCCTGACCATCCTGGCGATCTTCGTCGGAGCGTTCACGCTCACGCTGACGAACGGGCTCGGCACCGGCATCAACGCCTACATCGACGACACGGTGTCGAGCGTCGGTGCGTCCGACACGATGACCGTCACCAAGACGGCCGACACCAGCGGCGGGCTGGGTGCGGCGACGAGCGGGCCGAAGGAGTACGACCCGGATGCCGTCGCCGCCACCGGTGCCGGAGCGCCAGGTTCGACCGTCGTCGCCCTGACACCGACCGATCTCGACGAGCTCGGCGGGATCGACGGCGTCCTCGACGTGCAGGCCGTGAAGTCGATCTCGACCGACTACATCGAGGCGGGCGGCGGCACGAAGTACGTCGTCGGCGTCGGCGGACTCATCTCCGGGCAGAGCGTCACGCTGTTGGACGGTGCACAGCCCGACGACGACACCGAGACCCTCCAGCTCGTGCTCCCCACGTCCTATGTGGAACCGCTCGGCTTCGGAAGCGACGCGGACGCGGTCGGGCAGACGGTCACGGTCGCGATCACGGATGCGCAGCGGACGCAGCACACCGTGGACGCGACGGTCGTCGGGGTCGCCGAAGAGAGCCTCGCCTCGCCCACCGGTGCCTCGATCGTGCCGAACGCCGCGCTCACCGACCTCCTCTACGAGACGCAGAACATCGGCGTCCCGTCCGACCAGGTCGAGCGGTACGCGCAGGCGTCCATCCGGTTCAGCGCGGACGCCACCGACGAGCAGGTCACGGCGTTGCAGGACCGACTGGCCGACGCGGGCTACACCGGCACGACCGTCGCGGACCAACTCGGCACCATCAAGACGGTGATCGACGGGATCGTCCTCGTCCTCAACGCCTTCGCGATCATCGCGCTCCTCGCGGCCAGCTTCGGGATCGTGAACACCCTCCTCATGTCCGTGCAGGAGCGCACCCGCGAGATCGGTCTCATGAAGGCCATGGGGATGGGCAGCGGGAAGGTCTTCGGGCTGTTCAGTCTCGAGGCCGCGTTCATCGGCTTCCTCGGCAGTGCGATCGGCGTCGGCATCGCGGTGCTCGCGGGCACCGGCATCAGTGCCGCGCTGTCCGGATCGCTCCTCGCCGACCTGCCGGGTCTCGACCTCATCGCGTTCGACCCGGTGTCGCTCGGGATCATCGTCCTGGTCGTCATGGTGATCGCGTTCCTCGCAGGCACCCTGCCCGCCGCCCGTGCCGCCAAGGCCGATCCGGTGGAGTCGCTCCGCTACGAGTGAGGTGCAGCGGTCGGGGTTGCCGGGTGGCGGCTGTGGGGCGTGGCGGAAGCGGCGCCCCACAGCCGCGCCGGCGCCAGGTTGAGGAGCAGCGCCGACGCAGACGCTCAGCTCGCGTCTGCAGCGTCCACGTTACGACCAGCGGCCGTCCCGTCGTCGGAGGTTGAGGCTCCGCGCCCGCTCTTCTAGGCTTCGCGTTTCGGGATGGTGACCTGTTCGGGCCGGATCCTGATCCCGATGAACCTCGCTGCAAGCGGTCGGACGACGGGTCCGGCGAGCCGCAGGCGGTCGCGTCGTGAAGGCGCTCGTGGGCCGGTGAGGGGTCCGGGGGCTGCGGACCCCTCCCGTCCCTGAGCAACCCTCGCCGGTCCCTGAGCAACCCCCTCCGGTCCCTGAGCAAGCCCGTCCGGTCCCTGAGCAACCCTTTCCGGTCCCTGAGCAACCCTTTCCGGTCCCTGAGCCTGTCGAAGGGTGCCCGATGAACTTCCACAACCGCCTCCACTCGGCATCTGGAATGTCAGTGGTCCATGGTGGACTGGTGTCATGACCGAGACCACCTCCGCCGCGATCCGCGCCGGCGATGAATACGCCGCGCAGCTCGCGGAGTTCTCGGATGAATGGGCGGAGCTCAACCGGCAACAAGCGATCCTGGACGCACGCAAAGCGCGCCTCCTCGCCCGCTCCGCCGCGTACGCGGATGCCTTCGCAGATGTCACAGTTCCGGCGATCTTCCCGCCGGCCGAACGTCAGGCGCTCTCCCGCCGCTCCACCTGCGCGGCCCTCGCGATGGCGACCCGGATGCCCGAGCAGACCGTGCAGCGGGCGACCAACGACGCCGAGCGCCTGGTGAACGAAGCGCCCGCTGTACTTGCGTCCCTCGAGGCCGGCCGCATCTCGGCTCGGCACGCGCAGACGATCATCGACCAACTCGGCGATGTACCGACCGCAGGGCGGGCGGTGTTCCTCGCTGAAGTCCTGCCCGTCGCGGAAGAGTCCACCGATGCGAACCTCCGCAGGCGCGCGCGTGTCCTCCGTGAGCGGCTCCACCCTGAGTCCATCATCGCCCGAGCAGTCCGCTCCGAGGCCGACCGTCGGGTCGAGTTCGAGCCCGCCGCCGACGGCATGGCGTGGGTGCATTTGTTCACGACGGCGCCCATCGCGCAGGGCATCATCGAGCGCGTCGAGGCCGCAGCGGCGGAGTCGCGCGCCGCGGGTGACGCCCGCACGTGCGCCCAGCTGCAGGCGGACGCCCTGGCGGTGCTCGCGCTCACGGGCGTCACGCCCGACGACGTCATGTCGAGCCCGGTGCTTCCGCACCCGATCGAGGTGCAGGAGCACATCAAGCCCACCGTGCAGATCACGGTGCCAGCACTGAGCATGGCCGGCGTCAGCGATGCCCCGGCGACGCTCGACGGGTACGGCCCCATCGATCCTGAGACCGCGGCCCGCATCGCGGTCAACGCCCCCAGCTTCACCCGGATCCTCGTCCAACCCGAAACTGGCGCGGTACTCTCCGTCGGACGGAATCAGTACCGCGTTCCGTCCGACCTGCAACGGGCGGTCCGCCTGCGGGACGGCACCTGTCGGGCACCGGGCTGCGGAAGGCGAGCCCGGGCCTGCGACCTCGACCACTCGGTCGCGTGGGAGGACGGCGGGACGACAGATGCCGGCAATCTCGCCTGCCTCTGTCGACATCACCACCGGATGAAGCATCTGCCCGGGTGGAACCTCGACCACGGCCCAGGCGGGGTCCTCGAGTGGACGACACCCGACGGTAAACACCATCGGACCGAACCGGACCCCGCGCCGTTCTGACCACCCGCCGGTCCCCGAGCCCGTCGAAGGGCTCTTCGTGGGCACTTCCACAAGCTCAGCGACCGGGGGAGGTGGGCCCGGACCGCTCCGGCCCCTGAGCCTGTCGAAGGGTTCTTCGTGGGCACTTCGACAGGCTCAGTGACCGGAGGAGGTTCACCGGGATCGACTCGGTCCCTGAGCCTGTCGAAGGGCAGTCGGTCCCGGAGGGCTTCCGGCACCGCGTCCGCACCCCGCCGGGTAGGCTCCAACGGTGGGCACCGACGAAGACCAGATGCTGTCACTCGTGTACGCGAGCACAGCGACGCAGCCGTTCAGCGATGACGATCTCACCGCCCTGCTCGCCGTCTGCCGCGAGAACAACGCCCGCGCACAGCTCACCGGCATGCTCGTCTACCGCGACGGCCGATTCCTGCAGGTCCTCGAGGGCCCGGACGCCTCCGTCCGCGAACTCATGGACACGCTCGCGGCCGATCCCCGCCACACCGGCATCCGCGTGATGTTCGAGGAGCCCATCCGCGAACGCCAGTTCGCCGCCTGGACGATGGGCTTCGAACGCGCCGACACCGGCTCCACCGCAGAGCTCGAGGGCTACCGCGACACCTTCGACGACCTCGACCGCGACGACCCGACCGCCACCATGCGCGCGCTGCTGGAACTCGCCCGCTGGTTCCGCAGCCGCGCCACGCGGAGCTGAGCCGCGCTCAAGCCCGCGCTCACGCCCGTCGTCAGCCTGCGAGCTTGCCGATCGGGCTGTCGTCGAGGTTCGCGAGCAGCTCCGCCACATCGCCGTAGACCGCGACCGCACCGGCGTCACGGAGCTCCTGCTCACCGAAGCCACCGCTGCGCACCCCGATGCACTCCACGCCGGCCCGCGCAGCCGCCTCGATGTCCCAGACGGCATCGCCGACCATGACCGCGCGCGACGCCGGCACGCCCGCACGATCGAGCGCGACCTCGACGATGTCGGGCTCCGGCTTGGCGGTCTCCACGTCACCGGACGAGGTCGCGGCGAAGATCGCATCGTCGACGTCGAGCAGGTCCCGCAGGATCCCGAGCTCGTTCTCCGGAGCCGACGTCGCCAGGACGACCGCGATCCCGCGCCCCGCCAACTCGCCGAGCAGCTCGCGCGCACCACCGATCACCCGTAGCCGTGAGGTGTTCTGGAGGTAGTACTCGCTGTGCAACTCCTTCGCCCGCTCGCCGTACTGCTCGACCTCGTCAGAACCGTCGAGGAGCGATTCGAGCAGCTCGCCGCCGTCCTTGCCGATCGAGCGGTGGATGCGCCAGGCGTCGACCGGTCGGCCGGCATCGGCGAACGCGCGATCCCAGGCGTCGACGTGCAGGTAGTTCGAGTCGACGAGCGTGCCGTCGATGTCGAAGAGCACCGCGATGCGGTCGTCGGAGTTCTCGGGGACGGTGGTGTCAGCTGGTTCGGACATGCGTCCAGTCAATCCCGCGAGCCCGCGATTGTGAAGCGGTGGTCATTCGCCGCAGAACGTGCGAGCCCGCGGTGCCGCCCGCTACTGGAACCGGCTGGTGAGGATCACCGAGCTGGTCGCATCGTCGAGGAACACCTGCGTGGAGCGGCCGTCCTGCGAGAAGGCGTCGTCGAGAGCAGACGAACGCGCGAACGGCCCCGGTGGCAGTGCGTCGTCGAGTCCGGCGTCGAGGTCCGGGAGCTCCGCCTCCTCGCTCGAGCCCGCCTCACCGGGTGCGAGCGCGCGCAGCTCCGCGTATCCTGCCTCGTCCAGGACGACGACCGCATCGATCCAGTACGTGCTCGGGCCCGGAACCCGCTCGTCCCCCATGGTCCCCGACATCCAGGTCGCCGAGAGCGCGGTGGCGAGCTGCGGGAAGCGGTCGGTGAGCGGCCCGAGCTGGTGCCGGATCTCACCGGTGCCGGAACGGGTGGCGGAATCCGATGCCGATGCAGTCGCCGCCGTCGTCCGGTCCGGCGAGGGTGACGACGCGCAGCCGGCGAGCACACCGGCGACCACGGCGACCGCAACGCCCACGACGGTCGCGCGCGGCGCGAGACGGTGACGTCGATCAAGCATCCGAGCAGCCGTGTCCATGCCAGCAGCCTAGAGGTCGTCGATCACTGTCCGTTCGGCCAGCCCGGGACTGTGCGGCAGGCGGGGGCGCCGCCAACGGCTTGCGCCGAGGCTGGACCCATGAACCTCTCCACCGCCCATCCCATCGAGGCTCGCGGGCTCCGCAAGACCTTCCACGGTCGCCCGCGCGTCGATGACGTGTCCTTCACCGTCGACCCCGGCCGGGTCGTCGGACTCCTCGGCCCCAACGGTGCCGGGAAGACCACCACCATCCGTCTGCTGCTCGGACTGGCCCGTCCCGACGCCGGAGATGGCCTCATCCTCGGCCGCCCGTACCGCGAGCTCGAGCAGCCGGCGCGCACCGTCGGCGCCGTCCTCGACGCGGGCGGACTCCACCCGGCTCGCACCGGTCGGCAGCACCTCCGCATCGCCGCCGTGCGGATCGGGGTCGACTCCTCCCGGATCGATGCGGTCCTCACCGAGGTGGGGATGGCACGCGACGCCGACCGCCCCGCCGGCGGGTACTCGCTCGGGATGCGTCAGCGCATCGCGATCGCCGCAGCACTCCTCGGCGAGCCGGCCGTGCTCATCCTCGACGAGCCGTCGAACGGCCTGGACCCGGCGGGCATGCAGTGGCTCCGCCTCCGGCTGCGTGCGTTCGCCGACGCGGGTGGGACGGTGCTGCTGTCGTCCCACCTCCTCTCCGACGTCCAGGACATCGCGGACGACGTGGTCGTCATCACCGACGGGCGCGTCGTGGCCCAGTCGTCGATGGGTGACATCCTCGCCGCATCGGGCGGTGACCTCGAGGCGTACTACCTCCAGGTCACCGGAACGGCCCAGCTCACCGAGAACGGGCAGGTGCGCTGATGTTCCGCGCTGAACTCATCGGGCTCGTCACCACGACCGCGACGAAGGTCACCGCGGCGGTCGCCATCGTGGGACTCATCGTCACGCAACTCGCCTTCGTCACGCTCATGCCCGCCCTCGCCGACGGCGACATCGGCCCTGGCCTCGACGCCCTCGGGAGCGACTTCCCCGTCCTGGACCTCGCCTCCCGTGCCGTCCAACTCGACGCGCTCAACCCCCTCGGCGCGTCGATGGGCAGCGGCTCCATCGGCGTCGCACTCCTGGCGATCACCCTGCTCGGCGTCCTCGCCGGCACGAGTGACGACCGCTACGGCGGCATCGTCGGCGCTGTCCTCGCCTCGCCGAAGCGGTTCCGCATCGTCGCAGCGAAGGCGGGCGCAGTCGCACTCATCGGCGCCGCCCTCGGTGTCGCGCTGGCCCTCGTGAGCCTGGTCACGCTCGTGATCACCCTGGCGGCGACCGGGACGCCGTTCGTCCTCGGTCTCCCGGATCTCGCAGCACGGTTCGGGCTCGGTGTCCTCGCTGTCACCGCCCTGTCGGTCATCGGCCTCGCGGTCGGACTCATCGTCCGTACCCAGCTCGCCGGCGTCCTGACGATGATCGCGATCCTCATCCTCGAACCGGTCGTCGCCTCCTCGATCCAGCTGATCACCGGCGGCACCCTGCCGGTCTGGACTCAGTTCCTGCCCGTCGCCCTCGCACAGGGCGTCATCCACGGCGGAACGGACGGACTCGGACCGATCGTCGTCATCCTCGCCCTCCTGGCCCTCACCGCCGCCCTCACTGCGGCGGCATCCGCTGCGCTGTCGCGTCGCGACATCTGAAAGGAATCACCCACATGAACGACCAGACCCAGATCCAGACCAAGACGCAGCACCAGACCCGTCACCGCACGATCATCGCCGTCTCGGCCGCCGCCGCGCTGCTCGCGGGAACCGTCTCCCTCAGCGCCTGCTCCAGTGCTGTTGAGCAGACCGCCGGCACCGCATCCGGGCCGCTGCAGGACCGGATGCAGTCGCTCGTCGACGCCGGTTACCCCGCCGCACTCGCCTCGGTGATCGGTCCGGACGGTGAGGCGATCGACGTCGCGGCCGGCATCGGCGACCTCGCGACCGACGAGCCGGCTCCGGTCGACGGCGAGGTGCGGATCGCGAGCAACACGAAGATGTTCGTCTCGACTGTCGTCCTGCAGCTCGTCCAGGAGGGGAAGGTCGCGCTCGACGCCCCGATCGACACCTACCTCCCAGGGCTCATCACGGGCGAGGGGATCGACGGCACCCGCATCACGGTCCGCCAGCTGCTCCAGCACACGGCGGGCCTCCCCGAGTACGCCGACCAGATCGCCGCCGACGCGTTCGCGGCACAGGAGCGGTACACCTCGCCCCGCGACATGCTCGACATCGCCCTCGCCAAGCCGGCCGTGTTCGCGCCGGGGGAGCGCTGGGAGTACAGCAACACGAACTACCTCGTGTTGGGGCTCATGGTCGAGAGCGTCACCGATCGGGCGCTCGCCCAGCAGATCGACGAGCGCATCGTCAAGCCGCTCGACCTCGAGCACACGTACTTCCCGGCGCCGGGCGAACGCGAGCTGCGCGGTGAGCACCCGCACGGGTACCACGCGAAGACCGTCGGCGACCTGCTGGACATCACGGCCCTCGACACCTCCTTCGCCTGGTCCGCCGGTGCCCTCGTCTCGACGCCGCACGAGCTCAACGTCTTCATGAAGGCCCTGCTCGACGGTGAACTCCTTGAGAAGGAGACCCTCGCCGAGATGCAGACCACGGTCCCGGCTGGTGACGAGCTGTGGCCGGGGGCGGGCTACGGGCTCGGCCTGCAGAGCTACCCGCTGAGCTGCGGCGGTGTGGCGTGGGGCCATGGCGGCGACATCCCCGGAACCCAGACGCGCAACGCGGTCGGCCCCGACGGCACCGCCGTCACCATCGCCGTCACCTCGCTGCCGTGGGCGGTCGTGTCGCCCGACGACAACGAGCGGTTGATGAAGCAGTACCGGATCGTCGTCGACGCCCTCGACGCGACCCTCTGCGAGCGATGATCGCTTCCCATCAGACGCCGAGCGCCGGCCCCCACCGGGGTCGGCGCTCGGCGTGGTTGACTCGACGCATGACCTCTCCCGCGCGGCCCGCCCCTGTCGCGGCCCGTCTGCGCTCGGCGCTCCCGCCGGTCCTGGTCCTCGCCGGTGCGGTGGGGTACCTCGGGGTCGTGCCGTTGGTCGACGAGCTGCACGCCGTGCCGGGTCGGATCCCGCCGTGGGTGCACGCGGCCCTGGTCGTGCTCCAGGCCGTCGCGTTGCTGTTTCGGATCCGGTACCCGGTGGTCGTGTTCGGGGCTGTCGTCACGCTCGACCTCGTGATCCTCGGCAGTACCGGCGGTGAGCTCGGGATCGGCTCGTTCGGGGTGATCCTCGCCAGCTATGCGCTCGCTCGGCACCAGGACCGTCGGACGGTGCTGACCGCACTGGTGACGGGCGCGGTGGCGACGACAGTCGTCGGCGGCATCGCGATGGTCTTCGGGTCGTCCGAGGCGCCGCTCATCCTCGTGTTCGCGGCCGTCGCGCGCATCGTGTTGCAGTACGTGCTCCCGGCCGGTGTCGCCGAGTACGCCAGGGGTCGCGAGCGCTTGCTGTCGGCGATCGAGGACCAGGCGCGCATGGCCGAGAACGAGCGTCGGATCAGCGTGCAGAACGACCTCCGCGCGGAACGCACCGCCCTCGCGCGGGAGCTGCACGACATCGCCGGACACCACCTGTCGGGGATCATCGTCAGTGCGCAGGCGGCCAGCGCTCTGGTGGAGCGCGACCCGGACCGCGCTCGGGAGATGCTCCAGACGGTGCAGTCGGATGCCCGCACCACGCTCGTGGACCTGCGGCGGACGGTCGGCCTCCTGCGCAGCGACGACGCGGACGCCCAGGGCGGCGGAGACGGATCGACGCTCGGGCCGGCGACCACTCCGACCATCGCGGCGATCCCGGAACTCGTCGAGGCGGCGCGGTCGCGGGGGCAGCACGTCGCGTACACCGTGACCGGTGAGCCTCGTGTGCTGGGGCCGCTTGCGGAGACGGCCGCGTATCGGACCGTCCAGGAGTCGCTTGCGAACGCCGCCCGGCACGCGCCCGGAGCCGTCTGCCGCGTGACGGTGCGGTTCGAGGCTGACGCGATCGAGCTCACCGTGACGAACGCCGCATCGTCGCAGCGGCCTGCTTCGCCGTCGCGTGACGGTTACGGCCTCTGGGGCATGCGCGAGCGCGCCGAGCTCATCGGAGCGCGGTTGACCTCGGCGCCGACGGACGAGGGCGGGTGGCGCAACCGACTGACCATCCCTGACGAGCACCGTCCTGACGACCGTCCCGACGAGCACCGTCCTGACGACCGTCCCGACCAGCACCGGAGTGACCAATGATCCGTCTTCTCATCGCGGACGACCAGGCGGTCGTCCGCGCCGGCCTCTCGGTGATCCTCGGTGCCGAGCCCGACATCGAGGTGGTGGGCGAGGCGATCGACGGTGCCGACGCGGTGCGGTTGGCGAGGGAGCTGCGTCCGGACCTGATCTGCATGGACATCCGGATGCCGGGCATGGACGGGATCGCGGCGACCCGCACGATCACGGCGGATCCGGAGCTCGACGCCGACGTCCTCATCCTCACGACGTTCGACGTCGACGCGGACGTGTTCGCCGCCCTCGAGGCCGGTGCGGCGGGCTTCCTGCTCAAGGGTGCCGATGAGGCGACGCTGCTCGCCGCGATCCGGTCCGTCGCAGCGGGGGAGGGGACGCTCGATCAGCGCCTCACCCGTCGCATCCTCCGTGAGTTCTCCGAGCGCAGACGCGAGGCGCCCGCGGCCACGATGGCACCGGCGGAGTCGCCGCTCACCGATCGCGAGTTCGAGGTCCTCGACCTGCTGGCGCAGGGACTCTCCAACGCGGAGATCGCCGACCGCCTGTTCGTCGAACCCACCACGGTGAAGTACCACCTCGCCGGTCTGCTCCAGAAGACGGGAGCGCGCGACCGCCTGCAGGCCGTGCTCTGGGGCATCCGCGCGGGGCTCGTCGACCCGCGGTGAGCCGAGTGCAAACGACATAAGAAATATTATCGGATCAGCCTGATTGAGCATCAATTGACGGTCGCACGGCCGTTATCCCCGACCTGTCGGCAGCTCACTGAGCTTGTTGGGCAGTCTGGTGTAACCAGGGTGCTCATTGATGCCTTCTACTGACCATGGTTTCGTGATTACGACGGAGTGCCCGGCGGCTTCGAGATGTGACGGGCTGTAGATCACCCAAGGAAGCTCATCTGCGGGTCGTATGGCCAGATGGTTGCCTTCACCCTTGCCGGCACGCAGGTCAGCGAGCAATCGTTCGGAGCCATCTGCCACGGCGTGGTGTGTGTAGTACGCGACCTCGTCTAAGTGGAAGGGTGTATCGAGTACCTCGACGACAAAGTCTGGATCACTGGCTACAGCTGCAGCGCCCTTTACGAGCAGTAGCTCAAGGCCTTCGTCGAGCATGCCGTTCAGGGTCCCGCCAAACGTTCCCGTGTTGGGGTGCGCAACAGCTTCGCCTCGGATCAGCATGACGAGAATTCGCGCCCAGAGACGGTCCGATGCCGGCACGTCGTTCGAGGGGTAGCGGAGGGTGACATCGAAGTGATCCTCGAGAGTGCAAAGGTCCTCCACGAAGTCCCAGAGTCCCCGATCCGGCAGCGGCGAAGCTTGGCTTCTGAAGTTCATCCACAGAGTGGTCTCGCCAGCGAGAGTGATCCCGATCTCCGTATGTGACGCAAGTGCATCGAGAAATCGCAGCGCTCTTCTGATCTCACGCGCACTGTTGCCGGCGAATTCGGCCTCGGTCGAGACTGCACCGGTGTCATTAATGTCAACTGGGAATCGCCAGGTCTGCGTGACGCCACCCTCAAGAGACACGCGAATAGTTCCGCCGCCAACTCCACGTGCTCTCGCGCGTGTCTGGCCTGACAAGCTGGCCGCAGCGCGTTCATTCGGGTCTCGAACCTCGACCCTCGCACGTACCGGTTCATGGTCGTCCTCAGCCGGACCGATCACGAGACTGCCCCGTGAGCCCTCTTCCGCGAACCATTCCGGACCAACCTTGTCAAGGGAGAGCACGACCCGCTCCGGGAGGTGGATCGCATCGATGACGCCGAATTTCATAGAGTCCTCGAACTGCTTCTTCAGATCAGCATCATCGGCGTTGAACCCCAAGGAGAGAGATATTCCTAGCGGCTCCCGCTCGTGCGAATCCTCCCGTAAAGCCTGGAGTGTCTCGATATATGATCCGCCGGAGGCAAAGGTGACAGACGGGGCCCAGTACTCGCTTCGCCCTTCTAGACGTTCCTGGAGCCGGGAGACTTCAGCGCGCAGGTCCCCGGGTTTCGCGAGAGCTGCCTCCGGACGGTGCACGGCCGCGAGCATCTGGATAGACCGATCGATTGTGAACCGATCTTCAATGTCGGGGTGCTTGGCGAGTAGCCCGTCAAGTTCGGCCGGGCCCATGAATCGAATGGTGACGCGTGCCCCATTCCTCATTCCAAGCACAGCCTTGCGCTCTCGAGCCGTCGGGTTCGTCGGCACCACGAGCGTCCACAGTGGTGGGGTTTCCTTATCGATCGCCCGCGCCAAGGAGTGCTTGATCTGAGCGCGTCGACCTCCGTTGCCGCCAGAGAAACCGCCGGGGAAGTACTTGAGCTGCAGGGTGTGCACAAGTTGATTGGTCTTCTCCACGCGCACCGCAACATCAATCCCGTCGTCGCCGCCGCGCCCACCTAGCGCATGAGCCCTGAGGCCGTCCCGCGTGTACTCGCGAACGAGCAGAGCTTCGACGATGTCATTGAAGTCATTCTCGTTTATGTGTCGCCAGTCAATTCTGCCCACGTGATCCTCCTGGGTCGACCGTACGGCATCACCCCGACTCTCCAACACGATTGGCTGCAGCGTCCAATCCTCATCGTGTCGGGGCTCGTCCGCCAACCTCGTACGCGCGTAGGGGCGCTTAATGCCAGAGCAAGATCGCAGCGATATTGACCAACAGCGATCGTTTTAGACCACGAACGATCCTGCCGGTGTCCCGTAGGAGGTCCCCCTGTCGGACAGATCCCCGGACGGGCCTGCTGGGACGTTTCCATAGGCAGCATGCTGCAGATCGTCCCTCGTTCTCTGAGCGTCCCGGTGAGAAATTCTCTATCGGGATGGTGCAATCCGGAGAAACGGTGCCACCCTAGCGGCATGGCTTCTGACGCAAATCTCGTTCCGCTGATCGTCACACTCGGGCACGTCGGTGACGACAGCCTCCAATTGCGGTTTCCTCCGGAGTACAGCGAGGAGATCTTGAAACTGCTGGACGAGCACGACATTGACCACAACACGGCTGCGGAGTTTTCCGCTGGTCCTGTGGAATGGATCGAGGTCGTCACGGTCCTCGGTGCTGCCGCAGCGGGCGTCGGCGGGCTTAGCGGTCTGGCCGCTGTCATTACAGCGTTCGTCCGCCGCCATCAGGACAAGAGATTCATCTTCAAGCGCGGGGATGTTGAAATCGATGCGGCTGGGTACTCGCAGAAAGCCGTCGAATCTATGCTGCAGAAGCTTCCCGCGGAACAGGCGGCGCGGGACGCCGA
The DNA here is from genome assembly GCF_030209375.1 of Plantibacter sp. ME-Dv--P-122b. GTDB lineage: Bacteria > Actinomycetota > Actinomycetes > Actinomycetales > Microbacteriaceae > Plantibacter. Next base: position 17,788 of record NZ_JARVSC010000011.1, read on the forward strand.
GACTCGGCGCATCCTGGGTACATCCGCTGAGGAGGATGGCTCCTCCAGACGTTCACACCAGTAGCGACCCGAGGAAGACCGCAACAGAGCGGCCCGGCGGCGCATTCGCGCAGTCGGGCCGCTCGTGGTGGTGATGGGGGTGTGTGCTCAGAAGCCGCCGGCGGGGCGCACCTGGTAGTTCTCTTCGAGCGCAGTCACCTCGTCCGGGGTGAGGTTGATGTCGACGGCGGCGGCCGCTTACATGTGGTCGCCCACCCGGAAACGATCGTTTCTGAGCATGTTCCGGTCGACCCGATGCCGTAGCGAGGTTCTGCGAGCGTTGGGTGCTCAGAACTCGTTGTCGAAACCGAAGTGCTCGAAACGTCAGGCTGTTGGGGTTCTGCTCGAGGTGCTGGTCTGGTGTCGGTAGAGCGTCGCCCGGCTCCAGCCGACGAGTGCAGCGGCTTCTGCTGCCGTGCGGCCGCGATCGCGGGCTTCAGCGACGATGGCGAGCTTCTCGGCGATGACGTCGGGATCCACTGGTGGGCGCCCAAATCGCGTGCCTGATTCGCGGGCCGCGGCGATGCCAGCGTTGACGCGTTCGACGATGAGCTCGCGCTCGTACTCGGCCAGGGTGGCGAGCATGTGGAGCATCAGCCGGCCTGTCGACGTCGCGGGGTCGATGCCATCCGAGAGTGATCGCACGTGGATCCCGCGGGCGCGCAGGAGCTCGACCGTGTTGAGTACGTCGATCAGGGATCGTCCGAGGCGGTCGATGCGCGACACGATCACGGTGTCGCCGGTCTCGGCGTACTCGAGCAACTTCGTCATGCCGGGGCGCTCGATTGCTGTCTTACTGCCGGAGGTCACATCCGCGAACACGTCACGTTTCTGCACGCCGGCGTCGAGGAGCGCGTCGAGCTGCAGCTGTGCGTCCTGGCCGGCGGTGCTGACTCTGGTGTACCCGATCTGCCTCATTGCACCAAAATGTCTCAGAAACCCACGTGAAGGTAATTGAGACACGCAACACCGTGAGACGAGTTTTCGAGACAGAATGCTGGCTGGGAGATCCGCGGATCCTCGCGCCCGAGTTGGCCCGGTTGGACGCGGAGCCATGTGTCTCGTAAATCTGTGGCTTCCTGAGGCAAAGTGGCTTTCCGGCCGTCGAGCATGGAGTCGGCGTGGCGAATCGGCACTGAGTCCGCCACTTCCGCCTCGGTCCGGATTGTTCTCGCCTGCTCGATCGTGCAAGTCTCACCCTGGTAGGAATGGCGGGGTTATGAATGTTGAGATGATGATCGGATCGATCATCGTGCTGATTGCAGGTGGGGGCCTGGTGATCTTCCCCAGGGCGTTCGACCGGTACGCAGGACCGCGCCTGCGGAGGACCATCCGGAGGCAGCAGACTTCTCCCGACGGAGGTGCAGCTCTCTGGCGATGGCTTGGGCTTCTTGCCGCCATCTTGGCAACGCTCATGCTCATCAGGTCGCTCGGGTGAGAGGGACAATACGAAGAAGTCGTCTCAACAGTCTCGGCGCTGTGGCTCAGGAGGAATGCATGTCCGACCCGTCGCCCGGACGTGCAAACGAGCCGTACAGAGACGAAGCCCCTTCAAATGGAACGCGAGTGTGGGTCGTCGCAGCGACCGCAGCACTCATCGCGCTGGTGCTGCAGATCATCCTCCGAGTCGTGATCGACCGGCTCGCATCAGCGCCAACGGAGTTCTTTTCGGCCGATGACACAAACGAGTCCCGGGTCACCCTGGTCTTCGGACTGAGCCTCATGTTCATCTTCCCGACCGCACTCTACCTGCAGACGGTTCGGGCCGCGCGACGTGACCTGACCCTCCGTCAACGCATCGGTGGTGGTGGACGTACTGGGGGCCAATCGCGTGGGTGACCGCCGGTTTTGCGTTGAGCTGGGGATTCTTGCGTTTCGGCTGAGCTGCGTTCGGCGGTGGGAGCGGACCGATTCGCCTCCGGCACTCAGGTAAGGCTATCCTTCCTAGGTCCCACCCCCTCGAATGAAGGAGACGACGTGCACCAGCGCGCCGCCATCAGCCTCGCCCTCGCAGCCGTCCTCGCCATCGGGCTCTCCGCCTGTGGGGCCTCCGAAGCCGTCGAACCGGAGTCGACCGCCGCCGCAGGGCAGGGCGCGACCGACTACCCGCTCACACTCGACAACTGCGGCACCGAGGTCACGATCGACGCCGCACCACAGCGGGTCGTCTCCCTCGACCAGAACTCGACCGAGATCCTGCTGTCCCTCGGTCTGGAGGACCGCATCGTCGGCACCGCCTCCTGGACGGACCCCGTCCTCGACTCCCTCGCAGACGCGAACGCCGACGTCCCGCGGCTGGCCGACAACGCCCCCACCTACGAGGTCGTCCTCGGAGCCGACCCGGACTTCGTCACCGCGTCCTTCGGCCGCCACTTCAACGAGGGCGGCGTCGCACCACGCGAGCGCTTCGCCGAGACCGGTGTCGCCAGCTACCTCTCGCCCACCGACTGCGACAACGGGACGAGCATCAACGGCGGCGGGACGCGTACGACGCCGCTCACCATCGACGCGCTGTACCAGGAGATCACCGAGATGGGCGAGGTCTTCGACGTCTCCGCCCGTGCCGCCGCGCTCATCGCCGAACTGCAGGATCGTGCCGCGAAGGCGACCGAGGGTGTCGACTTCGACGGGACGACCGTCGCGTTCTGGTTCGCCGACACGAAGACCCCGTACGTCGGCGGTGGGCTCGGATCCGCCGCGCTGCTCGCCTCGACCACCGGGCTCGACAACGTCTTCGGTGAGCTCGAGGACGACTGGCCGGCCACCACCTGGGAAGACCTCGTCGACCGTGACCCGCAGGTGCTCGTCCTCGGCGACCTGCAGCGCGACCGCTTCCCCGGCGACCGCCTCGACGACAAGGTCGCCTTCCTGGAGTCCGACCCGCTCACGAAGACCATGGACGCCGTGCGCAACCAGCGGTACATCGCCCTGCACGGCGCCGAGCTGAACCCGTCCATCCGCTTCGTCGACGGCCTCGAGAAGATCAAGGCGTGGTGGGTCGAGCACGAGGACGAGCTCTGAACCCCGACACGGTGACGAGTGACGACCCGGTGACGGGCATCGACGCGGTGAGGACGAGCGACACGGCACGGCGACCCGCCTCACGCGCACGTCGCGCGACGATCACCGGTCTGCTCGTCCTCGCCGGCGTGGTCCTCCTCCTCGTCTCGGTCGGCGTGGCGATCACGCTCGGACCGGCGGACATCCTGCTCGTGAACGTGCGGGACATCGTCGCGAACCACCTCGGTGTCACCGACATCCCGGTGAAGCTGTCGAAGGACGCGATCGTGTGGGAGGAGCGCCTGCCACGGGCCCTCGTTGCGGCAGCCTGCGGTGCCGGGCTGGGGCTCTGCGGCGTCATCATGCAGTCGCTCCTCCGCAACCCGCTGGCCGACCCGTTCATCCTCGGCATCTCCTCCGGCGCGTCGACCGGTGCCGTGGCGATCGGGATACTCGGACTCGGCGGGGCGTCGATCGGCCTCTCCGGCGGCGCCTTCATCGGAGCACTCGTCGCCTTCGGACTCGTGCTCCTGCTCTCCCGCCTGTCGGGTGGCGGGACGGACCGGGTCGTCCTCGCGGGCGTCGCCAGCACGCAACTCTTCTCCGCACTGACCTCGCTGATCGTCTTCGCGTTCGCCGACTCGGACGAGACACGCGGTGTGATGTTCTGGCTGCTCGGCTCACTCGAGGGCGTGCGTTGGGACGACGTGCTGCTCTGCGCGATCGTCGTCGTCGCCGGCTCGGTCCTCTGCCTCCGGTACGCCCACGCGCTCGATGCGTTCGCCTTCGGTGAGGACGTCGCGGCGTCGCTCGGCATCCACGTCGCGAGGACGCGGGCGATCCTGCTCATCGCGACGGCACTCATCACGGCGACGTTGGTGAGCGTCGCGGGGGCGATCGGCTTCGTCGGACTCGTGCTGCCCCACGCCGCCCGCCTGCTCGTCGGACCCCGTCATGGTCGCCTCATCCCGGCCACGGCGATCATCGGTGCGATCTTCATGGTGTGGGTGGATGCCGGCTCGCGCGTCGCGTTCTCACCGACGCCGCTGCCGGTCGGCGTCGGGACCGCGCTCGTCGGGGTACCGGTCTTCATCGCCCTGCTGGCGCGGAGGAGGAAACGGGTATGACACTCCGCGCAGAGAATGTCTCCTGGAACCGCGGCGGCGCGCTCGTCGTCGACGGCGTGACCCTGCACCCCGAGCCGGGCCAGACCGTCGGCCTCCTCGGGCCGAACGGGTCGGGCAAGTCGTCGCTCCTGCGGGTGCTCCACGGCCTCGTGAAGCCGACCGCCGGACTCGTGACGCTCGACGGGGTCGACCTGGCGTCGGTCGGTCGACGGCGCATCGCGCGTTCGGTCGCCTCGGTGACGCAGCACGCGGACACCGACGTCGACATCACGGTGCGCGACATCGTCCGGCTCGGCCGGATCCCGCACCGCTCGGGACTCGGCGGTGACACCGCGGCCGACGAGACCGCCGTCGACCGCGCGCTCGCCCACGTCGGTCTGTTCGACCAGGCCGGCCGTCTCTGGCACACCCTCTCCGGCGGTGAACGCCAGCGCGCGCAGATCGCGCGGGCCCTCGCTCAGGAGCCCCGTGAGCTGCTCCTCGACGAACCGACCAACCACCTCGACATCCGACACCAACTGGAGCTGCTCGACCTCGTCTGCGCACTCCCGGTCACGACCGTCATCGCCATCCACGACCTCAACCTCGCCGCGATGTACTGCGACACGGTCGTCGTGCTCCGGGCCGGTCGAGTGGTCGCTGCAGGGGCACCGGCCGAGGTGCTGACCGCAGCACTCATTGCGGACGTCTACGGCGTGGTGGCCGAGGTGACGCTGGACCCCAGGCGAGGCCACCCCGTCGTCACGTTCACGCGATCGGTCCCGGCTGACACCTCGGATGTAGTTCAGTCTTGTCCCGAAAAGGTCTATTCTGACTCTGACGTATCGCCTCGACTCGTTCGGGGAGCGGAGGGGGCGGGAAGTTGTCTCGAGATGGATCCACGAACGCCTGCCGGCTGGCGGGCAGCCAGCGAGGACAGGCGCCTCGACGACGTACCCAGCAGGTGTCGAACTCGACCCGCCCCGTGACCGCGAGCTGACGGCCGATGGGTTGGATTCGCGACGTCTTCGTCAGTCATCCCGAAATCGCCGTGTTCGTCGCGCTCGGTTTCGGATTTCTCATCGGCAAGGTGACGATTCGGGGCCTCGGTCTCGGTGCCGTCACCGGAACGCTGCTGGTCGGCGTCGTCATCGGCGCGGTCCTCGGTGAAGACCTTCGTGTCGATCCCGTCGTCAAGCAGATCTTCTTCCTGCTCTTCCTGTTCTCGCTCGGCTACAAGCTCGGACCGCAATTCGTGGCAGGCCTCCGTGGATCAGGACTGCCCCAAGCGGTCTTCGCGGTGGCGCTGGCGGCAGTCGGACTCGGGGCCGCTGTGGCGACAAGTCTCGTCCTGGGCTACAACCCTGGAATCGCCGCAGGACTCGCAGGCGGCGGACTGACGCAGTCCGCCATCATCGGCGTAGCTCAGGACGCGATCTCAGGACTGCCGATCGACGCGGACACCGCGGCGCAGTGGAGTGACCTGGTGCCGGTGGCATACGCCGTGACGTATATCTTCGGCACGATCGGGGCAGCTCTGTACATCTCGTTCGTCGCCCCCCGCCTGCTCGGGATCAGAAACCTCCCCGAAGCCGCACACGACCTCGAGGTGCAGCTCGGGTTCCACGAGGACGACCCGGACGTCACGAGTGCGTATCAGCACATCCATCGCCGCGCCTACCTGCTCGACGACACCTTCACCGCCCAGTCGATCGCGGAGTTCGAATCCGAATCCGTGCGTCGCACCGGCTCTCACCTGTACATCGCACGCGTTCGTCATGGAGGGGAGATCGTCGAGCCGGACCTGGACCACGGTCTCGTCGCCGGCGATGTCATCGTCGTGGCCGGTGCATACCCTGCCCTCATCGACGAGCATCTCGAACGATTCGCCGCCGAGGTGGTGGATCCGGAGATTCTCGACTTCGCTCTCGAGACGCTCAGCATCGTCGTGACGAGCAAGGAGGTCGTCGGAAGGACCGTTGCAGAGCTGCGTGCGGATCCACGCTCACGCCGGATCTTCCTCACCAAGGTGACTCGGGCCGGTCAGACGCTGCCGTTCACGGGGGCCACCGTCCTCCAGGGTGGTGACGAGCTGCGCGTGCAAGGCCCGCTTTCCCTTCTGGAGCAGGGGATCCGTCACGTGGGCTACCCGGAACGCACCGACCCGAAATCCGACATGGTCACCGTCGCCTTCGGCATCACGGCGGGCGCGTTGATCGGAGTTCCGACGATCGTCCTCGGCTCCGTGCCCCTGTCGCTGACCACGAGCGTGGGCGCTCTCCTCGTGGGTCTGCTGCTCGGCTGGCGACGCGCGAAGAGCCCGACGTTCGGCCATGTACCACCCGGTGCACAGTGGTTCTTCGAGACCGTCGGCCTCACGCTGTTCGTAGCCGTCGTCGGCATCAACGCCGGCCCGGGCTTCGTCGCGGGACTCCGGGACTACGGCGTCCAGCTCTTCCTCGCGGGAGTCTTCGTGACCTTGGCACCCCTCATCGTGATGACCCTCGTCGGTCGGTTCATCTTCAGGAAGACGCACCCCGTCCTCATCCTGGGGATGTTGACGGGTGCACTCACAACGACTGCCGCGGTCGGCACCCTCCGCGAGACAGCCAAGAGCAGTGTGCCGCTGCTCGGCTTCACGGTGCCGTACGCCGTGGGGAACATCGTGCTCACCATCGGAGGCGCCGTCGTCGTCGCCATCACCTCCACCACCGGTTGATCTGAGGAGAACTCATGCCCATCGCCAGCGTATCCCGCGAGCAGATCGCCCGACTACAGACGCTCTCCCCATTCGAGCTCAAAGCAGAACTGCAGCGGCTCGCAGGTGAGCACGAATCACGCACAGCCTTCCAGATGCTCAACGCGGGCCGCGGAAACCCCAACTTCATCGCTCCAACCCCTCGTGAAGCGTTCTTCGCGCTCGGGCAGTTCGCATTGGAGGTGTCTCGTGAGAACAAGGAGTGGGACACCGAACTGATCGGGGTGCCGGAGAAGGACGGTATCGCCGAGCGCTTCCGCGCCTGGCTGGCCGCGCATGAGGGTGAGCCCGGGGTCGAGCTGCTTTCCAAGGTGCTGGCGTACGGCATCGACACACTGGGCTTCATTCCGGACTCGTTCGTGTGGGAGCTTGCAGATTCGGTGATCGGCGACCACTACCCCGAGCCGGATCGGATGCTCGCCCACGCCGAGGCCATCACGCACGCCTATCTCGTACAGGAGATGTGCGCGGGAATCGAACCGGAGGAGCCCTTCGATCTCTTCGCGGTGGAAGGCGGCACCGCAGCCATGTGCTACATCTTCGACACCCTGCTCAAGAACCGCTTGCTGCACAAGGGCGACACCGTCGCGATCATGACGCCCATCTTCACCCCCTACCTCGAGATCCCTCGACTCGCCGACTACGACTTCGACGTGATGCACATCGAAGCGAGCGTCGTCGACGCCCGGGGAGTGAACCTGTGGCAGTTCCCCGCAGAGGAGATCGAGCGCCTGCGTGATCCGTCGGTGAAGGCCCTCTTCGTCGTGAACCCCACGAATCCTCCGTCTGAACGGATCCCCGAAGACACGCTGCGACACATCGCCGATGTGGTCGCCACGGACAACCCGGATCTCGTCATCATCACCGACGACGTCTACGGCACCTTCATCGACGGTTTCCGCTCCTTGATGTCGGAGATCCCCGAGAACACGATCGGGGTGTACTCGTACTCGAAGTACTTCGGGGCGACCGGTTGGCGACTCGGAGTCATCGCGGTCAACCGCGACAACATCTTCGACCGGCGCCTTGCGGAGCTCCCCGACACGGTCCTCGACGAGCTCGACGCCCGGTACGGCACACTGTCGCTGCATCCGAGACGGATCCGCTTCATCGACCGCCTCGTCGCGGACAGCCGGTCTGTCGCGCTCAATCACACCGCCGGGCTCTCCCTCCCGCAGCAGTGCATGATGCTCCTCTTCTCCGCATACTGCATCCTCGACACCGCAGACCACTACAAGCACGAGACGCAGGCGCTCATCGCCCGGCGTCTTGAGTCGCTCACGAACGGTATGCAGGTGCACCTCCCGGAGGACGCGAACCGCGTCGGCTACTACATCGAGCTGGACATGCTGGCCTACGCGCGCCGGCATTGGGAGCCGGCTTTCGCCGACTTCCTCGAGGCGAACTACGAACCCACGGACATCCTGTTCCGACTTGCCGAGCAGACAGGGATCATCCTGCTGAACGGGGGAGGTTTCGAGGGACCGGTGTGGTCCATTCGCATCTCGTTGGCCAACCTGCGGGACGTGCAGTATGCGCAGATCGGAAGAAGTCTGCGTGCAGTCGCCCTCCAGTACGTCGACGAGTGGGAGCGAGCCCGTTGAACCTGCAGGACGGCACCTCCGAGGGAGACGCTGATGGTCACTGACGTCGAGAGACGCCCGCGAACGGCCATCGTCTCCGTGTCGAAACGGATTCCACTGACGTTGTCGCTGGTGGCAGTCCTGCTCGTCACCGGTCTCGTGTGGGGCGGGCTGTGGACCTCGTTCGAGCAGAACGCGTTGTTCGACTCCGTGGCGTACGGGCTACCGGCACTGCGGGAAGGGCGGTGGTGGACGGCGATCACGGGGACGTTCTTCGTCAATCATCCCGCGGTCTACCCCTTCGTCATCATCAGTGCGGTCGGACTCGCCGTGCTGGAGTACCGGCGCGGTTCGCGAACTGCCGCCTGCTACTTCGGTGCCGGTCAGCTCTTCGGCATCCTCGCCAGCGCCCTGTTCCTCTGGCTGGCGGCGCTCTTGCCGTGGTCCTGGGCGCAGGAACAGGCCATGGTGCTCGATGTGGGACCGTCAGGTGGCACGATGGCCGGTCTCGCGGCCGCTGCAGGCCTGCTGAAGGCGCCGTGGCGCGTACGTGCGTGGTTCGTCCTGCTGGGCTTCAAGTTCGTCATGCTGCTGTTCGTCGGAACCCTGGCCGATCTCGAGCATGCGTTCGCCGTGCTCCTCGTCCTCGTCATCGACCGGCCTCTTCGCATCGGGCGCACGACCGTTCGAGAACAACGTCTCATCGCCTTCGTGTCGACGCTGGTGATCCTCGCGGTCGAACTCCTCACGCTTCTCGTACCCACTGATGGTCCTTTCGGTGCGACGGGAGCCTTCCAGGGGCCGTTCGTCGATGCCGTGATCGACGGCGGTGTCATCGCCCTCCTCGCGGTGGGTCTCCGGCGAGGGCGTCGGTGGGCATGGATCGCCGCACTCGTGCTGGCGATCGTCAACGTCATCACCGGAACCCTGCTGTTCGTCCTGGCAGCTGTCTTCGACCCTCAAGAACTGGCTGCCCAGTTCGGGGACTTCGACGTCACCCTGGCGCAATCCGTGTTGTGGCTGCTCCTCGTCGTCTACCTGGTGGTGGTTCGCCGAGCGTTCCGCTCCCGCCGACGGGCGACCATCGGTGACGCCCCGGCGCCCTCCCGGGACGAGGTCAAAGACGCCCTACGAGCAAACGGCGGCGGAACGCTCTCCTGGATGAGCACCTGGGATGACAACAGCTACTTCCGCTCCACCGCAGGCGCCATCGTGGCGTATCAGCGCCGGGCGGGTGTGGCGCTCGCGCTGGCTGATCCCGTCGGTCCACCGACGGCCCGAGCCACAGCGGTCAGCGAATTCATCCGCGTCGCCGAGGATGCCGGACTTGTGCCCTGCTTCTTCAGCGCGAGCGAAGAGACGCTCCACGCGATTCCCGTCGGATGGCGCAGCATCGTCGTCGCCGACGACACCATCGTCGACCTGCCAGGCTTGGAATTCACGGGTAAGCGGTGGAACTCGGTCCGCACCGCCATGAACCGCGCGGACCGTGAACAGATGAGCTTCCGCCTCACCCGGCTCGCGGACGAACCATGGGGCGTCAAACAGCAGCTCCGGGCCATTTCCGAAGCCTGGGTTGGTGACAAGGGCCTCCCTGAGATGGGCTTCACGCTGGGCACGCTGACCGAAGCCGAGGACCCCGAAGTGCGGGTGGCTCTCGCCATCTCGCCCGCAGGTGACGTCGACGGATTCACCTCGTGGCTCCCGGTGTACGGAGAGGAGGGCCGAGCGGCCGGTTGGACACTCGACCTCATGCGGCGCCGCGAGGGCGGATTCGGTCCGGTGATGGAATACCTCATCGGATCGTCGGCGCGACAGTTCTCACGCGAGGGAGCTCAGATCCTCTCCCTCTCCGGCGCGCCGTTGGCACACGGAGACCAATCCACCGGGGGCTCGATCGCACGCCTGTCCGACTGGCTGGCGGACGTCCTGGAACCGGTCTACGGGTTCCAGTCCCTGCACCGCTTCAAGGAGAAGTTCCATCCACGCTACGAGACCATGTACCTGCTGTTCCGCGACGAAGGCGACCTCGGCCGTATCGGCGCGGGCCTCACGCGCGCGTTCCTGCCAGAGGCGACACTTCGCCAGTTCGCAGCAGCAGGACTCGACCTCGTCACTGAGCGGTGAGCGTGCGGGACCCCCGCCGAGGGCACCCCGTCGTCACGTTCACACGATCGGCTGCGCCGTACCCGTCACGGAGATGCCGCCGGTGGCGGGGACGTCGACGGTCAGCAGGCTGGGCGCACCGACGTGGTGGCCCTGCCGGATGAGGATGCGGGCCGGAGGGGTGATCAGGCCGAGCGCTCGCAGGTAGCCGCCGAGGGAGGCTGCAGCGGAACCGGTCGCCGGGTCCTCGGTGATGTCTCCGACCGGGAAGAGGTTGCGGGCCTCGACGTGCAGGTGGCCGGCGTCGTCGAAGCCGTGATCGTGGACGACCGTTGCGGTCCCAGCCCAACCCTGCTCGTCCATGAGCGCGCGCAGGGCGGCAGGATCGAAGGTGAAGGCGTCGAACGCAGCCTGCTCACGGACCGCGACGACCGGGTGCCGGTTGCCGGCGAACGACTCGCGGAGCGGCCACCGTTCGTCGAGGTCGGAGCGCTGCAGTCCGAGCAGGGACAGCAGGCGATCGGCGACCTCGTCGTCGAGGTCGCGCACGGTGGGTTCGACGCTCGTGAACGACGCAGTGATCCGTCCGGAGTCGGGACCGGACCCGGCGTCGGCGTCGGACGCGGTCTCGACGACGAGGGGTCCGACGTTCGTCTCCAGGGTGAAGCGTCCGACGCCACGGCGCTCGGCCAGTGTGACGGCGGTGGCGATGGTCGCGTGACCGCAGAACGGCACCTCGGCACCGGGGGAGAAGTAGCGCAACCGCACGTGGCGGTCGTCGCCGTCCACACCCGCATCGACGACGAACGCCGTCTCCGGATACGCGACCTCGGTGGCGACCGCCTGCATCTCGGCGTCGGACAGCGACGAGGCGTCGAGGACGACCCCCGCCGGGTTGCCTCCGCCGGGCTCGGCGGCGAAGGCGGTGAGGCGGAGGATCTCGGGAGGTCGCGTGTTCGACATCCGACGATGCTATCTCGCGAGGTCGTCGTCGCCGACGGCGGTGACCTCGACCATCCACGCGCGTTCCGGGTGCGACGACGGGGTCTGGAGACCGGCGTGGAGGAGCGACCTGCCGGACGCGACGACGCCGGTCCAGCCCGCGAGCGGACCGTCGACGTCGTCCTCGTCACCGAACCAGGCGGGGACGGTGCGACCACCGGCCGGTTCGCCGATGCGCAGCGGTCGCACCCGGTAGCGGCGCTCCGGGTCGAGACCGCGCAGGGTGAACCGTCCGATCCTGGCCACGTCCGAGCGCCCGAGGAAGGCGAGCGCGTAGAGGGCGCTCGAGCCGTCCGCGGCGACCACGCCGGTGATCTGCAGCGCGTCGTCGACCATGTCCTCGCGGATGAGCCGTCCCGTGTGCAGCAGCGCACGCGTCGACCGGTACAGGGCGAACCACTCGCGCAGCTCGTCGAGCTCCGCCGGTGACGCCTGCCGCAGGTCCCACTCGACACCGAGGTGTCCGAAGAGCGCGGTCGTGGCACGGAACGACAGCTCGTGGGAGCGGCCGGTCGTGTGCGACCGCCCGGACGCGATGTGCGCGCCGAGCCGTTCGAGCGGGACGAGCTGGGCGGTCCAACGGTTGATCTGCTGCCGTTCGAGCGGGTCGCTGCAATCGGAGGCCCAGACCCGTTGGGTCCGTTCGAGGACGCCGAGGTCGACCCGCGAGCCGCCGGAGGAGCAGGACTCGATCTCGAGCCCGGGGAAGCGGTTCGCGAGCTCGTCCATCAACCGGTACACGGCCGCCGTCTGACGATGCACGCCGGCTTGGCCGCCGGGCGCCGAGCCGGCGTCGACGAGGTCACGGTTCTGGTCCCATTTGATGTAGGCGATGTCGACCTCGGTGAGGATCGCCGTCATCCGCTCCAGGACGGAGGCGAACGCCTCGGGCCGACCGAGGTCGAGGACGTGCTGGTTCCTGGCCGGGACGGGCAGCCGACCGCCGGTCTGCATGACCCAGTCCGGATGTTCGCGAGCGAGGTCCGAGTCGAGGTTCACCATCTCCGGCTCGAACCACAGGCCGAACTCCATGCCCAACGCACGGACCCGGTCGGCGAGCGGCTGCAGGCCCTCCGGCCACACCGCCTCGTCCACGAACCAGTCGCCGAGCCCGGCCCGGTCGTGCCGTCGGCCGCGGAACCAGCCATCGTCGAGGACGAACCGTTCGATCCCGAGTGAGGCGGCGACCTCGGCCAACTCCGTCAGCGCCGCGGCGTCGTGATCGAAGTAGACCGCCTCCCACACGTTGAGGGTGATCGGGCGATCCCTGGTCGGATGACTCGGCCGCGAGCGCAGGTGCTCGTGGAACAGTGCAGCCTGGGCGTCCAAGCCGTCACCGTACGCGCCGTACACCCATGGGCTCGTGTAGGTCTCGCCTGGACCGAGGCGCACCTCGTCGGGCAGGAGCAGCTCGCCGCCCCCGATCACCTGATCGCCGGTCGAGACCCGCTCCGCGAGATGCCGCTGATTGCCGCTCCATCCGACGTGCACACCCCAAACCTCACCGGCGGCGAAGCCGAAGCCGGGGACGCCGACGTTCAGGACGAGCGGGGCGTCGGGGCCGGTCCGTCCGCGTCGGTCCTCGCGGACCCAGGCACCGACGTGGAGCGGTGCACGCTGCGGCGTCCGCTCCTTGCCCCAGCGGCCCGCGAGATCGAGGACCTCACGCGCGCGGGCGGGGATCGGCAGGGCGAGATGCAGGTCGTCGAGCCGGAAGATGCCGTCGGCGGTGTTGCCGAGCGTGGCCCGGACACGGAGGAGGCCGGCCTCGCTCAGCTCGAACTCGAGCCGCACCGACAGCCCGGCCTCGGTGTCGCGCCCGTCGACCGTGACGGAGCGCGGCGTCACCTGCGCGGTCCCCATGGTGAACAGCGGCGACCAGTCACGTCCGTCGCGACTGCCGGTGATCCCGGGCCGGCCGAGCCAGGCCTCGCTCTGCTCCGGCAGCACCGCGAGACGCGTCGGGCGATCAGGGGCGTTCTCCGTGACGAAGCGCTCCGCACCCCGCACGAGGTCGGCGAGCTCCGGCTCTCCGAGGGGGCCGAGGTCGGCGCCCCAGTACGCGATCGACGGTGGTCGGGCGTCGCGCAGATCGAGCACGACGCTCACCGAGCGCGATCGGAGATGGACGACGGTGTCTGCGGTCATCGTCCGACCCTATCCGCGGACAGCGCCCTGGAGAGTCGCAGGGCGTGCGCTCCGCTCGTCGCAGTCGACCGCTGCACCAGGCGGATCCGGGAGACGGTCGGCCCCCAGACCTCCAGGAGTTTCGGATCGTCGATCTCGATGCGGTCCACCTCGGCGTCGAACGAGGCGGTGTCGGTCTCCATCCGCGCGGCACCGACCAGGATCCCGTCGTCGGCGACGATCGGCTCGACGGCGGTCAGGAGGGTGAGCGTCATCCGCGAAGCCTCCGCGAACGTCCAGGCGTCCTCGACGACGACGGCACCGTCCGCACGGTCGAGCGTCACCGTGCGGCCGAGCGCGGTGAGTCCCGCCTCGACCGGGTAGGCGCCTTGGAGGGACATGGCGAGGGAGGCGCCACTGCCCTCGTCCGAGAACCGTGTGCCGGTCGCCTCGTACCGCCGCCCGTGCGGCTGCTCGATCCCGGCCGGGAGCGGGACGTTGTGGAACGCACTCCGCATGGTCCAGATGCCGTAGCGGGTGTCGGGCATGAAGGTGTCGCGGCGGTACACCCCGACACCGACGTCGATGAGGACCGGCGCCCCGTCGAGCGAGACGATGACCCCACCCACGTCGTTGTGGTTGTGACTGACGTCGTTGTGGCCGCCCTTCGCCGCGACCGCCCATCCGTCCACGCGACCGGCGGCCTCCCGGAACACCGCGACCTCCGTGCCCGGCGCGTACCAGGACGCCGGCATCCCGGGCGCGGCGTCACCCGACGTCGTCCACCCCGGGTCGAGCAGTTCCGCCAGGGTGCGGCGGAACAGCGGCGCGAGCTGGCCCGAGAAGCCGAGCGGATGCAGCCGACCCATCCAGCGCGCGTGCGCCGCGACCGCCTCGTCACCGACGCGCTCGCCGAACCGGGCGAGCAGGTTCCAGGTCGCGTTCGCCGGCAGGTTCGCGGACCCGTCCGAGAAGTTCACCTGCGACTCGGCGGAGAGCTGCATGGCCATCGGGAACCGGGCCATCGCGGCCACCGGTGCGACCGCGAACCCGTCGAAGCCACCGTCCGTGACCTCGCCCAGGAGGTCGAGCGCTTCGAAGAGCGTCGCCCCCGCCCACCACCAGTAGGTCGCGCCCTCATCGCAGCTCCCGTCCTCGGCGTACCCGGCACGGAACCGGTCCAGGATGACGAGCGCTCGGTCGACCGACGCCGACAGCGCGTCCACGTCCGTCTCGACCACGGCCGAGCAGACGAGGACGTTCGACACGATCCACGGTGCCCAGTTGTTCGGCGGGCCGTCGAGCCCGTGCCAGAAGTCCACCTCGTCGCGCCACGGGTCCAACACGCGGCGTCTGATCTCGGCGTGCACCCGAGCCCGCAGCCCGGGGAACAGTCGCTCCAGTCGGTCGCCGGCGATCGTGTCGATCGCGGCGAGCATGCCGCCGACATACCCGTCGGACAGGTCGAGCACGTCACGACCGGGGACCGGGAGGAAGGGGCGCTCGCCGGACTCCGGCAGGGCGTAGTGGGACGGCAGGCACCAGGCGGTGAGTTCGCACAGTCGCCAGATCCGGTCGCCGAGCTCGACGGCCCAGTCGTCGTCGTCGGTCACGCCGAGCGCGAGCGCGGAGGAGGCGACCGCGCCGAGGAGCGCCTGCTGCGCCGTCTCGTACGGGGTCCGTTCGCCGTCGGCGCTGTACCGTGCCCAGAGCGACAGGGTGGGCGGCGTGCGGTCCGCTTCCGCGCACCACGCTCGGGCGGCGTCGAGCAACGCCGAACGATCGCGTTCCGCGACCCGGTCCCAGGCGGCGCGGTCCCCGATCGGAGGGCCAGCACGCCAACCTCCGACCCGTAGGGCCAGCCGCGCGCTCGGCCCGAACCGTCCAGCGAAGCTCTGGGCCGTCGGCGCGGTGGTGTCCACTGGGAGGGTCATGATCTGGCTGCTCCTGCTCGATGGTCGGGTCACGCCTGGAGGGCGAGTGCTGCGAGGGTGATCGGCTGTCGGAAGGTCCCGGTCCTGGCGAGGTGCAGGACCTCGTCGACCGTGTTGGTGGCGAGACGCGCGAGTTCGTTGCCGGCGGAGCCCGCGATGTGCGGGGTGATGACGGTGTTCGGGGTGGACCACAGCCGCGACGACGGCGGCAGCACCTCGGGGGAGGTCACGTCCAGGATGGCGACGAGGTCGCCGCGGTCGAGTCGATCGGCGAGCGCCTCATGATCGATGAGGTCGCCCCGCGCGGTGTTGATGACGGTCGTGCCGGGACGCATCGCCTGCAGGAGCGACCGGTCGACGAGATGACGGGTCGACGGCAGGGCCGGTGCATGGAGTGTGACGATGTCGCTCCGGGCGGCGAGCTCCTCGAGCGGGACACAGGGCACGCCGACGGCCAGCTGCTGCTCGTGATCGAGCGTCGGGTCCGCGACCAGCACCTGCACGTCGAGCGATGAGAGCCGCTCGATGACGAGCCGGCCGATGCGCGAGGCCCCGACGACACCGACGGTGATCCCGTTCCCGCCGACCGTCGGCCAGACCCGCTCGCCGTCGACGGGTGCCCGGGAGGCCCGCAGGGCGTCCGCCGCCCAGAACGTGCGCTTCGCGGCGAGGATGACCATCGCCAGCGTGAACTCGGCGACCGGGACCGCGTTGGCGTCGGCGCTGGACGTGAGCGCCACGCGACGTTCGAGGAGGGCGTCGGTGACGATGCCCCGGACACTTCCCGCCGAGTGGGCCACCGCGCGCAGCGCCGGGAGGGCGCGGAGCAGCGGTTCGTCGAGGACCGGGGAGCCCCAGCCGGTCACGAGCACCTCGACCTGGCCGAGGCGTGCGCGGTCGTCAGCCAGCTCGGGATGCAGCGGCCGGTCGGCGACCAGTCGGACGCGGGGGTCGGACCGCAGCCGGTCGAGGTCCGACGCGGAGAAGACCCGGTCGAACGTGCCATCCGGCATGAGGAAGCCGATCACGCCCGGACGGGGGCTCTGGCTGTGCAGCATCGTCGCCTCCGGTCGTCTCGACAGCAGGGTCCATCCCAGTGCGTGCCGTTCGGTGGTGTCAAGCGCGACCGATCAAACGAACATCAAACGAACAGAGAGCGATGTCAGCGTGGAGAGGCGGTGGAGTCGCGCAGGCTGAGGCTCGGGCGGAGGTTCATGTGCCGAGCGGCGAACCCCTGCTGCGAGGCCGCAGAGATGCGTTCGAAGCACATGGTCGCCGCGAACCGGCCGATGTCGCGCTTCGGTGGGGCGACGGCCGTGAGCGGCACCCGTGCCAGGCCGGCGACCTCGTCGTCGTACGCGACGATCGAGAGGTCGCCGGGGATCGAGAGCCCGAAGTCGAGGGCCGCGTCCGCGAACTCGACCGCGTAGTGGTCCGAGTGGAGGAACACCGCCGTCGTGCCGGACGCCACGCAGGCCTCGAGGTATTGCCTGGTCTGCTCGCCGACCCCGCGCTGATCGTCGATGATGGCGGTGGTCGCGTCCGCGCGGAGGCCGAGTTGGCGGACGGCGCGTTCGTACCCGAGTCGCAGCGCGGGGGTCGTCGGGGTGTCGAAGGCCGCCATGCCGATGCGTTCGTGGCCGAGCGCCGCCAGGTGGCGGATCGCCGTGACGGCGCCGGCCGCGTGGTCGCTTCGCACGAACTCGAGGCCGTCGCCGACCGGCGACTCGGCGACCGACCGCTCCACCAGGACGACGGGTACCGGCGCCTGTTCGAGCCGCTCCAGCGTGGGGAGGGCGTCGAGGGCCGAGGTGGTGACGAGCAGGCCGTCCACGCCACCGGCGAGCAGCCGCTCGATCTGGTCGCGTTCGCGCGCCGGGTCGTAGCGCGAGACGCCGAGGACGATCCTGCCGCCGAGCGACTGAGCCCGCTCGACCGCACCGGCCACGATCGTCGGGAAGTAGTAACTCGGGTCCGGGACCACGAATCCGAAGGTGAACAGGGTGTCGGCTGCGCCGGCGGACGGCGACGGACGGGCCCCCGGGCGATGTGCGATACCGGTGGTCGGCTGCGTGTCGACGGACACCGCTCCGCCGTGCACACGGCGGAGCAGCCCCTGTTCGCCGAGCTCCCGGAGGTCCCGCCGGACGGTCATCGCCGAGATGCCCATGCGCTCGGCAAAGTCGGCCGCGGAGAGGCTCCCGTGGATCCGCAGCTCCGCGAGGATGCGGTCGTGCCGGTGCGAGAGCGCCATGGTCATCTCCGATGTTCGATATCTGTTCGGATGGTTGAATGATCTTGACTTTACTCAGCGGCCCCGCGAATGATGGCCAACGTTCGAGAGAACGGCGCGGATGCCCCAGATCAGGCCTCCGCCGTGAGCAAGGGAGCTGCTGTGAGCGCGACGACGACCGATCGGCCGGAGACCATCCGACCACCGATCGCCCCAGCGGGGTCCGGAGGCCGGCCGACGAGGCGGAAGGTGCCGTTCCGGATGCAGTTCCGCCGTGACTCCCCGCTGCTGATCATGGTGACGCCGGCGGTCGTGCTCCTGCTCCTGTTCGTGTACATCCCGTTGCTCGGGAACGTCATCGCGTTCATGGACTACCAGCCCTACATCCCGATCCCGGACAGCCCGTGGGTGGGCTTCGCCAACTTCACGGCCCTCTTCGCCGACCAGGCGTTCTGGAACGCGGTCTCGAACACGCTCCAGATCACCTTCATTCAGCTGGTGCTGTTCTTCCCGGTGCCGATCGCCCTGGCGATCTTCATCCACTCCCTGACCTGGCCGTGGCTGCGCGCCACCGTCCAGTCGGTGCTGTACCTGCCGCACTTCCTGTCCTGGGTCATCGTGGTCGGCTTCTTCCAGCAGAGCCTCGGCTCGGGCGGGGTGCTGAACACCTGGCTGCGCCAGCTCGACCTCGGCACGATCTCGGTCATGTCCGACCCGGCCACCTTCAAGCTCCTGCTGTCCTCGCAGGTGATCTGGAAGGACGCGGGCTGGGGCACGATCATCTTCCTCGCGGCGCTCGCGGCCATCGACGACTCGCTCTACGAGGCCGCAGCCATCGACGGTGCGGGCGCGTGGAGTCGGTTCTGGCACATCACCCTGCCGGGGATCCGGCCCATCATCGTGCTCCTGCTCATCCTGCGGCTCGGCGAGGCGCTCTCCGTCGGGTTCGAGCAGATCATCCTGCAGCGGAACGCCGTCGGGCCCGGCGCGGCCGAGGTGCTCGACACCTACGTCTACTACCACGGGGTCATCGACGGGAACTGGAGCACCGGCATCGCCGCCGGGCTCATCAAGGGGCTCGTCGGTCTCATCCTCATCCTCGTCGCCAACAAGGCGGCGCACATGCTCGGCGAGCAGGGAGTGTATTCCAAATCATGAGCACCATCGTCCGACCGGTCTGGGCGGGGAAGCCGAAGCCCGTCGTCCTCGCGCTCAAGGCGCTCGCGATCGTCATGATCCTCGCCGTCATCCTGTTCCCGTTCCTCATCGTGGTCTCCACGAGCGTGTCGACCGCCGAGGACGTCACGGCCGCCGGCGGCTACGTCGTCTGGCCGAAGTCCTTCACCCTCGACGCCTATGAGCAGATCCTCGCCGGCGGGGTGGTGACCCGGGCGATCCTCGTGACGCTGTTCGTGACGGTCGTCGGTACGCTCATCAGCCTCGTCTGCACCGTGTCGGCGGCCTGGGCCCTCAGTCGGCGGTCGTTCTTCCAGCGGCCGGTGCTCATGATCGTCCTCGCGACGTTCCTGTTCACCCCCGGCCTCATCCCGCTCTACCTGATGGTGAAGCAGCTCGGTCTCCTCGACAACGTCTGGGCGCTCATCCTGCCCGGCGCGTTCAGCGTGTTCAACATGGTGGTCGTGCGCGGCTTCATGATGGGCATCCCGCAGGAGCTGATCGACAGCGCGAAGATCGACGGCGCCGGGGAGTTCCGCATCCTCGGGACGATCGTCCTGCCGCTGTCCCGCGCCGTCATCGCCGTCGTCGCCCTCTTCTACGCCGTCGGGTACTGGAACGCGTTCTTCAACGCGCTGCTCTACATCAACGACACCTCCAAGTGGACGCTGCAGCTCGTCCTGCGCACCTACGTACTGCAGGGGTCCTCACTCGTCGGCGGTGCCTCGGACGCCTCGGTGCTCCCGCCGGCGGAGTCGTTGCAGATGGCCGTGGTGCTCATCGCCATCGTCCCGATCCTCATCGCCTACCCGCTCGTGCAACGCCACCTCACGAAGGGGGTGCTGACCGGCGCCGTCAAGGGCTGACCGGTCCGCGTCCCGCCGCACGACACCACACCACACCCCGGCACCGTCGCCGGGATCCGAACCGCGCCTCCGGCGCTCGCCCCACCTCGAAGGAGACCTCGATGAACGACACCACCCCCGGCCTGTCACGCCGCACCTTCCTCACCGCGGCCGGCGTCAGCCTGGCCGTCCTGGGCCTCGGCTCGACGCTCGCCGGCTGCACCCCCGGCGGTGCGACCTCGGGGGCGGCGGGTTCCGGCGCACTCGTGCCCCTGCCCACCTACGTACCGATCACGAAAGGGCCGACGCCCGACCTCGCCGGTTCGGCGACGGTCCAGCCGGTGTACTACTCCGCGCCGAAGGAGGCGGAGCTCTTCACCTCCGTGTCGGGGAAGGCCGCCGTGAGTGGGACGGTGTCGGGCTTCGTGATCTCGTACAGCCCGCCGGCGCCGGCGTCGAACAGCTATCTCACGGCGGCCGAGCAGGAACTCGGCTGCAAGCTCGACCTGCAGGTGGTCCCCGCCGACTCCTTCGCGCCGAAGTTCGCCACGGTCATGGCGGGCGGCAGTGTGCCGGACCTCGTCGAGTTCCTCGCCTTCCAGCTGCCGCCCTCCTACCCGCAGCTGCTGAAGGCCCAGTTCGCCGACCTGTCCGACCACCTCTCGGGCGACAACGTGAAGACCTACCCGAACCTCGCGAACCTGCCGACGCCGTCCTGGGAGGGCTGCCGCATCAACGGTCGCATCTACGGCGTCCCGGTGAACCGGCCGCCCTTCGGCAACATGCTCATCTCGCGACCCGACCTCATCAAGGAGCTCACTGGGGCCGAGCCGACGCCGAAGACGAAGGACGACTTCACCGAGCTGTGCAAGGCGGTCACCGACGCCAAGCGCAACCGCTACGCGATCAGCGGGCAGAGCAACGGCGACAGTGTCGACTGGGGCTACGACTTCATGGGGGCGATGTTCGGCGTCCCGAACGGCTGGGAGCTGCAGGGCTCGAAGCTCGTGCACAAGTGGGAGTCGGACCGCTGGCTCGAGACGCTCTCGTACATCAAGGAACTCAAGGACGCCGGGTACTACCACCCCGACACCCCGAGCATCTCCGGCTCGCAGGCGAAGACCTACATGGCCAACGGCACGGTCCTCATGCACCAGGACGGCATCTCGGCGATCATCGACCCCAGTGCGCCGGAGGGCGTGTTGTACGACGCGATCCTCCCGTTCGCGGCGGACGGTGGCGACGGCATCGTCTACCAGGGGTCGTCGATGTTCTCGTTCACGGCCATCAAGCAGGCGGACGAGGCCCGGGTGAAGGAGCTGCTCACGCTGCTCAACCACCTCGCCGCCCCGTACGGCAGCACCGAAGGGTTCTTCCTCCAGTACGGTCGTGCCGGCGAGCACCACACGCGTGAAGCGGACGGTCGCGTCGTCCTGACCGAGGCGGGGTCCGCACAGATCGGCCCCACCTCGTTGAACCGGCTCGCCGCTGCCCCGCAGATCCTCGCGAGTGCCGTCCCGATGGAGGAGCGGCTGCGTCGCTCGCACGAGTGGCAGCAGAAGGCCTCACCGATGCTGCAGAAGAGCCCGATCACCGGCCTCTACTCCGAGACCGCCGGGAAGACGTCGTCGGCGACGAACAGCCTCTCGTCGACGATGAACGAGTACATCCTCGGCCGGACGGATCTCGACACGGTGAAGTCGGGCATCGCCTCCTGGAAGTCGTCGACGAACGACAAGGTCCGGGCCGAGTACCAGGAGGAGCTCGAGAAGCTGTCCTGACCGCGGCCGGCGGTCAGGCGCGCGGCCTGGCCCACATGACGACGCCGTACCAGGCGATGACCGCCACGACGCCGGCGATCAGCCCACCGAGGACGAGGTCGCCGAACGGGTCGTCGCCCGCGACGCCATTCAGGGTCCAGATGCCCAGGATCACTGCGGCGGCGAGGGCCGACGGGGTCAGCCAGCGCACCGAATCGCGGGCCAGACCCGGCTTCGGGGCGCGGCGCCGGGCCGACCCGAGGGCGCCGATCACGGAACCGAGGACGGCGATGCCCGCGAAGACCACTGCGAAGAGCCCCGGTGCCAGGGCAGCCGCCCGAGCCCAGCCAGCGGCGCCGGCGTCGGTACCGGCGACCGTCCCGGCCGGGAGGTCGAGGACCACGCCGAGGTCGTCGCCACGGACGTCGAGTGGCCATCCGCCGTCGTCGTCAGGCGTGAGCTCGACGGTCGCCGTCTCGCGGCCGGAACCGCCCTGGGACGCCGCCGGTCGCCACGTCCCGGCATCGGTGGGGGTCCACCCGGTGTCGACGGCGGCGTCGAGGAGCTCGTCGTCGGCGGTGAAGCTGAGCCGGAACGGTCCCTGCGCGACCTCCTCATCCCAGGCGACGCCGCTCGTCCAGCCGTCGAGGAGCGCGACCCATTTGACCTGGTCGACGTCCCGTCCATCGACGGTCGCGGCGACGGCCGGCCTCGTGGCGGTCGTTTGGATCACGACGTCGTGCAGGCCGGTGCGCACGTCGGCGAAGGTCGTGCGGAGCAGCAGTCGGCCGTCCCCGTGTTCCGTCGTGAAGGGCGCGTCATCGCCGTCGACCGTCACGCGGTCGACCGCGAGGCCCAGGTCCTGGCCGTCGACCACGGCGGGCCATTCGCGCACCACCTGTGCAGGCACCGAGCCCTCGTCGGAGAAGTCCACACCGAGCCGTTCGGTCACGCGCAGTCGTGCACCGTCGCCGTCGGTCCGCGTGAGCTCTGCGTCGAGGTCGGCTGTCGCGATCGTCGTGAGGGTCGATCCGGGGATGTCCCCCATGAATGAACGGGGCGTCGTGGGCTCTAACGACGGGGCCGGGAGGACACTCACCGCGACGATCGCGCCGGCGACGATGAGTACGGCGAGCACCCGGACGGCGATGCGCGGACCGCTCAGGAAGCCCGCTCTCGACCCGTCGGCGCGTGCAGCGCGTTCGGCCGCGGCGGCCGGCATGGTGATCTCCGGGGCGAGCAGCGCGGCCACCCGTCGGCCGGTCGCCCGAGGTGGAGCGCCGAGCACGGCGTAGGGCAGGAGGCGGTCGCGCAGGCTGGCGCGGTCGAGCAGCTGGGTCCGCTCGGCGAACACCCGGATGCCGAGCAGGTGCTGCTTCACGAGCGCACCCTTGCGGGTCAGCGGCCGGGCGGTCAGGGCGATCGCGAGCACGATGCCGGCGAAGACGGTCGAGAGGGCGACGAAGGCGAGCGGCCACCACACCACCGCGAGCACGGTCTGATGGGAGAGCTGCCGGACGATGCCCCACTGGAGGAGGGTCAGCGCGATCGGTGCGGCGATGAACCAGTCGCGGACGAAGCCCTTCGGGACCCGGCGGAGACCCGCACGGATCTGTCCGGCGCGTTCCGGCCCGGTGAGGTACCGGCGCAGGGCACGGGGTCGATCGCCCAGACGGCCGGCCCGCCTGGCGGCGCCTGCGGCCGCAACGAGGCGCGCCTGTCGCTTGGTCTGCTCCTTCGAGCCGCTGATGGCGGCGTCCTTCAGTCGCTCGGCGAGCTCCATCGTCGCGGGCGACCGGAGGAGGTGCGCCGCGGTGCGGGGCGTGATGCCCTCCGGAGGCTCCGACTGGGCGAGGTACCACGGACGTCCACGCGCGTCGCCCCACGCGACGGCCCTGGCTGCGAAGGACAGGAGGAGGGTCGCTGCGAGGACGAGCAGGGGGAGGACCGGCCCGAAGGTCTGCACCCAGAAGATCCAGGACTGCGGGGGCATGGTGATCGAGCCGGGCTCGAACGGCATGGTGAACCGCGCCTGCGCGTGCGGCGGGGCGGCGTCGTCACTCGTGAACGCGTAGGCGACCTCGCCGGGAGGCGAGTCGGCTTCCGGGGTCAGCCATTGCCCGGCACCGACCAGCGTCCAGGCGAGGGAGCCGCGTGGCTGGCGGACGAGACGGTCGTCGAGCTCCTGCGGGATGGTCACCCGGACGTCGAGCTTCGCCACGGCCTGCTGCAGATCGGGGCCGAACACGTCCCAGCGGAGGAGGTCGACGGGTCGCCCGGTCGCCGCGTCGGTGTCGACGTAGGCGAGGTCGGAGAGCTGGTATCGGATGACGAGCTCGTGGTCGCCCGTGAGCTGCTCGCCGGGGTCGACGACGAGCCGGAGGAAGACCGCCGCCCGCTCCCGGGTCACGTCCTGCTCGACGCCGTCCAGGGTCACCGTGATGAAGGACGGGTCGAGCGCGTGCCCCTGGTACTCGGTCGCGAGCACCCGCTCGATGGTCCGATCGTCGAGGTCCTTGGGGAAGAACGCGTCGATGCGCTCCTCGACCTCGGTGACGAGTCGACCGTCCTGGTCCGTGGTCACGCGGTAGTCGGCATCGAAGGAGCGGGCGATCCAGGTGTCCGTGACGTCGGACGCCTCGTCGGTGAGATCGTCGAGGGTGAGGGGCGGGTTGATGACCGGGCCGACCAGGAGGATGACGCCACCGACCGCGACCAGGGTCCAGAACAGCCGCAGCGCTCTGCGCAACCGCGGGCCGCCGCGGGACTGCAGCCACCGCTCGACTCGCAGCAGCCACGCGGACAGCACGACCCACAGCGGCGTGTGCCGCGGTGCGGGGTCCGGGATACGGGCCTCGGGTTCGACGGCGTCCGGTCCGCTCACCTCGTCCGTTCCCGTCACGCCGTCGAGTGTAATCGCGAGACGGCGACCGACCGGACGACGTCCGATGCTCAGCGTCGCCGAGAGCTGAAGGCGACCGCCTGGTGACCCGTCTCGGTGACGTCGCGTTCCGCCGCGGCCCGCTCGCGGCCCAGGTCGAGCGACCGGGAGAGGAGCACGTAGGCGATCGCGGAGGCGGCGAGACCGATGAACAGGGCGAGGTCGGCACCGCCGAGCGCCTGTGCGATCGGACCGGTGAACCACACCGTCACCACGAACGGGATCATCGCGACGATCCCGATCACGTAGGCGAGGAGGCCGCGCCAGCCCCAAGCGCCGTAGACGCCGTTCGGGGTGAAGATGTCGCGGACCACGTAGTGGCCCTTCCGGACGAGGTAGTAGTCGACGAGGTTGATCGAGGTCCACGGCACGAGGACATAGAGCAGGACGACGAGGAAGCTGCTGAAGTTCGCCAGGAACTCGCCGGTGCTGAGGAGTGAGCCGATGACGGCGGCCGCGGCGATCGCGAGGCAGGTGATGACCCGCAGGGCACGTGTCGGCCGGACCGGTCGGATGGAGTCGATGATCGTGATGGTCTCGATCGAGGCCGCGTAGATGTTGACGGTGATGACGCTGATCAGTCCGGGCAGTGCGGCGATGAGCAGCCAGGTGCCCGAGCCGGGCAGGATGGCGTCGGCGGCTTCGCGGACCCCTTCGAGCGGGTCGGCGCCCTGGAACGCGCTGGCGACGAACGCGCCGAGGCCCATCAGCCAGACGGCACCGACGAACACGCCGCCGTAGGTGTAGGCCAGCGCGCGGCCCGGGTTCGTCTGCGGCGGGAGATACCGCGAGTAGTCGGAGACGTACGGCGCCCAGCCGAGCGCGTAGGCCGCGGCGCCACCGAACTGCACGAGGAACGCCGTCCAGCTGAAGTTCGCGAGCGACAGGGCGTCGGCCGGGAGCGGCACGACGAAGGGGACGACGACGGTGAACAGCCCGAAGGTGATGAGGAACAGCGCCGTGAGCCACGACTGCGTGCGGTGGATCCAGGAGTATCCGAAGATCGCGAGGAGGACGGCGACGCCGCTGATGAGCACGTACCAACCCGCACCGGCGTCGACACCGGTCGTCATGGTGAGGACGTCCGCGCCGAGCATCTGGTTGAACATGTTGAACCCGACGAGGCTGAAGACGACGATCGCGCAGATGAGGACGACGCCGCGGTAGCCGAACTGGGCGCGCGACTGGATCATCTGCGGGAGCCCGAGCTGCGGTCCCTGCGCCGAGTGGAAGGCCGTGAACACGGTGCCGACCGCCACGCCGAGCACGATCGCGAGGAGCGATGTCGCGAGGTTCGCTCCGAGCGCTGCGCCGAGCATGCCGGTCGCCAGGGTCGTCACCTGGGCGTTCGACATGAACCAGAGCGAGAACAGTGAGCGCGGGCGACCGTGACGCTCGGCGAGCGGGACCCAGTCGATCGAGCGGGACTCGACGAGGGACGGCTGGGTGTCCGACCCACCGATGGCGGAACCGGACGGGGACGTGGGGTCGGCGGGTGTCGCCATGGGCTGGCCTCCAGGGCTCGGGCGGTCGAGGAGTGGGACGGGCAGCGGGGGTCTGCCTCGGGTCGGGGACTCGCTCGTGCCGACGACGGTATCCGCAGGCCACCGGCGTCCACAATCGGCATGCCCCGATCGCAACCATCGGGGAACACGATGGTCCCGTCCGCGAGGGCTTCGTATGATCGCTGGATGACCAGCACCGACCCCACGGGCGCCACCGACCACGCCGACCCCGCCGCGCGCACCATCCGGGTCCGCGCCCAGGAGCTCGCCCCCGTCCTCGGCGACCTCGACGGCAACCTGCGCACGATCGAGACGGCCATCAGGGGCGCCGTCGCGGACGGGGTACAGCTCCTCGTGCTGCCCGAACTCGCGACGAGCGGCTATTACCTGGGCAGCCCGGAGGTGGCCCGCGCGGTCGCGCTCCCGAGCGACGCACCCGTGTTCAGCGACTGGGCCTCGCTGCTCCCCGAGGACGCCGTGCTGGTCGTCGGCTTCTGCGAGCTGGACGGTTCGGAGATCCGCAACAGCGCGTTGGTCCTCGGTGCCGCGGGCGTGCTCGGGGTCTACCGGAAGGTGCACCTGTGGGACGAGGAGCAGTCCGTCTTCGTGGCGGGTCGCGAGGCCCAGCCGGTGGTCGAGACGCCGCTCGGCCGGCTCGGCGTCCTCGTCTGCTACGACCTCGAGTTCCCCGAGGTGCCGCGGGGGCTCGCGCTCCGAGGTGCGGACCTGCTCGTCGTCCCCACGAACTGGCCGCTCGTCGAACGGCCCGACGGCGAGCGGGCGCCCGAGGTCGTCCAGGCGATGGCGGCGGCACGCGCGTCCGCGATCCCGATCGTGTGCTGCGACCGCTCCGGCACCGAGGCCGGCAACCCCTGGACCGAGGGCACCACGATCATCCCGGCCGACGGGTGGCCCGTCGGCGAGAAGGACGCTCGGGGACGGGTGGACGCGACGATTCGCATCGACCGGGGCGCGACCCGGATCGGTCCGCGCAACGACGTCCTCGCCGACCGACGGCCCGAGCTGTACGGGACGCTCACGGCGCAGTGACGGGAGAACGCTCCTCGCTAGGCTGACCGCATGACCCTCGCGCAACTCCGCGCCTTCCTCGCCGCCTATGAGAGCGGCTCGTTCACCGCCGCAGCCGCCGAACTCGACAGCAGCCAGGCGTCCGTGTCGGAGCTCGTCAGCCGCCTCGAGCGTGAGATCGGCCTGCAGCTGTTCGCCCGTGGTGCGCGTCGGCTCGTCCCGACGGCGGCCGCCGAGGAGTTGCGCGAGCATGCCAGACGCGCGGTCGCCGCCATCGACGGCGGACTCGACGCGCTCTCGGCGATCACCTCCCTCGACGGCGGCGTGTGCACCTTCGGCGTCCTGCGCAACGCCGCCTACTACGAGCTGTCCGACCTGGTGCAGCGCTTCCACCAGCGGTACCCCAATGTGCGCGTGCGACTCGTGGGGCTGAACTCGGCCCTCGTCGCGGACTCCGTGGCGAGCGGCGAGATCGAGGCCGGGCTCGTCGTCCTCCCGGTCCCCGTCACGGGCCTCGCGATCCGGCCCCTTTTCCGCGACGAGGTCTTCTACGCCTCCACCACCAGGGATCCCGCGGCGGGCCCGGTCGGGATCGACGAGTTCGCGGACGCCAAGCTCGTGCTCTACGACGCCTACGCCGGTTGGCGGGACCCCACGCGGCTCCAACTGCTGGAGCGCGCTCGCCTGCAGGGACGGTCGATCGAACCGGCCGTCGAGGTCGAGCACGTGGAGACCGCCCTGAGCCTCGCGGCGACCGGGGCCGCCGACACGATCGTGTCCGGCACGGTCGCCCGCACCGGCGGGTTCCCGGAGCAGCTGACGCTCACCCCCTTCGCCGAACCGCTCTACGACACGATCGCGCTCGTCCAGCGCGAGGGGGCCTACCTGTCGCCGGCAACCGCGCGGATCGCCGAGCTCGCCGAGCACACCCTGCTCGCGGCGGCGGAGCCCGACCAGGTGATCGCGACCACTCCGAGACGCTGAGCGACACCCGCGAACCGGCGTATCGGATGACCCGATGGCTCGGGCAGGCACGTCCCCCGTTGTCGCCCCCGCGCCGCGTTCGTACGCTCGCAGCATGCGTTTCAGTCCTCCCGTGCTCCAGTCCCTCGACGGCTCCTTCCGTCACCTCAAGACCCCGCTCGTCGACGCCCCACCGGCGCAGCGCGACCCGGCCGTCATCGAGACCGTCTCCGCGATGCTCCTCGACATCGAGCGACGCGGCATGGACGCCGTGCTCGACGCCGCGCGACGGCTCGACCGGTACGACGGCGGTGACGTCGAGCTGACGCCCGAGCAGATCGCGACCAGTGGCGACCGCCTCCCCGCGGACCTCCGCGCCGCCATCGACCTCGGCGGCGAGCGCACCCGTGCCTTCGCCCAGGAGCAGCGATCACACCTGCAGGACTTCGAGACCGAGCTTGTCCCCGGACTCGTCACGGGCGTGAAGTACGTGCCCGTCTCCCGTGTGGGCGCCTACCTCCCGGCCGGCCGGTTCCCGCTCACCGCCAGCGCGTTCATGACGGTCGGTGTGGCCAAGCAGGCCGGCGTGCCGACGGTCATCGCCTGCACCCCGCCGCAGCCGAACGGTGGTGCGAACGACGCCGTGGTCTACGCCGCGCACGTGTCGGGTGTCGACCGGGTCTTCGTCCTCGGTGGGGTCCAGGCGCTCGCCGCCATGGCCTACGGGCTGCTCGGTGAGCTACCGATCGACATGCTCGTCGGTGCGGGCAACGCCTTCGTCGCCGAGGCGAAGCGACAGCTGTTCGGCACGGTCGCGATCGACCTCCTCGCCGGTCCGTCCGAAGTGGCCGTCCTCGCGGACGAGACCGCGGACCCGATCCTGGTGGCCGCCGACCTGCTCGGCCAGGCCGAGCACGGACCCAACTCGCCGGCCGCGCTCGTGACCACGTCGGAGGAGCTCGGCCGCGCGGTCATCGCCGAGGTCGAACGCCAGCTCCCGACGCTCTCGACCGAGTCGATCTGCGGGCCGGCCTGGCGCGACTACGGCTCCGTGACCGTGGCCGACGACCGCGAGACCGCCGCGGCGCTCATGGACGACCTCGCTCCGGAGCACCTCGAAGTCATCACGGCCGACGACGCCTGGTACCACGGGCGACTGCTCAACTACGGGTCGATCTTCCTCGGCCCGTGGAGTACCGTCGCCTACTCGGACAAGGGCATGGCGGGGACGAACCACGTGCTGCCGACCGCCGGCGGCGCCAAGCACAGCGCCGGGCTCTCGGTGTCGCGGTTCCTGAAGCCGCTCACGTACCAGCGGATCGCCGAGTCGGCGACGCCCCAGCTGGCCGACGCGGTGCAGGTCATCTCCGATTCGGAGGGCATGGCGGCGCACAGCGCGACCGCGACCCTGCGGACGGCCCGCCTGCGCTGAGGCGGTCGGCGCGCACCCGCTTCGTCAGTCACCCTGGCGGAGCGAGTGCAGGGCCTCCTGCATCGCCTCGTCGAAGTCCAGCTCGGGGTCGTGGAGGATCCGGGCGGTCGCGCGGGCGTGCGCACGGGCCTCACGGTCGAACGCGTCGGATGCAGCCGTCTGTTCGACAGGTTCGATCGAGGGCTCGCCGATCGTGTCGAACGCGCGTGTGAGGCTGAGCTGCACCTCGCGATCGCCCCGGCCGAACTGCCTCGCCAGCAGCTCGGCGAGTGCCGGTGCCTCCCGCTCGGGGACGACCCCTGCGGCGGTGCGCCATGCGGCTCGGGCGACCTGATCCTCCTCGTCCTCAAGCAGTGCGAGGGTGATGGCCGACCAGGTGCGTGGGTCCCCGGTCTTGGAGAGGGTGTGCAGCGCCTGGCTGCGGGCTTGCGGGAAGACCGACCCGAGTTCCTCCATCAGGCGGGGCACGGTCACGTCCGGATCGTGCCGCACGAGCGCCCAGGTGAGCATGTCGCGGACGAAGAAGTCGGGCTCCACAGCGCATCGGTCGATGAGGACCTCGATGTAGGCGGTCTTCGGGGTGGTGCCCGCCGCGAGCGCTGCCTGGAGTCGGTCCGAGGGGACGGGTGCGCGGAGGGCGATGCCCAGACCGTTCGCCGCGGCGGCGTCGTGCTCCTGGCTCATGGTCCGCTCCTCAGGTTCTGCATCCCGTCTCAGACCAGCGTACGTGCGGCAGACGGTTCGAGGTCCCTCAAGCCGTACGCCTACCGCCCGACAACGGTCGCGCCGACGACACTGTCCACGACAGGCAGCACCCCACTTTGATTAATTAGTCATGAAAGGTCTTGACCTGCGACGGGTGACCGGGAAGTCTATTGGGACCGTCGTCTCAATGAGGAGACGCGGGAAGGAGACGATGATGCAGTCACACATCCGTGCCGCACGACTGGCGCTCGCCACCGTGCTCGTGGTCGGCCTGGTGGGAGCAGGGGTCGGCCAATCGGCACCCGCGGAGGCGTTCCCGGCGAAGACGAAGGCGTCGGTGATCCAGTACCTCCGGTCGATCACCGGTTCGAACGTCGTATCGGGTCAGCACAACAAGGAACCAGCGAGTGCTCCCGGCCAGTACACCCAGCAGGTGAAGGACGTCACCGGTCAGTACCCGGGGCTGTGGGGTGGCGACCTCATGTTCCGCGGCCAGGACGCCGCGAACCGGCAGCGGGTGATCGACCAGGCGAAGACGGAGTGGGCGAACGGTTCGCTCGTCGCGCTCACCTGGCACGCCTGTTCACCGACGGGGCCGTCCACCTGCGAGTTCGAGGGCGGAGTGAAGACCCAGATCTCGAACACCCAGTTCACCCAGATCGTCACGGGCGGCACCGCCCTCAACGCGACGTGGCGGCAGCGCATGGCTGAGGTGGTGCCCTACCTGCGGCAGCTCAAGGACGCCGGCGTCCCCGTCCTGTTCCGGCCGTTCCACGAGATGAACGAGACCTGGAACTGGTGGGGTGGCCGGTCGGGCGCGAACGGCGGGGCGAAGATCTTCCAGCAGATGCGTGACTACTTCGATGCGCAGGGACTCG
This sequence comes from Plantibacter sp. ME-Dv--P-122b, assembly GCF_030209375.1. Taxonomy (GTDB): domain Bacteria; phylum Actinomycetota; class Actinomycetes; order Actinomycetales; family Microbacteriaceae; genus Plantibacter. The sequence goes on from NZ_JARVSC010000011.1 coordinate 48,910, forward strand.
ACAACCTGATCTGGGTCTGGAACGTGCAGGACAACCCTGCCGGCGGTTGGGCCAACTACTACCCGGGGAACTCGTACGTCGACGTCGTCTCACTCGACGTCTGGTACAAGAACTACCCGAGCGCCGCCGACTATCAGCAGATACAGACGATCGCCGGTACCAAGCCGATCGCGATCGCCGAGTTGGGGAAGGCACCCGACGCGAACCTCCTGCAGTCGCAGACACGCTGGTCGTACTTCATGATCTGGTCGGAGCAACTGCGTGCCAACAACTCCAACGCCGAGATCCAGAACGCCTACTTCCACCCGCGAGTGTTCAACCAGGGCGAGGTGGTCCTGCCCTAGCCGCTCAGCGGATTCCGAGCAGGGCGGCGACCCGGTGGCGCAGCCCTGCTCGGACGAGCCTGGCGTGGTCCCGAGCGGCGGTCCTCGCATCATCGGGCTTCCCGGCGGCGACGGCGTCGAGCAGCTGTTCGTGGACCGCGAGGGAATCCTCGGAGGTCTCGTCGCGGACGAGTCGGCCCCCGTAGGCGGAACGCTGCGTCGAGACCAACGCGCTCTCGATCCCGTCAAGGAGGAAGGACAGGACTTCGCTACCCGCTGCATCGACGAGGGCTGCATGGAACTCGCCGTTGGCCACGCCGAGCGCGTCGCCGGACGGTGCGTGGCGCATGCGGTCGAGGGCGGATCGCGCAGAGTCCACCGCGTGGGAGGCCGACGGCGACGACTGCTCGGCCGCCCGTTGAGCGACGAACTCGTCGAGGAAGTCTCTGATCTGCGCGAGCTCGATCAGTCGCTGTGGGTCGCGTCGGACCAGGGCTCCGAGTTGCACACCGAGCACCTCGCTCGTCGGACGGGTGACGGTGCCCCTGCGTCCTCGGCCCAGCTCGATCAGCCCTCGGCCGCTGAGGACCTTCAGCACCTCACGGACCGTGGCCCGGCTGATCCCGTAGCGCTCGCAGAGCTCGGACTCGCTCGGCAGCTTCGCTCCGAACTCGAACTCGTCGGCGAGTTCCCGCTGCAGTTCGTCCGCGATGTCCTCGACCCGCGACTCGGTCCCTCCGGTGCGATCCATGACGCGAAGGTATCAGACAACTTTCGCAGGGCGACAACAGCGATTGAAAGTTATCAGACAGCTTCGCGGGCCTGTTCTCGCGAGAACGGCGCAGAAACTGACTACTTAGGCCAGTGCCATCATCGAAAGCATGAAGATTTTCGAGAAAGTTGCTTGACAACTTTTGCCCGTGAGGCGCAAGATCGATCCGTCAACGTCGATGGGAGTCAGGTGTTCGAGTACGTCACATCAGCAGGCCGGGTGCGCGGCGAAGGTCTGGACACCCCCGATGGCGCCGCGGTCGCGGTCCTCGGAGTCCCGACGGCCCGCGTCGCGGAACGGTTCCTGCCCGCCGAGCGAGTTGACGGGTGGCGGGGTGTCCGCCCGAGCGCTCAGGGCCCCATCGCCTGGCAGGACGCCGGACGCGCCGGAGCCGCGCCGATGAGCGAGACCGACTGCCTCACGGCGAACGTCTGGCTGCCCGGCGGGCGTTCCGACTCGCCTCGTCCGGTCCTCGTCTGGGTCCACGGCGGTGCGCACCTGTACGGCTCGAACGCGCACCCGCTGTGCGACGGCGCTCGGCTCGCCGCGGCCCACGGGGTCATCGTGGTCTCGATCGCCTACCGTCTCGGCGCCCTCGGCTCCCTCCGGCTCGACCATCTGCTCGGCCCGGACTACGCGGACGCCGGTAATCTCGCCCTCCGCGACACCCTCGCCGGCGTGCAGTGGGTCCAGGACGAGATCGCCGCGTTCGGCGGCGACCCCACCCGGATCACGGTGATGGGACAGTCCGCCGGCGGTGTGGCCGTCGCAGCGCTACTCGCCGAGAGCTCCCTGGACTCCCCGTTCCGACGCGTGATCATCGAGAGCGCCACAGCCGAGCGGGTGCACACGCTCGACGAAGCGGCTGAGGTGACCGACGAGCTGCTGCTGGAGCTCGCCGGACCGCACGCCGACGGACGCCGTCTGCTGAGCGCCACTCCCACGGAACTCGTCGCGGCGCAGGAGCGGATGGTCGACCGCTGGCGAGCGACGCGCCGTGGACCGGGCATCCCGTTCAGGCCCGTCGTCGACGGTCGCTTCCTCCACGACGTCCCGCTGCGTTCGATCGCCGCAGGGGCAGGTTCCCACATCGACGCGATCGTGGGGACGAATCGGAACGAGGCGAGCGGCTATGTCGACCTCCTCCGTCTCCCGCCTACACAGGCCCTGGCCACACTCGAGCGGGAACTCGAAGCCGACGGCCGACCTGGCTCGGCCGCGGCCTACGTCGAGGCCTGTGCGGAGGACGACGGCGGATCGCCGGACGCGGTCGCCGCGCTCGAGTCCTATGTCTCCGACCGGCTCTACCGGCGCCCCGTGAGCCGCCTGCTCGACGCCCGCTCGGCCGCGTCCGCGAACACCTTCGGCTACCTCTTCTCCTGGAGCCGGGCGGACACGCCGAGCTGGGCCCGCCGTTCCGGCCATTCGCTCGAGCTGCCGTTCGTGTTCCGTCACCTCGACGACAGCGACACGGCCCGGGAGGAAGTCGGTGACGACGCACCGTTCGAACTCAGCGAGCGCATGAGTGGCGGCTGGGCGGCGTTCGTCGCGACGGGCGATCCTGCGACGCCGGACGCCGCATGGCCTCCGTACGGGCACGAGCGTTCCACGCTCGTCCTCGACGAGCAGAGTCGGAGCACCCGGGACCCGTTCGCCGCCCGTCGGCGCTTCACCGACGCACCGGCCGCACTCGAACCCCAGCACTGACAATCGACCGATACATCGGCTTCAGAGGAGAAGACAGATGTCCCACACGAACCCCTTGCACGACCTCCAACTCACGCGCCGGACGGCGCTCGGTCTCGGCGTCGGCGGCCTGGCCGCCCTGGCCCTCGCCGCATGTTCCCCGGGGGGAGCCGGCACGCAGGCCGCACGATCCGAACTCCTCCTCCCCACCTTCCGGGCGCAGCGGGCCGCCGACGCGACGGCCATCGTGAGCCAGGTGGCCGGTGTCCAACCGGTGTACACCTCGTACCCGGCGAGCTACTGGGCGAGTGTGGCCTCGGCACCGGGTCGGGGTGGTGAACTCAAGACCTTCCAGATGCTCTACTTCTCACCACCCGCGCCGCTCGAGTCGAACCCGTTCTGGCAGGAACTCAACAAGCGCATCAACGCCGACTTCAAGCCGAGTTACGCCTCGGGCGACAACTACGACGCGAAGGTCGCGACGACGCTCGCGGGCGGTACCCTCCCCGACATCATGTACCTCCGCGACGAGGTGCCGGCCGTTCAGCAGGCGATCCAGGCCGGTGCGTTCGCGGACCTGTCGGACGCGCTCGGCGGCGACGCCGTCCTCGAGTACCCGAACCTCGCGAACCTCGAGACCCACGCCTGGCGCAACTCGGCGAAGGGCAACCGCATCATGGGCGTCCCGCGCACCAGCCCGCGCGTGACGGCATGCCCCGTCATCCGCACCGACCTCATGGAGGCGGTCGGCGCGACCGGCCAGCCAGCCGATGCGGCGGCGTTCGCGGACGTCCTGGCGGAGATCGCGAAGCTCGGCGAACACGCCGGCCGGCGTGTGTGGGCCGTCGGTGGCCTCGGCACGGGTCAGATCCAACTGCTGTCGCGCTGGATGTTCGGCGCGGGCGCGGACTGGACGCTCGGCTCCGGCGGCTCACTCGTCAACACGATCGAGACCGACGAGTTCGAGGCGACCATGGAGTACCTGGCCGACCTCTGGAAGCGGAAGGTCTTCCACCCCGACGCGATCGCGCTCGGATCCGACTCCCAGCGCAGCAAGGAGAAGCAGCTCTGGCTCGAGGGCCAGATCGCCTTCGAACTCGACGACCCGGCCTGGCTCTCCTCGCAGGGCATGCTGCAGGTCGAACAGTCGACGAGTGGGGCCAAAGTCGGATACCTGCTCCCGCCGGGACATGACGGTGACGACATCGTGGTGCAGGCGGGACCCGGCTACGGCGGGTTCGACGCCATCTCGGCCTCCGCCGCGAAGGACCCGAAACGACTCGCCGAGCTCCTCCGCTTCCTCAACTGGTGGGCCGCACCGTTCGGCACCGAGGAGAACCTGTTCATCGGCGGTTCCGGTCTGGAGGGCTACAACTACACCTTCGGACCGGGCAAGCAGATCGTCTCGACGGGAGACGCGACCGCCCTCGCCAACCTCCAGGGCCTCAAATGGCTGGGCGTCACCGCACCGCCGTACATCATGCTGAACAACGAGAACGCCGGGCGCGCCGACGGGCTCGTCGCGCAGATGGAGTACCTCACGAAGGCCGCCGTCGACAGCCCGGTCGTCGGCCTGACGTCCACTACGCAGACGAGCCGTGGGGCCCAGCTGACCCAGATCAACGACGACTACCGCAACAAGATCGTCTCGGGCAAGCTCTCGGTCTCCGCGATCAAGGACTGGCGGTCCGACTGGCGGAAGGCCGGTGGCGACCAGGTGAAGGCCGATTACCGCAAGCTCCTCGACGAACGGAAGTGACGTCATGACGCAGCTGCAGACCAGGCCGGCGCGCTCCGCCGCCCGTGATCGTCGTCGGGAGGACGCGGCCCGTCGGCATCGCACCCCGCTCGGGACCCGGATGCGACGCGAGTGGCGGATGTACGCGCTCATCCTGCCCGGACTCCTGTTCTTCGTGCTCTTCGCCTACGTCCCGATCCTCGGCAACGTCGTCGCCTTTCAGGCGTTCTCGCCGTTCCTGGGGATCGAGGGTTCACCGTGGGTGGGCTTCGACAACTTCGTCCGCATCGTCAGCGACCCGGAGGTGGTTCGGGCGGTGGTCAACACGATCCAGATCGCCGTCCTGCAGATCGTCTTCTCCTTCCCGGCACCGATCCTGCTCGCCCTCCTCCTCAACAGCCTGCTGTCGTCCCGCGTGAAGCGGGTCGTGCAGTCGATCGTCTACCTGCCGCACTTCATCTCCTGGGTGATCGTGATCTCCATCTGGCAGCAGATCCTCGGCGGCGCTGGACCGGTCGCCGGGCTGTTCGAGTCCCTCGGGGTCGACGGCGTCAACATCATGTCGAATCCGGACACCTTCAAGCTCCTCGTGACCTCGCAGGTCATCTGGAAGGACATCGGGTGGGGCACCATCATCTTCTTCGCGGCGATCGCGGCGATCCCGCAGGAACTCTACGAGGCCGCGGCGGTGGACGGCGCGAAACCGTGGCGGCAGACGTGGCACGTGACCCTGCCGGGGCTCGTCCCGGTGATCTCGCTGTTGCTGGTCCTGACCGTCGGCAACGTGCTGACCGTCGGGTTCGAGCAGCTGCTCCTGCAACAACCGATCGTCGGCGCGGATGCTGCGCAGGTCATCGACACCTTCGTGTACTTCCGAGGCGTGGTCGGAGGCGACTGGGGGATCTCCGCGGCCGCCGGACTCATCAAGGGCGTCATCGGCACGCTCCTGGTGCTGGGCGCCAACCGTCTGGCGAAACGAATGGGAACGGAGGGGGTCCTGTGACCACCATGACAGCACCGGAGACGCCGACGGCGCCGATGGCACCGGAAGCCGCGGGCAGCGCTCGCCCACCGCGGACCAAACGTCGGCGACGCGGTCCCACGAGCGACCGACCGGCGTGGATGGGGCGTCCCTCCGTCCCTGTCCAGGCGCTCAAAGCCCTCGTCATCGGCTTCATCGTCCTGGTGATGCTGTACCCGTTCGTCTACATCATCGCGATGAGCTTCGCCTCAAAGGACGCGCAGACGAGCGGCTTCCTGCCGACCTCGTTCTCGCTGGACGCGTACCAGGCGATCCTCGCCGGCGACATCGTCACGCGTTCGCTGCTCATCTCGGCCTTCGTGACGATCGTCGGGACGGCGCTCTCGCTCACCTGCACCGTGATGTTGGCCTACGGGCTCAGCCGCACCAGGCAGGTCCCCGGCTCGCGTGCGATCCTGCTCCTCGTCGTGTTCACCATGTTCTTCGGTGCCGGGATCATCCCCAACTACCTGCTGATGAAGAACCTCGGCCTGTTGAACACCCTGTGGTCGCTCATCCTCCCGGGCCTGATCTCGGCGTTCAACATGGTGGTCGTGCGCAACTTCTTCATGAGCATCCCGGCGAGTCTCATCGAGTCCGCGCGCATCGACGGCGCGAGCGACTTCCGGATCCTCTGGAAGATCGTCCTGCCGCTGTCGCGCCCGGTGCTCGCGGTCGTCGGGCTCTTCGCCGCCGTCGGGTACTGGAACAGCTACTTCAATGCGTTGCTCTACATCAACGACTCGAGCCTCTGGCCGGTGCAGGTCGTGCTGAACCAGTACGTCATCCAGGGGTCCGTCCTCACCGACATCATCGGTTCGGACGTCCCGACACCGCCGTCCCAATCGGTGCAGATGGCGGTCGTGGTCCTCGCGACCCTGCCGATCCTGATCGTCTACCCGTTCATCCAACGCCACTTCACGAAGGGCATGCTGACCGGCGCGATCAAGGGGTGATTCCCTGATCCGATGCCGAACGGACCGCGACACCCCGGACCCTCCTGGTCCGGGGTGTCGTTTCGCGGTGCGCTGCAGCCGTGCGCCTCAGTCGATGGGGTCGAGTCGTCCCGGCCGGACGACGACCCACAGGATGACGATCGCGGCGAGCTGGCCGACCACCATGACCGCGGCCACGGGTGCGGCGCTCGTGACCCCGATGAACCCGGCGATCGGGGTGGCGAGCGCGCCGAAACCCTGCCGGGTGGCGTTCAGGAGACTCGCCGCGGTGCCGGCGTCGCCGCCGTGGCGGGCGAGCGCGAGGGTCTGGATGCAGGGGGTGTTGACGCCGAGGAAGAAGGTGAACGCCCAGAGGAACACCATGATGCTCACGAGCGGCCCGACGGGCAGGAACCCGATCACGAGCAGCCCGATCGCGGAGAGCCCGAGACCGGCGGTTGACAGCATGACGATGCGGCGTGGTTCGATGCGATGGGCGACGCGGACCCCGAGTTGCGTGCCCAGGAGCATCATGAGTGCGTGCGAGGCGAAGACGAGGCCGTACTGCAGCTCGCTGAGTCCGTACACGCGTTGGAAGAGGAACGACGATGCCGCGAGGTAGCTGTACATGCCCGCCCAAGCGAGCGAGGTCACGAGGACGAGCCCGACGAAGGGTCGGTCGGAGCCCACCCGCCGCATCGCCGAGGCGCGAGCGCGCAGTCCTCCGGGGTGCCGGCGTTCCGGCGGGAGCGTCTCGCCGATGAGGACGAGCACCAGCAGCCCGATGGCGAGTCCGTATCCGGCGAGAGAGGCGAAGACCCCCCGCCACTCCATGACCTCCAGCAACAGCGACCCGAACAGTGGCCCGACGGCGATGGCCATCCCCGAAATGAGCGACATCGACGCCAGCATGCGCATCATCGACAAACCGGAGTAGAGGTCGCGCACGATGGCGAGCGCGATGACGCCCGTCGCGGCCGACGCCGCGCCCTGGAGCACACGCGCGGCGACGAGCATCTCGACCGAGGGGGCGAGGGCGCACGCGATCGAGGCGGCGACGTGGACGACCGTGGCGATGAGCATCGGCTGACGCCGACCGACGGCATCGCTCCACGGGCCGGCGAAGAACTGCCCGAAGACCATGCCGATCATCGCGCCCGTGAAGGTGAACTGGATCGACGGCTCCGAGACACCGAACGTGCCCGCGATCTGCGGGAAGGCCGGCAGGTAGATGTCGATCGTGAAGGTGCTGAGCGTCTGCAGCAGTCCCAGCGCGATGACGTACGCGATCCGTCGGCGTGCGAAGTCTCCGGCCGCCGGTGCCGCGTCGCCCGCGCTCATCGCCGGTGTCCCGCGGAGGACACCGGTCGGATCCCGCGGCTCATGCGGTCGCTTCGCGGGCGGTGAACCCGAGGGGGTCCCGGAGGAGCGCGGCGAACGCGACGTCGCTCGCCCCCGCGAGGAGCTGGCTCTCGCCGAGCCGCGGTTCGACGAGGCGGGCCGGGCTGCGCAGCGCGGAGATGGTCTCGTCCGAGAGTCGCCGCCGGATCGCACCGTCGCCCTGGTCGAGCAGCAGGCCGAAGAACCCACCCATGACGACGATCTCGGGGTCGTAGATGTTGGTGATGACCCGGATCGCGGTCGCGACGTACTCCAGCTGTCGGTCGAGGGCGCCGGCGGTCCGGGCGGCGGAGCCCTCGGCGAGCGCGGCACGGAGGTCCGCGAGCGCGACCGAGGCGGCACCGGTGGCCGCGGCGATGGCGTGCGCAGAGACGACGGTCGTGAGACAGCCGACGTTGCCGCAACTGCACACCGGACCGTCGGGGGCGACGAGCAGGTGGCCGAGGCGGGCGACGCCGCCGTTCGCTCCCTGCAGGATCCGGCCGTCGACGAGCGCCGACGCCCCGATCCCGCCGGGGCCGCCGTAGAGGTAGACGGCGTCGGCGGTGTCACGGGCAGCTCCCCAGTGTCGCTCCGCGGCCAGCCCGACGGCGGCGTCGAAAGCGACCCGGGAGGGGATGCCGGTCGCGTCCTGCAGCATCGACGCGAACGGCACGTTCCGCCACCTCAGGTGCGGCGCGTAGACCACGTCCTCGCCGGTCTTGTCGACACGGCCCGGCATGGCGGCGCAGAGCGCGACCAGGCGCGAGTCCGGCAGGCCCGCCCGCAGTTCGCGGACGGCGTCGGCGGTCATCGCGGCAGCCTCGTTCGGGGTGACCACCCGCTCGCTCGGACGGAAGGTCTGCGCGACGATCCGCCCGCCGAGGGCGCAGAGGGCCACGCGGACCCCGTCGACGTCGGGGTTCACGGACACCGCGAGGAACCGATCCGTGGGGATGACGACGGGGGAGGGGCGCCCGACCCGGGTCGCCGGCGGAGCGGCCTCCTGGCTGACGACACCGGCGAGCTCGAGGTCAGTGATCACCGTCGCCACCGACGAGCGGGAGAGACCGGTGCGCCTGGTGATCTCCGCCCGGGAGAGCCCTCCGTCACCGTGGACGAGAGCGAGGACGGCGGAGACGTTCCGCCGGCGGATGTCCTCAAGGGTGTGCCCGGAGGCGGTTCCGATGCTCATGGCGTCCTCTCGACAGGTTCCTCCGCGACCGGTGCGGCGCGAGCTGATAAGTTCTAGTCTTGCACAAATACCAGATGATCGAGGAGACCGGCATGCACAACGTACTCATTCTTCGTGGCGAGGGGCGCTACGCCGATCCCTGGCATGACTTCGCAGCGACGTCGGGCCGCGTGGCCGATCTCGCCCGCGAGGAGGGGCTCGAGGTCCGGGTGAGTGGCGCGGTGGAGGAGGAGCTGGCGTCACTCGACAACGTCGACCTCCTCGTCCTCATGGTCGGCAATCCCACGCGGCACGGACTGGAGTCGTCGACCTTCGCGGCGGCGCAGGAGGGGTTCGAGGCCTATGCGCGCGACGGCGGGTCGATCTGGTCGCATCACGTCTCAGCCACCTCGTTCCCCCACATGCCGGCTTGGGAGCGGGTGATCGGGGGTCGCTGGGTCGGCGGCGTCTCGATGCACCCCGAGATCGGCGAGGCGCTCATCGAGGTGCCTGACGCCGGGCATCCGATCACGCGGGGTCTCGGCGACTTCACCGTCTGGGATGAGCGCTACACGCACCTCCGGGTCTCCGACGCGATCCACCCGCTCGCGTTCCACGAGCACGAGGGGGTGCGTCATCCCGTGTTGTGGACGCACCGGTCGGGTCCCGCCCGCGTCGTGTACGACGCGCTCGGTCACGACGTGCGCTCGTTCGACTCGCCGAAGCGGCAGCTCATCCTGCGACGCAGCCTCGGGTGGCTGCTGGACGGCGACGCGATCGGGTTCGCCCCGTAGATTTGTCCAAGTCTTGAACATAAGCTACTGTTCCTGAAAGCAGCATCGGCCTTCCTGACGACCGATGCGCCACCGAAGGATTACGAGGAGGTAATTCCATGAAGCGATCAGCCGTCTGGATCACCGCAACTGTCGTCGGGGCACTGGCCCTCGGCGGATGCTCCGCTGGGAGCGACAGCGAGGCACCCGCCGAGAGCGGCCCGGTGACGCTCACCTGGTGGACCTGGTGGGCCGGTGCCCCCGGTATCGCGGACGCCTGGAACGCGGAACATCCGGACATCCAGGTCAAGGTCACGAACGTCGGGGGTGGCACCGACCAGTTCACCAAACTCAACGCCGCCGTTCGGGCCGGGGAGGGCCCGGACCTCGCGCTCGCCGAGTACCAGTGGCTCCCCTCGTACATCTCGAGCGGCGTCGCCGCAGACATCAGCGAATACGTGGACGGCATCGAGGACCAGTACAGTCCTGCCGTCTGGAACCTCGTCCATCTCGGTGACGACGGGGTCTACGGCGTCCCGCTCGACCAGGCGCCGATGTTGCTCATGTACCGTGCCGACCTCTTCGAGCAGTACGGGCTGTCCGTGCCGACCACGTGGGACGCGTTCGCAGACACCGCTCGCCAGTCGAAGCAGGCCGCTCCGGACTCGGTCCTCGCGAACTTCCCGACCAGCGATGCCGGGTGGCTCGCCGGTCTCACCGCCCAGGCCGGTGGGGACTGGTGGTCGCTCGACGACGACACCTGGTCGGTCGACATCGACGGTGCTGCACCGACGAAGGTGGCCGAGTACTGGGACGGACTCGTCGGTGAGGGCGTCGTCTCCGCCGGGGCGAGCGGCACCCCCGAATTCAACGCGCAGCTGAACTCAGGGAAGATCCTCACCCAGGTCATCGGGTCCTGGGGCGCGACCGGCTCCTCGGTGAAGACGGGCGCTCCGGACACCATCGGGAAGTGGCGGATCGCCCCGCTGCCGAGTTGGACCGACGACGACCCCGGTGTCGGGTTCCAAGGCGGCTCGTCGAGTCTCGTCACGACCACCTCGAAGCACCCGAAGCAGGCGGCCAAATTCCTCACCTGGCTCGGCTCCACCGCCGAGGGGCAGGGCGTCATGATCGAGCAGGGAGGCAACTTCCCGGCCTCCGCGCCCGGCCTCGACGTCTACGCGAGCATCCCGCAGCCCGCCGACAAGGCCGCCGCCGGTCAGGAGGACTTCCACGACATCCTGCTCGACGTCGCCGCCGACACCACCGACGTGACGTGGGGACCGAACACGACCGTCGCCTTCAGCGCTTACACGGATCAGGTCGGCAAGGCCCTCGGGGCCGGTCGATCCTTCGCGGACGCGCTCCGGGCCGTCCAGAAGACGGTCCGTGCGGACCTCGAGAAGTCGGGATTCGACGTCGAATGAACGCCACGCCGCTCATGACGCCCACGAGCGCTTCGCCTCCGGTTCCGGACCATGGCCGGATCAGAACGCCTCGTCACCGGGCCCGGGTGCCGATCGTGCCCTACCTGTTCCTCCTCCCGGCCATCGTGCTCTTCCTCCTGTTCCTCGTGGCGCCGATCGGCTACGCCGTGGTGCTGAGCCTGTTCGGTCAACGCGTCCCGGCCGGTTCGGGCGGGTACGGAGCCCGCGAACAGACCTTCGTCGGCCTCGACAACTACGTCACCTCGCTCACCGACCCGGAGTTCGTCGCCAGCGTCGGCCGTCTCGGCCTGTACGCCGTCATCGTGATCCCCTGCACGCTCGGCATCGCCCTGCTCTTCGCGCTCCTCCTCGATCTCCCGAGCATCCGGGGCGCACGGATCTGGCGGACCGGCATCCTCCTGCCGTACGCGATCCCCGGCGTCATCGCGGCGATGATGTGGGGCTTCCTGTATCTGCCGTCGACCAGCCCGCTCAACGCGGTGCTCACCACCATCGGATTGCCCGCGGTCGAACCGCTCGCCTCCGGGTCGGTCATCGCCGCGCTCGCAAACATCAGCATCTGGGGTTCGCTCGGTTTCAACATGGTCATCATGTTCACGGCGTTGCGGGCCGTCCCAGCCGAGGTGTACGAGGCGGCCCGCATCGACGGTTGCTCCGAGTTCGACATCGCGGTGCGGATCAAGATCCCCCTCATCGCGCCGTCGCTCGTCCTCACCTCCTTGTTCGCCCTCATCGGGACGCTGCAGGCCTATGCGGAGCCGACCGCCCTCCGGCCACTCACCGACACCATCAGCTCGACGTTCTTCCCGCTGATGAAGGTCAACACGGATGCGTTCACCAACGACAACATCAACGGCGCAGCCGCGACAGCGGTCATCATCGCCGCGTTCACGCTCGTGGCCTCGGCCATCCTGCTGCGCGTGACCCGGGATCGGAGCGACGCCTCATGACCTCCACCACCCTCCGTGCTGGAGCCCCGGCTTCGGGCGCCGCCGTGCCACGACGGCCCCACCGCGGATCGCTCATCCCGACCGTCATCCTCCTCGTGGGGGCGGCGTACTGCCTCGCACCGCTCGTCTGGGTCGTCATGGCCTCGACGAAGTCACCGCAGGAACTGTTCTCCACCTTCACGCTCGCACCGGGGACCGGCTTCCTCTCGAACCTCGAGAAGCTGTTCACGATGCAGGACGGCGTCTTCCTCTCCTGGATCGGGAACACGATCGTGTACTCGCTCGGCGGTTCCGTGCTGTGCGTCCTCGTGTCGGCGCTCGCCGGGTACGCGCTGGCGAAGTTCCGGTTCCCCGGTCGAGACACGATGTTCCGGATCCTCCTCGGCGGGGTGCTCATCCCCGGGATCGCACTCGCGATCCCGCAGTACTTCGTGATGGCGGGGCTCGGCCTCACGAACACGTACTGGGCGGTACTCCTGCCGATGGTGATCAGCCCGTTCAGCATCTTCCTCTGCCGGGTCTACGCCACCTCCTCGGTGTCGTCGGACCTCCTCGAGGCGGCCCGGATCGACGGGGCGGGGGAGTTCTCGATCTTCCGGAGGATCGCACTCCCGATCATGGTGCCGGGTCTCGTGACCGTGTTCCTCCTCCACTTCATCGGCACGTGGAACAACTTCCTGCTGCCCTACCTGATGCTGTCGAACGAACGGCTGTATCCGCTGACCCTCGGTCTGTTCACGCTCCTGAGCACCGGAGACGGGAAGGAGTTGCTGTACACGACGGCCATCGTCGGTGCGTTCGTGTCGCTCATCCCACTCGTCGCGCTCATGCTGTTCCTGCAGCGGTTCTGGAAGTTGGACCTCATCAGCGGTGGATTGAAAGGATGACCATGACCGATCGGATCTCGACCCTCGTCGAACCACGCCCCCTCGGCGACACCGGGCTGACGGTGAGCCCGATCATCGCCGGCGCCGCCGGATGGCGCCGTCGGGAGGACGGCTCGGGCTCTTCGCCGGAGGAGAGCCTGGAACTCGCCGCGTCCATGGCGAGCGACGGCGTGGTCACCACGATCGACACCGCCAACAACTACGGGTTCGGTGACAGCGAGCGACGTGTCGCCTGGGCGCTCGGGCAGCTCGGCCAGTCGGCGGGACGGCTCTCCGTGCAGACGAAGGCCGACCGCGAGCCGGGGACCGACGACTTCTCCGCACCGCAGATGCGCCGATCACTCGAGCAGAGCATGGAACGACTCGGCGTCGACCGCCTCCCGATGGTCTACCTGCACGACCCGGAGAACACGACGTGGGAGCGTGCGATGGCTCACGACGGTCCGGTGGCAGCCCTCGTCGCAGCCCGGGACGAGGGCCTCATCGGAGGGCTCGGCATCTCGGGTGGCCCCGCCGAGCTGCTGTCCCGATTCGTCGACACGGGATGGTTCCAAGCGCTCATCACGCACAACCGCTTCACGCTCGTCGACCGATCGTCCGATGCACTGCTCACCCAGGCCGCGGCGGCGGGTCTCGGCGTTCTGAACGCCGCTCCCTACGGCGGCGGGCTGCTCACCTCGTGGCCCGTTCGGACCACGAGGTACGCCTACAGCACCGCCCCGGCGTCGATGCTCGAGGCGGTCGACCGCATCGGTCGGCTGTGCGACGAGGCCGGTGTCCCGCTGGCCGCCGCCGCGCTGCAGTGGTCCCTGCGCGATCCCCGCATCACCGGGACGATCGTCGGTATGGAACGGCTGGAGGACTACACGCGCACACTCGATCTGGCCGCGCTGCCCATCGACGACGCGCTGTGGGCCGCGATCGAAGCGGTCGAACTCGACCGGTCGACCTGGCAGGACGCCGCACGGCGCTGACCGACTCCACATCCGGCGGAACGACGACGCTTCCGAGCCGACGCGAAACGACATCGAGGACATCCATGAAACGACACGCCGCACACCTCCCGACTCCGGACGGCGTCGACGCCCTGATCGGGGTGAACTTCTGGTCGCGCACCGGCGGGCCCCTCATGTGGCGGGACTACGACGGCGATGTCGTCGCGCAGGAGCTCGAACAGCTCCGCGCCCACGGCATCACCCACACTCGCAGTTTCCTCTACTGGCCGGACTTCCACCCGGAGCCCGATCGTCTGTCCGAGGAGATGCTCGCCCACTTGGCCGACTTCCTCCAGCGGCATGTCGACGCGGGGATGTGGACGATCCCGACGTTCCTGGTCGGGCACATGTCCGCGCAGAACTGGGATCCGGTCTGGCGCGACGGGCGGGACGTCTTCTCCGACGTGTGGTTCGTCGGTCGTCAGGCGTGGTACATCCGCGAGGTCGTCTCCCGCTTCGCCGGTAGCCCGGCGATCGACGGCTGGCTCCTGACGAACGAGGTCCCGATCTACGCGGACTGGCGATCGCGGGGCATCGACACCATCGACGCCGAGGCGGTCACCGCCTGGGCGCAGCTCCTCATCGATGCGGTGCGGGCCGGGGGAGGGACGCAGCCGGTCTCCGTCGGCGAGGGGGCCTGGGGCGTCGAGATCACCGGGAACGACAACGGCTTCCGAGTCCGCGAACTCGAACCGCTCATCGACTTCTTCGGCCCGCACGTCTACCGCATGGAGGACGACCCCGTGCGGCAGCACCTCGGTGCGGCCTTCATCTGCGAGCTGTTGGACCTCGGCGGCAAACCGGTCGTGATGGAGGAGTTCGGGGTGACCTCGGACTACGTCGACGACGAGAACGCCGCGCACTACTACCGTCAGGTCCTGCACTCCACGCTGCTCGCCGGGGCGACGGCGTGGATCCCCTGGAACAACGTCGACTACGACGCGTTCTCGGACCGTGAGCCGTACAACCATCACCCCTTCGAGATGCACTTCGGACTCATCACCGACCAGGGGGTCCCGAAGGCGCAGCTGCTCGAGGTCCGCGACTTCGCCGCCATGCTCGGCGAACTCGACTTCGCCGGACTCGGACGGCCGGACACGCGCGTTGGATTGCTCGTGTCGTCCTTCCTCGAATCGCCCTACGCGTTCACTGCACGGGAGGATGGCCCGACCGTGTTCCAGGTCGCGCGACAGGCCTACGTCGCGGCACGAACGGCCGATCTGCCCGTCGGTGTCGTCCGCGAACTCGACGGACTCCCCGACGACCTCGATCTGATCATCGTCCCGTCGACCAAAGCGCTGCTCGCCCCGACCTGGGCGGAGCTGGAACGGCGAGCCTCGGCCGGAGCGACCGTCTACGCGTCCTACTTCAACGGGGTGCATGCGAATCAGCGCGGCTCGTGGTGGCCGAAGCTCGACGACCTCTTCGGGGTCCGCAAACGCCTGCGGTACGGCCTCATCGAGCCTGTCGTCGACGACACCGTCACCCTCGAGTTCCAGGTGGACTTCGGCGACATCCCCAGCGGTGCGATCCTCACCTTCGCCGTCGGCGGCACCGTCGACGGTCGTTCCCACCTGCCGGTCGAACCGGTCGACGCCGAGGTCGTCGCGACGGACCGGGCCGGCCGGCCGGCGCTGCTGCGGCGCCGGGTCGGCGCGGGCTCGATGATCCTCTCGACCTATCCGGTCGAGTACTTCGCGTCCGCGGTCCCGCGGGTGAATCCGGAACCGACGTGGGAACTCTACGCCGCGCTCGCGGTCGAAGCCGGTGCGTCGCCCGAAGTCCGGGTTTCGGACCCTGCGGTGATGACGGGCGTCATGGAGCATCGGGACGGTCGTCGCTTCGTGTGGTTCCTGAGCCAGACCGACCAGGCGACCACCTGCACCCCCGTCACGGACGGTGTCCTGTCGGAACTGGGAGGCGGAACCGTCACCGGCCCGGTGGACCTTCCGCCGTTCGGGGTCGTCGTCTACGCCCTCGACGCCGACGACCGATGACTCAGCGGGTGAGCGCCGGCCCGTGACCCGGGGCGATCGTGCCCTGCAGCACGAGTGACGCAGCGCCGATCGCCGCCGCATCACGCGGGTTGGCGGAGAGTTCGACGACGATCTGGTGGGCTCGCCGGGCGAAGAATCGCTGTTCGAGGCGTTCGCGGATCGCTCGTGCGTAGAGCGAACCGGCGACCGCCATGCCGGGGCCGGCGAGGACGAGTCGATCGAGGTCGAGCAGGTTCGCGAGGGTCACGGTGGCCACGGCGACCCGGTCGGCCGAGAACCGGATGAGGTCGAGTGCCACCTCGTGACCGCTGACGGCGGCTCGGGCGAGCTGGTCGAAGTCGCGGCTGAGCGTCTCCGGCACGAAACCGAGACCGAGGTCGTCGAGGCGGTCCCGCATCGCCTCGGCCGCCGCCATCACGGCCGCAGGGGCAGCGTAGCGCTCCAGGCATCCGCGGTTGCCGCAGTGGCAGGGGACACCGTCGACCTCGATGCTGATGTGGCCGAGCTCGCCGGCGTTCGAGCTCGACCCACGGTACAGCGCGCCGCCCAGCACCATGCCCGCGCCGATCCCCGTACCCATGTAGACGCAGGCGAAGGCCTCCGTGCGCGACACCTGACGGCTCCAGAACTCCCCGATGGCCGCCGCAGCGGCGTCGTTGTCGACGACCACCGGGACGTCGAGACGCTCCTGCAACGCCTGCTGGAGTGGGAAGTCGTCCCAGCGAACGAGTGTCGGTGGCCCGAGCAGCACGCCTCCGAGCTGGGCGATCGGACCCGGGGCGACGACGGCGACGCCCGCGATCGCCGGTGGCGCGAGCCCGACACCGGCGACGAAGTCGCGGTAGAGCGTGACGAGCCGGTCGGTCACCTGCTCCGGCGTGGCCGCACCCGCCCCGTCGACGAGCTGACGACCGACGACACCGCCACGGACGTCGGTGGCGACGAGCGTGATCGACTCGAACCCGAGCTGGATCCCGACGCCGTACTTGGCGCTCGCGTTGATCTCGAGGAGGGTCCGCGGTTTGCCGCCTCGGGGAGCGGCCCGGCCGGTCTCGCGGACGAGTCCGTCCTCGATGAGGCGACGGACGATGTTGGAGATCGACGGCTGGGTCAGGCCGGTCGCCTCGGTGAGCTCCGTGCGGCTGATCGTGCCGGCGGAGCGGATGAGGTCGACGATGAGCGCCTGGCTGCCGGGGCCCGACTGTACGGACTCACGTCTGGCCAACTGTCCCTCCCGCCGATGGTCGAGCGCGTAGTGTGAGGGCCACACGACCACTCCTCACGAAAGGCCGCGTCCCGATGGGTCTCGATGCCGAACAGACTATCGCGCAGCCCCGGCCGATCGGCCTCACGCTGTTCCGGGCCTCGGAGATCTATGGGGCGGAGCCGTTCTACCACGAGCTCATTGCGGGCATCGATCGCGTCGTCCGTCCGCACGGCCTGTCGGTGTTGCTCCGCGTCCTGCCGACGCGGGAGGAAGAGCTGCTGCAGCTCGGGCGCTGGCAGCAGGACGGCACGGTGAGTGCCGTCATCCTCGTGGACCTCATCGACGACGACGAGCGGGTCGCCTTCGTCGAGCGGTCCGGGATCCCGGCGATCGTGATCGGTGCGCCGACGACGGCGCAGGGACTTCCGGCGGTCTGGACCAACGACGCGGTCACGATGCACGAGGCCGTCGACCACTTCGTCTCGCTCGGGCACCGACGGCTCGCGCATGTCACGGGTCCGCGCGAACTGACCCACACGCTCTCCCGGATGGAGGCGTTCACCCTCGCGTCCGACCTCCCGGACGTGGACACGGTCTCGATCGGCGGCGACTACTCCCGAGCGTCCGGCCTGCAGGCCATGCAGGCACTCCTCGCCCGGGATCCGAGGCCGACGGCGGTCGTCTTCGACAGCGACGTGATGGCGCTCGGTGGCCTGCAGGCCGTGCAGGAGGCGGGGCTGCGCGTGCCCGACGACCTCTCGATCGTCGCGTGGGACGATTCGGCGCAGTGCCAGCTGTCCGATCCGCCGATGTCGGCGCTCAGTCACGATGTGCAGCGCATCGGAGAGATGGCGGGCGAGGAGTTGCTCGAGCTGTTGGCGGGTCGCGCGGGCACCACGCGGGAGGCTCCACACGCCGTGGTCATCGAGCGCTCCACCTCGGGCTCGGCCCCGGCCGTCTGACGGTCGGGGGCGGCTCCGGGCACGGTTTCCCGTGATCGATTTGTTATATAAATTAATAATGTTTACTCTTGACGGGTGTTGGACGGCCGACGATGCTGGACAGCGAGCGACGAGGCGACCCGGCCCTTCGCCCCCGAACGAAGGAGTTCCCATGTCCCGGAGACCGATCATCGGCCTCGCCGCAACGGCTGCGGCCGCGGCACTCGTCCTCAGCGGCTGCTCCGGCGGAGCCGCCAACGACGACGGCGACCCCAGCGGCGAGATCACCGTCCTCACCAACCGCACCGACCTCGTCGACACCACGTTCAAGGACTACGCTGCCGAGTTCGAGAAGCAGTACCCCGGCACCACCGTGAAGTTCGAAGCGCTGACGGACTACGAGGGCGACGCCAAGATCCGCCTCAACTCGAAGGACTACGGCGACGTCCTGCTCATCCCCTCGTCGAACGTCACGAAGGACCAGTACGCGAACTTCTTCGAGCCGCTCGGCAGCACCGAGGAGCAGTCCAAGACCTACCGCTTCGCGAACGAGGCCTCGTTCGACGGCACGGCCTACGGCGTCTCGACCTTCGGGTCGGCCATGGGCTACGTCTTCAACCGCGACGTGTGGACGAAGGCCGGCATCACCGAGCCGCCCGCCACCGAGGAGGAGTACCTCGCCGCACTCGAGAAGATCAAGGCCACCGGTTCGATCCCGTACTACACGAACTACAAGGACGGCTGGCCGCTCGCGACGCTCGAGGGCAACCTCGGCGCCACGCAGGGCCCGAAGGTCCGCACGGAGATGATCGCCACCGACAGTCCCTGGACCGAGGGAAACGACCAGTACGACATCGACGGTCTCCTCTTCGACACCGTCGCCGCCGGCTTGAGCGAGCCCGACCCCACCACCACCAACTGGGAGGAGTCGAAGAACCTCCTCGCCTCCGGTGAGATCAGCTCGATGGTCCTCGGTTCCTGGGCCGTCTCGCAGATGCAGGACGCCGCCGAGAAGGCCGGCGAATCCCGCGACGTGATCGGCTTCTGGCCCATGCCATGGAAGACCGACGAGGGCTTCACCTCCGTCACCGCCTCCGACAAGTTCCTGGCGGTCAGCAAGTACTCCAAGAACAAGGCCACCGCGAAGGCGTGGATCGACTGGTTCACGAACAAGTCCGGCTTCGCCGCCAGCCAGGGTGCCATCAGCCCCGTCATCAGCGACCCGGCACCCGACACGCTGGCCGACTTCGCCGACCTGGGCGTCACCTACCTGGAGCTTGCTCCGGACCCGGTGGGCAAGGAGGCCGTGATCAACGACATCGCGAACGCCGCTGAGATCGACCTCTTCGGCAACACCTACCGCCAGAAGCTCATCGACGTCGCCCGCGGCGCAGCCGACGGCGACAAGGAGAGCGCATTCGCCGACCTCAACAAGCGCTGGGCTGCCGCCCGCGCCGACGTCGCCGAGTAGCACCCACCCGACCGACACCCGGGCCCGGCCCCACGGCGGGCCCGGGTGTCCTCCACCCCACCCAGCGAAGCGAAGGCAACGAACATGGTCACAGTCCAGGGAGCGTCACCCGCCACCCGAGCGGTGGTGACGAACCATCCACGCCGGGCGCGCATGCTGCGACCGGGGAGACCGCCGAAGTCGACGGGGTCACGCGTCACCCCCTGGCTCTTCCTCGTGGTGCCGCTCGCCTTCCTGATCGTGCTCACCTACGTGCCGGTCGCGAACATGTTCTGGTACAGCCTCACCTCGTGGGACGGACTCGAGCCCGAGCAGGAGTTCGTCGGCATCGACAACTTCGTCCAGATCTTCACGAAGCCCGAGATCTTCCAGGTCTTCTTCGTCAGCCTGTACTACCTCGTCGGAGCCGTCGCCCAGCTCGTCCTGGCGCTGTACCTCGCCACGCTGCTGAGCTTCCGGACCCGCTTCAAGAACCTCTTCAAGGGTGTCATCTTCTTCCCCTACCTCATCAACGGGGTCGCGATCGGGCTGGTCTTCCTCTACTTCCTCCGCCCCGGCGGCACGCTCGACGCCCTCCTCGCGGCGGTCGGCGTCCAGGACACCCCGCAGTGGCTCGGCGACCCGTCATTCGTGAACGCATCGCTGGCAGCGACGTCCGTCTGGCGGTACATGGGCCTCAACTTCGTGCTCTTCCTCGGCGCCATCCAGTCGGTGCCGTCGGAGCAGTACGAGGCCGCCGACCTCGACGGTGCCAACTCGTGGCACAAGTTCCGGTTCATCATCCTGCCGAGCATCCGTCGGATCCTCGGCCTCTCGTTCATCCTGGCGATCGCCGGAGCCCTGTCCGCCTTCGAGATGCCGTACATCATGACCGGCGGCGCGAACGGCTCCGAGACCTTCGTGATCCAGACCGTGAACACGGCGTTCAAGTTCTCGAAGGTCGGTCTGGCGTCGGCGATGGCCGTCGTCCTGCTGCTGATCGTCCTGATCATCACCTTCGTCCAACGCCGGGTCTTCCCCGACGAGAAGGGAGGCGAGTCGTGACCGCCACCACCGACCGACCGGTCTCCGCGTCCGCTCCCGAGCCCCGTACCCCGTTGCGGCGGACGAGGCGCGGGCCGAAGCGTCCACAGGGCGCCGCCGCCCTCACCGCGACGACGATCAAGTACGCCTCGCTCATCATCGCGAGCCTCTTCGCCGTCGTCCCCCTCGCCACGATCTTCATGCTCGCGTTCAAGACCGACCGCGAGCAGCGGACGACCGGCCCGCTCACGCCGCCGTCGAACTGGTTCAACCTCGACAACTTCGTCGTCGCGTTCGATCAGGGTGGCATGGTCACCGGCTTCCTCAACACCGCGATCATCCTGCTCGTGTCCGTCGCCGGGACGATCCTGATCGGCACCATGTCGGCCTACGCGCTCGACCGGTTCCGCTTCCGCGGGCGGAAGCTCGTCATGGGCCTGTTCCTCCTGGCGACGCTCGTACCCTCGGTGACGACCCAGGTCGCCACGTTCCAGGTCGTGTCCGCGCTCGAGCTGTTCAACACCCGCGGCGCCGCGATCCTGCTCTTCATGGGGACCGACATCGTCGCGATCTACATCTTCCTGCAGTTCATGCAGTCGATCCCCGTCTCCCTCGACGAGGCGGCGATGCTCGACGGCGCGAACCGGTTCACGATCTACTGGCGCATCATCCTGCCGCTGCTGAAGCCCGCCGTCGCGACGGTCGTGATCATCAAGGGCATCGCCATCTACAACGAGTTCTACATCCCCTTCCTGTACATGCCGTCGCAGGATCTGGGGGTGATCTCCACCTCGCTGTTCCGGTTCATGGGACCGTTCGGCGCGCAGTGGCAGATCATCGCGGCCGGGACGATCCTCGTGATCATCCCGACGCTCGTCGCCTTCCTCTTCCTGCAGCGATACATCTACAACGGCCTGACCTCTGGAGCAACCAAGTGAGCATCATCGACACCACCACCGTCCGTCCTCTGACCTCCCGCCTCCTGCACGAGGGGTGGAGTCTGCGAGCGGTCGGCGGAGCCGTCCCGGATGCCTTCGTCGGGACCAGCGTGCCGGCCACGGTTCCCGGCCTCGTGCACACCGACCTCATTGACGCGGGGCTCATCCCCGACCCGTTCCTCGACCGCAACGAGCACCTCGTGACGTGGATCGGGTCGACGGACTGGGAGTACCGCAGCGCCTTCGAGTGGGCGCCCGACGGACACGACCGCCACGACCTCGTCTTCGAGGGGCTCGACACCGTCGCGAGGGTGACGTTGAACGGTTCGGTCGTCGCGACCACCCGGAACCAGCACCGCACCTACCGCATCGACGTCGGCGCCGTCCTGCTCGAGGGCGAGAACGAACTCGTCGTGCACTTCGCCTCGCCCGTCGCCGCGGCCGACCTGGCCAGCCTCGAGATCGGCTACCGCCCGCACACCTACTCCCACCCGTTCAACGCCATCCGCAAGGCCGCCTGCAACTTCGGTTGGGACTGGGGGCTCGACGCAGCCTCCTCCGGACTGTGGAAGCCCGTGAGCCTGCAGTCGTGGTCGACGGCCCGGCTCGCCTCGGTGCGTCCGGTCGTGACCGTCGACGGCGACGAGGGTCGGGTGGCCGTACACGTCGACGTGGAACGCGCCGGCGACGGTGACACGGCACTCGCGCTCACCGCCACGGTCGCCGGTGCGAACGCCGACGTCGTTCTCGCGGCCGGTGCAGACACCGCCGTGGTCGAGCTCTCCGTCGCGGATGCCGAACTCTGGTGGCCGCGTGGGTACGGCGAGCAGCCGCTGTACGACCTCGACGTCGTGCTGCACCAGGACGAGGCCCGCCTCGGCGAGTGGTCGAAGCGGATCGGGTTCCGGACCGTCGCCGTCGAACTCGAACCCGACGCGGAGGGCACCTCGTTCCGTTTCGTCGTCAACGGCGAGGCCGTCTGGGTCCGTGGCGCCAACTGGATCCCCGATGATGCCTTCGTGACCCGCGTCGACCGGGCACGGCTCGCGCGCCGCATGGACCAGGCCGAGTTCGCGAACCTCAACCTGCTCCGCATCTGGGGTGGCGGCTACTACGAGTCCGACGACTTCTACGAGCTCTGCGACGAGCGCGGGATCATGGTCTGGCAGGACTTCCTCTTCGCCTGCGCGGCCTATGCCGAGGAGGAGCCGCTGTGGAGCGAGGTCGAGGCGGAGGCGCGCGACAACATCACGCGCATCATGCCGCACGCGAGCCTCGTGCTGTGGAACGGCAACAACGAGAACATCTGGGGCTTCGAGGAGTGGGGCTGGGAGAAGCGGGTCCAGGGTCGCACCTGGGGGATGGGCTACTACCTCGACCTGCTGCCGCGGCTCGTCGCCGAGCTCGACCCGGCCGGCAACTACACCGCGGGCAGCCCCTGGTCGGGCACGCCGGACATCCCGGCCAACGACCCCGACCACGGCTCCGTACACCTGTGGGAGCTGTGGAACCGCGTCGACTACCCCGCATACCGCGACGTCTCGCCGCGCTTCGTCGCCGAGTTCGGCTGGCAGGGGCCGGCGACGTGGTCGACGATCGAACGGGCCATCTCGGACTCGCCGCTCACGCCCGAGTCGCCCGGGATGATCCACCACCAGAAGGCGACCGACGGCAACGACAAGCTGACGGACGGACTCGTCGCGCACCTGCCCCTGCCTGACGACACCGAGGACTGGCACTGGGCGATGTCGCTCAACCAGGCCAACGCGGTGACCGTCGCGATCGAGCACTTCCGCTCGTGGAGCCCGCGCTGCATGGGATCGATCGTGTGGCAACTGAACGACTGCTGGCCCGTCACCTCGTGGGCGGCCGTCGACGGCGACGAGCGTGCGAAGCCGTTGCTGTACGCGCTCAAGCACGTTTATGCCGACCGACTCGTGACCGTCCAGCCGCGTGGGGAATCCCTCGTGGTCGCCGTCCTCAACGACGGGCCCGACGCCTGGGCCGACGACCTCGTCATCCGGCGGCTGCGGTTCGACGGGACCGAACTCGCGTCCGCGCGCGTCCCGGTCGACCTCGACCGACGCTCGTCGACGCTCGTCGAGATCCCCCAATCGGTCGCCGTCGCAGGCACCGCGACCGAGGAACTCCTCGTCGCCACACTCGGGGCGGAGCGCGGGTTCTGGTCCTTCGCCGAGGCGCGCGACTCCGCGATCCCCGCTCCCCGGTACCGCGCCGACGTCGCCCGGGTGGACGACGGCTACGCCGTGACCGTCACGGCCGAATCGTTCCTGCGCGACCTGACGCTGCTCGTCGACAAGGTGGATCCGGCCGCAGTCGTCGACGACCAGCTCGTGACCCTGCTGCCCGGTGAGCGCGTCACGTTCCACGTGCGGACTGCGATGGAGCTCGGCGAGGACGAGCTCCTCTCGACCCGGGTGGTGCGCACCGCGAACCAGCTCGTCGAGGACTGGGCACGGTGACCCTGGCGGACCTGACCGGGGAACGCGACTCGCCGGGGTCGATCGCGCTCGCGGTCGACCTCGGCGGCACCAAGGTGGAGGCGGCACTCGTCACCGAGGAAGGCGTCGTGGTCGACGGCAGCGTGCACCGGGCGCCGACGGGGTCCGGTGCGGGGCGCCGCGCGCTGGAGGAGGCCGTCGACCGGGTCGTGCTCGCCTCCATCGCGCACCTGCCGGACGGGTCCGCGCTCGTCGGCGTCGGCATCGGCTCGGCAGGACCGGTCGACCTCGAACTCGGGACGGTCAGCCCGAAGAACCTCCCGCAACTGCACGGCTTCGACCTCCGAGCGCACGTCTCCCGGTTACTGCCGCTGGTCCCCGTCGTCGTCCGCCTCGACGGCACCTGCATCGCCCTCGCGGAACACTGGCTCGGAGCCACTCGAGGCACCGCCAATTCGATGGCGATGATCGTCTCGACCGGTGTCGGCGGTGGGATCATCCTGCACGGACGGCTGATCGCCGGCCGGAGCGGCAACGCCGGTCACATCGGTCAGGTGCAGATCGC
Organism: Plantibacter sp. ME-Dv--P-122b; assembly: GCF_030209375.1. Lineage (GTDB taxonomy): Bacteria > Actinomycetota > Actinomycetes > Actinomycetales > Microbacteriaceae > Plantibacter. The sequence continues at coordinate 73,596 of NZ_JARVSC010000011.1, forward strand.
CTCGCGTCCGCCGGGGGAGTCGGCCGACGACGCGACGCTCGAGCGCATCGCCTCCGGACCGCGGAGTGTCGCCTGGGCGCGGACCCACGGCTGGGACGGGCACACCGGCGAGGAACTCGCCGTCGACGCCGCGGCCGGTGACCCCGTCGCGCGGTCCGCCGTCGTCCGTTCGGCCACCGCGGTCGGACAGGCGATCGCGAGTGCCGCGACCCTCCTCGACCTCGAAGCGGTCGCCGTCGGCGGGGGGTTCACCGCCGTCAGCACCGACTACCTCGACCTCGTCCGTGCCGCGGTGCAGGACGCCATCGTCCTCGACTACGCGGCCGGTGTGGTCGTCACCGGTTCCGCCCTCGACGGCGCGGGTCCGATCCTCGGCGCCGCGGCCCTGATCCACCGACCGGAGGCGCTCGGCCTCCCACCGCTCGATCCGATGCACCATCCCAGACGAAGGAGCCTGGCACGATGAACCGCACCCCCGACCCCCGCCCACCACGACGTGACCCGGGCCGCCGCCTGGCAGCCGGTCTGCTCGCCGCGGCCCTCACCGCCGCGCTGTCACCGGCGCTCGCCGCACCGGCCGCCGCCGCCCCGACCGACTGGACCTCGCTCAACACCTCGTTCGTCGAGCGTGACGGTGCGCGTCTCGTGCTCGACGGCGAGACCTTCCGGTTCAGCGGCCCGAACATCTACTGGCTCGGTCTCGACGAGAACGTGGGCGGGGTCGACTATCCGACGGCCTTCCGTATCGCCGACACCCTCGACGCGGCGGCGCGGATGGGTTCGACCGTCGTCCGGACCCACATGATGACCTCGACGGGCCAGGACGGGGCGAACCCGTTGGCGATCATGCCGAGCCTCGGGCAGATGAACGAGGAGGCGTTCGCGACGATCGACTTCGCCATCGCGTACGCCGGGAAGCTCGGTATCCGGCTCGTCCTCCCGCTCACCGACGAGTGGGAGTACTACCACGGCGGGCACCGCGACTTCACGACCCCCTACGGGCTGACGTCGGCCGACTTTTACACCGACGAGCGGCCGATCGCCGCCTATCAGGCCTACGTCGACGCGATCCTGCGGCGGACGAACGCGCTGACCGGCGTCCGGTACACCGAGGACCCGACGGTCATGGCGTGGGAACTCGGGAACGAGTTGGAGGGCATGACCGCGCCGTGGATCGAGCGGCAGGTCGCGTTCATCAAGGAACGCGCTCCGCAGCAGCTCGTCGCGGCCGGTCGGCGCTTCGACATCGACTCGGACACCCTCTCGGCGCCCGGACTCGACATCGTCGACGTGCACTACTACCCGCCGACCGTCGCCCGCGTCTCCGCGGACGCCGCCACGGTCACCGCCGCGGGCAAGGTCTACCTGGCCGGCGAGTACGCCTCCACAGCTGCGAGCCCGGCGCTGCTCGAACCGCTCGTCGCCGACCCGAACGTGACCGGCATGCTGTTCTGGTCACTGTTCGGCAACAACGATCGTGGTGGACTCGTCCCGCACGACGACGGGTTCACGATCCATGCACCCGGTGCGACCGACGCCGAGCGCGCCCGGGTCTCCGCGATCGCCGCCTATGCCGCCGCGATCGGTGCCGTGCCGGCTGCTCCCGCCGTCGGGACACCGCTCATCACGGCGGTCGACCGCGCGGACGGCATCAACACCGTCCGGTGGCGTGGGGCCGGCGGTGCGGTGTCCTACCGCATCGAGCGGACGATCGACGGGACGAGCTGGACGCCGGTCGAGACCGGAGCACTGGCAGCCGACGCCGGATCCGCCACGGACTTCGCCTCCCCGGTCGGTGCCGTCTACCGAGTCGTCGCGCTCGACGCGGCCGGCGCGGTGGCCTCGGTCTCCGACCAGGTCGCGACCGAGGCGGACACCCGCGTGCTCGTGGACCCGCTCGAGTCCTGGCTCCTCACCGAGGCGCACGACGGGGCGAACATCACCCCACGAGCGGACGGGACCCGTGTGGTCGCCGCGGACGACGGAGCCAGCGTCACCTGGAAGCAGGACCGACTCTCAGCGGCGTCGTTCCTCGTCTCCGGGTCGACCGTGGTCGAGTCCAGCCCCGACGGTTCGACGTGGGAGACCGCAGCGACCGAGGTCGGCGTCGGCGGCGCGGTGGTCGCACGCGATCTGGTCGGCCCGTACCTGCGGGTGACCCTCGCGGCCGGTGCGGAGTTGTCGCGGGCCACCATCTGGTCGGCGGTCGACGCCCCGAGCGGACCACCGGCGGCGTTCGCGTCGATCTCGCCCGCGGCCGGCACCGTCGACGTGACCGCGACCCCGACCTTCACCTGGGAGCCGTCGGTCGGAGCGGCGTACTACCGCTTGACGCTCGCGCAGCAAGCGGACCTCGGGAACCCGGTCGTGGTCGTCGACGGCATCGGCACCACCTCCATCACCCCGACGGTCTCCCTCACGCCGGGCCAGCGGTACTGGTGGTCGGTCGCCGCGGTCAACGGCGCCGGGACGACCGCCTCGAGCACGGGGGCGGCGTACTTCCTCATGAAGACCCTCCCGAGTGAGTCGATCGTCGTCGACGACTTCGAGTCGTACGCCGACGACGCCGCGCTGCAGGCCGCCTACGTGCGGAACACCGGCGGTGGGGCGATCACCCCGACGCTCGCGACGAACCCCGACACCGGCTCGCAAGCGATGACGGCGGCGTACGACCTCGCCGGTCCCGGGTACGCCGGGATCGTCCGCACCTTCCAGACACCGCAGGACTGGTGGGGCCACACGGGGCTCGTATTCTGGGTGCAGGGGACGCCGGGCGACGACGTCACCGTCCAGTTCGTGACGCACGGGACCTACTGGGAGACGGTCGCGCCGATCGAGCGCGAGGGGTGGCAACGCGTCGCGATCCCGTTCTCGGACTTCGCCTCGCCCGCTTGGGCCGGCGAGGCCGCGTTCGACCCCACGTCCGTCACCCAGCTCGGGTTCTACCTCGGCGGCGAAGGGGCAGGCACGCTGCTCGTCGACGACGTCGCCACGACGGTCGCCGCGGTGGAGCCGGAACCGGGGACGGGGCAACCGGGGACGGGACAGCCGGGGGCAGGGCAGCCCGGCACGGCGGGCGACACCGGAACCGGCGCGCCGGCAAGCGACCTCGCCCGCACCGGACTGGAAGCCGCGCCGTGGATCGTCGTCGCGCTCGCGCTGGCCGCGACGGGTGGTCTGCTGCTGATCCGCGCCCGGCGGCGGGCGCACTGACCGTCGACCCGGCGGCGGGATACCACCCGCTGCCGGGTCACCGCCAGACTGGACCCATGATCACCATCCACCTCCGCTACCAGATCGACCCCGAGCAGCTCGACACGTTCACCGAGTACGGGCGGCGATGGATCCGTCTCGTGAACCGGCTCGGTGGCGACCACCACGGCTACTTCCTCCCCGCGGAGGGCGACAACGACGAGGCGTTCGCGCTGTTCAGCTTCCCCTCACTCGCCGCCTACGAGCAGTACCGCATCGCCGCGGCGACGGACCCGGAGTGCATCGAGGCGTACGAGCTCGTTCGGGGCACCGGTTGCATCGTCCGCTTCGAGCGGCGCTTCCAGACGCCGCTCTTCGGCGATGAGATGGACGGGGAGGGGCAGGCGTGACCGTCCCGACCGTCGACACCTCGAAGCTCGCGGAGCTCGACACCCTCGTGACGCCGAGGCTCCGGCTGGTGCCTCTCGGCCCGGCGCACCTCGAACCGACCCTGCGCGGCCTGGCCGACCCGGAGACGCTCCGCCTCACGGGCACGCGTGGCCCGATTCCGCGTGAGGCGGTCGAGCGTCACCTCGCGACCATCGGCGGGCAGGACGACCGGGCCGACTGGGCCGTCACCGCGATCGACTCCGGTGCGTATCTCGGCGAGGTGGTGCTCAACGAGCTCGACGAGGACAACGCGTCGATGAACTTCAGGATCGCGTTGGCTCCCGGGCGGACCGGACAGGGGTTCGGGACCGAGGCCACGACGGCGGTCCTCGACCACGCGTTCGCCCTCATCGGCCTGCACCGGGTCGTCCTCGACGTCTACTCGTTCAATCCGAGGGCCGAACGGTCCTACGTCAAGGCCGGGTTCGTCGTCGAAGGGCGTCAGCGTCACACACTCCGCTGGGACGGCGCATGGGTCGACTCGATCCTGATGTCGGTGCTCTCGACCGACGACCGCCGGTCCGGCACGGACGGCTGAACCTCAGCGACCCTCAGTAGGGCGCGCGGAACGTCAGGGTGAACCGGGTCGGCGCGTCCTCGGTGAGGAGGGACCCGTTCAGGAGTTCGGCGCGTTCGCTCAGGCCGACGAGGCCGTGGCCCGCGGACGACCACGAGCTGTCGGACGACCGCGCGGGGCGGTCGTTACGGATGGTCACGGTGACCTCGTCGGCGGAGGCTTCGGCGCGCACATCGACCGCGGCCCCCGGCGCATGCTTGCGCGCGTTCGTCAGCCCCTCCTGCACCGTCCGGTAGATCGCCCGCTGCACGGGTGCGGGGAGACCGTCCGGCAACTCGATGGCGGAGGTGACGGCGATCCCGCTGTCCGCGATCAACCGGTCGAGGTCGTCGACCGTCGGTTGTGGGGCCAGTGGCGCATGTCCGGTCTCCGCGCGCAGCAGCGTCACCATGTCCCGCAGCTCGTCGAGCGTGCGCGACGCGAGCGACCGGATCGTCACGGCCATCCGCTTCGTCCCGGGTTCCTCGGTCTGCATCTGGATCGCGCCCGCCTGGACGGCGATCAGACTGACCTGGTGGGAGACGACGTCGTGCATCTCCCGGGCGATGCGCGAGCGCTCCTCGACGAGGACGTCGGAGGCGATGCGCGCCCGCTCGCTGCGTCGGATCTGTTCGAGGTCGCGGACACGGTCGAACAGTTCGCGGCGGGTGCGGACGAGCAGGCCGAAGGCGATCGGCGCCGCCGCGTAGAGCGCGGCGTACACGATGGAGAGGATCGTGTAGTCGGGTGACGTCCACCCCCACCACGGCACCGCGGCGAGGACGAAGACCACGGCGCCGGTCGTGACGAGCCGCCAGCGTCGTCGCTCCCGCACCGAGACGGAGAACAGCGACGCCAACCCGGCCAGGGTGGCGAGGTTGAGGGTGAAGGCAGGCACGGCGAGGAGGAGCGACAGCCACGGCCAGCGTCGTCGGAAGACGAGGCCGACGGCAGCGGCGATCGCCAGGCCGGACTCCCAGGGCGTCGCCCACCCGAGCGTCGTCAGGCTCTCGACGGTCGCCGCCGCGATGAGGGCGAGTTCGAGGAGGACCGACCAGAGTCGGGAGCGCCGCTTCATCGCGGGGCCGCCTCGTCGCCGTGGACTCCGGCGCGCTCGGCGATGATGGCGGCTTCGAGTCGCGTCGTCACCTCGAGTTTGCCGAGGATCGCGCTCACGTGGTCTTTCACGGTCGCGCGGCTGAGGTGCAGCGCCTCGCCGATCTCGGTGTTGGACGCACCGGTTCGGAGCGCCGCGAGCACGTCCTGTTCGCGGCCCGTCAGCCCCGACAATCGCTTCGCCGCCTCGCGGTCGGCGGTGCGGGCGAACCCGCCGACGAGCGTCCGGGACACCTGCGGGGAGAGCACGATGCCGCCCGCGGAGAGGGATCGCAGCAGCATGGGGAGCTGCTCCGGGTCCGTGTCCTTCACGAGGAATCCCGCGGCGCCGCTGCGGAGGGCGCGAGCGATGTAGTCGTCGGAGTCGAAGGTGGTCAGGATCGCGACGACGGGCGGGTCGTCCCAGGTCTGCAGTTCATCGAGGATGTCGAGCCCGTTGCGCCCGGGCATGCGGACGTCCAGGAGGACGACGTCGGGACGGCTCGAGCGGATCGCCTCCACGGCGTCGATCCCGTCGACCGAGGCGACGACCTCGATGTCCTCGACGGCACCCAGGATGAGTTCGAATCCGGACCGTACCAACGCCTCGTCGTCGACGATGGCCACTCCGATCACGGTGTCCTCCTCAGCTCGACTCTCACCCTACGAGTCCCGGCAGGCGGCCATGACGCACGACCGCTGGAACCCGCCAGGTGGCGGGGGTGGAATAGCCCGCAGCAGGATGCGGATCGTGCCCGCCGAGGCGGAGACTGAATCGCCCCGGTGACGTGAGTGTCACTCGGAGCATCGACATCGAGGGTGTCGATCGAACGTCCGGGGGAAACACGATGCGGGAACAGTCATGACACGAGTGCGCGTGGAGCAGCGGATCCCGCTGTCGAAGCCGTTCCGCGCGGCCGGTGAGCTCGAACAGCTCGAACGCGTCCTCGCCTCCGACCACGTCCACGGCGACGGTGTCTTCACCGCGTCGGCGTCCGAACGCCTTCGACACCTCACGGGCGCGCCGCACGCGCTCCTGACCACCTCGGGCACCCATGCGCTCGAGATGATGACCCGCCTGATCGGCGTCGGTCCCGGCGACGAGGTCATCCTGCCGACCTTCACCTTCCCGTCGGCCGCGAACGCGGTCGTCCTCGCCGGTGCGACGCCCGTCTTCGTCGACAGCGACCCGGTGACGGGCAACCTGGACCCGCAGCACGTCGCCGACGCCATCGGACCCCGCACGCGGGCGATCTCGATCATGCACTACGGCGGCGTCCCGGTGGACGTGCCGGCGTTCCAACAGCTCACGGCCGAGCACGGGCTGCACCTGCTCGAGGACAACGCGCACGGCCTCGGGGTCGCGGGCGACGGTGTCCGCCTCGGCACGGTCGGAGCGATGGCCGCCCAGAGCTTCCACGACACGAAGAACGTGCACTGCGGCGAGGGCGGCGCCCTGCTCATCTCCGACGAGACCGTCCTGCTCCGAGCCGAGATCATGCGGGAGAAGGGGACCGATCGCGCACAGTTCCTCCGCGGGCAGGTCGACAAGTACAGCTGGGCGGACCTCGGGTCGAGCTACCTGCCGAGCGAGCTCAACGCCGCCGTCCTCGACGCCCAGCTCCGCGACTTCGACGTCATCCAGACGCATCGGCATCGCATCTGGGACCGCTACGCGGCCGAACTCGCCGAGTGGGCGCACGATCGCGGCGTGACGCTCATGGACCCGCCCGGTGGTGTGCACGCCGCACACCTGTTCTTCCTCCAGCTGCCGGACGCGCAGGTGCAACAGGAGTTCCTGCGGCACCTCCAGGCGCACGGTGTCGGAGCCGCCTTCCACTACGTGCCGCTGCACTCGAGCGCGGCAGGCCGGCGCTACGGCAGAGTGGTCACCGAGCCGCAGCACGCGGTCCGGTTCGCCGAGCGTCTCGTCCGGCTCCCGTTGTGGCCCGCCATGACGGACGACGAGGTGGACCGCGTCATCACAGCGGTCCGCTCATTCGGACCGGTGACACCAGTGACACCAGCAACACCCACCGCGCCTGCGGTGACGGCATCGACGGGACGGGACTCCACATGGGCATGATCGGACAGGGGCTCCGGGCCATCCGCGGCGAGGGCGTCCGATCGACGCTCTGGCGCGCCGCGCACTTCGCCGACGGACGGTTCAACCCGATGCGGCGCAAGCCGACGGACCTGTACCCGAGCGACGCCATCGCCGCCGACTGGACGGTTCCGCGGAACTTCAACGCCGCCGAGTTCCCGGAGCGTCCCTACGACGTGGCGTGGTTGATCTCACCGCCGAGTCGGACCTCGGGCGGCCACCAGAACGCCTTCCGGTTCATGGAGTTCCTCGAGCGGGCCGGTCACCGGCTCACGATCCACCTGTACCAGGCCTCGGCGCAGCCCGCGGTCGACATCCCCGGGATCCGGGCGATGATGGCTGCGAGCAGTGCGTACCCGGAGCTGCAGGCCGACATCGTCCGATACGACCCCACGACCGGCATCGCGCCGGGTGCGGACGTCATCGTCTCCTCGGACTGGCAGACGGCCTACCCCGCGTTCCGCTACGAGGGGCCGGCCAAGCGGTTCTCCTTCGTGCAGGACTTCGAGCCGTGGTTCTACCCGGCGAGCAGCGAGTACGTCCTCGCGGAGAACACCTACCGGTTCGGGTTCCACGGCTTCTCCGCCGGGCCGTGGCTCGCGCAGAAGGTCGCGGACGAGTACGGGATGAGCTGCGACCACTTCGACTACTCGGTCGACAAGCAGCACTATTCGCACGTGAACGACGCGCCCCGCACGGAGATCCTGTTCTACGCCCGCCCGCCGACGCCCCGTCGCGGCTGGGAGATCGGCGAGCTCGCGCTGACCGAGTTCCACCGCCTGCGCCCCGACATCACGATCAACCTCGTCGGCTGGGACATGTCGGGATACGAGACCGAGTTCCCGTTCGTCAACCGGTCGGCGATGGACATCTCGGAGCTCAACGCGGTCTACAACCGCTGCGCCGCAGGCCTCGTCCTCTCGCTGACCGACATGTCCCTGTTGCCGCTCGAGATCATGTCCTCCGGCGTCGTGCCCGTCGTCAACGACAGCCCGAACACGACCGGCGTCCTCGACAGCGAGCACATCGAATACGTCCCGTTGTCGCCCGCGGCCATCGCCCGTCGCCTCGTCGACATCGTCGAGCGGCCCGATGCGGTCGAGCACGCGAAACGGATCTCGGCGTCGATCACCGCCGCAGACTGGTCCGACCCCGGCACGCAGTTCGTGGCGCAGTTCGAGCGGGCGATGCGCACGTCGATCTGACGCGCGTCCGCCGGGTCAGCCCGCTGCGACCGGTCAGCCCGCCCGCACCTGTCGGCCGCGCGAGTCGATGTCGGGCACGGTGGCGGCGGTGCCCGCTTCCCGTGAGCCGAGGGCCGCGAGCGCGTACTCGACCGCCTCCCGTACGCTCAAGCCGCTCGCAGTGAGGGCGTTCAACTGCTCGATGGCCTCCGGGTCGACGATGACGACCGAGACGGGCGACTCGGGCCCCGCCTCGCCCACGGCGGACCCGGCTCGAGCCCGACGGGTGGCGAGTCCGTGCGCGATCCACGCCCGGTTCCGCTCGACGTCGATCTTCAACAACCGTTTGTTGTTCCGGACCCGTTCGGCGACGAGTCTGCCCTCGTGGATGTCGGAGTACACCTGCCAGCGCGGGTAGAGCAGCCGGGTCGCGAGATCGGACGGTCGCAGGGGGACCGGGAGGTCGTCGATGAAGTCCTGCAGCACGGCCTCGGCGAGCACCTCGCGGAGCGGGTGCCGCATCAGGGCTTCGTCGTGAGCGTTCGGGAACGGCAGCGTCATGGAGATCCGGTGGTCAGAGGTCGGGTGGGTTCCAGTGTCGCTCCGGGTCCTGCGCCCCGGGTGGACTTCACCTCGAAACCACCCCGGAACCAACCCCTGCAAGCCGTTGACCGTGCCGATGTCGTTCTCATCGCACGGACCTGATCGGCAGCACGGCGAGTCCGCCCAGGACGGCGAACACGATCGCCGCGAGATACAGGGCGTGGTAGTTCTCCCCGCCACCGAGCGCGAGCAGGGGGACGGCGACGATCGGTACGAGCAGCTGTGGGAGCTGATAGGAGAGGGAGACGATGCCGAGGTCCTTGCCGGCTTCGTCGAACGACGGCAACACCTCCGTCATGAGGGCGATGTCGACGGACACGTAGGCCCCTTGCGCCGCTCCGACGATGAAGATGCCGATGAGGAACACGGTGACGTCGGGGGAGATGATCGCGACCCCGAGCCCGGCGGCGCTCAGGAGGCTGGAGACGAGCACGATCGGTTTCCGTCGCCCGGTCCGGTCGGAGATCCAGCCGAACAGGACCGTCATGACGATGTTCCCGACCGTGAAGATGATGAGCGCGTTCGCCTGGACGCCCGAGGCCTGCTCCTTCGGGATGCCCAACTGGTCGATGATGAAGAACAACAGGTAGATCGATACCGAGACGATCGACATCGTCACGAGCAGGCGGCAGGCCCACGCCCAGAAGAAGTCGCGATAGCGCACGGGGTTCAGCCAGTAGGTGGACAGGACGTCGGCGAGGCGCAGCGGCGGTGCAGGGACCGTCCGCACGATGTCCCGGAGTCCGAACACGAGCGCGGTGCTCAGGACGCCGCCGATCAGGCCCGGGACGACGAACCAGGTCCACCGAGCGTCATTGGGGAGAGCGGCGACGATCTGCGCGCCGACGATCAGGGCGAGCCCGCCCGAGACGCTGGCGGCGGCCGCGACACGCGCCCGGATCCGCGCCGGGATCTGATCGGCGAGCAGCGCGTGCACCGCCATGTTCGTCGCACCGAAGCCGAGCTGCACGATGCTCCACCCCAGGATCGTCACCGCGAGGCTGTCACCCGTCGCCAGGATCGCGACCCCGCCGAGCGCCACGACCGCTCCGCCGAGCATCCACGGCCGCCGCATCCCGAAGCGCGAACGCGAACGGTCGGACAGCCGGCCGAACAGCGGCGTGATGATCATGATGACGACGCCGCCGACCGCCGCGACGATCGAGAGGTTCGTCCCTTTCGTCGCGTCGTCGAGGAACGCGAGGGCCTTGGGGATCGACGCCCCGCTGATGGTGCCGAGCGCCAGCGTGACCCCGAACCAGGCCAGGACGAACAGCGGCAAGAAGCCGCGCGCCTGCGGTGACCCGGGGACGGCGTCCGGATCGACCGCCGCGACGGGGACGGCGTCACCGATGCGCGGCTCCGGCTCGGCGGGCCCTGTGGACGGACCGGAGGGTGGGGTGTGAGCTGACATCATCGTCTCCTCGGCTGGATCGGTTCGGGCACGAGCAGGTTCGTCCCGTAGGCCTCACGGAGCGCGGTGGCCTGGACCGCCTGCCACTCCCTCGCCCCCGCCATGACGGCCGTGAGACCACCCGACGCATGGACGTGGCCGCGCCCGATCCACGTCATCGTCGGGACCCCCGCCTCCACGAGTCGGCGTCCGTACGCCAAACCCGCGTCGCGGAGCGGGTCGTGCTCGGCGACCTGGATCAGCGTGGGTGGTAGGCCCGAGAGGTCGTCGGCCTCGAGCGGGGAGGCATAGGCGTCCGCCGCCCGCGCACCGCCGAGGTAGAGCGGCACGAGCGCCTCCGCGTCGTCCAGCCCGAATCCGCGCGCGTACCGGGTGGCGGAGTCGCCTGACGGGGTCAGCGACACCGCGGGGACCTCGAGTGCCTGATGGACGAGCAGGAGGTCACCCGAGTCACGCAGGCGGAGGACGGCGCTCGCCGCGATCCCGCCACCGGCAGAGTTGCCGGCGATGCCCAGGCGGCCGGGGTCGACGTCGAAACGGCTCGGGCCCGCTTCGCTCGTCAGGACCCGCAGCGCGTGGATGGTGTCCTCAACGGCTGCCGGGTACGGGTGCTCGGGTGCGAGCCGGTACCCGAGCGCGATGATCTGGATCTCGGCGGCGAGGGCACGGGCGGCGAGGAGACGGTCGTTCAGGAGCTCGTGGATCGTGCCGGACGTGAAGCCGCCGCCGTGCAGCGCGAGTTGGGTCGGCGCCGGAGCGGGGAGACCGTCCGGGCGGTACCGGCGGAGCTCGAGTGGGCCGGCCGGTCCGTCGATCCAGCTCGTGGTGATGTCGACCGACGGTGGCGCGGGTGCGGTGAACTCCTCCGCCAGGAGGTCGGAGAGCCGCCGCGCCGCCTGCCGACGGAGGGCCAGATCCGAGGAGCGGAGTGTCGGCAGGTGTTCCACGTGTTCCTCGATCCGCGCCGCCCAAGCGAGGATCGCGGGATCCAGTCGGAGCTCCTCCACGGAGGTCACCGCGAGGCCTCCGTCGGCTCGCGGAGCGGCGCACCGTACGTCGCCGGTTCCTCGTGCAGCGTCCGCAGGGTCGTGATGACGTCGCGGTGCAGGTGGTCCGCCGCCGGGACGTGCCCGGTCAGCCCGCCGGAGGTGTGCGTCTGCCCGATGTACCGGACGCAGCTCACCGGCACGCCGGCCTCGCTCAGCACGCGGGCGTAGGCCTCGCCGTCGCCGCGGAGCGGGTCCATCTCCGCCGTGTAGATGACGGCCGGCGGCAGATCCCGGTGGTCGGTCGCGAGGAGTGGCGACGCGTACGGTTCGCGCTGCGTCGCCCGGTCCGGCCCCACATACTGCCGCACGAGCTGGCGCGCGAGGCGACGCAGGATGGCGCCCGGGACCTGCGTGATCCCCCGGGCGTCGAGGTGTCCACGGGTCAGGTCGAGCGACGGAGCCTCGAGCAGCTGCAACCGGATCGGTCGCTTGGCACGGTCGCGGTTCATGAGGGTCACGGCGGCGGCGAGGTTGCCGCCGGAGGACGCGCCGCCGATCGCGAGCCGGCCTGGGTCGCCGCCGAGTGAACGCGCGTGCTCGGCCGCCCACTCGAACACGGACCAGCACTGCTCCGGTTGTGCGGGGTAGCGGACCTCCGGGGCCAACGAGTACTCGCCGGCGACGATGATGACACCGGCCTCCCTGGCGCGACGACGGAACCCGGCGTCCCAACCGATCCAGTCGATCCCGGCGATCGTGAAGCCGCCGCCGAAGAAGTACACGAGGACGGGCCGACCACCGGATGCGCCGTCGGCCAGGGCGGGGAGTCGCTGCTGGTCGGGCCAGTAGACGCGGAGCCGTGCGTCCGGGTGGCCGGGCACCGGGACGGTGTGGTCCTCGGTCGCCGCCACGAGGGTCTCGGTGCCGAGCGCCTCGCAGGACACCCGGTCGAAGGCCGCCGCGTGTGCTCGCCGCCCGGCGGGATCCTTCGGCTCGGGCGTCTGCAGCGCTGCCAGACGCCGTGTGACCGCCGTGACGAACGCGTCGACGGTGGGTTTGCTCCGAGCCATGGTGTTCCTCCCATCCCGGCACCGATGCCGTGTCCGGTTCGAGTATCCGCTATCGAAGAACTTCGATCAAAGAACTTTTCACGAGCTAGGATCGACGGAGGAGGTGCGCCATGGACGAGCGACCGCAGAAGGCGACGATCTACGCGGTGGCCAAGCGCGCCGGCGTGAGCATCTCCACCGTCTCCCTGGCCATCAACCACCCGCAGCGGGTGAACGAAGCGACGCGGCGATCGGTCATCGCCGCCGCGACGGAGCTCGGCTACCGAGGTGGTGCCGCCGCGAGCGGTGCTCAGCGGATCGCCGTTGCTGCGCCGTTCTCGAGTTACGCCTCCTACTACCGCCGACTGTCGGGGATCATGGAGCGCGCCGCGACGGACTCGGTCGAGATCGTGGTGCACGACCTCCCCTCTGCAGCGGGCAGCGACAGTCCCGTCCTCGACGCGCTCCCCATGCGTGCGGGGATCGACGGCATCATCGTGATGGGCGTGCCGCTGTCACCGGCCGCGTTGGAGTCGAAGGCGCTCCCCGGCCCGCCCGTCGTCCTCGTCGACGTTCCGGACGGCGCCCAGCGGCGGCTCGGGCTGCCCTCCGTCCTGATCGACGATGAGCGGGGTGGTGAACTCATCGCCCGACATCTCGCGGAGCTCGGTCACGAACGCGTGGTGTTCCTGCACGAACCGCAGCGCTCCGAGGAGTACGTGTCGGCCGGCATGCTGCGGGCGCGTGGCCTCGGCCACACGCTCACCGTCTCCGAAGCCGTGGCCGACGTCACCGCGGCTGACCTCGTCGGAGCCGTCGGTGCTGCGCTCGAGCGGGCGTTCCGGGCCGACCCGCTGGCGACCGCCGTGGTCGCCAACCACGACGAGCTGGCCGCCGCCGCGCACCGGGCGTTCCGCGTCCCCGGCGCGCACCTGCCCGAGGGACGCTCACTCGTCGGCTACGACGACGGACCGCTGGCCTCGGCGCTCGACCTCACGACGGTCCGCCAGCCGTTCGAGGAGTCCGGGTACGCCGCGCTCGACCTCCTACTCGGTCGGCTCTCGGGTGAGCACGCCCGCGTCTCATCGGTGCAGCTCGCACCCGACCTGGTCGCCCGAGGAACTACCGCACGGGTCTGACGTGGGGCCGCCGGTAACCCGCGAGCGGCCGCCGCCGCGACGCTGTTAGCCTCGACGCACGAACACCACCGTTGAGGGAGGAATCGTCATGGGCAACGACGCCGGACGACAGGACCGAGCACGCGCAGGATCGAAGCGGGACGGAGCGTTGCAGCCCGCAGGGGGCGGTGAGGCGGAACCCGTCCTGGTGCAGGATCCGGAGCTGCCGCCGACGGCGGTCGACGAGGCCGACCTCGCCCCGCGATGGACCCCGGCGAAGGTGATCCTGTGGGTCGCCATCGCCCTCCTCGGTGGGCTCGCCTGGACGATGCTCGCCCTCGTGCGGGGTGAGACGGTCAACGCGATCTGGTTCGTCTTCGCGGCGGTCTGCACCTACCTCATCGCCTACCGCTTCTACTCGAAGCTCATCGAACGCAAGCTGCTGCGCCCCGACGACCGGCGGGCGACCCCGGCTGAGTACCTCGCCAACGGCAAGGACTTCGTCCCCACCGACCGCCGGGTGCTGTACGGCCACCACTTCGCGGCCATCGCCGGAGCCGGTCCACTCGTCGGCCCGGTGCTCGCGGCGCAGATGGGCTACCTGCCCGGCACCATCTGGATCATCATCGGCGTGATCCTGGCCGGTGCCGTGCAGGACTACCTCGTCCTCTTCTTCTCGATGCGCCGCGGCGGCCGCTCCCTCGGCCAGATGGCGCGCGACGAACTCGGCGTGATCGGCGGCACTGCGGCGATCATCGCGACGCTCGCGATCATGGTCATCATCGTCGCGATCCTCGCCCTCGTCGTCGTCAACGCGCTCGGCGAGAGTCCGTGGGGCGTCTTCAGCGTCTCGATGACGATCCCGATCGCGCTCTTCATGGGCGTGTACCTGCGATTCATCCGGCCGGGCAAGATCACCGAGATCTCGATCATCGGCTTCGTCCTGCTCATGTTCGCGATCGTCGCCGGCGGCTGGGTCGCCGAGACCGAGTGGGGCGCTGCGGCGTTCACCCTCGACCGCACGGTCATCGCCGTCGGGATCATCGTCTACGGGTTCGTCGCCGCGATCCTGCCGGTGTGGCTGCTCCTCGCACCACGCGACTACCTCTCCACGTTCATGAAAATCGGCACGATCGTCATGCTGGCGGGAGCGATCGTCCTCGTCCGCCCGGAGATCACGGTCCCGGCGTTCAGCGAGTTCGCCGGTGGTGACGCCGGCCCGGTCGTGAGCGGCTCGCTCTTCCCGTTCCTCTTCGTCACGATCGCGTGCGGCGCCCTGTCCGGATTCCACGCGCTCATCGCCTCGGGCACCACGCCGAAGCTGATCGAGAAGGAGCGCCAGACCCGCTTCATCGGGTACGGCGGCATGCTCATGGAATCGTTCGTCGCGATCATGGCCCTCGTCGCGGCACTGTCGATCGACCGCGGCATCTACTTCGCGATGAACTCCTCCGCAGCCGCGACGGGTGGCACCGTCGAGGGAGCGGTCGCCTTCGTGAACTCGCTCGGCCTCGCCGGGGTGAACCTCACGCCCGACGTGCTCACGCAGACGGCGGCGAACGTGGGGGAGGAGTCGATCGTCTCCCGCACCGGCGGTGCGCCGACGCTCGCCCTCGGCCTCGCGCACATCATGCAGCAACTCATCGGCGGCACGTCACTCATGTCGTTCTGGTACCACTTCGCGATCATGTTCGAGGCGCTGTTCATCCTCACCGCGGTCGACGCCGGGACACGCGTGGCGCGCTTCATGCTGCAGGACACCTTCGGCAACATCATCCCGAAGTTCCGCGACCCGGACTGGCGGGTCGGAGCGTGGATCTGCACCGCCGTGATGGTGGCGGCGTGGGGAGCGATCCTCATCATGGGTGTCACCGATCCACTCGGCGGGATCAACACCCTGTTCCCGCTGTTCGGCATCGCGAACCAGCTGCTCGCCGCCATCGCGCTCGCCGTCTGCATGGCGATCGTGGCGAAACGCGGGAACTTCCGCTGGCTGTGGATCGTCGCCGTCCCGTTGGCCTTCACAGCAGTGGTGACGATCACCGCGTCGATGTTCAAGATCTTCTCGCCCGTGCCTGCCGTCGGCTACTGGGCCCAGAACGCGGCGTTCCGTGAGGCCCTCGCGGCGGGCGAGGACAGCTTCGGCAATGCACCGACCCGGGCGGCGATGGAGGCGGTCGTGCGGAACACCACCGTGCAGGGGGTGCTCTCGATCCTGTTCGTGACCCTCGCGATCATCGTCATCTTCTTCGCGATCCTCCACACGGTGCGGTCGTTCCGCTCGGGCGGCGGGCCGAGCTCGGAGGACCCGGCGCTGCCGTCGCGCCGGTACGCGCCGGCGGGGCTCGTCGCCACGAAGGCGGAGCAGGCACTCGAGCGCGAGTGGTCGACCGTGGACGCCGACAAGCGACCCGCGCGGTCGGGGCACTGATGGCCGGCTTGCGGCGGGGCTGGGCGTCGGTGCGGTGGTTCGTCACGTCGCTGATGGGCGACACCGCCTACGTCACCTACGTGGAGCACCAGCGTCGCGTCCATCCCGACGCGGCCGTCCCGGACGAGCGCACCTTCTGGCGCGAGCGCTTCGCGGAGCAGGACCGGACGCCCGGCTCGCGCTGCTGCTGATCGACTGCTGCCGCAGCTCAGGTCCGCGAACGTTGCTTCCAGCCGGTGAGTCGCTGGAAGCGTCTGCCGTCGATCGGGACTGTGCGGTCGGGCAACGAGAATGAGGCTTGGTGGGTTCCGCCGACGACCTTGGTGGTTTGCTCGGTGGCGGCAGCGACGCGCTGGGCGACCATGCCGACCGTCCCGGCTTCCCCCCGAAAGCCCCACACCGTGGTCGTGTACAGGATGGAGCCGTGCTCGGTCGGCCGGACGGCGACGGGCACCGCGCATCGTGCGAACGGTCGGCGCACGCCGAACAACGAGAGGAGCGGCACGACCTCCAGGGCGAATCCACTCCAGTTCGAGGCCGCGTCATCCCCGATGACGGCGTAGCGGATGGCCCAGGGGCCGTCGGAGTACTCCTCGGGAGCCACGGCGAAACCGTCCGTCTGCAGTGCCGAGAGCAGTGCCGTCATGGTGTCGGCCGGCGGGAGCGGTGAAACGACCTCGTGCACGCGCACCATCGATCCCACGGAGAACGCGTGGCCACTCATGCCGGCGCCCCTACTGGTCCACCGCGTGGACGGAGAGGACGACCTGCTCCTCCGGCACGAGCGCCTCGAGGGCCTTGCGAGCGCTCGGGTAGTCGCGGCCCTCGGCCTCGATGGTGCGGGTGGCCGTCGGCCGGAACACCGCAGTGCCGACGAGGTCGCCGTTCACCCGGCCACCGCCGTGCAGCCCGGCGAGGGCGTGCCCGGGCGGGGTGGAGGCGAGGACGGCGGCACGCAGGGCGGCGACGTCGGGTGCGGAGGCTTCGGTGGTGATGGTCGCGCGGTCGCGGACGGTGGCGATGAGCTTCACCTTTCAAGCCTACGGAACGTCGTGATTCCGCCGCACCCTCTCCTGTCCCTGAGGAGGGACCTCCCGAATCCGGTGGTCATCTTCCGGTCCCTGAGCTTGTCGAAGGGCACACGAAGAGACTCTCACAACCGCTCGAACTCAGCATCTGGAATGTCAGTGGTCCATGGTGGACTGGTGTCATGACCGAGACCACCCTCACCGCGACCCTCGTCGGCGACGAATACGCCGCGCAGCTCGCGGAGTTCTCGGACGAGTGGGCCGAGCTCCATCGCCAGCAGGCGGTCCTGGACGCGCGGAAGGCGCGCCTCCTGGCCCGCTCTGCCGCCTATGCGGACGCCTTTGCAGACGCCACGGTCCCGGCCATGTTCCCGCCGGCCGAGCGCCTGGCGCTCTCCCGCCGGTCGACCTGTGCGGCCCTCGCGATGGCGACCCGCACGCCGGAACGGACGATACAGCGTGCGACGAACGACGCCGAACGTCTCGTCAACGACGCACCAGCCGTGCTCGAGTCGCTGGAGGCAGGCCGTATCTCGGTGCGGCATGCACAGGTGATCACGGACCAGCTCTGCGACGTCCCGACCGCGGGCCGGGCGGTGTTCCTCGAACAGGTGCTGCCGGTCGCCGAGAACGCGACCGCCTCGTATCTCCGACACCGCGCCCGAGTGCTCCGCGAGCGGCTCCACCCCGAGTCCATCACCGCACGCTCCAAGCGTTCCGAGGCGGACCGTCGGGTGGAGTTCGAGCCGGCCGCCGACGGCATGGCGTGGGTCCACCTGTTCACCACGGCACCGATCGCGCAGGGCATCGCGGAGCGCATCGAGGCCGCCGCTGCGGAGTCGCGCGCCGCGGGTGACACCCGCACCTGCGCGCAGCTGCAGGCAGACGCCCTCGCGGCACTCGCGCTCACCGGTGTGACCCCGCAAGATGTCATGTCGAGCACGGTCCTTCCGCACCCGATCGAGGTGCAGGAGCACATCAAGCCCACTGTGCAGATCACCGTCCCCGCCCTGAGCCTGGCCGGCGTGAGCGACGCTCCGGCGACGCTCGACGGCTACGGTCCGATCGACCCGGAGACCGCCGCACGCATCGCGGTCAACGCGCCCAGCTTCACCCGGATCCTCGTCCAGCCGGAGTCCGGCGCGGTCCTGTCCGTCGGGCGGAACCAGTACCGCGTTCCGGCCGACCTCCAACGCGCGGTGCGGCTGCGGGACGGCACGTGTCGGGCACCTGGCTGCGGCAGACGCGCCCGGGCGTGCGACTTGGATCACTCGGTCGCGTGGGAGGACGGCGGGACGACGGGTGTCGGCAATCTCGCTTGCCTGTGCCGACATCATCACCGGATGAAGCATCTGCCGGGCTGGAACCTCGACCACGGGCCGGGCGGGGTCCTCGACTGGACGACACCCGACGGGAAGCACCACCGGACCGAACCGGACCCGGCACCGTTCTGACCACCTCCGGCCCCTGAGCCGGTCGAAGGGCGGGTTGCTTGTGGGCACTTCGACAGGCTCAGTGACCGGAGCAGGTCTCCTCGGGGTGTCTCGGTCCCCGAGCTTGTCGAAGGGCGGAAGGGTCGCTCCGGACGCGGCTCGAGGGTGTCCTCCGATACGCTGCCTGCCGTGGAGATCAGGGAGATGCAAGCGGCCTTCGATGACGCGTTCGACCAGGCGGTGGTGTTCCACGGCTTCACGGAGTACATGCGCGACTACGAGATGGTCGTCCAGATCGTCTCCGCTCCGAGTACGGGCATCCCGATGAGGTCCGTGCGCTACCTCTTCGTCAACTGCGTGCAGGCCGACGTGTCGACGGTGCTTCCACCGGACCTCTGGGCGCGTTCGTTGGACGACCGACTGCTCGAGCTCGGCACGGACGTTGACGGGTACGTCTGGGGTGTCAGAGAGCAGGGCCTCTATCCGGGGTTCGAACTGCTGCCTGACTCGGAGATCGCACGGTCCTGGTCGACGTCGGTGGGGATCCCCTTCCATGCGGTTCGCATGCGGTCGAACGCCCACGACATCAGTCTGGTGTTCTCGCACCTCCGCGTCACGGAGCTGGCTCCCGGCTATGCCCCGTTCAGGGTCGAGCCTGCGTAGCCACCGGGACACTCGGGATCGGACTGCGCGCAACGCTCGTGTACCGTCGAGACGAGCGTTGTACCTCAATGCAGCTTGAGGTCGGATCCCGGAAGGCCAGGTGCGACACCGTGCACAGCCCGGACGAGTTGCTCAGTGTCGGCGAGATGAGTCGCCGTACCGGTGTCGCGGTGTCCGCGCTGCACTACTACGAGCGACTCGGTCTCATCGGGTCCGAGCGGACCGCCGGCAACCAGCGGCGATACCCCCGGCACATGCTGCGTCGCGTCGCGCTCATCTCGGTCGCGAAGCGCCTCGGTATCCCGCTCGAGGACGTGGCGGAGGCGTTCGCCGACGTGCCGCTCTCCAGCACCCCGAGTCACGAGGACTGGCAGCGTGCCTCCCGCCGCTGGCAGAAGGTCCTCGAACAGCGCCGCCGCGGGATCGAGCGACTCGAACGTGAGCTCACCGGCTGCATCGGCTGCGGCTGCCTCTCGATGAAGGCGTGCACGCTCCTCAACCCCGACGACGAGCTCGGCGACACCGGCACCGGCGCCAGACGCATCCCGGTCTGAGTGGCGGCGGCCCGGTGTTCAGCCGTCGCGGCGTTGTCCGAACGTGGCTGGATCGACCGGGCGCAGCCGCTTCGGCAGCCCCTCGACGACGAGCAGGTACGACTCCGTGACGAGGTCGTCCACGAACGCCGGTTCGAGCTCGCCGTCCGGCTTGAGCGAGATCCAGTGTCGTTTGTTCATGTGGTAGCCGGGGATGATGTCCGGGAAGGCCTCGCGCAGGCTGTGGCTGTCCTCAGGCCTCGCCTTCAGGGTGACGATGGGTTCGCCCGTCGCCCCCGTCTGCAGCATGAAGACCTTGCCGCGAACCTTGTAGACGTCCCACTCCTCGCCGAACGGGTGCGTCAGCTCCGCGCCGGGGAGTTCAACGGCGCGGCGTGCCGCCCGCTCCTGCAGCTCCGAGCCGTGCATCGTGATCCTCCTCGGTGTCGACGTCAGCTCTGGTCCTGTGCCGGACGGAGCCTTGCCAGGTTCGGCAGCGGAGACCAGGCACCCAGGCGCGGGTAGTCGATCGTCACGCCGGCGACGCCGAGCTCGCCGAAGGAGATCACCCAGTCGATCGCCGCGGGCATCGGGATCGCGAGGAGCGACACCGTGGCGTCCGGCGGGACGAGCCCGTTCGCGTACGCGGCCTCCTGCGCTCGTGTCCCGCTGCTGTAGATGCAGAGCAGGTTGCCGGGCTCAGCGCCGATCGCGTACGGCCGCGGGTTGTCCTCCGGACCACGGTTGATGAAGACCCACCGGTCGAGTGCGGCGACCGCCCGCCAGAGTCGGATCTGTGCGTCGATGTCGTCAGGCGCCGCCCGGCAGGCCTCGTTCAATGCGTCGAGTTCGGCCAGGACCTCGGGAGCGGGTTCGAGGGTGCGGCCCTGGTTCGGTTGTGCTGGGGCGTCGGCGTGCTCATCGTTCGGGCTGTCATCGTTCGGGCTGTCATCGCGGCGGAACGGGTTCTTCATGGTCACTTCCTCGTGGCTCGGGATCCGGGTTCGGGGACGTGGCCAACGCTATCGCAGCGGTCCGGCGGGCGGTCGGATGCTCAGAACGCACTCCCGAAGGCGAGGGCTTCCGCCGCCGCCTGCGCGGGCGAGCCGAAGAACGCCGGGCCGTGTCCGGGTAGCACGACGGAGGCCGGGAGCCCGGCCAGCGTGGTCAACGACTGGCGGGCGCGCTGCAGGTCGCCGTGGAACATCTCGGGGAGCAGCTGCGGCCCGTCGTGGGGGCTGGTGGGGTGCGCGGTGACGAGTGCGTCGCCCGCGACGAGGACGCCGTGCTCGACGAGGAGGAATCCGAGGTGGCCGCGCGTGTGGCCGGGGAGGGGGAGCGGGCGGACCGCGACCCCGAGAGCAGCCCGGAGCTCGGGCACGTCCTCGATCGCGGTGACCGACGTCGGCGGCACGACCTCGAGTCCGCCGGCCTCGACGGCATGGCTGACCCAGGCGGCGACCCCGGGACGCTCGAGGTGGGGTTGGACGTCGGCGAGCCCGACCTGCTCGAGCACCTCCCGGCGGACGTTGGGGATCTCGTCGCGGGACGCGAGGATGTCACACGCCGCCAACCCGGCGATGAATGTCGCATTGCCGATGTGGTCGCTGTGTCCGTGGGTGAGGAGGATCGCCTGCACGTCCTCGACCGCGTAGCCGAGCGCGCCGAGGGTCGCGGTGACGGCCGCGCCGTCGCCGGGGTAGCCGGTGTCGATGAGGACCGGCCCGAGGTCGCCCTCGACGATGATCCAGTTGACGGACGGGCCCTGCACGAGGTGCACCCGATCCGCGACCGTGGTGTTGCGGGTGGTGCCGTTCGGCACGGCGTCGAGGTGCGCGGGGTCGCTCTGGGACATGGGCGTCCTTCCGATTGCGGAGACGGGGTTCGGGGGAGGGGGGTCAGTGCTCGGCAGGTCCGGCGACGAGCCCATGAGCGGCCGCTGCGGCGGTCGTCGTGGCCGCGGCGCCGGCGGGGTCGACGGTCGCGAGGATCGGCCGGATCAGGGTGATCAGTCGCTCGCTGAGCTCGGCCGCATCGTCGTCGCCCACCGTCGTGGTCACGAGTCCGAAGCATGCGTCGAGCAGGACGTCTGCGACGCCGTCGAGGTCCGGGAGGTCGAGATCGTGCGCTGCGGCCTCCATGCGGAGGTTCAGGCGGGTGTAGGCCCGCCAGTCGAACACCGTGTAGACCGGGTCGTCCATCCGTGGCAGTTCGTGCAGGAGCCGGATGGCGCCCATGGCGATGGGGGATCGCTGCGCCTCCTGGGCGGAGGCGAGGATCATCGTCACCCAGCGGAGCGCGCCGTAGGGCGCGCCGATCCGTGCGTCCGCCGCCTGCCATCGTTCGTCCTGCTCCGCGATGACCGCGTGCGCGAGGCTCCGTTTCGACGGGAACAGGTGGTACCCGATGACCGACTTCGGCTTGCCCATGACGGACGCGATGCCGGAGAACGAGGTCCCGGCGTAACCGTTCCGACCGAACTCGAGTCCGGCGGCGTCGATGATCTCGTCGCGGACCTGGCTCATCGCGTACTGGCGCAGACCGCTCACGAGCGCTCCTTCGAGGTGGAGGGCCCGGGGCTCGGGCCGCTAGACGATCGTCTGAGTCAGACGCTCGTCTAGCTTAGACGAGCGTCTGTGAGGAAGCTGAGGGATGCGACGACCGCCCGCTCGCGATCACCCGCGCCCGTCACTCAGGCCGGGAGCGGCTCGATGAGGTGCGGCCCCGTGTTGCGGACGTTGTTCACGTCCCGCGTGACCTCGTAGTGGGTGAGATCGTGGGCGACCGCGAAGGACTCCCGGTCGAGCAGGTGCAGCAGTTGGTCGGTGTCGAGGTGGTCGCCGAGCCAATCGTCATAGCCGTCGGGGGTGAGGCACGCCGGCATGCGGTCGTGGACCTCGCCCGGGGAGACGTGCGCGTCACGGGTGATGATCGCCATCGACAGTCGCCACTTGTCGGGGTCGCCCTCGGCTTTGCCCGGGTCGGGCCAGGCACTGATGATGCCCGCCATCGCCAGCTCGGCCTCGGGGTCGTGGATGAAGTGCGGCTGCTTGCCGGTCTCGGTGACCACCCACTCGTAGTAACCGGTCGCCGGCACGATGCACCGTGCTGATGCGAAGGCCTTGCGGAACATGGAGGCGGTAGCGACCGTCTCCATGCGCGCGTTGATGGGCTGCGGTCGTTGCTTCGCGAAGTCCTTGGCCCAGCCGGGGACGAAGCCCCAACGGGCGCTGGTCGCGGTCCGTTCCTCGTGCCGGGTGCGGACCACGGTCACCTCGGTGGTGGGGGCGACGTTGTAGTCGGGCGCGGGCGCCTCGAACTCGGCCACGAGGTCCGCGAGGAGGGTGGACGTGGAATCGGTGACGACGAAGCGACCGCACATGCGCTCAGCTTAGGAGCGGGGAACCGCGAGGTCGAGGCCTGGACAGGGCCTTGGGACCGGGTCAGGCCGGGCGCCTCGGCCGTCGTCGGAGAAGCAGCACGACCCCGCTCCCGGTGAGCGCCACGGCGAGGACGACGGCGCTGAGCAGGGTCGTCGCCGAGAAGCCGGTCGGCGGGAGGACGTCGATCGCCGCGGCCCCGGCGTCGGCGGTGGGCGCAGGCGGCGTCGGCACCGCGAGCGCGGCGAGGCTCGCGCCGACGTCGATCAGGCCCGCGCCGACCGAACGCTCGGTCGGGATGGAGGGGTCCCAGGGGATGGTGATGGTGTCGAGACGCGCATGGTCGGTGAGTGCTGCTCGCACCTGGTCCGGAGTCAGATCCGGCCGGAGCTGACGGACGAGCGCTGCCGCAGCAGCGACGGTGGGGGCGGCGGCCGACGTGCCTCGGAAGTTGCCGGAGCCGGTGAGGACGGTGGTCGAGACGGGGAGGTCGTCGATGCCGGCCGCGGTCGGGCCGAGGACCGTCACCGGGGTGGGGACGCCGAAGAGGATGGTCGACGGCCCGAGGGAGGAGTAGGTCTCCAGGGTGGAGTCCGCTGCGTCGACGGCGGCGACGCTGAACACCTCCGGGGTCGCCTGATGGCCGAAGAGGGCTCCGCCCACGGTGTCCGTCGCCGTCGAGCGGAAGTACTCCTGTGCGATCAGCTCCGGTCGGCCTGGGAACGGAGTCCAGGTGAGGGCCAGGGGCGGAGCCGCCGCGGTGGGCGTCAGGTGCCGAACGACACTGACCTGCACCGCTGTTTGCTCGGCGTCCGAGAGGTTCTGCAGCGGCGCGGTGCTCGTGGCGAGCTGCGGGTCTGCCGCTGGGAAGGGGATCGTCCGGTCCTCGAGCGACAGCACGTACTCGAAGCTCGTGGACAGCGCGCCGTCGGGCTCGCCCCAATCGAGCGAGCCGACCATGATCGAACCGGCCGGCAGCGTGACCCCCATGGCCGCATCGACCGCATCACCGGGGTCGAAGTCGAGGCAGTCGACAGAACCGGCGTCGAACAGCTCGGCGACGTTCTGCGGGCAATCGGTGGGACGGTAGCGGTCGGTCGCCCAAGAGCCGATGGGGAATCCGGCACTCGGGAAACCGGGTGCGCCCGGCACGGCGAAGTTGCCGGCCGCGGTGACGGCGAACACACCGGCGTCGACCGCCCGCCGGATGGCAGCCTCGCCGGGGCCGGTCCGGTAGCGACGGTCCTCGCCACCCTGCACGTCGTCGACGATGACCGAGGCTCCGTTGGCGACGAGCAGGTCCACGGCGGCAGGGTACCCGGCGCTGTCGGACGCGAAGAGGATCTCGGCCCCGGGAGCGATCCCGTGCACGAGCTGGGCCATCGCCCGCCCTTCGTCGTCCTGGTCGACCGGTGGGTCGTTCAGGATGGAGACCGGCGTCACGTACCCACAGGGATTCCCCGGCCCGGGGAGGAGCCCCGCGGTGATGTCGGCCGCGACGGCCTCCGCTCCGGCGTTGCCGAAGGATCCTGAGATGATCCCCACCCGGACGCCGGTGCCGTCGACGCCGAACCCCGTCTCGGCGTCGCCGGCGTTCAGGAGTTCGACGGCAGGTGCCGGGAGCGAGCGGCAGCCGGCCGCGGTCGCGGCGGGGACAGCCGCTACCGGGAGCGCGCCGGCTCCGACGGCACCGCAGGCGAGGACGATCGCCAGCGCACCGGACACCCTGCCGCGAAGCACACCCATGGTCACTCCTCATCGCGGCGGCCGCCCCCACGGCGGCCGGCCTGAGGAGATCGTGACAGAGGATCTCCTCAGGCCGGCGGTTCTTGCGGAAAACGGATCACCGGCGCCGCGAGCAGGACCGTCGTGGACTACCGCTCGAGGCCGGCCCGCGCGTCCCGGCGGGTCTTCGCGAGCGAGGCGAGCGTCGCCACGGTGATGGTCGCGGCGATGAAGAGCAGCGAGAACCAGATCGGGATGTCGGGGATCCAGTCGAGGTGCTCGCCGCCGTTGATGAACGGCAGCTCGTTCACGTGGAGGGCGTGGAACACGAGCTTCAGGCCGATGAAGGCGAGGATGACGGCGAGGCCCTGGGCGAGGTAGACGAGACGTTCCAGCAGGCCGCCGATCAGGAAGAACAGCTGGCGGAGGCCCATGAGCGCGAAGGCGTTCGCGGTGAACACGATGTACGCCTGCTCGGTGAGGCCGTAGATCGCGGGGATCGAGTCGACCGCGAACACGAGGTCGACGAACCCGATCGCGACGATCGTCAGCAGCATCGGCGTGAAGAAGCGCTTGCCGTCGATCTTCACCGAGAGTCGGTCACCGTGATAGGTGTCGGTGATCGGGAGGATGCGTCGGGCGAATCCCACGACCTTGCCGTTGGCCGGGTCGCTCTCGTGGCTGCCGAACGCCTGGCGGTACGCGAGGAACAGCAGCAGCGCGCCCATCAGGTAGAAGATCCAGGAGGAGTTCTCGATGAGTGCGGCGCCGACGGCGATGAACGCACCGCGCATGATGAGCGCGATGATGATGCCGATCATCAGCACCTTCTGCTGGTACGCCTTCGGGACGGCGAACCCGGCCATCACGATGAGGAAGACGAACAGGTTGTCGATCGAGAGCGCCTTCTCGGTCAGGTACCCGGCGAAGTACTCGCCGCCGTACGTCCAGCCGGAGACGAGGCCGATGCCGACGCCGAACAGCAGGGCGAGGCTGACGTAGAAGATCGACCAGCGTGCCGACTCCGCGATGGTCGGTTCGTGGGGCTTCCGCACGTGCGCGAAGAACTCGTAGACGAAGAAGAGGATCGTGACACCGATGGTGATGATCCAGATCAGCGGGGTGACGGCCATTGTGGCTCCAAGGGCTCGAGGACGGGACTCCGACGCGATGGTCGGAACACGGTCTTCTCCACTCTCGATGAGAGCCGACACCCCGGGACCCGATGGCGGATCCGTACTGACGAGCATGTCGCGAAGGAGTACTCCCCCTGCTCCGACCATCGTACGGGCGGTGTGACCCCGCGCCCAGGCCCGGGGCCGGACTCCCCGGGGTTTCCCACCGGACCTCGGGTTCCTCCCAGGATCACGCGGGCAGGACGATGACCTTGCCGGAGATGCGCCCGGCGGCGGCCTCGGCGTGGAGCGCGGGCAGCTCGGCGAGCGGGATCCGGCGCGTCACCTCGACCGTGAGCGCTCCGTCATCCACGAGGGACACCAGGGCCCCGAGACGGTCGCGGTTCCGGAGGACGAAGACCGTCGCCGAACGGACCCGACGTGTGTCGTCGCCAGGCGTCGGCATCCATGCGGTGGTGCTCACCACCGCGCCACCGTCGCGAACGAGCGCGATGAGCGCCTCAAACTGCGCCGGGTCGATCGGAGCGAGGTTGAGGAGCACGTCGACCGGCTCGGAGACCGCACCGAGGAGGTCGGACGCCGTGTGATCCACCACCTCGTCCGCTCCAGCGGCCCGGACGGCCGCCTCGCTCCGCGGGCTGGCCGTCGCGATGACGTGTACCCCGGCGCGCTTCGCGAGCTGGATCGCGTACTTGCCGACGACGCCACCGGCGCCGACGATGAGGACTCGCTGACCCGACTCGAGCCCGCCGTCGTCGAACAGCGCCTGCCAGGCGGTCAGCGCGACCGAGGGGAGTGCTGCGGCGTCCGCGAGCGGGATGGTCGTGGGCGCTGCGACGACGGCGTCGGCCGGCGCGATGACGTACTCCGCCGCGCCACCGTCGAGCTCCATCGGGAGGAATCCGATGACCGCGTCGCCGACCGCGAGCCCCTCGACGCCGTCGCCGAGCGCGTCGATCGTGCCCGACACGTCGTACCCGGGGACATGGGGGAGCTGGACCGGGATCGGCAGGAAACCCGCCCGCATCCCGTTGTCCGCCGCGTTGAACGCCGAGGATGCGACGCGGACGCGCACCTGCCCCGCGGCCGGAGTCGGCTGCTCGATGTCCCCGTAGTGGAGGACCTCGGGCCCGCCGACCTCGTGGAACTGTACTGCCTGCATGATGCTCTCCTTCGGTCATAGTGCTTCGAACTCGAAGCAACTGATCAGACCGTAACACTGCTTCGAACTCGAAGCAACACCTAGAATGGACGCATGTCCGAAACGCCTGAATCCCTCACCCCGACCCAGCTCGGCGCGTACTTCGCGTTCACCGAGGTGAGCAGCCTCCTGCGGCCGGCGGTCGAGCAGCAGCTCCGCGAGGCCGGCGAGTTGAGCTACGTCCAGTTCCAGTTGCTGGCGCGCCTCGGTGATGCGCCGGACGGTCATCAGCGCATGACGGATCTCGCGGACGGCGTGGTCTACAGTCGCAGCGGGCTCACCTACCAGGCGCAGTTGCTCGAGCAGCGTGGGCTCATCACCCGCTCGCCGTCACCTGACGACGAGCGCAGCACGGTCGTGGCGATCACGACGGCCGGCCGGGACGTGCTCGCCGCAGTCTTCCCCGGCCACATCCAGGCCGTCAGGGACCTGCTCTTCGCGACGCTCGACGACGCCGACGTCGGCGAGCTCGCGCGCATCCTCGGGCGGGTCAGCGAGCACCTCCGGGCTGCTCCGCCACGCTCGGCAGGACGTCGTCGGAAGGCGTGATCGCGGCTGTGATCAGCGGCGGGCTTCGAGGAGTGACACGAACTCGTCCGCCATCGCGAGCTGCTGCTGCAGCTTGGTGCGTCGCTCGGCCGCGTCGGTGATGAAGCCGTCGAGGATCGCGCGGGTGTCGTCGTCGGGTGCGGTGTCCATGGCGTCGATGACCCGGAGGAGTTCGGCCATCTCCTCGAGCGAGAAGCCGAGGGGTTTCATGCGCCGGATGAGGATGAGCCGGTCGTAGTCGTCCTGGGTGTACAGCCGGAAGCCACCCTCGGTGCGCGCTGAGGCCGAGACCAGGCCGACGTCGTCGTAGTGCCGCAGTGTGCGGAGCGAGAGTCCGGTGCGCTCGGCCAGTTCGCCGATGTGCATGGTGGTCTGTTCGCTCGTCACGGTCGCCTCACTTCAAATCAACCCTTACGTTAGGGTAGAGTTATCGATGGCGGCCGATCGGGCCGCATCTCCCCACCATTCTCCCGCGCGTGACGTCCCCGCGCGGTCGGTGGCGTGCGCACCGCAGCGCCGGACCCAGACATTCCCATCCGGTCCTCGCGCTGAGGACCCCGACTCCGACAGGAGCACTCATGGCCACCGGCCTCACATCCGCCGCACCGGACGCCACCGTCCTCTCCGCCCTCCGCAGCCCCCGCATCCTCACCAGAGAGGTGCTGGCGGGCCTCGTCGTCGCGATGGCACTCATCCCGGAGGCGATCTCCTTCTCGATCATCGCGGGCGTCGACCCGCAGGTCGGGCTGTTCTCCTCCTTCGTCATGGCCGTGGCGATCGCCTTCCTCGGTGGCCGCCCGGCGATGATCACGGCGGCCACGGGAGCGATCGCCCTGGTCATCGCCCCGGTCGCCCGCGAACACGGCCTCGACTACTTCATCGCCACGGTCATCCTCGGCGGTGTCTTCCAGGTGATCCTCGGTCTCCTCGGCGTCGCGAAGCTCATGCGCTTCATCCCGCGCAGCGTCATGGTCGGATTCGTCAACGCCCTGGCGATCCTGATCTTCACCGCCCAGCTCCCGAACCTCATCGGCGTGCCGTGGCTCGTGTACCCACTCGTCGCGGTCGGCATCGTGGTCATGGTCGTCATGCCCCGCCTCACGAGCGTCGTACCGGCGCCGCTCGTGGCGATCGTGCTCATCACCGCGGCGACCGTGGTCACCGGACTGAACGTGCCGACCGTCGGCGACCAGGGCGAACTGCCGCGCAGCCTGCCGGCCCTGTTCATCCCGAACGTGCCGTTCACGCTGGAGACGTTCGCGATCATCGCGCCCTACGCTGCCGCGATGGCATTGGTCGGGCTTCTCGAATCGCTCATGACGGCCAAGCTCGTCGACGACGTCACCGACACCCCGTCGGGCAAGACCCGCGAGTCGCTGGGCCAGGGGATCGCGAACGTGCTCTCCGGGTGCTTCGGCGGCATGGGTGGCTGCGCGATGATCGGCCAGACGATGATCAACGTGAAGGCCTCCGGCGCGCGGACGCGGATCTCGACCTTCCTCGCCGGCGTGTTCCTGCTGGTCCTGGTCGTCGCGCTGGGCGACGTGGTCGCGGTCATCCCCATGGCCGCCCTCGTCGCGGTGATGATCATGGTGTCCGTCGCGACCTTCGACTGGCACAGCATCCACCCGAGGACCCTGCGCGCCATGCCCCTCGGCGAGACCGTCGTCATGGTCGCCACGGTCGTCGTGGTGGTCCTGACGCACAACCTCGCGATCGGTGTCGTGATCGGTGTGATCGCCGCGATGGTCGTGTTCGCGAGGCGGGTCGCCCACCTCGCCTCCGTCGAGCGCACGGTCGACCTGTCGGCCGCGACGCCCACCGCCCGGTACACCGTGACCGGCGAGCTGTTCTTCGCCTCCAGCAACGACCTGACGACGCAATTCGCCTACGCCGACGACCCGGAGCGGATCGTCATCGACCTCTCGCAGTCGCACGTCTGGGACGCATCGACCGTCGCCGCCCTCGACGCGATCACCACGAAGTACGAGCGTCGCGGGAAGCGGGTCGTCATCGAGGGGATGAACGACGCGAGTACGCGGATCCACACCCGGCTGGCCGGCAAGCTGACCGGCGGTCACTGACCGCCGGTCGTGCCGGCGCCTGCGTCCGGCTCAGTCGAGCGGGACGCCGAAGTCGCCCGCGATGCCGGCCAAACCAGTGGTGTAGCCCTGGCCGACGGCACGGAACTTCCACTCCGAGTTGTACCGGTAGATCTCGGCGAACAGCATCGCCGTCTCCTGCGAGGCGTCCTCGGTGAGGTCGTAGCGGACGATCTCCTGCTGGTCCTGGTCCATGACCCGGCAGAAGGCGTCGCGGACCTGGCCGAAGTTCTGGCGGCGGTTGTCGGCGTCGTGGATCGAAACGGCGATGACGATGCGCGAGACATCCGGCTCCACCGCGCGGAGGTCGATCGTGATCTGCTCGTCGTCGCCGTCACCCTCGCCGGTGCGGTTGTCGCCCTGGTGCACGACCGAGCCGTCGGGCGTCGACATCTGGTTGTAGAAGATGAAGTCCGCAGGGCTGCGGATCTTGCCGTTCTCGGCGACGAGGATGGCGGAGGCGTCGAGGTCGAACGCGACGCCGACGGTGGTGCGCGGGTCCCACCCGAGACCGACCGTGGCGATGGTCAGCCCTGGGCTGGTCTTCGTGAGCGAGAGGTTGTTGCCTTTGGAGAGGCTGAGGCCTGCCATGGGTGTGTTCCTTCGAGAGTGCTCGGTGATGTTCGAACCTCCATCCTGCCCTGTTCCGGCTGAGTTTGGAGTGGGTTGTGGAGGATCGACCAGCTCCCCCACGGCGGCAGCGGTCGTCAGGCGCCGTCCACTCCGGGGGAGCCGGCCGCCGTGACCTCGTCGAGCGGCACCTCCTCACGGGCGACCGCAGCGGCGACGTCACCGAGCCGCCGCTGGCGGGTGCGTGCGTACTGCCGGATCATCCCGAAGGCCGTGTCCATGTCGACACCCGCCGCACGGGCCAGATACCCCTTCGCCTGTTCGATGGCGACCCGGCTGTCGAGTGCGCGTTGGAGTTGCTCGGTGGCGAGCGTCGCGTTCTCGATCGTCCGCTGCTGGAGGAGGCTGATCGTCGCGACATCGGCCAGCGCCTGGGCGGCGCGCGCGTCGGCGCCGTTGAGAGCGCCCTCGGTCTCGCGGAACAGGTTCAGTGACCCGACGGTCGTGTCGCGGAGCCGCATGGGGATCGCGTGGACGCCCGCGTATCCGCGTTCCTTCGAGGCCTCCGCGAACCTCGGCCAGTGCTCCTGGAGTTCCTCGGCGCTCTCCGCCGTCACCAGTCGACCCGTCGTCACCGCCGCGATGCACGGACCCTCGCCCGCGTTGAGCTGGAGCAGGCCGATGAACTCGCTCCGCTCGCTCGTGGACGCGACGACCTGCAGGACGTCGTCGCGGTCGGCCAGGTGGATGGCCCCGGCGGCGGCGTCGAACAATTCGACCGCCCGGTCGACCAGCGTCTGCAGCACGTCGACGACGTCGTAATCGGCGACGAGGCTGTCGGTGAGGGTCACGAACGTCTCGATGAGCCGTGCTTCGCGGGTGTCGTCCATGGCGGTGTCAGTCCTCATCTGTTGATCGGCGGATCAACCGTAAACCGAGGCCGACGGTCGTCCTTGACCGCCGGTGGTCGACACTCGCCCACTCGGATTTGCGCGGGGTCGCGAGACCGTTCTACGCTGAGCGAGCGCTGCCCCAGACCCTGGTTGCCGGAACGTCCTCTTCGTCTGTCCATGCCCAGGGAGCATCATGCGCACGCACCGGTTCGGTCTCCTTCTCGCGCGCCATCGGAGACCATCGCGCTCGTCGATGCCGTTCGCCTCGCAGGCAGGTGCGGTCCGATGACGGTCGAGCGCAGCAGCGGGTTCCGGAAGACCGGACCCAGCGGGAGGCCCCGGACCGGCGGGACCTCGAGCTACTCCGTGATCCTCGCCGAGGTGAAGTCGGCCGGTCTGCTCCGACGTCGCTGCGGCTTCTACTGGACCCTGTTCGCCGTCCTGGTGCTCGCCACCGCCGGCTGCTGGGTCGCCTTCGCGTTCCTCGGTGACTCCTGGCTGCAGCTGTTGGTCGCGGCGGCGCTGGGCGTGCTCTTCACGCAGTTCGCCTTCCTGTCGCACGAGGCCGCGCATCGGCAGGTGTTCGAGTCCCGTGCGTGGAACGACTGGGCGGGTCGCTTCCTCGGCACCTTCCTCGTCGGACTGAGCTACTCGTGGTGGATGAACAAGCACACCCGCCATCACGGCAACCCGAACACGGTGGGCAAGGACCCCGACATCGAACCCGACACGATCCGCTTCCTGCCGGAGGACGTCGACACCGTGCGGAACCGGGCGGCGAGGATCTTCTACCGTCATCAGGGCTGGTTGTTCTTCCCGCTCCTCACCCTCGAAGGCCTCAACCTCCATTGGCTCGCGATCCGTTCCGTCGTCAGCGGTGTCGGGACGCGGGTCGGCGTGCGCGACCGGGTGATCGAGGGCGTGATGCTCGTCGCACGCTTCGGGATCATCCTCACGGTCGTGTTCCGGTTCCTGCCGTTCGGCATGGCGTGCGCGTTCCTCGGCGTCCAGGTCGCGGTGTTCGGCGTCATGATGGGCGCCTCGTTCGCCCCGAACCACAAGGGGATGCCGACGATCGCCCACGATGCGAACGTCGACTTCTTCTCCCGGCAGGTCCTGACGTCGCGGAACGTGGCCGGCGGATGGTGGGTGTCGTTCCTCATGGGCGGCCTGAACTACCAGGTGGAGCACCACCTGTTCCCCTCGATGCCGCGCCCCGCGCTCAAAGCGGCTCGACGGCTGGTCCGCGACCACTGCGCCGCACTCGACGTCCCGTATACGGAGACCACCTTGCTACGCTCCTACGGGATCGTCGTCCGTTATCTCAACCGCGTCGGTCTCGGGGCCCGAGACCCGTTCGCGTGTCCGCTCGTCGCCGAGCTCCGCATCCACTGAGCCACCTCACCGACCACCGTCACCCCACGGAATCAGGAACCCAAGCCATGCAGATCATCATCGTGCTCCTCGTCATCTGGGCGATCCTCTCCATCGTCGGCTTCGCGCTGAAGGGCCTGCTGTGGCTCGGGATCATCGGCATCGTCCTCCTCATCGGCACGATCGTCTTCGGTGCCATCCGCCGCGCTGCCAGCAAGCGCAAGCTGCAGGGCTGAGGCCGAGGGGCCGGTTCGAGAACGCTCTGACATGCGTGAGCTGGACTGGGACGGCCTGCGCAACCTCAGGGATCTCGGCGGCCTCCCGACCCCACGGTCGTCCACCGGCCTGACGGCGCGCGGGCGGGTCGCGCGGGGTCCCCGACGCGAGCTGCTCACCGCTGCCGGGTGGGACGCCGCGACGCGGTGGGGCTTACGGTCCGTGGTCGACCTCCGCACCCTGGCTCTCGACGAGGCGACTCGGGTCGGACTGCGTCGGCTCCTCCTGCCGTGACCGGTCTCCGGCCGGCGCGGAGGCCGTCCTGCTAGGGTCCTGCCTGATCGTCATCCGATCCCGGCAGTCGACATCACCATCGGAACAGGAACCCCACTCTCGTGCAGAAGTTCGCCGTCGTCATCGTCGTCCTCCTCGTCCTCTGGGCGGTCCTCTCGATCGTCGGGTTCGTGTTGAAGGGCTTGTTCTGGCTCGGGATCATCGGCCTCGTCCTCATCGTCGGGACGATCGCGTTCGGAGCCGTCCAGCGCTCGCTGAACGGCCGGCGCTAGCCGACAGACGTCCTGAAACTCGTACGACTTTCAGAACGAGAAGTTGGTACACTTGGACGATGTCGACCTCGTCAGCGATGCCCATCCAGCCGGTCTTGCCCACGTCTGAAGCGCGCACCGAGTTGCCGAACGCATTGCGTAGGTTCCGCTCCGAGGGTGTGATGGCGCAGCCAATGGTGTTCGGCGGTCATCGTCGTGCCGAGGGCGTCGTCATTCCGTTCGAGCTCTACACGGAGTTGCTGCCCGTGATCGAAGACATCGAGATCGCACACTTGGTGCGCGAGCGCGCTGCCGCCGGTGGATCGGGGTCCCTTGCTGATGTCGCTCTCGGTCTCGGCCTCGATCCTGACGACTACCGCTGATGGCGGCGCCCCTCAAGCTGACGGCTCTTCTTCCGGGCTTTCAGCACGACCTCGACGCGCTCCCGGACCTCGCCACGAAGAAGATGGCGCTGGACATGCTCGTCCTCGTTCGGGACGGGAAGATCGCGGGCGTGAAGCTCGACTCGAGGGTCGGCACCGGGGACCTGGGTGACTGTCGCAAGCTCTACTTCGACCCGGATGGATCCGGGAAGCCCAGGTACCGACTCGTCTACCGCTACACGCCGGACGAGATCCACGCCGTCGCCGTCGAGGCCGTCGCCGTCGGGCGGCGTGCGAACCTCGACGCCTACCAGCGAGCAATCGCCAATCTCGGCCGGTGAAGGCCGAGCAGCGGCGCGGGTGAGCAGCTGCCGGTTCACCATCGGGTCTTCGTAGACAGCTCCGCGGAGCTGGTCATCCCGGGGACCGGCCTCACCTCTGGCTCGGTCGCCTGTGCTGCGATGATGTGCAGTGGTGGCCGACGGCTCGGAATAGGAGGGCAGGCAAGGATGATGAGATCCGACTCGCCGGAAGCGCTCATCGCCGCATTGCTCGACCTCCGGGCGAAGGGTGAGCAGGAACGCGCCTGCGCCCTCGTCCGGGCCGCCCTGGCCTCGCACGGGCACCCGTTCGCTTATGACAACTGGGAGATGTTCTTCGACCCGGAGGAGTCGTTCGCCGACGCGATGTACGACTGCGGCTACGCCCTGTGGGAACTCGCCTGGTCGGACCGGGACGACATCGAACCGCAGGCGGCGGTCCTCGCCTTCGAAGCGTCCTCGGCCGCGGGGCTCGACCTCGCCGGGTTCGCCCTGGCGCAGTCGCTGGATTGGATCGGCGATCCGCGTGCCGAAGCAGCACTCCCGACTTCGTATCCCGCTACCCCGACTGGGAGGACCCGAGGCTTTTCGGCATCCTCGGCGGCCTCATCACGGACTATTACGACGACGAGGAGCACATGGACGAGGCGCTCACCTATCTCGACCGTGTCGGTGACAGCGAGGACATCTGGGTGTGTTGGCGTGCATTGGCTCTCGCGAAACTCGGTCATGTGGAGGATGCGGTCGCCCTGCTGCAGGACCAGGTGAGAGCGAACCACCCGGACGCGTTGGCCGTGCTCGGGGACATCTATCGGTGGGAGGATGATGTGGGACGGGCGCAGGAGGCCTATCTTCGTGCGATGGCTGTCGGAGATGCCCGCTCGGCGCGCAGCCTCGGCAACCTGCTCCACACACTCGGCGACGATGCCGCAGCAAGACAGGCATACGAGATCGCGGCAGCGCGCGGCGATGGGTACGCGACCACGCTGCTGCGCGATCCCTCGTGGGAGCTCCCCGGCTGACGGCGGAAGGTCCGCGTCAGGGTCGTCCTCGGCGCCCGTACCCGGCGATGGATGCAGGCCAGGTTCACGGCTCGTCGTCCCAGGGGACCGGCGTCGTCGTGCCCGACTGCCAGTCGCTCCGGAGGATCGCGTAGGCGACCGAGGCGAGCGGATCCCCTCCGGCCACCGGCCAGCCCTCGCGGTAGTAGGCCTCCTTCACCCAGCCGGCCCGGCGGAAGGCACGACGCATGGCGACGTTGTCCTCGCGGGTCTGCCCCTCGAGCTTGCGAACCGACGGGAACCGGCCGAACACCTCGGTGACGATGACCGGCAGGACCGCCGTGCCGATCCCGCGCCCTCGTGCGTCTTCGGCGAGGCGCAGGTCGATCAACGCCGTGTCGTCCTCGAGGTCCTCGAGCGTGACGATTCCCGCCACCTCACCGTCTGCGAGCACCCAGCATCCGAAGGCACCGGGCCCGTCGACGATGCCGGAGGTCAGCCGTCTGCGAGCCTCCTCCGCGCTCGGTCGCGGCTGCATGTGGAACGGGAACTCGTGTGCGCTCAGGAACTCGACGAACGCATCGTCGTCCCGCGGGCGCTCGACTGGTCGGATGGTCACTTCTGGCATCCGTCCAGTATCGCAACAGGGTGCATCGTCATGTGGGGGCCGCGTGCTCAACCCGCGGTCAGGCCGCGGAGGTCGGCGAGCTCGCGTTCCAGGTCCTCGTCGTCGAGTGCTCCTGCCATGGCTGCGATCGACAGTCCTTCGAGGCGCCTGACGATGTGCCGGGCGAGGAAGGCCCGATCGTCGGCGTCGGAGACGTCGCCGAGCATCCCGACCACCACTCCTTCGGCCTGCCTGAACTGCTCCACGAGGAGTGCTCGTCGATGGTCGGCTGGCAGACCGAGGACGTATTCATAGACGATCGGGCGGAGGGTCGCGTCGATGTCGTGGAGCGCTGTCGCCTGTTCGGCGAGGAAGCCCTCGAGATCGTTGACGTCGTCCCCTGAGCGCTCGTGCTCGAGCGCGTCGAGGAGGATCTCCTCGGTGTTGGCGTACTGGTAGTACAGGCCCCCGCGTGAGACGTCCGCGGCCAGTCGGACGTGATCCATCGTCGTCCGCCAGAAGCCGCGTTCCCGGAACTCGGCGACAGCGGACTGCCGCAGGTGTTCGCGGGCGCGTGACGACGTCGGGCTGAGCGCGTTCACGAGGCGAGGGCGTCCCGCGCGCGACCGAGGTCGCGGGTGAACCGGGGGACAGGGACAGCCGACTCGGCGGCTGACACGTGGACTTCCGACATGAGCGCCAGGATATCGTCCGTGTTGTGATGCAGCTCCATGATGCGCCGACTGAGGACGTCCTTCCGGAACATGAGGACCATGACGCGCGCGGCGAGCGCCTTCGGCAGGAGCGTGAACGGCGCGATGTCCCGCAGGTGGTGGCGGAGCCGGACCCCGCGGGCCTGCACGACCCGGAGGCATTCACGGATGTTGCCGATGCCCCGAGCGAGGGTTCGCGGGCTCGCCAACGCTCGTGAGACGACGTCGCCGATCCCGTCCCCCGGGCGGAACCCGGAGGCGATCGCGGAGATGATCCCGGCGTTGACCGCCTGGTGCACCCAGAGCCACTCGAGCATGCGGGGCGTCCGCTCCACCGTCAGCCCGGCGTCATGGAACGCCCGCGAGGCCGCTGCATGGAGTGCGGTGGTTCGAGCGGACGCCGGCGCCAGTCGGACGCTGTCGAAGAGGACGCTCTCGACGAGTTCCGCGTCACGTCGTCCGCCGGCGATCGGGTAGCCGAGGAGATGGTCGTCGTGGCCCACGAGCGCCTGCAGCTCATCGCGGGACCCCCAGAATCCGCCCATGAGCAGGAGGCGTCGATCGAGTCCGCGGCGACGGAGTGACTTGATCGCCCCGGGGAGCGCCTCGGCCGGAACGGAGACGAGGACGAGGTCGACCGTCTCCGGATCGAACGTCACGGGGGTGAGCGGATAGTGGAACGAGCGGTCGACGGGCGGCTGCTCGCGTCCGTCGAGGAGATCGACCGTGGTGGTCGCCGTCCGGGCCTGCGGGTCGGCGTCGCGGAGGAGGTGTTGGACCTCGTGGCCGGCCTCGCGCAGGACGCACCCGTAGGTCACCCCGATGACGCCCCGACCCACGATGACGATGCGCATGTGCTCTCCCTTGCTGTCGCGTGCCAATAATCCGACACAAGTGTCGGTTTATTGAGTGTACAGGGATGCTGCTGTCCACAGAACGCAACGGGCTACGCGGCGTCCGCCCTCGTGATGACGCTGATGCCCGAGAGGACCCGTTCGCCCTGTCGGGGTTCCCGGCCGGCTTCCCTTCGATTCCGGCCGGGACCCGCTTCACCGCCAGGCGGACGTCAGGGTCGGTCGGCGTGTCCGGCGCTCGCCGCGAGCAACCCGCTCGCTCCGGCGACCATGGCGGCCTCGGTCCGCGTCGCCACACCGAGCTTCCGCAGGATGGCCGAGACGTGGACGCTCGCGGTCTTCGCGCTGATGAACAGGCGCTCGCCGATCTGTCGGTTGCTCAAGCCTGCCGCGATGAGCTGCAGCACCTGGCGCTCTCGGGCGGTCAACTCGACGGAGCCGCTCGTGCCGCGCGCTCGGGGGCGGCCGTCGAGGTTCAGCGACGCTCGCTCCGCCAACGCCCGCGCGCCATCGAGTACGAGGCCGGCACCGAGCCTGGTCGCCTCCGCGACCGCGACGACGAGCGTGTCCTGTGCGCCGGGACGATCACCGACGGCCACGCGTGCCTCCGCCAGTCGAAGGGCTGCGTAGGGCGCGAGTACGGCCGGTGCGAACGGCCGCTCGGCCATCGCGCGGGCTGCCTCCCACGCACCGACGTCGTCACCGGTGCCGTCCGGTCCGCCGAGTTCGGCGTCGACCAGTGCGCTCCACAGCGGCGCGGTCGGCCAGAACCGTTCTTCGGCGAGCAGCGCCCGCCAGCGCTCCTCCAGCTGCCGGAGTTGATCCTCGTCGACGCCGGCGAAGGGGCCGGACGCCACGTCGAGGGCGCCGGCGGCCAGCGCGACACGGACCCGCGCCAGGACGCGAGCCGCGTCCGCCAGCGCCGGGAGGTCGTACGCCGGCATCGGTCGGTGGTCCGGTGCATCGAACACGCCGACGCCGGCCGACGACCATGCCCCGCCGAGGTCGCCGGCCGCCAGCCCGACCTGCATCACGACGCGTGCGACGCCGAACCGCGTCTGCACCTCCAGGCCGGACAGGGAGAGCATCCCCTTCCGCCACCGGCGGTACATGGTCGCCGCGCTCTCGGCGTCTCCCCGCCAGAGGGTGAGCAGGATCAGCGACTGGCGCAGGTACACCGAGAACGCGAGTGGTGGCTGCAGTGCCAGGGCCCGGTGGACCCGTTCCTCCGCCTCGTCCCAGCGTCCGAGCGCCACCAGCGGATCGACCGCGTTCGACGACAGGATGAGGCCCGAGCTGCGCTCGACGCCCAGCTCCTTCGCCCGCGCGACACCTTCCAATGCCGACGCGAGCGCCTCCTCGTACGAGCCGAGCAGGTTCGCCATGTCGGACGCGTTCACCCGGTACCGGAGGAGGGCGCTGCCGTCGCCGTCAGCCAACGTCTCAGCGGTCGCGAGCATCCGTCTGCCGCTCTCCAGGTCGCCGTGGTGGATGCGCGCGATCCCACCGATGTTCGCGGCGACCGAAGCGTTCCGCGCGGAACCGGTGCGGACGGCTTCACGGGCGGCCTCGTCGGCGTACTCGATCGCCCGCTCCAGCCGTCCGATGATCATGTGCCGCGCGCCGAGACTCGTCAACAGCACCCCGCGCAGGTCGCCGGGGGTACCTGGCGGAACCCGGTCGAGTGCCTGCTCGAGGAGGTCCACCGCACCCGGCCGGCCGAGGTTGGCGAGGTAGAACGCCTTGTCGCGGAGGAGCTTGGCCTGATCGAGGTCGTCGCGGTCCTCCGGCGTCGCGAGCACCTCGTCGACCATGGCGATCGCACGGTCCGTCCAGCCGGCATTCCGCAACGCGCTCGCCGTCCGTCGCATGAGTTCCGAACGCGAGCGCCCGACGAGCGCCGCGGCATGGGGGACCTGATCCCAGATCTCCAGGAGACGCTCGCCGAGCTGCGCCTCCGTGCTGTACGCGAAGGCAGCGTGCGCCTGCTCCATGGCGCGGACGGTCGCGGGGAAGGCGCGTCCGAAGTCGCGGGCGAGCATCCAGTGGTGCGACACTGCGGCAGCGACCGGCTCGCCACCGAAGCCTGCCTCCAGCGCCTCGGCGAACCCCGCATGGAACCGGCTCCGTTCGCCGGGCAGCAGGTCGTCGTGGATCGCCTCCCGCACCAGTGCATGACGGAACTCGTACGTGGTCGCGTCCGCGACGAGGACGTTCGACCCGATCGCCTCCCGCACACCGGTGTCGAGGGAATCGGGGTTCCCGGTGAACACCCGTTCCAGGAGGGCGTGCTCGACGCAGACCCCGCCGGCCGAGATCACGCGCAGCAGCTGTTGGGTTGCGGGCGCGAGGCGCTCGTAGCGCGCGAGCAGGAGTTCGCGGAGGGTGTCCGGGAGCTCGTCGCCCTCGCCGTCGCGGTCCTGGTCGAGACCGAGCAACTCCTCGACGAAGAACGGGACGCCCTCGCTCCGCGCGAACACGCTGTCGATCGAGACCGTGTCGAGCGACGTGCCACGGATGGCGATCGCCTGGCGGAGCACGTCGCTGCGGCTCAACCGTTCGAGGCTGTGCCGCTCGACGCGCCTCGTGCGATCGAGCTCGGCGAGGAACCCGCGCAGGGGGTGCCCGCGGGAGACGTCCTCGCTTCGGAAGGTGAGCACGATCATCAC
The DNA here is from genome assembly GCF_030209375.1 of Plantibacter sp. ME-Dv--P-122b. Taxonomy (GTDB): domain Bacteria; phylum Actinomycetota; class Actinomycetes; order Actinomycetales; family Microbacteriaceae; genus Plantibacter. Next base: position 113,676 of record NZ_JARVSC010000011.1, read on the forward strand.
GCGGGCATCGGTGAGGACGCGCACGAGGAAGGCGAGCAGGCTGAGCGTCGCACCGTCGGCCCAGTGGACGTCCTCGATCGCGACGACGACCGGCCGGTCGCGGGAGAGCGCCTCGAACAGCACGGCGACGGTCTCGTGGAGCCGCCCGACGCCGCCCTCCCGCTGATCCTCCGCGTCGGGACCGAGCGCCGGCAGCAGCGTCGCGAGGGATGCCTTGCCCGGGCCGGCGGCCTCCAGCACCGCGTCGCGCCCGCGCTGCGCGATGAGGTCCTTCATGAGGCCGAGGACCGGTGCGTAGGGCGCGGCGACGTCGCCGAGATCGACGCATTGACCGGTGATCACGAGTGCCGAGGACCGGGCCGACCGCGCGAACTCGGTGAGCAGGCGGGTCTTGCCGATACCGGCCTCGCCGCTCAGGACCACGCTGCGTGACTCGCCGGCGGCGACGGCGTCGAACACGGCCTGCAGCACTCTGAGGTCGGAGGCGCGCCCGATCATCGTCGGGCTGGTGGTGGGCAGGCTCACCACTCCATGGTCCCACCCTCGTCACGATCGGCCGCGGCCTCCGCGAGTTGCCGCTGCTCCTCGCGTCGTCGTTCGCGGCGGCGACGCTCCCGCTCGAGGTCCCGCTGGAATTCCTGCTCGATGAAGCGTCTCGTCTCGACGGACGTGAACGGGCTGTAGCTCGCACTCGTGATCAACATGGTCCCTCCGCTGCGCACGGTGCTCGTGTCCGTGCTCGACCACTCACGTTCCTCGCTGAGGCCCGATGCCTACCTCGGGCATCTGCCCTAGTTCCGCCGAAAACGCGTCGCCGCGGACCCGTAAGACGGGTTCGCACCGCCCGATGGCGTACGGTTGCCGTTCGCGCACCATGACCTCATTGAGGACATCACGATGGAAAGCAGCACTCTCACCCTCGGCGGGCTCGTCTACGACCTGGACCCGGGCACGGTCATCACCACCCTGAAGGACACGATGGAGCGCACCGCGCTGTCCGGAGGCGGTTTCGTCGACCTGGACGTCGTCGGTGAGGACTTCGCGAGCGTCTTCGTGAGTCCCGGGACGTCGATCTACTTCACGACCAACGACGTGTCCGAGTCGACGCACGTCGACCTCAGCCCGACGGAGACGATCGACTGGGAGCTGGGGTTCTACGGCCTCTGAGGTCCGGCCTGACACCGGCCGCGACCAGGGGAGTCCTCCCCATCGCGGGGCTCGCCCGCGATCTCGTAGCATCGTCGTCGGTCCTGAGCGGGCCGCGACCGGAGGGCATCAGTGAGCACGACCACGATCGACCGGAGGTACATCAACCGCGCGGTGCGAGGGCGCACCGTCCTCGTGATCGCCCTCGTCTTCCTCACCGCCCTCGCGGGGTTCGTCGGGTTCGGGAACGTCCGGGACCTCGCCGCCGACCTCACGGCGAGCTACACGACGACCACCGGGCAGGTGGTCGACGAAGGGACGGAGCGGGTGCTCGAAGGGTCCCGTCGCAGCAAGCACTGGGAGGAGTACCGCACCGTCACGGTGACCTACGACGTCCCGGGGACGGCCGGGTCCGACGAGATCCGCAGCGACACGATCCAGGTCGGTGAGACCCTCGACGTGTGGGTGCGCGACCAGACGGGCGAGGTCGCCCTGGAGGCTCCGGCCGGTCCCGATTTCTGGCAGTGGTTCTGGGCGGTCACGACGACGCTCCTCACCCTGCTCCTCGCGTGGTGGCTGTTCGTCACCGTGCGCAACAGCTTCCGACTGCTCGCCTTCCGCCCTGACGCGCGGAAGCCCGACTTCGTGTTCGCGCTCAGTGGCGTCTCCGCCGTCAACGGTGGCCGCAACGGCAAACTGCAGCTCCTGGAGCTCGCCGGCGGGATCGAGTCGAGCGCGGGCGAGCAGCGGGTCGGCGAACGCGCCACCCTGTCGTCGGCGGTCAAGCAGACGCCCCCGGTGGCGACCTTCCCGCCGCGGATCCTCGGCTACCGGGTGAGTGCGCGGTCGATCACGGACGGGATCGTCATCCTCCATCTGCCCGACACCGACGCGTGGTGGGCGGCGACGCTGACGTTCCCGTCGTCGCTCCAGACGACCCAGGTGACCGGATCGGGTGCCGCGCAGGGCTGACGTTCCAGCGCTGACGGTACGGTGCGGGCTGAGCGCGCAGGCGTCGTCGCTCAGGGGCGGACGCGGACGCTGCGCCCTTCGAGCGACACGACGTCGCCGAGCTGCAGCTGCCGGCCGCGTCGGCGGTCGACCTCGCCGTTGACCGTTACCGCGCCGTCGGCGATCGCGGCCTTCACATCGCCACCGGAGTCGAGCAGGCCGGCGAACTTCAGGAACTGGCCGAGTCGGATGCCCTCGCCGCCGATCGGGACGTCGGTGATCTGTGCCGGGTTCGTCATCCCCGAATGCTAACAAGGATGCGCCGGCTGGACCGGGGGACAGGATGTGGCTGTACCCTCAGCGGTACCGGGTCACCGTGACTCGCAAAGGAGCACCATCATGGGCGAGAAGTCCGCACGGAAAGAAGGCGGCAAGACCGCACCGGCGAAGACGCTGAAGGAGAAGCGCACCGCCAAGGCCGACAAGAAGGCCGGCAATGCGCGTTCGGAGAACACCGACGCCGTCACGCGGGTCAAGAACCGCTAGTCCCGATCGGCGGCCCGTCGCGGTCGGTGATGCGCTCAGGCGCCTGTTCCCTCAGGGAGACGGGCGCCTGTTCTGTTCTTCGCCGTCAGCGCCGCGATCCGCCCAGGTGTCGACCTCGACGGGCCGGCGGTGGGGAGCAGTCCCCATTGAGCGTCGTCGTGGCGTGCCCCAAGCTGGACCCTGAGGGCAACAACCGTCGATCAGGGGGAGCATCACCATGGGGCACACATTCCGGCAGCGCATCATCCGCACCTCGGCAGCAGCCTTGGCCGTTCCGGCACTGCTGCTCCTGAGCGCGTGCGGGAGCTCGGGCGGCGAGATCGGCGATGAAGTCCGGATCTCCGAGGGCATGATGACGGTCACGGGGATCGAGCAGCGGACCGCGGAGGATGTCGCCGATCTCAAGCTCGACGAACTCGCCGGCCAGACGCCCTACTTCGTGACGTACGAGGTGGAGTTCAACGACGGCTCGGACGGCGACCTCAACGAGAACTTCTGGAAGGCCAAGGCGTCGAACGGTGAGGCGTCGCCCATCAACGTCCTCAAGTTCGGTGGGGATTTCGACTGCACCGGTCTCGGCGAGGTGGCCGACGGCAAGGCAGAGGGGTGCCAGCTCATCATGGTGCCGGAGGGGGCGACGCTCGAGTCGGTCTCCTTCGGTGGAGCGGGCACGTGGCGCGCGCCGTCGGCGGAGTGACGCCGAGGCGCTGACCACTCACGCCCGGGCAGAGCATCCCGCTATCGTCGTGAGATGTCCGACCTCAGCCCCGGCGACGACGCGCTCGAGCTCGCCCGCCTGATCATCTCGATCGACTCCGTCAGTCCGAGCCTCGTCCCCGGGGCTCCCGGTGAAGGGCGGATCGCGGCGGTGATCGCGGAGCGACTCGAGGGAGCCGGCTTCGTGGTCGACCTCGTCCCCGCGCCGGAGGATGCGCAGCGCGTCAGCGTCGTCGCCGTGCACGCGGGATCGCAGCCGGGGCCGACGGTCGTGTTCAACGGCCATCTCGACACCGTCGGGGTCGAGGGCATGGTCGACCCCCTCAACCCGAGGATCGCGGACGGCAAGCTGTACGGGCGCGGCGCCAGCGACATGAAGTCCGGCTTGGCCGGGCTGATCGTCGCCGCGGAGCGGCTCGCCGCGGCCGACCACCCCGGCGCGGTCGTCTTCACGGGCGTCGCCGACGAGGAGGATGCGAGCGTGGGGGCCGCAGCCGTCCTCCGACACCTCGCCGATCGTGGTGTGACGGCGGACGTGTGCCTCATCGCCGAGCCCACCTGGCTGGACCGGGTGTCGGCGCACCGGGGGTACGCGGTCGTCGAGGTCACACTGCAGGGGACGGCCGCGCACTCGTCACAGCCCGGTCTGGCGGTCGATGCGATCCGTGCCCTGGACGCTCTGCTGCAGGAGGTTGAGCGGGCCGACGACGAGCTCCATCGGCGACCGGCGCACCCGTTGCTCGACCACGGTTCGTTCACCACGACCGTGGTCCGGGCGGGGAGCGCCCCGTTCACGATCGCCGCCGACGCGACCCTCGTCATTGAACGGCGCATCCTGCCGGGTGAACGCGCGGAGAACGCCCTGATCGAGGTCCAGGAGATGCTCGAGGCGGTCGCCGCGAAGACGCCCGGGCTCCGCACGAGCGCTCGGCTGACCCATCAGCGCGAGGCCTGGGAGGCCGATGAGCAGGGGCCGGCTGCGCGGTTCGCCGATGTCCTCGCGATGGAGCTCTCCCGCGCCGGTGCTGCGCCGGCGGCGGTCGGAGCACCGTATTGGATGGAGTCGGCGCTCTGGCAGGCGGCTGGGATCCCGACCGTCGTGTGCGGCCCCGCCGGTGGTGGACTGCACGCGGCGGAGGAATGGGTGGACGTCGACCAGCTCCGGCGGTTCCCTGAGGCGGTCATCGCCGCGACCCGTGACGCCCTGTCGACCAGGCCGGCCCCCGGGACGTCCTGACCAGACCGTTCCGCTTCCCGATAGGGTCGAAGGCATGCTTCGTCTGATCGCCTTCGCGGCTCTCGGTGCTCTGCTCGGCGGCGTCATCGTGATCGCCGTCGGGCCTCCCGACGTCGGGTACGCGGTCGCCGGTGTCGCACTCCCCGTCTTCATCATGACCTCGGTGCTCACGCTCGTGGCCCGGTCGGTGGGGAACGCCGTCGGTGCTTCGCCACAGGCCGTCCAGCAGGCCAAGGACGCTCGTCGGCTCGGGGTGGCCCGCGTCGATGCGCTCCGTCAGACCGGCACCCAGATCAACGACCAGCCGCTGTGCGAGCTCGACCTCACCGTCCAGCCGCTGAACGGCCCGGCCTTCGCGAGCACGATGCGCACCGTCGTACCGGTGACCGCCATCCCGATGTTCCAGCCCGGCACGGAGCGCGATGTCGCCATCCTGCTCGACGGCGGGCCGGAGGTCGCATTCATCGACGCCGGCGAGCTCTCGGCCGCCGAGCGTTCGCGGGTGCGCGTCCCGGCTCGGGCATCCGTCCCGTTCCTCCCCGTCGACCCGCACCGGCGCATCGTCGACGGACGACGACGCGGACCGTTGCTCGGTGTCGGCCGGGCCGGTCGTCCCGCCCGCATCGCCCTGTTCGTGATCGTCGCGGTCGCCGCAGCGGCCATCGTGGTCGTCCCGTACCACCAGTCCGTCGCCCAGACGATCGTCGCCCTCGAGGACGGACGCCTCCGACCCGACCTCCGTCGTCCGGAGGCGCTCGCCGAGGCGCAACGGGCGCTCCAGGAGGCGATCGGGCACGACCGGGTCGTGTCGATCACGGTCGCCGCCGACTTCGTCATCGTCGAGGCGCCGCTCACCGTGGGGGACACGAAGACCGACCGGTGGGAGTACCGGTACGGCCAGGTCACCGACGACGGCGCGGCGAGCATCCAACCCGAATCGGCGGCCGAGCAGTTCTCCTGGTCCGACGTCGCGCTCGACCGGGTGTGGGCGCTGATGCAGGACGGCGCGGAGCAGGTCGACCTACCGGTGGGTGACGCGCTCGCATACGTCGTCCGCTCGACCGACACCGACGTCGACAGCCCCACCTTCGCCCGTCCGGCCGGGCCACCGCAGGTCACCTTCAGCATCGGCGACGACTACGGCAGCACCTCCTTCGTCGCCGCCGCCGATGGTTCCGGTCTCACCGCTCGCTGAAGCCACGGAGCCAGGCGCTTGAACGGCATACTGTCCACATGAACGGTGTACCGCAGTCCTTCCCCCCGCTCATCGTCGGCTCCGACCCGATGCGTACGGAGCGGGCGACCCGCCCGGCGTTCGTCCTCACCCTGATCGGAGCGGCACTGATCCCGGTGCTCGGGATGCTGCTCGCCGTGCTGACCACGACGTCCGGCGGGTTCGCCCTCGGCATGCTGTCCGGACTGTCCTTCAGCGTCATCTCCTGGCTCATGCTGTTCGCGGTCGTGCAGTTCGCGACGGTCCGCGGTGCGCAGTCGGTGGCGCGCACGGTGCTCACACTCGACGCGAATGGCCTTCGTGGCGTCATCCCGCAGGGCGAGGTCTTCCTCCCGTGGGGTGCGATCGAGCGCGTCTCGGTCCGCTCCCGCGGCAAGTGGCGGATCCTGACCTTCCACCTCGTGCCTGGTCTCGCGCCGCAGTCACCGGGCGTCACGACGACCCTCACGCCGCGGTCGTTCGCCGCGCTCGGCAAGCTCGGGTTCCAGATCGGCGAGGTCGCGATCGATGCACCGCTCGACACCGTGTCCGCGGCTGCAAGCGCGTTCACCGGCGGTCGCCTGCGCTGAGCCCTGCGCGGGATCGTCTCAGATCCCGCCGTCCTGCTCGTCGTCGAACCGGTTCCGCGCCGCCTCGATCGCGGGCAGGTGGTCGTTCGCCCAGGCCAAGATCGTCTCGACCGGTGGACGCAGCGTCTTCCCGAGCGGCGTGATCCGGTACTCGACCGCGACAGGCCTGGTACTGAGCACAACGCGTTCGATCACGCCGTTCCGCTCGAGTCGACGAAGTGTCGCGGTGAGCGATTTCTGCGTGACCGAGGGGATCAGGCGTCTGAGTCCGCTGAATCGCAGGGGGCGCTCGCAGAGCTCGTTCAGCACCTGGAGCGACCACTTGTCGAGCACCTGGTCGAGCAGTTCGCGGTGGGGCGCGTCGATCTCGAACCGGCTCGACGCGGAGTGGGTGGTATCCGTCACGCTACCCAGTCTCGTTGAAGTGCCCTCCCGACACCAGGTATTCCTGAGATACCGAACCGATCGAAGGAGTCCTCGATGACCGTCCGTCTCACCTCACCCGACAGCCTGATGCAGCCCGTCCCCTACCACCACGTCGCCGTGGGGACCGGCACCCGTCACCTTCACGTCTCCGGGCAGATCGCTCGCACGGCCGATGCCACGCCGGTCGCTCCGGGTGACCTGGCAGGTCAGGTCGCGCAGGCGTTGCGCAACACCCACGCCGGCCTCGTCAGCGCCGGTGCCGGATTCCAGGACGTGCTCCGCCTGACGTTCTACGTCACCGGCTGGTCGCCGGAGCAGATCGACGCCTTCATGTCCGGTGTCCACGAGGTCGCCGAGGAGATCGGCCTTCCGGTGCCGATGCCGCCGTCATCGCTCATCGGCGTCGACTACCTCTTCGAGCCGGACGTGCTCGTCGAAGTCGAGGCGACGGCCATCCTCGACTGAGTCTCGCCGAGCGGTCAGGCCGGTTCCGTAGACTCCCCGCATGCCGATGTCCGATTACGTCGCCTCGATCCGCTCCCACATCGGGACCGGGTTCCTCATGCTCCCCGGCGTCACCGCGGTGATCCGGGACGGGGACCGGTTCCTCCTCGGTCGCCATCACCACTCCGGTCTCTGGAGTCTGATCGGCGGCGGGGTCGAGCCGGGCGAGGAACCCGCCGACGCGCTGCTTCGCGAGGTCCTCGAGGAGACCGGCGCCCGGGTCCGCATCCGCGGCATCGTCGGGGTGTACGGCGGCGAACCGATGATGGTGCGTTATCCCAACGGCGACCACGTCGGGTACGTCACCACCGCCTACGACTGCGAACTCCTCAGCGAGGCGACCGCCGACCCCGAGGAGCTCCTCGAACTCGGGTGGTTCGCCCGGGACGAGATCCCGTCGCTGCCGCGCCGCGACTGGATCGATCGCGTCGTCGACGACGTTCCCGGACAGAATCCGACGGCCGACGAGGGACGGGGTGGGTCGTGATCCGTGTCGTCCTGTTCGATCTCGACGGCGTGATCCGACACTTCGACCCTGCGCGGGTGGTCGACATCGAGACCAGGCACGGATTGCAGCCCGGGACGCTCGCCGGGACCGCCTTCGCGGCGCCGCTCATCGACGAGGTCACCACCGGCCGGATCGCGAGAGCGGAATGGATCAGCCGGATCGGCGGTCTCGTCGGTGACCACTCGGCCGCCGAGGAGTGGGGTGCTCAGACGTGGTCGGTCGACGAAGCGCTGCTGGAACTGTCCGACGGGATCCGAGCCGCGGGGCTCACGACCGCGGTCCTCACCAACGGGACGGACACCATCGCTGCGGAACTCATGACCTCGGGCATCGCCGACCGGGTCGACGCGATCTTCAACTCGGCGGACATCGGCTTCACGAAACCCGACGTGCGGGCGTTCCAGCACGTGCTCGATGCGCTGGACGTGCGAGGCGAGGAGGTGTTCTTCACCGACGACTCGCCTGCGAAACTCACGGGAGCCGCGAGGCTGTCCATGCACACCCACCACTTCACGACGGTCGGGGAGCTGCGCGATCGCCTCGACGAGGCAGGCGTACCGCTCCGCTGAGCGGGAGTGCTCGTACGCCAGTGCTCAGGCCGAGGCGAGCTCGCGGGCGGTGAGCACGCCGGTCTCGAGCGCTGAGAGTGCCACGACCTTGTACCCTTCGGCGTCGAAGAAGATCGTGACGCGGTCGGGTTCGACACCCATCACGGTGCCGGGACCGAACTCCTCGTGCTGCACCGCCTGGTCGACGTGCAGCGGCGACGCACCGGTGGCGGTGTCCGTCCCGGCGTGCTGCTGAGCGTGCTCCTGCTCGTGTTCCAGCTGCGCTTCGTGCCGTTCGCAGCCGTCGCAGTTCCCACACCACTCGGGGGCCTCGACACCGAAGTACTCCAGCAGGACCCGCCGGCGGCAGTGCGACGTCTCGGCGTAGGCACGCATCATGGCCAGCCGCGACTCCGCGATCCGCTCGCGTGACTCGAGCGTCTCCCGCACGGCACCGATGGCGCGCTTCGGGCCGACCTCGTCGACGGCGCGGACACCGTCGGCGGTGTCGACGAGTCCGGCGTCCGCGAAGTCGTTGACGAGGCGGGCGACCGTGCGCCGCGGCCGATCGAGCTGCTCGGCGAGGTCGCCGACGGTCACGCCCGGGGTCGCGCGGATTGCCCGCCACACGGCGCGCAACGCCGACTCCGACACCGACCGCTTGGTGAAGAAGCGGCGGAGTCCGAGATCCTCCGCCCGGTAGTGCAGCGCGGTGGTCGCCGGCTCACCGTCCCGTCCCGCGCGCCCGACCTCCTGGTAGTAGGCGTCGAGCGACTCGGTGGTCGTGGCGTGCAGGACGAAACGCACATCGGCGCGGTCGATGCCCATGCCGAACGCGGAGGTCGCGACCACGACGTCGAGTTCGCCGGCGCGCCAGCGATCGTGGACGGCACGACGTTCCGTGGTCTTCAGACCCGCGTGGTAGGCGGCCACCCGACGACCCTCGGCCGCGATCTCGTCGGCGTACTGCTCCGTCTCGCGCCGCGTCGCGACGTACACCAGGCCGGGTGCGGTCCAGCTTCGGGCCTCGTCGACGACCGCGGCGCGCTTCTCCGCTTCGCTCTCGTGACGGTGGACGACGAGCCGGATCTCCGGCCGGTCGACGCCGTGCACCTGCACGTCCGGGTCGTGCATGCGCAGCCGGTCGATGATCTCCGCGCGGACGGGGCCGGACGCGGTCGCGGTCATCGCGAGGACGGGTGGATCGCCGAGTTCGCGGCGGACGTCGGCCAGGCGCAGGTAGTCGGGGCGGAAGTCGGTCCCCCACGAGGACACACAGTGCGCTTCGTCGACGACCAGCAGCGGGACGCCGGCCGTCCGGAGCCTCGCCACCGTCTCCTCGTTCGCGAGCTGCTCAGGAGCCAGCAGCACGTAGACGGGCCCGCCCGCGTCGATGAGCGTCCACGCCTCCTCCATCGCCGCCGGGCCCACCGAGGCGTTGAGGGCGACGGCCGGAGGGGCGTCCGGTGCCGCGTCGATCGAGGCGAGCTGGTCGGCCTGGAGCGCGACGAGCGGGGAGACCACCAGGGTCACCCCGCCGCGCTGGGCGCCGGCGATCTGGTAGACCGCCGACTTCCCGCCGCCGGTCGCGAGGACCAGGAGCGTGTCACGACCGGCGCACGCCGACTGGATCGCCTCCCGCTGTCCGGGCAGGAAGGTGTCCCATCCGAAGTCGTCGCGGGCGATGCGATCGATGGAGCCGGTGGACGTGCGCGAGGAACCCATGTCGAGACGGTACCTCCGGCCACCGACCTCACGAGCCCGCTTGACGAGGGCGACCGGCTCTGCAAGATCAGGCTCGCACGCGATGCCCGAGGCCGGTGTCTCCTGCTCGGTGTCGGTGGTCCGGCCTAGCGTGGGATCCGGTCGACGTCGCATCCTGAGCTGACAGTCCTCGGGCCTCACCGGTGAGGCTTGAGTGAGACATCTTCGCGACGTCGGCCGCCCCCGGCGGCTGAGCGTGAGACGGCGGAGACGAGGGTCTCGAGTGGGCCGCGACGGCGCAGGAGCGCCAGACACCCTCCGACCACGAGGATGGCGCCGAGGTTAGCGCCGAACGCCACCGGACCGTAGGTCCACGTCGTGTCCTGCCCCGTGCCGGCCGCGACGAGGAGCACGGTGAGCACGATCAGGTGGAAGGTGTAGCTCGTGAGGGGAGCGGCCCCGGCACGACGGATCGGCGCGAGGACCGGAACCGACAGCGGCTTCGACAGGAGCGTGGTGATGCCGATTACGAGGAGCGCCACACCCGCGCCCCGACCGATGTCGAACAGGGTCCCGGTGTGCGGGCTGTCGAGCAACAGGTCCGGCCAGCGGAACGCGGCCGCGCCCATCCCGGCACTCCGGAATACGGCGTCGACGGTGAACCCGGGAGGCAATTGCCGCGCGAGACCCGGCGTCAGGGCGAGGAGGGCGTCCCGACCGACCAGCGTGTACAGCGCGGTGGCGATGATCATGGCGGCGGCGGCGGCGAGGAGCCCGATCGACGCGATCGTGATCGGAGTGCGGGCCGTCCGCTGGCGGAGGAGGGACCGCCCGACGAGCATGCCGATGAGCAGGTAGGTCAGCCACGTGACCACGGGGTAGGTGCCCGTCACCAGGACGCCGCGAAGGGCGCTGAGCGGCTGGCCGAGATCGAGCCAGGAGATGGAGGCGTACTCCTGGAGCGCGTCCATCCCGATGCGCGACCAGGCGGTGAGGATTCCACCGCCGACAGCGAGGACGGCGACGGCGGTTCCGATGAGCCAGGACGGCGCACGGAGGAACGGGACGGCGAACAGCATCGCGACCCCGAAGTAGACGAGGACGTTGATCGCCGGTGCCGGGAGCAGGCCGAGGGTGAGTCCGATGACGATGATCGCCAGGCTGCGGGCGATGAGTGAGCGGTACGCGCCACGAGGGTGGCCGCGGTCGACGGCGCTCTGGGTCGCGAGGATGATGCTGACACCGCCGAGGACCGCGAACAGGGTCGAGGCGTTCCCGGCGGCAAGATCACGGATCGACCACGGTTCGCCCGGCACCCGGGGCCAGACGTGTTCGGTGACCATCCCGAGGATGGCGATGAAACGGGCGATGTCGATACCGATGAGTCGGGCTCGAACGCTCGTCGGACGGACGCTGATCGGTGGGGCGCTCAGAGGCGTGTTGAGATCGGGCATCGCATCAGTCAAGCCGGAGGCCGGCGGTGGCCGCGTCCGCTCAGCGGATGATGAGCGTTCGTCCCCGGGGTGACAAGCCGGGGCGCAGCACGCACGCTGCGCCCCGGGCGTTCAGGGTGCCGTGACGCCGTACAGGACGTAGTCGTCGAGGTACTGCCAGACGGTCCCGGTCTCCGCGAAACCGGCGGAACGGAGGGTCTCGAGGTGGAACCCCAGGGTGACCTTCGGTGGTGCCTCGTGCAGCGACGAGCCCCAGACCTCGTCGCGGCGGCGGAGTGCGTCGGCATATCGCCGGCTGGTGGCGACAGCCTCCCACCACTCATCCCACGTGTCGGTGTCACCGGAGAACGTCTCCCGCTGCATCTGCTCGTCGTCGGCCCTGGCGATGCCGGCCAGGGTCGGTTCGTGGTGTCCGCTGTACGAGAGGTGGTCGCCGTTCAGGACGATGCCGCCCGGCCGGAGGAGGTCGGGCAACACCCGATAGACCTCCACGAGCTCGGCGGGCTGCAACCAGTGCAGCGCGGTCGACGAGATCACCGCGTCGAACGGGGTGTCGGCGATGCTCGGATGGGTGGTCCAATCGGCCCGTGCGAGGTCGATCTCGGCGACCGAGATCCGGGGGTCGGCGGCCGCGAGGTCGGTGGCGATGGCGAGCAGCGCGGGGTCCTTGTCCGCGACGACCGCCCGACCGTTCGGAACGGCCGCGAGGACGTGCTCGGCGAGTGACCCCGTCCCACCCGCCAGGTCGAGGATGCGAGGAGTGGGCGAATCCGCGCAGATCGCCGCGACGACCCGCGCGATCGTGTCGAACCGCTCGGCTCGGTGCCTGATGTACCCGGTCTGCTGCGCGTCCCAGCGCGATGCGAGGTTCCGGGCGGTCGCGAGTGCCGTCGCGTCTTCGGGCGAAGTGGTTCCGGTCATGTGGACTCCTTGGTGTCGGGGTGATGGTGTCGTTGCGGAGGGAGCGAGAAGTCGAAACGGACCCGGCCCGCCGGGTCGTCGTGCCGTGTGGTGCTGACGTCGTAGACGCGGTCGATCAGCTCGGGGTGCAGGACCTCGCGAGGTGGGCCTGCAGCGGCGACGCGGCCGTGGTGGAGGAGGACGAGGTGGTCGCAGGCCTGCGCCGCGAGGTCGAGATCGTGCAGGACCACTACGACGGTGGGCGCGATCGTGCGCAGGAGTGCCACGACCTCGAGTCGATGTCTGAGATCGAGGTGGTTCGTGGGTTCGTCGAGCAGGACATGCGGTGCACGTTGAGCGAGTGCCCTGGCGAGGGCGACCCGCTGCAGCTCTCCTCCGGAAAGCGTGGCCAGGCGATCGAACGCCCGCGGAGTCAGCCCGACCGTGTCGATCGCGGCGGCGACCTCCTCGTCGAGCGCGCCGCCGCCGCCGCGAAGCACCCCGCGTTCGGCGAGACCGCCCAGCGACACCTCGTCGACGACGCGCAGCCCCGGGTCCGGGTCGATGCGCTGACCGACCTCGGCGACCCTCCGGGCGATCCACCGCCGCCGACGAGTACTGAGGTCGTGACCGTCCACGACGATCCGGCCGCCGGCCACCCGGACCGCCCGGACGAGGGCGCGCAGCAGGGTGGTCTTCCCGCTGCCGTTCGGCCCGACGATCCCGGTGACGGTGCCGGTCGCCGCGGTGAGGGAGACACCGTCGAGCAGGGTGCGGGTGCCCGCACGGACGGTCACCGCAGTGGCCTCGATCATCCGAGATCGTCGAGGAGTCGGACGAGTTCCTCCGGCCCCTGGATCGACAGCAGGCTCGGGGGATCCGTGTACGGGAAGCGGAGGGCGATGACCCGATCGTCGCGGACGGCGCTCAGCCCGGAGACGCCCGGCGTGTCCAGGAAGGTGTCGATCGTGCTCTGCGGATCGCCGCTGGAGTACAGCAGCACGATCGTGCCGGGATCGCGCGAGAGGATGTCCTCCACGCTGGCGTCGAACACCCGCTGGTCCGAATCGGCGTACACGTTGGTGAGTCCCGCGGCGGCGAACACCGGCGTGACCATGCTCGGGCCGCCGTACGGTGACAGCACGGCGCCGCCGGAGGAGACGTAGAGTGCGGCTGCGGTCCCCGCGTCGGGGGCCGGTGACTCCACCGACGCCTTGGCGGCGGCGATGGCCTGTTCGGCTTGGTCGTCAGCGCCGAGCAGGCTTCCGAGTGACCGGACCTCGTCCCAGACCCGGTCGAAGGTCGCGGTCGTGCTGAGCTCCGGATCCGGGTTCGAGCAGTACGCGGTGGGGGAGTAGACGGGGATACCACTCGCCGCCAGCGCACCGCGGTCCACGGCGTTCTCAGGGGCGATGACCAGATCGGGTGCCGCGCCGAGGATGCTCTCCTGGGAGACGACGGAGCCGCCGGTCGCGTTCCGCTCGGTGGTGAGCGGCGACAGTGCGTCGAGCGCGGCGTAGGTCGCATCGTCGTAGAGACCCGGTTGCGGGGTCGCGGTGATGGCGACGATCCGGTCGACGGCTCCCAGGGCCTCCAGGTTGGGGAGTTCGTCGTCGTTCACGAGCACGATGCGTCGTGCCGGGGCGTCCAGGGTGATCGTCGTGCCGCAGTTGTCGAGGGTGACCGGGAAGCCGACGTCGCTCGGCGCGGTGGACGTCTCGGCGGCGGTGGGGGCGGTGCAGGCGCTCAGGACGCTGAGCGCGAGCACTGGGGCGGTCGCGGCGAGGAGCGCTCGCCGGAGTCGGGGTGTGGTCATCGGGTGTGTTCCGTTCTGATGAGTGGTGGAGGGGTCAGGTCTCGGACCGGGCGCCTCGGCCCTGTCGGAGGAGGACGAGCAGGAAGGGGGCGCCGAGGATCCCGGTGATCACGCCGACGGGGATCTCCTGGGGTGCGAACGCGGTCCTGGCGACGGTGTCGGCGGCGACCAGGACGATGCCGCCGAGCAGTGCGGCGACCGGGAGCACCACCCGGTGACGTCCGCCGACGAGTCGCCGTGCGAGATGCGGGATCACGAGTCCGATGAACCCGACACCGCCGACGGCCGCGACCGTCACGCCGACCATCGCCGAGACGCCGACCATCAGCCCGACCCGCGCTCGCTCAGGATCGATCCCGACCGACCTGGCCGAGTCGTCACCCGACGCCAATGCGTCGGTCCAGGGTGCGAGGGCGACGAGCGCGCTGAGGCCGATCACCGCCGAGACCGCCGCGGCGAGGAGGGCGACCGGCTGCACCGAAGCCAGCGAGCCGAGCAACCAGAAGAGCACGGAACGGGCGGCCTCCGGTGCGTCGCTGGAGAAGACCAGGAAGCTCGTGGTCGCGTTCAGCGCGTACCCGACGGCGAGCCCGGCGAGGACCAACCGCAGGGGCCCACGTCGATTCGCGACCCCTGCCAGGAGGACGACCAGCAAGACGGCGCCGATGGCTCCGGCCAACGCCGCGCCCGCGGTGAGGAGAGCGCCTCCACCGCCGATGACGAGGACGACGAGGGCGACACCCGTGGAGGCACCTGAGTTGAGCCCGAGCAGGTAGGGGTCCGCAAGCGCGTTCCGGACGAGGGCCTGCAGCATGACGCCCGCTGACGCGAGCACGGCGCCCGCGACGAGTCCCATGGCCACCCGCGGTGCTCTGGTCGCCCAGACGATCTGATCGATCGAGTCCGGCCAGGGGCCGGGTGTCGTCGCCAGGAGGTGTCGGGCGAGGACGCCGGCGACCGTCGTCGGGTCGATGCTGACGGGACCGATCGCGACCGCCGTCAGCGTCGTCGCCACAGCGAGCAGGATCAGCCCGATGGTCGTCGCCGCGTCGCGCCTGCGGTCGCGCCGGATGGACGCGACGACGACCCCGCTCAACGCTGTGGCCCCGTGAAGCACGGGTTGAGCGTGTCGCTGCCGATGACCCGTGTGCGCCGTCGTGCTGCCCTCGACCCGTGCGGCCGTTGCAGAGTCTTCACTGGATTCCCGACCTTCATGAGCACCTGTGTATTGATAATGGTTATCAATACCATAGTGCTCCGAGGGTGTCGCTGTCACATCGGAGCCCGCTCGGAGTTCCGGTCAAACGGTCGTCGCCGCGCGTCTCCGGAACGGCAGCGCTGCCGACACCACCGCGATCAGGACGAGGGCCATGAGCGTCGGTATCGCGTCCTCGACGCCTCCCTGTGCGACGAGCCAACCGGTGAGCGCGGCGCTCGCCGCGATACCCGCGGCAGAAGCGGAGTTGATCCAGGTGAACCCCTGTGTCAGTTCCTGTGGGACGACCGTCGCCTGCACGATCTGCGACGACGAGGCGAGCAGCGGTGCGATCGCGGTCCCGCCGACGAGGAGCATGATCGCCAGTCCGAGCAGGGTCGGCCAGACGGCGCCGACCAGGACGGCGAGCGTGAGGACGACGGACGCGATCAGCTGCACGATCTGAGGCTGCGGGGTCGATCGCATCGCCCCGTACAGCGCGCCGGCGACGATGCTCGCAGCACTGGAGAGCGCGAGGACGAGTCCGATGAGCGGTTGCCGTCCCTCCGTCGTCGCCGCTGCCGTGACGAGGAGTGGAACCGCCCCGAAGAAGCACCCCAGCCCGAGGTTCACGCCGAGCGCCGCGAGGAACGGTGGGGCGAGGAGGGTGGAGCGGTGGGTGTCCGTCCCGCGCTCCGGTCGACGTCGCGGTATCGGTGTGGTGGCGTGTTGCAAGGAGAGTGCGATGCATCCGGCGACCACGAGGATCCCCGCAGTTGTGGATCCCGCCCAGGGCGCGAGCAAGGAGCTCATGAGCGTGACCAGGATCGGTCCCGACAGGAACACGACGTCGTTCACGTTCGCCTCGAGGGAGAAGGCGGTCCGGAGCGCTTCGGGCTCCGGGAGGAGCCGTGACCAGCGTGCCGCCGACAGGGCGCCGGGCTGCGGGATCGCGGCACCCGCGACGACGACGATCGCCAGGGTGACGCCGATCGGCGCATGTCCTGCGGTGGTGATCGCGACGACGACTCCACTGATGTGCACGAGCACGGCCACCGGCACGGTCGCCGTCTGCCCCCACCGGTCCGTGAGTCGGGCGATCTGCGGACCGACCACCGCCTCGGCGAGGGCGAACGACCCCGTCGCCGCGCCCGCGGCCGCGAACGACCCCGTCGCGTGGTGGATCGAGAACAGCAGCCCGAGTCCGGTCATGGCGACGCCGAGCCGGGCGAGGGCCGCAGCGAGGAAGAACTGTGGCGCCCCGGGGCGGCCGAGGACGCCGCGATACCGGCTGGCGGCTGCGCGGAGGGGGCCGAGGATGGAGGGCGGGAATGAGCGAGCAGTCGTCATGGACGATGCCTCCGAGGCGGAGCGGGGGATCGGTCGGCAGACAAGTCGGCCTGGGCTTCGACGATCACCACGACACCGCGGTACCCGTCCATCGTGCCCGCCAGGACTGGGTGAAGGCAAGCGTGTCCCGGCACTGGTATCTTACGGATGGCGCCGACACACATCGGGGTGTGACTCCGGATGCGGTGACGAGTGACGAGGTATCGATGCGAACGGTCGGCGTACTGGACAGTGACGACCGCGCCCGCGCGTCCGCCGTGTCGTGGCTCGGCTCCCACGCGCCTCATCTGCAGGTGACGATCGCGGCGTCGTCCTGGGGTGAGATGCTCACGAACGAGCGCTTCCCACCGAGCGCGGTCGTCTTGTGCCCGCGAGTCGGGGACCGCGTCGACATCGCGTACAAAGCGCGTGTCTGTCGCATCCTCGACATCGACGTGGTCGTGCTCTCCGACACTCCGCAGCAGGAGATCCGGTCGGGGCACCGGAGCGTCGGCGCCACCTTCGTCTCGACCGTCGAAGCGGCGGCGGGAGCGCTCGGCGCCGGAAGCTGATCCGCGCGTGCAGCCGGGCTCAGCGCCTGCAGCCGGGCTCAGCCCGTGGTGTCGGTGAGGAGCGAGGACACGGAGGCCGCGATGCGGTCGGCCCCCTCATGGTCCACGGCGGTGATGGTGACCACGGCGTCGCCGGCGAAGATGACGAGCTGCCCGTAGGCGCCGTGGAGTCGCCAGGCCGCGCCCGGACCATCCCATCCGGCGAGCG
Source organism: Plantibacter sp. ME-Dv--P-122b (assembly GCF_030209375.1). Taxonomy (GTDB): domain Bacteria; phylum Actinomycetota; class Actinomycetes; order Actinomycetales; family Microbacteriaceae; genus Plantibacter. The sequence goes on from NZ_JARVSC010000011.1 coordinate 131,240, forward strand.
CATACCGCTCGTACCCGGCACCGGTTCCGGAGGGCACCCAGTCGGTGTGCATGGCGTCGATCCAGTCCGGCGACACGAGCTGTCCGCCTACCCACCGTCCGCGGTCGCGGATGAGGCGTCCGATGCGCGCGAGTTCCGTGGTGCGGAGGGCCAGTCCGCCGCCGGCCGCGATGAATCCGCGGGGGCACCGCTCCCAGGGCGCGTCGTGGATGCCGAGTGGTGCGAGGAGTCGCTGCTCGAGGTAGTCGCCGACATCGCCTATCCGGGTCTCGAGCGCGCGCATCGCCGTGTAGGTGCTGGCGTTGGAGTACTGGAAGACCCGGCCTCGGGACGGCCTGCTCAGGAACTCGAGAGCCAGGTCCGGCCAGTCGGACAACAGGGTCGGCGACCAGGGGAGGTCGACGCCGCTCGTCATGTTCAGGAGGTATCGGAGGGTGACGTCGGCGGTGCCCTCGCCGAACTCGGCATCCGGGAAGACCCCGCCCAGCGTGGTGTCCACCGTGATCAGGCCGTCGTCGATGGCGAGACCGGCGGCGAGCACGCAGACGCCCTTCGCCGCGGAGTGGATGTCCTCACGGACGTCCTCGGTCCAGCGATGCCCGGCTTCGTCGTCACCGGCGAGCACGTGGAGGCCGTGCGCGCCGAAGCCCTGTTCGGCGACCTGCTGGACGATGCGGTCGCGGAGGAGGGCTGCTCGGGTCGTGTCGGCTCGGGTCACGGCTCAAGTCTGCCCGACCGGACGGCAGGATCCACCGCAGCCCAGGACGGCGCCGACGAGCCGTGTCGCCAGGCGGCAGTGACATCCTGTTCGACCATGCATCGATAAACTACAATTGTCGCTAGTATCGACAGTACAAGGGTAGATAGTATGCCCTGTGCGACGAAGCCGCAGAAGTACCGGGACGTGAGTAGGTTTCTCCGCGCGCGAGGGTGGGTGCACGTTCGCACGCGGGGCAGCCACCGTATCTGGTCATCCGAGGACGGCATGATGAAGATTTCGATCCCGGTCCACGGCGACACGGTGAAGGCAGGGATCGTCCGTCAGGTCCAGGTCGCCTTCACCGACACCCCGAGCAGCTGGAACTGAGAGGAACCGCCATGACGACGCAGGTCACAGCACACGCCACCCGCGATGAGGACGGCACGTGGACGATCACGATCCCGGAACTCACGTCCACCGCGCCAAGTGGAGCGACGATCATCGCCACCGGTTCCGCACTCACCTTCCGAGGAGTGAAGAAGGCTGCATCGGACCTTGCGTCCGTTTGGCTGGATATCGAGCCCTCCGAACTCGAGGTGACGGTGACGGTCGAGGCGCCCAGTGCGATCGTCCGGCTCGTGGCCGAGAGCAACGACGCCAATGCGGCCGGCAAGGCCGCGATCGAGCGCGCCGACGCACTGCGGCGCGAGGCAGCGCGCAAGCTCCGCGAAGAGGGCTACCCGATGGAAGCGGCCGGGGCCATTCTCGGTGTGAGCTACCAGCGCGTTCAGCAGCTCGCCGGTCCATCGACTCGCTTGGTGAAGAAGTCCGCGTAAGCGACAACGGTTAGCGGCACCGCGCAGCTCGCTCCTGCCGCCAATCCCGGCGCTCAGCTCCCTCGGGGCGGGGAGGCGTTCGCGGTGCCCGCGCTGAACGCGGTCAGCAGTCGCCGGCCCTCCGGCCAGGCGCCGAGTCCACTGGTGGAGTTCACGTGCCCGTGCCGCCCGATGCTGATTCGAGGCACGCCCCACGTCGCGGCGAACGCGGCCGCGCGTGCCTCCGAACAGTACGGGTCGTCGTCACTGGTCACGAGCAGTGCGGGCACGGATGGCCGGACATCGAGGTCCTCCGTGAACGCTGCGGCGACCCGCGGGAACCGCGGCCCGTCGGGATCGGGGGCGGCGACGAGGAACAGCCCGGCGACTCGAGTGGGGTTCGCCGCAGCCCAGCGGACGGCCAGCAGGCACGAGAGGCTGTGGGCCACCAAGATCGCCGGTTGGTCCGCCACCGCCCGGTCGAGCGCAGCGGACCAGTCGTCGAGATCCGGCTCGTCCCAGGACGCCGGCGCGAACCGTCGGATCGCAGGCGTCTCGCGCTCCCAGTGGGATTGCCAGTGGGCGTCGTCGGATCCACCGATTCCGGGCATGGTGATGATCGACATGGGATTCCTTCGTCGTGGGCGGGTGATCTGTCCACAGCGTGCCCGCTGAACCATCGGTGTCAGCAGTTGGAGCGTCATCATCCGTTGTTTACTAAGCAGATGACGGACGATGCTTCGCTTTCCTTCGATCGAACGGATCAGACGATCCTCGACGTGCTCCAGGTCGACGGGCGAACCACGATGACCGACCTCGCCCGGCTCGTGCACCTGTCCCAGCCGGCGGTGTCGGCGCGGGTCCGCAAGCTCGAACTCGCCGGATACATCACCGGCTATGGAGCTCGGGTGTCACCGAAGAAGCTCGGGCTCACGACGCACGCCGTCGTCCGGCTCCGGACGACCCACGCACAGATCCAACCGGCACTGACCCAGTTCGACGAGCTGCCGGAGATCCACCGGATCTACCGCGTGACCGGCGAGGACTGCTTCGTCCTCGACGTGCACGCTCCCTCGCCCGAGCGCCTCGAGCAGATCATCGACGCCATCGGCCGGTTCGGCCCGGTGAGCACGGCCCTGGTACTGCGCGAGTACCCGGCCCACCCCATCGCCAGCCGCTGAGTGTCGCTCATCGATACCACTCTTCATCGACCGTGGCGAGGCGCGAGGGGTGCACCTGGTCGGTGAGACCGAAGAACTTCTGGAAGCTCATGATCAGGGGCCGCCACCGAAGCGGGTCGATCCGGTTCGGGTGGGCCGCGTCCTGGATGCCGGGGTGGACGTGCACCCGCGTGACGGTCACCTCGAAGACCGAGGCTGAACCGGCCTCGGCGGGATCATGGACATTGAGTGGATGAACGGCGGTCACGCGGCCTTCCAGCGACACCGGGCACTCGGCGACCCGCGGGGGAGCGACGGTCGTCGAGGGCACCGCGGTGAGGCCGGCGAGGGCGAACTTGTCGGCGGCGTGCCGGTAGCCGACCTGCTGCTTGGCCGCGGGCACCGGATGCCGGCCGGTCGTGAGCGCGAGGCGGTCGACGGCGTCGACCTGGGCGACCGACGGTAGATTCATCACGACCTCCCTGGTCGCGAGCAGGTTCGACGCCGTCTGCGACCGCATCCCCATGCCCAGGACGGCCGTGTGGCCGAGCCAGAAGGCCGACGACATCGGGGCGAGGTTCGGGCGGCCGTGGGCGTCCGCCGTGCTGAGCAGCACCACGGGTGTCCCGAAGTAGAGGATGGCGGGGTCGATGTCGACATGGGAGTGGGGCACGGGTGTCCAGACGTCAGGGAAGCGGGGCGGTCACCTCTCAGCTTCCTCAGTCGCGTCACCCTGAGCTGGCGGGAAACAGACGTCGCATCGGGGTGGTCGAGTGCACCCGGCGGCGACTAGCGTTGACGGGTGTTCACCGTGATCAACCTCGCCGACGGCATCGACATGCGGCCCTTGGAACTCGGCGATGCGAGGGAGCTCGCTGCGGCGTACGCGCGCAACCGCGACCATCTGGCCCCGTGGGAGCCGGCTCGATCCGAGGAGTTCTTCACCGAGGCCGCGCAATCGGCGGACCTCACCAGCAAGCTCGCGTCGAGTGCCGCCGGGAGCGCGTACTCGCTCGGCCTGTTCGATGGCGCGACGGTCGTCGGCCGGTTCAACCTGTCGGGGATCGTCCGCGGCCCGTTCCAGAACGCCGCGCTCGGCTACTGGGTGGATGCGGACTACGCGGGTAAGGGCCTCGCGACGGCCGCCGTGCAGGCGATCGTCCGGGTAGCGCGCGACGACCTCCGCCTGCATCGGGTCGAGGCGAGCACGCTGCTGCACAACCACGGTTCGCAACGGGTGCTCCGGAAAGCCGGGTTCGAGCAGATCGGCATGGCTCCGTCGTACCTGAGGATCGCCGGGACCTGGCAGGACCACAACCTGTATCAGATGATCCTGCACGGGTGAGTCTCGGAACCGCAACGGCTGACCGCGTGATCGTGTCCCGGAGGCTCAGGGCTTGTCGACGACCGACGCACGAGGGTGCGCGGGCTCACGCCGGCGCACGAGCGGGTTCTCGAAGGACTTGAGGAGCACGGCCAGGTTGGTCATCGCCCGGTCGCGCTCCCGGACGTTCTCCTCCCAGTCGGGGTGGGGTAGCTGTGCCTGCACCTCCGTCGCGACGCGCTCGATGGTCTCGGCGGTCCACGGGTTCTCCTGGCCACGCTCCAAGCCCAGTCGAGCGTAGACCGGTCCGATGACCTCGCCGTGGCGGCGCAGGCCGCCACGGGTGTTCAGCTCGCTCGTCGTGAAGGGACCGATCACCGACCATCGCCGGCCGAGTCCGTCACGGACCAGGACGTCGAGGTCGGCGACGCTGATGACGCCGTCTCGCACGAGACAGTAGGCCTCCCGCAACAGGGCGCCCTGCAGCCGGTTGAACACGAAGCCCTCGACCTCGTGGTCCAACACGATGGGGGCGATGTCCACCTCCGCCAGCAGGTCGTGGGCGACGGCGATGGCCTCGGCGGAGGTGAAGTCGGCCGGCACGATCTCCGCGACTCGCAGGAAGTAGGGCGGATTACCGGGGTGCACGACGAGGCAGCGTGCGCGGCCGGGTAGGTCGGCGGCGAAGGCGGAGGCGACGATGGTGGACGTCGAGCTGGCGAGCACCGCGTGCGGTTCGGTCAATCGGTCCATCTCCCGGAACAGGGCGACCTTCACCTCGAGATCCTCGATCACGCTCTCCTGCACGTAGACGACGTCGTGCAATGCTTCGGCGAGTGTCTCGCAGACCAGGACTCGGGCCAGGACGGCCTCGGGTTCGTCGTCGAGCAGGCCGGCCGTCTTGAGTTCGACGAGTTTCCCGTGCACCGTCGCCCGGGTGGCGTCGCGGGTGGAGGGGTTCGACTCGTACACCCGCACGTGCCGTCCGGCGGAGGCGAAGACGACGATCCACGCCGCCCCGATGCTGCCTGCGCCCACGACGGCCACCGACCCGCTCTCATCGTCGCCGGTTCCAGGAGGGGGGAGAAGAAGGTCCATGCTCATCCGATCCGTCGATGACCTCTATGTCGGGCGAATCCGTCGTGAATGCCACCCTGCGTCGAAAGTGTACGTTCTGCGAACACACGATCGCAATACGCACCGAATCGTGCGTATTGCGATCAAGTGTTCGTTATGCATACGATCATGGGCAACAAACGTAGCTGTACGCACCCGGGGCATCCGTCCCGTGGAGACCACGATGTCGTGAGGAACCAGACCATGAGTGCACCACCACGTCAGGGCTTCGGCACCCTGCTCGGCCTCGACCACATCGGGGTCGGGGTGTCGGACATGGCCACCTCCCTCGACTTCTACGCCGAGCTCGGCTTCGTCGACGTCGTGTTCGACTACGAGGGTCCGCTGCCGGGCCTGTCCCGCGTCGCCGGCCACACGGAGACCGAGGCGCGCGTGGTCTATCTGCGCAGCGGTAACCCGACGGTCCTGGGTCGGTCCGGCATCAAGCTCGTCCAGCTGACGAACCGCGAGCAGCCGCCGGTACCCGATGGCTTCGCCTACGGTGAACCGGGCATCTGCGAGGTGTGCGTCCACGTCAAGGACTACGAACCGTTCCACGAATCGCTCGTCGCCAGCGGGCACCGGAGCCTCATGGAGCCGAACGAGCAGGTGCTCGACCCCTACCGCACGCACTGCGGCCTCTCCTACGTCGAGGACCCGGACGGAGCCAAGATCGAGTTCATCGAATGGAGCTCCCTGGAGGCGGGTTGGCCCCACCCCAGTGGCCCACAGGGCGTCAACCACGTCGCGTTCGGCGTCCGGGACTCCGAACGGACCGAAGCCTTCTACCGGCGACTCGGATTCAGCACGAAGCTCTTCGACATGTCCGGCGTGAACGAGCCGATGGACCCCTGGTTCCACGCCGTGGGCCGGCAGCCACCGGAGCAACGGATGATGCTCCTCATGAGCCCGCACGGCGGCTCGCTCGAGCCCGTACAGCAGACTCCGGCCGGGCCCGACCTGCGCGGCGAGTGGGGGCACCTCGGGACCTTCGAGTTCGCGCTGGGCGCCCGCAACCTCGACCTGGCCATCGACTACCTGGCCTCGATCGACGTGCCGCTGGTCGACGAACCGGCCGAGGTGCAGCTCCCGGATGGTGCGAGCTGGCGGTTTGTACACATCGAGGACCCGGATGGACTGTACGTGAGTGTGACGGAGGTACGCGCGTGACGGCGACGACGACGAGCCGGATGGAGGCGTCGGCCGATCAGCCGAAGGCACCGATCATCCAGCTGCGGCAGATCAACAAGTCCTTCGGGCCCACCCAGGTCCTGTTCGACATCGACCTGGAGGTGCAGCGTGGCGAGCACGTCGTGCTGTTCGGGCCGTCGGGCTCGGGGAAGTCGACGGTGCTCCGGAGCATCAACCTGCTCGCCGACCCGGACTCGGGCTCGCTGCAGGTCGACGGGGTCGAGTTCGGTCCGGGGCTGCCGGGTGACACCGGCGTCAAGCGCGGCGGTCGGCTCGCCTTGCGCCGTCGGGTCGGCATGGTGTTCCAACAGTTCAACCTGTTCCCCCACCTCTGCGCGCTCGACAACGTCGCGCTCCCGCTCCGCAAGGTGCACCGGCTCAGCAGGGACGCCGCCCGGGAACGTGCCGCGGTCGCCCTGCGTCGGGTCGGCCTCATCGCCCGCGCCGGGCATTACCCGGCCGAGTTGTCCGGAGGACAGCAGCAGCGGGTCGCGATCGCTCGGGCCCTCGCGCTCGACCCCGAGGTGATCCTGTTCGACGAGCCCACCTCGGCCCTCGACCCGGAGCTGGTCGGCGAGGTGCTCAAGACGATGCGCGAGGTGGCTGAGACGGGGATGACGATGGTCGTCGTCACCCACGAGCTCGGCTTCGCGAAGGAGATCGGCGATCTCAACGTGTTCATGGAGGACGGACGGATCGTGGAGTCCGGACCTCGAGGTTTCTACGAGAACTGCACGAGCGACCGCGCTCGTGAGTTCCTCAAGGCGGTGATGTGATGTCGATCGGTGATTACGACTGGAGCCTGATCTGGGACAACCGGGACGCCCTGCTCGGCGGCCTGTGGACGGCGGCGGCCGTGGCGGTGATCGCGCTCCTGATCTCCGTCGTCTGTGGCCTGCTGTTGGCCGTCCTGCGTTCGGCGCCGAAGCCGTTCAACTGGATCGCGCTCGTGTACATCAACATCTTCCGTGGCGTGCCCGCTCTCGTGAGCGTCATCTGGGTCTACTTCGGACTCGCGCTGTTGCTCGGGGTGCGCTTCTCGGTCTTCCAGGCGGGTGTCATCGCCCTGTCCTTGCTGTACAGCGCGTTCTTCGCGGAGATCTTCCGCTCGGCCCTCGAGGCCGTGTCGCCCGGACACCGCGAGGCCGGATGGGCACTCGGGATGAAGTCGAGCCAGATCTTCTTCTCGGTGACCTTGCCGCAGGCGCTCAAGATCGCGTTGCCGAACATCGGCAGCATGTTCATCGGCATGGTGAAGGACACGTCGACGTTCACCGTGATCGGCCTGCTGGAGGTGGTGCGCGTCACGCAGAACCTCGTGGCCACGACCTTCCAGCCGTTCGTCCTCTACACAGCGGCTGCCCTCATCTACGTGCTCGCCGCCTTTGCGATCGACCTGATCTTCCGGCTCATCGAGGGCACCTACGTGCGTCCTCCGCTCGGGGGCGTGGGACGCATGCTGCGTCGGCGCCAGAACAAGCGGATCGACACGATCGTCGAGCGCGTGAATGCCGGCAGCATCGCCACGTCCACCGTCCCGACGCTGCACTGACCCGACGCCGTCCTGACCCGAACCCGTCCGGCATCCGCCCGGCACCCGCTGTTCCACCCATCCGTACCCCCACACCGAATGGAGACACCCGTGACATCCCGAATGCGCACCTCCCTCCGACTTCCCCTGGTGGCGGCCCTCGCCGTGGCAGCACTGGCGCTGTCCGCGTGCAGTGGCGCAGACGCCGGCTCCTCCGGCGCAGACGCGTCCGCCGGCGGTGACGATCTCGGTCTCATGACGCCCGGCACCCTCGTCGTCGGTATGAACCTGCAGTACAAGCCCGAGATGTACCTCGACGAGTCCGGGAAGCCGACCGGGTACGACGTCGACCTCCTCAACGCCATGGCGGACGAACTCGGCGTGAAGCTCGACATCCAGAACCTCGACTTCAACGGCCTCATCCCGGGGCTGCAGGCGTCGCAGTTCGACGTCGTGTCGGTCGGTCTCGGCGCGACGGACGAGCGGAAGAAGGTCATCGACTTCAGCCGGGGGTACGTCCCCTACGCGACCGTCCTCGCGGCGTCGCCGGACTCCAACCTCGGCACCGCGGTCGACTCGTACAACAAGGCGGGTGTGACCATCACGGCGCTTCAGGGGTCGACCGGCGAGCAGCTCGTCCGCGACACCTTCCCGAACGCGACCGTCGCGACGTTCCCCGACCAGAACGCGGCGCTCCTCGAGGTCGCCACAGGCCGGGCCGACGCCACGGTCGTCGAGGACTACATCCTCGCCGAGTTCGACCGGAGCAACCCCGACCAGGTGGTGCCACTCGACACCGACGAACCGCTCGCGCTCTACTACGGTTCCTACGGGGTGCAGAAGGGCAACACCGAACTGACCGAGGCGATCGACGCGTTCCTCTGCTCGGCGCAGCAGGACGGGACACTCGAGGAGCTGTACACCAAGTGGATGGCGCCGAGTATGCCCGCGATGCCGGAGGGCTGCTGACCGATGACCGTCGATGAGCACGCGTTCGACCTCCTGGTCGTCGGCGGTGGACCCGCCGGGATGGCTGCGGCCGCGTCCGCCGCTGAGCTGGGGCTGGACGTCGTGCTCATCGACGAACGGCCCACGCTCGGTGGGCAGGTCTACAAGCAGCCCGGGCCGGGCATGTCCGTCACCGACGCCGGTGAGATGGGCAAGCAGTACCGGGCCGGTCGCGCCCTGATCGACGAGGTCGAGGCGAGCCGCGCGACCGTCCTGCTGCGCACCGCCGTCGTCGACCTCGAGCCGGACGGCGACGGCTGGCTCGCCATGGCACAGACCGACCGATCACCCGTCGCCCCGGTCCGGGCTCGACGGGTGGTCGTCGCCGCCGGTGCGAACGACCGTCCCGTCGTCTTCCCCGGCTGGACCCTGCCGGGCGTCATGACCGCCGGCGGTCTCCAGACGCTCGCCAAGACCCAGTCCTACGTCCCCGGCGAGCGCATCGTCTTCGCCGGTTCGGGCCCCGTCGCGCTCGCGTTCCCCGCGCAGCTGGCGGGCTACGGTGCGAACATCGTCTCCGCGCTCGAGGCCGGCCCCGCGCCCGGTCCAGGCGACCTCGCACGCATCGCCGCGGTCGCCCCGGGCAACAGCGGACTCCTGCTCGACGCGGCCCGGTACCAGGCGGCGCTACTGCGACACCGGATCCCGCTGCGGTATCGCCGGATGGTCATCCGCGCCGAGGGCGACGGGCGCGTCGAACGCGTCGTCCACGCCCGCGTCGACGACGACTGGCGACCGGTTCCCGGCACCGAGGAGACCGTCGAGGCCGACGTGCTGTGCGTCGGGTACGGCTTCGCACCGTCGACCGAACTCCTGCGACTCCTGGGGTGCGGATTCGATGTCGACGAGGACCTCGGGGGTGCCGTGGTGCGCCGCGACGACTGGGGTCGCACCGACGCCCCCGGCGTCTACGCGGTCGGGGACGGGGCCGGGGTTGAGGGCTCTGCCGTCGCCGTCGACGAGGGTCGACTCGCGGCGTTCGCAGCCGCGCTCGACGCGGGACGGATCTCCGAGCGCACCGCCTCCGACGGGGCCATGCCCCTGCGTCGGCGCATCGGTCGTCGTCGTGCGCTCACGAAGGCCACGCAGCGCATGTACGGCGTCGGGTCCGGCATCTACGGCCTGGCAGCACCCGACACGGTCGTCTGCCGTTGTGAGGGTGTCACCGCGGCGCAGCTCACGGAGGCCGTCGCACAGGCGCCGGACGTGAGTGCGGCGAAGGGGGCGACGCGCGCCGGTATGGGCCCATGCCAGGGGCGCATGTGCGGCAGACACATCGCCGCCATGGTCGCCGCCCAGCGCGGTGTCGCAACGGACCAGGTCGAGGTCGCCACTCCGCGGATGCCGGTCCGGCCGACCGCGATCGGCGCGATCGCGGACGAACGCGTCGCCGACCCGGGACTCTTCAAGGCCAAGGACGGCACCCCCGTCGAGCCGGCCCGGACCGACCTGACCTCGCCGAACGACGGGTGGCTGGACGAGGGCCCCGTCACCGACACCGACGTCCTGGTGGTCGGTGGGGGTATCGCCGGCGCGGCAGTCGCGTACTACCTCGCCAAGGAGGGCGTCGAGGTCGAACTGCTGGAGCGCGGGGAGCTCAACCGGGAGGCCTCCGGCACGAACGCGGGGAGCTTCCACTTCCAGCTCGCGATCCATCAGCTCTCCGGACAGGGGACGGGCGCGGACCGCGACCGTCTGCTGAGCGAGGCGCGCGCGAGCGTGGAGGCGTACGGCCTGTGGAAGGACCTCGGCGCCGAACTCGACGCCGACCTGGGCTTGCATCAGACGGGCGGTTGGATGGTCGCGGAGACCGAGGAGCAGGTCCGTCTGCTGTTCGAGAAGCACGAGCTCGAGGCGGCAGCCGGTATCGAGACCGAGGTCGTGACCGGTGACGAGCTGCGTCGCCGTGCGCCCTACTTCTCCGACCGCGTGCTCGGGGCGACCTATTGCGGGCTCGAGGGGCACGCCAACCCGCTCGTCGCCGCCCCGGTCTACGCGCAGCGGGCCGCGGAACTCGGCGCGCGCATCCGGACCCGAGCCGAGGTCTTCAGCGTGGAGGTGTCCGACGGACCCGCCGCGCACCGCTTCACCGTCCGGACCAACCACGGCACGATCCGAGCCCGTCGGCTCGTGAACTGCGCCGGCGGTTGGGCCGGCGAGTTGGCCGACATGGTGGGTCTGCGGTTCCCCATCCGTCGTGAGGGGTTGCACGTCAACGTCACCGAGGCGCGCGACCCGCTGCTCCCCTCGATGGTGCAGCACATCGGGCGCCGACTCACGCTCAAGCAGTCGCATCACGGCTCGTTCATCATCGGTGGAGGCTGGCCGACATCGGCGACGGGCTATCCCCGGCGGTTCCCCACCACCTGGCAGAGCGCCGCGGGGAACCTCCGCGTCGCCCTCGACGTCGTGCCGGCCCTCGAGGACGTGCGCGTCGTGCGGACCTGGTCGGGCGTCATCGCCTTCACCGACGACCTCTCGCCGATCGTCGGCGAGTCACGGCGCGTCCCTGGGTACTTCGCCTGCGTGTCCACCACCGGCTTCACCTTCACCCCGATCTTCGCCAGGCAGCTCGCGGAGCAGATCGTCACCGGCGGCTCCTCGTCGCCCTTCCCCGAGCGGTACTCGCTCGACCGCGCGCCGGCCCCCGCCTCCGCGTGACACCGAACCACCCACAGAGACAAGGAGCACGTCGCCGATGAACCGCGATGACATCGATTGGGCCGGGTACTTCCCCGCCGTCGTCACCCCCTTCACCGAGTCGGGTGAACTCGACACCGACACGTTGGCCGCGTTGATCGACCAGTACGCCGAGCGTGGCATGCACGGGGCGGTCGTGAACGGCACCTGCGGCGAGTGGTTCTCGCAGACCGTGGAGGAGCGCAAGGCAGTGGCCGAGACGGCGGTCGCCGCCGCGCGAGGCCGACTCCGGGTCCTCGTCGGATGCACGTCCAACCGGGCCGAACACGTCCGCGACCTCGCGGACCACGCGATGGGAGCCGGCGCCGACGGGGTGCTGGCGTCCGCGCCGCCGTACATCAAGCTGTTTCCGAACGAGGTGGTGGCCTGGTACGAGGAGATCAGCGAGCTCGTCAAAGCGCCACTTGTCGTCTACAACTGGCCGCACGGCACGGGCGTCGACATCGGGAGCGACCTCGCCGACCGGCTGGCCGACATCGACTCGGTGGTCGCGATCAAGGACAGCACCCCGGACGCCGACCAGTTCTTCGAGACCTCTCGCCGGGTGCGAGACCGGGTGCGGGTGTTCGGACCGTACATGTCGGCCCGTGGGGTCGACGTCCTGCTCAGCGAGGGTGGCGACGGCTTCGTCGGCGGCGGATCGCTGAACGGCCGGCCGGACGCGCAGTTCTGGGAGCACTACTGGGCCGGCGAGACGGAACCGATGCGGGCGTATGCAGCCAAGGCCGACGCGCTCTTCCCGAAGCTGTGGCTGCCCGGCGGATGGGCGGGGATCTACGGCTCGTACCAGGCACAGCTCAAGGAGCTCATGCGCATGCTCGACCAGCCAGCCGGTCACGTCCGCAGACCCCGCCTGCCGATCACGGACCCCGACAGCCTGGCCGCACTGCGGGCGGTGTTGGTCGAGGAGGGGCTGCTCGATCCCGCCGCACTGCCCGCATGACCGGCAAGCGGCTCCGCGGGCACGGCCTCGAGCGGGGGACCCGGGTCGACTTCACCATCGACGGGCAGGCCGCCCGGGCGTACGAGGGTGAGTCCGTGTCGGCCGCCGTCATGGCGGCACGCGATCTCGGTCTGCGCCGGACCGAGCACGATCAGCCGCGGGGGTACTTCTGCGGTATGGGCGTGTGTTTCGAGTGCGTGATGGTGGTCGACGGAGTCCCGAACACGCGGAGCTGTGTGACCTGGGTCAGCGAGGGCATGGTCGTCGAGCATCAGGACGGTGCAGGACCGGCCGGAGCACGCGACGCGCCGTCCCACTGAGCCTGGCGCCGGAACAGGAGAGGCGGTCCCCGTCGGGGACCGCCTCTCCTCATGTCCGGGCCGACCTCGGCCGGTGGCTCAGGGGATGCTCTCGATGTACTTCGCCCGGTTGTACTGCCAGGCCCACGGCAGCTCGCCCTGCAACGCCGCTGCGGCGCGGAGGGGGAAGGTGGGCTCCCGGAGGAACTGGCGGGCCACGTAGACGACGTCCGCGTCCCCGGAGGTGATGGCCGACTCGGCGTGCTCGGGCGTGGTGATGAGGCCGGCCACGCCCACCGGCGCGTCGATGTTCGCCCGGACGTGCCGCGAGAGCGGCTGCTGGTAGCCGGGACTGGCGTTGATGTGCTGGCGCGGGTCGTTGCCACCGGAGGAGACGCTCACGAGATCGACGGGAGGCAGGAGACCGATGGTGCGGACCGTGTCCTCCTCGGTGACACCGCCCGGCACCCAGTCGGTCGCGGAGACCCGCAGCACGAGCGGCATCCCGGACGGCAGCTCGGCCCGGACCGCCGCGATCACCTCACCGAGCAGACGGGCGCGCCCCTCGGCGTCACCGCCGTACTCGTCCGTGCGCTCGTTCGACAGGGGCGAGAGGAACTGGCCGAGCAGGTAGCCGTGCGCGGCGTGCACCTCGACGAGGTCGAAGCCGGCGGCGACGGAGCGTCGGGCGGCCGCGGCGTAGTCGTCGACGACCTGACGGATCCCGTCGAGGTCGAGGGCGGTCGGTGCCGTGAAGTCGCCGTAGGCGAGCGCCGAGGGGCCGACCGTCCGCCAGCCGCCCTCCGCCTCCGGCACCGAACCACGGCCCCGGGTGGGCGGCCACGTCGACGCCTTCCGGCCGGCGTGCGACAGCTGGATCCCGATCGCCGAGTCCATCCCGTGGACGAAGTCGACCGGGCGCTTCCACGCCTCGGCCTGCTCGTCGTTCCAGATCCCGGCGTCGTCCGGGGTGATCCGGCCTTCGGGCGAGACGGCGGTCGCCTCGGTCATGATGAGCCCGGCGCGGCCGATGGCGAAGGAGCCGAGGTGGACGAGGTGCCAATTGCTCGGCATGCCGTCGACGGACGAGTACATGCACATGGGGGCGACCCAGAGGCGGTGGGGGAGGGTGAGGCCGTTGATGGTGATCGGCTCGAACAGGCGTGGGGTGGCGCGGGGCATGGTGCTCCTCGGGGAGGGGACGGATGTGCGGAACGGACGGGGCGGGTCAACCGCGACGAGGGGTCGTCGCGGCGACCGGCTACTCGTAGGACTTGCGGCGGTTGAGCAGCGCGATGTCGGCGCTGATCTTCGAGGTCGCGGCGAGCAGCTGGGGGAGGTACTCCTCGAGCAACTGGTCCACCGAGACGCGGGAGGTCGACACCGAGATGTTGACCGCGTTCACGAAGCGGCCGTCGGTGCCGACGACCGGAGCGGCGATCGACCTGGCACCCAGGTCGACCTCCTGGTTGTTGAGGGACCAGCCCTGCTCACGCACCTCGGCGATCGCGTCGCGGAGGACGTGTTCGTCGGTGATGGTGGCGGGGGAGAGCTTCTCACGGGCGTAGGTGGCGAAGTAGGCGTCGAGCTGGGACGGGGTGAACTCGGACAGGAGCACCCGGCCGGTCGAGGTGCAGAAGGCCGGCAGGCGCCGACCGATACCGAGCCGCATGGGCATGATCGTCTCGGCCGCCGCCCGCGCCACGTAGACGACGTCACCGTCGTCGTACTCGCAGGCGGACACCGACTCACCGATCCGGCCGGACAGACGTCGCAGGTGGTCCTGGGTGATGTCGATGCTCGTCGACGAGGACAGGAACGCGTAGCCGAGGTCGAGCACGCGCGGCCGCAGGTAGAAGCGGTTCTGCCGACTGCCGACGTAGCCGAGCGTCTCGAGGGTCAGGAGCGCCCGGCGTACCGACGCGCGGCTGAGATGCGTGATCTTCGCGACGTCCGCGAGCGAGAGCAGGTCCCGTTCATCGGAGAACGCCCGGATGACGGCGAGTCCCCGATCGAGGGACTGGATGAACTCGCTGGACTTGCGCTCGTTCTCGACATCGGTCATCGTTGCATCCCCTACCGGACCTGGAGTAATGGTAAACACTACCAATCCGGCCATTCGCGGGTAAGGCGCGGAGTCATGCGACGCCCTCGATGCAGATGTACTTCATCTCGGTGTACTCGTCGATGCCGTGCAGGGAGCCCTCTCGACCGATGCCGGACTGCTTCACGCCTCCGAACGGAGCGCCTTCGTAGGAGATGAGGCCGGTGTTCACGCCGACGACGCCCACCTCGAGCGCTTCGGCGACCCGGGTGACCCGACCGATGTCCCGACTGAAGAAGTATCCGGCGAGGCCGAACTCGGTGTCGTTCGCGAGCGCGATCGCCTCCGCTTCGGTGCTGAACCGGAAGATCGGGGCGACCGGGCCGAAGGTCTCCTCCGAGGCGATCAGCATCGACGGAGTCGCACCGACGAGCACCGTCGGGGTGAAGAAGGTTCCGCCTTGCTCCGTCACATCGCCACCGTGGGCGACGGTCGCGCCGTGCTGCACGGCGTCGTCGATGTGCGAGCGGACCTTCGCGAGGGCCGACTGCGAGATGAGCGGACCTTGCGTGACGCCGGGCTCGCGGCCGTCGCCGACGCGGAGTGCCGCGACCGCCTTGGTGAAGGCCTCGACGAACGCGTCGTGGATGCCGTCCTGCACGAGAATGCGGTTCGCGCACACACAGGTCTGGCCCGCGTTGCGGAACTTCGAGTCCATCGCCCCCTTGACCGCCGTGTCGAGGTCGGCGTCGTCGAAGACGATGAGCGGCGCGTTGCCGCCGAGCTCCAGGGCGAGGTGCTTGAGGGTGTCGGCCGACTGGGCCATCAGCGTCCGGCCGACCTCGGTCGAGCCGGTGAAGCTGATGGTGCGGACGACCTCGCTCGCGGTGAGGACCGCGCCGATCTCCGCACCGGAGCCGTTCACGACACTGAGGACGCCGGCGGGGACACCGGCGCGCTCTGCGAGGGCGACGAGGGCGAAGGCCGACAGCGGGGTCTCGCCGGCGGGCTTGATGATCATGGTGCAGCCTGCGGCCAGCGCCGGGGAGGCCTTCCGCAGGATCATCGCGCTCGGGAAGTTCCAGGGTGTGATCGCGGCCGTGACCCCGACCGGGTTCCGGGTGGTGAGCATCCGGCGGTTGGGGTTGTTGGTGGGGATGACCTCGCCGTAGAGGCGCTTGGCCTCCTCGGCGAACCACTCGATGAAGCCGGCGCCGTAGAGGATCTCGCCGCGGGCCTCGGCGAGAGGCTTGCCCTGCTCCCAGGTGAGGATCTCGGCCAGTTCGTCGACGTGCTCGACCACGAGGTCGTACCAGCGGCGCAGGATGCGGGACCGTTCGGGGGCCGGCACCTTCGACCAGGTGGCGAAGGCCTCCGCCGCCGCATCGATCGCCTCGGTGACGTCGTCCGCGGTGGCGACGGCGACCGACACGATCTCCTCTCCCGTCGCCGGGTCGGTGACGGGTCTCCGCTCACCTCCGGAGCCGTCTCGCCACCGCCCACCGAAGTGGAGCTGGGTGCGCAGGAGGTCGCCCTCCAAGAGCTGCTGTCGGGTCATGCCCATGGTCTTCCTCGACTTTCCGGCGAAAAACACGAATCCGTTTGAACCTCGTCCAGCATACGGGGTAATGTGCGAAATGCGACCATTAGTGCGCGATGCGAACGAACGAAGGGGTTACATGACCATCGAAGACCTCGACCGGAACTTCCTGTTCCACCCGATGACCAACCTGGCTGCCCACGATCGGAACGGCCCCCACATGACGATCGTCCAGGGTCGCGGGGCCACGGTCACGGACAACACGGGACGCGACTACCTCGACGCCATGGCGGGCCTCTGGTGCGTCAACGTCGGCTACTCCCACCCGGACATGGCGGAGGCGATCCACGCCCAGGCGCTGCGTCTGCCGTACTTCCACGCCTTCTCCTCAATGGGCACAGAGCTCCCGGCGATGCTCTCCCAGCGCCTCATCGAGATGGCTCCCGTCCCGATGAGCAAGGTCTTCTACGGCAACTCGGGCTCGGACGCGAACGACACCCAGGCCAAGCTCGTCTGGTATTACAACAACGTCCTCGGCCGTCCGCAGAAGAAGAAGATCATCGCGCGCCGACGCGGCTACCACGGTGTCACCGTGCTCTCCGGTGGCCTGACCGGACTCCAGAACCTGCACGACGGCTTCGACCTGCCGCTGCCGATGATCCGCCACGTCCGACCGCCGCACCGCCTGTGGGAGCGGGAGCCCGGACAGACGGACGACGACTTCGCCACCCAACTCGCGCTCGAACTCGACCGGTTCATCGTGAACGAGGGCCCCGACACGGTCGCCGCGTTCATCGCCGAGCCGGTCATGGCCGCGGGTGGGGTGATCGTCCCGCCGGAGACCTACTTCCCGAAGATCCAGGAGGTCCTCGACCGCTACGACGTGCTCCTCATCGCCGATGAGGTCGTCAACGGGTTCGGTCGGCTCGGTGTCCCCTTCGGGAGCCAGGCGGTCGGGATGCGGCCCGACCTCATGACCGTGGCGAAGGGCATCACCTCGGCGTACGTGCCGCTCTCGGCCGTCCTTGTGAACGACCGCGTCTGGAAGGTCCTCCTCGACGGCTCCGCGAAGTACGGCAGCTTCGGTCACGGGTACACCTACTCCGCCCACCCCCTGGCGGCGGCCGCGGCGATGGCCAACCTGGACATCATCGAGCGCGAAGGGCTGATCGACGAGGTCGCGCGGAAGGGCGCCGTCTTCCAGGAGATGCTGCGCTCGGAGTTCGGAGACCACCCGAACGTCGCTGAGGTCCGCGGTCGTGGGCTCATGGCGGCCGTCGAGTTCGTCGAGTCGCGCGAGCCCCTGCGGCCCTTCGCGGCACAGGGTGCGTTCGCGACGGCGGTGACGCGTGCCTCGCTCGACCAGGGCGTCATCACCCGCGCACTGCCGGCGGCCGACACGGTCTCGTTCTCCCCGCCGTTCGTGACGACCGACGACGAACTCGCGCGCATGGTCCAGGGCGTCCGAGCGGCACTCGACGTCGCCGTCGGCGAGCTGCGGAGCGCCTGACGACATGTCCGTCCCCGTTGGTGTCCTCGTCAACCCGATCGCGGGCTTCGGCGGCCCTCGTGGGCTGCACGGCACCGACGGGCTGACGGACGAGCAGTACGCCGTGGCCGTCTCGGAGGGACGCTCGACCGAGCGTCTCCTCCGGGCGGTCAGGCACCTGCGTGCCGCGACCGACGTCGAGCTGATCGCGGCGGCGGGTGTGCTCGGGTCCGACGCGCTCACGCGGGCGGACATCCCGCATCGGACGGTGGGTGCGGAGCCCGCGCGCCGGACGACCGGTGTCGACTCCATCGCCGCGGTTCAGTCCCTGCAACGGGCCGGAGCTCGTGCCGTCCTCTTCGCCGGCGGTGACGGCACGGCGCTCGACCTCGCCAGCGCACTGGGGCCGGAGGTGCCGATGATCGGTGTACCGGCCGGGGTCAAGATGCACTCCGAAGCGTTCGCGCGATCGCCGGAGGGCGCCGGTCGGCTCGCGGCGCAGTACGTGTCCGGGAACGCGACCCTCGTCTGGGCGGAGGTGCTCGACGTCGACGACGAGGGCGTCTCCCGCCCGATGGCGGTGGTCCGCGTCCCCCGGGGCGGAGAGCCGCTCCAACGCGCGAAGTCGATGACGCCGGCGTCGGCGGGTCGAGCCGCGGTCGCGCAGGATGTCGTGGACGGCGCGGACCCCGGCAGCACCTGGATCATCGGGCCGGGGACCGGTGCGGGAGCGGTGGCCGAGGCGCTCGGTTTCACGGCGACACTTCGCGGCGTCGACCTCCGGCACGCCTCGGGGGAGGTCGAGCTCGACGTCGACGAGTCCCGACTGCTCCACGTCGCCCGGACCGTCCCCGGCACCCGCATCGTCCTCGGGGTCGTCGGCGGCCAGGGGTTCCTCCTGGGGCGCGGCAATCAGCAGCTGAGCCGTGCCGTCGTGGACGCCGTCGGAGCCGAGCACGTCGACATCGTCGCGACCACCGAGAAGGTCGGCGCGCTCCTGCCTCCCGTCCTCTACGTCGACGACGACGGCGCAGGCGGGACACACCCGCTCCTCGGATACCGGCGCGTGCGCGTCGGCCGACGCGAGAGCACCGTCATGCGGGTCCTCGACGCCGCGGCCGAGACCCTCCCGACCACTTCGATCCCGGCGCGCCGCTGACGACCGCCACCACCCGAACCAGACCGACGACCGATGGAACAGGAGACCACCGTGACCCGTGAGGCACACCCGTACATGGCCAACTCGGCAGCCGAGAGCCGACAGGCGCTCCTCGACGCCGTGGGGGTCGAGGACCCCGACGAACTGTTCGCACAGATTCCCGCCCACCACCGCTCGGACGACCGCATCGAGCACCGCCCCGGCATCCGCTCCGAGTACGAGCTGCGGCGGCTCCTGGAGGACCGTCTCCGCGGTGGTGTCTCCACCGAGAGCCACATCTCCTTCCTCGGCGGCGGATACTGGAACCACTACGTCCCGGCGCTGTGTGACGAGATCGCCGCACGACCGGAGATCTCCACCTCCGTCTGGGGCACCCCGAGCTCGGACCACGGACGCAACCAGGCCTGGTTCGAGTTCACCTCGCAGCTGGGCGCGCTCCTCGAGCTCGAGTTCGTCGGTCTCCCCGTCTACAGCTGGGGATGCGCAGCCGGACACGCCCTCCGCATGGCGGCCCGGCTGACCGGTCGCTCCGTCGTCGTCGTGCCGGCCAACCTCGACCGTGAGCGCCGACTCGTGATCGAGACCTACTGCGGCTCGCGCGAACTCGGCGGAGCTCTCGAGCTCCGGACCGTACCGGTCGACGCCGCCACCGGGGCGATCGCGCCGGACGCGCTGCAGGCCGTCCTCGACGAGGGCGTCGCCGCGGTCTACGTCGAGACGCCGAACTCGTGGGGCGTCGTGGAGGACGGTATCGCCGGGCTCATCGAGCGCACGCACGCGGTCGGTGCCGAGGCGATCGTCGGGGTCGACCCGATCTCGCTCGGCGTGCTCGCTCCGCCCGTCCGGTTCGGGGCGGACATCGTCGTCGGCTCCCTGCAGCCGCTCGGCGTGCACCTGAACGCCGGTGGCGGCGTCGGTGGATTCATCGCCTCGCGCGACGAGGAGCGCTACGCCCGCGAGTTCCCGACGCTGCAGGTCAGCCTCTCGCCCACCATCGCCGACGGTGAGCGGGCGTTCGGGATGACCCTCTTCGGGCAGAGCTCCTACGGTTCCCGCGAACTCGGCAACGACTGGACCGGCAACTCGGTCTACCTGTGGGCCGTGCGAGCCGCCGTGTACCTGTCGCTCATGGGACCGCAGGGTATGCGCGAGCTGGCCGAGACGGTCGGTGCGAACGCACGTGCGACCGCAGGGCTGCTCGCCGCCGTTCCCGGAGTGACGGTCCGGAACGCCGATCGGATCTTCAAGGAGTTCGTGGTCGACTTCTCGGCCACCGGACGGTCGGTGGACGAGATCAACCGGGCGCTGCTCGAGCGGGGCATCCTGGGCGGTCACGATTTGAGCGGTGAAGCGGACGGGGTCGACGGCTGCGCACTCTACTGCGTCACCGAGACCACGACCGAGGACGATGTACGCGCCCTCGTCGGCGCCCTGACGGAGGTGCTCGCATGAACCGGGAAGGTGATCGGATGAGCCAGGAGACCACCCGTTCGAGTCGGGTCCGCCGCTACCACGCCGCGTCGTGGGACGAGGGCGTGGTGTACGAGCTCGGTGCACCGGGACGGCGCGGCGTCATTCCGCCGACGTCGTGGGCGCCGGCCGACGACGGCCCGACGTTCGCCGAGGGGCTGCGCCGCGACGGCGTCGCCGACCTCCCCGAGCTGGCGGAGTACGAGGTGCGCCGACACTTCACCCACCTCGCGCAGCAGACGCTCGGGATGATGGGCATCAGCCTCTTCGGCACCTGCACGATGAAGCACAGCCCGACGGTGAACGAACAGCTCGCCGCGCGACCCGAGGTCGCCGCCGTGCACCCGCGGCAGGACGCCTCGACGATGCAGGGACTGCTGGGTATCGTGCACGACCTGGAAGCCGAGCTCTGCAACCTCTCCGGGATGTCTGCGTTCAGCTTCCAGCCCGGTGGCGGGGCCGACGCGGCGTACCTGAACATGGTCATCACGCGGGCCCACTTCGAGGCGAAGGGTGAGCTGGGGCAGCGCCGTCAGGTCATCACCACGGCCCAGGCGCACCCGTGCAACCCGGCTACGGCGAAGGCCGCGGGTTTCGAGGTCGTGACCCTGCCGGTGGAGGAGGACGGCTACCCCTCGCTGGAGGCCTTCCGGTCGGTCATCGGCCCGCAGACCGCTGCGATCGTGCTGAACAACCCCGACGACATGGGGGTCTACAACCCGTTCATCACCGAGGTCATCGACGCGGTCCACGCCGAAGGTGGCCTGGCCTTCTACGACAGTGCCAACTTCAACGGCGTCATGACGAGGCTGCGCGCACGGGACCTGGGTTTCGACGCGTGCATGTACATGCTGCACAAGACCTTCGGGGCACCGAAGGGCGGGAACGGGCCGTCGGTGGGTGCCTACGGGTGTTCGGATGAGCTGGCACCGTTCCTGCCCGGCCCGCGGGTCGAACGCCACGACGACGCCTGTGTGTTCATCGAGCCCGAGCAGAGCGTCGGTCGCGTCCGCGAGTTCTTCGGCAACGTCCCACAGCTCCTCAAGGCGTACTCGTGGACCCGGGCCATGGGCACCGACGGACTGCGCGAGGCGGCCGACCTCTCGGTCCTCGCGAACAACTACATGGAGCACCGGCTCATGGCGATCCCCGGCGTGACCATGTCGTTCGCGGGGAAGGCGCTGCCCCGGCTCGAGATGACCCGGTACTCCCTCGAGGAGTACGCGGCCGAGACCGGGCTGTCGACCGTGGACGTGCAGAACCGGATGACGGACTTCGGCATCGACGCCTACTGGCTCGCGCATGAACCGTGGATCGTACCGGAGCCGTTCACCCCGGAGGCCGGCGAGATGTGGTCGAAGGAGGACCTCGACGAGTGGATCGACGTCCTCGAGCACGTCCTCGAGGAGGGCCGGAACGACCCGGAACTCGTCCGGACGGCACCGCATCGTCAGGTCGTCGCCCAGATCGACGGTTCCGGGCTGGACGACCCCGAGCGGTGGGCCACGACCTGGGCCGCCTATCGGCGCAAGCATGCCACGTCGTGACGCCGCATCGGACCACCGACGGACACTGAGGAAGGAACACGCGTGATCGACAAACGAGTCGCCTCGACGGCGGACGCCGTCGAGGGTGTCCGTGACGGGGACACGGTGATGATCGGCGGCTTCGGCCGCGCGGGACAACCGGTCGAACTCATCGACGCGCTCATCGAGCAGGGCGCGTCCGAGCTGACCATCGTCAACAACAACGCGGGGAACGGCGACCACGGCCTGGCCGCCCTGCTCGACCGCGGACGGGTGCGGAAGATCATCTGCTCCTTCCCACGACAGAGCGACTCCTGGGTCTTCGACCGGCTGTACCGGGCGGGCGAGCTCGAACTCGAGCTCGTCCCGCAGGGCAACCTCGCAGAACGCATCCGCGCCGCCGGTGCCGGCATCGGCGGCTTCTACACCCCGACCGGGGTTGGCACGACGCTGGCCGAGGGGAAGGAGACCCGCGAATTCGACGGGCGGACCCATGCGCTGGAACTCCCCATCCACGCGGACTTCGCCCTCGTGAGCGCCTACCGCGCCGACCGCTGGGGCAACCTCGTCTACCGCGAGACCGCTCGCAACTTCGGTCCGATCATGTGCACCGCCGCGCGGACGACGGTCGTCCAGGTCGACGCCGTGGTGGAGCTCGGCGACCTCGACCCGGAGGCCGTCGTCACGCCGGGCCTCTTCGTGGACCGGGTCGTCGAGACCGGTGAGCGCCGCTGGTTGCGCGACGGCGCCTTCGTCGGCGGGGTCGACCTCGCCGGTAGCCCGCTGGTGCCCGACGAACCGTCCGACGAGGAGGACGCCGCATGACCACCCGCATCGACCGGAACGCGCTCGCCGCGCGCATCGCTGCCGACATCGAGGACGGTGCGATCGTCAACCTCGGCATCGGAGCGCCGACGCTCGTCGCCGAGCACCTGCCGGAGGGCGCGGAGATCATCCTCCACACGGAGAACGGGATGCTCGGCATGGGGGCCGCACCCCGCCCCGGCGCGCTCGACCCGGACCTCATCAACGCCGGCAAGCAGGCCGTCACCACGGTGGCGGGCGCCTCGTTCTTCCATCACGCCGACTCCTTCGCCATGATGCGCGGCGGGCACCTCGACCTCTGCGTCCTCGGCGCCTACCAGGTGAGTCAGGAGGGCGACCTCGCCAACTGGTCCACCGGTGGCGAGGGTTCCATCCCCTCGGTGGGTGGGGCGATGGACCTCGCCATCGGGGCGAAGCGGGTCGTCGTCATGACCGACCTGCTGACCCGGTCCGGCGAGTCGAAACTCGTCGCCGAGTGCGCCTACCCGCTCACCGGGGTCGGCTGTGTGTCGCGGGTCTACACCGACCACGCCGTGTTCGACGTCACACCGGAGGGGTTCGCGGTGGTGGAGACGTTCGGAGACACGACCGTCGACGAGCTGCGGGCCCTCACCGGGCTCGCGTTGACCGATGCGACCACCGGTACCGCGCCCGCGGCCGAGCAGACCCTGGAACGGAGTGCAGGATGACCGAGACCTACCTCTACGACGCGGTCAGGACACCGTTCGGGCGGTCCGGGGGAGCGCTCGCTGGTGTCCGACCCGACGATCTGGCCGCCGTGGTGCTCCGCGCGATCGTCGACCGGACCGGACTCGACCCGGCTCGCATCGACGACGTCGTGCTCGGGGACGCGAACCAGGCGGGTGAGGACAACCGGGACGTCGCGCGGTTCGCCGCCCTGCTCGCCGGGTTCCCGACCTCGGTGACCGGTGTGACCGTCAACCGGCTCTGCGCCTCCTCGATGGACGCTGTCATCCAGGGGTCACGGGCGATCGCTGCCGGCGACGCCGACATCGTGCTGGCCGGCGGCGTCGAGTCTATGAGTCGTGCGCCCTACGTGCTCGAGAAGTCGGCCAGGGGTTTCCCCAGCATCGGCAATCCGACGCTCTGGAACACCTCGATCGGCTGGCGGATGGTGAACCCCGCGTTGCCCGAGGCGTGGACGATCTCGAACGGTGAGGCCGCGGAGAAGGTTGCACAGGAGCGCGGTGTCACGCGGGAGCAGCAGGACGCCTATGCGGTCCGTTCGCACCGGCTGGCTGCGGCCGCCTGGGCCGACGGGGTCTTCGACGGCGAGGTGGTCCCGGTCCCCGGGGTCGAGCTCGGGCGGGACGAGGGGATCCGCGACGACACGACGGTGGAGCGGCTCGCGGGGCTCCGTCCACTGTTCCCCCGTGACGGCCACGGCACCGTGACCGCGGGCAACTCCTCCTCCATCAACGACGGCGCCTCGGCCGTGTTGCTCGCCAGAGAAGGCGCCGTCGACGGCGAACCGCTCGCCCGGATCGCCGGACGAGCGGCGCACGGCGTCGATCCGGACGACTTCCCGATCGCGCCCGTGGAGGCCGCGAACAAGGCCCTCGCCCGGGCGGGGCGTCATTGGTCCGACGTCGACGTCGTCGAGCTGAACGAGGCGTTCGCCTCCCAGACCCTCGCCTGCCTCGCGGGATGGCCGGACCTCGATCCCGAGCGGCTCAACCCGCGCGGTGGTGCACTCGCCATCGGTCATCCCCTGGGGGCGTCCGGTGGCCGGGTGATCGGGCGGGCCGCGCACGAGCTCGTGCGGCGTGGCGGCGGGGTCGCCGTGGCGACGGTGTGCATCGGTGTCGGTCAGGCACTGGCGGTGGTCCTCGAGCGCTGAGTGCCTGCCCGATCAGCGGATGTAGGAGGCGCCGTTCAGGTCGAGCGTGGCCCCGGTGAGGCTCGGTGTACGGTCGGTCGCGAGGAAGGCGGCCAGCTCGGCGATCTCCGCGGCGGCGACGTGGCGTCCCATCGTCAGGCCCTCGGCGACGGAGCTCTGCTGCTCGGTGGAGAGCCCCTGCGTCCCCATGCCGGTGTCGACGACGCCGGGCGCGATCGTGTACACGCGGACCCCGCGGCGTGCGACGTCGCGGGCGAGCGTCTGGGCGAAGTTGCGGACGGCGGCCTTCGACGCGGCGTACGCGGACGCCTCGGGGAGACGCGAGCCCTGCTCGGCGGCCCAGCTGGAGATGACGATGATGGAGCCGCCAGAGCGTTCGGCGAGGTCGTGGGCCGCCTGGCGCATGAGGGCGGCCGGGGCGACGGCGTTGACCGTCATCGACGCCTCCCACCCGTCGTCCCATTCCGCTACCGGCCCCTGCAGTGGTGTCCGCATCATGACCGCCGCGTTGAGCACGACCGTGTCGACGGGCCGGATCGCGTTCGCCCGATCCCACAGCTCCCGAGCCGATGCGCCGGAGGTGATGTCCGCCTCGAGCAGGGCGTGGCGGTCCGGGGCCGCGGCTTCCAGGACGGCGCGTGCTTCGGCCGCGCGACTGCGATAGGTGCCGACGACGAAGGCGCCTTCGCGGCCGAGGACCTTGGCGAGGGCCGAACCGATGCCGCCGGACACCCCGGTGACGAGCACCGAACGCCCGGCGAGCGACGGGGTCGGACCGCCGTTCACGACACTCACAGCAGGCCCCCGTCGACGGGGATCAGCTGTCCGGTGATGGCCGCTGCCTGGGCGGACGAGAGGAACAGGGCGGTGTCGGCGACGTCGCCCGGTGTCGCGAGTCGGCGGAGGGCGGTCTGCCGGGCGGCGGCCTCCAGCGCCTCCCCGAGGGCCGGACCGCCGCGCCCTGCGCGGTCGCTCATGCGGCCGCGCAGGGCGTCGGTCGCCACGGGGCCCGGGGCGACGGCGTTCACCCGGATGCCGCGCGGGCCGAGCGACATCGCCATCGAGCGCACGGCGCCCAGGACGGCGTGTTTGCTCGCGGCGTAGGCGAGGAGGTTGGGGTCGCCGCGCCAGGAGTTCAGCGAGCCGATCGCGACGATGGACGAGCCGTGCGGCATCGACTCGGCGACGGACTTGACCGTCACGACGAAGCCGCGCACGTTCACGGCCATCGTCTGGTCGAACATGTCGAGGTCGACGTCGGCCGGTCGGTGCCAGGGCGGCACGATGCCGGCGGCGGCGATCACGCCGTCGAAGGGTCCGTGTTCGGCCTGTGTCGAACGCATCGCCTCGACGACGGCCGGCTCGTCCGTCACGTCCAGCTGCCGGGAGGGCCACGGCGCATCGTCCGCCGCCGCGGCCAGGTCGACGATGACGCCGTCCGCCCCGCCGGCCGACAGTCGGGCCACGATCTCGGCACCGATCCCCTGGGCGCCTCCGGTGACGAGGAACCGTCGCCCGGAGAACCCGCTCGAAGACGCTGTCTGTCCACTGCCCACGGTGTCGCTCCTCATCGTGTCGATCGCCGCCTCAACCGTACGTCAAGCGAACGTTTGTCCGCAAGGCGAACGCGGGGTGAACCGTGCCGTCGAGGTGCACACTGGGGTGATGACAAACGCCCGTGTCGTCTCGGTCAGCAGCGACGATGAGCACCGTTTCTCCAAGCCGCGACGTGACGCGATCACGCTCGTCGCCGGGCTGGGCGTCGAGGGGGACGCGCATTTCGGTGCGACGGTGCAGCATCGGTCCCGCGTGAGACGAGACCCCTCGCAGCCCAACCTCCGGCAGGTCCACCTCATCCACCGGGAGCTGTTCGCGGAGGTGGACGCCGACCTCACCCCGGGTGAGCTGGGCGAGAACATCACCACCGAAGGACTGGACCTGCTCGACCTCCCCGCGGGTGCCGTGCTCCGACTCGGAACCGATGCCGTCGTCGAGGTGACGGGGCTGCGGAACCCGTGTGTGCAGATCGACCGCTTCGAACCCGGG
The DNA here is from genome assembly GCF_030209375.1 of Plantibacter sp. ME-Dv--P-122b. Taxonomy (GTDB): domain Bacteria; phylum Actinomycetota; class Actinomycetes; order Actinomycetales; family Microbacteriaceae; genus Plantibacter. The sequence goes on from NZ_JARVSC010000011.1 coordinate 157,987, forward strand.
CTGCTCAAGCAGGTCGTCGGCACGGACGCGGAGGGTCGCACCGTCCGCAAGACGGGAGTCATGGGTGTGGTGCTCGTCGGCGGTGTCGTGCAGCCCGGTGACCCGATCACCGTGGAGCTGCCGGACGGAGCCCGCGAACCGCTCGCGCCGGTGTAGGGCAGTAGGTCCGCGGTAGCGCGATGCGACGGCGCGTGCGGTTCCCGCCTACCGGAGCGCCAGCCGCGTCTGCGTGTGGGTCGCGCCTCCGTCGTTCTTCATGCTGCGCAGGAGGCGGTCGAGCGCGCTGGTGCCGGCGACGCGGATGTGGACGAGGTAGTCGTAGGCGCCGGTGACGTGCACCGCGTCCCGGATCTCGGGGATCCGACGGGTCCACTCCAGGAACTCCTCCGACTTGCGCGCAGGGTCGAGTCGGACGTCGATGAACGCCTCCAGGCCGTCCTCGGCGACCGGGGCATCGGAGCCGAGGATCGCGCGGTACCCGGTGATGACACCACTGTGCTCCAGGCGACGGACGCGGGCCGCGGTCGCATTCGTGCTCAAGCCGATCCGGCGACCGAGCTCGCTGAACGATATCCGCCCATCGGCCCGCAGCACATCGATGATTTCACTGTCGAGAGCATCCACGCGACACAGTATGCCGTCTCACTGCCGGAACGCACTGTCGCGGCAGTCGTGCTGCACCAGAGTCGTCGGCATGGATGTCCTCCTCGCCCTCCTCGCCGGTTCCGTCGCCGGCCTCGCTCTGGCCGCTCCGCTCGGGGCGATCGGGATCCTGCTCCTCCAGGAGGGTGTCACGCGGGGGCTGCGCCGTGGGCTCGCAGCTGCCGCAGCCGTGGCGACGGTGGACGTGTCGTATTGCACGGCAGCCGTCGCCGCCGGTGTGCTCGCCGGTCCCGTCGTGAGCGGCTGGACTCCGTGGCCGCAGCTCCTCGGTGGTGTCGCCGTCATCGCGCTCGGAGCCCTCGGGCTCCTGCAGGGCCTGCGTGCGACGTCGTCAGGAGGAGTGCGGTCGACGGGGCGCACGGGCACGTCGCGTCAGCGCTACCTGCTCTTCCTGGGCCTGACGGCGATCAACCCGGCCACCCTGGTGTACTTCGCGGCGATCCTGACCGGCCTGAACGGGTTCACGGAGTCAGGGCCGACGGCGGTCGCCTTCATCGGAGGCGTCGGGCTCGCGTCCTTCGGCTGGCAGGCGCTGCTGGTCGCGCTCGGAGCCGGGCTCCGGCGGAGGACTGGCGCGTCCTTTCGGAGGTGGACAGCCATCGTCGGCAACGGCTTGATCGTCGCATTCGGTGTCGCCCTCATCGTCCAGGCGGTGTGAAGATGTGAGGCCGATGGTCTGGGGGCGTCGGCGCCGTCAGTCCTCCGTCGTGGACCGGGGCTCCTCGTCCAGTGACCGGAGGTACTCGGCGTTGCCTCGCAGGGCCGGCTTGTAACGCGTGAGCTCAGCCGCGTCTACGTGCTCGGCCAGGAGTTCGAGGAGGCTCGACAGCGCGGCGTTCGACCGTCCGGCGGCATGGAGGGTGAGGGCTTCGAATGCTCCGAGCGCGACTGACTCCGGGAACTCGGCACGCGCCCGTGCGAAGACCTCCAGCGACTCATCGATCCGGTCGAGGTTGCGGAGGGTGCTTCCGTACTGCAGGTAGCAACGGCGACGGATGTCTCCCGCCAGGCCGCTCTCCATGGCCCGCTCGTAGAGGTCGAGTGCTCTCTCCTCCTCGCCCGCGGTGTCGTAGGCGCCACCGAGCTCGTAGAGGACTCTCGGGTGGTGAGGGTGCTCGTCGTAGATGGGCAGCAGTGCTTCGATGGTCGGACCCATGTCAGCCCGGTCGCCAGCCGCGAAGATGCTGTCGAGCTGTGCGTCGAGCGTGTGCGTCATGGTCGATTCTCCGGGAGCGATCGGGCTGGATTCGGTGGAGACAGGCTATCGGGCGTGCCGAGCTGGACCCTCGGCTTCAGGAGCGCTCGTCGTGAGACGGCGATTCCCAGCGGACCTCGCCGTCCTCGATGGTCGATGTCGGACGGAGGCCCTGGCGGTGCGCCACCCGCTGCGACGCTGTGTGCTCCGGATGGATGTGGGCGGTGAGCCGGGTGACCCCGTGAGCGTGCAGCCAATCGATCAAGGCGGCCGTCGCCTCGGAGGCGAAGCCTTGGCGTTGGTGGGCTGGATCGATGACCCACGCGATCTCGGCCAGAATGTCCTGGCTCTGGGATTCCACGGTGGCCTGGACGAACCCGATGGGCGCGCCGGTGTCGTGCCGCCGCGCGATCCAGTTGAACCAGCCTTGCGACTCGTCGGCCGGCCCGCGGATCTGGGAGGCGTATCGAGTGGAAAGTGTGTCGAGCGTCGGCGGCTCTCCGCCGGTGAACGTGTACAGGGTGGGGTCGGAGAGGACGTCGACCATCGACGGAGCATGCTCGAGTGACAACGGCTCCAGCGTGAGGCGGTCGGACACCAGTGGTTCGATCGCGGGCCATGGCATGCATCGAGCATGGCACTCATCGCACGGGCTCGCTCCGACCGCGAGAGTGTTCGCGAGCGAGTGGTGCACGCTCCCGGCCGCATTCTGTACACCTGTCCAGAACAGGAGTATGGTGACTCGCATGAGCGCCGCGGCCGGATCGAATGCAGAGCTTCGGCGCGGCCTCCAGGAGTCGCTCGACCCGCGGGTCGCTCGAACCCGCACGGGAATCGCGGCGGCGGTGCACGCCCTCTCGGACGCCGACGAGGAGCTCAGTGTGGCGGCCATTGCACGCGCCGCCGGCATCAGCCGGGCCAGCTTCTACGCGCACTACGCCAGTCTCGACGAACTCGCCGACAGCCTCCGGCGAGACGCGTTCCTGGCGATCGCCGACCTCTACCAGCACGATGAGCGACCCGACGCCATGCGTGCCGCTCAGGACCGTCTGGTCGCCCACTTCGCCGCGAACCGTGCCTTGTATGCGGCGGTCGGTGCGCTCCCGGTCACGAAGGAGGGGTATCTCGCGGGCGTGCGCGCCATGGCGGCCGTGATCGAGGAAGCGCTGCTCGAACATCCGGCGCGACCAGCCGAGCTCGTTCCCGAGGCCACCGCACGGTACATCGCCGGCGCCGCGTACGGACTGCTCGACGCCTGGATCGCGGACGAGATCGACCTCGACGAGCAGGCGCTGGCCGACCATCTGACCCGCCTCCTCCCGGTCTGGTTCAGCGGCACCCACTGACATCGAACAACGGCCCAGGCCACGACGCCTCAGCTCCACCCGAAGAAAGGAACACCCATGAAAGCCACCCTGGTCCGCGAGATCGGCGCAGGATTCGTCACCGAGGACGTCGAACTCGCCGAGCCGATCGGCAGGGAGGTGCTCGTCGATGTACGGGCCTCCGGACTCTGCCACACCGACCTGACCTACTCCCGCAACGACATGGGCACCCCGCTTCCGATGCTCCTCGGTCACGAGGTCGCCGGCGTGGTCAGCGCGGTCGGTCCCGGCGTCACCGAGTTCGCCGTCGGCGACCATGTCGTCGGCTGTCTGGTGCAGTCGTGCGGCAGGTGCGAGGCATGCCTCACCGGTCGCACCTTCCAGTGCGAGCACCCCGAGGCGACGCTTCGGGGCGAGGACGAGCCCGCCCGTGTCGTCGACGCTCACGGACACCACGTCGAGCAGGTCTTCGGTCTCGGTGGATTCGCCCAGCGGGCGCTGATCCACGAGAACCAGCTGGTCAAGGTCAGTGACGCCATCCCGTTCGCCCAGGCGGCGCTGCTCGGCTGCGGCGTCGTGACCGGCGCCGGGGCGGTCATCAACACGTCGAACACGCAGGCGGGAGACGCGGTCGTGATCATCGGTGCCGGCGGTGTGGGCTTGAACGCCATCAACGGTGCCGTCGTCGCCGGAGCCACGACGATCATCGCGGTGGACGTGTCCGACGACAAGCTCGAGAAGGCCAAGCGTTTCGGCGCCACCCACACCGTCAACTCGACGAAGGTCGACCCGATCGCCGAGGTCCTGTCCATCACCGGGCGGGGCGCCGATGCGGCCTTCGACTTCGTCGGGATCCCCGCCGTCACCGCCTCCGGTCTCGAGATGATCCGGCCCGGCGGTGGTCTCTACCTGATCGGCATCATCGACCCCTCGGCGACACTGCCCCTCCTCACGATCGGCCTCATCGGCACGCAGAAGCGCATCCAGGGCGTCTACATGGGTTCGACGACGCCGAAGCACGACATCCCGTTGTACGCCGACCTCTACCTGCAGGGCCGGTTCAACCTCGACGACCTGATGTCGCGTGAGATCGCCCTCGACGGCGTCGGCGCGGGCTACGAGCTGCTGAAGGATCCCGACGTGACGCGAGTCGTGATCACCTCCGGCCTCAGCTGAGGAGCGAGCCGGGCCCGAGCGCCCCGCCGACCGTGTTCCGGCTCGGCCTCAGTCGGCGTTCCCGACGGAGACGGTCGACATCGCAGCGTCGAGACAGCTCCCGAACGGTTCCGTGCGGTCGGAGGCGAACCACGCGTGGCGGGCAGCCTGCATGCACGCGAACGCGGCACCGACGATCGCGCCCGGTCGTGGATCCGCCGGATCGTCGTCGCGGGTGTCCAGCCGCGCAGCGACCCTGCCGATGAGGAGCTGCTGAATGCGCTCCATCTTCTCCAGGTAGCGTGCGTACAACTGGGGCGTGCTCCGGACGATCTCCTCCATCGCATCGTTCCTGGCGCGCTGGTGGTCGTCCTGGACGTAGTCGAGGGTGATGTCGAAGACCCGGCGCAGCGACTCCCAGACCGGCTCCTCGGCAGGTCGGGCGTCCAGTGCCTCGGCCATCCGGTCGCCGAAGAGGTCGTACTTCCCGATGACCAGGTCGTCCTTCGACGGGAAGTACCGGAAGAAGGTCCGTTTCGACATCCCGGCGGCGGCCGCGATCTGGTCCACCGTGGTGCCGTCGTAGCCCTGGGCGACGAACAGGTCCTGCGCCACCGACGTGAGCTCAGTCTGGGCGAGTCGGCGGGTGCGCTCCCTGATCGGCATGGGGGAGGTGTCGGGCATGCACTCATCATATCCCCAGGATGCAAAGTTGACACCTGGTGACAATTTAGGCATATAGTTTCCAGCGGGTGTCACCGTGACGCACACAACGGAGGAGAGCATCATGAGCAAGGTTTGGTTCGTCACCGGTTCATCGAAGGGCTTCGGCCGCGAGTTCGTCCTCGCCGCGCTGGGACGGGGCGACAAGGTCGCCGCCACCGCTCGCAACACCGACACGCTGCAGGACCTGGTCGAGCAGTACGGCGACGCCGTCCTTCCGCTGCAGCTCGACGTCACCGACCGCGAGCAGGTGTTCGCGGCGGTCAAGACCGCGCACGACACCTTCGGCCGGCTCGACGTCGTGATCAACAACGCCGGCTACGGACTGTTCGGCGCGGTGGAGGAGATCACCGAGCATCAGCTGCGCGACCAGCTCGACACCAACCTGTTCGGCGTCTTCAGCGTCACCCAGGCGGTCCTGCCGATCATGCGTGAGCAGGGCTCGGGGCACATCATCCAGATCTCCACCATCGGCGGCATCGCGGCCTTCCCGACGCTCGGTGGCTACCACGCGTCGAAGTGGGCGCTCGAGGGGCTCACCGAGTCGCTCGCGCAGGAGGTCGCCGGGTTCGGCGTCAAGGTCACCCTCGTCGAGCCCGGCGGGTTCGACACCGACTGGAGCAGCGCATCGGCGGTCGTCGCCGACGCCCAGCCGCAGTACCAGAGCCTGCACGACGCGATGCAGGCCCGCACCGGCGGAGAGCAGCCGAAGCCCGTCGGGTTCGGGTCCGCGATCCTCAAGGTCGTCGATGCCGAGCAGGCCCCACTGCGGGTCTTCTTCGGTGAGCAGCCCACCCAGATCGCCCCGCACATCTACCAGCAGCGCCTCGCCGAGTGGGCCGAGTGGGCGCCGGTCTCCCGCGAAGCGGAAGGCAAGTAGGAAGCGCCGTAGGCGAAAGCGCGCGAAACGCTCCCGAACATCGCGTTCGGGAGCGTTTCGCGCGCTCTCGGGCCTGAACGAGCGCGCCCCGACCCGACGGCGGCTCGCGGGAGGAGGTCTCGTCGGCGGTGGAGACAGCGGGGTTCAGACCGCGAAGTCGCTCGGCCACCCGTGGTCGGCGAGCGACCGGCGGACCCGCTCCACATCCTCGTCACTCGGCAGCTCTACGGTGACCCGGGCGATCGCGGTGGCGACGTCGACCCGACTGAGCGACGCGTCACCCTCCGCGGCGAGGCGCGCGCCCACCTCGGCGACCTCGGCGTCGCTCAACCGTCGACGGAGGAGCGCCACCAGCGGGACGAAGTCCTGCTCGGGTAATCCTGCGGGGTACCCGGCTCGAAGCCAACGCACGATGCGGGCGACCAGCCCCTGGCGCTCCTCGTGCAACGGGGTGCGCCCCTGCCCGCCGACGTGGGTGTCGTCGGCCGCCACGGCACGGATGTCGTCCGGACTGCCGAGTGGCCAGCCCGCGCTCGCGAGCCGGGCGGAGACCCGGACGAGGTCCTCCGGGAGCGCCGGTCCGAGGAGGAGCTGTTCGACGCGCGCCCGCAGACGATCGTGGCCGACCGGCTCGCCGGCGGCATCGGCGTGCTCCGCCTCGACGAGCAGGCTCGCGACGACCTCGTCCAGCTCCTCGGGGGTGAGGCTCCGTCGGAGGATGCCGAGCAACGGCACGTAGTCGTGCTCGGGCACGCCCGTCGGGTATCCGGCGCGGAGCCACCCGACGACGCGCGCCACCACCCCGGACCCGCTGCCGGTGGCCGGTGCGCGGGTCGCGTCGACTCCGATCGCGTCTGCGCCGTCCTCGTTCGACATCCTCAGTCCTTCGGGGTGAAGGTCGGGAACACGTGGTCGAAGCTGACTTCCTGCCCCAGACCGGTGGCCACGATGATCGTGAGTCCCACCAGCACCGCGGCGACGACCACGGCGAAGCACAGCACGCCGATCGAGCGGAGGAGTACCGGTGGGAGCACCGGCGTGCTCTGCCCGCTCCGGTCTTCGGAACCGGCACCTCCGGCGATCGCGAACGAGCGGACGCCCAGCGCGAAGAGCGCGGGAAGCCCCGCGCCGAGCACGAGCGCGATGACGGCCACCTGGGCGGCGGCTTCGAGGAAGAGCATGAACATGTCCGACGTCCTTACGCTGCGGTCTTCTGCGACGAACGGGCGGGGGCGTCCTGCCAGTCGTCGTTCACGTTGTGGGATCCGATGCTGTCGCGGCGCGAGCGGAGGTAGATGGTGAGCGCGACCCCGACGAGGATCGCGACCATGAGGATCCCGCCGATCGCCCCGCCCGCGAGGTGACCGACCCACCACATCACCGCGCCCATGAGCGCGGCTGCCGGGAGGGTGATGACCCAGGCGACGACCATCCGGAGGGCCACCCGCCAGCGCACCTGCGCGCCCGGTCGTCCGACGCCGGAGCCGAGGATCGATCCGGTCGCGACGTGCGTCGTGCTGAGGGCGAAGCCGAGGTGGCTCGAGGCGAGGATGACGGCGGCGGAGGAGCTCTCGGCGGCCATGCCTTGCGGCGTGTTCAACTCCACGATGCCCTTGCCGACGGTGCGGATGATCCGCCACCCGCCGATGTACGTGCCGAGCGAGATCGCGAGGGCGCACGCGAGCTTCACCCAGAGCGGAACCGACTCGGTGTCGTCCCAGCCGCCGGCCGCGATGAGCGCGAGGGTGATGACACCCATCGTCTTCTGGGCGTCGTTCGTGCCGTGGGCGAGCGAGACGAGCGACGCGCTACCGATCTGCCCGATCCGGAAGCCGCGGTGGAGACGTCCCTGGGCGAGGTTGCCGATGACGCGGAAGACGAGCCAAGTACCGATCGCGGCCACCGCGCCGGCGAGCACGGGCGACATCAGGGCCGGCAGGATGACCTTGCCGACGACGCCGTCGAGCTTCGAGCCGTCGCCGGCCCAGTTCACGCCGTTCAGGCCGAGGCCCGCGAGCGTCGAGCCGATGAGACCGCCGAAGAGCGCGTGCGACGAGCTCGACGGGAGCCCGAGCAGCCAGGTGAGCAGGTTCCAGATGATGCCGCCGATGAGCCCCGCGAGCACGATCAGCAGGAGCGCCGAGCCGCCTCCCTCGAGGAGCGCCGGATCGGGGGCTCCCGACGAGTCCTGGATCTTCACGACCGCGTTCGTGACGGTGAGCGCGACCTCGATACTGAGGAACGCGCCCACGAGGTTCAGCGCCGCCGACAGCGAGACCGCGACCTTCGGCGGCAGCGCACCGGTGGCGATCGAGGTCGCCATCGCGTTCGCCGTGTCGTGGAATCCGTTGGTGAAGTCGAAGGCGAGCGCCGTGATCACGACGAGCGAGAGCAGGATGATGGGGTCCACGGCGACGAGCTTGCTCCTCGATCGTGGGATCGACAACGGGTGCGCGGGCGGATTCACCCGTTGTTCACGTCGGGAGGGGCGAGAGCGGTCGAGCGCGGCCCGTCAGAGCGCGTCGACGTCATCGCGTGCCGATACAGTGTGAGGCGGCGCCCCCGAGCACTGTGGACCGGAGGCGAATCGACGGCTGGCGGGGGCTCATGGGCGAACGGCGACATCTTGGACTGCACCTCGACCACCGCGTCCACGAATTCAGCCTCCTCCTCCAGGACCCGCCGTTCGACGACATCGAACCCGAGACGCGAGCGTGGCTGCGAGCCAGGTATGCCGAGATCGTTCCCGTCGTCCTCCCGGCCGCATTGCGCGCCGTGGAGCGCGGCGGACCCATCTCGCCGAGGTGTCTCGCCGAGCTGAGAGGTGTGGCGATCCGTTCGGCGAACGAGCCTGGGGCGACCTTCTCCACGGCCCTGCGGGGGTCGTATCCGGCGCTGGCGACGTTCTCAGCCGTCATGTTCGAACTCCAGCACGCCCGACCCTCGCAGGTCGTGCTCGCCATGACGCGCGCGACCTGGGTGGCTCACGAGCTCGGATCCTGCTGGGTCGAGAGTTGGAACCAGGAGCGGGCGCGGCTCGATCGGGCTCAGGGATCGCTGGTGCCGGTCGGAGAGGTCGTCGCTGAGGGCGTCGACGAATCACCGGTCGAGCTGATCGCCACCGGTCCGGAGCTCGACGAGACCGAACAGCACATGCTGACGCTCACCGCGTACGGGCTCTCGAACGATGACATCGCCAAGCAGACGAACTACAGCCGACAGGCGGTCAGCTGGCACCTCGGCAAGCTCATGAAGGCCTGGAACGTGCAGAACCGGACCGCGCTCGTGGCGGTGGCGTTCGTCCGCGGTGTGCTCGCCGCCAGATTCCGCCGCCGCTCGTCGACTCCGGCGCAGCTCGAAGCCGCACATCGTCATCCCGAAATCGCCCTGGCGCAGCCCGGCGAGCGCGAGGACGACGACCAGCTCGCGTGACGACCACGGTGGTCCGCGCCTCTATCACGCATTCGTCGACCCCTGCGGCTCTTTAGGCGATCGCCTCAGCAACCGCCGTCCACGTTGTCGAGCCCGAGCCGTCCGCGTCATGCTGACGACACGTCGGAACGACCGGCGCGGAACAGCGACAGGAACGTACGGCGAAAGGACGGAACCATGAACACCGAGACCACGACCACACACGCGACGGCCACTCGATTCAGCGGAGGTCGGAAGCGGAACCTCCTGGCCGCCGGGTCACTGCTCGCGCTCACCGGGGCACTGATCGCCGGAGGCCCCGCATCCGCCGAGGAGGACCCCTACAACGACGACATGCTGATGAAGACCTGCAACGGGGAGCCGGCGTCGACGGGTGCAATGGAGGGCTCGTGCACCTTCGAGGTGCAGGGCGAGACCCCGCTCCCGCTCGAATGGGTGCGCTACGGCGAGCCGCTGTCCAACTGCAACGACGGCGCGGTCAGCGACCTCAAGCTCACGCTGGGTGACGTGAAGTCCTTCGCCCAGTCGTGGACCACCGGCGGGGGCGTCTCCCTCAACATCAAGGACGTCGTGAGCATCGAGGCCAGCGGCGGTTACACGGAGACCAAGACCACGACCAACGAACGCCGGGCCGAGGTGACGGCGGTTCCGGGCTACAAGAACGCGGTGACGGCGGGAACCCAGTACGTCGAGCAGACCGGCCGGATCCGCGTCGACATCACCGTCTACGAATTCCAGGGTGGAGACGGCTACTCGCAGAGCACCGAGACCCACTACATCGACGACGTCAAGCGCAAGGCGCCGACGGGTCACTTCGAAACCGGGCAGGACAACGTCCCCTGCAACGAGGACTTCCAGGTCCCGGTGGGGTGACACCGCCCACGTGACGCGCTGACGGGCCCCGCGCTTCGCACGCGGTGACGACGGTCGCGCCCGGTGTCGGCGGCTCATCGTAGGTTCGGGCTGTGCCGGAACGTGTGGAAGCGTGGTGGGCCCGCCGTCAGTGGTCGAAGGGCCTCGAGACGCCGTACCCGGTCGGCGCCTACCGGCAGGCATGGGCGGCGTTCCCTGCGCTGTGGCGTCAGTACCACGCGGATCTCAACGCCGGCATCGTCCTCAGCCAGGTGCCGCCGGCGGCCGACGTCCTCCTGCAGTGGCAGTGCGACCGGGGGCACCGCTTCGTCGCGACGCCCGCGGAGCAGCGTGCGCGACCGGGCCGCGAGCGTCGCCGGAGCGCGTGGTGCCCGGAGTGCTCCGATGAGGCGAACCCGTCCAGGGTCGTCGCGTTGCCGATGCGCGAATCGGTGACCGACCCGGTGATCCAAGACGCGGGGCCCCTCCGAGCACGCCGAGAACGGCCGAAGCCGTCGCTCTGCGAGAAGACCCCGGAGCTGCCGGTGGGCGAGGCCTTCACCTCCGAGTGCGCGCCGAAGCCGGCCTCGGCGGTTGAGGCCCGGCTGCGCGCGGACGTCCACGAGCGACTCGCGCTCACCGAGGGGGTGAACGCCGTGCGGGTGCAGCGTCCGTTCTTCCAACACCTCGAGGTGTGGCCGGACCTGGTCTACCCGGAACTGCGTGTCGCCGTCGAGTACGACAGCATCGGTCGGCACGGTCTCGAGCACGTCGGGCGCCGTGAGGAGGTCGACCGACGGAAGGATCGCCTGCTGCGATCGGCCGGCTGGGAGGTCGTCCGGCTCCGGACCGGCAAGCTCGAACCGCTCGGCCCCCACGATCTCCAGCTCGCCTCGTGGAACGCGCGAGCCCTCGTGCGGCTGATCGACACGCTCAGGGCGATCCGGGGTCCGTTGTTGGTCGACGCGTACCTGCGCTGACGCGTCAGCGGGCGAGAGTGCACGAAACGCTCCCATGAGCGGCGTTTGGGAGCGTTTTGTGCACTCTCGCGAGCATGAGCCCGGGGGAGCCGCGCGGCCATGATGCGCTACCCTCGTCGCAGAGGGAAAAACCCCGTCGTGCCTCGGCCGACGGAAACGCGCACGCGGCTCGTGGGAGCCGTCACTTCTTCATCGAAGGAGTGCGCCCATGTTCGAATCCTCATCCTCCCCGGCGGTCACCGTCTCGCCGCCACGCCTCCGCGACGCGTGGGTCGCGCTGGCCGGCCTCTCGGCCGTGTTCCTGTTCGAGATGCTCGACAACGCCGTCCTGAACGTCGCCCTCCCGACCATCGGCCGTGAGCTCGCTGCATCCACCGCGTCGCTGCAATGGGTCTCGGGTGCGTACTCGGTCGCGTTCGGCGGGCTGATGCTGCTGTTCGGCGCGGTCGCCGACCGGTTCGGTCGGCGGCGGGTGATGCTCGTCGGCCTGACGTTGCTCGCCGTCGTGAGCGTCCTGACCGTGTGCGTCACCTCGGTGGAACAGCTGATCGTCGTGCGCGCGCTCATGGGTGTCGCTGCGGCGATGACCACGCCGGGATCCATGGCGTTGGCGTTCCGCCTGTTCGCGCAGGACGACCTCCGCGTCCGGGCGCTCACGGTCATCTCGACCGCCGGACTGGTGGGCCTCGCGGCCGGCCCGACGATCGGCGGCCTGGTGCTCGCCGTGGCGCCATGGCAGGTGCTCATCGTCGCCAACGCCCCCATCGCGGTCGTCGCCTGGATCGGGATCCGCGCCGGGATCGGTGCCGACGAGCGGTCGCAGCTGCACGGTGATCGCATCGACGGGTTCGGAGCCGTCCTCGGGACCGCGACCGTCGTCGGCGTGCTCCTCACGCCCACCCTGTTCGTCGCCGACATCGACCCCGCCCTGGCCTGGAGTACGGCGGCGATCGCTGTGGCGGCCGCCATCGGGTTCGTCGTGCGGGAGCGCACGGCGCGTCACCCGCTGCTGGACCTCCGTCTCATCGCCCAACCGCTCGTCGCCTCCGGTCTGGCCTACAAGGCCGCCGCCGGGCTCGCGATGGCCGGCTTGTCGTATCTGGCGACGCTGCAACTGCAGTTCGCGTGGGGGTGGCCGCCGGCCCTGGCCGCCGTTGCGATGCTCCCGCAGGTCGTCGTGCTCCTGGCGGGCGGTCGCTTCGTCGGGCCGTTCGTCCAGCGCGTCGGGCTCGACCGCGCCGCCTGGATGAGCGCGGCCGCCGTCGTCTCGGGGCTCGCGGTGTTCGCGCTCCTGAGCCGGTTCGGCTACCCGTCGGTGCTCGTCGCACTCGTCCTGGTCGCCGCCGGGATGCGGGTGGTCGGCGTCGTCGCCGGTAACAACGTCCTCCGTGGCCTCCCCGCGGACCGCACGTCCATCGGTGCGGCCCTGATCGACACCGCGAGCGAGATCGCGACCGCGGTCGGCATCGCCGCGACCGGCACCATCCTCGCCACACTCGTCGGCGGCGGCATCACGACGACGGCCATCACCGGGGAGCGGCTCGCGTCCTTCCAGGAGGCGGTCCTCGTCGCAGGCATCGCCATCACCGCGCTCGCCGCAGCCCTCGTCGCCGTCGGCGCGTCGCGCTCTCTCCGCGAGCGCTCGCGGACGGCTGGGTGATTCATTCGCCCATCGTTGGGCGAATGTGTGTTGCGGGACCCGATCTTGGGCGAACGAACGCCCTCGGCGGCGCTCGCGTCGCTCGTGTGCCGAAGCCGAGACCGAGGATGGCGCTGAGAACGGGCCTACGCGGTCGGCGGCCCCACCTCGCCGTGAGCCGGTTCGCCCGGGCGTGACGGTGAACCCGTCGAGGCCCGGTGCTGTTTCGGCGGGCGTCCGGACAGCCAGACGTAGGCGGTCGCGGTCAGGAACACCCCGCCGGCGATCAGCGACCACCACGGGAAGGACGGACCCTCCGGATGCTCACCGGCGGCATCGAGATCCGATTGCGGGGTGGGGATGACGCGTTCGCCCGTGACGAGGATGCGGTGGCTGTTGACGCCGAGCGGTGTGCACGTCACGAGGGTGACGAGATCCTCGCCGTCGACCGGGAACAGGGACTGCGTGTCGGTGGGTTCGACGACCCTGGTGTCGGTGACCCGATAGGTGAGGACCTCGCCGAAGACCTCGATGGTGAAGGTGTCGTCGACCCGCACCCGGTCGAGATGGGTGAACAGCTCCGAGGTGGCCAGGCCCCGGTGTGCCGTGAGCACCGAATGCGTCGACGGTCCGCCCACCGGCACGGCCGTGCCTTGCAGGTGTCCGACGCCGTGTTCGAGCACCTCGTTGCTCGTCCCGTGCGAGATGGGCAGGTCGACCTTGATCGACGGAATCCGGAGTCGCCCCATGAGACCGGCCCCGTCGGCACGGAGGATCTGGTCGTAGTCGCCGTCCTGCTGGGGCTGCTCGGCCAGGGGGAGACGCTCGTTCGCCAGGAGGTTCGCACCGCCGCCGGTGATCTGCGCGTTGTAGTCACGGGCTTCGTCGAGACGTTGCTGCAGCGTGGCGGCACCGAGGTCCGCGACTTCGTCGGTCAGGCCGTCGATGCGCTGGGACTGCTCGTACTGGCTGAACCACGAGACGGTCATCGGGAAGAGCAGGATCCCGGCGCCGATGATCGCGACGAGCGCGATCGCCAAGGAGCTCCTCGGCATCCGCCACCGCTCCAAACGACGACGAGCACGTCGTGTGAGCGTGGGGCGCGCGGTGTCGCTCTGGGACGACGAAGGCGGGGGTCCCGCAGGACGCCCCGCCTTCTGTGTCATGATCCCAGGTTACGCGGAGACGGAAACAGCGCCCGCGCGACGGCGAGCCGCGGCGATCGCGGCACCGATGGCGATCGCCACGAGGGCGCCACCACCGAGGCCGAACCACAGGCCACCGTCACCACCGGTGAGCGGCAGCAGGAAGTTCGACGCGGACACCTGCGTGTGGTTGAACTCCACGTAGTTCTGCACCGGCGGGACGGTCGACGTCGGACCGGCGACGACCACGGCCTGGACCGGGTTGCTCTGCGGCAGGTTGAAGCCGGTCGGCGGGGTGATCTCACGCACGTAGTAGTTGCCGGGCGTGATGATCGGGATCGCGACGATCCCGTTGGCCCCGGTCGTCCAGTTCGTGCTGCCGTTGATGGTGATGGGGTTCTGCTGGTTGTTCGCGTCGTTCTGGTTCAGGTACACCTGGTAGACGGCTCCCCCCAGTGCGGTGCGCGGACCACCGTTGTTGCTCTCGTACGCGAACACCGTCAGCTGGCCGATCGGGGTCGTGCCGGTCACCGTTTCCAGAGCGCCGTTGATGTTGGCCGTCGCGCTGTTGGTGATGAGTCCGTTCGACGGGATCGACACGGCGCGCGTGAGCACGTTGAACGACACCAGTCCGCCCTGCATCGTGGTGAGCCGGGTGAGGCCGGCCGAGGTGAAGGACAGCACCGAGGTCGCCTCCACCGTCGAGGTCGCGTCGGTGTTGGTGATCGTGTAGTCGGCACCGAGCGCGAAGTTCTGCGTGATCCCACCGGCGTTCGTCACGGTCACGGTCGACGGCGACACCCCTGCGGGCGGCGAGGCGGGGAACACCAGGGCGCCGGGTACCGTGTCGGTGAGCGAGAAGCTGGTGATGGTGTCGCCGGCGGCCAGGGTCGGCACGCTCGACGCGATCGCCCAACGGATGAGGTCGGGGTTGCGCGCTTCCGCGGAGTTCGCCGGTGCCGGAACGCGCGTCTTCGTCGTCTCGGTGACCGCGTTCTTCGGGTACACGTGGACGTCGTAGATCCACTGGTTCGCCGGTGCGCCGACCGGGCCGGTCGGCAACGGGAGCGACACGAGGAACGGTGCCGTCGGGTTGGTCGCGGCGGCCGGCAGGACGGTCTCCTGCACGTAGAACAGGCCGAGGGGCATGTCCGCGGGGAAGGTCGCCGTGCCGTCGGCGGCCGACGGTGCTGACGTGAACGGAGCGCCGGTCAGACGGGTCGAGGCCGCCTGCGGGCTGAGGCTGTTCGCGATGGTCCACCCTTCAGGCGTGGTGAGGTCGACACCGGCGACCTGGGTGGCCGTGAAGACGGCTCCGGGGAGCGGGGTGCCGAGGCCGGCGGTCGACGGCAGCTGCTGACCGGTGCCCGCGTTCTGCCCGTTGTTCGGGCCGAGTGCGAATTTGTGCACCGTGAAGCTGCGGGGCTGATTGGGGTCGATGTTGCCCGGCAGTGTCACCGCCTGCGCGGGGGCGACGTTCACGAGCGCCACGGCGGCGGCCAGCACGACGGTGCCGATCGCGGCGCCGAGACGCCGGGTGATGGATGTGGACATGGTTTCTCCTGTCGAAGGTGGAGTGCTGAACAGCAGGATGGAGGTCACGGGGTGGGTTCGGGGATGCGCGGACGGGCGGTCAAGGTGTCACGTCGCCCTCCTTCGCGCCTCACGACGTCCCTGCCAGAGGGCGAGGACGAAGGCCAAGGCCAGCAGGGTCGATCCGCCGATGAGGAAGGCGTCGGTGCTCGGGCCTCCGGTCCGGGGCAACGCCGTCGGTTGGACGGGCGCGTTGACGAACCGGTAGACGGCGGTCTGCCCGGCGGGTGGAGCGGTGATCGTCGGTGAGGTCACCGTCGTCCAGGTGCCGTCAGGCTGTCGCCGTTCGATTCGCAACTGCTGGTAGGCGAGGCGGGTCCCGCTCTGGGCGAGCGATTCGCTCAGGGTGTACGAGTGCCCCGGTCGGACGTCGAAGGTGCTGGCGGGGTTGCCGGAGGCGACGAAGTCCGCGCCTCGGACCGTGGTCTCACCGAGCCCTGTGAACGCGGCCGGCGTCGCCGTCACGTTCCAGGTGGAGGGCTGGAACCCCGCCGCGGGGTTCTGCACGTTCTTCAGCAGGGTCAGGGTCGCCGTGGCGTTCGTGACCGTACACGTGACGTTCGTCGCCCGCTGCAGACTGACGTCGCCGGCGGCGGTCACCGGCACCGCGGTGCCGGTCTCCGTCGCGCAGGACCAGCCACCGACCTGCACGTAACTCGCAGGACCGCCCGCCTCCGACAGCCGGTAGGGGCTGTCGGCCGACACGACCACCGCGCTCACGGATCCGCTGCCGGCTGCGCCACTCGGTCCGGCGAGGGAGGTGGACGCGCTTCGGGTGGCGCTCAGCTGCCAGGACGAGGGAGCGGCGGTGCCGAAGGAGACGTTCTTCACGAGGGTCAGCGTGGCGACGGGCCGGTTCGTGTAGACGCAGTCCACGACGTTGCCCGGTCCGATGTCGACGTTGACGGCACCGCGCACCTGGTTGCCGACGGTCGTGACCGTCGTCGCTCCGGCGGTGCCGTTCACCGTGCACGCGAGGCTCTGGTAGCGGAAGCCGGACTGCGACGTCTCGGCGACGGTGATCCGTCCCCGTTGCGCCGCCGCACCGAACAGCACCTGCCAGGTGGCCGAGCCGTCGGGTCCGGTGGACTGCGCCGGGTTACGGGACGGCAGGATGCTGACGGTGCTTCCGGTGTTGGCGGTCGCGGTGGTGGTCATCGTCCAGCCGGGCGTGGGTGTCCGGTTGGCACCGTTCCAGTCCTCGACGATCTTCGTCACCCGGACCGTCGCGAACGGCGCCGGTGAGTTGGAGAAGGTGCACGCCACGCCCACACTCAACCGGTTCGGGATCGTGATGTCCGCCGACGTCGCGGTACCGGAGGAGATGCGGACACCGTCGGCCCAGCACTCGTAGACGCTGGTGTACGAGGTCAGGGGCGACGAGGACCCGCTCGCCATGCTCTCCGAGATGGTGACGGTGGTGTTGATCTGCGTCGGAGTCGGACCGACGCGGGTGCTCTGGATCCCGGTCGCCGTCCCACTGGTCGTCGCGACCGTCGTCTCAGCGGGCGGCGAGCCCGCCGACACGGCGAGCCGGAACTGGTCGGCCGCGTTGATGCGTCCGACCACGTTCTTCTCGACGGACAGCGTCGACGGTGAGGCGCAGCCGGCGAGGTCGGTGGACGTGATGGTCGTCGTCCCGATGGTCGCTCGGGGGCTGTTCGGCACCCGGGCCCAGGTCGTCGGGTCGAACTGGTAGGCCGTCGTCCCGTTCCCGAGGAAGAGCGTGCCGGCCGGCGAGAAGGCCATGCCGTTCACGGCGGTGAGCGCGGCTCCCGCGTCGGTGCCGGACAGCGCGCGGCGGGTGGTCGCGCTGGAGGGGAGCGTCCCGCCGGAGGCCGCCTGGAGGGATTCCCGGGTGATGCTGAACATGCCGACGTTGCTGGAGTCGGCCGCTGCCTGCACGATGTGGAGGTTGCCCTGCGCGTCGAAGGAGATGTCGCCGTTCTCGCCGGCGGTGGTCCCCGTGAGCACCTGTCCCAGGTAGAGGAAGCGGGTGCCGTTGTTCAAGGCGTTCGGCGTGTACTCCCAGAGGCGCATGGAACCGGCCGCCGACTTGCCCACCACGAAGCGACCGTTGAGCGGATCGACCGCGCCGCCGACGATGGTCCCGTCGAGGGCCGCGCCGGTCCGGTCGAGGAACGAGCCCTGCGTCCCGGTGAACGCGGTGCGGGTCCCCTGGAGTGAGCCGTTGACGATCGTGTAGTTGACGACGCCACCGGCGTTCACCGCGTTGGTCCCGGTCCGGTCGATCGAGACGGCGCTCGTCCCGTTCGCGTTCACCCCGAGGGCGTTGATGTCGGTCGCGCCGCTCACCGCCCCGACGAGCTGGGCGGGTGCGGCGGTGCTCGAGGCGTTCACCTGGGCGATGGACCCGTTGTTGCGCACCGCGTAGTAGTAGTTGCCGTCGCAGTACAGGGTCGCCGATTGCGGGGTGTTCGTGAAGGTGCAGACGATCTCGGCGCCGGCTTCGTTCGGAATGGTGATGGGACCGGAGACCGACGTTCCGGTGGCGACCGTGGTCGTGCCGCGGATGCATTGATACGTCGTCGAGTAGGTGTTGAGGGTCGCGGTCGACACGATGGATTCGGCGATCGTGTAGACGCTGCCCCGCGTGACGTTGACCGGACCGACCTGCTCGGTCTGGACGCCGGTGTTGGCGCCGGTCGTCGTGGCGCTGGCGATCTCGGTCGCGCCGAGCGTCAGCGCGAGACGGAACTGGTCACCCACGGTCGCGCGAGCGGTCACGGAGGTCCTGATCGTGATGCGCGCCGACGCTTCGACGACGAGGGAGGCGTTCTCGGGCGGGTTCAGCACGGTGCTGACGTTCGCCGGACCGTTCACGTAGGTGCCGGGTGTGTCCGTCACGACGTTCACGCTGATGGTGCAACTCGCCGCGCCTGCCGCGAGATCGCCGCCGGACACGACGATCGATGACGCACCGGCGCCGGCCTGCACGGAGAAGGCTGCGCCGGTGACGTTGACGCAGGTGCCGCCGACGGCCGGGGTCGGGGCGACGACCAGTCCGGCCGGCAGACTGTCGGTGAAGCCCCAGTCGTTCTTCGCGGCGAGCTCGGCGGTGTTCGTGACGGTGAAGGTCAGCGTCGTCGGGGTGCCCGTCGTGCCGGTGTCGGCGGCGAACGCCTTGTCGAGGCTCGGTGTCGCGTCGACGATGCGCAGGTTGTCGAAGGCGAAGTCGTTGCCGGAGGAGGCGGAGATCTGGTTGCTGACCCGGATGCGCGCCTGCGCTGCTTGCGCGGGTGTGAGGCGGACGGCCGTGTCGGTGAAGAACCGGCCGGCCCGGACCGCGGTCTCGGTGCCGAAGCCGCTCGAGAGGGTGGGAGAGGTGTACCGGCCGCCGGTGATGTTGCACGCCACGATCGGCGACGCGGTGAGGGGCTGCGCGGTCGCTCCCAGGAGGATGGAGATGTCGAGACGGGAGTTGTTGTTCACCCCGCCGGTCCTCACCGAGCAGGAATCCTCGGCGACGTCGATCGAGGCGGCGTAGTACCGGTCCGCCGACGCCGTCAGGCCGACGGGCGCGGTGGACTCGATGACCGTCTGGTTCGCCGTCGTCGTCCCGCCCGTCATCGTCAGGGCGGTCACCGCGCGGTTGGCCTGCGACCCGGCGGCACCCGTCGTCGACCCGTTGGTCGGCGCCGTGTTACTCGTGCTGCCGACGACACCGAGTCGGAACTGGCCGAGGACGTCGGCGAGTCGTCGTGCCTGGTTGCGAGGAACGACGTCGGTGGCGGCACCGCAGTAGCCGGTGGACGGGAAGGTCACCGCGTAGTTCAGGATCACGCCGTTGCAGTTCGCGTAGTTCAGCCAGTACGCGGCGGCAGTGAATCGGTTCGAGGCGTAGGGGCCGAGTTGGGCCGGGGTGGTGCTCGATTCGAAGTCCTCGAGCCAGCGTTGCGCCGGTGCTTCCGGGACGCCGGCGGCGAACAGCGAGACGTCGGTCGGTGCCGCCGACCGGTTCTCCGCGTCCGGCGGTGACTCCTGCTCGGGCCCATCGGCCGGCCCCGGCCCATCGGCCGGCTCGTCCGCGCCGGGTGCCGGTTGCTCGGTCTCCGGCGACGGGTCTGCATCATCCGGCGCCGGTGCCTGAGGCGTCTCTGCGGGTGCGGGGGTCTCCGCGGGGACCGGGGCCTCGGCGGGTGGCTGGGTCTCCGACGGCGCCGGTTCCGCCGTCGGCTCATCGAGGGGTGTCGGCGTCGCCGCCGAGGCGCCCGGAGCGAAGAAGAGTCCGACCGTCATGGCCAGCACCACGCCATGCGTCACCAGCGGGAAGCCTCGGCCACGCCGCGGTGGTGAGCTGCGGGCGGCTGCGTGCGAGCGCGCGCGGAAGAGACGGTTGTGGAGCATGAGACATCCTGGGAAGGGCGACGTCAGCAGGACGTCGCCGACGAGATAGCGACTCCTGTGGTCCGACCCAGGTGCGCTCGAGCAGCGAGAACGCAGACATCCGCCCGAGGCAGGATGTGCGTGATTGAGAGAATCGGACAGGGAGACCTGTGGTCCCAGAGCGTGGAGAGAGATTCTCTACTCGGCCCCCCGCCTTAGTTTGAGCGTACGAAATACTTCACACGTCGGTCAAGGGTCTGGCTGTCCTCTTTTTGGCCCACATTTGGGGGTCAAAATGAGCTGTTTGGCGATCGCAGTGCGGTGGTGCCGCTACCGATCCCGATCGATGAGGGCGGTCGGTCGAGGGTGAGCGGGGAGGTTCCGTGTGCGTCACGAACCCGTGAACTGCACCACGGTGTCCCAGGCGAGCTTCACGATGAGGATGGACAGGGTCACCAGGAACACGATCCGCACGAAGCCGCTTCCGCGTTTCGTCGCCATCCGGGCGCCGATGAACCCGCCGGTGATGTTCATGACGGCCATGGCGAGGCCGAGCGCGAGCAGGACCTCGCCGTGCACCCCGTACACGACGAGAGCCGCGAGGTTCGTGGTGAGGTTGGCGATCTTCGCGTTGACGCTGGCTTGCAGGAAACCGTACCCGAGCACGCCGACGATGAGGATGACGAAGAACGAGCCCGTTCCCGGTCCGAGGATGCCGTCGTAGAACCCCACCAGTAGGCCGATCATCGCGGCCCGCCAGGCGACGGCGGTGGCGCGGTCGTGTCGGGGCTCGTGGTGCAGGCCCATGGTCGGCTTGAAGAGGGTGTACAGCGCTACGGCGATCACGGCCACCAGCACGATGGGCGTCAACACGTCGCGCGGGACGTACCGCGACAGGGCGGCGCCGATGGTCGATCCGCCATAGGCCCCGGCGACGAGGGGGATCAAGAGGACGAGCTGCACCCTGATCTTGCGCAGGTACACCCAGCTCGCCGACAGGGTGCCGAAGAACGAGGACAGCTTGTTCGTGCCCAGGATGAACGGGGTCGCGACGTCGCTCGGGACGGCGATGACCAGCGCGGGCAGCTGGATCAGTCCGCCGCCGCCGACGACCGCGTCGACCCAGCCGGCCACTCCCGCGGCGAGGAGCAGGACGACGAGCGCGGCCACCGAGACGGGGAGCCATTCGGCGATCAGCGGTCCATCGAGCACAGTCGCCCAGCCTAATCGTCGGGGTGATGATGCGTAGTGCGGACGTCGAACGGGGTCTTCGAGGATTCAGGCTGTCCCGGCGAGGTGTTCGGTCCGTCGGGCGTTGTTCCTGGGTGGCCGTTACGCTCGCTGCATGGAACCGGACTGGATCGAACATCGGCGCTCGGAGGACCGAGAGCGGCTGGGGTGGATGAAGCCAGTCGGCGAGGGGTTCGTCGTCATCGATCTCCTGGGACGTCAGCGAACCGATGCGCTGGACTGGTTCCATGCCGAGGAGGCGCTCGACGAGATCGGCATGGGCTATCTCGCCGACCCGCACGAGCTTCGTCTGGAGGACGGCTCCTGGTTGCGGGTTCGGATCGCAGAGGTCTCGACCGCCGGGATCCGGGTGAAGAAGGACGATTGGGGTGACATGACCGCCACGCAGCTGTACGACGAGGTGCCCTTCCCTGTGGCCGAGGACCAGCTGCGACCGTTGTCGCGCTGAGCGCGTATCGGTACGGTGGCTCCCACTCGCTCACGACCCGACGTCGGGCCCGACCGTTCGTGGACGTTGTGTGCTCGGAGTTCCGGCGGCTGCTGTCCGCCACCTGTAGGCGTGAATCCGTGCGCGGGCGTCCCGTCGTGACCACCCGCCTGCGCTGATCGAGCCGCATCGCGTGGGGTCACTCTTGACGACATCGACCATCCTCGCCATCATTCAACAACGATCGACGGCACCGGGCCGCCGGCACCCTCGAGAGAGACGGCCACGATGCCCACCATGATCTTCGTCAACCTGCCCGTCAGCGACCTGGCCCGGTCACGTGCGTTCTTCGAGTCACTCGGGTACTCGATCAATGAGGGGTTCAGCGACGAGAACGCGATCAGCGTGGTCATCAGCGACACGATCACGGCGATGCTGCTCACGCGGGAGTTCTTCGCGGAGTTCACGAGCAAGTCGATCATCGACGCCACCACCTCCACGGAGGTGCAGCTCGCTCTCAGCGCTGAGAGCAAGGGCGACGTCGACTCGATCGTTGAGCAGGCCATCGCGAGCGGGGCTACACCTGCCGGCGAACAGGACCATGGCTTCATGTACTCGAAGAGCTTCGACGACCTCGACGGCCACCACTGGGACTTCGTCTGGATGGACCCTGAGGCGGCCGCCGGCGGCGCGCCGGAGATGACCGTCGAGGAGATGCGGGCGAACACGACGCACAGCTGAGCGCGTTGATGGACGAGTTGAGGATCCGTCGGGCCGTCCCGGCGGACGCAGGCGCAGTGCTGGCGCTCTTCGACGCAGCAATCGCCTGGTTCGTGCGGATCGGCAACACACGGCAGTGGGGTACCGAACCTGCATCTGGGCAGGAGCGCTGGATCACGCGTGTCGAGCAGTGGTGTGCCTCATCCGATGCCTGGGTCGCCGAGCACCCCACGGCCGGGGTTTGCGGAGCGCTCGTGCTGGGCGAGGCGCTCGAGTACGTGCCGGCCACCACCGAGCCGGAGGTCTACGTCCGCGTGTTGATCGGCTCGCGCGACCCACGGGTGAAGGGCACCGGTCGCCGCTTGCTGGCATTCGCCGAGGAGCGTGCGCAGGCCGCCGGGGTCGGTCGCATGCGGGTGGACTGCTACGCGGGTGGCTCGGGGGATCTCGTCCGGTTCTACGAGGCCTCCGGCTATGAGCGTGACGCGACGTTCACGGTCGGCGACGGGGCTGACGCGTGGCCGGGCCAGGTGTTGTCACGGCGAGTCGACGTGAAGAACGACCTGGCGCGATGAGGCCGTGAGCGCCGGACGAGCGCAGCAACGGCCACCCAGGAGTCCTCCCAGCTTGCGCAGCCCGCTTGTCGTCAGTTCGTGGACGAGCTGAGGAGGCGTGTGACACCTGCCGGGTAGAAGGGGCGATCGGTCTCGCTGATCGACACCCATCGAACCGGACTGCCCTCGTCCAGGACGTGCAGTTGAGCGTCGAGCGGGATGGCGTCGATCTCGGCGGACTCGACGGCGAAGATATGGGCGATCTCATGGCCCGGCTCACCTTCGTATTCGAAGATGTTCTCCGCGACGTCGAGCAGGGTCACGCGGCCCAGCATGACGCCGAGCTCCTCGACGAACTCTCGGCGCACGGCGGCTTCAGCGGTTTCGCCGAACTCGATGCCGCCCCCGATCGCGCGATGGAAGGCCTGGTTCTTCACGGTGTCCACGCCGTTCAAGACGAGAACGTGACCGTCTCGGAGAGGAAGGCCGACGGAGATGTTTCGAATCGAGGGCATGTCGTCGACTCTACGACGAACCCCCACACGGGAATTGGAGCGGATGACGGGAATCGAACCCGCGCTATCAGCTTGGGAAGCTGAAGTTCTACCATTGAACTACATCCGCGTGGCGCCGGAGCGTCCTGAGTAATCGTACATGACCCGGCGGGCCTCCGTCCGGCCTCTGCGAGCGGTCTCCGTTCGGACCCTGCGTGCGGTCTCCGTCCGGACCCTGCGTGCGGGCGCCGTCCGGTCCCTGCGTGCGGCCGCCGTCCGGTCCCTGAGCTTGTCGAAGGGCGGGGTGTGGTCGTGGGCCCTTCGACAGGCTCAGGGGCCGGGGCTGGTGCTGGCTCAGGGACCGGGGCGAGTACTGGCCAGAGACGGGGCGGGCTCGGTGACGAGGGTCGGCTCAGTGAGCAGCCCAGTACTCGGAGCTAGGCTGGTTCACCGTTCCCCGGGCGGGACGGGATTGATGGTGTGACGTGAAGCGCAGTGCAGGTGTCGTCGTGGCCGGCCTTGCCACCGTCGCGGTCGCAGGCTTCGGAGCCGCGAGTGCCATGGTCGCCCGGCGCGTCATCGGAGCAGGACGTGTGCACGACAGCGAGGTGTTGCCGACCTCGTCGCCGATGACCGTGCGGCTCGAACGGAACGCAGCGGCGGTACTGCCGGGACGATACGGGCTTGAGTTCGACGACGGGTCGCGGGTCATCGTGGGTCCGGTGATCGGCCGCGAGACGACGGACGGTTCGGTGATGCGGACGGTGCTCAGCGGTCGCGTTCCCGCAGGGGTGACTCGTGCTCGATTCACCGGCGCGGCCGTGACACCCACGGACCTCGGGGTGGACGAGGTGCGCGTGCCGAGGACGCCCTCGGGGGCATGGCGGTTCGACGGCGATGCCGACAGCGCCGCCCATGACAACACCTGGGTCGTCCACACCCACGGGCTCGGGGCATCGCCGCTCGCGACTCTCCGCTCCGTGCAGGCCGTGCAGCACGCGGGTCTGCCATCGCTCGTCACCTGCCTCGGGTCCGCGTTCGCCGAGCGTCGCTCCGGGGCCGACGCCACGGACGTCGAGCGCGTCGTCGCGGCCATCGACGACGCCGTGGCCCTCGGTGCGCGACGGGTCATCGTCTGCGGGTGGTCCTACGGCGCCGCCCTGAGCCTCGCGGCGGCACGCGAGCGACCCGAGGCGGTGCAGGGCGCGATCCTCGTCTCGCCGATGCTCGGCCTCAGTGAGACGGTGCTGCACGCTGCCGCGGTCGCCGGGGTGCCGCGGGTGCTCGTGCACTCGGCGCTCGCCGTGCTCTCGACGCCGGTACTCGCGCGATCGGCCGGGGTGCGCGGCGCGGTTCCGGTCCGCGCGTTGTCCGCCGGGCCGATCGACGGTCTGCCGACGCTCGCGATCCACTCGCCCGGTGACACGACGATCCCCGTGGAACTCACGCGAGCCGTCGCTCGCCGCTCGCCCTCGTTCGAGCTCGTCGAGGTCGACGCGGCGCCGCACGGGTTGGAGTGGAACGTCGCGCCGGAAGCGTTCGAAGCGGCTGTGCGGGAGTGGCTCGAAGCGCGCTGATCGGAGTGCTCGTCGGTCCCTGAGCTTGTCGAAGGGCCGGGTGTGTCCTTAGTGCCCTTCGACAGGCTCAGGGACCGGGGGCTGGGGGAGCGGGACGTAGTCGGTTGGGTGGGTGGTGCCCTTCGACAGGCTCAGGGACCGGGGTGGGGCTCAGGGACCGGGGTGGCTGGGGCTCAGGGACCGGGGTGGGGCTCAGGGACCGGGGTGGTTGGGGTTCAGGGACCGGTGGCTCGTCCTACTTCGCGTAGCGGTAGCGGGCCCCGGTGTGCTCCTCGGGGAGACGGTCGCCACGACCGTGGAGCTTGTGCCGCAGGCTGCCCTCGACGTACTCCTCGGGGTAGGCACCTCGACGACGCAGCTCCGGGATGACGAACTCGACGATGTCCTCGAAGGTGCCCGGCGTGATCGCGTAGGCGAGGTTGAAGCCGTCGACGTCGGTCTCCTCCACCCACTCCTGCAGGGTGTCGGCGATCTCCGACGCACTGCCGACGATCCGCGGACCGAGCCCACCGATCGCCCCCATGCGTGCGATGTCCTTCACCTTGAACTCGCCTCCTTCCTCGTTGGCCGCCTGGTAGTTGGCGACCGCCGACTGGATGGCGTTGCTCTTCACGTTGCCGATCGGCTCCTCCGGGTCGTACTGCGACAGGTCGATGCCCATCCAGCCCGACATGAACACGAGTGCACCCTCCTGCGACGCGTACTGCAGGTAGTCCTCGTGCTTCGCCTGGGCCTTCTCGCTCGTCTCGTCGGTGATGATCGTCAGCAGCGTGTAGATCTTCGCCGAGTACCGGTCGCGACCGGCGGCCTCGAGGGCGTCACGGATGCGGCCGACCGTCGCCTTCAAGCCGGCCTTCGTCGACGCGCCGACGAAGATCGCCTCCGCGTTGCCAGCGGCGAACTGGATGCCGCGCGGCGACGCACCGGCCTGGTAGATCACCGGCGTGCGCTGCTTGGACGGCTCGGACAGATGGATGCCGGGCACCGTGTAGTGCTTGCCGAAGTGGCCGATCTCGTGGACCTTCGTCGGATCGGTGAAGACGCCCGTCTCGCGGTCGCGGACGACGGCGTCGTCCTCCCACGAGCCCTCCCACAGCTTGTAGAGGACCTCGAGGTACTCGTCTGCGACGTCGTACCGCTCGTCGTGCTCGAGCTGGTCGTCGTGCCCCATGTTGCGTGCCGCACTCGGCAGGTAGCCGGTGACGACGTTCCAGCCGACCCGCCCCTTGGTCAGGTGGTCGAGCGTCGACATGCGTCGCGCGAACGGGTACGGGTGCTCGTAGGCGGTGCCGGCCGTGACCCCGAAGCCGAGGTGTTTCGTCACCGCGGCCATCGCCGACACGAGCAGGATCGGGTCGTTCACCGGCACCTGCGCGCCGTTGCGGATCGCGGCCTCGTTGCTGTCGCCGTAGACGTCGTACGTGCCGAGGACGTCGGCGATGAAGATGCCGTCGAAGTTCCCGCGCTCGAGCAGCTGCGCCAGGTCCGTCCAGTAGGAGAGGTCCTTGTAGGTGCTCGAGCGGTCGTCGGGGTGACGCCACATCCCCGACGCCTGGTGGGCGACGCAGTTCATGTCGAAGGCGTTGAATCGGATCTGTCGGGTCATACGGACGATCCTGCATCACGAGTCCCCGGCGTCGCCTGGCAATCGGCCTCGCACGTAACAGGGCGTCATCTGGGCGCAGGGCGCTACCTGTGCGAGGTGTCCTCCGCCGCGATCGCCTCGGCGTACTCCGCGTCGCTGAGCGCACCCACCGTCGAGTGCCGGCGCCCGTATCCGAGATAGAGCGCGGCGCCGACGAGCATCCAGATGAGGAACACGATCCAGGTCGTCCCGCCGAGCGACACCATCAACCCGAGGCACATGACGATGCCGAGCGCGGGGACCACCGGGAACAGCGGTACGGAGTAGCTGCGGTCGAGATCCGGGCGCAGGCGACGCAGCAGGATGACCGAGAGGTTCACGAGGGCGAACGCGAACAGCGTGCCGATGCTCGTGGCGTCGGCGAGCTCGCCGAGGGGGATGAGGGCGGCGACCACCGCGACGACCGCACCGACGATGACGGTCCCGGCGACGGGCGTCCCGCTGCGGCGACCCACGCGCGAGAACACCCTCGGCACCATGCCGTCCTGTGCCATCCGGTACAGGATGCGCGTCTGCCCGTAGTAGACGGTGAGCACCACGCTCGCGATCGCGATGACCGCGCCGATGGAGAAGAAGAGCGCGACGATCGGCTGTCCGGTGATCTCGGTGAGGATGCCGACGAACGCGGACTCGTCGTCGGCGAACTCGGTCCATGGCCGGGCGCCGATCGCGGCGATGGCGACGAGGATGTAGACGGCGGTGACGATCACCATCGACAGGATGATCGCGCGCGGCAGGTCGCGACGCGGGTTCGTCGCCTCGTCGCCGGCGGTCGACGCCGCATCGAAGCCGATGTAGGAGAAGAACAGTCGGCTGGAGGCTGCCGCGATGCCAGCGACCCCCATGGGCGCGAGCGGTTCGAAGTTGCCGAGCGAGAACGCCGAGAACGCGATGACGACGAAGACGAGCAGTACGGCGAGCTTCACGAACACCATGATCGTGTTCGCCCAGGCGCTGTCCTTCGCACCGCGGACGAGCAGCAGCATCGCGAGCAGGACGAGGGCGGCGGCCGGCAGGTTGATCAGTCCGCCGGCGACGCCGATCGGGTTCGCGAGTGCCGGCGGCAGTCCCAGGCCGAACACCGCGAGCGCCTCGTTCACGTACTGCCCGGCACCGACGGCGACCGCCGCGACGGAGACCCCGTACTCGAGCACGAGGCACCACCCGCACACCCAGGCGACGCCCTCACCCATCGTCGCGTAGGCGTAGGAGTAGCTGGATCCGGAGACGGGCACCGACCCTGCCATCTCGGCATAGGACAGCGCGGACAGGAGTGCCGCGAGTCCGGCGACCGCGAACGCGATCCAGACGGCGGGTCCGGCGAGCGGGACGGCGGTGCCGAGGACGACGAAGATGCCGGTGCCGAGCGTCGCGCCGACGCTGATCATCGTGAGTTGCCAGACGCCGAGCGATCGGCGGAGCGACGTCCCCGACTCGGCGGGATCCGTCCCGAGTCGGACGAGCGGCATGCGCCGGCGCAGCTGCGCGAGGAGCGGGAGTCGGCGATCAGTCACGGGTATCCATGGTAACCGTGGGTGCGAGGAGCATTCGGCGCGCTCGCCCTCACCCCGTCTCGGCGAGCTCCGGTCTGGTCTCGTGTCGTCGGCCGTCGGGTGTGGTCCAGGTGAGGATGCCGCCGGGACGATGTTCGAGGTTCCAACCCGGCAGGTGTTTCAGTCGGTGATGATGTCGGCAGAGACAGGCCAGATTGTCGACAGCTGTCGTGCCGCCGTCCTGCCAGGCGACCGAGTGGTCGAGGTCGCAGCTCCGGGCGGCTCGTCCGCAGCCCGGAGCCCGACACGTGGTGTCTCGCAGGCGGACGGCACGCGCCAGGTCGGCCGGTACCCGGTACTGCTCGCGTCCGACGGACACGACGGCTCCCGTTCCGGTTGGGTGAGGATGCGGATCATCGACGGCGCCGTGACGGCGAGTCGGGCGGCGGTGTGGGGGTCGATCGGGCCGTAGCCGTCGAGTTCCCCGGGTTCGTCGGTGACGCCGAGGGTGGACAGTGCCGGGACCGTCATCTGGACGGTGGCCCGGATGCGGGCCTCGATGCCGACGGGCTCGGCGAGCAGGGGCTCGGCTCCGGCGGCGACCGCCTCCTCCGCGATCCTGGCAGCGTCGTCGAGCGGCGCGGAA
Source organism: Plantibacter sp. ME-Dv--P-122b (assembly GCF_030209375.1). GTDB lineage: Bacteria > Actinomycetota > Actinomycetes > Actinomycetales > Microbacteriaceae > Plantibacter. Next base: position 186,723 of record NZ_JARVSC010000011.1, read on the forward strand.
CCGGGGAGCCACGTGAACGCCCCGGTCGTCTCCGGGTCGACGGGGATGGGGCCGACGTCGTCGCGCACCGTGCCGGCGACGGCGAGGGAGGCCAGGGCGTCGGCGCGCAACTGCGCGAGTGTGCGGGTGTCGCCGGCGACCCGTGCGGGAACGGCGACGGCGTCGAGGCGGTTCCTGATCGCGTGCGCCAGCGGTGCTGTGGTGAACAGGTGCAGCCAAGCCATGCCGTCGGCCGCGGCCTCGAGCTCGACACGACGGTCGGTGATCGAGCGCGTGCGTCGGGCGGTGATCGATTCGGGGTGCAGCCGCTCCCGCACGACCCTCGCGCGCTGACGCAGGCGTGCGGTCGTCGATCGGAGGGCGACGGGCAGCACCTGCTCCAGGAACACCGCGCGGCCCTCCGCCGGGACGTCGCGCAGCTGGTCGGTGATCGTTCGGGCGTGACCGCCGCTGATGGAACCCTCCGCGAGCGCCTCGAGCACGCTGGGTGCGTGGTGGACGAGCGCCTCGGCGTCGCCGACCCGCGCTTGCAGCGTCGGCTCGGACATCCTCGTGGCGATCGCGAGCGACGCGCACATCGAGCGCCTCGCGAGGTCGCGGGCGTCGTGCGACGAGGTGTTCGCTGAGACGAGGGTCGGAGCAGTCGCGTCCGCGTACGAGGACGCCTCGGCGAGCAACTGCGCCTCCTCGGCGTCGAGTGCCGCGCGACGCCGGGCGAGGTCGACGAACCGATCGGTGAACGACGCCATCCGAGCAGCGAACACGTCGCTCGGGTGCTCGGAGTGCTCCAGACGGCCCGTGCGCTCGTGCGCCTCGGGGCCCTGGATCGTGGCGGTCTCGGTCATGACTCCAGTCCACCACGGACCACTGACATTCGAGATGATCAGGAGCGTCCGGGCTGCCCCGCCGCTCCCATCGCGTCGCACAGACAACCGTCGAACACCAGGGCGATCGCGCCGTCACCGGTGGCTCGTACGATGAGCGGGTGGGTATGCGTTCGCTGCTGAGTCAGCTGGCCGGGGGAGTCCGAGGAGCGGCGCCGGAAGGTGTCGACGAGCAGGCGATCGTCCGCCTCAACGCGGAACGGCCCGTGCGCGAAGTGCTCGAGCTGGCCGGCCGGATCGGCGAGTCGATGCTGGCGCTCGGAGCCGCAGCGGCCGAGGTCACCGACGCCATCCGCCGCGTGTGCCGGGCGTTCGACCTCGAATGCCAGGTCGACCTGACCTTCACCTCCATCCTCATCGCCCACGACGGTTCAGAGCGGTCACCGGGGGTCACGGTGCTGCGCGTCGTCCGTTCGCCCTCCGCCGACTTCGACCGGCTCGCGAAGGTCGTCGTGGTCGCCGAAGGGATCACCCGGCGTTCCGAGCCGATCATGACCGTCACCGACGTCGCCCGCGACGAGGAGGCGGAGGTGCTCGACGAACTGCACGCCCGCCTCGGCACCGCCCATCGCGAGCTCGACCGCATCCTCACCGCACGTCGCACCTACCGCCGCGGCTTCGTCACCGTGCTGCTGTCGACCATGGCGGCGGCCGTCGCCGTCCTCCTCGGCGGTGGCGTCGTCTCGATGCTGCTCGCTGCCGCCACCACCGCGCTCATCGACAGCGCGTTCCGGGCACTGAACGTCTGGAAGCTGCCCGTCTTCTTCCTCCAGCTCACCGGAGCGGCCATCGCCACGACGGTCGCCGTCCTCATCTCGATCCTCAGCCCCTACGTCCCGGCCGACCTCTCGGCCCTGCCGCCAGCCCTCGTCGTGGCGTCCGGCATCGTCGTCCTCCTCGCCGGTGCGTCCCTCGTGGGAGCGGCCGACGACGCGATCAACGGGTTCCCGGTCACCGCCAGCGGACGCCTCGTCGAAGTCATGCTCCTCACCATCGGGATCGTCGTCGGCATCGGTGGCGTCCTCGACCTCGCCCGGCGCCTGGGCATCTCGCTCGTGCTGTTCGACGTCCCCGTCAGCCCCTGGCCGATCGCCGTGCAGATCGTCGGCGCCGCCGTGGCCTCGGCCGCCTGGGCGATGGCGTCGCAGGCCGCGCTGCGGGCGGCGTTCTTCGCCGGGGTGGCCGGGGCGATCGCATTCTCGGTCTTCGTGCTCGTCTCCGGGAGCGGCGTCGCCCCGGCGGCCGCAAGTGCGCTCGCCGCACTCGTGATCGGGTTCGCTGCGGAGGCCCTCGGCCCGCGGCTGCGGATCCCCGCGATCATCCTCACGATCTGCGGGATCGTTCCACTGCTACCCGGGCTCGCGATCTACCGCGGCATGCTCGCCCTCGTGAACGGCGAGCAGGGATCCGAGGGGTCCGAGCAGCTCCTGCAGGCGGGGCTCACCGGTCTCGCCCTCGCAGCGGGGGTGACACTCGGCGAGCTGCTCGCGCGCCGTACGGGTGTCTCAGGTCGCGTGCTGCTGCCCGGGTACATCCGGCGCTCCAAGCGCCACCCGCGCTGAGCAGCCCGGCCACTGAGCGGTCCCCGGTCACTGAGCTTGTCGAAGTGCGCCCTTCGACAGGCTCAGGGACCAGCGGTTGTTACTCAGGGACAGGGGTGGGGCCGCCCTTCGACAGGCTCAAGGACCGGTGGTTTTCCCCTCAGGGGCCGGTAGGGGAGGCCGTCCGCTGCCGCTCCTGGGGTTTCGCCGCGGACGTCAGGAACGACGCCAGGACGACGACGGCGAGCACGACGATCATCGCGCCGCGCAGACCGAAGTGCTCCCCGAGGAAGCCGAGCAGCGGCGGACCGACGAGGAACGCGACGTAGCCGGCCGAGGCCACCGCCCCCACGGTCGTCGTCGGATCGTCACTCTCACCCGCCGCCGAGAGGGTCACCGGGAAGCCGAGCGCCGCACCGAGCCCCCAGAGCAGCACCGCGAGCCCCGCGACGAGCACACTGTCGGAGAACACGACGAGCGCGATCCCGACCGCCGACACCAGCGCGCTCACCCGCAGCACGTTGGCCTTGCCGAAGCGGGCGAGGAGCGGCTCGCCGGCGAAGCGACCGATCGTCATGGCGAGTGCGAACCCGGCGAAGACGATCGATCCGACGGCCGCCGTGGTGCCGTGCCCGTCGACCATGATGAGCGGCAACCAGTCGCCGGCGGCACCCTCGGCCAGCGCGAGGGCGAGCACGATGAGCCCGAGGAAGATCACGCGCTGCTGCCGCCAGACCGCGAGCTGCGCACGGATCCCGGGGGAGCCGGCACCCGTGTCCGACTGTCGTCCGGTCTCGGCCGGGATCTTCGGGATCGCCCACAGCAGCGCCGCCAGTGCGACGGCCGCGACGATCAGCAGATGGATCGTCACGGGGAAGGCGATCGCTGTGAGCGCGATGCCGGCCACGGAGCCGATGACGGACCCGAGGCTGTAACAACCGTGGAGCACGGGCAGGATGGACCGCCCGGACAACTGCTCGATCATCGCGCCCTCGATGTTGATCGCGATCTCGGCGAGACCGAAGCCCAGGCCGATGCCGATCAGACCGAGGAAGACGCCGACGCCCTGCCCGGCACCCGCCATGAGGGCGAGGAGGGCGAGCCCGATGACGAACGCCGCTCCGCCGATGATGATCGGGCGACGCGCGCCGAACCGGCGCACGAGCGCCGCGGACGACAGGATGCCCGTCATCGACCCGACGGAGATGCCGAAGAGGATGAGACCCATCTCGGCGGTGCTCGCGTGCACGAGGTCGCGGACGGCGGGCGTCCGCACGATGAAGGACGACAGGCCGACGCCGACGGTGAGCATGAAGACGAAGATCGCCCCGCGCCGCCGCCGAAGAGGGGCGGACAGCGCGGGGCGGGGGTTCGCCTGACCGGCGCGAGCACTCATGCTCCGAGCCTAGAGGCGGTGATGCGGTGTGACGGGCGTGTTGCTAGCCCGACGGGTTCTCGACGGGGTCGCCCTCGGCGTCGGTCCCCGTCTCGGGGCGGTGCGCGCCTCGGACGGGCCGACGCCGGACGATCAGCCCGACGGGTTCTCGACGGGGTCGCCGTCGGCGTCGGTCCCCGTCTCGGGGTCGACCTCCTCGGGCTTCGGCACGTCGTGCTTCACGTCGTCGTCGTGCGTGGGCGGGGGACCGGGGCGGGGGCCGTCACTCGACATCGCCACGCCATCCCTGTCCGGTCTGGCCCTCGGATTCGACGAGCTGCTTGAAGTTGCCGAGGTCCTTCTTGACCGCGTGACCGGCCACACCCACGGCTGAGCCGAGGTGCTCGAGGAGGCCCTTGGGCTCCCAGTCCAGCTGCACGGTGACACGCGTCTTGGCGTCCTCCAGGCGGTGGAAGGTGACGACGCCGGCGTGGTCCGCCTCGCCGCCGGTGCTGTTCCAGGCGACGCGCTCGTCGGGGTGCTGCTCGGTGATCTCCGCCTCGAAGGTGCGGGTCTGTCCGGCGACGCTGACCGTCCACTCCGTGAGGGTGTCGGTGACCTGCGTGATCGAGTCGACCTCGTCGAGGAACTTGGGGAAGTCCTCGAAGCGGGTCCACTGGTTGTAGGCGACGGAGACGGGAACGTCGACGTCGATGGTTTCGATGACCTGGGTCATGGGCGCCATCCTCTCTGGTTCTGCGGTACCTGCATGGGTCTCGTCCGGAAAGCCCGGACGCGACTGCGACGGTACGCGTGCAAGCTGCGATTCCGGGGGCATGGCCTCGGGCGCTGCAACCTGTTACCCTGGCCGGCTCGCCGCGAGCGCTCGTTCAGAGCTGGAAGCGGTACCCCATACCGGCCTCGGTGAGCAGGTGGCGGGGGGTGGCGGGCTCCGGCTCGAGCTTCTTCCGCAGCTGCGCGATGTAGAGGCGCAGGTAGCCGGTGTCGGTCACGTGTGTCGGACCCCAGATCTCCGTGAGCAGCATCTGTCGGGTCACGAGCTTGCCGGCGTTCCGGATGAGCAGCTCGAGCACCTGCCACTCCGTCGGCGTCAGGCGGACGGTGGCCGGGGACGCACCGGGGCTCTGCTTGGTGACCTGCTTCGCGGCGAGATCGACCACGATGTCGCCGAACCGCACGGTCGGTTCGGTCTCGGCGCCGGGTACCCGTCGGGTGAGCGCGCGGATCCTGGCGAGCAGCTCGTCGATCGCGAAGGGCTTCGTCACGTAGTCGTCGGCTCCGGCGTCGAGTGCCTCGACCTTGTCCGTCGAGCCGGCGCGACCGGACACCACGAGGATGGGCGCATCGGTCCAGCCGCGGAGGCCCTCGATCACCTGCCGCCCGTCGAGCCCAGGCATGCCGAGGTCGAGGAGGTAGAGGTCGGGGCGGTGGGTCGTCGCGGCGTTGAGCGCAGCGGTGCCGTCCTCGGCCGTGACGATCTCGTAGCCGCGAGCGGTGAGGGTGATGCGCAGGGCCCGGAGGATCTGCGGGTCGTCGTCGGCGATCAGGATCTTCATCGACGCGTCGACTCCTCGGTTCGGGCTGCGGGCAGTGAGACCACCATGGTGAGGCCACCGCCCGGCGTGTCCTCGGGTTCGAGTGTGCCACCCATCCCCTCGATGAAGCCCTTCGACAGCGCGAGTCCCAGGCCGAGACCGGTGAGGTTGTCGGTGTCGCCGAGCCGCTGGAAGGGGACGAACACGTCCTCCCGTCGGTCGGGCGCGATGCCCGGGCCGTGATCGACGATGCGGATCTCGACGACGTCGCGGAACCCGCTCGTCGCGATCCGCACGGGGGTGTCGTCCGGGCTGAAGCGCTGCGCGTTCGTCAGGAGGTTCACGATGACGCGCTGGAGGAGGCCGGCGTCCGCGAGGACGGGCGGGAGGCCGGGGGCGAGGTCGAGCTCGGCGTCCTGCGGCCCGATGCCGAGCTCGTCGAACGCCGGCAGGATCGCATCCTCGACGTCGATCGGCGCGACGGTCACGGCGAGCACGCCGGCTTGGAGACGACTCACGTCGAGCAGGTTGGTGACGAGGGCCGCGAGCGTGCGCAGGCTGTCGTCCGCGGTCTCGAGGAGGTCGCGGCGGTCCGCCGTGGTGAGCTCGACGTCGGTCGCGCGCAGGCCGGTGACGGCGGCGGTCGCAGCGGCGAGGGGGCGCCGGAGGTCGTGGCTGACCGCCGAGAGCAGCGCGCTCCGCACCCGGTCGGTCGCGGCCAGTGGGCCGACCTCCTGGGCGGTCGCACGGAGATCGGTGTGTTCGAGCGAGGCGTCGAGCTGCGCCGCGATGACGGCGAGCAGACGGCGGTCGGACGCGGCGAGCACCCCGCCGTGGAGTTCGAGCACCGCGCGGGTGCCGATCGGGATGCTCGTGAAATCGCCGCCGCGGGTCGGTTCGCCGTCGACCGCGAGGACTTGCTCACCCGTCACGAGGCGCACCCCGGCGAGCGAGAAGGACTCGCGGGTCCGGCTGACGAGCGCCTGCAGGGCACCCTCGCCGCGGAGCACGCTGCCCGCGACCGTCGCGAGCAGCTCGGACTCCGCCGCCGCGCGCCTGGCCGTGCGAGCCCGTCGCGCCGAGAGGTCGACGACCCCGCTCACGATGACCGCGATGACGACGTAGAGCACGAGTGCGACGAGGTGCGCCGGATCGTCGATGGTCACGGTGTAGAGCGGTTGGACGAAGACGAAGTCGAGTGTGACCCCGGACAGGACGGCCGCGAACACCGCCGGCCAGAACCCGCCCACGAGCGCGACGAGCACGACGAGGAGTTGGTAGGAGAGCACCTCGCTCGTGATCGACTCCTCGGTGCGGGCGAGGTGGAGCAGCCAGGTGACGAGCGGACCGCCGATGAGCGCGAGCGCGAAGCCGGCGATGTGACGCCGTGCGCTCAGAGCGCCGCCGAGCTTCGGCAGACGGAACCGGCCGCCCGCCGCCTCGTGGTTGACGATGTGGACGTCGATGTTCCCCGACTCGCGGATGACCGTGTTGCCGATGCCGGGCCCCGTGACGGCGGCGGACAGGCGACTGCGTCGGCTGACACCGATGACGAGCTGCGTCGCGTTCGCCGCTTTCGCGAAGTCCACGAGCGCGCGCGGTACGTCATCGCCGACCACCTGGTGGAAGGTGCCGCCGAGGGTGTCGACGAGCGCTCGCTGCTGCGCGAGCGCGCCGGGGTTCGCGGTGCGGAGGCCGTCCTGCGTCGTCACGTGCACCGCGATGAGCTCGCCACCGGAGGAGCGGGCTGCGATCCGGGCGCCGCGTCGGAGCAGGGTCTCGCCCTCCGGACCGCCGGTGAGAGCCACGACGACCCGCTCGCGCGCCTCCCAGGTGCTGTCGATGCCGTGCTCGGCGCGGTAGTCGCGGAGGGCGGAGTCGACCTCGTCCGCCAGCCACAGCAGCGCCAGCTCGCGCAGGGCCGTGAGATTACCGAGGCGGAAGTAGTTCGACAGGGCGGCATCGATCCGCTCGGCCGGGTAGACCCGGCCGCCGGCGAGCCGGTCGCGGAGGGCCTGTGGAGCGAGGTCGATGAGTTCGATCTGGTCGGCCGCCCGCAGCACGGCGTCGGGGATCGTCTCCCGCTGCGGCGCCCCGGTGATCTGCCGGACGACGTCGTTCAGCGACTCGATGTGCTGGATGTTCACCGTCGAGAGCACGGAGACACCGGCGGCGAGCAGGGCCTCGACGTCCTGCCAACGCTTGTCGTTCGTGGAGCCGGGGGCGTTCGTGTGGGCCAGCTCGTCGACGAGCGCGAGTCCGGGGCGGCGAGCGAGGACGGCCTCGAGGTCCATCTCGTCGAGCGTCACACCCCGGTGCTCGACGCCCCGACGCGGCAGCGTCTCGAGCCCCTCCGTCAGGGCGGCGGTCGCGGCCCGACCGTGGGTCTCGACGACCGCGACGACCACGTCGACGCCCTCCCCGGCGAGGCGGTGCCCCTCCTCGAGCATGGCGTAGGTCTTGCCGACCCCGGGGGCCGCGCCGAGGAGCACCCGGAGTCGTCCGCGCTGCATGGTGTTCAGTTCTCCTGGAGCATGGCGCTCTGCCTGCCGGCCCCTCGGGCCGCGCTGTGTCGTCCGCGCTGCATGGTGTTATCCGTTCAGTCCGGCCACGGCGAGGTTGAGCTGCAGGACGTTGACCGTGGACTCCCCAAGGTAGCCGAGGTCGGGGCCCTGCGTCAGGCGCTCGACGAGGGCACGGACCTCGCCCTCGTCGAGGCCGCGCTCGGCGGCGACACGGGGCACCTGCAGCAGTGCGTAGGCCGGGCTGATGTGCGGATCGAGACCGGACGCGGAGGCCGTCAGTGCGTCGGCGGGGATGCTCGACGGATCGACGTCCTCGAAGGACGCGATGGCGGCGCGGCGCTCCTCGATCGAGGCGACGAGGTCGGGGTTCTCCGGCCCGAGGTTGCTGCCGCTCGACGCACCGCCGTCGTAGCCGTCGCCGGCCGCCGACGGACGCGACTGGAACCACTGCGGCAGCGGCTTGCCGTCGGCGTCGGTGTACGACTGCCCGATGAGCGCCGAGCCGACCGTCTTGTCACCCTCGGTGACGGCGGATCCGTTCGCCTGCCAGGACATCGTCGCCTGCCCGATGCCGGTGACGATGAGGGGGTAGCCGACGCCGAGGACGACGGTGAGGGCGAGCATGGCCCTGATGGCGACCCAGTACTGGGCGATGCCGCTGCGGGAGGCACTCATGATGATCTGTCTGCTTTCGTGTGCTGGGTGGGGCTCAGAAGCCGGGGATGAGAGTGACGACGAGGTCGATCAGCTTGATGCCGATGAACGGCGCGATCACACCGCCGAGTCCGTAGACCAACAGGTTCCGGCTGAGGACCTTCGAGGCGCTGAGCGGTCGGTACTTCACACCGCGGAGGGCCAGTGGGATCAGGATGACGATGATGATCGCGTTGAAGATGATCGCCGAGAGGATCGCCGACGCGGGGGAGTGCAGCTGCATGATGTTGAGCAGCGCGAGCCCCGGGAACACCCCGGCGAACATGGCCGGGATGATCGCGAAGTACTTGGCGACGTCGTTCGCGATCGAGAACGTCGTGAGGGCGCCTCGCGTGATGAGCAGCTGCTTGCCGATCCGGACGATGTCGATGAGCTTCGTCGGGTCGGAGTCGAGGTCGACCATGTTGCCGGCCTCCTTCGCAGCGGAGGTGCCCGTGTTCATCGCGACACCGACGTCGGCCTGCGCGAGCGCCGGAGCGTCGTTCGTGCCGTCACCGGTCATCGCGACGAGGTTGCCGCCCTCCTGCTCCTTGCGGATGAGCTCGAGCTTCTGCTCGGGCGTCGCCTCGGCCAGGAAGTCGTCGACTCCGGCCTCGGCGGCGATCGCCTTGGCGGTGAGCGGGTTGTCACCGGTGATCATGACCGTGCGGATGCCCATGGCGCGCAGCTCGGCGAACCGCTCCGCGATGCCGGCCTTGACGACGTCCTTCAGGCGGACGACGCCGAGCACCCGCGCAGTGCCGGTGGTGTCGGTCTGCGCGACGACGAGCGGGGTGCCGCCGCCGGCGGACACCGCCTCGACGTGCTCCTGGAGCTCGGCGCGGGTCGCCTCGGCGAGGGGGCCGAACGACTCCACCCAGGCCAGTACGGCCGAGCCGGCACCCTTGCGGATCTGTGCGCCGTCCGGCTGGTCGAGGCCGCTCATGCGGGTCTGCGCGGTGAACGGGACGATCTCGCCAGCCCCGGACCCGTCCAGGTGGATGCCACGCTCGGCCGCGAGGTCGACGATCGACTTGCCCTCGGGCGTCGGGTCGCTGAGCGAGGACCGGGCTGCGGCCTGCGCGAGCTCCTCCGGCGTGACACCGCGGAGGGCGATGAACTCGACCGCCTGGCGGTTGCCGTAGGTGATGGTGCCGGTCTTGTCGAGCAGCAGGGTCGTGACGTCGCCGGCGGCCTCGACCGCGCGGCCGGACATCGCGAGCACGTTCCGCTGCACGAGTCGGTCCATGCCGGCGATGCCGATCGCCGAGAGCAGGGCGCCGATGGTCGTGGGGATGAGGCAGACGAGGAGGGCGATGAGGACCGGGACGCTGACGGGAGCCGCCGCATAGGAGGCGATCGGGTTGAGCGTCAGCGCGACGACCACGAACACGATCGACAGGCTCGCGAGCAGGATGTTGAGCGCGATCTCGTTCGGCGTCTTCTGCCGCGCCGCACCCTCGACGAGGCCGATCATGCGGTCGACGAAGGTCTCGCCGGGCTTCGAGGTGATGCGGACGACGATGCGGTCGGACAGCACGCGGGTGCCGCCCGTGACGGCACTGCGATCGCCGCCGGACTCGCGGACGACCGGCGCCGACTCGCCCGTGATCGCCGACTCGTCGACCGAGGCGATGCCCCAGACGATGTCGCCGTCGCCCGGGACGAGTTCGCCGGCGGTCACCACGACGATGTCGCCGAGCGTGAGGTCCGCCGAGGAGACCTGGCCGGTGGCCGTGTGCTCCGCGGACGGATCCGCCGAGGCGTCGTAGTCCGTGACCTGGTTCGCCATGGTCGAGGTGCGCGTCTTGCGGAGGCTGTCGGCCTGCGCCTTGCCGCGACCCTCGGCGACGGACTCCGCGAGGTTCGCGAAGACGACCGTGAGCCACAGCCAGATGGCGATGCCCCAGGTGAACGACGCCGGCACGGCCGAGCCGCCCGACTCCTGCGCGCCACCGAGGAACGGCTCGGCGATCGCGAGGACGGTGGTCAGCGCCGCGCCGACCTCGACGATGAACATGACCGGGTTCTTGACCATGAGCCGCGGGTCGAGTTTGCGGAAGGCGCCCGGGGTCGCGGCGAGCAGCTGCGCCGGACCGAATGCGGCCTTCGCGGGCTCGTGGTGGTGGTCCTGCTCCTGCTCGGGTTCCGCCGGGGCGGGAAGCGTGTGCGTGGTGGACATGGTTTATGACAGCCCTTCCGCCAGGAGACCTGGCGCGAGTACGGGGAAGGAGGTGAGTGCGGTGATGATCACGCGGTGTGC
>NZ_JARVSC010000010.1 GCF_030209375.1 Plantibacter sp. ME-Dv--P-122b
TCTTCGTTGAAATGGCCACCCAAGGTTCTTGGGTGGCCATTTTGCGTTAAGTCGTAGAAACACGAATTTGCAAAACGCCTGGTCACAGCGTACGCTTGACCCTTGGTGTGGACGCTCCATGTCCACATCGTGTTCACGATCCCCCACCGCTCACGCCGACCGGGATCGCGCACGCCGACAAGAGATCTTGGGCAGGGCAGTCGCCCTGCGGTAATGAAGGAGAAACTACTATGGCAGCAGTGTGCCAGGTGACAGGAGCCGTTCCCGGCTTCGGTCACAACATCTCGCACTCGCACCGTCGCACGAAGCGCCGCTTCGACCCGAACGTGCAGAAGAAGACCTACTACGTGCCCTCGCTGCGTCGTAACGTCACCCTGAAGGTGTCCGCCAAGGGCATCAAGGTGATCGACGCCCGTGGCATCGAATCCGTCGTCAAGGACATTCTCGCTCGTGGGGTGAAGATCTAATGGCTAAGCAGCAGGACGTCCGTCCAATCATCAAGCTCCGTTCGACGGCTGGTACCGGTTACACGTACGTGACCAAGAAGAACCGTCGCAACAACCCAGACCGTCTCGTGCTCAAGAAGTACGACCCCGTAGTGCGCAAGCACGTTGAATTCCGAGAGGAGCGCTAAACATGGCTAAGAAGAGCAAGATCGCCCGTAACGAGCAGCGCAAGGTTATCGTCGACCGCTACGCCACGAAGCGCGCCGAGCTGAAGAAGGCCCTCGTCGACCCCGCCGGGACCGACGAGTCGCGTGAAGCAGCTCGCCTCGGCCTCCAGAAGCTTCCTCGCAACGCTTCGCCGGTTCGCCTCCGCAACCGCGACGCGATCGACGGTCGCCCGCGAGGCAACCTCTCGAAGTTCGGCATCAGCCGCGTTCGCTTCCGCGACATGGCGCACAAGGGCGAACTGCCCGGCGTCCGCAAGTCGAGCTGGTAACACCCGCTCAGTCGGAGCTCACATTCCGCTGACACAGCATCGCAACATCGAAAGGGCCGTCCGCATCGCGGGCGGCCCTTTCGCGTTGTCGGCGACAGCTGCAAGGATCGAACGATTCCCACATCCACCGAGGAGGCGCTGCTGGACGTCCGCACGCAACGAGCCATCGCCCTCCTGGTCGCCGGCTGCTTCTTCATGGAGAACCTCGACGGGACCATCCTCACCACAGCCGCACCGAGTATCGCCCGGGACCTCGGCACCTCGTCGACCGCCGTCGGGCTCGCCGTCACCGCATTCCTGCTCACGGTGGCCGTCCTCATCCCCGTCAGCGGTTGGCTGACGGACCGGTTCGGTGCCAAGCGCATCTTCGCGCTGGCGATCGCGGTGTTCACGATCGCCTCCGTGCTGTGTGCGTTGAGCTCGAGCCTGCCAATGCTCGTCGGCTTCCGGGTGCTCCAGGGTGTCGGCGGGGCGTTGATGGTGCCGGTCGGCCGCTTGGCCGTGCTCCGGGTGACGCCCAAGGAGCGGTTGATCCAGGCCATCGCCCTCCTGACGTGGCCCGCCCTCGCCGCCCCGATCATCGCGCCGTTCCTCGGTGGGGTCATCACCCAGTACGCCTCCTGGCATTGGATCTTCCTCATCAACGTGCCGATCGGTGTCGTCGCCTTCGTCGTGGCGCTCCGCATCGTCCCCGACTTCGCCGCCGACGAGGTGCCTCCGCTCGACTGGCTCGGCCTGTCGCTCGCCTGCGTCGGGCTCGCGTCGCTCCTCGTGGCGGCGTCCCTGGTGTCCGGCGCCGGGTTCGACGCCCGGTGGTTCGCCGGGTCGCTCGTGGCGGGCATCGTCCTGCTCGCCCTCGCGATCCGACACCTGTTCCGTGCGCCGCACCCGTTCGTCGACCTCCGTTCGCTGCGGATCGAGACCTTCCGGCTGGCCAACGCCGGCGGCAGCGTCTACCGACTCACGATCAGTGCCGTCCCCTTCCTCCTGCCGCTGCTGTTCCAGGACGCCTTCGGCTGGACGCCCGTGCAGGCCGGTTCGATGGTGCTCTTCCTCTTCGCCGGCAACCTCGCGATCAAACCGGCGACGACCTGGATGCTGCGGCGGTTCGGATTCCGGCTGGTGCTCGTGTCGTCGAACCTGATCGGGGTCCTGTGCATGGCGGCGATGGCGTTCCTCACCGCCGACACGTCGATCGTGCTGACGGCGGCGCTGCTCTTCCTCAGCGGGGTCGCCCGGTCGATCGGGTTCACGGCCTACAACACCATCACCTTCGCCGACGTCGAACCCGCTGCGATGTCGCGGGCCAACACGCTCAACTCGACCCTGCAACAGGTCGCGAGCGGCTTCGGTGTCGCTGTCGGAGCGATCCTGCTGACGACCGGATTCTCCCTCGAGGGCGGGATCGGTGGCGGCGAACTGCTGCCGTATCAGTTCGCATTCCTCGCGATCGCCGTCCTGACGCTCTTTCCGACGGTCGAGGCGTGGTTGCTGTCGCGAGCGGCCGGGCACAGTGTCATCGGCGTCCGCTGAGCGGCCATACCGACGCCTCCCAGCTGGGAAACGACCGACACGCGGGACCGTTTGTCCGCGTACAGCGGAGAAATCCGCGAAATCTCGCGGATTACTGCTACATTCGAGGCGGTCACACCGACCAGTTGGTGCCGTATCAGCGACACCTTCGCTACCAACACATCAGCTGTACGTTGCAGCAACGTCCGAGGAGGACCCTCACAATGGCAAATTTGAACAAGACCGAACTCGTCGCCGCCATCGCCGCATCGACCGGCCAGAGCCAGGCGACCGTCGGCAGCGTTGTCGACGCGCTGTTCACCACCGTCGCTGAGACCGTCGCCACGGGCGGCAAGGTCTCGATCCCGGGTTGGATCGCCTTCGAGCAGACCGACACCGCCGCTCGCACGGGCCGCAACCCGCAGACCGGCGCCGAGATCCAGATCCCGGCCGGCAAGCGCGTCAAGGTGACCGCCGGCTCGAAGCTCAAGGCTTCCGTCAAGTAAGTCGTCGCGGGCGTCAGCCCGCATGGACTCGGACCACGGAAACACTCCGCCGGTCCAGACCACACGGCAGGGCGTCGCGCGAGCGGCGCCCTGCTGTCGTTCGTCCAGGGGTGGACCAGGCACGGGGCGAGGTGTCGGCGGCTCCGCCTAGCATTGCTGTCATGCGGATCCTCCACACCTCGGACTGGCACCTCGGCCGTTCGCTGCACGGGGTCGACCTGCTCCCCTTCCAACGCGAGTTCCTGACGCACCTCGAGCAGGCGGTCGTGGACCACGAGGTCGACGTCCTCCTCGTCGCCGGCGACATCTACGACCGAGCGATCCCGCCGGTCGAGGCGGTGACGCTCCTCTCGGAGTCGCTCGGTCGTCTTGCCGGCCGCACCCGCGTCATCCTCGCCCCGGGCAACCACGACTCGGCCATCCGGCTCGGCTTCGGCGCCGCCATGCTGCGCGACGGGATCGACATCAGAGCCGACCTCGCGCGCGTCGGTGAACCGGTCCTGGTGGACGACGAACACGGACCTGTCGCCTTCTACCCGCTGCCCTACCTCGACCCCGACACCGCACGAGGTGTCCTCGCCCCGGACGACCAGCCGCTCGTGCGGTCGCACGCCGCCGTCATGGGTGCGGCCCTTGATCGAGTCCGCGTCGATCTCGCGCAGCGTCGCAGGCACGGAGCGGTCCGATCGGTCGTCGCTGCGCATGCGTTCGTCATCGGTGGTCTCGCGAGTGACAGCGAACGCGACATCCGGATCGGCGGGGTCGATGCGGTGCCCGCCCAGCTGTTCGACGACTTCGACTACGTCGCGCTCGGCCACCTCCACGGTGCGCAGCGCGTCGGGGCCGCGACGGGCGTCGACCGCATGCGGTACTCCGGGTCGCCGCTCGCCTACTCCTTCTCCGAACGCAACCAGGTGAAGTCGAGCGTGCTGGTCGACCTCGCCGCCGACGGTTCCGTGCACCTGGAGCTGCTGCCGACGCCGGTGCCGCGACGGCTCGTCGACGTCACCGGAACCCTCGCAGCGCTGCAGGGTCCCGCGGGAGACGACGCCGTCGACGCCTGGGTGCGCGCCACGGTCACCGACGACGTCCGGCCACCGGAGCTGTACGCCACCCTGACCCGCCGCTTCCCGCACCTGCTCGTCTGGTCGCACGCGCCGGCGAACCGCTCGGAGGAGGCACGTGCCGCCGCCGTCACGGCGGTCTCCGACCCGGTCGAGGTCACCGCCGAGTTCATCGAGTACGCGACGGGTGCACCGGCGACGACCCGCGAACGAGAGCTCATCGTGGCGGCGAACGAGGCCGCACTCGCCGCGGAGGTGAGCGCCTGATGCGACTGCACCGACTCACGCTGCAGGCCATCGGCCCGTACGCCGGTGAGCACACCATCGACTTCGTCGAACTCGGACGGGCGGGTCTGTTCCTGCTGGAAGGCCCGACCGGCGCCGGCAAGTCCACGATCATCGACGCCATCGTCTTCGGGCTGTACGGCGAACTCGCCGGGACCGGGGCCAGCAAGGACCGCCTCCACTCGCACCACGCGCAGCCCGGGACGGAACCGTTCGTGGAGCTCGTGTTCGAGACCGGGTCCGGCGTGTACCGGGTACGGCGGACGCCGGCCTACCAACGGCCGAAGCAGCGCGGTGCCGGCTTCACGCCGCAGCAGGCGAGCGCAACCCTCGTCCGCCTGACCGATCCCGACGCTCCGGCGGGAGAGACCCTGTCGACCCGCGCGCAGGAGATCGGTCCTGAGATCAGCCGGATCGTCGGTCTCACCCGGGAGCAGTTCGTCCAGACGATCGTCCTCCCGCAGGGCGAGTTCGCGAAGTTCCTCGCCGCCGGCGGTGAGGAGCGCAGCGAGCTGCTCCGGTCCCTGTTCGGGACGGAGCACTACGAGCGGCTCGCCAAGCATCTCGTCGAACAGCGACGACAGGCCCACCGCGACATCGAAGGGGCTCGCGAGGCGCTCGGCCGCGCGATCGCCCGGTTCGCGGGAGCGGCCGAGCTCGACGACGCACGGGAACTCGTCGCGGGCCGGGGAACGGACGCCCCGGCCGGGATGGATGCCGTGGCGACGGCTGACGCTCTCGGCGACGACGCCGCGACGGCCTCCGACCCGTCGACCGCAGCACCTGACCCGGAGGTCGACACCGACCAGGCGACCCTCGCGGTCCCGCTCGAACCCGATTCCGAAGACCTCGTCGGCGATGCCGGGCGCATCGTCGCCGTCCTCGAGCGCCACGCCGCCGCCGACGCCTCGACCGCTGCCGAGGCGCGGGACGCTCTCGACCGCGCTCGCGCCGACCACACTGCCGCTCAGACGCTGCTCGCGTCCATCGAACGTCGCGCAGAGCTGCTGACCGAGCGCGAACTGCTGTCGGTGGACGACGAACCGGTCGCGCGGCTCTCCGAGCGGATCGCGGCAGCGGCTCGGGCGGACACCGTGGCGTCCGCGCTCGCCGGAGCGGCCAGGGCATCGGCGGCGCTCGACGACGCCATCGCGTCGCTCGCCGCGGTGGAGGAGCAGGCTGACGAGGCGATCGTCGCGCTCGACGACGCGTCCGTTGCTGCGCGCCGCGAATCCCTCACCGTTGAGCGGGCGTCGATGGCCGCCGTGCTGGTCCTCGAAGCCGCCGCCGCCGAGCGAGAGCTCGCGCTCGCAGCGCTCACTGAGGAGCTCGCGACGGTCGACGAACGACTCGCCGAGCTCGCAGCGGAACAGACACGACGAGACGCGCGCCGGGCAGTGCTCGGCTCGGCACCGGAGCGCGCGTCGCGTGCCGCCGCCGAGCTGGCCACGGCCGCCCGGTCCGTCGAGCGCGTGGCTGAACGCCGCGCGGTGCTGGATCGGGTGGACGCGGCCGACGAACGCCTCGCCGGGCTCGCCGACGAGGTCACCGAGGCCGCCACGGCCGCGAAGTCCGCGATCGAAACCGAGACGTCGCTGCGTCTCCGCCGGATCGAGGGCATGGCGGGCGAGCTCGCCGCGGGCCTGCGGGACGGCGAGCCGTGCAGCGTCTGCGGGTCGCTGAGTCACCCGGCGCCCGCCGTGCTCGACGGAGACCACCCCGACGAGGACGCGGTCGACGCGGCGTCCGTCGTACGGGCCGATGCCGAGGCGACGATGCAGGCGGCGCAGAACACCCGCGACATCGCTCGAGCCGAGCACCGTCGCCTCGTCGAGCAGTTCGTCGCGCTGGCCGACGACCCGAGCGACGTGGCTGCGACCGGCTCCACCGACGATCCGACGGCAGCGACGACCGGCTTCGACCCGGTCACTGCGCGAGCGGCCGTCGAGGCGGCCGCTGCGGAGGCCGACCGGCAGCACGCGGAGGCCGTGGTCATCGCCGAGCTGGCGGACGCCGAGGTCGCGGAGGCCGGGCGCCTCGCGGACGAGCACCTGGCCGGCGTGGTCGCGGTGGCGGAACGCACTGCCACCCGGGCGACGCTGACCGAGCGGCTCGCCGCCGCGCAGCGCGTCCACGAGCAGGCCCGCGCCGAGGTGGCCGGCGCCCTCGACGGTCGGGCAGCCTCGCTGGCCGAGCTCGACGCGATGCTCGAGGCCGAGCTGTCCTCGCTGTCCCTGCTCGCGGCGGCACGGGCGACCGTCACCGACCGGCGGCAGCGTGACGCTGAGCGCACGGTCGAGCTCGCGACGGCGCTCGAACGGGCCGGGTTCCCCGACCGCGCAGCCGCGGAGGCCGCAGCCATGACCGGCGTCGAGCGGGCGAGTGCCGAAGCGCGGGTGGCCGATCACCTGCGTCACACGACCGCGAACGCGGAAGCGCTCGCGAGCCCGGCCATCGCCGGTGTCGCCGGGGCCGAGACCCCCGACGTCGAAGCGACGGCCCGTCGACTGGCCGACGCCGAGGCGGCGGCAGACACGGCGACCGCAGCGGCCGCCGTCTCCGCGCGACGAGCGACCAACGCGGCGGCGGCCTGTACGGCCCTCGCCGAGGCGGCCGACGAGAACGCCGACGCGGTCCGCGAGGCCGCGGCCGTGGTCCGCCTCGCCGACGTGGTGTCGGCCACGGGTAGTGAGAACAGCACGAAGGTCACCCTCGGCACCTACGTCCTCCTGCGCCGCTTCGAGGACGTCGTGGCGGCGGCGAACGCGCGCCTGGAGTCGATGTCCGGAGGTCGCTACGAACTCGTCCGCAGCGACCTCAAGGAAGGACCGTCCCGCAGTCAGCGCGTCGGGTTGTCGCTCACGGTCCACGACCACCGGACCGACCGGCGTCGCGATCCGAAGTCGCTGTCCGGTGGCGAGACGTTCTACGCCTCGCTCTGCCTCGCACTCGGGCTGGCGGACGTCGTGACGGGCGAGGCCGGCGGCGTCGAGCTCGGCACGCTCTTCGTCGACGAAGGGTTCGGCAGTCTCGACCCCGAGACGCTCGACACCGTGATGGCCGAGCTCGGTCGGCTCTCGGCCGGCGGGCGCGTCGTCGGCGTCGTCAGCCATGTGGAGGAGATGAAGCAGCGCATCGGTGAGCGCATCGAGGTGCGGCGGCTCGAAGACGGCTCCTCGACCCTGCTCGTCCGGGCGTGAGCGGCGCCCTTCGACAGGCTCAGGGACCAAGTGCCGGCTGAGCCCGCTGCGGTCTGGGTTCCCAGCAGCGCCGCGTAGGCTTGCAGCGTGAATCGTGTCGTCCGCCTCGCGGGTCCTGCCCTCCTGCTCCTCGTGGCTGTGGCGACCCTCCTCGCGGGACTGGCCTTCGGCGGCGGAGCGGATGCGCAACTCCTGGGTGATCCCGGTGCCGTCGTGCGGTGGGGACTCCCGATCGCACAACTGCTCGTCAACCTGAGTGCCGCCGTCACCATCGGCGCGCTGCTCATGGCGTGCTGGGCGCTCAGCCCGGACCGACGCGAGTACGGCGCGGCGCTCGACGTCGCCGCAGCCGGCGCCGCCGTCTTCACCGTCGCGTCCGGTGTGACGGGCTTCTTCACCTTCCTGAACGTCACGCAGGTGCCGCTCACCTTCGACGACGCGTTCGGCGCGAAGCTCAGCCTCTTCTTCACCGGTATCGAGTCGGGCCAGGCCTGGCTGCAGACGACCCTCATCGCCGCGGCCGTCACGGTGCTCTGCTTCGCCGTCCGCAACCACACGGTGCTCGTGTTCGTCTTCGGACTGTCACTCGTATCGCTGCTGCCGATGGCCCAGCAGGGTCACTCCGCCGAGGCGAGCGGGCACAACGCCGCCGTCACCGCGCTCGGCCTGCACCTCGTGTTCGCCGCCATCTGGCTCGGTGGTCTGCTCACGCTCGTCTTCATCCGCAAGACCCTCGAAGACGGCCGGCTCGCCCCCGTCCTCATGCGGTACTCGACCGTGGCGCTCGTGTCGTTCGTCGTCGTGGCGGTCTCCGGGTACGTGAGCGCCGAGCTGCGCATCGGCTCGCTCGACCGCCTGGGCACCCCGTACGGCATCCTCGTCCTCGTCAAGGTCTTCGCGCTGCTGGCGCTCGGCCTGTTCGGGGCGCTGCAGCGCCGGGTGCTCATCGGCCGCATCGAGCGCTCCGCTGCTGCACGTGCGGACACCCCCGCGGGCCGCACCGGCACCTTCTGGTGGCTGGTCGCCCTCGAGCTCGGGTTCATGGGCATCGCCTCCGGTGCCGCCGCAGCCCTCGCGAAGACGGCCCCGCCGGTCGACCAGACCGTGCCGACCGCGCCGACACCCGCGGTGCTGCTCACCGGTGAGGAACTGCCGCCGGAACTGACCTTCGCGCGGTACTTCACCGAGTGGAACATCGACCTCCTCTGGCTGCTGGCCTGCGCCTTCGGCATCTTCTTCTACGTCGCCGGCGTCGTCCGCCTCCACCGTCGTGGCGACTCCTGGCCGATCCTGCGCACCGTCAGCTGGGTCCTCGGGCTGCTCGTGCTCTTCTACCTCACCTGCGGCGGTATCAACGTCTACCAGCCGTACCTCTTCAGCGTGCACATGCTCGGTCACATGGGTCTCACCATGCTCGTCCCCGTGCTCCTCGTCCCCGGAGCCCCGGTCACGCTGCTCGCGCGCGCCGTGCGGAAGCGATCCGACGACTCCCGAGGGGGTCGGGAGTGGGTCCTCCTGGCCGTGCACTCGAAGTTCGCGGGGATCATCTCGAACCCGATCGTCACTGCGGTGCTCTTCGCCGGATCACTCTGGGTGTTCTACTACACGCCGCTGTTCCGCTGGTCGATGGAGGACCACATCGGTCACGAGTGGATGGTGGTGCACTTCCTCATCACCGGCTACCTCTTCGTGCAGTCGCTCATCGGCATCGACCCGGTCCCGTACCGCCTGCCGTACCCCATGCGTCTGCTGCTGCTCTTCGCGACGATGGCGTTCCACGCGTTCTTCGGGCTGGCGATCATCTCCTCGACCGGGCTGTTCCTCGCCGACTGGTTCGGGGCGATGGGACGGACCTGGGGGCAGGCGCCGCTCCTCGACCAGCAGACGGGCGGCGGGATCGCCTGGAGCGTCGGCGAGATCCCGACCCTGGCGCTCGCCGTCGCCGTCGCGATCTCGTGGAGCAAGAGCGACGCCAAGGACCAGAAGCGCCTCGATCGCAACGCGGACCGCACGAACGACGCGGAGCTCAACGAGTACAACGAGCGCCTCGCGCGCATGGCGGCCAACGACACCCGCTCCTAGCCCGCGAACTGTCACTCCGGAACAGTGTGAGGGGTGTCGGACTGTGCCGGAGTGACAGTTCGCGGGCTTCAGCGGAGGTCGATGTAGAGGGAACCGTCGTCGCGGATCGTCACGAACGCCGACAGGGTGAAGGGGACGTCCTCGTCGAGGGTCGAGACCGTGCCGTCGAACAGCGACTTCACGTCGACGACGAGGTGCGCGGCTCCGGCCGTCGCCGGCATCTGCCAACCGGTCTCGCCCGGCTGGACCGCGACCACGGGGTAGGCGGCGATGGACCACACCGGCAGGTCGTCCACGCGATCGCGGATCACCATGCCGAACGGGCACCCGGTGGGCTGGAGGACCTGTTGCGTGGCGCAGTTGTCGAGGTAGCCGTCGATCTGCGTCTGGACCTCGGAGACGAAGTCCGTGGTGGCGCTCGCCGTCACCTCGGCGTCGACGACGCTCGCGACCTCGGTCGTCGTCGCCGTCTCCACCGACGCCGCCAGGTAGGTGGTGTCGACGTCGAAGTCGACGCTGCCCGGTGTGAAGGTGAGGAGCGGGATGGTGGAGGTGAAGGCCCCCTCGGTGCCATCCGCGACCCGGCGGGTGTCGAGCTCGAAGCCGTTCGCTCGGAACCCGGTCGTGTGTGCGACGGTCAGCTGGACGACGCTCAGTGGGCTGGTCTCGAAGCGCCACGACGGGAACAGCCCGAAGGTACGCTCGCCGCTCGTGATCGAGAACGCCGTGCTGTGCGGCTGTCCCGCCAGTCGGTACGAGAACGTCACCTCGTGGGCGCCCGAGGCGGTCGTGACGTCGGAGACGAGGCGCACGTCTTCGATGGTGCCGAGCGCCTCGCTCCGGAGCAGGGCGTCCGAGCTCTCGGCGGGCAGGCCCGCGTCGGCGAGTTCGGTGGAGCTCAGGGCGACCCCTGGCAACGCGAGCGCGGTCGCGGCGTCGCCGTCTGCGAGGGCATCCAGGTACCCGCGCGCGAAGGAACCGGCGCCGTAGACGTCGCGCGCGACGGCCGACCAGGCGGAGACGATGGCCGCGACGAGCAGTGCCGCGATGCAGAGCCACAACACGACGGCGCGGATGAACGCACCGCGCACCGTTCCCGGGCGTCGCAGCTCCCCACGTGTCGCGACATGGCTCATCCTGACATCCTAGGCGGGCACCTCGCGTAGGATTGGAGGGCGAAAACGGGAGGGAACCGAAGCATCATGAGCGTAGCCCTCTCCGCCGAGCAGCAAGCCGTCTTCGACCGCATCGAGAGCACCCGCGAGCACCTGTTCGTCACGGGTCGAGCGGGCACGGGGAAGTCGACGCTCCTCAACCACCTCGCCTGGAACACCTCGAAGCAGCTCGCGATCTGCGCCCCGACCGGAGTCGCCGCGCTGAACGTCGGCGGACAGACGATCCACTCGCTGTTCCGCCTGCCGATCGGGCTCATCGCCGACCACACGATCGACCAGAACGATCAGACCCGCAAGCTGCTCAACTCGATCGACACTCTCGTCGTCGATGAAGTCTCCATGGTGAGTGCCGACCTGATGGACGCCATGGACCGGAGCCTCCGACAGGCTCGGCAGCGCCCTCGCGAGCCGTTCGGCGGCGTGCAGATCGTGCTCTTCGGCGACCCGTACCAGCTCGCTCCCGTGCCGGGCAGCCTCGAGGAACGGGCGTACATCGCCGACACCTATCGCTCGTTCTGGTTCTTCGACGCCAAGGTGTGGTCCGAGACGCCGCTGCAGCTCGTCGAGCTCACCGAGATCCACCGTCAGCACGAGGCCGAGTTCAAGTACCTCCTCAACGGCGTCCGGCACGGCCAGGTCACCGCCGAGATGGCCGGCCGGCTCAACGGCATGGGGGCGAGGACCCCACCGGAGGACGGCGTCATCACCCTCGCGAGCCGCAACGACACCGTCGACCGCATCAACAAGGCGGCGCTCGCCAAGCTCGACGGCAAGCCGCTCACCGCCAACGCTGAGGTCTCGGGCGACTTCGGCGGGCGGGCGTTCCCCGCCGACGAGGCGCTCGACCTCAAGGTCGGTGCGCAGGTCATGTTCCTCCGCAACGACAGCGAGCGTCGCTGGGTGAACGGCACGCTCGGGACCGTCGTGAAGATCGACTCCACCGTCTGGGTCGAGGTCGACGGCGAGCAGTTCGAGGTCGAGCCGGCGACGTGGGAGAAGTACAAGTACTCCTACTCCTCGGTGACGAAGCAGCTGAAGCGCGACATCGTGGCCGAGTTCACGCAGTTCCCGCTGCGACTCGCGTGGGCGGTCACCATCCACAAGTCGCAGGGCAAGACCTACGACCGCGCGATCGTCGACCTCGGCAGCCGTGCGTTCAGCCCGGGGCAGAGCTACGTCGCGCTCAGTCGGATCTCGACGCTCGATGGTCTCTACCTCTCCCGGCCGCTGCGCCCGAGCGACATCATCGTCGACACCGACGTGAAGCGGTTCATGTCGGGGCAGTAGCGTCTCCGGTCTCGGCCGAAGCCGTCCGGTCCCTGAGCCTGTCGAAGGGCGACGTTGCATCGGTGGCACGTGCCCTTCGACAGGCTCAGGGACCGGGTTGGGCTCAGGGACCGGGGTCGGGCTCAGGGACCGTCAGAGTTTCCGCGAGCGGGACGGCACCCGAAGAACTACGCTTATCGCTCATGACCTATGGACAAGCTCAGTGGCCGCAGCCCGGTCCGATCACCGCCTGGCGCACGCTCGAGCTGAACGCCAGCAAGCCGCCGTTCGCCGGATACTGGGGGTTCATCCCACTCGTGGTCCGCATCGACGGTTTCGAGCACCGCCCGAGCTGGGGCCCGTCGCAGTTCACGGTTCCGGCCGACCGGCCCGTGCAGGTCTCGTGCTCGATGGCCTGGCTGTGGGAGTTCGGCCGTGCCGACTACCTGCTGCAGCCGGGCGAGGCGCCGACGCTCGACTACATCGCCCCGGCGCAGCAGTGGGTCTCAGGCTCGCTCGCGCCGAGGGGTCAGGCGGTCATCAAGGGACGCGGCGCGCAGATCGCCGTGTACGCCGTCCTCGCGCTGGTCTTCGTCGCCATGTTCGGCGTGCTGGCGCTCTCGCTCGCGATGTGAGGTGACCACGCTTCGTTCGCCCGTCTTCAGGACGGCGAGCACCCGGTCGCCCGAGCGAATGGATGAACGGGTGCTCAGGCGACGGCGGTCGCTGCGGCCTTCGCCGTCGCGAGGTCGCGGAAGAGGTCGGTGTTGAAGCGGTACGCCACCATGACCTCGTCGATCACGCGGGCCTGCTCCTCGTCGTCCCAGGGGACGGCGTCGAGCTGCTCGCGGTAGGTGTCCTTGAACTCGCGCGGCTTCGCGATGTCGCCGAAGAGGTAGAAGCCGACGCCGTTGGTGTCGAAGCCGAACTGGCGCTGCATGAGCGTGCGGATGATCTGCCCGCCCGAGAGGTCGCCGAGGTACCGGGTGTAGTGGTGCGCGACGAAGCCGCCGGGCCAGACGGCGCCGACCTCGTTGATCCGTGCCACATACCGGGCGGTGGTGGGGAGCGGGGTGATCTGATCGCGCCAGTCCGGACCGATCAGGAACTCGAGGTCCTGCACGATGGCGGGGAGCCGCGTCAGTTTGTCGCTGATGAACGGAGCGGCGACGGCATCGGCGCGCATGCGGTCGGCTGCGGCCTCGAGCGCCTCGTAGATGAAGAAGTGCTGTGCGACGAGGGCGATGTAGTCGTCCTTCGAACCCTTCCCGGTCATGAGGTCGCTCATGAAGTCCGCCCCCTCGCTGGAGGAGTGGCCGGACGACGTACGCTCGCGCAGGGCCTGGGAGAAGGGGATCACAGTGCTCATGTCGGACTCCGCGTCGGCTGGTTCGGTAAGGGTTGCCTAAGTGTAACGGGCCGGGCTCGTGAACGGGAGGGTGGATCTGTCGCTGTGGAGGGAATTAGTGGCTGCTGTGCAGGGAACCGTGCGGGACCGCGAACGCACCGGCGTTGGTCTGGGCCAATGCAGGGGTGGTGATCGCCGCCACGACCGCTGCCCCGGCGAGCAGAGTGAGCACGTACCGTCCGGTGCTCGGCTCGCGATGTGGCCGACGGCTCGCGCGCGTCACCAGGGCGTCGAGCTCGAGTTCGTCCGGCGCCGTCGATGCGAGGGTGACCCGCCGGAGTCGCCGTGCGAGCACCCCGGCGACGATGAGCAGCAGGACCGTGGATGACAGGGTCGGCAGGAACGGGGGCACGGTCGTGACACCGAGGGAGGCGAGACCGTACAGCACCACCCAGACGACCACCGCGCCGACGGTGCCGGCGAACGACGCGCGGAGTCCCGGCACCCGGTCGCGGACGAGGACCACGACTGACCAGAGCAGCGCGGCGACCCCCAGCGTGACAAGCGGGATCGCCCCGACAGGGGAGGACCCCGCTCCGGTCGCGATCAGCACGAGACCAGCGCCGAGTGCGCACATCGCGAGCAGGCTGTTCGAGATCGACGTCGTCCCGGAGCGGACCGCGGTGTCGCCGACCGCCCGGGCGTCCTGACGTTCGACGTGGACCGACATGTCAGGCGGTCGCGACGCGGTGCGTGCGCTTGTCCGCGGCCAGTCCGGCGCCGAGGAGCACCACGGCGCTCGCGAGGTGGAGGAAGTGGTCGGCGGTGTTGAGCGCGAGGATGTTGAGCGCCGAGCCCACGATGAAGAACCCGACGACTCCGAGCAGGAGGTAGAAGCCGCCGACCACCGTGTTGACGGTCTTGGCCGCGACGACGTTCGAGAGCCCGGCGATGAGCAGGGCCGCGCCGATGAGGACGTGCGCGATGTTGTGCAGCGGGTTGACCTCGAAGATCCCGAGCAGGAGGCCGCCCTCGGTGGTGAGGAACGGTAGGCCGCCCGCGACGATCCCACCGAGGAGTCCGACGACCACGTAGACCGCGCCGAACACGGTCGCGAGCAGACGGTTGGGTGAGTGACGCATGAGTGCCTCCTGATCCTTCGTGCCGCGAGTCGTCTCGAGGCGTTGAGGAGTTCGGAGGTGCGGGTGTCGACGGTTTGGTCGCCCGATGCCGTGACCCGGGGCCGTCACCCGAGGTCGACGGCCGAGGGAGGCTGTCGCTCAGTCGTGCGGGCGTGGCTCCACGCCCAGTCGGGCGCACGCGGCGTCGTAGAGGGCCACGACCTCGCGCCGGATCTCGCCGCGCTCGGTGATCGCTCCGGCGGGCCAAGGCACCCGCCCACCCGCGGCGGTGCCGTCGACCGTCCAGGTCCACTCGCCACCCGTCCCGTCCAGCGCGATCATGGTGGCGGTCTCGGCCGCCGGCTCCAGGAAGGCGCGCACGATGAGCACGTTGTCGTCGGGGTGGTCGCCGTTCATGTGCGCCAGGACGGCGTCGACGGTGGTCTGCGGGAAGGCGTTCGAGGTCACCTCTCCAGGGAACACCATCGACGGGCCCCGCACCAGGTCCGTCGCCCGAGTGACCGGCACGCGGCGTGCGGCCGCAGCTCCCAGCCGAGCCCGGTTACAATCGGGAACAGTCTGCAGCTCCGCAGACCGCTCATCAGGGGGATGACTTGACTGCAACAGCTCCGAGGCGACGGCGTCTCGCCGCACTCCTTACCGCGGCGACCCTCGCGACGGTGCTCGTCGGCTGCTCGGGCCCTTCGGTGTCCGACACCGACTTCCCCGACCAGGTCAGCGGCACGCTCGCCGGCGACACGACCGACGCCATCACGGCGGCGGTCGAGGCCGCCGTCACCCAGTCCGGATCCTCCGGTGCCATCGTCGGCGTCTGGGCGCCGTGGGCCGGGAGCTACACGGCCGGCGTCGGCACGACCGAGCCGGGTGGCGAGACCAAGATGGACCCGTCCATGGTCTACCGCATCGGCGACACCACGCGCCCGATGACCTGCACCGTGCTCCTCGAACTCGTCGACGAGGGCAAGATCAAGCTCACCGACCAGGTCCACAAGACCCTCCCGCAGGTCCAGGGCATCGAGGGCATCACCTACCAGCAGCTGTGCAATGGCACGTCGGGGCTCGGCACCTACACGCCCGCGCTGAACGCCCAGTTCGTCACCAACCCGACCCGCAACTGGTCGATGGCCGAGATCCTCGCGAACGGCCTCGCGAGCGGCACGCGGACGGCTCCGGGGGCGCTCTTCGGCTCGAGCGACACCGGGTACATCCTGCTCGGCATGGCGCTCGAGGAGCTGACCGGTCAGTCGTGGCAGTCGTTGTACGACCACTACGTGTTCTCGCCGCTCGGCATGTCGAAGTCCAGCTTCCCCGACGCCTCCACCGTCGAGTTGCCGGGCTCGCATCCCAGGGGGTACCTGACGCCGCGCATCGCGGACGGCACCTACCAGTGCGACGCACCGACGGACGAGACCGAGCTGTCGCCCTCGATGGTGTGGACCGCCGGCGGCGTCGTCTCCTCGGTCGACGATCTGCGGAAGTTCACCCAGTCGTTCGCGTCCGGCTCGCTGCTGAACGACAGCACGTACAAGAAGCAGTGGAAGGACCCCGTCTCGCTGGGTGAGGCCGAGCCGACCTGGAAGAGCTTCGGCGTGGGTGGGCTGCAGATCGGTCCGCTCCGGGGGCAGGCCGGGTCGATCCCCGGGTCGCTCTCGGCGGCGTTCTCCGACCCGACCTCCGGCCTCACGGTCGTCGTCATGCTCAACAACTCGACGCTCGGTGCGGGCTTCGCGCAGACGCTCGCCATGCAGCTCGCGTCGATCGGTGCGAAGGCGGCACCGGCGAGCGGGCAGAAGGCCCCCGAGATCGCACTCCCGTGGTCCGAGCAGCAGATGGCGGAGCAGCTCGCCGCCTCGGCGATGGTCTGCGCCCCGCCGGTCGCCCCCGCCGGGTAACGGAGGCATCGGCACGGCGCCGCCCGCGGACGGTGGCGGCGGATCGCGGCACGATGACGCTTTCGCGAGGGCGCTGAGCCGCGCTGCTTCCTAGAGTGATCCCATGACGACGCACACCCCCGACGACGACACCATCGTCCCGGACACGAAGAACTGGACCTGGGTCCTCGAGCGCGCCTGTCCCGAGTGTGGGATGGACACCTCGCGGTTCGGGTTCCGTGACCTCCCCGGCTTGATCCTGGCGAACGCCGCCGCGTGGCCGGCCGTGCTGGAGCGCGCCGACGTCCGGGAGCGGCCCGACCCGCAGACCTGGTCGCCACTCGAGTACGCGGCCCATGTGCGTGACGTGTTCCGCATCTTCGACGTCCGGCTGCGGCTCGTCCTCGACGAGGACGATCCCGCCTTCGAGAACTGGGACCAGGACGCGACCGCTCTCGAGGAGCGCTACGGCGAGCAGGACCCGAAGCGGGTCTCGGCGGAGCTCGTCGAGGCCGCGACGGCGCTCGCCGCAGCGTTCGAGCGGGTGCCGGACGAGGCGCTCACTCGGACGGGTCGACGGAGCGACGGCGCGCGCTTCACGACCGAGACCCTCGGCCGCTACTTCATCCACGATCCGGTGCACCATCTCTGGGACGTGACGAGATCGCAGTAACGGTCGGCATCCCGGTCTGGTGACGACCGCTACTGCGCTCTCGCGCGGAACGCGATCGTGTTGACGCGATTGCTGCAGCGGACGGAGCAGTAGCGTTTCGAACCGTTGCGGGACAGGTCGACGAGGAGGCCGTCGCAGTCGTCGGCGGCGCAGAGCCGCAGGCGGTCCCAGGCGTCGGACCGGACGACGTCGACGAGTGCCATGGCGATCTCGGTCTGAACGCGGTCGACGAGCGGCGCGTCGAACTCGGTCGCGTGGAGATGCCAGTCGAAGCCGTCGTGGCGGCGCAGTTGGGGGAGTGCGGCGGACTCCCGGAGCATCGAGTTGATCTCGGCGACGGCGCGGTCGCGGCTGTCCGGAGCGTCCGCATCGGAGGCCCAGAGCGCATGGATCCGCTCCCGGAGCCCGGCCACCGCGGCCCGCTCGGGCTCGTCGCCGTCGACGCGGCCCGAGTACCGGCTGACCCGCAGGAGCTCGACGAGCTGCGGCGGTGTCGCGAGCTCGTCGGATCCGCTTCGGGATGCCGATGCGCGGGTGTTCACGAGCAGCGCGGCGAAGAGCAGCGCATCCTCGGTGTCAGGGGCAAAATGCAAGTTGACTCCTTACTCTCTGCGAGAGTAGCTTCATCTCAGCCGGGCGTCCACCCCTTCTGCCGGCCCCACTCGCGGCAGCTGGAGGCTCGCATGAAGCACTCATCCTCGACCACGGTCGGTCTGCTCGTCGCGGTGCTCGCCGCGGTCGCGTTCGGCACCTCCGGAGCATTCATCAAACCGGTGCTCGCGTCGGGGTGGAGCCCCGCTGCCGCGGTCACTGTCCGCGCCCTGATCGGCGGCCTGGTGCTCGCGCCGTTCGCCCTCATCGCGCTCCGCGGTCGCTGGGACGCGGTCTGGCGTGGCCGCTGGCGACTGCTCGGCATGGGCCTCATCGGGGTGGCGGCGACGCAGCTCGTCTACTTCGCGGCGCTGCAGACCATCGCCGTCGGGACCGCGATCCTCGTCGAGTACATGGCACCGCTGCTGCTCGTCGTCGTCGCGTGGGTCCTGACCCGACGTCGTCCCGCGACGGTCGTCCTCGTCGGCTCCGTCGTATCGCTCGTCGGGCTCGTGCTCGTCGTCGCTCCGAGCGGTGGTTCGACGCTCGACCCCGTCGGTCTCCTGTTCGCCATCCTCGCGATGGTGGGCTGCGCCGCGTACTACGTCATCTCGGCCCGACCGGCCAAGGGACTGCCGCCGGTCGCGTTCGCGTCCATCGGGCTGCTCATCGGGGCGCTCAGTCTGTGGCTCGCCGGGCTCGTGGGCGTGCCGTTCACGACCTCCGACGCCGACGTCACGGTGCTCGGCACCGACGTCGTGTGGTGGGTACCGCTCCTGTTCGTCGGGGTGGTGTCGACGGCCGTCGCCTATGCGGCGAGCATCACCGCGAGTCAGATGCTCGGCTCGCGGCTCGCCTCCTTCGCCGGTCTCCTCGAGGTGGTCGCGGCGACCGGCTTCGCGTGGATCCTGCTGGGAGAGCAGCTGTCGCTCGCGCAGCTCTTGGGCGGGGTCTGCATCCTGCTCGGGATCGGCTTCGTGCGCTCCGAGCGGGCTCCCGCCGTGCCGATCCCCGTGCCGGTGCAGTGACGGACTCAGTGCAGCGGGACCGGGACGGCTGCGTCGAGGTCGGCGAGGATCGCCAGGACCGCCGCCCGACCGGCCCGGTTCGCGCCGACCGTCGACGCTGACGGGCCGTAGCCGATGAGGTGCACCCGCGGCTCGTCGGCCGCCCTGGTGCCGTCGATACGGATGCCGCCCCCGGGCAGCCTGATGCCGAGCGGCGCGAGGTGGTCGAGCGCGGCCCGGAACCCGGTGGCCCAGAGGATGGCGTCGACCGGAAGGAACGAGCCGTCGGCGAGGACGACCCCGTGCTCCTCGATGCGGCGGAACATCGGCTGACGCGCCAGGACGCCTCGCGCCTCGGCCGCCCGCGCCCACGGCGTCCAGTGCATCCCCGTCACGGAGATCACGCTGCCCGGTGGGAGGCCCTGGCGCACGCGTTCCTCGACGCCCTTGATCGCCTCCACCCGGGCGGCGGTGTCGAAGTCGTCCTCCACCCACTCCGGTTCGCGCCGCGTCATCCACACCGTCTCCGCCACCCGCGAGATCTCCTCGAGGAGTTGGATGGCCGAGATGCCGGCACCGACGACGACGACGCGTTGGCCGCGGAACTCCTCGGCGGAGACGTAGTCGGCCACGTGCAGCTGGCGTCCGGCGAAGCGTTCGCGCCCCGGATAGGCGGGCCAGAACGGTTTCGTCCAGGTGCCGGTCGCGTTGACGACCGCTCGTGCCCGGAACGCAGCGACGGGGGAGTCGGCACCCGAGGATGCGGCGCTCGCAGCGGTCTCGACGAGGAGTCGGCCGTGTGGATCGTCGTCCTCGCGGCGGACGGCACGCACCTGTACCGGGCGGCGGACCGCGAGGGCGAACCGCTCCTCGAACGCGGCGAAGTACGGCGGGATGACGTCGACACTCGGCGAGGCCGGATCGAGCTCGGGCTTGGGCATGCCCGGCAGGTCGTAGATCCCGTTGACGGTCGACATGGTGAGCGACCGCCACCGGTGCTGCCAGGCGCCGCCCGGCGCATCGTTCGCGTCGAGGACGACGAAGGTGCGCGCTGCGCTCGCGCCCTCGGTGGTGCCCAGTGGCACGAAACCGCGGCGATGCAGGTGGTACGCGGCCGACAGCCCCGCCTGACCCGCGCCGATCACGACGACGTCGACGGTCTCCGGAGTGCTCACGTGCTCTGCAACGTCGTCGAGCGTCCGGGCATTTCCGAGGTGGTCCGAGCTCGAGTGAGCGGTTCAGCCGTGGGCCAGGACCTGCACGCCGATGACGAGGACACCGAGCAGCACGAGGGCCGCGAGCGCGACGAGCTGCTGCCAGACGGACAGCCGCGCGCGCCGGACGGCGAACCATCCGCTCAGTCCCAGGGTCACGAGGTAGACGATCGCGGACACCCGCAGTGAGGTCTCCACCTCCATGACGTCGAAGACGGCGA
This sequence comes from Plantibacter sp. ME-Dv--P-122b, assembly GCF_030209375.1. GTDB lineage: Bacteria > Actinomycetota > Actinomycetes > Actinomycetales > Microbacteriaceae > Plantibacter. Next base: position 20,100 of record NZ_JARVSC010000010.1, read on the forward strand.
GGACGAGCAGGATCGTGGGCGTCGCGACGGTGAGGAGGGATCCCCAGGCGATCCGGAGCATCGTGCGCCAGCCTCGTTCGTCGGGGAAGGCTCCGTGCGCGGCGAGGTGCGCGATCATCTCGGCGACGAGACCGGCGAGGGTGATCCCGACGACACCGATGACGAGGGAGAAGAGCGCGTCGGCAGCGTCATGGTGCTCCGCGTTCGCCGCCAGCACGAGGACGATCGCGAGGCCGGTGAAGCTCGCGTAGACGCGCTCCTTCAGGTACTTCGAGACGGTCTCGACATCGCCCGGCGGGAGTCCTCGGCTGGCTGGACCGTACTCGTTCCCCCGTCGTCCCCGTCGTCGATCCGCCCACGTTCCGCCGTCCGTCATGGTCCAGAGCGTAGCCGCCGTCGGGGATAGAGTGCCGGGTATGAGTGAAACGATCATCACCGTCGAAGGGCGCTTCGACTACCACCACCCGGCCGAGCGTGGCACCGTCCTCATCTCGGCGGGGTTCCAGGGGCCGGAGCGTGAGCCCGTCGTCTCGCACACCACCTCGCTGCACCGCGCACTCAGTCAGGCGGCGGAGCAGTTCCGCTCGCAGTCGGCCGTGACCTGGTGGTCCGCCGACCGGCTCCGAGTGTGGAGTGAACGGCCGTGGAACAAGGACGGGAAGCAGTTGCCGCTCGTGCACCACGCGACGGTCGCGCTCGAGGTGAAGTTCGCCGACCTCCAGGCACTGGCCCGCTGGGCCGAGGAGATCGCGGCCCAGGACGGTGTCACGGTCACGGGGGTCACCTGGGCGCTCACCGAGGCGACGAAGCACCGCATCACGGCCGAGGCCCAGCACAACGCCGTCCGAGACGCGGTGGACCGCGCGACCGCGTACGCCAGGAGTCTCGGGCTCGGCTCCGTGCGGCCCGTCGCGCTGGCAGAACCCGGCATGCTGGGCGACGACACCCGCTCGCCGTCGAGCCAGGCCGCGGCACCGATGATGCGCGGGGCCGCGGCTCCTGCCGGCGACACCGCACTCGATCTCAAGCCGGAGGACATCACCGTCTCCTCCCGCGTGCACGCCCGCTTCGCAGCGGCATGAGCTGAGGTTCAGCTCGGCGCGATGCTCGGCTGCACCTCCGGTGCACGACCGCGCCGGGCCGAGAGCACGGCGCCGATGCCGGCACCGACCACGCAGACGATGCCGAGCCACTGCGGTGTCGTGAGCTGCTGACCGAGTACGAGGAGTCCGGCGATCGCGGCGATGGCCGGGGCCGAGGCGAGCAGGATCGAGAACGTCGCTGCGCTGAGTCGGCGGAGGGCGACGAACTCCAGCGCATACGGCACGGCCGACGAGAGTGCGGCGACGCCCAGGCCGAGCAGGAGGATGACGGGGTTGAACAGGGCGGTGCCGGCGGTCGTGGCAGCGAGCGGGATGGTCACCAGGGCGCCGATCGCGGCGGCGATCGCCAGACCGTTCAAGCCGGGGAACTCCGCGCCCGTCCGCGCCGACAGCAGGATGTAACCGATCCAGAGGGCGCCGGCGGCGAGTGCGAGGACGACGCCGAGCGGATCGAGCGCAGCGGTCGGTCCGCTGTGGAGGAGCACCCCGCCGAGGAGGAGGACGCCGACGAGGGCGACGCCCGCCCAGAGCGCGCTCGTCCATCGACGACCCGCGACGACGCTGAGCGCCAGCGGGCCGAGGATCTCGAGGGTCACCGCCGGGCCGAGCGGGATGCGGTCCAGTGCCAGGTAGAAGCAGACGTTCATCGCGGCGAGGACAAGCCCGAAACCGATCGCCGATCGCCAGGCGCTCCTCGGGTGTCCGCGAAGGGCCGGGCGGGCGACGGCCAGCAGGATGACGGCGGCGAACACGAGGCGCAGCGTCACCATGCCGATCGGACCGACCTGCGGGAAGAGCGTGACCGCGATCGACGCGCCGAGCTCCTGGCACACGAGTCCGGCCAGGACGAGGAGGGCGCCGGTCGCCGCCTGGCTCGGTCGCGGACTGCGGATCACTGCACCACGCTAGCGCGCCCCGGTCGCCGCGCTGCATCCGGTCACCGAGCGCCACCCCCGGTCACCGAGCTTGTCGAGGTGCGCCCCAGCCGGGCTCGCCGGTGCGGCATCATGAGGGCATGAGGATCGACGAACTCGCGTACCTTCGGGCGCTCGCCGAAGACGGTCACGTCCCGTACGCCGCTGAGGCGCTCGGCATCTCCCAGTCGACGCTCACGCGGGCGATCGGCCGGCTCGAGGCGGACGCCGGTGTCGAGTTGTTCGACCGTCACCGCAGTCGGCTCGAACTCAATCGCTACGGCGAGATCCTCCTCGTGCACGCGCTCCGGGCGCAGACCGAGCTCGACAACGCGCAGTCGCGGATCGACGAGCTCCGCGACCCCTCGGCCGGCCTCGTGTCCATCGCCTACGTGTCATCCCTCGGCGGCTGGCTCATCCCGCGCATCGTGAGCGAGTACCGCCAGCTGTTGCCGGACATCCGGTTCGTCCTCGACGGTGGGAAGGCCGACAGCGTGCTGGACGCGCTCCGCTCCGGCTCGGCCGACGTCGCCTTCCTCAGCCCGGAACCGCGTGATCCGGACATCGAGTGGCGTCCGCTCACCTCCGAGCGGCTCGCGCTGGGTGTGCCGGTCGGGCACGCGCTCGCCGATCGGACGTCGTTGGCGGCGTCCGACCTCGAGCAGACGGAGTTCCTCGCGATGACGACGGACTCGGGGCTCCGGCAGATCGCGGACGCCTACTTCGCGAGGCACGGCGTCGTGCCGCGGGTGACGATGGAGGTGTCCGAGCTGTCGACGCTCCGGGGTCTCGTGCGCGCCGGGGTCGGGATCGCGGTCCTTCCCGATTCCACGAGCATGGAGGGCGTCGTGCTCGTCCCGCTCGACGACGAGGCGGTCCGGGTGATCGGCGTCGCCACCAGCCGTGCCCGGGCGGTGTCGCCCGCCGTCGAGCAGTTCGTGCGGTTCGTCCGCGAGGAGTGGGTGAGCGCGCGGATCCACTGAGTCGCCCAAACCTGCACGAAATCGACCGAGATCCGAACCGTTTCGGGCAGTTGACGGGCCCGCTGCTCAGTGTTCGTGGGTGGTGCTCCATGGCGTGAAGGCGTCCGGGTAGTGCGCCCACGCCGCTGGCCCGGCGAGGAGTTCCTCGTCCGTCAGGGTGCAGGCGTGCAGGGCGGCGGTGATGGCGACCTCGTCGAGGTCGATCCCGGTGACGACGAGCTCCTGACCGAGCGGTGCGCCGGGGTCGTTCGTCTCGAACGACGTGGGTTCCAGATCGATCATCGAGCCGACGTGCTGCAGCACCCCGACGCGGGAGGCGCGCGTCGCGAGGACGAGGAACCCCGCCGTACGGAGGACCTGTCCGAACCGCCCCGCCTCGATCGGTCCGTCGAAGCAGGCGAGGAGTCGTTCCGGGTGCATCGGTCGGGGGCTGTCGAACCGCAGGGTGGTCACGCGGTCGTGATCCACCCAGGGCCGGTGCTCGCCGTTCAGCATCGCGATCCACCCGGGGGACGTGCTGAAGCGGTCCAGTTCGAAGGGGGAGTCGCGGTAGCGGGCGAGCGGCTCACGGGTGCTCACGGTGGCCGGAGCGCCGGGTGTGGCGCGCGGTCGGGCCGCGACCGGCTCGACCATCCGCGTCAGCGCCGTCGGGTTCAGATGGCTGAGGAGGGCGAGGAGCACCGCGAGTCGTTCGTGCGTCACGCCGCGTCGACCTGCGACGGCGATGGTGTCCGCATACTCGAGCTGCTCCACGGTGATCATCGATCGTGCGGTGTACGCCGTGTCGCCGTCCTCGTCGTGGGTGACGTACTCGTCGTCCTGGAGGTCGTGCAGGAGATGGGCTGCGTCGACGACGGTCACGACGGCGTCCAGGACGGCCGTGTCGCGGTGCCCGAGGACGGCGGAGACCGCGTCGACGGGACGGACCGTGCTCCCGCAATCGAGGACGAGATGCCGGGGAGCGAGCGGGTGTCGTACGACGGCGTCGATGGCGTCGTCGATGTCGGGGTGGGCGCTCTCGTTGTCATCCTGCCGCTCGATCGTGACGAGCGCCGCGGATCGTCCGGCGATCTGTCGGGCCACGGTGCGACGCTCCGGCGGGCAAGCGCCGAGGACGAGCGTCACGGTCAGCGGGATGCGAGGCGTGGTCACGGCGGGTGCTCCTGGTCGATGGGGTGCTACAGTGCGTTCTGTTGAGAACCGTTCTCAACAAGGTAGCACGCATCGTGATCACAGGAGGTCGCCATGAAGGTCCGCGCATCACTCAAGTCGCTCAAGGACAAGCCGGGGTCGCAGATCGTCCGCCGCCGTGGCCGGGTGTTCGTCATCAACAAGCAGAACCCGCGGTGGAAGGGTCGCCAGGGCTGAGTGTCAGCCGCGCACCACGTTCACGACGATGGTGACGACACCCAGTGCGCCGATGACGTACGCCCAGAAGCGGACGGGGATGAAGAAGAGCGTGGAGCTCGGACGGCTGTAGAGCTGCTCGCCGGTCTGCGGGTGGCGCACGGGGACGGCCTCCTGCTTCACGGTGATGCCGTGCTCGTTGACGTACGGCTGCGCGAGCGGCTGCCAGACGACGACCGGCCGCGGTGCGTCCAGCTTCGCCAGCGCGAACTTCCCGAAGGCCCAGCATGCGACGGCGCCGAGCAGGAACCCGATGCCGACGAACACCCCGGACTGCGCCGATCCGCCGTCGGGTGAGACGATCGCCTTGAGGAGGAAGCCTGCGCCCACGGAGAGCCCGAAGATCAGGAAGACGACGATGCCCCAGCGGGTCCAGATGATCATGTGTGCTCCTCTTCGGGTGTCGGTCGCGACGCGCAGCTGAACGCGCTGTGCCCGCGCGACCGGCGGTTCGTCCATCACGGTACCGAGGTCGGGTGGCCGTCGGCGATGGGCACCACTCCCCATCTGCGGAGTGTTATCGCTCACAACGTTGTCGTGGCGCGGGGAGTCGTCGCAATGCCACGTGACCATTTCGTGACCAATCATCCTTGTGTGGCGAGAATTGTGAGCGCTAACATCAACCAGGCCAGAACGAACTGGTCCCCGGCACCCGCACCACAGCACCCTGGAGCACGCCGGTTCGCTGAACAAGGAGGTTCATTGTGAACAAGAAGATTCTGGGCGGAGCCCTGGCCGGCGCCATGCTGCTGGCGCTCGTCGGCTGTGCATCGGGCGGCGACGATTCCGCTGGAGGCGCGAAGGACCCGTCGGACATCGTCGTCGGATTCGCGCAGGTCGGTGCGGAGAGCGGTTGGCGCACGGCCAACACGAAGGACATCCAGTCCGCGTTCAAGGATGCCGGCATCGAGCTGAAGTTCTCCGACGCGCAGCAGAAGCAGGAGAACCAGATCAAGGCGATCCGCTCCTACATCTCGCAGCAGGTCGACGTCATCGCCTTCTCGCCGGTCGTCGAGTCCGGCTGGGACGCGGTCCTCAAGGAGGCGAAGGACGCCGGCATTCCTGTCGTCCTCACCGACCGGGCCGTGGACTCCAAGGACGACAGCCTGTACGAGAGCTTCCTCGGCTCCGACTTCGTGCTCGAGGGGCAGAAGGCCGGCGAATGGCTCGTGAACGAGTACAAGGACACGACCGAGCCGGTCAAGATCATGCAGCTCGAGGGCACGACCGGTGCCGCTCCGGCGATCGACCGGGCCGAGGGCTTCGCCGAGGCCATCAAGGACGACGGCAAGTTCGAGGTCGTCGCATCGCAGACGGGCGACTTCACGCGGGCCGGCGGCAAGCAGGTCACCGAGGCGCTCCTGAAGTCCAACCCGGACGTCGACGTGATCTACGCGCACAACGACGACATGGGCCTCGGCGCGATCGAAGCCGTCGAGGCGGCCGGTCTGAAGCCGGGCACCGACATCAAGATCATCACCGTCGACGCGGTGAAGGACGGCATGCAGGCGCTCGCCGACGGCAAGATCAACTACATCGTGGAGTGCTCGCCGCTCCTCGGGAACCAGCTCGTCGACGTGGTCAAGAAGGTCGTCGCCGGTGAGCCGGTCGAGAAGCGGATCCTCACGGAGGAGACGACGTTCGACCAGGAGCAGGCCAAGGCGGCACTGCCCGATCGCAAGTACTAGGCACCACGCCACCGGACACCGGCCGACCGCTCATCCGATCGGTCGGTGTCCGGCACCCCGCGACGACCAGACCCGCCTCGACGAAGAGAGCGCACCATGACCACTGTGCCGAGCACGCAGTCGACCCCGCACACCGCGACGATCACGCCCGTCGTCGACATGGCGGACATCTCCATCACCTTCCCGGGCGTGAAGGCGCTCGACGGCGTCGACTTCCGGATGTACCCGGGCGAGGTCCACTCGCTCATGGGCGAGAACGGCGCTGGCAAGTCGACGCTCATCAAAGCCCTGACGGGCGTCTACCAGATCGACTCCGGCACCATCACCCTCGAGGGCCGCTCCGTCTCGTTCAGCGGCACGGCGCAGGCCCAGGCGGCCGGTATCAGCACGGTGTACCAGGAGGTCAACCTCCTCACGAACCTCAGCGTCGCCGAGAACATCATGCTCGGCCGTGAGCCACGACGCTTCGGCGGCATCGACTGGCGGGCGATGCGCCGCCGGTCGGCCGAGCTGTTGACCCGCGTGAACCTCGACATCGACCCGGGTTCGCTGCTCGGGTCCCATTCCCTCGCCGTGCAGCAGCTCGTCGCCATCGCCCGTGCCATCGACATCAACGCGCGCGTCCTCATCCTCGATGAACCGACCTCCAGCCTCGACGTCGACGAGGTGCAGGAGTTGTTCCGCATCATCCAGACGCTCAAGGCCGACGGGGTCGCGATCCTGTTCGTCTCCCACTTCCTCGACCAGGTCTATGAGATCTCCGACCGACTGACAGTGCTCCGCAACGGCAAGCTCGTCGGTGAGTACCGCACGGAGGAGATCCTCCGCATCGAGCTCGTGCAGAAGATGATCGGCAAGGAGCTGACGATCCTCGACGACCTCGAACAACGCGCGAAGTCCACGACGGCCGAGAACGGCGACGACGAGGAGACGCCCTTCGTGCTCGCCACGGGCCTCGGACGGAAGGGCTCCATCGAACCCGTGGACCTGCGCGTGTACGAGGGTGAGGTCGTCGGGCTCGCCGGTCTCCTCGGTTCCGGTCGCACCGAACTCGCCAGATTGCTGGCCGGCGTCGATCGTTCCGACTCCGGTGAGCTGCAGGTGACCGGCAAGCCGACGCGGTTCCGCAACCCGCGCCAGGCGCTCCGCGACCGCGTCGTCTACTCGAGCGAGAACCGGCGCACGGAGGGGATCGTCGACGAACTGTCGATCCGCGACAACATCGCCCTCGCGCTGCAGGCCGACCGAGGATGGTTCCGCCCGATCCCCAAGCGTCGTCTCGACGAACTCGCGGACAGCTACATCACCGCCCTCAACATCCGTCCGGCGAACCCGGATGCGCTCGTCAAGAACCTCTCCGGCGGCAATCAGCAGAAGGTCCTCCTGGCACGGTGGCTCGCGATCGCGCCGCGCCTGCTCATCCTCGACGAGCCGACCCGCGGCATCGACGTCGGGGCGAAGGCCGAGATCCAGAAGCTCGTCGCCAACCTCGCCGACAACGGGATGAGCGTCATCTACATCTCGGCGGAGCTCGAGGAGGTCCTACGGCTGAGCCACCGGATCGCCGTGATGCGCGACCGGAAGCTCGTCGCCGACCTGCCCAACGAAGGGCTCACCACCGACACGTTGCTCGCGATCATCGCCGACGGCTCACAGGAGGAACCCACCGCCGAGGTCGACGTCGACACCGGCCCCGACCCCTTCGGGCCGGACCTCCCGGAGCGCCCCGCCATCGACCAGGAGACGACCCGATGAACCTCCTCGCCCACCGCCTGTTCTGGCCCATCGCCATGCTCGTGGCACTGCTGCTCGTGAACCTGATCGCGTTCCCGGGGTTCTTCGCCCTGCAGGTCCGAGACGGTCACCTGTTCGGTAGCCTCATCGACATCCTCCGGAACGGTTCGCCGACGATGATCATCGCGGTCGGCATGACGCTCGTGATCGCCACCCGCGGCATCGACCTGTCCGTCGGTGCGGTCTGCGCGATCTCCGGTGCCGTCGCCTGCTCGATCATCCTCGGGGCTCCAGACCCGGACAACCTCGGCACGGTCCTCGTGGCCGTCGTCGTCGCGATCCTCGTGTCGCTCGTCCTCGGCGTCTGGAACGGCTTCCTCATCGCCGTACTCGGCATCCAGCCCATCATCGGTACGCTCATCCTCATGACCGCCGGACGTGGCGTCGCGATGCTCATCACCGAAGGCCAGATCCTGACGATCCGCAGCGATCCGTTCAAATGGCTCGGCTCCGGCTTCATCCTCGGACTGCCGGTGTCGGTCGTCATCGCGGCGGTGATCCTGGCGCTCGCCGCGATCATCACCCGGCGGACCGCCCTCGGGCTCTTCATCGAGTCGGTGGGCATCAACCCGGAAGCCAGCAGGCTCGCCGGTGTGCGGTCGAAGAGCCTCCTGATCGGCGTCTACGTGTTCACCGCCTTCTGTGCGGCGATCGCCGGCCTGATCATGACGAGCAACCAGACCTCGGCCGACGCGAACAACACCGGCCTGTTCATCGAACTCGACGCGATCCTCGCGGTGGTCATCGGCGGCACCTCACTCGCCGGTGGTCGGTACTCCCTCTTCGGAACGCTCATCGGAGCCCTGGTCATCCAGACCCTCGTCACCACCGTCTACACGGTCGGTATCCCGCCGATCACGACCATGGTGTTCAAGGCGGCGGTCGTCACCGCCGTCTGCCTGCTGCAGTCGCCGCGTACCGCTCAGGCGATCGCGGGCTGGCGCCGGAGAGCGAACCGCACGAGCCCGAAGGAGGTGGTGGCGTCATGACCGCGACCCGTCAGGAACCGAAGCTGCGCCGACCGGTCGACGGTCGACCCAGCCGTCCGGGTCGGCCCGGCCGAACCGCCGCGGGTGGACCACTCGCCCTCGTCCGCGACGTCTTCACGAACCCGAAGTACGGGCCGGTGCTCGTCACGGCGATCCTTCTGGTGCTCATGTTCGTCGTCGGTGCGTCGCGATACCGCGGGTTCACGAACCCGCAGATCGTGTTCAACCTGTTCATCGACAACGCGTACCTCATCGTGCTCGCGGTCGGCATGACCTTCGTGATCCTCACCGGTGGCATCGACCTGTCGGTCGGTGCGGTGCTCGCGATGTCGACGATGATCACGGCGAAGCTGCTCGAGGCCGGTTGGCCGCCGGCGGTGATCATCCCACTCATCCTGGTGATCACCTCCACCCTCGGCCTGCTCGTCGGGTTGATGATCCATCGGTTCAAGATCCAACCGTTCATCGCGACCCTCGCGGCGATGTTCCTCGCCCGTGGCCTCTGCTACGTCATCAGCAACACGACGATCACCATCACCGATCCGCTGTTCGTGGACCTCGCTAACACCCGCATCCCGCTCGGTGGGCGGTTGAGCATCACCTGGAGTGTCGTCGTCGCGGTGGTCGTCGTGATCGCGGCCGTGCTCGTGCTGCAGTTCACGCGGCTCGGGCGGACGGTGTACGCGATCGGTGGGAGCGAGCAGTCCGGCAACCTGATGGGTCTGCCGGTCGCCCGCACAAAGGTACTCGTCTACGTCATCAGCGGCTTCTGCTCGGGGCTGGCGGGGATCCTGTTCACCTTCTATACGCTCTCCGGCTACGCGCTCACCGCGATCGGGACCGAGCTCGATGCGATCGCCGCGGTGGTGATCGGCGGGACCCTGCTCACCGGCGGGTACGGCTACGTGCTCGGTTCGGTGCTGGGGGTGCTCGTGCTCGGCACCATCCAGACGCTGATCACCTTCGACGGCAATCTCACGTCGTGGTGGACGAAGATCTTCATCGGTGCGCTACTGCTCGTGTTCATCATCCTGCAGAAGGTGCTCACCTCGAGACGGACTTGAGCGACGGGAGGTCGGCGCCGTCGCGGCGACCTCCCGGACAGCCAGATAATCTTCTCTGAGAGCGACGTGCGGAAGCCGTCAGGTGGGAGCCGGCAGGACTGGTGGGTAACGACGACGAGAAGGCACGGGTCGCGAACATCTTCGATGTGGCGCGCCTCGCCGGGGTCTCGCACCAGACCGTGTCCAGGGTGCTCAACGAGTTGCCGAACGTGCGACCGGCGACGCGGCAGCGGGTCGAGCAGGCGATCAAGCAGTTGCGGTACACGCCCTCGCAGGCTGCGCGGGCACTCGTCACCCGCCGTTCGCGGACGATCGGCCTCATCACGACCGGGGGGCCGGACTACGGGCCGTCGAGTACGGCGCTCGGCTTCAACGAGGCAGCACGGGACGCCCGATACGCGGTGAGTATGGCGAGCATGCTCGAGTCGGATCCGGCTTCGCTGCGGCAGGCCGTCGAGTTGTTGCTGCGGCAGAACGTGGAGGCGATCGTGCTCATCGCGGCGCATCGCGGGGCGCTCGACGCGGTGCGCGGGATCGAGCTCGGGGTGCCGCTCGTCGCGGTCGAGTCGAGTCGTCGGGACGGGTTCCACAGTGTCTCGATCGACCAGTACCAGGGGGCGCGGATCCTCGTCGACCACCTCGTCGGGTTGGGCCATCGCCGTATCGCGCATCTCGCGGGCCCGGCGGATTCGGTGGACGCGTTGGAGCGGGTGCGGGGGTGGCGGGATGCGCTGTCCGAGCACGGGCTCGTCGCCCGCGAGCCGTTGGTGGGCGACTGGACGCCGGCGAGCGGGTTTCGACTCGGGCGGGAGCTCGTGGCGGACTTCAGGGTCGATCGCGGGGACGGCGGCGCTGGGCGGTCCGGTGGTCGGGTCGGCGAATCGTTCACGGCCGTGTTCGCGGCGAACGACCAGATGGCGCTCGGCATGATCCATGCGCTGTCGGAGCGCCGCCTGCGGGTGCCGGGCGACGTGAGCGTCGTCGGGTTCGACGACATCCCGGAGGCCGAGCATTTCGCGCCGCCGCTGACGACGATGCGGCAGGACTTCCCGGAGCTCGGGCGGACGATCATGTCGACGCTGCTCGAGGTGCTGAGTGATGCGGACTCCGTCGGCGTGGTGCGTTCGGTGCCGCAGCTCGTCGTGCGGGAGTCGACGGCGGCCCCGAGCGCTTGAGCTGAACTCTTCCCGTCCCTCGAGCTGGCGCCCTGCGCCGAGGTAGCGGCCCAGGTCTTCGAGGCGGTGTCCCCGCCCCCTGAGCAGGTGTCCCCGGTCCCTGAGCCTGTCGAAGGTCAGGTGGTCGCTCGTGTGCCGACAGGCTCAGGGACCGGGATGGCCGGTCTGTCGAAGACAGCGTCATTCCCTGACGTGTCTGGGTGTGCTGGGTCCCCGTTTCGGTCCCTGAGCTTGTCGAAGGGTGGTGGTTGTCCGTGTGCCCTTCGACAGGCTCAGGGACCGTGGGGTCGGGTTCTCGGCTCTGGCGCCGGTGGCCGGTGGCTGGGGCGCGCGGTGGTTCCTGTGTCGGTCCCTGAGCTTGTCGAAGGGTGTGTGCAGGCAGAGGGGTGCCCCGGGTTCAGGCGGCGAGGTGGATTCGTCCGCCTCGGATGGGGGTTCGGTGGCGGTCGATGTGGCTGGGTGGGATGAACCAGGGGATGCCGTTCTGGATGGTGATGGTCCAGTGGTCGTCGTGGATGCGGTGGTGGTGGAAGGGGCAGAGGAGTACCCCGTTGTCGAGGTTGGTGGGTCCGCCTTGGGACCACCATCGGATGTGGTGGGCTTCGGTGAAGGATGGTGGGTGGGTGCAGCCGGTCCAGGCGCAGCCGCCGTCGCGTTCGGCGAGGGCGAGTTTCTGGGCGCGGGTGAAGAGGCGGGTGCTGGTGCCGAGGTCGAGGACTTGGGAGGGGCCGTTGAGGATCATGGGGATGAGGTTGGCGTCGGCGGCGAGGCGGCGGAGGGCGCCAGGGCCGATGGGTTCGTCGATGCCGTCGATGGTGGCGGTGCCGAGGCCGGTTTGCAGGGTGTCGTGGTCGGTGCGGATGATGACGGTGACGGGGGTGAGTTCGGTGGCGGCGGCGCTGCAGCCGGCCAGGTGTCGGAAGGTCTCGGTGAGGGCGATGGCGCGTCGTCGGTCGATGGGGATGAGGGTGGGCCCGTCGGGCATCGGGGTGCCGGATCCGTCGGGTTGCTCGGCGGGGTCGGCCGTGTCGGGGTGGATGAAGTGGGGACGGCGGGTGGTGGCTGCGATGAGGGCGTCGAGGCCGGCGCGGATGAAGGCGGCGCTTTCGGGGGCGAGTTCGGCGCGGAGGAGGGTCATGCCGGTGGGGAGTTCGTGGATGGTGCAGCGTTCGGCTCGGCGGAGGAGTTCGTCGCGGGGTTCGCGGCCGTCTTGGTCGAGGCGGGTGCGGACGAGTTTCGCGATGCGGGTGACGTCCTGCAGGGGTGCATGGGCGGCGTGCTCGATGGCGATGACCGATGCGGCTTGCAGTTCGGGTTTGGTGCAGATGCGGCCCGCGTTGCGGAGCTCGCGGACGATGACCGCAGCACCATCGACGCTGAGGGGTGATCGGGGGCTGCCGAGCGTGCCGTGGTCGTGTGGATCACCTTCGGCCACGGCGGAGCGGGGATCGGCGGTGGGATCGGTTGTGCCGTCGAGAACGTGGGTCGGTTCGGTGTCGTCGTCGGGTTCGGGCGTCGGTTCGAGGGCGGCGGCGATCTCGGGGAACGGGCATTCCTCCAACTCGCCGAGCAGCCCGCGCGGTTGGGTGATGGCGGCACCGACCTCGGCGATCGCCGCGCCGCGGGCGCGGGAGACGCGCCACCGTTCGGCGACCATGACGCCCGGGTTGGCGTAGCCGGCGGCGCGCACGAGGGTGCCGTCGCGGCCACTGGGCGACGGCCGCAACGCGATCGCGCCGACGACGCGGGCCGCGAGGACCTCGACCGCATGCTGCACGGCACCGAGTTCGTCGAGGACCCGCAGGATCGCCTCGTCGTTCATGTTCTCGAGCTGCTCCGCGACACCGGAACCTGAACGGATCGCGTCGAGCGCACCCTGCCACACCGCATTGAACCCGGCCGCGGCGGCGGCGAGCGGGCTTGGTGCGGTGCTGGTCATGGATCCATCCAAACACGGACCACTGACATTCGAACGCACGCCGAATCAGCCTTTGATCTGGTTATTTATCCGACAGGTGACGTCCGCTCGGGGCGCCCTTCGACAGGCTCAGGGACCGGCGGTGACACGGTCGCGGAGTCCGTGGAGGTGCGGTGGGGTAGGTCGCTCGGGGTGCCCTTCGACAGGCTCAGGGATCGGCGGTGATGCGGTCGTGGAGTCCGTGGAGGTGCGGTGGGGAAGGTCCCTCAGGGCGCCCTTCGACAGGCTCAGGGGTCGGCGTGACGCGCCGTGGGAAGGTCGCTCGTGGCCGCTTCGAGAGGCTCAGGGAGCGAGGTTCGGCGGTTCTCGAGGAACGGGGCGGGAGATTCCCGCGGGTCGCACGATCGGTGCAGAGACTGAGACGCCGGCGATCGGCCCTTGAGCTTGTCGAAGGGCCCCACGCGGACACCTTCCCCGACCGCAGCGCCAGGCCCGCGCGTAGGATCACCGCATGCGTCCATCGGCGATCGACACGGTTCTGGCGTTCATGCGGGCGTTCCGCGAGCAGGATCGGGCTGCCGCCGAGGCGCTCATGCACGAGGACTTCGTCTTCACGAGCCCGCAGGACGACCACATCGACCGAGCGGCGTGGCTCAAGCGCTGCTTCCCGAGTGCCGACCATTTCGACACTCCGGGCGTGACGCTCCAGATCGTCGAGACCGACGGCATCGTCCTCCACCGCTACGAGTACGTCGTACAAGGGAAGACGTACCGCAACCTGGAAGCGACTCGTGTCGTCGCCGGCACCGTCCGGGAGGTCGAGGTCTACTTCGGTGGCGCTGTCTGACGGGTCTCCGCCGATTCGCCCGGCAGGTCCGCGACTCAGTGGGCGAGCAGCGCGTCGAGCCGTTCGAACCCCTCGACGACGCCGCGCTCCATCCCGTTCTCGATCATGCCGTCGCGTCCTTCGATGCTCGGGAACACACTCCATCCCGACACGCGCGTGCGGCCGTCGCCGAGGTCTGAGAACCGCATCGTCTCGAGGCTCACCTCGTCCGGCATGCCCTCCCATTCGAACGTCTGGATGATGAGCTCATCGGGCCGCACCCGGTGGAAGACGCCGGTGAAGGCGTACTCGTTCCCCTCCGGATCGGCGTGGACGTAGCGGTAGCGGCCGCCGGTCGTGAGGTCGTAGGCGTCGATCCGCATCTCGTAGCCGTTCGGGCCGTTCCACCTGCGGACGAGGTCCGGGTCGGCGTAGGCGTTGAAGACGGCGGCGATCGGGGCGTCGAAATCGCGGACGATCTCGATGAAGGGTGTGCCCTCAGGTGCGGTGATGGTCACGGGACTGGTCATGATTCCTGCTCCTCTGCGGCGAGGTGGTGTGGTGGTGTCGGTCGCTCCGGCGTCGACGTCGACGCCAAGAGCGTGTCCAGCCGGCGGAAGCGCTGCTCATGGTCGAGGCGGTAGTGGTCGATCCAACCGGTGAGCCGCGCGAGCATGGCGGGCGCGAGATGGACGGGTCGGCGCTGGGCGTCTCTCGTCCGGGTCACGAGGCCGGCCGTCTCCAAGACCTGGATGTGCTTGGACACCGCCTGCACCGTGATCGAGAACGGCTCCGCCAGCTCGTTGACCGTCGCTGGTCCACGACTCAGGCGGGCGATCATGCGCCGCCGGATCGGATCCGCCAGCGCGAGGAACGCTCGGTCGAGCAGTGGTTCGTCCTGCTCGATCTCCTGTTCGCCCACGTCGTCCGATCCGATCTATATTCAACTGTACAATTGAATACGACTCTAGAGTGGTCGGTCGAGATCCGTCAAGGTTCGTGCTGCCCATCGGGCCGAATGACTCGCTCTGACAGGATTGAGTCATGCGCATCACTTCTCGTCGAACGACCCTGGCCGCAGCTCTCGCGGTCGCTGCCCTCGCCCTCGCCGGTTGCTCCGCCGGCTCATCGTCGGACGCCGACCGCGCCTCCGCCTCACCGACACCGTCGGTGTCGCAGCCGCCGAGCACACCGGTGCAGGAGCAGACGCTCACCGACGCCGTCGACGGCACGAAGGTGACCGCCCTCGCGATGGTCGACGACTTCCCGGCGCCTGCAGGCACCACCGATGGCCTGCGTCCGATGCTCGTCCAGGTCCGACTCGAAGCCGGCGACGAGTACGGCGGGAGCGTCTTCCCTCATCGCGTCTCGGTCACCACCCGTGCCGTCAACCTCGATTACGTGACACTCGGCCTCGGCACGCCCGAAGAGTTGAAGGCGCCGATGGCGTCGGCCGGCTACTCGCTCCTGCAGGCGACACCGGCCGGCGAGACGGCGACCGGCTGGATCGGCGCCTGGGTCCGCACCGACGAGACCGAGTTCGACCTCGTCTACGACCGCCCGGAGGGCAAGGTCATCGGCGGCAGCAAGAGCGGCGAGGTCGTGCCGCCGAGCCGTGACATCGTCCCGCTCATTCCGCAGGACTAGCCGGACCATCGAGCTGACGAGGCCTCACAGCAGGACGAGTACGCCGCCCGTCGTGTCCTCGAGGAGCGCGGCGAGGCCCGCCTGGAAGGCGTCGCCCGCACGCTGAGCCACCTCGGGCATGCCGTTCGGCGCCGTCCGTGGTTCGTCGGCCCGCCGAGCGGACGCACCCGGCCAGACCACCGCGGTGACGTTCACCGTCGGTTCGGGCAACTGCGCACCGACGACGAGGAACTGCCGCCCGAGGTTCGACGCCGACGAACGGTCCGCCGCATCGAGCAGCTCGGGGCCGAGGACGACGACGAGATCCGGCGCGTCGGCCAGCACGTCCGCGAAGGGATCGCCGGAACCGGACGCACCGGGAGACACCGTCGCCGTGCGAACCGTGGCAGAAGTCGCACGTGAGCGGATCGCGTCCACCGCGGCGTCGAGCTCGGGGTCGGTGCCAGGTGCCACGGCGGTCACGATCACGACGGTGAACCCGGCCGGCGCGACCGCGGTCGACCACGTCGTCGGGTCGGGCGTGCTCGATGCTCCCGGCACCGGCTGCGTGACCGCGTTCGGGCCGACCGGTGCCCTGGGCGTGCCGGTCGCGTCCGCCACCGACCCCGTGACGTCGCTCGCGGCTGGACCCGTGCACGCGGTGAGGGCGATGGTGAGCGCGACTGCGGCGGTGACCGCCGAGACGGAACCGACCGTTCGCCGGTCGGATGTGCGGAACAGTGGCATACAGGATCCGATCACGGGATGAGTGGTTGGTCCAGCCGGGGCCGGACGACGGGAACGCGGGCGTCCCCGTCGTCCGCTCGCTGACGAGCACGGGCGACGAGGACGCCTGCGGGGTTGCGTCAGCCCTCGCGACGCGCGCGGGCGCGACGCTGCAGCAGCGTCAGCGCGCCGCCCAACAGGAGCATGAACGCGATCGCGACGATCCCGCCGATCTCCGCGCCCGTGTTCGCGAGCGGGTCGGAGCCGGATGCGACCGGAGCCGGGGATCCCGCCCCGGTACCGCCCCCCGCACCAGGCGTGCCGGGCACGGCGGGAGCCGCGGTGACCGTGACCGTGCGGCTCGCCGTCGCCGTGTTGCCGGCGGCGTCGGACACCGCGTAGCTCAACGCGTATGTGCCCGGCGTCGTCGTGTCGACGGAGCCCGAGACGGTGATCGCCGCCGTCAGGTCGCCGTCACGCGCATCCGAGGCGGTGACGCCGGCGAGCGCGTCGAAAGTCGCGCCCTGCTCGACCGTGGTCTCGGCCTCGGGGAGCACGAGGCTCGGCGCGGCCGTGTCCTCACGCTGGAGGGTGACCTCGTCGACGACGCTGTTCACGGCCGCCCGAGCAGCACTGTTGGCTTCGCTTCGGAGCGTCGTGATCGTGATGGAGTCGTCGGTCACCGTGATGTTCGAGTAGTTGCGCGTGTACTCCTGGTTGATGACCGAGGCGAACCAGGCGTCAGGCGCCTTCACGTCGTAGTACTTCGACCCGCTCGCGGAGTTGGCCGTGACGTAGAGGACCTCGCCCGCCCCGGCGGTGACCGTGCCCTGCGCGGCGGTCTCATCCGGGTTCGCGAGCTCGCCGTCCTTGATGAGGTAGCTGCGGGTGTAGCTGTGGTCGTGCCCCTGCAGGACGAGGTCGACACCGAGGTCGGAGATGATCGACGGCAGCTTCGCCCGCATGTCCACGATCTGCGTATCGTTCGTGTGCGCCGCCACCGAGTAGATGGAGTGGTGGAACGCGAGCACCTTCCACTTCGCGGTCGCGCCCTGCTCGGCGACGACCTGCTCGAGGAACGCGGCGTGCGAGTCGTAGTCGCTGCTGTTCGAGTTGATCACCATGAACAGGACGTCCTTGTAGGAGAACCAGTAGTCGCCGCCTGAGGAGGTGCCGGAGGTCGCCGCGCCGGCGGTGGGGTCCAGGTTCGGCACGTTGTAGTGCTGCTCGTAGGCCTTCGAACCGACGTCGTGGTTGCCGTTGACGGGCACGAGCGGCATGGTACGCAGCTGCTCGGGCGCGAGGAAGGCGTCGTAGTGGTCCTCGTTGCCGGCGCGCTCGACCTGGTCGCCCGCTGAGAACAGCAGTTCCGCATCGGGGTAAGCGGCCTGTGCGACGTTCAGGGTGTCGGCCCAGCCGGCCTGGTCGTTCGCGACGTTCCCGGAGGCACCGATCTGCGGGTCCCCGACGAAGAGGAAGTCGTAGTCACCGGAGAAGGACTTCGTCGTGAACGCCGAGACCTCCGACCAGCCGTTGTCGTCACTACCGACCCGATAGACATAACCGGTGCTCTCGGCGAGTCCCGTGATCGTCGCGAAGCGGTTGAACTCACCACTCGTCGTGACGCCGCCGACACCCGGCACGTTCACCGCCGACGCCTCGGGGAAGGCGTCACCGGTCATCGCGGACGCCGGTGCGACCTGGGCGACCTGGGCCACATCACGGTCGCTGTACCAGGTGATGCCGCGTTCGCTCTCATCGGCGCCGATCGTGAGGACGACGTCGGAGATGGAGACGGGTTCGTCAGCGGCGACCGGGGCGAGCGAGGTCAGGTCGAAGTAGATGTCCGAGCTCGTGGCCCGGTCCTGGTAGAGCGCGACCGCGACGGTGTTCTCGCCCGCGACGAGCGCGCTCGCCGGGACGGTGAACGCGGAGGTGAGCGGATCGCCGTTGCTGGCGCCCGCGTACATCTGGTTGCGTGATGCCTCGGGCGCCGCCTCGACCTGCTCGTCGACGAAGCCGGCGACCTTGGTGCCGTTCACGAAGACCTGCACGGCGTCGTCGTACACGATGCTGCCCTGGAGGCTGTCGAGTCCGTCGAGCTGCTCACCGGTCAGCTCGAAGTCCGAACGGAAGTGGTACGTCGGCACATCGGGTGCCGCGCTGCCGTCGATGTACTGGTTGAGCAGGGTCTTCGCGGTGTAGGGGCCGATGCCGGTCGCGCGACCGTTCTTCGCGCCGAAGCTGCCGTTCGCGGTCTTCCAGGCGCTGTCGTCGAAGCCGCCCTGCGTCCAGACCAGGCGATCGGTGGAACCGGCGGCCGGGTCGCTCGCGTCGTCGGAGTAGCTCCAAACGGTCGACGCGGTGTCGAGGAAGGTGTCGGGGTACGAGGCCGCCTGCGCCGGTGCGGCGGCGGTGGTGCCGACGCCCGCGAGGAGCACGAGCGCTCCGAGGGTACCGCCGGTGAGTCGCGTCGCGCGGTGTCGCGAGCGGTGGCGCGTGTCAGTCGCGCCGGTGATGTCATTCACGCAGATCTCCAGTGTTCTTCCGAGGTGCGAGCATCGCCCGCACCGCCGAGCGAATCGCAACGCTCGGCAGCCGATCACGGTACGGAGACCGGATGAATGCGCGGTTGCGGGCGGACGACCCCGCGGTGACCGAACGGTGACCCCGCCCGCCAGGTGTCGTCCAATCACGCGTCAACCCCGGGCGGATCCGCTGATATTCGGTACGCTGATGGCATAGCATTCGCCGACGAAGGAGATCCCGCATGCCCGTGCCCTCAGCCAACCCGCCCGTCGAGCGTCGTTCACTCCGCGAGGTCGCCGTCGAGCGCATCCGCACGGCCATCTTCGACGGCACCCTCGAGCCGGGCGAGCACCTCAACGACGGCGAACTGCAGTCGTGGCTCGGGATCTCCCGCACGCCGATCCGCGAGGCCCTCAACGACCTCGCCCGTGTCGGCCTCATCGAGATGGCGGCCCAGCGGTACACCCGTGTCGCTTTGCCGGACCCGGCACAGCGCACCGAGGTCATGCAGACGCTGGGCGCGATGCTCGGCGGTATCGTCCGCGTCACGGTACCCGGACTCGGCGCGACGCAGAAGAAGGCGCTCGTCCGCGCGATCAACCAGGTGATCGTGGTCGTCGAGCAGCGCGACATCGCCGAGCACGGGCGACTCAGCTGGGAACTCTTCGACGCGTTCATCACCGCCTGCCCGAACGCCACGCTCGTCGCGGCGACCAAGGACATCATCGACGGCCTCACCTACCGGTCCTCCGCGACGCGCACCGAGGAGAACACCGACTGGGCTGCCAAGGAACAGGGCTACCCGGCGCTCCGTGAGGCGGTCGAAGCCGGCGACGCGATCGCCGCCGAACTGGCCGTCGAGAACATCTTCCGCCTCTCCGCGCAGCTGTAGCCGGTCGGCCCTTCGACACGCGGATCCTGAGCGTGTCGACGGGGAGGGACCAGGAGACGGTCACCGAGCCTGTCGAGGTGCCAGTACCGCCCGCCCGGCGAACCCGAGGAGCACGACCACCGTGCCCACGACGACCGACGTCGGCGGCAGGGTGAACATGAGGACGACACAGCCGACGGCGCCGAACACACTCACTGCGCGCGGGTACCGACGGTGTTCGCGCGTCTGCCGGAGCGCCGCGACGTTGGCGACCACGTAGTAGAGCAGGACGCCGAACGAGGAGAAGCCGATCGCGCTCCGGAGGTCGACGAGCAGCACCAGCAGGATGACGACCGCGCCGACGAGCAGCTCCGCGCGGTAGGGCGTCGCGAAGCGCGGGTGCACCGCATCGAGCACTCTCGGCAGGTCGCCGGTCCTCGCCATCGCGAAGGCGGTCCGGCCGATGCCCGCGAACACGGCGAGGAGCGCCCCCAGACAGGCCCCCGCCGCCCCGAGCCGGACCAGGGTCGCAGCCCACGGCCAGCCGTTCGTCTCCACCACCGCGGCGAGGGGTCGCGCGCTGGACGCGAGGCCGTCCGCGCCGAGCGTGAGCAGTGACACGACCGCGACGGCCGCGTAGACGACCACCGCGACGGCGAACGCGATCCCGATGGCGCGCGGGATCGTCCTGGCCGGGTCGCGGACCTCCTCGCCGAGGGTCGCGATCCGCGCGTACCCGGCGAAGGCGAAGAACAGTAGCCCCGCGGACTGCAGTACGGCGAGCGGGCTGGCGTCGAACCCGAGCGGCGCGACTCCCGTCGAACCAGCGTCCGGCCCGACGACACCTGAACCGACGACCACGGCGAGCACCAGGAGGACGGCCACCACGATCACCCGGGTCGCGGTCGCGGTGCGGGTGACCCCGAGACAGTTGGTCACGACGACCAGGGCGACCGCGAGCGCGGCGACCGGACGACTCCACTCGGCAGGTGCCGCATACGCGGCGAAGGCGACCGCCATGGCTGCGGCGCTCGCCGTCTTGCCCACCGCGAAGCTCCAACCGGCGGCGAAGCCCCACCACGGCCCGATGAGTTCGCGTCCGTAGCGATAGGTGCCGCCGGCCGACGGGAGCTGTGCGGCGAGCTGCGCCGACGACATCGCATTGCAGCAGGCGACGACCGCGGCGATGACGAGCCCGATGAGGAGTGCAGCACCGGCGACCTGCGCCGCGGGCTGGAATACCGCGAAGACGCCGGCGCCCATCATCGAGCCCAGGCCGATGAACACCGCGGCGCTCGTGCCGAGGCGTCGCTGCAGTCGGGGATCGCTCACCCGATCACGGTAGTGCCGTCAGGTGAACAGCCGGGTGGTCCGCTCACCGACCCCGGCGGACGACGGTCTGCCGCAGAACGCGCAACAGACCGAGGAAGCCGAGGAACCCGATGAACGCCGCGATCAGGTCGAACACCCGCAGGCCGCCGGGGAGGACCGGTCCGGCGCCCGTGACGACGAGGACGACGGCGATCACCAGGGCGGCGATCGAGATCAGGGTTCCGACGATCTCAGCGGTCACGCCCTCCACGAGCCCCTTGGCCGGTTCATCGGCGAAGCCCTTCAGCGTCACGCCGACCGTCCCGTCTTCGAGCCCGGACAGCAGCGAGTCGAGTCGACGTGGAAGGTTGCGGGCCAGTGCGGCGGTGACCGCGGCCTGCGCCTGCAGCGTGACGGCCGTCTGCCGGACCGACCGCGAGCGGCGGAGCAGGCGCGGGACCATCGGGAGCGCCTGTTCGAACATGTCGAAGTCGGGGTCGAGCGCTTTGAGGCACCCCTCGAGCGTTGCGAAGCTGCGGAACGCGGCGGCGAGGTCGCCGGGGAGCGCGATGTGGTGCTGCCGGATGACGTCGAGGAGTCGGCTGAAGATCGAGCCGTCGCCACCCGGCCGGTGGCGCTCGGTCGTGATGACGATGCCCACGTCGTGGCGCAGCGCGTCGAGATCGGCGTCCTCCGGCAGGTCGACGATGAGGAGGAGGGCGTCGGTCGCCGCGATGTCGTCCTCGCTGACGGTCGCGAGCATCACCGCGGTGAGTCGCTGCCGCTGGCTGCGTTCGATGACGCCGACGGCCCCGAAGTCGATCAGCCCGAGCGAGCCGTCCTCGCGGAGGATGACGTTGCCCGGGTGGAGGTCGGCGTGGAAGACGCCGTGCACGAGGATCTGTTCGAGCACGACCTCCATGAGGCCGGTCGCGAGGGTCTCGCGTTCCTCTTTGGGGATGGTCGCGATCCGGTCCCGCGCTCGACTGAGGGGCAAACCGTCGACGAGGTCCATGGTGAGCAGACGGGCACCGGAGGCCGCCGGGTAGACACGTGGCACCGTGATCCGGACGCCCTCGTCGCGCTCCTCACGGCGCTTCAAGGTGCTGCGGATCATCTCCACGTTGCGGGCTTCGATCCGGTAGTCGAGCTCTTCGAGCAGCGTCGAGGTGAAGGCGCGCGCGACGGAGGCGAGGCGGAGGTCCTGCCCGAACTTGGTGTGCGTCTCAGCGCGCTCGGCGAGGCGGACGACGATGTCGGCGTCGGCCTCGACCTGCACCCGGGCGGCGGGTCGCTGGACCTTCACGACCACGGGGGTGCCGTCGAGCAGCTCGGCGGTGTGCACCTGGGCGACGGACGCAGCGGCGAGCGGTTCGGAGTCGATCGACGCGAACACGGTGTCGATCGGTGCGCCGAGTTCGGTCTCGATGACGACCTGCACTTCGTGCCAGGGCAGGGTGGTCGCCTCGGACTGCAGCGATGCGAGGGCGCTGAGGTAGGGCTCGGGGACGAGGTCGCGTCTCGTCGAGAGCACCTGTCCGAGCTTCACGAAGGTGACGCCGGAGTCGTTGATCGTTGCGATGATCGCGTTGGCGCGCTGCTCGCTCGTGGTGAGTTCGAGCTGGACACGGGACCGGCCGTGCACGAGCCAGCCGGCACCGTGCCGTGACGCGATGGCGAGGATCTGCAGATATCGCCTCGTCCGTCGCCGTCGTTTGATCGCGGAGCGGACGACGTCGATCGGGTTCATCAACGGGCGGGTGGGGATGATGACCTCGATGGCGACGAGGACGCCGAGCCCGAGGGCGAAGATCCAGCCGATCGCGAGGAGCGCGACGGCGATCGCCGCGAAGGCTGCACGGGCGTCCCCGGACTCACCCGGCTGGACCAGGCCGGTCTGCTGCAGCAGCCAGTTCACGAAGGGCGGGCCGGTGACGAACACGACGAGCCCCACCAGGATGCTGCGCGGCCATCCCACCGGGGCGTCGAGCACGCGGCGGGCGGCGAATCCGAGGAGGAGCGCCGACACGACCGCCAGCACGATGGTGAGTGCGTCAGTCAGCATCCGGCATCCCCTCGTCCGTCGAGCGGTCGTCTCGCCCCGACCGCCAGCGTATCCGGACTGGCTGAGCGAGCGCGAGCGGTGGTGCGCTCACCGAGAGCGCACAAGACGCTCTCAAACGCAGTCTGAGCGAGCATCTTCTGCACTCTCGCCGGGTGAAGCATCACTCGAGGGCGTCGCGTTGTCGGATGAGTTCCTGCAGGTGCTCGTCACGGCGGTCGGCGTCCGCCCTGACCATCGCGCGGAGCGATGCGTCGTAGACCGATGCCGCCTGCTCCGTCGTGGTCCCGAGCACTGCCGCGATGCGCTCCATCGCCTCGTCGTCCGACACCGCGCTCCCGATCACCTCGGCGATCTCGGGCCAGGACTGATGGGCACCGACTTGCAGCTGCTCTGCTTCGATCTCTCGATCGAAGGCTCGGCGCTGACTCGCGGGATCTGCCCGGTGGCGGTCACGCTTGGCGACCTGACGCGCCACCAGCTCAGCGGTCAGCTCGACCCGGAGCGGCTCGGCGAGGCGCAGGCCGAGTTCGACGACCACGACCTGCAGGTCGTAGGGGCCGGGCCGCAGTGACGTCGGGTCCGACGGCGGTTGCAGCTGCACGGGGACACGGGCGTACTCCCCGGGGTCGAGCGGGACGGCACGGCCCGCCGCGGAACCCATCCACCCGAAGGAGAACCCGGTCTCGCCAGGAGCGGTGAGCGCGCCGACGGCGAAGAACCCCTCATCGGTGGGCGTCCATCTGGTGGTGCCCGCGTTGACGATGTCGATGACGAGCTCGATCGGGTCGGCGATCTCCTCGACGAACGGCGGCCACCGCAGCACCAAGCCCTGTCGGCGCTCGGCTCGGCTCGGTCGCACGTCCAGCGTGTCCGGGTGCACGCGCACGACCGGAGACAGCTCTCCCGGATGCACCTGCGCGACGCGCCAGGTCCGGTGGTCCGCGTCGACCGGCGAACCGAGATACACCGCGCCGCCCTCCAACCGGCGGAGCACCCGCCAACCAGCCGCCGGTGCCTCGGCGGTGGTGGTCTCGTCGACGCCACAGGCCAGTTCCTCCGCCAGCTCCGAGAGTGTCGTGCCGTCGCCGGTGAGTTCGTCGCCGTCGACCTCGAGGTCCCCGATCCGCGGTGCAGTGTCCATGGAAGCCATGCCCGATGGTCTCACGACGGTGCCGTCTCACGAGAGCGCAGCAGACGCGCTTCCAGGGCGGATGTGAGCGCATCTGCTGCGCTCTCGCGGAGCACGATCAGGTGTCGATGCGGTGGTCCTGGATCGACTCGTAGGTGACGCGGAGCGACTCCGCCGCGGCGTCGTAGCGACGCTGGGCGACGCGGATGAAGAGCAGGTCGACGAGCGCGAGCTGGGCGATGCGCGAGGACATCGCACCCGAGCGGTAGCGGCTCTCCCTCGCCTGGGTCGCGAGGACGAGGTCGCAGCGGCTGGCGATCGGGGAGTCGGGGAAGTTCGTGATGCACACCGTCGTCGCGCCGGCGGCCCGCGCGAGCTGCATCGCCTGCTCGGTCTCGACCGTGAGCCCGGAGTGGGAGATGCCGATGGCGACCCCACCGGGCCCGAGGAGCGCGGCCGAGGGCAGCGCGAGGTGGGCGTCGACGAAGGTGTTGGCCGGCATGCCTATCCGGTAGAGCTTCTGGTGGAGGTCCTGTGCCGTGAGGTTCGAGGACCCGAAGCCGATGATGTCGATCCGTGGGGCGACGAGGAGGGCGTCGACGACCGCGTCCAGGGCGTCTCGGTCGAGTGAGCGGGCGGTGAGCTCGATCGCCTGCACCTCCTGGTACGCGACCTTCGCGACGACCGTCTCCACCGAGTCGTCCGGATCGATGTCGGCGTCGTCGACCTCGAACCGGTCCCGCTCCGCCTGCTCGCGACTCGTGGAGGTCGCGACGGCCACCCGGAACTCCCGGTAGCCGGTGTATCCGATGGTCTGGCAGAACCGTGCGACGGTCGCCTGCGAGGTGCCGCACGCCTTCGCGAGTTCCGTGATGGTCAACTCGACGACGAGCGAGGGGGTGCCGATGATGGTCTCGGCGACGCGCGTCTCGGCGGCGCTCAGACGAGGGATCGCCTGGCGGAGCACGAGCAGCGCGTCAGTGGACATCCGGTGCGGCCCCCGTCGAGTCTTCGACGGCGTGCGCTGCGATGGCCGCGCTGAGGGAGCCGTCGCCACCGCGGAGGCGGGCGACTGCTTCATCTGCGGCGATGCCGGTCACGAGGACGAGGATAGCGGCCTTCACCCAGCCGTCCACGGATGCGAGCGTCTTCGCGGCCGTGGCGGCGTCGACGTCGGTCGCCAACATCACCGTGCGTTCCGCCCGCGCCCGCAGCTTCTCATTCGTGGTGAGGAGGTCGACCATGAGGTTCCGGTACGTCTTCCCGAGCCGCACCATCGAGATCGTCGAGAGCATGTTGAGCACGAGCTTCTGCGCCGTCCCCGCCTTCAGCCGGGTCGATCCCGTGAGGAGCTCCGGACCGACGACCGCCTCGATGCCGATGTCCGCGTCCCGGGCGAGCGGGGAACCGGCGTTGCACGACAGGCCGATGGTGATCGCACCGATCGAGCGCGCGTACTCGAGGGCGCCCAACACATAGGGCGTGCGGCCGGACGCGGAGACCCCCACGACGGCGTCGTCCGCGGTGATCGACAGCGATTCCAGATCCGCCCGACCGAGGTCGTCGCGGTCCTCGGCGTTCTCCACCGCCTGCTGCATGGCGCCCGGACCGCCCGCGATGAGCCCGACGATGAGGCCGGGGTCGGTCCCGAAGGTGGGTGGGGCCTCGCTCGCGTCGAGGATGCCCATGCGTCCCGCGGTGCCGGCGCCCAGATAGATGAGGCGCCCGCCCCGGCGGAGGCGCTCGACGATCGCTTCGACGGCCTCGGCGATCTCGGGTTCGACGGCCGCGACGGCGTCGGGGACGGAACGGTTCTCCTCGTTCATCGCGGCGACGAGTTCCCGGGTGGAGAGGGCGTCGAGGTCGGGGTGTCGCTCGTTCACCTGCTCCGTCGAGAGCGTGGCGAGCTCCGCGCGGATGGTGTCGCGGTCGGAGGTCAGCCCTGCGGTGATCGGCCCAGGCCCTTCGACAGGCTCAGGGACCGGTGGTGAGGCGCTCTCAGGCTGCGTGGACATCGTCGCGCACGACCCTTCCGTCGTAGGAGATCGCGGTGTCGAGTGCGACGAGTCTGGCTCCGTCGAGGGCGTCACCGCGGGGTGCGACGAGGTCGACGCCGACCTCGTGCACGGCCGTCGCGAGATGCGCGGCGACGTAGGGGTGGGAGGCGATCCCGCCGACGACGCACACGGCGCCCGTGCCGGCAGCGGCGGCGCTCACGGCGAGATGGGCGCAGGCGGCGTCGACGATGTCCGCGGCGACGGCGTCGCCCTCCTCGGCGCGCGTGATGACCGTGGGCGCGAAGGTGCCGAGTTGGCGGGCCGGCGCTCCGGTGCTGGAGACCCAGCGGGGGAGCGCGGGGATCGACCCGATGAGCGCCTCGGCGTCGGCGAGCATGGTGGTGGCGGGGCCGCGGCCGTCGAAGGCACGCATGCACGCCTCGAGGCCCTGCTGCCCGATCCACCGACCGCTGCCCTCGTCGCCGAGCCAGGGACCCCAACCGTCGATCTGCTTCACGGAGCCGTCGGCGTCGACGTCGAACACGACGGATCCGGTGCCGGCGATGAGCACCGTGCCGGGACCGCCGGCGAACGCACCGGCGTGGGCCGCGAGGGCGTCGTTCACGACGGCGATCGTCGCTCCGAGCGCCAGGCGGAGCTCGGCGGTGAACGCGGCGACCTCGTGCGGTGCCGCCTCCACCCCGGCGGCGCCGATCCCGACGTGCTGCACCTCGGCGAGGAGGTCGGCCGGGAGGTGTGCGACCGTCTCGAGGACCGCGCGGGCGGACAGCTCCGCACCCTCGTGATCGGCGAGCCCCGGTGCCCCGTGTCCGCGGGCCTCCGCGAGGACGGTCAGGTCGTCGCCGGATCCGTTCGTGATGCGGGCGCGACAGGAGGTCTTCCCGAGATCGATGGCGAGGACGGGCGCTGCGAGGTGGTTCATGATCCGTTCCGGTGGTGCTGGTCGTGCAGGTGGTGCGTCGGCGCTGCGGTGGAGCCAGCGGTGAGGAGTTCGGTGACCCGGTCGGCGGACGCTCGAGAGGCCGCGAGCGTGTCGATCACCGGCAGGGGGAGGACGGCGTCCTCGGAGAGCGGCAGTCCGACGCTCACGACGACGGCGTCCGGGCGGACCAGCGCGACGCGGTCCACCGCGAGCCGCTGCGGGGTGTCGTCGCCGAGGCGGTCCGCGAGGAGGACGACCCCGTCGTCGGCGGGGATCGTCTCGAGCAGGAGGGTCAGCTCGTCGGAGGCGGGTGCCTCGGCGTCTGGATCTGGTGTCCGGAGGCTCGGGCCGGCAGCGAGCCGGGTGACGTCGAACCGTTCGGCGAGCGACTCGGCGAACGGATCGTGGGCCGAGGCGACGGCGAACGTCGGTCGGTCGCGGAGGTCGACGAGGGTGATCGCCGACGCGTCGATCGCGACGTCTCCCCGGACGCGCACGACCCGACGGATGGCGTCGGAGAAGCACCCTCCGACAAGCTCAGGGACCCGGGCTGGTGCTGGCTCAGGGACCGCGGAGGGCTCGGGGACTGATTCCCCGGTCCCTGAGCCTGTCGAAGGGCTGACGGACCGTGCGAGCCACGCCACCCGGGCGGCCGCGCGCTCGACGATCGCTCGATCGAGCTCACCGTCGGCGATTGCGGCGCAGACCGCCTCGAACACCTCGAGGTAGTCGTCCTCGTCGGTCGTCGCGCCCTGCTTCGGCCCGAGGTTGGACGGGTTGCCGATGCAGAGCAGGTCGACCCCGGCCTCGAGGGCGAGGACCGCCCCGCGTCCGGAGCCGGTCGTGGAGCGGATGGCGGCCATGTCGAGCGCGTCGGAGATGATCACGCCGTCGAAGCCGCTCTCGCGCAGCCGGCGGAGGGGGATGGGGTTGAGTGTGGCCGGGGCGTCGCCGAACGCCGGGACGACGATGTGAGCGGTCATGACACTCGCGACACCGGCGGCGATGGCCGCGTCGAACGGTGGCAGGTGCTCGGCTTGGAGCTCTGTCAGGTCCAGGTCGATGCGGGGCAGGTCGAGGTGCGAGTCGCTCGCCGTGTCGCCGTGGCCGGGGTAGTGCTTGACGCACGCGGCGACCCCGCCGGTCTGCAATCCGTCGACCATCGCGGCGACGTGGCGGGAGACGAGGTCTGCGGTGGGGCCGAACGAACGCACCCCGATCACCGGGTTCGCAGGGTTGGTGTTCACGTCGGCGACGGGCGCGAGGGCGACGTTCGCCCCGGCGGCGAGGAGCCGCTCGGCGAGTGCCGCACCCACCGCGCGCGTCGTCTCGATGTCGTCGAGTGCACCGAGCTGCGCATGCCCGGGCAGGGTGGAGCCCGTCAGCGCCTCGAGGCGGGAGACGTTGCCACCCTCCTCGTCGACGCCGATGAGGACCTCGGGTCGGTGGTCGCGGAGTTCGGCCGACAGTCGCGTGACCTCCGCGGGGTCCGAGGAGAGGTTCTGCCCGAAGTACACGACGCCCGCGAGGCCGCCGTCCAGCTCGCGCAGCAACCAGTCAGGGGCGGTCCGGCCGAGGAACCCCGGCCAGAGGACGCCCCGGACGAGCCGCGCGACGTCGGGGTCGATCATCCCTTCACCGCTCCGGACACCAGTCCGCCGGAAAGGCGGCGCTGCACGAGGATGAAGAAGATCATGACCGGGATCGTGATGATGGTCGACGCCGCCATGACCGAGCCCCAGTCGTTGGAGTTGAGGCCGAAGAACTGCTTGAGGCCGATGGCCACCGTGTAGTTCTCCGTCGAGCCGCCGAGCAGGGTCATCGCGAAGATGAACTCGTTCCAGGCCGTGATGAAGCTGAACACGCTCGTCGCGACGAGGCCGGGGGCCACGAGCGGGAGCATGATCGAGCGGAACATCCGCCACCAGCTGGCACCGTCGAGGAACGCCGCCTCTTCGAGCTCCACCGGCACCGCCGCGACGAAGCCGCGCAGCATCCAGATGCCGAACGGCAGCGCGAGCGCGACGTACACGATGATGAGCCCGAGCAGCGTGTTGAGCAGCTGCAGGTCGCGGATCTGCACGAACAGCGGGATCACGAGCGCCTCGAGCGGCACCATCTGCACGACGAGGATCATGAGCAGCACCGCGGTGCGGAACTTGAACCGGAAACGGGCGACCGCGACCGAGGCCAGGAGGGCGACGGCGGCGGAGATGAGCACCGTCGCACCGGCGACGATCGCGGAGTTGCGGAGGAAGACCGCGAACCCGCCGTCGGTCAGCACCGACTCGAAGTTCGTGAACGACAGCTCCTTCGGGAAGAAGGACTGGCCGCCACTCGACGCCTGAGCGTCGAACGCGCTCGACAGCATCCAGTACGCCGGGAACAGCGTGAACACGAGCAGGAGGGTGACGAGGATCGCCTTGACGGTGTTCGAGCGGATCTTCCGACCGCTCGCCTTCCGGTGCATCGGGACCTGCGGCTTGGCGGACCGGTCGGTGCCCGGTCCCTCAGCCTGTCGACGGGCGGCCGTGGGGGCGGGAGCGTGGGTGGTCACAGTTCGTCCTCCTTCATGAGGGCGCGGATGTAGACGATCGTGATGCCGAGCAGGACGAGCGTCAACAGCACCGCGATCGCGGAGCCGAAGCCGTAGCGGTTCTGCCCGAAGGACTCCACGTACGACCACACGCCGAGGTTCAACACCTCGCGGTTCGAGCCGGAACCACCCGGCATGAGGTAGATCTGCGCGAACACCTTGAAGTCCCAGATGGTCGACAGGATGATCACGACCGAGAACACCTGGCGCAGCGACGGGAAGGTGATCTGGAAGAAGCGACGGATCGCGCCCGCCCCGTCCATCTCGGCGGCTTCGAGCATCTCCTTGGACACGCCGAGCAGGCCGGCGAGGACGGTGATGGCCACGAACGGGAAGCCGTGGTGGATCACGTTCAGCAGCGCGATGCCGTAGAACGTGAACTGGTTCGTGAACCAGTTGAAGGGCTCGTCCATGAGCCCGAGCCCCATGAGCGTCTGGTTGACGATGCCGCGGTCGGCGTCGAAGATCCAAACCCAGACGTAGGTGCCGGTGACGGCGGGCATCGCCCAGGCGACCATGATGGCGCTGCCGACGATGGTGCGCCAGAAGGAGCCGAGGTTCGCCATGAGCAGGGCGACGAGGGTGCCGAGGACGACCGTGCCGATGACGGCGGCCGCGGCGAAGAAGACGGTGTTCGGGAGGACGACGGTCCAGAGGGTCGGGTCGGCGAAGACCTCGGCGTAGTTCGCGCCGCCGTTGAAGTTGGTGTCGCCGCTGACGATCTCGCGCAGGCCGTAGTCCTGCAGGGAGAACAGGACGACACGGATGAGTGGCCAGAGGAGGAGCACGGCGAGGATGAGGAGCGCCGGCGCGAGCAGCAGCCAGGGGCGGGTGCGCATGAGGAGGCGCAGCCGCTTGGGGGAGGGGCCCCCGGCCACCCGCGAAGCGGGGGCTTCGCGGGTGACCGTGGGCGGGGTGAGGGTCGACACGATCGGCTACTTGCCGTTCATGATGTCGTCCATCTCCTTGGCGGCATCGGTCGTCGCCTGGTCGACCGACTTGCTTCCGGAGAGGATGGCCTGGATCATCGCGTTGGTGGTCTTCTTCGCCTGCACCGCACCGAACTTCGGCGTCACGGGGAGGGAAGCGCCGCCGTCGACGAACTGCTCGGCGAAGGGCTTCACCAGCGGGTCGTCGCTCTCGGTCGCGTCGCTGAGGAGCGAGGTCTGGCCGGGGAAGTACCCGGTCTGCTCGGCCCACTCGGAGGCGTACTTGCCGGTGGTCATCATCTCGATGAACTGGAACGCGAGGTCCTTGTTCTTCGAGGTGTTGAACATGCTGAGGTGCGAACCGCCGAGCACGGAGGGCGACATGCCGCCGTCTTCACCCGGGATCGGGATGGCGGCGAACTTGCCCTCGAGCTCCGGGTTCTTCTGGACGATCGTCGCCGGGGTCCAGGAGCCCATGATCGCCATGGCGACCTTGTCCTGCACGAAGTTGTCGAGGACGTCGGTCTCCTTCCACGTGGTGGCACCCGAGGAGGAGAGGTCGTACTTGGTGGCCAGGTCGGTCCAGAACTGGATGCCCTTGCGCGAGTCGTCGCTCGCGAGACCCGACTTCCAGGTGTCGCCGTCGAGCTCGGAGACCTCGCCACCGGCGCCCCAGACCCAGGGGTACGCCGTGAACTCGGCGTCACCGGGGACGGGGAACGGGATCATGTCGGGCTTGGCGGCCTTGATCGCGGTGCCGGCGTCGATGATCTCCTGCCAGGTGGTCGGTGCCTTGAGGCCGAGCTCCTCGAAGACGTCGGTGCGGTAGACGATCGAGCGGACGCCGGCGTACCACGGCATGCCGTAGAGCTCGCCGTCGTACGTGCCGGAGTCGGCGAGGCCCTGGACGAGGTCGTCCTTCAGGCCGGCCTTGTCGACATAGTCGCCGATGGGGGCGAGGGCGCCGGCGTCGGCGAACTCGGCCGTCCAGGTGGTGCCCGTCTCGGCGACGTCGGGGGTGGTGTTCCCGGCGATCGACGTCACGAAGCGGTCGTGGGCGTCGGCCCACTGCACATACTCGACCTTGAGGGTGGCGCCGGTCTCCTTCTTGAAGGCCGAGCCGACCTCCTTGAAGAAGGCCTCGGAGTCGGGGTTGGTGCCCTGCATGATCCAGACGGTGAGCGTCTGGCCGTCTGCCGAGACGTCGCCTGAGCCGGAACCGCCACCGGCACAGGCGGTGAGGCCGAGTGCCGCGGTGGCGAGGACGGCCAGCGGAAGGGTGCGCTTGCGCATGGTGCTGCTCCTCGATTCTGGGATCGGGAGTCCGAGCCGTCGTTGGCCCGGGATCCGTGATGACCGGGAAACCGCGGTCGATCCCTGCTGTTTTCAGTGGGTGTGGAAACAGTATTCAATAAGTACAGGAAGCTTGCAAATATTTTCCGGCACTGCAACACGGTCGTTACCTGCGTGACGGACGTGTTTCACGAAGCTGCGAGAACCGTGTGTGAGGACGGTGGTCGGGCGCCGCCGTCGTCAGGCCGTGCGGAGGATGATCACGCGCATCGTCGCGGCGGCCCGCTCGCCGTCCTGCGCCTCGATCGCCGACGCGAGGTCCGTGTGCAACGCCGCGTCGTGGTGGTCGATACCGTCGCCGGGCAGCCGGTCCACGCGATCCCGGAGAGCCTCGTCGACGGCGTCGCCGACCCGGTCGAGGATCGGGTTCGCCGCCGCGCGCCGGATGAGGCGGTGCAGCAGGAGGTCGGCCTCGAGGAACGCGATCGGATCTTGTCGAGCCGCAGCCGAGCGGAGTGCCTCGCTCGTCGCGCGGAGCTCACGGGCGTCGTCGTCGCTGCGTCGCTCGGCCGCGAGTCGTGCCGACTCCGGCTCGGTCGCGGTGCGGAGTTCGCGGATCGCGAGGAGGGTGGACTCCCGTCGTCCGCTCGCCAGTGCCCAGCGGAGCACCCGAGGCTGCAACCAGTCCCAGCTCGACGACGGCTGCACCGTGTGACCGACGTGCGCCTTGCTGGCGAGGAGCCCGAGGCCGGCCAGGACGCGGGTGGCCTCCCGGACGACCGAGCGGGAATGCCCCGCCCTGGCGACCAGCTCGTCCACCGTGCACACCGTGCCGGCGGGCAGTCCGCCGTCGACGATGTCGGTGCCGATCCCGTCGAGCGTCCGTTCGAAGGCCGAGGTCCCCGGTGAGCGGCTCACGCCCGCGCTGACGGGCGGGTTGGGGAGATCACGAGTTCGTCGATCCGCACGTGCGGTGGGCCGTCGAGGATGAACCGCACGGCCCGGCCGATGTCCTCGGGTTTCAGCATCGTCTCGCGCGCCGACGCGTCCGGCACCTGCGGCCGCATGGAGAGGAACGGGGTGTCGACGTCGCCCGGGCAGAGGTGGGTGGCGCCGACGCCGTGGGTCCCCTCCTCCTCGTTGAGGGTCGCGCAGAGCGAGGCGAGCGCGGTCTTGCTCGCGCTGTAGGCGACCCCGCCCTTCGTCGAGAAGCGCCAGCCGGCGAAGGAGGAGATGACGACGATCCGTCCCTGTGCGTCGCGGATGGTGGGCAGCGCGAGGTCGATCGTGCGGGCGACCGAGGTGAGGTTGGTGTCGACGATCGCGGCGAACTCCGTCATCGACTGGTCGTCCCACCGGCGCCGTGGTGCGTTCAAGCCCGCCGCGGTGACGAGGTCGTCGACCGGGCCGAGCTTGGCGACGATGCGGTCGTGGGCCCGGGCGAGCGAAACGGGGTCCGTCGCGTCGGCCTCCGCGGCGACGGCCGTACCGCCCGCGGAGGTGACGGCTTCGACGGTCTCGAGGAGTGCCTCACGCCGCCGCCCCGTCACGGCGACACGCCATCCCGCCTCGGCGGCCGACACCGCCACGGCCTGTCCCATACCGCTGCCGCCACCCGTCACCCAGAGCATTCGATCCGTCATGACGCCAGTGTATCGAGCCGGTCGAACATAAGTATGTTTTACTCGCCTGGTGCGCACATGGCCGTCGACACCGGGTCGACGCATCGCCGGATGCGCTCGGACGACGGGAGACACCGATGCTGCTGGACCTGACGGACCGCCGGGTGATCGTGACCGGAGGCGCTCGCGGGATCGGACTCGCCCTCGTGGAGTCCTTCCTCGCCGAGGGGTCCCGCGTCGCGGTGCTCGACCTCGACGTCTCCTCCCTCGACGCGCTGGTGGCGTCCCATCACGG
This sequence comes from Plantibacter sp. ME-Dv--P-122b, assembly GCF_030209375.1. Taxonomy (GTDB): domain Bacteria; phylum Actinomycetota; class Actinomycetes; order Actinomycetales; family Microbacteriaceae; genus Plantibacter. The sequence continues at coordinate 53,893 of NZ_JARVSC010000010.1, forward strand.
TGACCTCGTCGCCATCGCGTGCGACGTGCGTTCCGAAGACTCGGTGGCGAGCGCGGTCGCGGCGGCTGCCGCCGGGCTCGGAGGGATCGACGTCCTCGTGAACAACGCCGGGGTCAACGTGCAGTCACTGCTCGAGGAGACGAGCGACGCCGCGTGGACGAGGTGCTTCGACGTCAACGTCGGCGGCGTCTTCCGGGTGTCGAAGGCGGTCATCCCGTATCTGAAGGAACAGCGCTCCGGCCGCATCATCAACGCGGCGAGCTTCGCCGCGGTCATCCCGAGCGTCGGCAGCGCGGCCTACGCGGCGTCGAAGTCCGCGGTGGTCCAGCTGACCAGGGTCCTCGCGAGCGAGCTGGGGCCGTGGGGCATCACGGTGAACGCCTACGCGCCCGGGATGGTGCCGACGGCGATGAACGGTTTCGCCGAGCTGCCGACGGCACAGCAGGACGAACTCCTCGACACGCTCTCGGTGCGCCGTTGGGAGGAACCGGAGGACGTCGCGAACGTCGTGCGGTTCCTCGCGAGCGACCAGGCGGGCTACATCACCGGAGCGCTGATCGACGTCAGCGGCGGCAAGTTCGCGACCCAGTTCCCAGCCCGCGCCCGCGGCTGATCCTGAGCTGAAACCCGCGGGATCCGGGCGGTGGACCGACCGGATTCGCGGCTGATGGAAGCGACGGATGTCGGACCGACGCGCCCGGGATCGAGGTTCCCGGGCCCAGATTCGCAGCCAGCGCGAAGGCCGCTTACGATACCGTGGACGGCACATCCGGAGGCCCGCAGCGCGGGTCGCCGGACGGCCGTCGAGTGGGCTGACCGGGGCAGGTCCACACCCGCAGGATCGTCGGGATCACCATCTGGAGCAGAGGAGTTCGGTCAGCCGTGGCTTCACGAGTGCACGAGTCGGAACGTCGCCGTTCGCGCGATGCGCGTCGAGGGCGCCACCGTGCCTCAGCCCAGATCGAGCCCTTCACCCGTGGATTCAGCGCACTCGGTGAACTGGCCGCGTCGGGCGCGCAGGTCAGCCTCCGGATCAACGACATCACCACCGGCGAGATGCTCATGTCGGCAGACGACCACGTGGTCGTGCCCACCGCCTCGATCGGCAAGGTCCTCCTCCTCATCGAGGTCGCGGCCCGCCTCGGCGACGCCGACTTCAGCGGCCTCACCATCCTCGACCGCGAGCCGCTCGACGCCGTCGCCGACTCCGGGATCTGGCAGCACCTCCAGGCGCCGTCCCTCCCGGTGGCCGACCTCGCGGCCCTCGTCGGCGCCACGAGCGACAACCTCGCCACGAACGTCCTGCTCCGCCACATCGGTCTCGACGCCGTCCGCCACCGTGCCGAGGCGATCGGGCTGAAGCGCACGGCCCTCCTCGACATCGTCCGCGACCACCGCGGCCCCGACAACGCTCCGCAGCTCTCCGTCGGTTCCGCCCGTGAACTCGCCTGGCTGTTCCAAGCGCTCGCGACGGGCGAGATCGTCGACGCGACCACGAGCCGCCGGGTCCTGGCCTGGTTGTCCCTCAACACCGATCTCTCGCTCGTCGCCTCGGGCTTCGGGCTCGACCCGCTGGCCCACCGTGAGCCCGACCACGGCATCCAGCTCTTCAACAAGACCGGCTCCGGCGTCGGCGTGCGAGCCGAGGCGGGCATCCTCCGCGGCCCGAACGGCGCAGTGAGCTATGCGGTGTGCACGAGCTACGACGACACGGAACTCGGCACGCGCCTCGGGGTGGTCGACGCCGTCCGGATCCTCGGCCAGGACCTCCTCGAGTACGTGCACTGACCCGGTCTCGCTCGTCCGGTCTCGGGTGTAGCGGTCCCTGAGCTTGTCGAAGGGCTCACCCCCCCCGCTCCCTGAGCTTGTCGAGGGGCTCACCCCCGCTGGTCCCTGAGCTAGTCGAAGGGCTCGCCCCCCCCCGCTCCGGTCCCTGAGCTTGTCAAAGGGCTCGCTCCTGCTCCGGTCCCTGAGCTTGTTGAAGGGCTCGCTCCTGCTCCGGTCCCTGAGCTTGTCGAAGGGCATGACCCGCGAGCAGGGCGACTGCCGCTCAGTCGATGAGCCCAGCCGCCGCCAAGCGCTCGAGCACGTCGCGCCCCGCGGGTGGGCAGCGGTCGAGCGACTCCGTGCCCGCCCAGTGGACCGCGCTCACCTCGGCGGAGGGCGTCGGTGTCTCGTCCGTCTGGGCCGCGAAGACGTGCATCCGCACGAGCCGACCGTCGGGCTCCCCGTGCGCCTGCGTGACCACCGTGAACAACGGAGTCACCCGCGCCGGATCGATCTCGACCGCGACCTCCTCGCGCGCTTCCCGGACGGCGGCCTCGGCCGGCGTCTCACCCGCGTCGATCTTCCCGCCCGGCATGTAGAGGACGTCGCGACCGCGGGCCGTCACCATCAGCACCCGCCGTCCGCGGATGATCGCGACCGCGGACACGAGGATGTCGGGGAGCGGGCTGTTCGAGCCCTCGGGTGCGCCGCTCACTGCTCGACCGGGTTCCCGGTGTCGAGGGCGGGCCGCACCCGATCGGCGAACCCGTCGACGGCGAGCTCCACGGCGTCCTTGAGCTCGTCCGTGCTGAGGATCACGAAGTGACCCGGCACCGGGAGGAGCACGTTCGTCGCTCCGGGCAGCACGCTGCTGGAGGGCACGTGCGGGTCGAAGGTGCTGTAGATCGAGACGATGTCGGCGTTGACGTCGTGCGGGGCGCCGAGCGCGACGATGGTCTCGTCTGTCGGGAGGAACGCGCGGAGGCTCGGGTCGACGACGTACTTCGCGAGCACCGATCCGGAGAACGGCGAGCAGATCGCGACGACCCCGAGCAGGCCCAGCCGCTCGCGTTCGGTGAGGAGCAGCTCCTTCCCGACGAGCCCTCCCTTACTGTGCGCGACGATGACGCACCCGGCGGCGGGCTTCGGCAACCGCCCGAGCGCACGGGCGAAGCGGGCCGCCGTGTCGCGGATGGGTTTGCGGTTGTACCCGAGGCCGCGGGCGATGCGGATGCGGTAGCCGTCGGCGTTCAGGCGGTCGGCGACGGGCTTCAGGAACGCCCACGTCTCGTACACGCCGGGGATGAGGACGACGACGGGGCGGCTCGCCTCGCCGCGGGCGTACTCCCTCGGGATGCGGCCGCTGAAGAAGGCCCGCGTGTGCCAGACGACGGAGTGGACCCAATCGACGGCGACGATCCCGGCGATGGTCAGCGCGCCGGGTCGCTCGGCCACCGGCGGGGTGTCGGCGAGCGTGACGTCCTCGGCTTCCGCCACCGACTCCTCGTCCATCCGCACCCCCTCGTCCATCTTGCCACCGCCCCGGTGCACGCTGCGCGATCCCAGTGAACACGCGGGATCGCCGGTTACCCTGTGTTGACAAGGCGACGGCACGCTGCAAGCATGAGTCCGTTCGTCGAACCCCTATGCGCGAGGTGCACCTTCATGACTGATCCGAACTCCGGCCAGCCGAACGACCCATACGGTCAGAGCCAGAACCCCCAGCAGCCGGCCTACGGCGAATCGCAGGTTCCGCCGGCTCCGCAGTACGGCGAACAGGCTCCGCAGTACGGCCAGCCCTCGCCCTACGGTGAGCAGCAGGGCCAGCAGGCTCCCCAGTACGGCGAGCAGCCGAAGTACGGTCAGCCGCAGGCGCCCTATGGCGAGCAGCAGAACCCCTACGGTCAGCCGCAGGCGCCCTACGGTCAGCAGCAGAACCCCTACGGCCAGCCCGCCGCTCCGTACGGACAGCCCCAGGCGCCGTACGGCTATGCGCAGCCGACCGGCCCGAAGACGAACGTCATGGCGATCATCTCGCTCATCGCCCCGTTCGTCGGGTTCGGCGTCGTCGGCCTCGTGCTCGGCATCATCGCGCTCGGTCAGATCAAGCGCACCGGCGAGCAGGGCCGTGGCCTCGCCCTCGCCGGCACCATCGTGAGTGGCGTGTCGGTGCTCGTCGGCGTCATCCTCATCATCTTCTACGTCCTGCTCATTGCGGGCGCGATCGGTACCGCGAGCAGCTACAACTACGACTACTGATCCGCAGCCCGCTCGACAGGCGGATCACGACGGGCATCGGCATCGCGCCGGTGCCCGTTCGTCGTTCCGGGCGCGCACCGCGACAAGCTCGGTGACCGGACGGCTTCGGCCCCTGAGTGGCCCCCCGCCGGTCCCTGAGCCTGTCGAAGGGCACACGAGGAACGTTCCTGGCCGGGTGTGGTGTGTTCGCGCGCACTTCGACAGGCTCGGTGGCCGGGTTCGGATCGGTGACCGGGGTTCCTCTCGGTGACCGGGGTCGGCCCGGTGATCGGGGTTCGGCTCGGAGACCGGAGCGGTCCGAGGCGAGAGCCCCGCCGCCGCCAGGGAGCCTAGGAGGCGGAAGCGGCCGCGTCGGTGTCGGCGACCGGTGCGACGACCGCGGGCGCCTGCGGGACGTCGATGCCGAAGAGTGTCTGCAGTGCCGTCGTGTACGCGGCCTGCTCGCCGTTGCGGGCGAGGTTCCGGGCCCGCACCGTCGGTTCGTGCAGCAGCACTCCGGCGAGGTGGCGCAGTGCGCGGGCGGTCGAGCCGTCGTCGTCGCCGCGAGCGGCCGCACGGGCGACTTCGGCCTCGACGAGTGCGTGCACGTGGCTGCGGAGTGCGACGACGGCGGGCTCGAGGCTACGCTCCTCGCCGACCGCGGCGAACTTCTGCGCGGCGCGGCTGACGATGGAGCGCGCGACCTCGGTGGCCTGGAGCTCCTCGAGCGGCGCGTGGATACGGATGGTCTCGAGGTCGAGCAGGACGACACCGGAAACGGTGGAGACGTCGGGGTCGACGTTGCGCGGCAGGCCGAGGTCGATGACGAGCTGAGCCGAGGCGTGGGGCACCGGGCATTCGGCGGCAGCTTCGGTGATGACGTCGTGGACGAGTGCGGAGACCCCGGTGGGCTCGGGTGCGGCTGGCGCGTCGGCCGGGGTGACCAGGGAGAGCGTCGGTGCGTCCGTGACAGCCTCGGCGCGTGCACGGTGGTCGGCGGCGACGGCCGTGCGACCCGCGCGGAGCAGCTCGGCGTCGACCACGTGGCCCTCGGCGGTGGTGCAGGTGACGATGATGTCGACCTCACCGGTGGTGCGGGCGAGGTCGTCGTGTCCGATCCAGCCGATCTCGTGCGAGCGCGCGAACTTCTCGGCGCGGCCGGACGGCGAGTACACGAGGACGTCGGTGACACCGCGGTCGCGGAGGGCGGCGAGGCTCGCGCCGGCGTACGCACCGGTGCCGACGAGCAGGACGCGCTGCGTGGCCCAGTCGTCGATGCGGCTCTCCGCGAGGTCGAGGGCGAGCCGCACGATGGAGCGGCCCGCTCGCCCGAGCGGCGTACGGTTCTTGATGCCGCGGGAGGTCTGGGACGCGCGCTGGAACAGGCGCTCGAGCTCGGAGCTGGTGGTGCCACCGGCGCGAGCAGCCTCGAGGGAGCGGCGCACCTGACCGGCGATCTCGCCCTCGCCGACGACGACGGACTCGAGTCCAGCCGACACGGCGAAGAGGTGCTCGGCTGCCGCGGTGCCGACGCTGAGGTCGAACACCTCGCGCAGCTGCTCGGCGGGGATGCCCGTGGTCTCGCTGACGGCCTCCGCAGCGGCCTCGAAGGCGACGGACGCGGCGGCGGTGACGGGCTCGTCGAGGTCGATGTAGGCCTCGAACCGGTTGCAGGTGGCCACGACGACGGCACCCGAGACGCACTCGTGGTGCTCGACCAGGCGCGCAGCAACGCCCTCGGCACCGACTGAGAGTCGTTCGAGGAGGTCGAAGGTGGCGTTCTTATGGCTCGCCGTCACACACATGAGCACCCGATGAGTCTACCCGAGCACGCACGTCGGCCTCTCCTGGAAGCCACCCAGGTCACCCTCACCCGGCCGCGCGCGAGACCCTCCTGCGCAGGGTGGAGATGGGAGGATGGAGGGGTGAGTCTCCCACCCGAACACCCGCTCGTCACCGGCGTGACCCAGTCGTCGCCGCTCATCACCGCGTACCGCGGCACCCGTCCCGAGCGGACGCCCGTCTGGTTCATGCGGCAGGCCGGCCGGTCGCTGCCCGAGTACCGCGAGTTGCGGATCGGGACGGCCATGCTCGACGCCTGCCTCGACCCGGCGATGGCGAGCGAGATCACCCTCCAGCCCATCCGACGGCACGGGACGGACGCGGCCATCTTCTTCAGCGACATCGTGGTGCCGCTGAAGCAGGCCGGGGTCGCGGTCGAGATCGTGCCGGGCCGCGGTCCGGTCATGGGGTCGGCGGTCCGGACGGCCGCCGAGGTCGACGCGCTCGTCGCACTCGACCCGACCGTCCTCGACGACACGCTGGCACCCATCCGCGAGGGCGTCGCGCTCACCGTGGCCGGGCTCGCGGGGATCGGCGACGGCCGCACGCCGCTCATCGGCTTCGCGGGTGCGCCGTTCACGCTCGCCGCCTATCTCGTCGAGGGCGGACCGTCGAAGGACCACCTCGCCGCCCGCACCCTCATGCACGCCGACCCGGAGTCGTGGGCGAAGCTCATGGCCTGGTGCGCGGACGTCACCGGTCGCTTCCTCCGCGCCCAGGTGCTCGCCGGGGCGTCGGCTGCGCAGCTCTTCGACTCGTGGGCGGGGGCACTCTCCCTCGAGGACTACGAGCGTCACGTCGCCCCGGCCTCCCGGGCCGCGCTCGCGCACGTCGCCGACCTCCCCGTCCCGAAGGTGCACTTCGGTGTCGGGACCGGCGAGTTGCTCGGTGCGATGCACCGGGTCGGCGCCGACGTGGTCGGGATCGACTACCGGCTGGCGCTCGACGAGGGCATCCGACGTCTCGGTGGCGGCGTCCCCGTGCAGGGCAACATCGACCCGGCACTGCTCGCCGCCCCATGGCCGGTCCTCGAGGCGCACGTCCTCGACATCCTCCAGCGGGGGACGGCGGCGCCGGCGCACGTCCTCAACCTCGGCCACGGGGTCCCGCCCGAGACCGACCCGGACGTCCTGACCCGCATCGTCGCCCTCGCCCACGATTGGCAGCCCGCATGAGTCTCGAGCCGAAGCGTCTCGTCGTCATCGGCGGTGGTGTGGCCGGACTCGTCGGCGCGGTCGACTGCGCCAAGGTCGGCATCTCGGTGACGGTCGTCGACGCGCAGGAGTCGTTCGGTGGCGCGCTCGCGGCCGCCGAGGTCGCAGGTCTCCGCGTCGACGTCGGCGCCGAGAGCTTCGCGACGCGCGGTGGCTCGGTCGCCGAGCTCATCGAGCAGCTGGGCCTGACCGGCCGCGTCGTGCGTCCCAACCGGGCCGGGGCCTGGTTGCACGTCGCCAAGCCCGGACAGCCGCAGCGGAGTGTCCCGCTCCCGAAGGCCGGGCTGCTGGGCATCCCGACGAACCCCCTCGCCGACGACGTCCGTCGGGTCATCGGCTGGAAGGGTGCCCTGCGCGCCTACCTCGACCGCATCCGCCCGCCGCTCACGATCGGCACCGAGCACAACCTCGGTGCGCTCGTCCGGAAGCGCATGGGCGCGGCCGTCCACGACCTGCTCGTCGCTCCGGTCACCTCGGGCGTCTACTCGGCCGCTCCGGACGACCTCGACGTCGACCGCGCGGCTCCCGGGCTGAACGCCGCGCTGACGCGCACCGGGGCGCTGTCCCTCGCCGTCGCCGCCCTCCGGGAGAACGCGCCGGCGGGAGCCGCGGTCGGCGGCCTCGACGGTGGCATGACCGTCCTCGTCGACGGCTTGACCGCGGAGCTCGAGCGGTGGGGGTCGACGCTCATCACCGGCGTCGCCGTCACGGCGATCTCCCGGAACCCCTTCGACATCGACGTGGACGGACCAGGTGTCGGCCTCGGAGACGCCGGCCTCCCGCGGATGAGCGAGCGTCCCGCGGCCGCGGGCGCGTCGAAGGCCCCCTGGTACGTCGCCCTCACCGACGGCCGGGCGCTCGAGGCCGATCTCGTCCTCATCGCGACGCCCGAGCAGCCGGCCCGCAACCTGCTGGCCGACGTCGGACCGGCACTCCGCGACCTCCCCGCCGCCGGCGACGACGCGGGCGACCCGGTCCTGCCGGCGCCGATCGAGCTCGTGACGATCGTGCTCGACGAACCGGCACTCGACGCCGCACCGCGCGGTTCCGGGTTGCTCGTCGCACCCGGCTCGACGCTCCACGCCAAGGCGCTCACCCACGCGACCGCGAAGTGGGCCTGGCTCGCCGACCGCGCGAGGGAGCACGGCGACCATCGACACGTCATCCGCCTGTCCTTCGGCCGTCAGGGCGAGGCCGACGCGACGAGCGCGTTGACCGACGGGGAGCTGCTCTCGACGGCGTTGCACGACGCGTCCGCGATGCTCGGCGTCCAGCTCGACCCGGGCAGCGTCCGCGGCTTCCACCGCATCTCCTGGACGGGGACGCAGCCGACCGCCGCCCGCGGCCAGCGTGAACGCTCGACGGCCATCCGGGAAGCGGTGGCCGAGGTGCCCGACCTCGCGGTCACGGGTGCCTGGTTGTCGGGCACCGGGCTCGCCTCGGTGGTCCCCGACGCCCACGAGGCGGCGGCACGACTCCGGCATCAGGCGCTGCAGCGGTAGACGCGTCCATATGCCCGACCCGGCATCTTTTCCTGTCAACCCCCGACCGGATGGTGGCGTGGGAGTGACACCCGACTACGCTGGTCCCGTTGGATGCAGCATCACAGCACCACTCGAACAGACGGAGGCGCCATGAAGGGCAAGGTCATGTTCGTCGTCGGTGGGCTCACGGGCTACGTGCTCGGTACCCGCGCCGGACGCGAACGCTACGAGCAGATCAAGACGCAGTGGGTCAAGCTGTGGAACGCGAAGCCGGTCCGCGCGCAGCGCGGCAAGGTCGAGGACTTCGCCAAGGCACGCATCAGCGAGGTCCCCGCGGCTCTGTGGAGCGGCGTCAGCGCCGTCGCGAAGGTCGTCAGCCAGCAGGGCTCGACGCCCGGCGAGAAGCTCGACAAAGCAATCTCGAAGACCGAGGACACCGTCCAGGACGTGTCCGAGACGGTTGAGGACGCACGCACGGCCTCCGGCACCTCGACGTCGTCGGCCTCGAAGCCCGCAGTGCGCAAGCCTGCCGCGCCCAAGACGACGGCTCCGAAGCCCAAGAGCGGCGAGTAGCACCGACGATGCCGTTCATGAGTGACCGCAACCGGTCGGAGCCGCGCTACGACAAGCGCGACGAGTCCCTCCTGACCCTCGTCGGCCAGCTGCCGGGGGTCGTCTCGAACCTGGTCAAGGCCGAGATCGCCAACCTCAAGACGCAGCTCGCCCACAAGGGCAAGTACGCGGGCATCGGAGCGGCGTTCGTCGCCGGTGCCGCGGTGTTCCTCTTCTTCGCGGTCGGCGTGCTCGTCGCCGTGCTGATCCTCGCGCTCGCCCTCGTCATGCCCTCGTGGTTGGCGGCGCTGTGCGTCTTCGTGCTCTTCGTCCTCGTCGCGGCGGTCCTCGTGCTGATCGCGCTGCGGTATTTCAAGAAGATCAACGAGGACCCGAGCCCGATGGACAACGTGAAGGAAGACATCAAGGCAGTGAAGGGACTCGGCGAGTATGACCGTTGACCAGTTCCCGGGGGCGACGCCCTCGCCCGAGCAGGCTCGCGCCGAGCTCGTCGCCACGCTGAACGCGATCGAGGACAAGCTCAACGTCCCGAAGCAGGTGCACCGCGCCAAGCGTCGTGCCATCGTCCGCATCGCGACCGTCAAGGTCGAACGCCCGGCGGTCTTCTACGCCGGTGTCGCGGGCCTCGCCGGTGCGGCCGGGCTGGCCGTGTGGGGTCTCGTCCGCGCCATCGCGCGCTGACGCGTCCCGCCGCCGGTCAGTCGCTCGGGGTGGCCAGGCGCGTCATCGGGACGTGCACGATGTCGTCCTCCACGTAGTCGGGGCCGCTGATCTCGAACCCGAACTGGCCGTACCAGTCGGCGAGGCGTTTCTGGGCGCCCATGCGGAGTTCCCGGTGCCCGTGGTCGGCGACGGCGCGGCGGATCAGTTCCGCGGCGAGACCTCGCCCGCGGGCGGTGAACGCGGTGGCGACCCGTCCGATCTCCGAGTGTTCGGCCTCGGTCAGGATCCGGATCGTCGCGAGCACCTCGTCGCCCTCCTGCGCCCAGGCGATGAGGGTGCCGTCCTCGATGTCGCGTCCGTCGAGATCGGCGAAGAGCGCCGTCTGCTCGACGACGAAGACGTCGACTCGGATCTTCAGCACGCGGTAGAGCGTGACCGGATCCATCTCGGCCGCTCTGGCGACGTGGTACTCGACGGGAGGCTGCTCGCTGGTCATCACCCGACTGTATCGGCGGTGAGGCTGGGCTCGGTGTCAATCGTGACCTGCCCCTTTTGCCCAATCGACCGAACTGGGTGAGGATAGGACTATGACTCACCCGGCCTCTGCCGAGGCATCGCACCACCCGACCGACTCAGCCACCCCGACTGGCCCCTCAGGATTCACCCTCTGGGCCGTCCTGCGCCGCGAGCCGGCGAGTGCGCTGCCGCTCGGCGAAGAGCATGTCTCCGAACTCGAAGCATCCATCGCGCTCGTCGAAGCCCAGGGCGTGACCTTGCGCGGCATCTACGACGTGTCCGGCCTCCGCGCCGACGCCGACCTCATGCTGTGGCTCCACGGTGACACCGCCGAGGGTCTGCAGGCCGGCCTCCGCGAGCTGCGCCGCACCGCCATCCTCGGCTCGCTGGCGCCCACCTGGAACGCCATGGGCGTCCACCGCGACGCCGAGTTCAACCGTCAGCACGTCCCCGGGTTCCTCCGCGGCATCGAGCCGAAGGGCTGGCTGTGCCTGTACCCCTTCGTGCGCAGCTACGAGTGGTACCTCCTGCCGGAGGAGGAGCGTCGCAAGATGCTCGCCGAGCACGGCCGTCAGGGTGCAGCGTTCACGGGTGTGCTCGCCAACACCGTCGCCTCCTTCGCCCTCGGCGACTACGAGTGGCTCCTGCCGCTCGAAGCCGACGACGTCGTCGAGCTCGTCGACCTCATGCGCGACCTGCGCAACACCGAAGCGCGCCGCCACGTGCGCGAAGAGGTGCCGTTCTTCACGGGCCGCCGCATCACGCCCGCCGAGGCATTGGAGGTGGTGCGCTGATGGCAGCCATGAACCTGGGGAGCACCGGAGCCGAGGCGCCCGAGCGCATCGTCCGCGGCGCGACCGACGCTGCAGCGTCCGGTCCCGAGCACGTCTCCGAACCGACGGACTACGACGCCATCCTCCTCGCCGGCTTCGGCGGGCCCGAGGGCCAGGACGACGTCATCCCGTTCCTCCGCAACGTCACGCGCGGGCGAGGGATCCCCGAGGAGCGTCTCGAAGAGGTCGCGCACCACTACCGCCACTTCGGTGGCGTCAGCCCCATCAACGACCAGAACCGTGCGCTCAAGGCGGCCCTCGAGCTCGAACTCGCCTCCCGCGGCATCGACCTCCCGGTCCTCTGGGGCAACCGCAACTGGGACCCGTACCTGCGCGACGCGGTGGCCGAGGCGCACGAGCGCGGCTTCACGAAGCTCATCGCGATCGCCACGAGCGCCTACTCCTCGTACTCGAGCTGCCGGCAGTACCGCGAGGACTTCGCGATCGCCGTCGACGAGACGAACCTCGAGGGCGAGATCCAGATCGACAAGGTGCGTCAGTTCTTCGACCACCCCGGCTTCGTGACTCCGTTCATCGACGGCGTCCGCGAGGCGATCGCCGAGTACCTGCGCGAGCAGCCCGAGCTCTCCGCCGAGACGGAGATCGAGGTGCTCTTCGCGACGCACTCGATCCCCACCGGCGACGCCGCGCGCTCCGGCCCCGACTTCCGCGGCTTCGGCGACCACGGTGCCTACGAGGCCCAGCACCTCGCGGTGGCCGAAGTCGTCATGGCGAACGCCATCGACCAGCTCCGTGAGGCCGGTGTCCTCGGCGGCGCGGTCGGCAGCGGCATCTCGGTGCCCTGGCAGCTCGTCTACCAGTCCCGGTCGGGTCCGCCCAGCATGCCGTGGCTCGAGCCCGACATCAACGACGCGATCGCCGAGCTGCCCGCCGCCGGCCGCAAGGCGATCGTCATCGTGCCGCTCGGCTTCGTGAGCGACCACATGGAGGTCATGTGGGACCTCGACAACGAGGCCATGGAGACGGCCGGCGAGCACGGCCTGGCCTCCGTCCGCGTCCCGACGCCGGGCACCGCAGCCGCCTACGTCAAGGGACTCGTCGACCTCGTCCTCGAGCGCCGCGACGGCACGCCCGTCGAGGAGCGACCCCACATGACCGACCTCGGCCCGTGGTACGACGTCTGCCGCCCCGGGTGCTGCGAGAACGCCCGGCTGGGCTTCAAACCGGCGTTCTCGGGGATCGCCCCATGACCCTTCGCATCGGAACCCGCGGCAGTGCCCTGGCGCTGGCGCAGACCGGTCATGTGGCCGACGCCCTCACGGCGGCCACCGGCGAGGACGTCGAGATCGTCACCGTCACGACGCAGGGCGACACGAGTCGCGAGTCGCTCTCGACCATCGGCGGGACGGGTGTGTTCGTCAACGCCCTCCGCGACGCCCTGCTCGACGGCGCCTGCGATCTCGTCGTGCACTCGTTGAAGGACCTGCCGACGGCTCCGGCCGAGGGCTTCACGATCGCCGCCATGCCGATGCGCGAGGACCCACGCGACGCCCTGTGCGCCTCGAACGACCGCTCGCTCGACGACCTGCCGCAGGGTGCCAGGATCGGCACCGGCTCACCGCGTCGGATCGCACAGCTGAAGCGCATCCGGCCCGACCTCGAGGTCGTCGACATCCGCGGCAACATCGACACCCGCCTGCGCCGCATCGACGACGACCTCGACGCCGTCGTCCTCGCGGCCGCCGGTCTCACACGGCTCGGACGGCTCGACGCCGTCACCGGCCTCTTCGACCTCGACACCTGGCCGACCGCGCCGGGGCAGGGGGCGCTCGCGATCGAGTGCCTCGACGACGACGAATCGTCCATCGCCGGTTCCATCGCGTTGCTCGACCACGCGCCGAGCCGCTGGCAGGCCACAGCGGAACGGGCCGTGCTCCGCCGACTCGAAGCCGGTTGCTCCGCGCCCGTCGGCGCCGCAGCGTGGCTCGACGACGAGGACCTCGTGCTGCAGGCCGCCGTCTACTCGCTCGACGGCACCGAGATGATCCACCGGGAGAGCCGTGCGGAGGGGTTCTCCGGCGACGGACATGGGAGGGAGCTGCTGCAGGCCGCCGACGCGCTCGGCGTCACGCTCGCGGACGAGCTCATCGAGGCCGGCGCAGCCGACCTCGCCCCGCTGGGAGGCGCTGCGTGAAGGACTGGACGAAGTCGAACACCGTTCCCACCGCCACCAAGCCGCTCGGCGGGTGGCGTGTCCTCGTACCGCGCGGCGGTCCGTGGGGCGACTCGGTCGCCGGGACGGTCCGCGGCAAGGGCGGGACGCCCGTCGTCGCCCCGATGATCAACTTCGCCAGCACCGACGACCCGGAGACGCTCGGGACCGCGCTCGCGGCGCTCGAGGCCGGCGAGTTCGACTGGCTGACCGTGACGAGCGCGACCACGGTCGACGTGCTGTCCTCGCAGCGGATCCGGATCCCCGAGACGACGAGGGTCGCCGCCGTCGGCGAGACGACCGCTGCCGCCCTCACCGCCGTCGGCTACAGCGTCGACCTCGTGCCGGCGAAGGACAACTCCGCCAAGGGGATGGTGCAGGAGCTCACAGCCCTCGAGCCGCACCCGAAGCGCATCCTCACCCTCCGCTCGGCCATCGCCAAGCCCCTCCTCACGGAGGGCCTGATCGCCGCCGGACACGACGTCCAGTCCGTTGTGGCCTACCGCACGGTGGGTGTGCCGGTGGCCGAGAAGATCGTCGCCGACGTCGCCAGCGGTCGAGTACGTGCCATCCTCGTCACCTCGGGCAGCGTGGCGGAGCAGGTCCGTTCACAGTTCCCCGAGATCCCTGAGAGCACCGTCATCGCCGCGATCGGGCCCCGCACGGCTCGTGACGCCCGAGGCTACGGGCTCCGGGTCGACGTCGTGGCGGAGCAGCAGACGGTCGACTCGCTGATCGAGGCGATCGTGTCCGTGGCGCTCAGCCAGAACGGCGACGAGGACGCCGGCGACGGAAACAGCTGACCGGCTTCACGCCCTGCGCGAACCGGGAGGGCGCGTCGGCAGCGGCGCGTAGGCTGGACGGGTGAGCATTCCCGAGACCCGTCCCCGTCGTCTCCGGCAGCAGCCGGCCATCCGTCGCCTCGTCAGCGAGACGCGACTCGACCCGGCGGAGCTGGTGCTCCCCATGTTCGTGCGGGAGGGCGTCTCCGAGCCGGTCGAGATCTCCTCGATGCCGGGTGTCCGGCAGCACACCGTCGACAGCGCCAAGCGTGCCGCGGCCGAGGCCGCCGCCGCCGGCATCGGTGGGGTCATGCTCTTCGGCGTCCCGGCCGAGCGTGATGCCGTGGGTTCCGGCGCGACCGACCCCGACGGCATCCTCAACGTCGCGACTCGCGCGCTCACCGCCGAGGTGGGCGACGCCCTGGTGGTGCAGACCGACCTCTGCCTCGACGAGTTCACCGATCACGGACACTGCGGTGTCCTCGACGACCGCGGGCGTGTCGACAACGACCGCACGCTCGACCGGTACCGCGACATGGCGCTGGCCCAGGCCGAGTCGGGCTCGGCGCTCCTCGGGCTCTCGGGCATGATGGACGGCCAGGTCGCCGCTGTGCGCGAGACGCTCGACGCCGCCGGGTTCGACGACACGATCATCCTCGCCTACTCGGCGAAGTTCGCATCCGCGCTCTACGGGCCGTTCCGCGAGGCCGTCGACTCGCAGCTGCAGGGCGACCGCCGCACCTACCAGCTCGACCCCGCCAACCGTCGTGAGGGCCTGCGCGAGGCACTCATCGACGAGGCAGAGGGCGCCGACATCGTCATGGTGAAGCCCGCGGGGAGCTTCCTCGACGTCCTGGCCGACGTGGCCGACACGGTGTCGATCCCGGTCTGGGCGTACCAGGTGTCCGGCGAGTACGCGATGATCGAGGCCGCCGCCCGGCAGGGCTGGATCGACCGCCGACGCGCGATCGAGGAGTCGGTGCTCTCCATCAAGCGTGCCGGAGCCGAGGCCGTCCTGAGCTACTGGGCCGTCGAACTCGCCGGTTGGTTGGATGAGGCGCGCGGCCTGCGTGCAGGAGGAACCCGATGAACGACGCAGCATTCGTCAGAGCCCAGCGGTCGATCCCCGGTGGGGTGAACTCGCCCGTCCGTGCCTTCCGCTCCGTCGGCGGCACGCCGCGGTTCATGGTGTCCGCGACCGGCCCCTACATCACCGACTCCGAGGGCGTGCAGTACGTCGACCTCGTGAGCGCGTGGGGCCCCGCGCTCCTCGGGCACGCGCACCCGCAGGTCGTCGAGGCCGTGCAGGCCGCTGCGGCCCGCGGCCTCTCCTTCGGTGCGTCCACCCCGGCCGAGACCGAGCTCGCGGAGCTCGTGAAGGAGCGCGTTCAGGCGTCCGGCGTCGCGCCGATCGAGAAGCTGCGCATGGTCTCCACCGGCACCGAGGCGACCATGACGGCGATCCGCCTCGCGCGCGGTGCCACCGGTCGCCGTCTCATCGTGAAGTTCGCGGGGCACTACCACGGCCACTCCGACGGCCTGCTCGCCGAAGCGGGATCGGGCGTCGCGACCCTCGCCTTGCCGGGGTCCGCCGGGGTCACCGCCGAGACGGCCGCCCAGACGATCGTCGTCCCGTACAACGACCGGGCGGCACTCCGCGAGGTCTTCGCCGAGCGCGGCCAGGACATCGCCGCGATCATCATGGAGGCGGCCTCCGCCAACATGGGCGTCGTCCCGCCTGCTCCCGGGTTCAACGCGAGCGTCGTCAAGCTCGCGCACGAATACGGTTCGCTGGTCATCATCGACGAGGTGCTCACCGGGTTCCGCGTCTCCTCCGCCGGCTGGTGGGGGCTCGACAACCGCGGACTCGCCGCCGTCGCACCCGGCACCGAGCCCGTCCCGGGTGCCGAGGCCTGGGAGGCCGGCAACCACGCCGTCGCGAACTCGACCGGTGCCATCAGCATCCCGGTCGGCGTGTACCAGCCCGACCTCTTCACCTTCGGCAAGGTCATCGGTGGTGGCATGCCCCTCGCCGCGCTGGGTGGGCGCGCCGAGCTCATGGACCTGCTCGCACCGACCGGCCCGGTCTACCAGGCCGGGACACTCTCAGGGAACCCGGTGGCCCTCGCCGCCGGCATCGAGACGCTGCGCCTCGCCGACCAGGACGTCTACCGTCGGGTCGACGCGGCGGCCGCGATCGTGTCCGAGGCGACCTCGAACGCGCTCACGGAGGCCGGGGTCGCGCACACCGTGCAACGCGCCGGGAACCTCTTCTCCTTCGCCTTCAGCGAGACGGCACCGACCGACTACACCGCGGTCCTGCGCCAGGACGCCTTCCGCTACCCGGCCTTCTTCCACCGCATGCTCGACGCGGGGGTGTCGCTCCCACCGAGCGTGTACGAGGCCTGGTTCGTCTCCGCGGCGCACGACGACGAGGCGATCGGCCGTATCGTCGACGCCCTGCCCGCGGCGGCCCGCGCGGCTGCGGCGGCCATTCGCTGAGTCGCACGGTCGCCCCGCCGCCGACGTCGGACGCTGCACAGGGCATGCGTTACCGCTTTGTGAACTTCCGGCAACGCGAACGTCGGTGGGGGTTGGCAGACTAGAGGCATGGCCTCCTTGCGTCTGCACCCCGACCGACTGGAGATCGAGCTGTCCGCGTACGACAAAGCGCTCTCGCTGCGTCGGAGCAACGTCGTCGTGCCACGGTCGAGCATCCGTTCCGCCACCATCACCGACGACCCGTGGATCTGGGTCCGGGGCATCCGGGCGCCCGGCACCGCGATCCCGTTGACCCTCGCCATCGGCCAGTGGAAGTTCCACGGTGGCAAGGACTTCCTCGTCATCAAGGGCACGAAGCCGTCGGTCGTCATCGACCTCGAGGACACCGAGTACTCGCGGCTCATCATCACCACCCGCCGGAGCGCAGAGCTCATCGCGGCCCTCGACCTGCACTGAAGCGAGCTGCCGGACACACGGCGGTGTCGCTCGGATGCTGATCGTGTGCGCGGACGTAGCGCCCGCGCATCTTGGCGCTGATCAGGGCCGTTCGCAACCATTTCCCTCGAACAGGGCACAAAACGGCATCTGGCCGGTATCCTGGGGCCGCTCGAACCTCCGTAGATCCGCCTGTTCGAAAGGACCACAGCCATGTCGACTCCTCCTCCCGGTGAATACCCCGGCCAGCCGCCGCAGGCTCCCCAGGCACCGCAGCCCCCGAAGGACCAGTACGGCTCGGCTCCCGCATACTCCGGTGGATCCGCTCCGTCCGGCGACGCGACGGCCGGGAAGACGCTCGGCATCGTCGGCCTGATCCTCGCGTTCCTCGCCCCGCCGATCGGACTCATCCTGAGCATCGTCGCCCTGGTGCAGTCCAAGAACGCGGGTGTCAAGAACACGCTGGCGAAGGTCGGCCTGATCCTGTCGATCGTCTTCATCGTGCTCGGGATCATCATCACGATCGCCGCCGTCGCGATCGGTGCTGCGGCGTTCAACGAGGCGTGCGCCTCCCTCGGCAGCGGTGTCCACACTGACGGCACGACCACCATCACCTGCCCGTAAGACCGTGACACCCGGGCGATTGGGGAGTTGTCCCCATCGCCTGTCGGGTACCTAACCCACTACTGTTGGCACGCGCCCACGGCGCATCTACCATCCTCGAGAGGAACCATCATGACCAACGCACCCCAGTACAACGCCCCGCAGCAGCCTGGCGGCGCCCTGCCCGCCGACTACCCGGGCAAGACGCTCGGCCTCGTCGGCCTCATCCTCGCGATCGTCGTGCCGCTCGTCGGCCTGATCATCAGCCTCGTCGCGCAGAAGCAGTCGAAGGACGCCGGCTACCCGAACCAGCTCGCCAAGATCGGTGTCATCATCGGCATCATCCTCGTCGTGCTCGGCATCATCGGCGGCATCTTCTACGCCGTCGCGCTCGGCTCGGTCATGTCGACCGCCGGCTACTGAGTCTCAGCAGTCCCGTCGGCAGCGGCCGGTCGCCTTCGGGCACCGGCCGCTGTCGCGTTCCCGCGTTCACAATTCAGGAGCACGCCGGTGTGTCGGCAGCGTGCGGTGTGACCAGTGGTGCGACATGCCGGGTCCGTCCTGAGTTGTGAACACCGGGAAGGCTCACGTGCGGCTGTTCGCAATTCAGGAGCGTGTCGGCGTGTCGGCCGTAAGCGACGCGACTTGGGGCGCGACATGCCAGGGCCGTCCTGAGTTGTGAACGCGGGATCAGGCGCGGACGTCGACGACGATCCGGCCGTGGACCGAGCCTGCGAGGACCCGTTCCGCCGCATCCGTCGCCTCGGCGAGGGAGACCGTCTCGGTCAGGGTGTCGAGCACGTCGAGGTCGAGCGCGGTGGTCACGCGCTCCCAGGCGGCCTGCCGCAGGGGGAGCGGCGCCTCGACGGAGTTCACACCCGCGAGCGTGACCCCGCGGAGGATGAACGGCATGACCGACGTCGGGAGGTCGGACCCGCCCGCGAGACCACAGGCGGCGACCGTCCCGCCGTACTCGACCTGCGACAGGACCGTCGCGAGCGTCTGACCGCCGACCGAGTCGACGGCTCCCGCCCAGCGCTGGCTGCCGAGTGGGCGGCCGGCCTCGGCGAACTCGGCGCGGTCGACGATCGACGTCGCTCCGAGCTGCCGCAGGGCATCACCCAGCTCGTCGACCCGCCCGGTCGAGGCGGCGACCTCGAAGCCGGCGGCGGCCAGCAGCGCGATCGCGATGCTCCCGACGCCACCACCCGCGCCCGTGACGAGCACGGGAAGACCGCCGACGCGGACGGCGCCGGAGGTCGCGCTGCCGTGCTCCAGTGCGAGCACGGCCAGGGCCGCGGTGTATCCGGCGGTGCCGATCGCGGCGGCCTGTGCGCTGGAGACGTGGTCGGGGACGCGGACGAGCGCGTCGGACCGCGCCTTCGCGCGCTCGGAGAGCCCGCCGTACCGGGTCTCGCTCAGGCCGTCGCCGAACAGGGCCACGCGGTCGCCGGCCGTCCAGGCGGGATCGCTCGATTCGGCAACGACACCGACGAGGTCGATGCCCGCGACCATCGGGAACGTGCGGACGACGCCCGGCTTCCCGGTGAGGACCAGGGCGTCCTTGTAGTTGATGCTCGAGTACTCGACGTCGACGGTGACGGCGGCGTCGGGCAACGCGGCGTCGGGGAGATCACGGAGGTCGACCGTCCGGGTGGGCTTGCCACCCTCATGCTCGACCTGCTCGACGAGGTATGCGCGGCCCATGGTGCTCCTGTCTCCGGTGCGGTGACCGGTCGGTGGCTGTCCGTCGAGCCTACGCCTCCCCGCCGAGGGGCTGCCGGCTCGAGCCATCGCGCACACCGTGCCTAGGTGACGTCGCGGCGCCAGGTCGTGGCGTAGCCGATGAGTGCGACGACGACCCCGATGCCGAGGAGGACGAGTCCGCCCTGCCACCAGGTCAGCGCGTCCTGCTGAGCGGACATCATCGAGTAGAAGCTCGGTCCGACGAGGGCGTCCGTCGCAGCACCCGGCAGGAACCGGCCGATGGAGGCGGTGACCTCCGAGAAGGAGGAGGCGAGGCGCAGCAGCGGCTCGACGAACTGCGTGAAGGCCAGCACGACGATGATCGCGCCCACCTGGCTCGGCAGGACCGCACCGAGGCCGACGCCGATCGCGCCCCACAGGGCCATCGCGAGCACCGCACGGCCGATGAGCGCCCAGGTGTCGGGATCCGTCAGCAGGGGATCGATGCCGCTGATCGCCAGGGCGCCGCCGCCGAGACCGACGGATGCCGCCAGCGCGATCACGCCGTACAGCGCGCCGACTCCGGTCAGCGCCAGGACCTTGCCGACGAGGACGTGGCCGCGGTTCGGGTTCGCGAGGAACGTGGGCGTCAGGCTCTGATGCCGGAACTCGCCGGTCGTGGCGAGCGCACCGAGCAGGACGGGGAAGACGTACCCGATGCTCGTCGCGAAGCCGTAGATGAGACCGGGTTGGGTGAGCATCTCGCTCGTCGCCTGCGCCCCGGCGCCGCTGGACTCGGCCGCGCCCGGGATGTTGGCGAAGAGGAGCGCCGCGCCGGCCGCGGCGAACCCGACGTACACGAACAGGATGAGTGCGAGCCCCCACCACACGCGGGTGGTGGACACCTTGAGGAACTCGGAGCGGATGGCTGCCAGAAGTGAGGTCATGCGTGGTCCTCCCCGCCGCTGACGAGCGCGAGGAACGAATCCTCGAGCCCCGATCGATGCCGCGACAACGCACTGAGCGGAATGCCGGCGGCGAGCGCGACCCGGCCGATGTCGATCGCCTCCACGTCATGCACGACGAGCCCTGAGCGGGCCTGGTCGTAGGTGTACCCCGCGGCGGTCAGCGCGGTGGCGAGCCGCTCGTGCTCCGGGGAGTTCACGACGACGCGGAGGGTGTCGGCGGCGTCGAGGCTTGCGAGCGTGCCGACGTGCGCGAGTCGCCCCTTCGCGATGATCACGACCTCGTCGACGGACTGCTGCACCTCGCTGAGCAGGTGCGAGCTGATGAGGACGGTCCGACCTTCGGCCGCGAGCGCGGTGAGGAAGCCGCGGATCCACTTGATCCCCTCGGGGTCGAGCCCGTTGATCGGTTCGTCGAGGACGAGCACGCCGGGGTCGCCGAGGAGGGCGGTCGCGAGGCCGAGCCGTTGTCGCATGCCGAGCGAGTACCCGGCGACGCGTCGATCCGCGACCTCGAGCAGCCCGACCTGCGCGAGCACGACGTCCACCCGGCTCGCCGGCAGCCGCGCTGCCGAGGCGTGCACGCGCAGGTGGTTGCGGGCGGTGCGGCCGGGGACGAAGCTCGCCGCCTCGAGAGCCGCTCCGACGGTCGCTGCTGGGACCGGCAGCTTGGCGTACGGAACCCCGCCGAACGTCGCGCTCCCGGACGTCGGTTGCACGAGACCGAGCAGCATGCGCAGGGTCGTCGTCTTCCCGGCGCCGTTCGGGCCGAGGAAACCGGTGACCTTGCCCGGTTCCACGTGGAACGTCAGGTCGTCGACCGCCTGCACCGCCCCGAAGGATTTCGAGAGTCCGTCGAACTCGATCGTCACGCCAGCGGTCATCCGGTGCCTCCCCAGGGGCGCGGCCGGATCCGCGCCTCGTCCTGCAACGCTATCGGGGCCGACACCGGTTGCGCATCGGCCGTTCGGGGGAGATCCAGAGAAGAGACCTGTGGCCCCGTCTCAGGAGATGCCGGGCGTGGCGGGCCGGCATCGGGGCGACGCGCCGCACCTCTCCTGAGACAGGGACGGTGGAGCCGAGGACGAGGCCGGCGGCTACAGCCCGAGCGAGTCGAGCGACGCGCGGACGGCGGCGGCCGAGTCGGCGAACTGCTGTTCCTCGCGCGGTGACATCGCGACCTCGACCACCGAGCGGACGCCCGAGCGGTCGACGATGCTCGGCACCGACAGGGCGACGCCGCTGACGCCGTGATACCCGTCGAGCACGGTGCTCACCGGCAGGATCGCGTGCTCGTCGCCGAGGATGGCCTCGACGATGCGTGCCCCGGAGAGGCCGATCGCGTAGTTGGTCGCGCCCTTGCCCTCGATGACGCGATAGGCGGCCGTCCGGACGTCGGTCGCGATCTCGTCCAGCTGCTGCTCCGTGAAGCGCGAGCCGTCGGGCAGCTCCCAGTCGAGGATCGGGACGGGGCCGATGGTCGCCTGCGACCACAGCGGCAGTTCGCTGTCGCCGTGCTCACCGACGATGACCGCGTGCACCGCCGAGGTCGCGACACCCGCACGCTCGGCGAGCAACCACCGCAGCCGGGAGGTGTCGAGGACGGTGCCGGAGGAGAAGACGCGTTCGCGCGGCAGTCCCGTGATCTGCTGGGCGGCGACGGTGAGGACGTCGCACGGGTTCGTGACGAGCATGTAGACGGCGTCCGGTGCATGCTCGACGAGTTTCGGGAGCAGCTGCTCGAGGATGCGGATGTTCGTGCCCGCGAGGTCGAGTCGGGTCTGGCCGGGTTCCTGCTTCGCGCCGGCCGTGATCACGACGACGTCCGCATCGGCGACGACCGAGATGTCGTCACCGCCCGTGATGCTGCTCGACCCGGTGAACTGCGTCCCGTGGGCGAGGTCGAGCACCTCGGCCGAGGCCCGCTTGCCGTCGATGTCGTACAGCGCCACCCGCCGGGCGCTGCCGCGGATGAGCGAGGCGTAGGCGAGGGACGAACCGACGCTCCCCGCCCCGATGATGGCCAGTTTCGACTTCGTGCGAGCACCCATGGCTCCATCTTGGCAGGGGCGGATGTGCGCGGTCAGGGCGCGGCACGACGGGTGTCGGGTTGTCTCGATGTCGAGGTATCCGCCCTTCGACAGACTCAGGGACCGAGTCGTCCCCTTCAACGCTTCGACAAGCTCAGTGACCGGACCGCCGCCACCATCGGTCACTGAACCACCCCCTCCGGTCACTGAGCTTGTCGAAGTGCCTCCGCCAACCACCGGTTCCGCGACTCGATGAGCCGTCGCAGGTGCCGGGTGAGCGCGACGTGCTCGGCCACGACGCCGAGCGGACCGAACGGCGCCGCGAACGTGACGTCGTCGAGCATGATGGTCCGTGCCGTCCCCATCGTGCGCTCCAGCGGTTCGAAGAGGTGGACGTGGCGGAACGTCCGGAACGGACCGGACACCTGCTCATCGGTGAACCGGTGGGGTTCCTCGAAGGCGGTGATCCGACTCGTCATCGTCCACGGCACGCCGAAGTGCCGCGCCCGCCAGGTGACCGACTCGCCCAGCCCGATCAGGCCGGAGGTCACGCCGCCGACCGCCCGTTCTCCGGTGTCCGCCATCGAGCCGAGGTGGGCGTCGATCGACCGCGAGAGGTCGAAGACCTGCTGCATCGTCCCGGCGAGCTCGGTGCGGAGGCGGAAGTGGGCGGTCATGACGGTGGCGGCTCAGGCGGGCTGGCCGGTGCGCGCGTCGGTGGAGGCGTCAGCCCCAGCGTGCACGGCGCATCGCGGGCCGCCATCGGGCCCGTCCGCGTGCGCCTCGCACACGACCAACTGCGTCTTGCAGGAGGGGTCGGCGCAGTTCTGCAGGTGCTTCGTCGACGCGTCGCAGACGACGCAGTGCCCGATGACGGCCGCGTGATCACTGAACTCGAGCGAGCCCCGCTTGTCGAAGACGTACAGGGAGCCCTCCCACAGGCCGTCGTCGCCGAACTGCTCGCCGTACCGGACGATACCGCCGTCGAGCTGGTACACCTCGCCGAACCCTCGCGATCGCATGAGTCCCGAGAGCACCTCACAGCGGATGCCGCCCGTGCAGTAGGTGACGACCGGCTTGTCCTTGAGGTGGTCGTACTTCCCGCTGTCGAGTTCGGCGACGAAGTCCCTGGTGGTCGCGACGTCGGGGACGACCGCGCCGGCGAACCGTCCGATCTCGGCCTCGAACGCGTTCCGGCCGTCGAAGAACACGACGTCATCACCGCGCTCCGCGACGAGCTCGTGCAGTTCCGTCGGCTGCAGGTGCACCCCGCCGCCGGTGACGCCGTGTTCGTCCACCACGAGCTCACCGGGCGCGCCGAAGGACACGATCTCCTCGCGCACCTTCACGCTGAGCTTCGGGAAGTCGCTGCTCCGGCGCCAGGGCGCGGGCCGGTGCCTGGCCGTACGCACGGGGTCGTCCTCGTCGAAGCCGGAGCCGTCGCTCCACTTCACGTCGAGATCGCGGAACGCGGGGTGCTCCTTCGTCTTCCGGACGTAGAGCTTGCAGGCGTCGAGCTCGCCGCCGACGGTGCCGTTGATGCCGTCCTTCGAGATGAGGATGCGGCCACGGAGACCGAGCGACTCGCAGAGGTCGCGCTGCCACAGCCGGATCGCCTCCGGGTCCGCCAGAGGAGCGAACGCGTAGTACAGGAGGATCTTCGGGTCGGCCACCGCTCAATCGTACGTGGCGCCGACCGCGGATCGTCGGGCCGGTCCAGCGGACACGGACGTTCCGGTCCCTCGCTTGTCGAAGGGCCACAACCGCCGCCGTCCGCGCAGGCGCCAGGCCTAGGGTGGACGCAGACCTCGAAGGAGATGGCTATGCGCACTGCAGTGATCGTCGACGCGATCCGGACACCGTCCGGCCGGGGCAAACCGGGCGGTGCGCTGAACGCCGTGCACCCGACGGACCTCCTCGCCGGCACGATCCGTGCGCTCGTGGAGCGGACCGGCATCGATCCCGCGGTGGTCGAGGACGTCTACGCAGGCTGCGTCACCCAGTCCGGCGAGCAGGGACAGAACATCGCGCGGAACGCGGCGCTCGCCGCAGGCCTCCCGCAGGAGACCCCCGGCACCACCATCGACCGGCAGTGCGGCTCCAGCCAGCAGGCCACCACCTTCGCCGCGCAGAGCGTCATGTCGGCGGGCAACGACGTCATCATCGCCTGCGGTGTCGAGTCGATGAGTCGAGCGCCGATGGGGTCCAACGTGCAGGGCGCAGACCCGTTCGGGTCCGCCCTCCGCGCTCGCTTCCCCGAGGGCCTCGTCGGCCAGGGCGTCTCCGCCGAACTCATCGCCGCCCGCTGGAACCTCAGCCGCGACGAACTCGACGCCTTCGCCGCCCGCTCCCACGAGCGCGCCGCAGCGACCTGGGCGTCCGGCGGCTTCGATGGCGAGGTCGTCGCCGTCACCCTCCCGGACGGCTCCGTCGTCACGACCGATGAGACGGTCCGAGCGGGAACGACCCCCGAGGCGCTCGCCGGACTCCCCGCCGTCTTCCGCGACGAGCGGCTCGCGGCGCGCTTCCCCGAGATCGCCTGGCGGATCACCCCGGGGAACGCCTCGCCACTCACCGACGGCGCGTCCGCAGCGCTCATCATGAGCGAGGTCCGGGCGCTCGAGCTGGGGCTCACGCCGCGTGCGCGTTTCGTCTCCTTCGCCGCGGTCGGGAGTGACCCGATCGAGATGCTCACCGGGATCCTCCCCGCCACCCGCCGCATCCTCGAGCGCAGCGGGCTCGACATCGACGACATCGACGCCTTCGAGGTCAACGAGGCGTTCGCCTCCGTCCCGCTCGCGTGGCAACGCGAGTTCGGGGTCGACGACGACCGGCTCAACCCGCGCGGCGGCGCGATCGCCCTCGGCCACCCGCTCGGCGCCTCCGGGACGAAGCTCCTCGCCACGCTCCTCGGCCAGCTCGAGGCGACCGGCGGCCGCTACGGTCTGCAGACGATGTGCGAGGGCGGCGGCATGGCCAACGCGACGATCATCGAGCGCCTCTGATGGGCGACCACCACGTGAAGGGAACCACCACATGGATGTGACCGGCAGTTCGGCGATCGTCACCGGCGGTGCCTCGGGACTCGGATTCGCGACCGCGACGCGACTGGCGGGCGCCGGTGCGCGCGTCGTGCTCGTCGACCTCCCCGGGTCACCCGGGGCGGAGCGGGCCGAGGAGCTCGGCGGGTTCGCGACCTTCGTGCCCGCCGACGTCACCGACGGCGAGCAGGTGCAGGCGGCGGTCGAAGCGGCGGTGTCGCGTGGCCCCCTGCGGGTCGTCGTGAACTGCGCCGGCATCGCGCCACCGGCGAAGGTGCTCGGCCGCGACGGCCCGGCGGACCTCGGGGCCTTCGAACGCGTCCTGCGCGTCAACGTCCTCGGCACCTTCAATGTCATCCGGCTCACCGCCGACGCGATGCAGCACAATGATCCGGACGGCGACCCAGTCGACGGCGCCGGGGACCGCGGCGTCATCGTCAACACCGCGTCCGTCGCCGCCTTCGACGGACAGATCGGCCAGCCCGCCTACGCCGCGTCCAAGGGTGCGGTGCATTCGATGACGCTGCCGATCGCCCGCGAGCTGGCGCGCTTCGGGATCCGGGTCGTGACGATCGCGCCCGGCATCATGGAGACGCCCATGCTCGCCGGGCTGCCCGAGGCGGCGCAGGAATCGCTCGGGCACCAGGTGCCCTACCCGGCCCGCCTCGGCCGTCCCGACGAGTACGCCGCGCTCGCGCTGCACATCGTCGAGAACGGCTACCTCAACGGTGAGACGATCCGCCTCGACGGCGCGATCCGGATGGCGCCGAAATGACCGGCGCTCCGATGCCGACGAACCCATCCACCGACCAGGGAGTCACTCCGTGACCAGCGACGACACCATCCTCTTCGAGGTGAGCGACGGCCTCGCGCACCTCACGCTCAACCGGCCCGCGAGCCTCAACGCGATCGACGACCGAGCGGCCAGACGGTGGCGCGACCTCGCCCTCGAGATCGCGGAGCGCGACGACGTCCGGGCGGTCCTGTTCGACGCCAACGGACCGGCGTTCTGTGCGGGCGGTGACGTCCTCGCGATGTCGCGGATGGGTGACGGCAGCCCAGGGTCGACTGGCGCCTTCGTCACCGAGCTCGCCGACATCATCCACGAGGGCCACCGGACTCTGCAGTCGGTCGCGAAGCCGATCGTCGCCGCCGTCCAAGGGGCTGTCGCGGGCGGCGGACTGGGGTTCATGCTCGTCGCCGACGTGATCGTCGCGTCCGACCGGGCGAAGTTCGTCAGCAAGTACGCCGACATCGGCCTCACGCCCGACTGCGGCGTGAGCACCCTGTTGCCCGAGGCGGTCGGGATGCGTCGGGCGCTCGAGCTCACCCTCGGCCCGCGGATGCTGAGCGCCGACGAGGCACTCGACTGGGGGCTCGTGACCGAAGTGGTCCCCGCCGAGCAGCTCGACGCCCGCGCCCGCGAGGTGGCCGCGTTCTGGTTGGCGGGAGCCACGGCCGCGTTCGGTCAGGCGAGGCGGCTGCTGCGCGAGAGCGTCGGCCGCGGCTACCAGGACGCCCTCGACGACGAAGCCCGCACGATCGGCGTGGCGATCGAGACGCCCGAGTCGGTCGCGCGCGTCGCAGCGTTCGCCGCCGCGTCGGCGAAGCGCGCCGCCGCGTCGACCACCACCACCCCGAAGGAGCCCACCGCATGACCACCCTCGCCGGCAAGACCATCCTCATGTCGGGCGGCAGCCGCGGCATCGGCCTCGCGATCGCCCTGCGTGCCGCCCGCGACGGCGCGAACGTCGCGATCCTCGCCAAGACCGACACCCCCGACCCGCGCCTCGAGGGGACGATCCACACCGCGGCGGACGCGATCCGCGAGGCCGGTGGGCGGGCGCTCCCGATCCTCGGCGACGTCCGGAACGACGACGACATCACCCGGGCCGTGTTCGAGACGGCCGGTGAGTTCGGCGGCATCGACATCGTCGTCAACAACGCGAGCGTCATCAGCCTCGCGCGCACCCTCGACCTCGACGCGAAGCGGTACGACCTCATGCAGGACGTGAACGTGCGCGGGACCTTCATGCTGTCGCGGGCGGCCATCCCGATGCTCAAGGACGCCGAGAACCCGCACATCCTCTCGCTGTCACCGCCGCTCAACCTCGACCCGAAGTGGCTCGGCGCCCACACCGGCTACACGCTCGCGAAGTACGGGATGTCGATGGTGACGCTCGGTCTCGCGGCCGAATTCGGGCGCGACGGCATCGCCGCGAACACGCTCTGGCCGAAGACGACGATCAAGACGGCGGCCGTCGGCAACATCCTCGGCGGTGAAGCGCTCCTGGCGAAGAGCCGCACCCCGGAGATCTACGCCGACGCGGCCTACGAGGTCCTGACGGCGCCGTCGCGTGAGCTCACGGGTCGGTCGCTCATCGTGGAGGACGTCCTCGCCGAGGCCGGGGTCACCGACCTCGCCAAGTACTCGCCGGGCGTCGACGAGTCGGAGCTCTATCCCGACATCTTCCTGTAGCGGCGGCTGGACCTGTCCGCTGACGGCAGAACGTGTGCTCCCCGGGCCTGGCCGACCCGCGCCTACAGTGAGAGCACGCGGTCACCGAGCCCGCGCCCGCAGCCGGAAGGAGTCGCCATGTTGTACCGCGAAGCCCTCGGCGCGGCCCTGCGCACGCGTCGGCTCGAACAGGGGCGCACCCTGCAGGACGTCGCGACCGCCGCAGCCGTCTCGACGCCGTACCTGTCGGAGATCGAACGCGGCCGGAAGGACGCCTCCTCCGAGGTGGTCGTGACCATCGCCGATGCCCTCCGCACCCGCCTCGACGCGCTCATGTTCGACATCGCCGAGCGCTTCGAGACCGCGGCGGCTCCGATCGTCGTCGAGCTGTCGCCAGCCGAGGACGCGCTCGCCGACGCGACGATCACCCCGTTGCGCCCGACGGCCGATCCGCAGCTGCTCGCCGCCTGACCCCGACCGTCGGCGACCGTCCGGACACGGTGCTTCGGCCCGCCAGGTGACGGCCAGCCGCTCGCTCGGCCCGCCGCTCGCTCCGTCAGCCGCGGGCGAGTGCCTCGAAGGTCCCGTGGAGGATCGGCTCTGCCGTCTCCCACGTCGTGGCCTCGTCCCAATCGCCGAGGTCGGTGACCTCGGCGTGGCGACCGGCCTGGTGCTTCGGCTCGGGATCGCCCGGGAGCCGCAGGCGCTGGGTGAACCCTCCGGTCGTCCGGTCGAAGTCGAGCACGTGGAAGGCGACGTTCCGGTTCCAGTCCTCGGAGGGCCACGAGATGAAGTTCACGCGCACCCGCTCAGCGGACAGCGGCCCCTCGGCCACGTAACTGCCGGGGTGGTCCTCGCCCGGCGACAGGATGCGGTACGCACCGTTCGAGCAGTAGAGCAGCAGGGCCGGCACGAACGGCTTCTCCGCGAACAGTTCGGTGTAGTGGAGCGCCTCGGCTCGGACCACGTCGCCGAACAGGTGCGGGGTCTGCGGTGCCCCAGGGGTGTGCATCGGCACGGTCGTCTCCTTCGGTTCGTCAGGGGTCGGTACGCGTGTCACTCTGGCCGCGGCCGCCGTATGCGCGGTGTACGCGGGCTGGGTGGATGCGGAGAACGAGGCTGGTATTCCACGGCGCCAGGAGGACGGCGCGACAACAGGACCGTTCCGCGTGAAATGTCCTGTTCCCGGGCGGTTCTCCTGCTGCGGCGCGACGGACCCGCGGGCGTAGGCTGGAGGATGCGACGCCCCGCAGCACACTCGGACGGGCCGCACCCGAAAGGAACACCCGTGATCCAGCACCACCTGCGCGTCCACCGCAGCGACGAGAACCTCGCCCGCGAAGGACAGCTCGCCTGGCAGCTCGCCCGCGTCGCGACCGATCCGGTGGAGGTGACCCCCGAGGTCGTCGACATGATCATCAACCGGGTGATCGACAACGCCGCCGTCGCAGCCGCCTCGCTCACGCGCCGGCCCGTCTCCTCGGCTCGCGCCCAGGCGCTCAGTCACCCCGTCAGCACGGGCGGCGACGGTGCCACGGTGTTCGGGCCCGACCTCGCCCGCCGCGTCTCACCGGAATGGGCGGCCTGGGCCAACGGCGTCGCCGTACGGGAGCTCGACTTCCACGACACCTTCCTCGCCGCCGAGTACTCGCACCCGGGCGACAACATCCCGCCCATCGTCGCGGTGGCGCAGCACGTCGGCTGCACGGGCGCCGACCTGGTCCGCGGGATCGCGACCGGCTACGAGATCCAGATCGACCTCGCGAAGGCGATCAGCCTGCACCGACACAAGATCGACCACGTCGCACACCTCGGCCCGAGCGCCGCGGCCGGCATCGGCACGATGCTCGGCCTCGATCAGGCCACCATCCACCAGGCGATCGGCCAGGCGCTCCACACCACGACGGCCACCCGCCAGTCGCGCAAGGGCGAGATCTCCACGTGGAAGGCGCACGCTCCCGCGTTCGCCGGCAAGATGGCGGTCGAGGCCGTCGACCGGGCGATGCGCGGCGAGACCAGCCCGTCGCCGATCTACGAGGGAGAGGACGGCGTGGTCGCCTGGCTGCTCGACGGCCCCGACGCCTCCTACGACGTCCCGTTGCCCGGCGCCGGTGAACCGAAGCTCGCGATCCTCGACTCCTTCACGAAGGAGCACTCGGCCGAGTACCAGGCGCAGGCATGGATCGACCTCGCCCGCAAGCTGCACCATGAGCACCCGGAAGTCCTCCTGCCCGGAGTCGTGGACCGCATCGTCCTCCACACCTCGCACCACACGCACTACGTCATCGGCTCCGGCGCGAACGACCCGCAGAAGTACGACCCGACGGCGTCTCGCGAGACGCTCGACCACTCCATCCCCTACATCGTCGCGGTGGCGCTGCAGGACGGCGCGTGGCACCACGTCGACTCCTACCGTCCCGAACGCGCCACCCGCGCCGACACCGTCGAGCTGTGGCACCGGATCTCGACGGCGGAGGACGCGGAGTGGACGCGCCGCTACCACTCGCTGGACCCGGCCGAACAGGCGTTCGGCGGGCGCATCGAGATCACGCTCACGGACGGATCGACCATCGTCGACGAGATCGCCGTCGCCGACGCCCACCCGCTCGGCGCCCGGCCGTTCGCGCGCGCCGACTACGTCCACAAGTTCCGCACGCTCGCCGCCGACGTCCTCGACCCGGAGGAGATCGAGCGTTTCCTCGCGCTCGCCGAACGCCTCCCGGAGCTCGACGCCGACGAGGTCAAGCAGCTGAGCATCCAGGCCGCCTCCGGGGTCCTCGCCTCGGCACCCCACCCGACCGGCCTGTTCTGATGCCGGCCGACCTCCAGAAGGGACTGCGCTGATGCTGTACAGCGAGACCACGCCGGCGGAGAAGCGCCGGCTGTTCCGGGAGCGGCTCGCCACTAGTGAGCTGCTGCGCTTCCCGGGCGCGTTCAACCCGCTCTCGGCGAGGCTCATCGAGCAGAAGGGCTTCGACGGCGTCTACATCTCCGGCGCGGTGCTCTCCGCCGATCTCGGGCTGCCCGACATCGGACTGACGACCCTCACCGAGGTCGCCGGTCGCGCCAAGCAGATCGCCCGGATGACCGAGCTGCCCGCGATCGTCGACGCCGACACCGGCTTCGGCGAGCCGATGAACGTCGCGCGCACCGTCCAGGAGATCGAGGACGCCGGGCTCGCCGGGCTCCACATCGAAGACCAGGTCAACCCGAAGCGCTGCGGCCACCTCGACGGCAAGCAGGTCGTCGACACCTCCACCGCGCTCGGCCGGATCCGTGCCGCCGTCGACGCCCGGCGCGATGCGAACCTGCTCATCATGGCGCGCACCGACATCGCCGCCGTCGACGGGCTCGACGCCGCGATCGAACGGGCCAAGCAGCTCGTCGACGCCGGAGCCGACGCGATCTTCCCCGAGGCGATGCGGTCGCTCGAGGAGTTCGCCGCCGTCCGCGACGCGGTCGACGTGCCGATCCTCGCCAACATGACGGAGTTCGGCAAGAGCGAGCTGTTCACGAGTCAGCAGCTCGCCGATGTGGGCGTGAACATCGTCATCTGGCCGGTGTCGCTCCTCCGCATCGCGATGGGCGCCGCGGGTCGCGCGCTCGACACGCTGAACGACGAGGGCTCGCTCACGAGCAAGCTCGGTGAGATGCAGCACCGCGCCGATCTCTACGAACTGATCGACTACGAGGGCTACAACCGCTTCGACACCTCGGTCTTCAACTTCACCATCGACCGGTAGGCGTCCCTCACCGGTGAACACCACCTGGGTCTCCGCTCCCCGAGCTTGTCGAGGGGCGAGCCGGGTGCCAGGCTCGACCAAGACACTTCGACAGGCTCAGTGACCGGAGCCGCCGCAAAGGAGCAACGCATGACCGAAGCGACCAGCGACATCAAGAAGGGTCTCGCCGGCGTCGTCGTCGACGTGACGGGCGTCTCGAAGGTGAACCCGGAGACGAACTCCCTGCTCTACCGCGGGTATCCGGTCCAGGAGCTCGCCGAGCACTGCAGCTTCGAGCAGGTCGCGTACCTGCTCTGGAACGGCGAACTGCCCACGGACGCCGAACTCACCGAGTTCACGGCGTTGGAGCGGGGCCAGCGTGCGCTCGACGACAACGTCAAGGCGGCCATCGACCTCCTGCCGACGACGAGCCACCCGATGGACGCCCTCCGGACGGCCGTCAGCGTGATCGGCGCGAACGACCCGACCGCCGAGACGAACACCCCTGAGGCCAACGCGGTGAAGGCCGCGAGCCTGTACGCGAAGCTGCCCGCGATCGTCGCCTACGACCAGCGCCGCCGCCACGGCCTCGAGCTCATCCCACCGCGCGACGACCTCGGATACAGCGCCAACTTCCTCTTCATGACCTTCGGCGAGGAGGCCGATCCGGTCGTCGTCGACGCCTTCGACGTCTCGATGATCCTCTACGCGGAGCACTCCTTCAACGCGTCGACGTTCACCGCCCGGGTCATCACCTCGACCCTCAGCGACCTGTACTCGGCGGTCACCGGCGCGATCGGCGCACTCAAGGGCGCCCTGCACGGTGGCGCGAACGAGGCCGTCATGCACGTCTTCGACGAGATCGGGACCGCTGACCGGGCAAGTGCGTGGCTCGACGCGGCGCTCGCCGAGAAGCGCAAGATCATGGGCTTCGGACACCGGGTCTACAAGAACGGCGACTCGCGCGTGCCGACGATGCTCAAGGCGCTCGAGCGGCTCGCCGAGCACTACGGCAAGCCCGAGATCCTCGAGTTGTACACGACGCTCGAAGCGGACATGGTCGCGCGGAAGAACATCAAGCCGAACCTCGACTACCCCTCGGGCCCGGCGTACAACCTGATCGGGTTCGACACGGCCACGTTCACGCCGCTGTTCGTCGCCGCTCGCATCGTCGGGTGGACGGCACACATCGCCGAGCAGCTGGCGTCGAACGCGCTCATCCGCCCGCTGTCCGAATACGTCGGGCCCGACGAGCGGCACGTGCCGACCGACTGAGCGGCGAGTTCTCCACAGATTCGGCGGCGCCACCCACGGCGATATTCCAGATGAGTAGTCTCGGTCCTCGTGACTGCTCTGATCCGCTCTCCGCGCTCCCTGCTCCTGCGATCCACACTGTCGGCCCTGGCCGCCGCGACCATCCTGCTCACCGCGGTGGGGCTCCCGGTTCCGGCGTCCGCCGCTCCGCACGTCCGGTCCATCGCCGACCCACAGGAGCACGACGACGGACCCGGTGACGCGGTCGGGACCACGGACGTCCCCGGTGCGTCGGACGCCGTGGGCCCCGCGGTCGGCGCGTCGCGAGTGATCGGGAAGCTCGTCCTGCAGAACCGGTCCAACGGGTCTTCGGCCTACGTCGGGCTCTCCGCGCCGGAGTCGGGTCGCAACGTGCAACGGCTGTACTCGTCCTCGGCGGGCGGAGCGGCGTCGCTCGCGGGAACGTATTCCCTCCCTGCCGTCGGTGCGGCCGGGCCGATCACCGGCACGGGAACCTCCTCGACGCTCTGCCTGACGCCCGCGGGCGACGGCTACCGGGCGCTCGTCGCAGCCCGGACCTGCACCGGTTCCCCGTCGCAGGACTTCGAGTGGCGGTACGTCTCGAACAAGTGGGTCTCCGGCTACGCCCTGTACCCGGTGTCGAGTCCGTACTCCTTGGGCGGGACCGACACCGACGCCTTCGTCGAACTCACGATGGACGCGCTCACCGACGTCGTCGTGGAGTCCCAGCTGGCCCCGATCGAGCCGTTCGAATTGCGTACCCCGACGATCGGGGAGACGGTGGACACGCCGACTCCCACGTTCAGCGGTATCGGGCAGCCCGGATCAGCCGTCTCGATCCGCACGGACGCACAGGTCCTGCTCGCGAGCACGAGCGTCCCCCTGAACTCCACGTCCTGGTCGGTTCCGTCGATCCAGCTCCAGCCCGGCCGCTACACGGGAACTGCGACGCAGCGCGGAACCGGGCCGGATGTCCAGGTGCGCTTCGACTTCACTGTCCCGGCACCGCTCGCACCGGGCGCCTCGATCCCCACGCCGACGCTCTTCCCCGGTCGGTCCGTGGAGGTGGAGGCGACGTTCAACGCCGATGCCGGTGGACAGCGCATCGACGTCTACCACCCGGCGGACACACGGATCACCGCGGTCGACGATCCGGCCTTCACGCTCGACGCGTTGGGCATGGGGGGCGTCCTGCCGGTCGGCACGAGCACGTTGAAGTTCACGCTGCGGGCGAACGACGACGCCCCCGTCGGCGAGGCCACCGGCGGCAGAGTGACCTACGGCCCCTCACGCATCACGATCGCCGACTTCACGGCGAACATCCTCAGGGCTCCGGACGAACCGATCGCCCCCTTGGTGGTCGAGTCACCGAGGCGCGGTGAGACGATCAGTGAGTCGACCCCCGTCTTCCGCGGGACCGGCGAGCCGGGATCGCGCATCGAGATCCGCGGTGCCTGGGGCGATGTCCTCGGCGCGGTGGAGCGGGTCGAAGCGAGCGGTGCGTGGACGATCACCTGGAACAAGAGCCTGCGCCCGAGTCAGTATGCCGGTGGCACCGTGAAGCAGTTCGTGAACGGTGTCCCGACGCACACCTTCGTCTACGACTTCACGCTCGTGCTGCCGAAGCTCGTCGTGACGTCGCCGAAGGTCGGCGACACCATCACGGGCACCCGTCCGGTGTTCACCGGTACGGCGAACCCGGGGGCGCGGGTGCGGATCACCGGCGCCTGGGGTACCGACCTCGGCTCCGCGATCGCCGATGCACGGACCGGCGAGTGGACCATCACGTGGCCGCAGGACTATCAGCCGGCGCGATATTTCGGAGGCACGGTGACGGAGACGGTCGGCGGGAAGGTCATCGGCACGACCGGGTACGACTTCACCCTCGCTCGCTGACCGCATCGCCCTGCCCTGCCGTCGACTTGATCTGAATACCGAAGGAACCCCATGCCCAAGCAGCTCACGCTCATCGCCGTCGCGGGTCTCGCCGTCCTCGGCCTCGTCGGATGCACCGACACGGACCCGACGTCGACCACGGGCGGGTCGTCGTCGGTCACGACCGACGCCGCCACCGGACCCGAGTACACGATCCCCGACGTCACCGGTGAGTGCGTCGACGGCACGGCGACCATCGTCGACGACAGCTCGAACGTGACCATCGACGGCGACTGCGAGAACGTCGTCGTGGAGGCCTCCAACAGCATCGTGACCGTGACGGGTGCGGTCGTGAACCTCTCGTTCAACAGCTCCATCACGCTCGTGATCGCCCCGTCAGTCGAGAACGTGACCTTCGTCGAGGGCGCCAACGGTAACAAGGTCCAGACCCCGGCAACGCCCGTCGTCACCGACGGCGGCGAGGGCAACACCGTCGCTGCCGAGTAGTTCGCGGGCACTGCTGCTTGTGTCAGGAATCGCCTGTCGGGCCGTCTCGGGGTGACCTCGTTGTCGGGGTCGGACAACGACGTCGCACGTGGTGGGGCTGTCGGGATACGGTCGCATCCGTGCACCTCATCTTCCGCACCATCGCCATGTTCCTGCAGTCCCGCCGTCGAGCCCGCCGCGGCGAGCGCCTCGACACCTGGGACGTCGGTCGGATCCGGTTGCGCGTGCTGCCGACCGATCTCGACGTCCTCGGCCACATGAACAACGGTGTGTACCTGTCGATCTTCGACCTGGGCCGGTTCGACCTCCTGATCCGGAACGGACTCTGGGACCGCTTCAAGCAGCTGGGCTGGTATCCGGTGGTGTCGAGCGAGAGCATCACCTTCCGGAAGTCGCTGCAGCCCTGGCAGCGATTCAGCGTCGAGACCCGCGTGACGGGCTACGACGACAAGGGCGTGTTCATCGAGCACCGGGTGGTCGTCGACGGGGAGATCTACACGCAGGCCCTCGTCCGAGGTCGGTTCCTCAAGCGCTCGGGTGGCGTGGTGGCTCTGGCAGAGCTCGTCGAGCTCACCGGCCCGGCTCCAGCCGACCTCCCCGCGTGGCAGGCGCAGTGGGCTCGCGACGTGGCGCTCCCGCCGACGAAGGCACCGGCGCCCAGCGACTGGTGACCGGAACCGGTCGGTCGACATACTGGATTAAGCGACTGGAATACTTGTAGGCTGACCGCGTTCGTTCGCGAACGTTCACCGGTACGTACCGTCGGCTCGTCTGCGTCGGCCTGGGCGTGCCCTTGCGAAAGGTCGCCTCACGCCTATGAAGCTCCCCACCCCCGTCTCCATCCTGAGCCTGGTCGGCATCACGGCGGGACTGCTCAGCGGCCCAGCCGCCTCCGCCTCCGAGACGTCGTCCGACGTCGCGTCCGGCGCGTCCTCGATCCAGGGTCGGTTCGTCGGCCAGACGTTCCCCTCCGGCTCGGGATCCTTCTTCGCGGTCGGTGCCGCGGCAGACCTGCTGAACCCGGTCCGCGCGACGACGCACGCCACGCTCGGCGAGGCCTTGGCCGCTTCCGAGCGCTGGACCTTCCCGGCGGCCGACGCCTCCGGACCGATCACGACCGCGGCCGGGGGTGTCACGCGATGCCTCCAGCCCGACCCGTCGCAGGCCTACAAGTACGTCTATCCGGCCGTCTGCGACGGCTCCACGGCACAGCAGTGGACGTGGGAGTCCTTCGAGAACGGCCGCGTCGGCGGGTTCGGGCTCGTCTCGAGCGGCGGTGCCGGCGGGTTCCTCCGTCAGTTCGACGGCCGTCTCGCCGTCGGCGGGTACGGTGTCACGGCGGATGCGGACCGGATATCGCCCGAGGGCGTCGACCCGGTCCCGGTGCTGGAACCGGTGAGCCTCGACACGCCGGCACCCGGTTCGGTCGTCCGCGACCCTCGCCCGACCTTCAGCGGGCACGGTTCGCCCGATGCGGTCATCGAGGTGCTCGATGCCGAGCGCAGACTCCTCGCCTCGACGACCGTCGACCCGCACGGATCCTGGTCGGCCGAACCGATCCGCGACCTCGCCCCCGGGACGACGTCCGGTATCGTCCGCCAACTGTCCGACGACTCGACGGTGAACTGGTCGGTCACGTATCGTGCCGTCGCCGCAGTGACGGTGCAGACGCCCCCGCTCGACGCCACGCTCGACGACCCGCGACCGGTG
Organism: Plantibacter sp. ME-Dv--P-122b; assembly: GCF_030209375.1. Classification (GTDB taxonomy): domain Bacteria; phylum Actinomycetota; class Actinomycetes; order Actinomycetales; family Microbacteriaceae; genus Plantibacter. The sequence continues at coordinate 90,787 of NZ_JARVSC010000010.1, forward strand.
TTCTCCGGGCTCGGAGAGCCGCAGGCCCGGGTGACCGTCGTCGACGACCTCTCGGGTGCGGTCCTCGCCGACGTCGAGGTCGACGGGACCGGTGCGTGGACGCAGCAGTCACTCCGCACCCTCGAACGACGCGCCTACACCGCGACCGCCACTCAGGTGTTCGACGGACGACCCAGCACGGCGCCTCTCCGTTTCACGGTCGACGAACCGGCGCCCGAGCCGGGGCCGATCGAGGACGTCAGCCTCCGGTCGCCCGCCATCGGCGAGGTCGTCGAGACGCCGAGACCGGTGTTCACCGGTCGTGGTGAGCCCGGCGCGACCATCAGGGTCATCGGGGCCTGGAACACCGAGATCGGATCCGCGCAGGTGCGCGACGACCACACCTGGACCGCCGAGCTGAACAAGACGCTGAATCCGGGACGCTACCAGGGCGGGTCAGTGCGTCAGGAGATCGACGGCGTCGAGCAGTCGAGGGCGCCCTACGACTTCACCGTGCGGAGCGGGTCGACGGTCGCGCCGTTGCTCGTGGAGACCCCGACGATCGGGGGCTTGGTCTCCTCATCCGTTCCCGTCTTCAGCGGCAAGGCCCAGCCCGGCGCGAGGCTCGAGATCTGGAGCGGGTGGGGTGATCTCGTCGGGAAGACCGATGCCGTCGCGGCGAGCGGGAACTGGTCGATCACCTGGAACAAGTCGCTCCTGCCTGCTCGGTACGCGGGTGGATCGGTCCGTCAGATCGTCGGCGGTGTCGAGACGCATCGCTCCGGGTACGACTTCACGATCGCGTCGGCGCTGACGGTGACCTCTCCGAAGATCGGCGACACCCTCACCGGCACGCGGCCGGTCTTCACCGGCACGGCGACGCCCAACGCGGAGATCGAGATCATCGGTCTCTGGGGCACGCGCCTCGGGACGGCGACGGCGGACGGTTCGGGAGAGTGGATCGTCACCTGGAATCGTGACTACCTTCCCGGCCGGTACCAGGGCGGGCGCGTGGAGCAGCGCGTGGGCGGGACCTTCGTCGATCAATCGGGCTATGACTTCCGCCTCGTGCGGTAGCCGCTCGGGCAGGTCGGCAGCGGGCGAGGGGCCGTCGGTCTCCTGGCCCGCTGCCGACGGCGTCGGATGTCGGTGGTCACCACGTAGGGTGACCACCATGGTCGCCTCCGCATCGTTCGTCGCTCCTCCGCCGTCACCGGTGCAGGATGTCAGACGACCGTCCGCGCCGACGCCACGCGCCGCCGAACTCCTGCGGACGGTCTACCGTCCGAGCGGCCCACTCGACGTCCACAGCACCCTGCGCCTCATCGCCCGCGGAGGCGACGGACCCTGTTACCGCCGCACGCCTGGCGGGGTCTGGCTGACGGCGCGGACACCGCACGGTGGCGCAACGCTGTACGTCTCGACCGTCCGCGACGGTGAGGTCGAGGCCGCCGCCTGGGGCCCGGGCGCCGAGTGGATGGTCGCCGGTGTGCCGGAGCTCCTCGGGTGCGACGACGACTGGTCTGAACTCGACGTGAGCCGGAGTCCGCTGCTCACCGAGGTGTCCCGGCGGAACCCGGGGCTCCGTTTGAGTCGCAATCGCCTCGTGTTCGAGATGCTCGTGCCGTCGATCCTCGAGCAGAAGGTCACCGCGCTCGAAGCGTGGCGTGCGTGGCGCCTGCTCGTGCGCCGTCACGGCGATGCCGCCCCCGGTCCGGCACCGGAGGGCATGGTCGTCGCGCCGTCCGCCGAGACCTGGCGGATGATCCCGAGCTGGGAGTGGCACACCGCGGGAGTGGGGCCGCAGCGCTCGGAGACGGTCGTGCGGTCGTCGCGACTGGCGTCCGCGATCGAGCGGACGATTGACGAACACCCCGATGCCGCATCGCGACGCCTGCAGAGTCTGCCCGGCATCGGCGTCTGGACAGCCGCCGAGGTGACGCTCCGGGCGCACGGTGACCCCGACGCCGTGAGTGTCGGCGACTACCACCTCGCGGCCTCGGTGGGGCAGGCGCTCACCGGCTCACCTGTGGACGACGACGGCATGCTCGAGCTGCTCGCTCCGTGGGCTGGTCATCGGCAGCGGGTGCTACGGCTCATCGGTCGGAGTGGCATCCACAAGCCGCGTCGCGGCCCGAAGATCACCATCCAGGACCACCGCAACCACTGAGTGCGGCAGCACCCGCTGAGGCGTGCGGGTCAGGCGTCGAGGAGGGCCATCGCGGCGTTGTGCCCACCGAGCCCGCTGACCGCGCCACCGCGTCGGGCCCCGGCACCGCAGAGCAGGACCCGTGGGTGCGCCGTGGCGACACCCCACCGCTCGGCCGCCGTCGTCCGAGGGGCGTCGTCCTCGAGGAACGGCCACGACAGCGGGCCGTGGAAGATGTTCCCGCCCGGCATAGCCAGAGAGCGCTCGAGGTCGAGCGTCGTCCGTGTCTCGATGCAGGGCCGCCCCTCGGCGTCGAGCAGCAGCAAGTCCTCGATGGGCTCCGCGATCACCGAGTCCAGCGATCGCAGCACCGCGGCCTGCAGTGCGTCTCGGAAGGCGTCGTGACCGCCGGCGACCGCGTCCGCAAGGACTGCGAGCCGATGCGGCACATGAAGTCCGAACACGGTGAGCGTCTGCGCCCCCGATGCCTGCAGCTCCGGCGAGAGGATGCTCGGGTCGCTCAGGGTGTGGCAGTAGATCTCGCACGGCAGCGGGTCGGGGATCCGGCCGGCCGCCGCCTCGAGGTAGGCGTGCTCCAGCTGCGCCCAGCCCTCGTTGATGTGGAAGGTGCCGCCGAACGCCGCAGCCGGGTCGACGGTCGGGTCGAGGAGCTTGGGGAGCCTCCGCAGCAACAGGTTCACCTTCACCTGGGCGCCCTCGGGATGCGGGACGCCGTCCTCCGGTGCTGGCGCCGTGCCGAGGATCGCGTCGGTGTCACTCCACTGCACCGGCATCCCCCGCGCTGCCGACCACGCGGCGTACGCGGCCGCGACCGCCTGTTGCTCCGCCGCCGGATCGAGGAGGCGCTCCAGCACCGCCGGAGCCGCACCCGACAGGATCCACTCGCCGCGGACGACGACCCCGGGGCGAGGTCGGAACCGGTCCAGCGTCGACATCGGTTCGGTCACCTCGAGCTCCGCCTCCGCGGCGAGGTCCACGTAGGCGACGAGCCCGTGCTCCGGTTGGACGGACGTCACCTCGGCGAGCGTCCGGATGTCGGCGCCGGCCTCCTCGGCGGCTCGGCGCAGTGCGTCCGTCACCGCGCCCATGCCGCCGACCGGGACGTCCCAGTCGCCCGTCCCGCCGCCGATCAGGTGGTAGAGGAAGCAGATGTTCTGCTGCAGGGTCGGATCGTCCGCTTGGGCGAAGGTGCCGATGAGGGCATCCGTGAAGACGACGCCGCGGACGAGATCGGAACGCGCGGCGTCCTCGATGGCACGGCCGATCGGTGCGTCGAACACCGCCGACCAGATCGATGCGACCTCGGCCGCAGGCACGCCGAGGTCAGCGGCCGCGGCGATCACGGCGTCTCGTGCCTCCGAACGACTCCGGAGCGGCTCGAGCACCGTCGGCCAGAGCGCCGAGGCCAGGTGACCGATCCGACGGTGCAGTTCGGCGATGCCCGCGGCGTCCTCCCGATGCCCGATCGACGCGAATGACGCGACCGTGGCGTCGTCGTCGTGGTTGTCGATCAGGAGCCCGGTGCCCGGGTTTGCGGGGTCGGGCGTGTACGACGAGAAGCGGCGACGGACGAGCCGCACGTCGAGCCCGAGGTCGTCGATGATCTGCTGGGGCAGCAGGCTGACGAGGTACGAGTACCGGGACAGTCGGGCGTCGACGCCGGGGAACGGACGTTCCGAGACGGCTGCTCCACCCGTATGGTCGAGGCGTTCGAGGAGGAGGACGCGCTTGCCCGCGCGTCCGAGGTAGGCGGCGGCGGTGAGGCCGTTGTGCCCGCCGCCGACGATGACGGCGTCGTACTGCTCGACGGAATGCATGACCACACCCTATTCGCAGGCGCACTTCGACAGGCTCAGCGACCGGGGGAGACTGCTCAGCGACGGGGTGCGCCGGTCCCTGAGCTTGTCGAAGGGCGGTGACCGGGCGGGGCGCCCAGCCGCCAGGCGTGTACTCGCGAGCCTCAGCTGGGATCGGCGGATCGGAGCATAGGCTGAGCAGCATGGCGAACGTTGCGAACGAGGGTCCCACCGAACCGGTCGGACTCGCGGATCGTGCGGTCGCCCTCGCGTCGAAATGGGTCGACGAAGGGGCGGAAGCTCCGACGGATCCCGCCGCCGAGCGGCTCGCCGGCGTGCTGCGCGATCCCAACGGTCTCGAATTCACCGTCGGGTTCGTCGACGGCGTCATGCGCCCGGAGGACCCGCTCGTCGCCGGGAACGCCCTCGCCGCCCTCGCTGGCCGGACGCCGCGGTTCCTGCCCTGGTACGAGCAGGCCGCCGTCCGCACGGGTGGTCTGGTCGGTCCGGTCCTGCCCTGGGTCGTCGTCCCTGCCGCACGCCGCGTCCTTCGGGGCATGGTCGGGCACCTCATCGTCGACAGCCGTCCTCGTGAGCTCGGCAACGCGATCGCGAAGCTGCGCGCCGACGGCTCACGGCTCAACCTGAACCTCCTCGGGGAGGCCGTCCTCGGTGAGGGCGAGGCTGCCAAACGGCTCGCCGGCACCCGCGAGCTCCTGCAGCGCCCCGACGTCGACTACGTGTCCATCAAGGTCTCGTCGATCGCCAGCCAACTCTCCATGTGGTCGTTCGAGCAGGTCGTCGACCGCATCGTCCGTCGCCTCGTGCCGCTGTACGAGGAGGGGCTCGCGACCGGCACCTTCATCAACCTCGACATGGAGGAGTACCGCGACCTCGACCTCACCATCGCGGTCTTCACCCGACTCCTCGACCAGCCGCAGCTGTTGCAGTACCACGCCGGTATCGTCATCCAGGCCTACCTGCCCGACGCGCTCGAGGCGATGATGCAGCTCACCGCCTGGTCGAAGCAGCGCATGGCAGCCGGTGGCGCGCCGATCAAGGTACGACTCGTGAAGGGCGCGAACCTCGCGATGGAGCGGGTCGACGCGGCGATCCACGGCTGGCCGCTCGCGACGACGGCGTCGAAGCGCGAGACCGACACCAACTACAAGCGCGTGCTCGACTGGGCGCTCACACCGGCGCACACGGACGTCGTACGGGTCGGGGTCGCCGGGCACAACCTCTTCGACATCGCCTACGCGTGGCTCCTCGCGGGCGACCGCGGTGTGCGTGAGCGTGTGGACTTCGAGATGCTGCTGGGGATGGCGACCGGTCAGGTCGAGGCCATCAAGCGGGACGTCGGGACGGTGCTGCTGTACACGCCCGTCGTGAACCCGAAGGAGTTCGACGTCGCGATCTCCTACCTCGTCCGCCGTCTGGAGGAGAACGCCAGCGAGGAGAACTTCATGTCGGCGCTGTTCGAGCTCGCCGAGAAGCCGACCCTGTTCGCGCGCGAGCGACGTCGGTTCCTCGCCTCGGTCGACGCCCTCGGCGAGACCGCCGGGCAGGTGCCGACCCCCAACCGGACGCAGGACCGCGCCGCGGAAGCCCCGGAGACGTCGCTGCACGACAACGACGGCGACGACCGCTTCCGCGATCCCGCGCAGGCGCCGGACGCCGGACTCACGCAGCAGGTCCTCGGGCTGGAACGCGGATCGAGTGGCGGCGAAGACCGCTTCCACGCCGACCCGTCCTCCGCGTACGTCGAGACGGCGGTCTTCTCACGTTCGGAGCGTGGTGGTGTCGTCGACGGTGCGCCCGGCTTCGAGAACACCGCCGACACCGATCCTTCGCTCGCGGCGAACCGGGCGTGGGGTGCGTCGATCCTGGCGCGCGTCCCGCAGTCGACCCTCGGTGGTGTAGCCGTCGCGGCCGCGGCCATCGACGACCCTCGCGTCCTCGAACGCACGATCACGATGGTCCGCGCCGCCGGTGAGCGATGGGGGGCGCGCCCCGTCACCGAACGGGCCGCCGTCCTGCACGCTGCAGCTCGGGTCCTCGCCGCCCGTCGGGCGGACCTCATCGAGGTCATGGCGAGCGAGACCGGCAAGACGATCGCCGAGGCCGATCCCGAGGTGAGCGAGGCCGTCGACTTCGCGCACTACTACGCGGCCAACGCGCCCCTGCTCGAGAGCGTGCACGGCGCGAGCTTCGTCCCCTCCGCGCTCACGGTCGTGACACCGCCCTGGAACTTCCCCGTCGCGATCCCGGCCGGAGGCGTCCTCGCGGCGCTCGCCGCCGGCAGCGGTGTGATCATCAAGCCCGCTCCACAGGCGAAGCGGTGCGCAGCCGTGGTCGTCGAGGCGCTCTGGGACGCCGGGGTGCCGCGCGACCTTCTCGTGCTCGCCGATGTGGCGGAGGGCGACCTCGGTCGTCGGCTCGTCTCCCACCCCGCCGTCGACCGGGTGATCCTGACCGGCTCCTTCGAGACGGCGCAGCTGTTCCGCGGGTGGCGCGCCGACCTGCCGCTGCTCGCGGAGACGAGCGGCAAGAACGCGATCATCGTCACGCCGAGCGCCGATCTCGACCTCGCCGTCGCCGACATCGTGACGAGCGCCTTCGGGCACGCCGGGCAGAAGTGCTCCGCCGCGTCGCTCGTGATCCTCGTCGGCTCGGTGGCACGATCCGACCGCTTCCTGCGGCAGCTCGAGGACGCCGTCCGCTCGCTCCGGGTCGGCTGGCCGTCCGATGCGCGGACGCAGATGGGGCCGATCGTCGAGCCGGCGGGGGAGAAGCTCCTCGCCGGGCTGACCGAGCTGCGCCTCGGCGAGAAGTGGCTCGTCGAGCCGAAGCTGCTCGACGACTCCTCGGTCAACTTCGGCCAGCCGAGCGAGCGCCTCTGGTCGCCGGGGGTCCGTACCGGTGTCCAGCCGGGCTCGCCCTTCCACCTCACCGAGTACTTCGGACCGGTCCTCGGTGTCATGCAGGCCGCGAACCTCACCGAGGCGATCGCCCTGCAGAACGCGACGCCCTATGGATTGACGGCCGGCCTGCACACCCTCGACCCGGTCGATCTCGGAGAATGGCTCGACACCGTCGAAGCAGGAAACCTCTACGTCAACCGAGGCATCACCGGCGCGATCGTCCAGCGCCAGCCCTTCGGCGGGTGGAAGCGCTCGTCGGTCGGGACCGGCACGAAGGCCGGCGGCCCCAACTACCTGTTCGGGCTCGGCGAGTGGCGACCGGATCCGGGCTCGGCGAGCCGCAGCCTGCACCTCCGTGGGCTCGACACCCGCATCGTGAAGCTCATCGAGGCGGCCCAGCCGTCGCTCACCTACGAAGCCTTCGACGTGCTGCGGCGCTCGGCGCTCAGTGACGCGATCGCGTGGGGGAACGAGTTCGGCGAGGTCAAGGACGTCTCGCAGCTCGGCGTGGAACGGAATCTCCTGCGATACCGGCCGGCCCCGGTCGCGGTGCGGGTGGCGTCCGGGGCCGATCTGGGCGATGCGCTGCGGGTGCTCATCGCCGCGGTGCGGTCGCGGTCACGGTTCACCGTCAGTCTCGGTGGGCGGTTGCCGCGCGAGGTCCGTGACTGGCTGTCGGAGCTGAGCATCCCCGTCTCGCTCGAGACCGACGAGCAGTGGCTGACCCGGATGGCGGCCCGCGGGTCGATCGACACGGGCGAGCTGGGCCAGGAGCCGCCGGTCGCGACCCGGGTACGGATCGTCGGTCCGCGTCCCGAGACGGTCGCGGAAGCGGAACCCGGAACGGAGGCCTCCGAGCCTGAGCCGCTCACGAAGCGACTCGCAGAGGCGCTCGGCGGCGACCCCGAGATCGCGATCTGGGGAGGGCCGGTCACGCAGGCCGGACGGGTGGAGCTGCTGCCGTTCCTGCGCGAACAGGCGATCTCGATCACGGCGCACCGCTTCGGCAACCCCGACCCCTGGTCCCAGGGCGTCATCTGAGCCTGGCCACGGTCTCGGAGTCCTCTCCCCGGTCTCGGAGTCCTTTCCCCGGTCCCTGAGCTTGTCGAAGGGCGAGGCGACGTCAGGCGCGGAGCGCGGCCTCCACGAGGGCGACGGCGTCCTCCGGCGAGACGCCGAGGTCCCGGATGCGGTCCGCGTACGCCGCCGCTGCCAGCTGCGCCTGCCGGTCGATCGCGTCGCCGTGTGCAGACACGAATGTCCCCGCACGCCCCCTGGTCTCGATGACCCCGTCGGTCTCGAGGAGCCGGTACGCCTTCGCGACGGTGTTCGGCGCGATCCCCAGCTCGTCCGCCAGCCCGCGCACCGTCGGGAGTTTCGCCCCGGTCGCCAGTCGTCCGTCACGGACGGCCTCGACCACCTGCATCCGCAGCTGCTCGAACACGCTGGTCCCGGCCTGAATCGTCCACTCCATCCGCCCATCTTGCCCGCGAACTGTCACGAATGGCGACTTCGGACGCGCCGCACTGTGCGTTGGTGACAGTTCGCGGGCCGGGGGAGGGGTCAGTCGATGTGGCGGTGGATGAGGCGGGTGAGGACGATCGCGCTGCGGGTGTGGTCGACGTTGGGGGCGATCCGCACCTTCTCCAGGGCGTCCTCGAGGGCGGGGATGTTGCGGGCCCGCATGTGCACGATGGCGTCGGCACTGCCGGTGACGGTGCCGGCGTCGACGACCTCCGGGACGCCCGAGAGGATCCGCAGCAGCTCGTTGGGGGACACGGTGCCGCGGCAGAAGAGTTCGACGTAGGCTTCTGTCTGCATGCCGTCGACCGTGGGGTCGACCTGGATCGTGAACGACTGGATGACTCCGTCGGCGACGAGGCGGTCGACGCGTCGCTTCACCGCTGAGGCCGACAAGCCCACGACCGTGCCGATGTCGCCGTAGCCGGCGCGTGAGTTCTGTCGGAGCAGGTCGATGATGCCGCGGTCGAGGTTGTCCATGAGACTCAGTGTAAGCGCAATCATTGCGTGAAAAACTGCCACTTCGCAGCATTCCTGCGCCAAACTCCGTGAAAACGCTGCGAATCGCATGCGATGATGAATGTGGCGTGCCCCCGGGCCCCTGGACCTCGTCCGCCGACCCTCGCTCGTTTGGAGGCCGACGTGTCGTCGACGCTCAATCACCCCACCCCCGCCACGCAGGACGCCGCGACCGGCACCCGCGTCGCGAACCGTCGCCGGTACCTCATGTGCCGGCCGGACCGCTTCACCGTCAGCTACCGGATCAACCCCTGGATGAACCCGGACGACCCGACCGACACCTCGCTCGCGGTGTCGCAGTGGGAGCAGCTGCACCAGGCCTACCTCGATCTCGGCCACCGGATCGACCTCATCGATCCGATCGACGGCCTCCCCGACATGGTGTTCGCGGCGAACGGCGGCTTCACGCTCGACGGCATCGCCTACGGGGCGAAGTTCACCTACGAGGAGCGCATCCCCGAGGGGGCGGCCTACATGGACTGGTTCGAGGCGAACGGCTTCCGCGTCGAGCGGCCGGAGTTCGTGAACGAGGGTGAGGGCGACATCATGCTCGTCGGCGACACCATCCTCGCCGGGACCGGGTTCCGCACCGATCCCCGCAGCCACGACGAGGTGCGTCGGATCTTCGACCGCGAGGTCGTGACCCTCAACCTCGTGAACCCGAGTTTCTACCACCTCGACACCGCGATCGCCGTGCTCGACCCGGTGGCTCCCGCCGACGGCTCACCCGCGAACATCGCCTACCTGCCGACCGCGTTCGACGAGGCGAGCAACCGCATCCTCGAGCAGCGCTACCCCGACGCGATCCACGTGAGCACCGAGGATGCTGCGGTCCTCGGCCTCAACTCGATCTCGAACGGTCGCGAGGTCGTCATCGCCGCCAGGGCCGTCGGGTTCGAGCGTCAACTGCGCGAGCGCGGGTACACGCCGATCGGTGTCGACCTGTCCGAGCTGCTCCTCGGTGGCGGTGGCGTGAAGTGTTGCACGCTCGAGCTGCGTGGGTAACCCTTCGACGAGCTCAGGGACCGGACCGGAGCGGCCCGGTCTCAGGCACCCTGGTCGGTGTCGAGGGGTTGCGGGTGCCAGTGGGGCGGCGTATACCTGCACTGACCGCTTGAACCTGAGGAAGGGCACCCATGGACGCCGGAGAACGACGTGACCACGAACGCGCGAACGCAGGGCGCTCCGGCACCCTGAGCGATGCGACGGGGTTCTGGGTCGTGATCGCCTTCGCCCTGTTCGGCGGCGGGATGTGGGCGTTCGGCGAGGCGTTCCGTACGGACGTCCTGCAGGCCGTCTGGTTCATGGGCGGCATCCTCATGATCGCGCTCGCCATCTTCATCCCGGCGCACTTCGCCAGCAACAACTGACCCCCAGCCGGACGTTCGCCGACCGTTCCCTGAGCGTCCGGCCGTCCGGTCGGAGGCCGCCGATACGGTCCTGTTCAGCGCGCTACGCTGGCTGAGCAGACACGAGGACGGCACATGGATTCCACGGTGGTCATCATTCCCACCTACAACGAACGCGAGAACCTGGAGAGGATCGTCGCGCGCGTCCGCGTCGCTGCACCATCCGTCGAGGTGCTCGTGGTCGACGACAACTCACCCGACGGCACCGGAGCGATCGCCGACCGGCTCGCCGCCGAGGACGATGCGGTACACGTGCTGCACCGCACCGGGAAGGAAGGGCTCGGCGCCGCCTACAAGGCCGGCTTCGCCTGGGCACTCGGGCGCGGATTCGGCAACGTGGTCGAGATGGACGCCGACGGATCCCACGCCCCCGAGCAGTTGCCGGCGCTCCTCGCGGCCACCGCGGAGGCGGACGTCGTCCTCGGGTCGCGCTGGGTCCCGGGCGGCACCGTCGTCAACTGGCCCAAGCATCGTGAGGCCATCTCGCGGGTCGGCAGTGCCTACGCCCGGTTCGCGCTCCGGCTCCCCGCCCGCGACGTGACCGGCGGCTACCGCGTGTTCAGTGCTGACGCACTGCGTCGGCTGCAGCTCGACGAGGTCCACAGCCACGGCTACGGCTTCCAGGTCGACATGCTCTGGCATGCGAATCGCGCCGGTCTGCGGATCGTCGAGGTGCCGATCACCTTCACCGAGCGGACGCTCGGGGCCTCCAAGATGACGAGCGGGATCGTCGTCGAAGCCATGCTCCGCGTCACCTGGTGGGGTGTCTGCGAACTGACGGACCGCATCACCGGGCGTCGTCCTGCAGCATCGCGGGCGGCCGCCGGCTCCTGAGCCGCAGTGGCGCCCGTCTCGGCGGGCGCCCCGTCAGCTGCGGCGCGGACCCGAGGAGATGACCGGTGCCGAGCCGATGAGGTCCTCGTCGTCGACCGCGTCGACGAGGAACGCGGCGACGTCGCAGCGAGGGATCCGGAGCGAGCTCGGCCAGCTTCCCGGCGGTGACGACACGACCGGGCGTCGGGCGTCGCTGGCGGAGAGCACGGTCGGATACACGATGGTCCAGTCGAGCTCCGAGCGACGGAGGAACGCGTCCGCCTGCTCGTGATCGGCGTAGACGGTGCCGAGTCGGAGGAAGTGCGTCGCCCAGCGGAGGCCGGCGGGGACGCTCTGGACCGACTCGCCGGCACCGAGCGCGGAGAGGAGGACGACTCGACGCAGGCCGCGCGAGCGCATCACGTCCGTCACGACCCGCACGGCGTTCGAGATGAGATCGGGAGGGCTCACCTGGCGGGCCCACGGCCAGTCGGACGAGCCGATGTTGCTGAGCGCGATGATCACGGCCTGCGCGCCACGCATGGCCTCCTCGACGTCCTCAGTCCGCAGGGGAGACCCCTGGACGATCGTCAGGCGGTCGCCGGGGACGACGGCAGCGGGGTCGCGGACGAGGGCGGTGACCGAGTGGCCGCGGCGGAGAGCCTCGCCGATGATGAGCCGCCCGGTGCGGCCGCTCCCACCGATCACGAGGAGCTGTGCCACCGTCGCCTCCAGATCGTCGAACACCGGCCCGACGGTGCAGGTGCTGCGACCGTCGGGACGGTTCCATGGTTCCCGAAGGAGCGACGGAGGGCATCGGGGACAACCCGTGGAGTGCGGCGGTGACCGGGTCCGGCCGGACGATCAGGCCTTCGCGGCCGCCGGCTTCCGGGCCGGAGCCTTCCGAGCCGCCGGTGCCGCGGGCTTCGCCGCTGCCGGACGACCGGCGCTCAGTGACGACTGTTCCGGCATCGGCTGCAGCGTCGTGAACCGCGACAGCTGGGTCACGTGGTGCGGCTGCAGCTCCTCCAGCGACGCGACACCGAGGAGCTTCATCGTGCGCACGATCTCGCCCGAGAGGATCTGGATCGCGCGGTCGACGCCCTCGCGCCCACCGGCCATGAGTCCGTACAGGTAGGCACGGCCGATGAAGGTGAAGCGCGCACCGAGGGCTACGGACGCCACGATGTCGGCGCCGTTCATAATGCCGGTGTCGAGGTGCACCTCGGCGTCCTTGCCCACCTCGCGGACGACGCTCGGCAGGAGGTGGAACGGGATCGGTGCGCGGTCGAGCTGACGGCCGCCGTGGTTGGAGAGCTGGACGGCGTCCGCACCGAGGTCGACGGCGAGCTTCGCATCGGCGACCGACTGGACGCCCTTGACGATGAGCTTGCCCTTCCACTGCTCGCGGATGTACTTGACCTCGTCAGGACCGACGGTCGGGTCGAACATCGTGTCGATGAGCGCCGCGACGGTTCCCGACCAGCGGTCGAGGCTCGCGAAGGCCAACGGCTCCGTGGTGAGGAAGTTGATCCACCATGCCGGGCGGGGGAGCGCGTCGACGATGGTCTTCGGGGTGAGCGACGGCGGGATCGTCATGCCGTTGCGGACGTCGCGCAGGCGGGCGCCGCCGACGGGGGTGTCGACCGTCACGACGAGGGTGTCGTAGCCGGCCGCTGCCGCGCGGTCGACGAGCGCCATCGACCGTTCGCGCTCGCTCCACATGTAGAGCTGGAACCAATTGCGGCCACCGGGTGCCGCCGCCGTGACGTCCTCGATCGAGGTCGTGCCCATGGTCGACAGGGTGAAGGGGATGCCGGCGGCCGCTGCGGCGGAGGCTCCCGCGCGCTCGCCCTCGGTCTGCATCATGCGGGTGAAGCCGGTGGGAGCGATGCCGAAGGGGAACGCGACGCGCTCGCCGAGGACGTCCCAGCCGGTGTCGACGTTCGCGACGTTCTCGAGGACGGCCGGGTGGAACTCGATGTCCTGGAACGCCTGCCGTGCCCGCGCCAGCGAGATCTCGCCCTCGGCGGCGCCGTCGGTGTAGTCGAAGGGCGCCGTCGGCGTGACCTTCTTCGCGATCGCCCGCAGATCGCTGATGGTGGTGGCGGCCGCCAGGCGTCGCTTCCGGGCGTTGAACTCCGGCTTCTTGAACTGCATGAGCGGCAGGAGGTCGTGGGGCTTGGGGATGCGGCGTTCAACCATGGTCTGTCTCTTCTTTCCGCGAACTGTCGCTTGAGGTGGGTGTCGAGGGGTGCGGACTGTCGTCTTGTGACAGTTCGCGAGCCTGGTAGTAGTTGGTGATGTGGGAGCGGACGGACTGGCGGGCCAGCTCGGCGTCGGCCTGACGGATCGCCTCCACGATGCCCCGGTGCTCGGCGCGCAGGCGGTCGGCGGTGGCCGACCACGAAGCCAGTTGGGGGACGCCGGCCAGGACGTAGCGCTCGATGGAGTCGCGGAGGCCCGACATCGTGGCGACGAGGACCTGGTTGCCCTCCGCCTCGGCGAGCGACAGGTGGAACTGCGCGTCGAGGGCGAGGAACTCGGCCTCTGTGAGGGTGGGCTGGTCCATCGCGTCGAGCAGGGACTCGGGGTGCGCGAGGTCTGGCACAGCGGCCTCGGCACGCGATGCGAGACTGTGGACGACCGCGGTCTCGATCACGAGCCTGGTGTCGACCACGTCCTGGACGGCGAAGCCCTGCGCGGCGACCTGGAGCCGCATGAGGGTGGCCATGCCACCGGACGGCGTGGCGACGATGATCGCGCCGGCGGTCGGGCCGGATCCCGTATGGGTGCGGATGAGCCCCAGGACCTCGAGGACGCGGATCGCCTCGCGGACACTGGATCGACCGACGCCGAGGTCGATCGCGAGCTGTCGTTCGCCGGGCAGGCGGTCGCCGGGGGTGAGGACGCCGCTGAGGAGGTCGGACTCGATGCGGGCGAGCACGACTTCCCAAGCCCGGGGCTCCGCCGCTGTGGCCGCGGGCGGTGCCGCCGGTGCCACTGCCGACGCGGCTGTCGCTGGTGCGTTCATCGATCCTCCTTCGACGCTGCGGTGTGGTCAGACCACAAACCTTACCTCTTGAACCGATTCAACGCGAGCTGTCGCCGCAGATTTTTCCGAGAAGGGACTCCGACGAACGTCGGCGCCCGCCTCAGGTGCGGAGGACGATGTTCTCCGGCTCCTCGTCGGCCAACAGGTGTTCGATCTGTCGCCGGAGGAGGCGCGCCATCCGCGGCAGCATGGCGCTCGTCGCGCCCCCGATGTGCGGGGAGACGAGCACGTTCGGCAGGGACCAGAGCGGATGGTCGGCGGGCAGCGGTTCGGGGTCCGTCACATCGAGCGCCAAGCGGATGCGCCCACTCGTCGCATGCTCCACCAGTGCGTCGGTGTCGGCGACGGGACCGCGGGCGACGTTCACGACGAGGGCGTCGTCGGGCAGTGCCGCCAGGAAGGCGTCTCCGATCAAGCCGCGGGTGCCGTCGGTGAGCGGCACGACGACGATGACGATCTCAGCGTGCGGCAGGAGTCCGGGCAGCTCGTCGATGCCGTGGATCGGCCCCCGCTCGTCCTCCCGCGCGCTCGACGCCACCCGGGTGACCTCGACCTCGAACGGGAGCAGCCGCTCCTCGATGGCCGCACCGACCCCGCCGTACCCGATCAGGAGCACGCGGCGGTCGGCGAGGCTCGGGCGCTGGCTCTGCAGCCACTCGCCCGTCCGCTCGGCGCGCACGAAGTCCGGGATACCCCGCTGCGAGGCGAGGATGAGCCCCACCGTGAGCTCAGCTGTTGAGGTCTCGTGAACGGTCGCCGCGTTGGCGAGGGTGATGCCCGTCGGGAGGAGGTCCGCGAGGCCGTCGTAGCCGATCGACTGCACCTGGACGAGCTTCGGCGTCACCGCGGCGACGTTCGCGAGCGGCTTGTTCGAGCCGAGGTACACGGGCACGACGAGGTCGATGTGCTCGACCGGAGGTTCGGCGCGCAGATCCCATTCGACGAACTCGACGCCCTCGGGGAGGGGGCCCTGCGACAGCACCTCCTCGCGCAGGTCGGCGGGCAGGCTGACGATGAGTGGAGAAGCGGTCATGCTGCGACGCTACCGGCTGACGGACGTGGAGCCGGCAGGCTTGCGCGGCTCGTAGCGGGTCGGCTCGAAGGAACGGGCGACGAGGGCGCGCAGGGTCTCGAGGTCGCCGTCGATGATCCCCACGGCCCTGGCCTGCACGAGGACGTTCCCCAGCGCCGTCGCCTCGACCGGGCCGGCGATGACCGGGATCCCCGCGCGGTCGGCCGTCAGCTGGCACAGGAGCGTGTTCTGGGATCCGCCGCCGACGACGTGGATCGCGCGCACCTCGACCCCGGACAGCTCGGAGGCCGTGTGGACCGCATCCGCGAACGCCTGCGCCAGGCTCTCGATGATGCACCGGACGAACTCGGCACGGGACTGCGGTACTGCCCGCCCGTGCTCGGTGAGGAACTCGGCGATGCGCGACGGCAGGTCGCCGGGGGCGAGGAACCGGGGGTCGTTCGCATCGAACACCGAGACGGGTGCGTCGACCGCGGCGGCCTGGGCGATGAGCCCGGGCAGGTCGATCGTCTCGCCACCGCGCTCCCAGGTGCGCACCGACTCGCTCAGGAGCCAGAGTCCCATCACGTTGTGCAGGAAGCGGGTGCGTCCGTCGACGCCGCCCTCGTTCGTGAAGTTCGCCGCTCGACTCGCCTCGGTGAGGACCGGTCGTTCGAGCTCGACCCCGACGAGTCCCCAGGTGCCGCACGAGATGTAGGCGGCATCCGGGGTCGTCATCGGGACGGCGACGACCGCTGAGGCCGTGTCGTGTGAGCCGATGGCGGTGACGGGCGTGGACGAGGGCAGACCGACCTCGGCGGCGACTGCTTCGAGGAGCGTCCCGATGCGATCGCCCGGCTGGACGATGGGCGGGAGGACGGCCGCCGGGATGCCGAGTCGGGCGAGGAGTCCGGCGTCCCACCTGGTCGGTTCGCCGGCGCGGACGAGGCCGGTGGTCGACGCGTTGGTGGCCTCGGCGACGCGGGCACCGGTCAGCCAGTGCGCGATGAGGTCGGGCACCAGGAGCGCGGTGTCGGCGACGTCGAGCATGCCGGCGTCGCGCTCGGTCGCGAGCTGGTAGACGGTGTTGAACGGCAGGAACTGGAGACCGTTCGCGCGGTAGAGGTCGGCGAAGGGGACCGTTCCGTGGACCGCCTCGACACCCGCCGCCGTCCGTTCGTCGCGGTAGTGGAACGGTGCGCCGAGGAGGCGCCCCTGCCGGAGGAGGCCGTAGTCGACCGCCCACGAGTCGATGCCGATGCTCGCGAGGTGTGGCTCCTGCTTCGCCGCGCCCGACAGCCCTGCGATGATCGAGCGGTACAACTCGAGGATGTTCCAGTGCAGGCCGTCGGGTGTGCGGACGGGCGTGTTCGGGAACCGCGCTACCGGTACGAGGCGCAGCTCGCCGGGGCCGACGTGACCGAGCATGACCCGCCCGCTCGTGGCCCCGAGGTCGACCGCTGCGACGGTGCCGCTCCGGCCTGCCGCGCTCATCGCAGGAAGGCTGCAGCCACGCCCGCGTCGACGGGGATGTGCAGTCCGGTCGTGTGGCTGAAGTCGCTCGTGCAGATCGCGAAGACCGCGTTCGCGACGTTCTCGGGGACGACCTCGCGCTTGAGGATGGTGCGCTGCGCGTAGAACTTGCCGAGGTCCTGCTCGTCGATGCCGTACGTCTTCGCACGGTTCGCACCCCAGCCTGAGGCGAAGATGCCGGAGCCGCGGACGACGCCGTCGGGGTTGATGCCGTTCACCTTCACACCGTACTCGCCGAGCTCAGCGGCGAGGAGGCGGACCTGGTGTGCCTGGTCGGCCTTCGTCGCGGAGTAGGCGATGTTGTTCGGGCCCGCGAACACGGAGTTCTTCGACGAGATGTAGACGATGTCGCCGCCGAGCTTCTGGTCGATGAGCACGCGTGCGGCGGCCTTCGAGACGAGGAACGAGCCCTTCGCCATGACGTTGTGCTGGAGGTCCCAGTCGGCCTCGGTGGTCTCGAGGAGCGACTTCGACAGCGAGAGGCCGGCGTTGTTGACGACGAGGTCGAGCCCGCCGAAGGCGAGGACCGTCTCGTCGATCGCGGCTCGGACGGCGGCTTCGTTCGAGACGTCGGCGGCGATGCCGATCGCGACGTCCGTGTCACCGAGCTCGGCCGCCGCCGCCTGCGCCTTCTCCAGCGAGAGGTCGGCGATCGCGACGACCGCGCCCTCCGCGACGAGACGCGTGGCGATGGCCTTGCCGATGCCGGATGCGGCACCGGTGACGAGCGCGATGCGGGTCGCGAGTGGCTTCGGCGCAGGCTGACGCTGCAGCTTCGCCTCCTCGAGTGCCCAGTACTCGATCGCGAACTTCTCGGCCTCGTCGATCGGCGCGTAGGTCGAGAGCCCCTCGGCCCCGCGCATGACGTTGACGGCGTTGACGTAGAACTCGCCGGCGACGCGGGCGGTCTGCTTGTCCTTGCCGAAGCTGAACATGCCGACGCCCGGGACGAGGACGATGAGCGGGTCGGCGCCGCGGATGGCCGGGCTGTCGGCCGTGGCGTGGCGGTCGTAGTAGGCCTGGTAGTCCTCGCGGTACGCCTCGTGCAGCGTGCCGAGGCGCTCGATGACCTCCTCGACGCTCGCCGTGGCGGGCAGGTCGACCGTGAGCGGCTTCACCTTGGTGCGGAGGAAGTGATCGGGGCAGCTCGTGCCGAGCGCGGTGAGGCGCGGGTGCTCCGACGACGCCAGGAAGTCGAGGACCTCGGGGCTGTCGGTGAAGTGGCCGACGACGGGGCGGTCGGCGGAGGCGAGCCCGCGGATGGTCGGGGCGAGCGCTGCCGCCTTCGCGCGACGCTCGGCTTCGGGGAGGGCGGCGTAGCCGTCGAGCGCCGGACCGAAGGGCTCGGGGCGGGAGTTCGCGTCGATGTAGGCGGCCGCGGTGTCGATGATCCAGAGGGAGTTCGCCTCGGCCTCCTCGGAGGTGTCGCCCCAGGCGGTGATGCCGTGCCCACCGAGGATGGTGCCGATCGCCTGAGGGTTGTCGGCCTTGATGGCGGCGATGTCGAGGCCGAGCTGGAACCCGGGGCGACGCCACGGGACCCACACGACCTTGTCGCCGAAGATCTTCGTGGTGAGTTCGGGGCCGTCGGCGGCGGTCGCGATGGCGATGCCGGAGTCGGGGTGCAGGTGGTCGACGTGGGCCGCGTCGACGAGGCCGTGCATGGCGGTGTCGATCGACGGGGCCGCGCCACCCTTGCCGTGCAGGGTGTAGTCGAAGGCGGCGACCATCTCGTCCTCGCGGTCGAGGCCGGGGTAGACGTCCTGCAGGGCACGCATGCGGTCGAGGCGGAGGACCGCGAGACCCTCGGGCTTGAGCGTGCCGAGGTCGCCGCCGGAGCCCTTGACCCAGAGGAGCTCGACCGGCTCGCCCGTGACGGGGTCGATCTCGGTGCCCTTGGCCGAGGTGTTGCCGCCGGCGTAGTTGGTGTTCTTCGGGTCGCTCCCGAGGCGGTTGCTGCGGGCGATGAGCTCTGCAGCGGTCGGGTTCACGGACATTCGCACTCCTTCGTCGGGGCACGTCCGTGCCCGGTGTTCAATCGTGTTAAGTATGACAAGAAGTCACAGACTGCACAAGGCGCGATCGGAGTGAACCGTTCACAACTCAGGAGCACTCAGGCGTGTGGCGCCCTGCGCGCGCCATGACGCGGGCGACGCGCCGCGGTCGTCCTGAGTTGTGAACGGTGGGGCGGGTGGTGGTCAGAGGAGTTCGACGGCGTTGCGGTAGGCGTCGAGCGCGGGGTCGGCGGGGTCGAGTTCCGTGACGAGGAGGTCGACGTCCGTGAGGGCGAAGCCGACCGCCATCGCGCGCTGCCCCAGCTTCGAGGCCGCGGCGACGAGGATCGTCTCGTCGGAGGCGCGGGCGAACGCCTGCTTGACCTGCGCTTCTTCGAGGGTGACCTCCGAGCTGCCGACGGTCGGGTCGACGGCGGCGGCCGACAGGAAGAAGCGCCGGTAGAGGACCGATGACGCCACTTGGCAGGCGATGGGGCCGATGAAGCTGTCGGTGCGCGACTCGGCTTGGCCGCCGACGAGGATCGCGGTGACCTCGCGGTTCGCGCCGGCGAGGAGGAAGTTCGGGTAGGAGTTGGTCGCCACCGTGAGGGTCGACTCGCCGAGCAGCCGACTGATGCCACCGGCCGTGCTGGAGGCGTCGATCGCGATCGCGCCGTCCGTCGGGATGAGTGACCGGAGCTTCTCGACGATGGCGCCCTTCTGGCGGACGCCCGTCGCGGACCGTTCGGTGAAGGTCCGCGGTCGCAGGGTCGGGATGGCGCCGCCCCGGACGCGCCGCACCAGGCCGAGCTGCTCCAGGTCGGCGAGGTCGCGTCGCACGGTCATCGAGGACACGTCGAGCTCCGCAGCCGCGTCGTCGAGGCGGATGCTGCCGTCGCGTTCGAGGATCGCCGTCAGCCGGGTCCGTCGTTCCTCAGCGCCGAGCGTGCCGGTCGTGGCCATGCCGCACCCCCTGTCCATCGGTGTCGGACGTGTCTGTTCGTGTCCGTCTCAACAGGATGTCACAGCGGGGAGGTCGTCGGACGGTTCCCAACTCAGGACCACCCCGGCGCGTCGCCGACGTGACGCGGCGTGGCGTGCGCGGCGCGCCGCGAGCGTCCTGAGTTGTGGACCGCCGTGCATCACGAGCGTACGGGTGATTCAGGAGGCGGCGTCGATGAGCGTCTCGGCGGCGCGACGAGCGTGCAGGGCGGCCTCGGGCGAGCCGGTGATGGCGGCGGTGGTCTGGGCGCCCTCGGCGAGGATCGCGAGCTGGGGAGCGAGTGATGCTGGCGCGCCGGCGTCGGCGACGAGGTCGGCGACGTAGTCCTGGAAGGAGGCCTTGTGTTCGCGGGTGATGGTGGCGACCGCCGGCGAGACGCCCCCGAGCTCCCCGAAGGCGTTGATGAACCCGCAGCCGCGGAACGAGTCGTCACTGAACCAGCCAGCGAGGTAGTCGTAGACGGCCAGGAGTCGGTCGCGGGGTGTCTCGGCGTCGTCCACGAGCGTGCTCACGCCGGTGGTCCAGAGCTCGTGCCGGCGCTCCATGACCGCGAGGACGATGTCCTCCTTGCTCGGGAACTCTGAGTACAGGCGCTTCAACGACACGCCGGCCGCCGAGCGCAGTTCGTCCATACCGACGGACTGGATGCCCTTCGCGTAGTACAGGCGGTCGGCGGCGTCGACGATGATGTCGCGCACGGATGCCGGTGTCGCGGGTGCGGCCGCCGGGCTCGGCGACGCGATCGTCATCGTCTGTTCGCTGGTCATTCCATCAGTGTACTTGCATTGAGAACGATCGTTCCCTATGCTGATGGACACCGAAGAGAACGATCGTTCTCAATTCGGGGCGTGGAACCGGGCGACGAGTCCGGACGCCGAAGACGAAAGGAATCGAACCATGTCGTTCATCACCGTCGGAACCGAGAACAGCACCGCCGTGGAGCTCTACGTCGAGGATCACGGCAGCGGCCAGCCCGTCGTCCTCATCCACGGCTACCCCCTCGACGGCTCGTCGTGGGAGAAGCAGACCGCGGCGCTCCTCGACGCCGGCTACCGCGTCATCACCTACGACCGCCGCGGCTTCGGCAAGTCCTCCAAGCCCACCGAGGGCTACGACTACGACACCTTCGCCGCCGACCTCAAGGCCGTCGTCGACGGGCTCGACCTCCACGACGCGGTCCTCGTCGGCTTCTCGATGGGCACCGGCGAGGTCGGCCGCTACCTCGGCACCTACGGATCGGAGCGCGTCGCGAAGGCCGTCTTCCTCGGATCGCTCGAGCCCTACCTGCTCCAGACCGACGACAACCCGACGGGTGTCCCGCAGGACGTGTTCGACGGGCTCCTCGCCGCCGTCACCGACGACCGCTACGCGTTCTTCACGAGCTTCTTCGAGAACTTCTTCAACACGGACGAGAACCTCGGCTCGCGCCTGAGCGAGGAGGCGCTGCGGGCCAACACGCAGCTCGCCTACGACGCATCGCCGTACGCCTCGGTAGCGGCTCAGCCGACCTGGCTGACCGACTTCCGGGCCGACGTCGCGAAGATCGACGTGCCGTCGCTCATCGTGCACGGCACCGGCGACCGCGTCCTGCCGATCGACTCCACCGGTCGCGTGTTCGCCAAGGCGCTGCCCTCCGCCGAGTACGTCGAGATCGAGGGCGCGCCGCACGGCATGCTCTGGACCCACTACCGCGAGGTCAACGAGCAGCTGCTCGCCTTCCTCGCGAAGTAGTCGGCTCTGTCGGTTCGCAATTCAGGTCCGTTCCGGCGCGTCGGCGAACTCGGTCGGCGCGCCCGGGTGACACGCCGCGCGCGTCCTGAGTTGTGAACGTCCAGATGTGGAAGAAGCCCCGCGACCGGGATGGTCGCGGGGCTTCGTCGTGCTCGGGTGTGCCTACGCGCCCCAGCTCGCCTGGGTCCCGCCGACGCGCTCCTCGGCGATCTGCTGCTGGTAGCCGGAGGCCAGGTAGGCGCCGAACGGGTCGGCCGGCAGGCCGCGGCTCTCGCGCCAGGCGGCGAGTGGCCCGCGGACGTCGGTGTAGAACGCGTCCATGAGGATGCCGTTCGCGCCGA
Organism: Plantibacter sp. ME-Dv--P-122b; assembly: GCF_030209375.1. GTDB lineage: Bacteria > Actinomycetota > Actinomycetes > Actinomycetales > Microbacteriaceae > Plantibacter. The sequence goes on from NZ_JARVSC010000010.1 coordinate 112,587, forward strand.
GGACGTCACCAGCCTCCTGCGCCGCGGTCAGTGCGTCGCGGTCGACGAGCAGTGCGCGCGCGGTCATCTCCTGCACGTTCAGCACCGAGCGGATCTGCCCGGGGATCTTGTCCTCCACGTTGTGGCACTGGTCGAGCATGAACGCGACCGGTGAGTCGTCGTCGAGGCCGCCGCCGCGGACGACTTCGTAGAGGATCCGGAACAACTGGAACGGGTCGGCTGCACCGACGATGAGGTCGTCGTCGGCGTAGAAGCGCGAGTTGAAGTCGAACGAGCCGAGCTTCCCGAGGCGCAGGAGCTGGGCGACGATGAACTCGATGTTCGTGCCCGGCGCGTGGTGGCCGGTGTCGAGGCAGACGAGGGCCTGGTCGCCGAGCTGGGCCACCTGGGCGTAGGACGTTCCCCAGTCGGGGACGTCGGTGTGATAGAACGCCGGCTCGAAGAACTTGTACTCGAGCACGAGCCGCTGCTCCTCGCCGAGGCGGGCGTAGATCTGCTGGAGCGAGTCGGCCAAGCGGTCCTGCCGGCCGCGGATGTCCTGCTGGCCCGGGTAGTTGCTGCCGTCGGCGAGCCAGATCTTGAGGTCCTGCGAGCCGGTCGCGTGCATGACGTCGATGCAGGCGAAGTGGTGGTCGATCGCCTTCTGACGGATCGCCGGGTTGCTGTGGGTCAGGCTGCCGAACTTGTAGTCCTCGTCCTGGAAGGTGTTCGAGTTGATCGTGCCGAGCGCGACGCCGTGGTCCTCGGCGTAGCGACGGAGTGCGCTGAAGTCGTCGACGAGGTCCCACGGGATGTGGAGTGCGACCTTCGGCGCGAGGGCGGTGAACTCGTGCACCTTGGCGGCGTCGGCGATCTTCTCCTCGGGCGTCCGAGGGGTGCCGGGCGTCGTGAACACCTTGAAGCGGGTGCCGGAGTTGCCGAACGCCCAGGAGGGGAGTTCGATGGCCTGCTTCTCGAGCAGGGGGGTGATGGTGTCGAAACTGGTCATGGTCACTTCTCTGTGCGTGTTCCGGTGGTCTGAGGCGCGTTCACGGCGCTGGTTGCAGCATACGTGAATCGTTTCAATGATGCTACTCGTGCAGGGCGGCGAGCTGATCCTCGAGGTGGAACACCTCGGTGAGCTGGAGGAAGCCCTGGTCCGGCGGGAGGTCGAGGTCGACGAAGAACTCGCCCATCTCAGCCTGCCAGCGGGCGTTGACCTCGGTCTCGGCCATGCCGGCCTGGGCGGCCTCGAGGGATGCCGTCTCGAAGTACCCGATGAGGAGGCCGTCGTCGCGGACGAAGAGCGAGTAGTTGTACCAGCCCGTGTCGGCGAGGGCCCGCAGCATGTCGGGCCAGACGGCGGCATGGCGTTCGCGGTACTCCGCGAGGCGCTCGGGTTTGACCTGGAGCTGGAAGCACACGCGGTGCAGGGGTCGGGCACTCGTCATCGAGGCGCACCTTTCGGTTCGGTTCACGGACGCTCTGAATCGATTCAGAGGATCGCAAGCAGCGTATCCGGGCGATCGGCCTCGGGTCAACGGACCGGATGGTCGGCGGTCTGAAGGTCTGGACAGGGTGCATCGACCGTTCGATGGTCAGGGCGCGCCCGTCGTCTGCGCCGATCACCCCTGGACACCCCGGAGCGAAGTCCCTAGCGTGGATCGCATGGCTGCCGACGACGCGCCACCCGATGCACCCACGATCGACGGTTCCGACGGTTCGGAGGAGACGACCGTCGCCTCGGAGAGCCCGCGCTGGCGTCGCGATGTCGCGGTGTTCCTGTCCGGACAGACGGTCTCACTGTTCGGCTCGATGCTCGTGCAGTACGCGATCATGTGGCACCTCACGCTCGAGACGAAGTCCGGTGTCGTGCTCGCGTTCGCCGCCGTCGCGGGGTTCCTGCCGCAGGCGGTCGTGTCGATCTTCGGCGGGGTGTGGGCCGACCGCATGAACCGCAAACTGCTCATCATCGCGGCCGACGGGTCGATCGCCATCACGACCCTCGCGCTGGCGATCTTCCTCATCAACGGCGCCGCCGACCTCTGGCTCATCTTCCTCACGCTCGCGATCCGTTCGGTCGGCGCGGGCATCCAGATGCCGGCGGTGTCGGCGCTCATTCCGCAGATCACGCCGACGGACAAGCTCATGCGGGTCAACGGCATCAACGGATCCATTCAGTCGGCCATGATGCTCGTCGCCCCGGCTGCGGCCGGCGCGCTGTACGCGAGTGCGTCGCTCGTCGCGATCTTCTTCGTCGACGTCGTCACGGCCGCCATCGGGATCGGGCTGCTGCTGCTCGTGCCGGTGCGGACGCTCGTGCGGTCGGGCGAGCGCCCCGGCTACTTCGCGGACCTCACCGAGGGCGTGCGATACGTCTGGCACCACGGCTTCGTGCGCTGGCTGCTCATCCTCTTCGCGATCGTGTTCCTGCTGGTCGTCGCGCCGTCCTACCTCACGCCGCTCATGATCGCCCGCACCTTCGGCGACGAGGTCTGGATGCTCACCGTGAACGAACTCGCCTTCAGCGTCGGCATGGTCGGCGGCGGAGCCATCATCGCGATCTGGGGCGGCACCAAGAACCGCGTGCTCCTCATCGTCGGGTCCTCGGTGGTGTTCGGGGCGCTGTCCATCGGGCTCGGACTCTCGACCAACCTCTGGGTCTTCTTCGGCTTCATGTTCCTGCTCGGGATCGCGGTGCCGTTCTTCTCGACGACATCGATGACCCTGCTGCAGGAGCGCGTCCAACCGGAGCGGCAGGGTCGCGTGTTCGGGTTCGTCGGCATCGTCATGGCGGTGTCGATGCCGCTCGGGATGATCGTGTTCGGGCCGCTCGCCGACGTCGTCTCCGTCGAAGTGCTCCTCGTCGTCGCCGGCGTGCTCACCTTCGTGGTGCTCGCCGTCGCCGTGCTCGTGCCGTCCGGTCGACGGGCGATGGCCGAGGTGACGAAGCAGCCGTGACCCGCTCTGGTCGTCCGATCAGGGGAGCTGCGCCGAGTAGCCCTCGCGGTAGGTGGGGTAGCGGTAGGTGAATCCGGTGTCGCGGAGGGCGGCTGCCGTGATGCGCTTGCCGCGGTGCGGCTCTTCCGGGGTGCGACCGGCGTCGTCGAGCGTCGGGGGAACGACGCCCAGTCGATCGGCGAGGAAATCGGCGACCGTCGACAGCAGGACCGGCTCCTCGTCGATGCCCGCCACGACCGGCGGGAGCGATGCCGCCGGCAGGTCGAGCAGGTGCACGATCACGGCAGCGGCGTCGTCACGGTGGATGCGGTTGGTCCAGCCGGAGGGCCGGGTGACACGGCCGTCGCGGACCTGGTCGACGAACATCGTGGCCGTCGGACCGTACAGGCCGCCGAACCGGATGGCGCTCGCCTCGGGCACGGCGGTGAGGACGGCCTCCTCGGCAGCGAGCAGCGCGCGCGCGGTGCCGGTGGTCGGGACGGCCGGTGTGGTGTCGTCGATCGTCTCCCCACCGTCCTCGCCCCATACCGCGGTCGACGAGACGAACAGGATGCGGGGTGGGGTGCCGGGGAGTGCGGCTACGGCAGCGAGGAGGTGCCCGATACCGTCGCGGTAGAGGGCGTCATAGGCCTCGACCGAGCGCGCTTGCGGCGCAAGGGCCACCACGATGGCGGTCGTGTCCGCAGGAAGGTCGGGGGCGGAGGCGGTGAGGTCGCGGAGCTGGAGGGTGAAGCGCCCCTCGGCCGGCTCCGGGGCCGAGGGGCGCTCGGGGGCCGGGGTCGGCTCGGGTGCCGTGCGCTTCACGCCGACGACGTCCTCACCACGGGCGAGGAGCCTCCCGGCGACGTCCGAGCCGAGCTGTCCGAGTCCCACGATCACGACGGTCATCGCTCCACCGTACCCGGCGTCAGGGGTGAGAATGGTGGGATGAGTGCTGCGGGGGAGTTCGTCGACGCGGCGCTCCAATACGAGGGCGACGGCTACCGCGCAGCGGACGTCGCCGAGCGGCTCGGCGGCGGGCTCCGGTCCTACGGCTCCTCGGTCGGTGCCGTGCGCGGCACGGTGCGGGACGCCCTCCGGAAGTTCCGCGGGCTGGAGCACGACGAGTTGACGGCCCTCGCCTCGGAGCTGTGGGCCGAGCCGGTCTTCGAGCGCCGACTGGCGGCGGTCGTTTTGCTGCAGTCGAGCGTGCCGGTGCTCAAGCACACCGATCTGACACGGATCGAGGGCTTCGTCCGCGCCGGCCGGGTGCCCGAGCTCGCCGACCCGCTGGCCACCGACGTCATCGGACCGCTCCTGGAACGCCTCGACGGGACGGCCCGGACCAAAGCCGAGACCGTCCTCGACCGCTGGATGCAGGACGAGCCCTGGTTGCGACGTGCGGCACTGCTCGCCCCGATCCGCGAACTCGGTGCGGGTGACGGCGACGTCGATCGCGCCACCCGTCGCCTGGCCGTGGCCCTGGACGGGTTGCAGCGCCCGGCACCCATCGCCGTGGTCGAGCCCGCGGTGGAGCGTCTTCGCGCCGTGCTCTGATCCGTCCTGTCGTGCGCGCCCTTCGACAGGCTCAGGGACCGGGTTCGGCTGAGGGGCCGGGGTTGGCCGAGGGGCCGGGTTCGGCTCAGGGACCGGGTTCGGCTGAGGGGCCGGGTTCGGCTGAGGGGCCGACGGTGCCTCACACCTGGCGGAAGTCGATCCCCAGCAGGCTCGCCGCCGCCCGGTAGTCCGCCGCCCGGTGCCCGAGCGACAGCGACCAGTGGTGACCGATGCCGGTCGCGCTCCACTCGTCGACCCAGACGCCCGGGTCGCGCCCGAAGTCGACACGGCTCGTCGTGTTGCCGATCGCGAGCAGCGGGCCGGGGACGACCTCGCCCTCCGACGCGACGAAGGCGAGCGAGCCGTCGCGGTCCTGCCCCAACCCGAGCAGCGTGACGGGCCCGTGCCGCACGTCGAACTCGACGCTCACACCCCAGCCGCGTTTGCCGTGGTAGACCCCGAGGCCACGCAGGAGTGGATCGCGGGAGCTGATGGCGAGGTGCGCCGGTCCGTCGTGCCCCATCTCGACGACCTCGTCCACGAAGTCCAAGGCCTGGATCTCGCAGAACGACCCACCGGCGCCGATGACCTGGGTCGCGAGCTGCGCGACAGTCGTGCGCAGCTCGTACTCGCCGGTCGTGGGGATGCCGCGAGCGGTGAGGAGGGACGCGCCGAGGATCATCCCGGCACCGAGCCGCTCGTGCTGTTCGCCGTCGCGACCGCGGTGGTAGTAGGCGAGGCTGTCGAGCGCGAACTCGTCGACGAGCCGGTCGAGCCCGACCGACACCTTCGCTCCCCACGCGAAGTCGTCCTCGACCACCGTGTCGTCGAGGGTGAAGATCTCCCGGGCGACAGCCATGCGGTCGACGACCTCGGCATCGGTCACCTCGTCGACGAGCACGCGGAGGTCGTCGAACTCGACGACCTCGACGTGCGAGCCGAACGTCGCCGGCAGCAGCGTGAGGTCGGTGGAGACGTCGAGCATGCCGGGGTAGACGTGCCCCATGAGGCCATGGCGGGCGTGACGGAGGGCAGCGCGGACGTGCGCCGCCCGGATCCACTGCGAGATGCGGTCCCACGCCGATTCCTGACGCAGCCACCCCGACACCGAGCGGAACGGGATGCCTGCCCGACGGAAGACGTTGCCGACCTCGGGTACCGGGCACTGCCCGCAGTAGGCGAGCCACGCGCCGGTGTCGAAGCTCGTGTGGTCCATCCGCTCGGTGGGCTGCAGGTCGATGACGAGGACCGGGGTGTTCGCGCGCTGGGCGATCGGCAGGACCATCGAGGAGGTGAGGTAGGTGGTGAGGAACAGGACGATGAGGTCGCAGTCTCCCTGTCGAAGCCGCTCCGCCGCGGCGTCGCCCTCCTGTGCGTCCGAGATGAAGCCGACGTCGACGACCTCGGCGTCCATCTGCTGGAAGCGGCCCGAGACGTACCGGGCCGACGCCTGGAGCTGAGGGAGCAGCTCCGGGAACTGCGGCCAGTAGGTGCCGAGGCCGCCGGCGACGAGGCCGATGCGGGGCTTCCGTCGTGCCTTCGGGGTGAGGAGCGGGTGGGCGGCTGCTGCGGTGTGGGTCATCGTCGATCCTTGGGTGAGTGCGGGGCATGGGATTATTTAATCGATTAAATCCTGATGACGACTGTACCCGGGCATCACCCCCGCGTCCAGCCTCGCCGCCGCTCAGGCGGGCAGGGGAGCGGACTCGCGGACGACGAGATGCGGCTCGAGCGTCCGCGTCACGTGCTCGTGCGACGCGCGGTCGGTGCCCAGCTCGGCGAGGAGGATCTCGACGGCCATGCGCCCGAGTTCGTCCTTCGGCTGCTCGACCGTCGTGAGCGGCACCCGCCCGTCGGCCGCGAGCGCGAGATCACCGTAGCCGACCACGGATACCTCGTCGGGCACCGCGAGACCGCCGTCGTTCAGCCCCCTGATGACGCCGAGCGCGAGCTGGTCGTTCGTGCAGAACACGCCGGTCGGACGCGGTGTCTGCGCCGCGATCCGACGACCAGCGATGCGCCCCGCGTCGACGGTCATCTCATCCACGGTGACCTCGCGGAGGTCGTCGGGGTCGAGCCCGGCCGCGATGAACGCGTTCCGGGCACCCTCGCGTCGGTCGGCGCACTGCGGGATCGCCAGGTCGCCGTTCACGAGCACGATCGACCCGTCGGACGCCGGGGTGGGACCGGCGAGCAGGTGGGCGACCGCCAGCTCCCCGCCGTGCACGTCGTCGATCGCGACGGAGCAGCCGGTGCCCTCGGGGGCGGTTCGGTCCATGAGCACGAGGCGGCTGCCGACCCGTCGCAGCTGGGCCAGTCGGGAGGCGTCGGCGGTCAATGGAGCGACGAGTGCGCCGGCAGCCCGGTGCTCGGCGAGCATCTCGAAGTGCCGGAGTTCGAGGTCCGGGTCGTCGTGGCTCACGCAGAGCGCGACCGTGTAGCCGTGTCCGGCCGCGGCCTCGGTGACCCCGCGGGCGATCGCCGAGTAGAACGGGTTCGCGATGTCGGGGATGACGAGGCCGATGAGCCGGTTCGTGCCCTGCCGCAGGGTGGCGGCGGCGCGGTTGGGGACGAAGTCGAGTTCCTCGATCGCGGCGAGCACGCGCTCGCGCGTTGCGGGGGCGACGATCTCGGGGCGGTTGAGCGTGTTGGAGACGGTCGCGTTCGAGACGCCGGCGAGTCTGGCGACGGCGGCGAACCCGATGTCGTGCTTCGCCATGCTGCCCTCCGTATTCCTCTCCGAGCGTACCGGCGCGACCCTCGTCCCGTTCTCAGGACTCCTTCGGTGTGGTGGGGCGATCTCCACCCGACACGCCGCGGAAGTCCTGAGAACGGTCCGGATGCGACCGCTACGGGAGGGTGTGGCCCGCGGCGGTGAAGAGGCGGTACCACTCCTCACGCGACAGGGACACGTCGGAACCTGCGGCCGCTTCCTCGACGCGCGACGGCTTGGTGGTGCCGAGCACGACCTGGATGTTCGCGGGGTGCCGGGTGATCCACGCGGTCGCGATGCCGGACGGCGTCACGCCGTGCGCGGCCGCGAGCTCGTCGAGCACGTCGTTCAGCTCCGCGTAGTGCTCGCGGTCACCGATGAAGACACCCGTGAAGAAGCCGGCCTGGAACGGCGACCACGCCTGCAGGGTCATGCCGGTCAGGCGGCTGTAGTCGAGCATCCCGTTGTCGCGGTCGATCGACTGGTCGAGGCCGGCCATGTTCGCGGCGACGCCCGACGCGATGATCGGGGCGTGGGTGATGCTCAGCTGCACCTGGTTGACGATGAGCGGCTGCTCGACGGAGCCCTTCAACAGCTCGACCTGCGCCGGCGTGTGGTTGGAGACGCCGAAGTTCCGGACCTTGCCCGAAGCCTGCAGGGCGTCGAACGCCGACGCGACCTCTTCCGGCTCGACGAGGCTGTCGGGGCGGTGGAGGAGCAGGAGGTCGAGGTAGTCCGTCTTGAGGGCGGCGAGCGACTCGTCGACGGTGCGGAGGATGTGCTCCTCCGAGAAGTCGAAGAAGCCCTTCCGGATGCCGACCTTCGACTGGATGAGCACCTGCTCGCGCTCGGCGGCGGTGAGGGTGACGGCGTCGCCGAAGCGACGCTCGCACCCGTGACGCTCCGAGCCGTAGATGTCGGCGTGGTCGAACACGGTGACGCCGGCGTCGCGTGCGGTGTGGAACAGGGCGCGGATGGCCTCGTCGTCGAGGTCCTCGATCCGCATGAGGCCGAGGACGATGCTGGACGCGGTCAGGTCGGTCTGGGGCAGGGGGATGGTCTTCATGCGACCATCCTGGCCGAATCCACCGGTGGTCTGCCTAGGATTGACGACATGTTCGTGTTGTCGTTGCTGCTCATCGTCCTCACGATCATCGCGCTCATCGACGTGGTGGGTCAGCCCGAGCCCGTCGTGCGCAACCTGCCCAAGATCGTGTGGGTGCTGCTCATCGTCTTCATCCCGCTCATCGGCGTCGCCCTGTGGTTCCTGCTCGGCAAGGACTGGTCGACGAGCCGGATCAAGCTCCCCGAACGCCGTGGCCGGAAGCAGTCGCGGACGTCCGGTTCGTGGGGCCCTGGTCGCGGTCCCTCGTCGACCGCGACGCCCTCGCCGTCGCAGCCCGACCGTGCCGTCAGCAGCACGGAGGAACAGCTCGCGGCCCTCGAGCGCGAGATCCAGGCCGCCGAGGACGCCGAGCGTATCCGCAAGCTCGAGCTGGAGATGAAGCGCGACGACGGCCTCGGCACCGACGACGGTCCCCGCCTCGGCACGGATCGCTCCTGACCACACCCCGGCCGTCGTTCGCAATTCAGGACGCGAACGGCGCGTCGCTCCCGGAACCGAGATTCCGAGAGCGACGCGCCGAGGCGGTCCTGAATTGTGAACGGGTCAGAAGTCGTACTTGTCGATGTTCGACGCGTCGAAGGTGGTCGGCGGGCCGACGATGACGGTGCCGTCGGCGCCGACCTCGCGCTCACCGAGGTCGCCGGCCTCGAAGGTGTCGCCCTCCTTGCCGGTGATCGTGCCCTCGGCGAGTGCCTTGCCGGCGAACGCGGCGACGTAGCCGAGCTGAGCCGGGTCCCACAGCGCGAACGCGGTGACGGTGCCGTCCTTCACGAACGGACGCATCTCGTTCGGGAGGCCGAGGCCGGTCAGCGCGACCTTGCCCTTGTACTCCGAGGTGGAGAGGTAGCGGGCGGTCGCGGCGATGCCGACCGTCGTGGGCGAGATGATGCCCTTGAGGTTCGGGTGCGCCTGGAGCAGACCCTGGGCCTCCTGGAACGACTTCGTGTCGTCGTCGTCGCCGTAGACCTTCGCGACGAGCTTGATGTCCTTGTAGTCGGGGTTGGAGGCGAGCTCCTCCTCCATGTACGCGATCCACTCGTTTTGGTTCGTCGCGTTGGCCGTGGCCGAGAGGATCGCGATCTCGCCCGAGCCACCGATCTGCTCGGAGATGAGCTTCGTCTGGATTAGGGCGACGTCCTTGGCGACGACCTGGGAGATGAAGACGTCGCGGCAGTCCTTGCTGGTGTCGGAGTCGAAGGCGACGATCTTCGCGCCGCCGTCACGGGCCTCCTTGAGGGCGGGGCAGACGGCGTCGGGGTCGTTCGCCGCGATGACGATGACGTTCGTGCCGGCCTGGGTCTCGGCGTTGATGAACGACACCTGGCTGGACGCGCTCGCCTCGAGCGGGCCGACGACCTCGGTGGCGCTGAAGCCGGCCGCCTTCGCGCCGTCCTTGCCGCCGCCGAGCACGACGTCCGTGTACGGGTTGTTGAGCTGCTTGGGGATGAAGGTGATGCTCTCCGCGGCTCCGCCTCCACCACCTGATCCCGCGGAGTCGCCGGTGGCGCACCCCGTCGCGATGAGTGCGAGGGAGGCTGCTGCGGCGATGAGGGCCGCTGCGCGACGGGCCGAACGGCCTGCTGCGCGGTTTCGAATCGACTGCATTGTCTGTTCCTTTCTGGATACGCCTGGTGCTGTGGCGTGGGGTGCCCCGAGGGCTGCGCCGATCGGGAGATCAGTGCTGGGGCAGGCTGCGTCGGATCCGTCGGTGGTGGTTCCACTGCTTGACGGATTCGAAGATACTGGGGCCGACCACCGAGGCGATCAGCAGGGTCCCGGTCACGATGATGAGGACGACGTCGGAGACGCGGCCGAGTCGGAGCGCGTAGTTGATGGTGCCGATGAGCAGCACACCCGCGACGACACCCGGGATGGACCCCTTGCCGCCGAAGATCGAGACGCCGCCGAGGAGCACGGCCGCGATGACGGCGAGTTCGAGCCCGGAGGCGTTGTCGCTGCGGGCGCTCGAGTAGCGGAGCGTCCAGAACACCCCCGCGAGGGCCGAGACACCGCCGGTCGCGACGTAGAGCCAGAACTTCGACCGCGCGACCTTGATGCCGACGAAGCTCGCGGCCTCCGTGCTGTACCCGAGCGCGTAGAGCCCGCGGCCGAAGGGGGTCAGGTGCAGGATGACCCCGAAGGCGAGCACGACGACGAGGACCCCGACCATGACCACGGGGATGCCGGTCGAGCCGATCTTCGACGTGAAGAACGCGGTGAGCTCGGGCGGGAAGTTCGCGACCGCGTTGTCGCCGATGACGACGAGCGCGAGGCCGCGGAACAGTGCGAGCGTGCCGATCGTCACCGCGAGGGACGGGAGTCCGACCACGGCGATGAGGAAGCCGTTGAACGCGCCGGCGACGACTCCGACGAGCAGCCCGATGAGGAGGACGACGCCGATGTCCATCCCGCCGCCGGCCCACAGCACACCGATGACGGCGCTCGTGAGGCCCGCGGTGCTCGCGACGGACAGGTCGATCTCGCCGGTGATGATGACGAGCGTCATCGGCATCGCGATGAGGAGGATCGGGATGACGTCGAGGAGGAGGAAGCCGACCGTGACGGCGGAGGCGAACCGCGGGATGAGCAGGCAGGCGCCGATGACGACGACGAGGAGCGCGTAGATCATGATCGCGTCGCGGCCGAGCAGGATGCGCGAGGCGCCGGTGCGGCCCTTCGGTTCGGCCACGAGCACGCCGGTGGTGTCGGTGCCGAGCGGGCCGGAGCCCTTGGTGAACGGAGCCTTCGGGGCTGCCGGGGTCTTCAGATCAGACATCGCGTGCCTCGCTCATTCGCAGTTTCTTGGCCGTACGGAGGCTGGCGACGCGGTCGATGATGATCGCGGCCAGGATGAGGATGCCCACGATCGCCTGCTGCCAGAACTTGTCGACGCGCAGGGCGGTGAGGGCGCTCGTGATGGTGGTGAGGAGGATCGCGCCGATCGCGGCACCGGCGACGGAGCCGCTGCCGCCGAAGATCGCGACACCGCCGACGACGGCCGCCGCGACGACGTCGAGCTCCATGCCCGACCCGGTGGTAGCGCCGACCGAGTTGAAGCGGGAGGCGTAGAGCACGCCGGCGAGCCCGGCGAGCAGCCCGTTCGCCAGGAAGGCGAGGAAGACGCGGCGGCCGACCGGGATGCCGAACAGCTTCGCGGCGTCGGGGTCCGACCCGATCGCGTAGAGGTCGCGGCCGGAGCGGGCGCCGGCCATGTAGACGGCGACGACGACCACGACGAGGATCGCGATGAGGGTGATGACCGGGAAGCCGAGGACGGTGTCGACGGACAGGTTCCCGAACGCGTCGGGTCGGTCGTCGGCGAAGTACTGCGTGCCACCGGCCCACGCGTTGTTCAGGCCTCGGTAGATGTAGAGCGTGCCAAGGGTGATGACGAGGGCGGGGACCTTCGCGATCGTGACGAGCGCACCGTTGATCGCACCGAGCACCGCACCGAGCAGCATCGCGATGGCGAACACCGCGATGATCGGCAGCTGCGGCATCGTCGCGAACATCGTGCCGGTCGCGAAGGCGACGAGCCCCAGGATCGAGCCGACGGACAGGTCGACGTTGCGGGTGATGATGACGAGCGCCTGACCGACGGCGAGGATGATCATGATCGTCGCGTTGAGGAGGAGGTCCTTCACCCCCTGTGCGGACAGGAACAGCGGGTTCGCGAGGTAGGTGACGAGTACGAGGACGACGAGCGCGATGGTGACCGGGAGTTCCCGGAGTCGCACGATCGACGCGATCGGGTTGGTCGTGCGCTCGGTCGCGATGGTGACGGGGCCGCCGCCGCCCGGCTTCGTGGTGGTGTCGGTCATCGTGCGCCTTCCAGGGAACCGGTGGCCGCGTGCATCACGGTCTCCGGGGTCGCTTCTTCGCGGGTGAGCTCGGCGGTGATCCGGCCCTCGTGCATGACGAGGACGCGGTCGGCCATGCCGAGGACCTCGGGCAGTTCGGAGGAGATCATGAGGATCGCGATGCCGCGGCCGGCGAGTTCGGAGATGAGGCGGTGGACTTCGCTCTTCGTGCCGACGTCGATGCCGCGGGTGGGCTCGTCGACGATGAGGAAGGTCGGCTCGGTGGCGAGCCACTTCGCGAGGACGACCTTCTGCTGGTTGCCGCCGGAGAGGGTGGAGACCGCGTACTCCTGGGAGCCGGTCTTCACCTGGAGGCGGGCCGACCACTCCTCGGCCGCCTCGCGTTCGCGGCGGCCGGAGATGATCCCGAACCGCGCGAGCCGGTGGCGGAGGGTGAGGGTCGCGTTGCGGGCGACCGACAGGTCCATCACGAGCCCCTGCTTGCGGCGGTCCTCGGGGACGAAGCCCATGCCGGCGTCGATCGCGGCCTGCGGGTCGCCGGCCTTCACCGGCTCGCCGTCGAGCGTGACGCGTCCGGTGTCGTAGGGGTCGATGCCGAAGACGGCGCGGGCGACCTCGGTGCGCCCGGCACCGACGAGTCCCGCGAGGGCGACGATCTCGCCCGAGCGCACCGTGAACGAGATGTCGGAGAAGACGCCGGCGCGCGACAGCCCGTCGACGGCGAGGACCGCGTCGCCGACCTCCGCGTCCTGCTTGGGGAAGAGGGCGGCGATGTCGCGGCCGACCATCTGCCGGACGATCGCGTCGACCGAGGTCTCGCTCGTGACGTGCGTGGCGATGTAGCGGCCGTCGCGCATGACCGTGATGCGGTCGCACAGCGCGAAGACCTCCTCGAAGCGGTGGGAGATGAACATGATGCCGGCGCCCGCGTCGCGCAGGGAGCGGGCGACCTGGAAGAGGCGGTCGACCTCGACGCCGGAGAGCGCGGCGGTCGGTTCGTCCATGATGAGGACCTTGGCGTCGAGCGAGATGGCCTTCGCGATCTCGATGATCTGCTGGTCGGCGATCGACAGGCCCTCGGCGACGCGGTCGGGGTCGATCTGGACGCCGAGGCGGTCGAACAGGGCGCGGGCGGCTTTCCGCATGGCGCCCGTGCTGATGAGCCCCAGGCCGTTCTTCGGCTGGCGGCCGATGAAGATGTTCTCGGCGACGGTGAGGTCGGGGAACAGCGTCGGCTCCTGGTAGATCACGGAGATGCCCGCGGCCTTGCTGTCGGCGACCCCGCGGAAGGCGACGGGCTTCCCTGCGAGGGTGAAGTCGCCGGCATCTGGGGTGTAGAGCCCGGCGAGGATCTTCACGAGCGTGGACTTCCCGGCGCCGTTCTCACCGACGAGCGCGTGGATCTCGCCGGCCTCGATCTGGATGGTGCCGTCGGCCAGGGCGACGACGGGGCCGAAGGTCTTGGCGGCTCCGACGAGGGAGAGCGCCGGCTGGGCGCTGCGCCCGGCGGGCTCGGTGCGCGTCGGCTGCGCTGGATGGTCGATCGTCATTGAGGGTCCGTTCCTCCACGGTGAGGGGCTCGCTCCCGGCGGGATGTGAATCGATTCAGGGTCGGGAGCACCTGCACTGTATGGCCGCCCGATCGCGCGCGGCAAGGCGAAGCGGTCGTTCCTGACAGGACCTTCAGAAACGGCGCCCCGGTCGGCTCGCCTAGGCTGTGGATGCTCGATGGCGAAGGAGGACGACCGTGCGGATCCTCGTCGTCGATGACGAACGCGAGATGGCTGGCCTCATCTCCCGCGGTCTCGGGTCGGACGGCCACGACGTGACGACCGCGTTCGACGGCCCGACCGCGCTGGACCTCGCGCGGCAGGCGGTCGCGGCGGCGTCCGGTGGCGACGCGGGGTTCCAGGTCGCGGTCGTCGACGTCATGCTCCCCGGGCTCTCCGGATTCGCGGTCTGCCGCGAGCTCAAAGGCCTCGACCCGACGCTCGCGGTGATCCTGCTCACGGCACGCGACGCCGTGGACGACCGGGTCCGTGGGCTCGACGCCGGGGCCGACGACTACATGATCAAGCCGTTCGCCTTCGCCGAGCTCGCCGCCCGGATCCGCGCGGTCCGGCGTCGGGACGCGCTCACCGTGCAGCCCCGCTTGGACGTCGGCGGGCTGATGCTCGACCTGCACCGACATCGGGCTCGCGTCGGCGACCACGACGTGCCGCTGAGCGGGACCGAGTTCGACGTCCTCCGGGTGCTCGCGACCGAGCCGGGTGTCGTCGTCTCGCGGGTGGCCATGCTGCGGGAGGTCTGGGAGACCTTCGACAACATCGACCCGAACGTCGTCGACCAGTACATCAGCCGCCTCCGTCGCAAACTCGACCTTGCGGAGGCTGGCGTCCGCATCGTGACGAGCCGCGGTGTGGGGTTCTCGCTCGTCGCCGCAGGGAGCTGAGGGCGTGTCGGCGGACCGTCGTCGGTCGACGCGGCACCACGGCATCCGCACGCGGATCGCCGGGGGCAGTCTGCTCATCGCCGTCGTCGTGTCGCTCGTCGCCGGGCTCGCGATCAACGCCCAGCTGGAGCGCATCGTCCGTGACGGCACCGTCCAGGCGCTCCGCAGCGACGGTGCGCAGTACGTGTTCGCGCTGCAGGCGAGACCCGACGACCCGCTCCAGGGACCCGGCCTCGGCACCCGCATCGCGGTCATCGCCCCCGACGGCTCCATCCCGGTCTTCAGCCTGCCGACGACGCTCGCCGCGCAACTCCCGGCGCTCGCCGCGACGCGGGAGGTCACGACGGTCGACGCCGGCTCCGCCACCTACATCCTGTTGTCACAGCCCGTGACCGTCGGTGGCGACACCTGGTACGTCATCGCCGGACGTGACGAGGCCGAGGAGACGACCGTCCTCGTCCAGATGCGCCTCCTGCTCGTCGGGTCCTTCGCGCTCCTCGTCCTCGGTGTGGCGGCCGGCGGGTGGATCCTGACGACGGTGTCGCTCCGGCCCGTCACCCGGCTCCGGGTGAGTGCGCAGAGCCTCAGCGAACGGTCGACGGACGAGGTGCTGCCGGTCGGCCGCGCGGACGACGAGATCGCCCAGCTCGCGATCACCCTCAACGACCTCATCGAGCGGCTGCGGGCCTCGGCGGACCGCGAACGGCAGCTCGTGTCCGACGCGAGTCACGAGCTCCGGACGCCGCTCGCGATCCTCCGCACCCAGCTCGAACTCGCGCGCCTCGAGGACTCGTCGCGCGAGCAGCTGCTCGCCGACATCGAGGGGGCGGAGCGCAGTGCGACGCGGCTGTCGGCGCTCGTCACCTCACTGCTCGAGCTGTCCCGCATCGAGGCGGCGACGCCGGAGGAGCGGACGAGCGCGGCCAGGCTGGAGGCCGACGTGCTCGAGGCGGTCGAGCGCGCGCGGTTCCGGGTCGCCTCGGACGACGCGCTGGCCGGGATCGAGGTCGAGTACGTGAGTGCGGTCGCCGGGAGCGGGCCGGGGGAGGGCGCGGCGGTGTACGCCGTGCGCGCTGACGATGTCGGTCGGGTCGTCGACAACCTCGCGGGGAACGCGCTGCAGGCCTTCACCGAGCGTGGTGGTGCTCCGCGCCGGGTGTCGGTCATCCTCGACGACGAGGGCGGTCAGCTCACGCTGCGGGTGTCGGACAACGCCGGAGGGCTCGACCCGGCCTTCGAACCGCGGGCGCTCGAGCGGTTCAGCCGGTCGGATGCGACGCGGTCCTCCGGGCACGGTTCCGGTCTCGGGCTCGCGATCGTCGCCGCCATCGCGCGCAACGCGGGTGGGGCGATCGTGCTGCACAACCGTCCCGGCCACGGTCTCGAGGTCGTCGTCACCCTGCCCGCCGCGACGGCCCGACCGGTCGACCTGGCCTGATCGTCGGCCCCTTCTCAGGAGTCGCCCGGCGTGTCGGGGTCGGGCGGGGCCGCCGCGCCGGGGGACTCCTGCGTTGGGGACGGATGCGGGTGGGTGGCCCGTTCTCAGGAGTCGCCCGGCGTGTCGAGGGTCGGGCGGGAACGCCGCGCCCGGGAAGTCCTGAGTTGGGGACGGAGACGACCGGGGCAACCTGCGCGGGCGCGACGAGTCACTGCATGCGACAATGAGCCAGCCCGCCCGGCGTCACCTGGCGAGTCCGACAGGCGAAGGGGAGCCGTGAGCGCGAGCGTGAAGGACGTCGCGGCGAGAGCCGGCGTCTCGGTCGGGACCGTCTCCAACGTGCTGAACCGCCCCGAGAAGGTCTCGCCCGTCACGGTCGAACGCGTCCACGCGGCGATCGACGAGCTCGGCTTCGTGCGGAACGACGCGGCCCGCCAGCTCCGCGCCGGACGCAGTCGCAGCGTCGGCCTCGTCGTGCTCGACGTCGGCAACCCGTTCTTCACCGACGTCGCCCGCGGCGCCGAGGATCGAGCCGATGCGGAAGGGTGGTCGGTCCTGCTCGGCAACAGCGACGAGAGTGTCGACCGCGAGCGCGCCTACCTCGACCTCTTCGAGGAACAGCGGGTCGCCGGCGTGCTCATCACCCCGCTCGGCGACGACCTCACCCGGCTCGGCCGACTGCGCGACCGTGGCACGCCGACGGTCCTCGTCGACCGGCAGACCGACGACACGAGCTTCTCGTCGGTCGCCGTCGACGACGTCGCAGGTGGGCGACTCGCGGTCGAGCACCTCATCGGACTCGGTCGGCGGCGCATCGCGGTCGTGGGTGGGCCGTCGTCGCTCCGGCAGGTCGTCGACCGGCTCGCCGGTGCGCGTCAGGCGGTCGATGCAGCCGCGGCCGGTGGTGCCGAGGTCACCCTCGAGGTCGTGGAGACCACCGCGTTGACGGTCCTGCAGGGCCGTTCCGCGGGCGAGACCATCCGGAACCGCCCTCGCGACGAATGGCCCGACGCGGTGTTCGCGGCCAACGACCTCCTCGCGATGGGGGTCCTGCAGGCGTTCAGCATGCTCGGTTCGGTGCGCGTGCCGGACGACATCGCCCTGATCGGGTACGACGACATCGACTTCGCGTCGGCGGCGGTCGTCCCGCTGTCGTCGATCCGTCAGCCGAGCGCGCTCATCGGTCACACCGCCGTCGAGCTCCTGCTCCGTGAGGCGGACGCGGGCGCTCGACGCGTGCCCGAGCAGATCGTCTTCCAGCCGGAACTCGTCGTCCGGCAGTCGACGGTCGGCGTCGACCCGTCCTGAGGCGGGTGCCGCCCTGCGTCATGCCAGGTGGTCGGGGACCCACGGGTCGATGAGGTGGAGGCCGACACCGGCGAAGGCGCGCGTGTTCCGCGTCGCGAGCGCGGCGCCGGAGGATCTCGCGATGGCCGCGATGACCGCATCCTGAGGTCCGATGGGGTTGCCGGAGCGGCGTCGCGTCGTCATGAGCTCCGCGTAATCGAGCGCGGCTTCCGCAGAGAAGGGGAGGACGCGTCCTGCGAAGTCGGCGTCGAGCACGGTCGCCACGGCCCCGACGAGCGCTGATCGGCGAGCGCCTGCAGGGAGGCGCAGGGCTCCTTCGAGGAGCTCGGCAGTGGTCATCGCGGTGAGGTGGAGGTCGGCCTCGTCCTGCCGGTCGAGCCACCGGGCAACCGTGGGGTCGGGCCGTGGCCTGAACAGTTCGGAGACGACGTTCGTGTCGAGGATGATCACCTCGGGGCCGGGTCGTCCGCGTCGGCGCTCGCGGCATCGTCGAACGGATTCGGTCGGGTGGTCGTGGTGCGGTCGGGCAGTTCGATGACGAGTTCACCGTCGAGGTGGAGGTCGACGAAGCGCTGATGGATACGCTCCGCCAGCCCCGGTCGGCCGCTGTCGGCGGCCGAGGCGGCGCGGAGATCCTCAGCCGTCGTCGTCCTGACGGCCGCGGCGAGGATCGCCCGGATCTCCGCCTCCATCGATCGTCCGTGCAAGGCGCCGAGCTGTTGCAGACCGCGTTTCGTGTCCTCATCGAGATTCCGGACGGTCACCGTGGGCATGTCGCCACCTCTCGTGGGAATGGAGTGCTAGCACGATGCTAGCAAATCGGCGATTCGGGCTTCATCGGTCCTCCACGGGCCACGCCAAGCGGAGGATCCTCTCAGGGACGTCCACGTAGGGTGGCCGTTTCGCCTCCCTCGGATCGGGCAACCGGTCGACCGCGGTCATCGAGGGGCGGCTCTGCCGAGGCGATGCTGCACCCACCGAGCATGAACCGAGCGCGCCCCCGACGCGACCGAGACCCAGGACGGTACCCCGCACATGACCAGCACCACCCCTGCGCGCGCCCTCGAGCGCCGCGACCCGAACACTCCGGCAGTGGCCCCCACGACCCCCGCCCGGACCGGCGGCCGCCACGTGGCCCTCAGCCCGCGAGCCGCCCGTCGCGCGGCTCGACTCGAAGACGCCAGCTGGACCGCCTCCGCCGAGGAGGAGCGACGCCACGTCGACCTCGTGCCCACCAAGCGGCCCTCGGCCCCACGCACCAAGAGCTCCTTCGCGAAGCGCGCCAAGCCATTCGCCACGTTCGGGGTGATGACGCTCGCCACCGGGCTCTTCGTGTCGGTGTCGCTGCCGGCGGCCGCTGCCGGCGTCGACGTCGATGCGGCGACCGGTGGCGCGATTCCCTCTGCGGCGACGATGCAGTCGGTGTCGTACTCCGTGCCGTCGACCGCAGCCGATGTCCCCTTCGTGCGCGACGGCTACGGCGCGACCAGCCAGGAGGAGGTCGACGCCGCTTCGGCAGCCGCTGCAGCTGCCGCAGCCGAGGCGGCCGCGAGTGCATCCGCCGCCTCCTCGTCGTCCGCGTCGGCTTCGGCCGGACGCACGTATGCGGCTCCCGCCGTCGCCCGATCCGGCGAGGCGATCCTCGCCTACGCGGCGCAGTTCGTCGGCGTCGTCCCCTACGGCAACGGCAACGACCCGTCCGACAGCTTCGCCTGCGACGGCTACGTGCAGTACGTCTTCGCGGCGTTCGGTGTGTCCCTGCCTCGCGGCGCCGGTGCGCAGGCCGCGTCGGGCGTGCAGATCTCGGCGTCGGAGGCCGTCGCCGGCGACCTGCTCTACTGGCCGGAAGGTCACATCGCGATCTACGACGGCGCGGGCGGCATGTACGACTCTCCCGACTGGGGACGCTACGTCCAGCACCGTCTGTCGATCTGGGGCGACCCGGTCTACATCCGCATCCCGTAGACGACGGCGCTGAGTCGCCCGGAAGTGTCTGATTTCGCCGTGAAGACGCGCGATTCCGGGCAACTCAGCCGGAGCGACGGATAGCGTGGACAGATGACCGACACTCGCGGCTTCGAGACCTCCCTCGGCACGATCCTCGGTCGGGTCGACGGCGCGGTGGTTCGGGCTCGCGGCATCCCGTACGCCCGCGCGGGGCGCTTCGAGGTGCCGGTGCCGATCGGGCTTCCCGTCGGCACCGACGGCGATCCGGTGCCGTTCCGGGCCTTCGAGCGGGCGCCGGCCTCACCGCAACGCTCCTCGCGGGTGCTCGAGGCCGTCCTCGAGGGTGCTGGCGAGGGGATGGTCGACTCGGAGGACTGCCAGGCGCTCTCGATCACGGTCCCTGCGGACGTGCGTCCGGACGAGTCGCTGCCGGTGATGGTCTGGATCCATGGCGGCGCCTACGTCACGGGCGCCGGCGACCTCGACGTCTACGATCCGATCAACCTGGTCGTCGAGCAGCGGGTCATCGTGGTGTCGGTCACGTACCGGCTCGGGATCCTCGGCTTCCTCGGCGACGGTGAGACGCTCCCGGCGAACCTCGGCCTGCTCGACCTCGTCCTCGCGCTCCGGTGGATCCACGAGCACATCGCTGCGTTCGGCGGCGACCCGGGGGCGGTCACCCTCTTCGGCCAGTCGGCGGGTGGCGATGCGATCGCGCACCTCATGATCAGCGACGGCACCGCGGGGCTCTTCCAGCGCGCCATCGTCCAGAGCGCGCCCCTGGGGATCAGCAGCGGGCGGGCCAAGATGGCGAGCGCGATGATGCGGGCGGCTGGCAGCCCGTCGCGGGACACCCCGGTGGTCGAGTTGCTTGCGCTCGAAGAGCAGGTGGAGCGGGCGGCGCGACGGTTCGGACTGCGCGGCGGCATGGCGTTCGGCACCCAGTACGGTCACGCGCCGCTCCCGGCGGAGGCCGACCGCGACGCCGCCTGGCGGGAGGCCGCGTCGCGCATCGACGTGCTCATCGGCTCGACGACGGAGGAGACCCGGCTGTACGTGCCGCTGATCCCGGTCTTCGCTCGTATGACCTCGGTGCCGATCGTCGGCGACCCGATCCGGCGGGCGCTCGTCGGTGCGACGACGCACCTCACCTACACGCGCGATGCCCGGAGGTTCGTCGAGCGGCATCGCGCATCCGGCGGTCGGGCCACCCGGTACGAGCTCAGTTGGGCGCCGCCCGGCAGTCCCTACGGAGCCTCCCACGTCACCGATCTGCCGCTCCTCCTCGGGACCGAACGGTTGTGGAGCCGGACGGCGCTCATCGGCTCGGCGACGTGGGCCGAGGTCGACCGCCGCGGCCGCTTCCTGCGTCAGATGTGGGCCGACTTCGCGCGTGACGGGGTCCTGGCCGCCGACGCGACCGCGGGCCTGAGTGACGTGGTCACGCTCGACCGCTGAGCGCGGCGCTCTGCTCATCCGACGACTCGTCGACGACCAGTGTCAGGCACGCGCGGGCATGTGCGCGTGCTCCGTTCGGCGTCGGCGCAGCGGCCAGGCCGAGCAGCCTGCGTCGATGCGGTTCGCCGAGGAGCAGGGTGTAGAGCTGCTCCGCCCGCTCGCCGACGTGGCCGGTGAGGAATGCGATCGAGCGGGCCGGGCCGGCGGTGTAGAAGCCGGCGGCGACCTCGGGGAACCGTGGGGATTCCGCGATCACGAGTCGGTGCAGCGCGATCGAGACGTCCGAGTGCAGCGCGATGACCAGCCGGGTCGCCGCGTCCTCGAGGGGCTCCGCCTCGGAGCCCGGCTTGTCGGCTGCGAGGAGGTACCGGTGCTGCCGTTCGACCGCCGCTGTCAGCACGCCGGCGAGATCGCCGAACCACGTGTAGATCGTCCGCTTCGTCACGCCCGCGTCGACGGCGATCCCCTCGATCGTCGTCCCGCCGTATCCGTGCTCGGTGAACCGGCGGATGGCGGCGTCGAGGATCGCGTCGCGCCGATGTTCGCGTTCGGCTGCCGTCGGGCGACCACGTCTCGATTCCATGCCCTAATGATACGGTAACGTCTCATTACATGGAGAGGGTGGAGATGACGAAGATCCTGCATGTCGCGATCGTCGACGACTGGGAGGCCAGTCGGCCGTTCGGCGAGTACGAGGTGTCGACGCGAGCCGTGCCGTTCGTCGACGTCGGCTTCGTCCACGCGACGACCGCCGACCGACTGCCCGAGGTGCTCGAGCGCGTCTACGGGTCGCTCCAGCTGCCGCTCGTGCTCATCGTGCTCGACGTGGAGGAGCTTCAGGCGGCGGGCCTCCAAGTCACCTGGGCTCCGACGCCGCGCGTCATGGCCCCGCTCCCGACCGCCGGCCCGGCGATCACGGCCGAGCTCTCGCTCGAACGCGATGCGGCCGGCGCGTGGCAGGTGCCCGCGGCGCTCGCCGGGCTGTCGGACTGAGCGAGGTGACCACAACTCCTGCGGCTGCTCCGCCGTCGACCGTGGGGGCAGCGCCGGGTGCGCAGGTCGGCCCGCCGACGGGCGATCAGCAGGAGTTGTGAACCCCGGGGCTACCCGAGCGCCGGCTTGATGTCCTTCACGATCGACTCCAGGATGCGCGCGTTGAAGTCGACGCCCAGCTGGTTCGGGACGGTGACGAGGACGGTGTCCGCCGCCTGGACGGCCGCATCGGCCGCGAGCTCGGCTGCGATGACGTCGGGCTCGCCGATGAAGCTGCGGCCGAAACGCGCGAGTCCGCCGTCGAGGTGTCCGACCTGGTCCTTCGAGTCGGCCTGGGCGCGCAGCCCGAAGTAGCGGCGCGTCTCGTCGTCGATGAGCGGCAGGACGCTGCGGCTCACGGAGACCCGCGGCTGCCACTCGTGACCGGCTTCGGTCCAGGCGTCGCGGAACATCTGGATCTGCTCCGCCTGCAGTTCGTCGAACGGCACGCCGGTGTCCTCGGTGAGGAGCGTCGACGACATGAGGTTCATGCCCTGCTCCGCCGTCCACACCGCCGTGGACCGCGAGCCGGCGCCCCACCAGATGCGCTCGCCGAGCTCCGGCGACTGCGGCTGGATCGCGAGCAGGCCGTTGGTCCCCGTCATCTGCGGGTTCGCGCGGGCCACACCCGCGCCGGCGATGGCCGCCCGGAACACCTCGGTGTGCGAGCGGGCGATGTCCGCGTCGGTCTCATCGTCGCCCGGCACGTAACCGAACGACTCCGATCCGCGGAGGGCCGTCTCGGGTGATCCCCGGCTCACGCCGAGCTGCAGTCGGCCGTCGCTGATGAGGTCGGTGGCCGCCGCCTCCTCGGCCATGTAGAGCGGGTTCTCGTAGCGCATGTCGATGACACCGGTGCCGAGTTCGATCGTCGAGGTCTTCGCCGCCATCGCCGCCAGCAGCGGGAACGGTGACGCGAGCTGTCGGGCGAAGTGGTGCACGCGCACATAGGCGCCGTCGACACCGACCTCCTCCGCTGCGACCGCGAGGTCGATGCTCTGCAGGAGTGCGTCACGCCCGGTGCGCACGCTGGAGCCCGGAACGTCTTGCCAGTGTCCGAAGGACAGGAACCCGATCTTCTTCACGCTGATTACAGCGTCGCGCGGAGCGGTTCTATTCCTGTGAATGGATCGCAGGTCACCGTCCCCGGCCGTGGACCGGTGTCGCATTCATGGGCGGCTCGCCGACCTCGGCGACCGTGTGGCCGCTGCACGCCGTCTTCGTCACGCTGGCCCGCTCGACGCGCGACACGGTGAACCACCGCATCGCGTCGCGCATCCGGCACCATCCGACGAGGTACCACTGACCGTTCGTCGACGCGAACAGCACGGGCTCGACGTCGCGAGTGGTCGTGCTCCCGTCCCGCGAGGTGTACCGGATGCGGACGACCCGCTGCTCGGCCATCGCCTCTTCGAGCGCCGATCGGACGACGCGCGAAGCGGTCGGGGGTGCATCGACCCAGATCCGACCGGCCAGCGCGTCCGCTCGGGCCCGGGTCCGGGGGTCGAGGACGTCCAGGATCTTCTGCACACCAGCGGTCGCCAGATCCGCGTACGGGGCGTCGGGTGCCGCGGCCACCGCCGACATGAGCGCCACCGCCTGCACCGGGGACAGGCTGACCGGTGGCAGTGTCGCCCCGAGGGCCAACCCGTATCCGCCACCTGGTCCGGGGCGTGACCAGATGGGCGCGCCGCTGCGCTCGAGCGCCTGCAGGTCTCGCTTGACCGTGCGCACCGAAACGCCGAAGTCCCTCGCCAGCCGCTCGGCGGAGGTCCCTCGCGATCCGCTCCGACGCAGTGTCTCGGACAGGGCGTGGAGACGCTCCGCTCGCCTCATCGGCCCATCAATTCGAGATTCATGACAGAAATAGTGACACACACCTGCCCGGAGTGCGCTTCAGGCTGGAGGCATGAACACACAGAACGACACCCCGACCATCATCCTCATCGCCGGCCACTGGCTGGGCGCCTGGGCCTGGGACGACGTCCTCGACCATCTCGACCCCGACCACTCGCGCGCCGTCGCGATCACCCTGCCCGGCCTCGACCCCAGCGATGCCGACCGCACCACACGGACCCTCGACGACCAGGTCGCCGCCATCGCCGACGCCCTCGCCCGGCGGGACGTCTCTGCGGATCACCCAGCGGTCATCGTCGCGCACAGCGGGGCGAACGCTCCCGTCAGCCTGCTCCTCGACCGGCATCCCGAACTCGTCCGCCGGGTGGTGTGGGTCGACTCCGGGCCGATGGCGTCCGGAACGGCCTTCGCCCCGGACTTCCCGGCGACGATGGACGAGCTGCCGCTTCCGGCCTTCGACGTCCTCGCGCAGCAGGCGAGCCTCGACGGCTTGAGCGCCGAGGTCCTCGACCGGTTCCGCGACCGGGCGGTGCCCGAGCCGGGCCCGGTCCTCCGCCAGGCCGTGGAGCTGACCAGCGATGCCCGCACCGCGGTGCCGACCACCCTCGTGTGCTGTTCGATCCCGAGCGCGCAGGTGCTGGACATGGCTCGAGGCGGACACCCCATGTTCGCCGAGGTCGCGGCGCTCGAGACCGTCGAGGTCGTCGACCTCCCGACGGGTCACTGGCCGATGTGGAGCCGTGCCGACGAGCTCGCGGAAGTGATCCGCTCAGCGGCCCTCGCCCCGCGTCCGAACGGTCGAGACCGGCTGGATGCAGGAACCCGCCGGGTCGGCTAGCGGACGTCCGCCTCGGCCGCCGCGAACGCCCGCACCTCGGCGACCTCGCGGATGTCGTCGGCACCGATGTTCGCGCCGAAGAGCTCGTGCCCGGGTTCGAGGACGACGCCCGCGCGCAGCGGTCCGATCTCGACGGGGTCGAATCCGAGGGCGTCCACCACGGCCGAGACGGCGGCCCGGTCCGCAGGATCGTCGCCGGCGATCGCGATGCCCTTGCGGCCCGGCGCGTCGGCCGGGCGCGGCTCGCCGTCGAGGTCGTGGTACCCCATGTGGTTGAACGCCTTCACCACCCGAGACTCCGGCAGGAAGGCGGCGACCAGCTCGCTCGTCGAGGTCTCCGGCGCACTGAGGTCCTCGCGGTGGCCGTCGACCTCCCACCAGTAGTTCATGGCGTCGACGACGAGCTTGCCGCGCAGCTCGTCGACGGGCACCGACCGGTGCTTGCCGAGGGGCAGCGCGAGGATGACGATGTCGGCCTGGGCAGCCGCGTCGGCGGACGTCGTGGCGACGGCACCCGGAGCGAGGACGTCGATCGTCAGGGCGATCCGGGCGGCGTCGCGCGAACCGCTGATGAGCACCCGGTACCCGGCGGCGACCGCGAGTCGTGCGAGGACCGTGCCGACCTTGCCAGCGCCGAGGATGCCGATGGTCATGCCCTGTGACGGGGTGGACTCGTCGGCGGATCGGTCGGTTCCGGAAGCGGTGTCGGACATGAGGCTCCTTCGTGGACGGTGCGGTCGCACGCGGTCGCCTGGATCAACCGGGGGTCGTCCGTCGCTATTCCGACACCGATCGCGCAGGCCGCGCAACCCCTCCTGTCCGATCGCCCGCTCGACGTAGCGTTGCCCCATGACTGACGCAGAACAGACCGATGCAACGACCCCCGACGCCACG
Source organism: Plantibacter sp. ME-Dv--P-122b (assembly GCF_030209375.1). Taxonomy (GTDB): domain Bacteria; phylum Actinomycetota; class Actinomycetes; order Actinomycetales; family Microbacteriaceae; genus Plantibacter. Next base: position 137,947 of record NZ_JARVSC010000010.1, read on the forward strand.
ACCTCCGGCGCACCCGAGACGATCGGTGCCACTGAGGAGACCCTCGGAGCCCGTGGCGACGACAGCTCGACGAGCGCGAGCAAGGACCCCGAGGACTGGGTCACCGGCGACGAGCCGATGACCGGCCCGCAGCGGAGCTACCTCGACACCCTGGCCCGCGAGGCCGGCGAGGAGCTCCCCGCCGACCTGACGAAGGCGCAGGCCTCCGAGCACATCGACCGGCTGCAGAACGCCACCGGTCGCGGTCAGTCCGGATCCTGAGCGCCGCCGCCACCATGACCGATCCCAGGACGGCACAGCTCCATCACGAGGTGGTCGTCATCGGTGGCGGCAACGCCGGTCTCTCCGTCGCGGGCAGGCTCCGGCGATACGGCGTCGACGACATCGCGGTCATCGAGCCGCGCGAGCACCACCGGTACCAGCCGATGTTCTCGCACGTCGCTGGCGGGACCGCCTCCGCGTCGGTCGCCACGAGGCCACAGCACACCGTGACGCCGAAGGGCGTGACCTGGATCCAGGACCGGGTCCAGTCCATCGACCCGGTCGCGAAGACGGTGACGCTGGAATCCGGCACCGCCGTCGAGTACGACCAGCTCATCGTCGCTCCAGGCATCCAGCAGGACTGGGACGCCGTGCCCGGTCTGACGGAGGCGATGGCGTCGCCGGTCGGGATCTCCAACTACACCTTCGAGTACGCGCAGAAGGCCTCGCGCGTGCTTCGGTCGGTCCGCTCCGGCACCGTCGTGTTCACGCAGCCCGCCGGCCCCGCGAGCTGCTCGGGTGCCGCACAGAAGCCGATGTACCTCGCGTGCGACTACTGGCGGCGGACGGGTGTCCTCGACGACATCCGTGTGGTGCTGGTCGTCCCCACGCCGACGATGTTCGGCATGCCGATGATCGACGCCGAACTCGACCGGAAGGTCGCCGAGTACGGCATCGAGGTGCGGTTCTCGCGCGAGCTCGTCGCGGTCGATGCGGAGCAGCGCATCGTGACCATCGCGCAGACCGACCCGCAGGACGGCCCGGACCGTGGGCAGGACGGCGTGACGGGCGGACTCGGGGAGGAGATCCCCTACGACCTCCTCCACGCCGTGCCGCCGCAGTCCGCACCCGACTGGCTCGCCGCAACGGCGCTCGCCGACCCCGGGAACCCTGGTGGGTTCGTCGAGGTCGACTCGCTGACCCTGCGGCATCCGCGCTTCCCCGACGTCTGGGCGCTCGGCGACGCCGCCGCGGTGATGAGCTCGAAATCCGGCGGTGCCCTCCGGCAACAGACGAAGACCCTCGCGAAGAACCTCGTCGCCGTGCGGTCCGGCCAGGAGCCGAGCACGGTCTACAACGGCTACTCGGTGTGCCCGTTCACGGTCTCCCGCGGGACGGTGGTGTTCGCCGAGTTCGACGACCGCTACCGCCCGAAGCCCTCGATCCCGCTCTGGAACGGCCTCGCGAAGGAGCGCCGGTTCACGTTCTTCGCCGACCGCTACGTCCTGCCCTGGGTGTACTGGAACCTCATCCTGCAGGGTCGGGCGTGAGCTCCTGCTCGCGAACTGTCACCAACGGCTAGTCCAGCGCCCCGTCACTGTGCTGGAGTGACAGTTCGCGGGCATTGGCGGGTGGCGGTTCGGATGCGGTACAGGGACGTCGACGCCGTGATGTAGAGGGTGCGGCCGTCGGGGTCGCCGAAGCAGACGTTCGCGGTGCGCTCCGGGACCGGGATGCGCAGGATGGTCGCGCCGGACGGGTCGAACACCTCGACGCCGTCGCCCGCCGACGACCAGAGGTTGCCGTCGACGTCGATCCGGAAGCCGTCGGACGCGGGTACCGCAGTGCTCGCGAAGGTGCGTCCCGGCGTGTCGCCGAAGAGGACCGAGACGCCGTCCTCCGCGACCTCGTACGCGGCGATGCGCTGCGCACCATCACCGGTGTCCGAGACGTACAGGATCGACTCGTCGGGGGAGAACGCGAGGCCGTTCGGGTGCACCATCGCCGTGATGACCGGCTCGATCGCTCCGGTCGCCGGCTCGAAGCGGAAGACGTAGCAGCCGTCGTACTCCTGCTCACCCGGGTGCCCCTCACGTCCGCTGGCGTCAATGCCGTACGGCGGGTCGGTGAACCAGATCGAGCCGTCGGAATGCACGACGACGTCGTTCGGGGAGTTGAAGCGGCCGCCGGACCAACGGTCGACGAGCGTGACCGGGCCGTCGGGCCCCTCGATCTCGACCGCGCGGCGCCCGTGACTGCACTGCACGACCCGGCCCTCGCGGTCGATCGTGCGGCCGTTCGTGTACTCGGCGCCGTCACGGAACACGGCCGTCTCACCGGTCGCGGTGTCGAACTCGAGGATGCGGTCGTTCGGGATGTCGCTCCAGCGCACGCGGCCGGTCTCCGCGATCCACGCGGGCCCTTCGCTCCAGATCGCGCCCGTGTACAGGTGCTCGAGTCCGGCTCCCTCGGCGAGCAGCGGCGAAGGATCGGTCATGGTGACGTCGTCGTCGGTCATGACACCCAGCCTATTCGGCGGGTGCCGGTCTACGCCGGATCGATGGGGGAGGAGCCGAGGTTGCGGGCGCTCGGTCGGGTGACGGGCGGCTCGACGATCGACTCCAGGAAGGCCCACGCGTCCATGCGCCAGCGGTCACCGGCGACGTCGATCGCCTCGATCCGGAACGGTGGTGTGAGGATCGCGTCCCAGTCGATCGAGTCGAGGACCCGTCGCGGGATCATCTCGTCGACGTACGGAGCTTCACGTTCCGGATCCGGTGCGACCTCGGGGGCGTCGTCGTCGACGAGGACCTCGAGTCGGTCGATCATCGCGTCGTCGAACGCCTGCATGCGGGTCACGAGCGTGTGGAGTTCGTCGGGCTCGAGACCGGCGACGAGTTCGAGCAGATAGGCGCGCCCCGGATACGCCTCCGCGGGCACGTCGACGATGTTGTACCGGCCGTCGTCGGAGATCCACATAGGTCAACGCTAGCCCGTCGCGGCTGGAGGCCTGCGGTGAGGTGCGTCGATTCGTCGTTCGAGTCGCCGTGGGACGACGATTCGCCGCATCTCAGGCGGTCGGCACCTGGCTCGGGTGGACGGGCAGCTGCGCGGCCGGCCGGACCAGCGCGGTCGGGCCGGGGTCGGTGAAGCCGAACTGCTCGTAGAGGCCGTGCGCGTCGCTCGTGAAGAGTGTCCACCGGAAGTGCGCGCCGGGACCGTCGTCGATCATGGCCTGCACGATCCGCTTACCGAGCCCGTGGCCCCGGTGCGCCTCGTGGACGACGACGTCGGCGAGGTAGCCGAAGCCGAGTCCGTCGGAAACCGCCCGAGCGAAGCCGACCTGTGCGCCGGTCTCCTCCTCGTACACGCCGATCACGCGCCAGGCGTCGTCGATCTGCGCCTCGACGTCGGCTCGGCTCCGCCACTTGGCCCAGTAGACCTCGCGGAGCAGGGCCCACACGGCGTCCCGGTCGATGCGGTCCTTCGAGTCGTCGATGCGGTAGCCCATCGGCCCACTGTAGGACGGTCGACGACGGGCCGTGGAGAGCCAGTCCGGCCTCCGTGGCTCGCTCGTCATCGGGCGACTCCGCGGAATAGTCGAGCCGTCCGCGGGCTTACCGTGAGGAGAAGTACCAGCGATGCACCGAACCATGGAGGATCACCAGATGACTCACGCCCGCACCACCCTCGGAACGTCCGACCTGTCCGTCTTCCCGCTGAACCTCGGCGGCAACGTGTTCGGCTGGACCGCCGACCGGCAGACCTCGTTCGACATCCTCGACGCCTTCGTCGCGGGCGGCGGCAACTTCATCGACACCGCCGACGGCTACTCCGCGTGGGTGCCCGGCAACACCGGCGGTGACTCCGAGCGACTCATCGGCGAGTGGCAGGAACTCCGCGGCAACCGCGACGACATCGTCATCGCGACCAAGGTCAGCCAGCACCCCGACTTCCAGGGGCTCGCGGCCGACAACATCCTGAAGGCCACCGACGCCTCGCTCGAGCGCCTCCGCACCGACCACATCGACCTCTACTACGCGCACTTCGACGACGAGTCGGTGCCGCTCGAGGAGACGGTGACGGCACTGTCGTCCCTCGTCGACGCCGGCAAGGTCCGCCACCTCGGCATCTCCAACTACTCCGCAGCGCGCATCGCCGAGTGGTTCGAGATCGTCGAGGCCAAGGGGCTCCACCGCCCGATCGCCCTCCAGCCGCACTACAACCTCGTCGAGCGCGAGTTCGAGGGTGAGCTGCGCACGATCGCCGAGCGCGAGCAGCTCGCGGTGCTGCCGTACTTCTCGCTCGCCAAGGGCTTCCTGACGGGCAAGTACCGCGAGGGGTCGAGCGTCGACAGCGTCCGCGCCGAGGGGGCGCAGGCCTACCTGGCCGACCACGCCGCGCTCCTGCCCGTCCTCGACGAGATCGCCGCGGCCCACGGCGTCTCGGTCGCGACGGTGTCGCTCGCGTGGCTCCGCTCGCAGCCGACCGTCGTCGCGCCCATCGCGAGTGCCCGCACGGTCGAGCAGCTGCCCGACCTCCTCGCCTCCGCCACGCTCGAGCTCTCCGCCGACGAATTGGCCGCCCTCACCGCCGCCTCGGTCGCGTAGGGCTCTTCACTCCGCCGGTCCCTGAGCGACCTCCTTCGCTCCCTGAGCTTGTCGAAGGGCGCACCTCGACAGGCTCGGTGACCGGGGGGGGGGGGGGGGGGGGGGCGGGGGGGGGGGGGGGGGGGGGGGGGGGGGGGGGGGGGGGGGGGGCGGCTGCACGGAGCCGCACCTCCCCCGCGCGACCGGGAT